>LXQE01000136.1 GCA_003326195.1 Nostoc punctiforme NIES-2108
CTTGATCAATAAGAATTGAACTGTGATAACCTACTTGCTTGACTAATTCACTAGCATCATAAGCACGCCAATTTTCTTGATTGCTGCCAAGATAACCACTAAAAGCCTTTTGACCCCAAGGACAACGCATAGGTGCAGTAATCGGTGCAAAGGCTGATACTGATTTGTAGAGTTCTGGGTTTCTCATTGCACAGACAAGTGCCCCATGTCCGCCCATCGAATGACCGAAAATGCCTTGTTTATCAGGTTGGGTGGGGAAATTTGCAGTAATTAAAGCAGGTAATTCCTGGACGATATAACTATACATTTGGTAGTTTTGACGCCACGGTTCTTCTGTAGCATCAACATAAAAACCTGCACCACTGCCAAAGTCCCAGTCATCATCCTCACCTGCAATGCCAGTATTACGCGGACTGGTATCTGGTGCAACCAATATCAAACCGTACTCAGCAGCAAAGCGCTGCACTCCTCCCGCCTTCGCCATAAAATTCTCTTCCGTGCAAGTTAATCCAGAGAGGAAATAGAGAATCGGTACAGGATTTTGAGTTGCTTGTGGTGGTTGATAGATGCTAAAGCGCATTTCAGTGTTACAGGTGGAGGAGTGATGACTGTAGAAACCGAGTTTGCCACCAAAGCTTTTATATTCTGAAATCAGGTTGAGGTTAGCCATTAGTTATATTCTCTTTCCTGAGCGGCTGCGGAGAATGGTTATTTTAGCGTAGTAGTTCGCTTTCGTGACGAAAGCGGGGAAAAGGGGAATGGGGAAGAAAGGTCTGGAATTTTCCCTTCCCCTTTAACATGCACCCCAACCGGAAAGCAAAAGTCTAGAGTGGTAAAACTTGCTAGAGTAGATTTTTCATGATTGAAATAGGCGTAAATAGGTAAACCAAAATTTTCAATAATAACGAATTTACTACGTTTAAGTTTTTGCTCTAGCTAGTTTTGCCACGCTAGGCAAAAGTTACTTGTGCCAACCAAGATGTCTTTTGAACTAGGCAATCCCGATGCCCCCTGTTACACCATAAACTTCTCCAGGTGCAATAAAAAACTGCCATAGACGTAAGCTGGAGGAGTTTAATTATTTCATATTAACTTGACATAAAGATGACAAACTTATAACAAAAGTATGACTAAAATTTTGAACTGAAAAGCTTGTTTAAAGTCAGGAAATGAAAGAAATTTATCGAGACAAAGGTGATAAAATTTTGACAATCAAGACTCATAAATGAGAATGAGGAAATTTATTATATGAATCGGATTTTTTCTCAAAGCTTACTAGGGTTAGCAGGTGTATCATTTTTGCTTTGTTCGTCTCAATTAGCAATGGCACTTGTACCCTTAAACGTTGCAATTATCGTCAATAGTGGTTCTACAAATACGATTGGATACCGGATTTACGTATCACCGCCTGGAGAAGTTAATTATGTTGATGGGAAAGGCTCTCATCAAGGTAAATTGTCCCAAAAACTCACAAAAAAGTTCTTTCGTGACGTGAAGATTGCTGAACCTTTATCTAATTTACCAGTTCAACAAAGTTGCGTAAAATCTGTTTCTTTTGNCATAAAGATGACAAACTTATAACAAAAGTATGACTAAATTTTGAACTGAAAAGCTTGTTTAAAGTCAGGAAATGAAAGAAATTTATCGAGACAAAGGTGATAAAATTTTGACAATCAAGACTCATAAATGAGAATGAGGAAATTTATTATATGAATCGGATTTTTTCTCAAAGCTTACTAGGGTTAGCAGGTGTATCATTTTTGCTTTGTTCGTCTCAATTAGCAATGGCACTTGTACCCTTAAACGTTGCAATTATCGTCAATAGTGGTTCTACAAATACGATTGGATACCGGATTTACGTATCACCGCCTGGAGAAGTTAATTATGTTGATGGGAAAGGCTCTCATCAAGGTAAATTGTCCCAAAAACTCACAAAAAAGTTCTTTCGTGACGTGAAGATTGCTGAACCTTTATCTAATTTACCAGTTCAACAAAGTTGCGTAAAATCTGTTTCTTTTGATACAATAACTACCATTAAGTTAGCCGATCAGCAGTCGCAAGACATCAGTTGTCCTGGCAATCCTAAAGCTCAAATATTAGATAATGACGTTATTGCAATTGCCAAAGCTTTAAACGTAGTTAATGTTCCAAAGAGCCAAGGACAGCCACTCCCACCGCAGAATTTTTAGGTAGTCTTAGATACAAGATAGCCAGGAGAGCAACGCGAAAAAGTGAGATCCTCGTGAAATAGGCAGTTCTTGCTGGGGGAGTAAAGAGATAAATAAGCGTATTTTTTACTACTGAAATAGATTACTTATACACTTATTTCTTTCTCTTCCCTTACCTCAAGAGCCTCCCTGCTTGTGCGAGGAATTATAGACAACCGAAAATAACAGAAACTTGTACTCTATAAATAGACTGCTGAGGATGCTATTAAAGAAAGTACAATCACATGGCTTCATTTGATAAATTTCTGTACCATCGGAGTGTGCGCTCTCTCGATATGCTGCAAGGTGTAGTTACTTCTATCCTGCTACACTCTATTTTTTTAGTGGGGAGCAAATATTGGTACAGAGCTTTGATGCATGAGCCGAAGCAAGAAATTAGCCAAGAGATTCCAATCGAGATAGTTGAAGTTCCTCCTCAGAAAACAGACATAACTTCTCCTTCCTCATTGAGGGCTACCAAAAATTCTCTTGCTGGCGGTAAAGCTTTGCCAAAAAGACCCATTTCTGTGGTGAAGTCAGCGAATCTGGTAGGACAGAAAGCCGATAACGAGCGTTCTTTTGACTTAACAGCCTCATCTCCTCTCAAGGTATTCCAGACAGGACGGCAGCAGCAGAAAACGGAATTACCAAATCGATCTGGTCAACAACCGCAATTCAAATCTCCAAAAACGGCATCAGCATCTGCAAGCAAGACACAAGTATCTAACTCTCAAAAAATTGCAGTAGTACCAATGACCACACCACTGCCAGTTCCATTTTTTAAAACAGCACCCAATCCAAAGCAAATACCTTCAGCATCTGCAACTACAGCGCAAGTATCTAACTCTCAAAAAATTGCAGTAGCACCGATTACTACGGCACAGCCAGTTCCGCATCTGAAAACAGTACCTTTGACAACACCTTTAGTACTTAACCCAAAACAAATACCTTCAGCACCTTCAACCACGGCACAACTACCTAATTCTAAGAAAATTGCAGTAGCACCCGTGACTAGACCACAGCCAGCCCAGTTGGGAAAAACAGCATTTGAAAGAGCTACGACACTACCAGTACCCAAGAATCCGAAGAAGTTAAGGCAGTCGAGAGTTGGATTCAGTGGGCAAACACCGACTCAAGCTCAGTCATCTCTAAAAACAGGTGCGGCAAGTTTGTTGGGTGGTACTGTGGGTGTATCTAGTCAGAATTATCGCGGCGATCAACTTGCAGCTGTGCCTAATTCCAACCGCGATCGCATTGGGACTTCTGGTGTTGATGCCAGCAGTCAAGATGTAGACCTCACCTCTTACTTAAACAAATTAAAGAAACGCGTTCAGCAGCAGTGGCTACCAGGAATGAGCCAGTCTAATCGGCGAACGGTGCTTAACTTCACTATTAATCGTTCAGGTAAAGTTAACAATCTCAATATTGTACAAACCTCTGGATTTCGTGTGACTGATGAAGTAGCAATGAATGCGATACAGCGAGCTGCACCTTTTGCACCTTTGCCCACAGGATATCGCAAGAACTACATTGATATTGAATTTACATTTGATATCAATGTTTATGGCGAACTAAATTTATGGAGGGATGGTGGCTAACAACAGGAAAACAAAGGCAGCAGCACAAAATATCGGGGGGGGAGCAATGCTCTAACAGTGAGATGGGTAAGCTGGCGTTGCAAAGGAGGCAGGGGAATCAAACTTTAATTAGGAATTATGAATGATAAATTAATAATTATTTTGAATTCCGCCTTGTGGTACTAGTGGTATCTAGCGGTTCCTCTGAGCGCTAAAGTCTGATATGACTGTAATTGTCCAAACAGGGGAGTACGGATAAATCCTGATGTTTTTTGAGTCGTCAAAATGGCTTCAGTAATGAAGGAAGTTTCTTTTTTGCCGATAGCTAGATTGATAATTGGTAACAAGAAGCTCAGTTTGACTATATTTCCTCCAATGTCAGGGTTTGGTGGTTTGCTAATAATTACCGTCAGTAGTGTACCAATATCAGTATCTAATGTCTGAATTTGCTCGCCACTAAAATGCTGGTAAATGTTTTGTGTTCTGTAATCAAGCTGTGAAACTTCATTGAGAATTGAATACTTTATCTGAGTGCCTTTGCCCTCAAGCTCAAACTCATTTGGTCGTTGCACAACAATTGCTTGTGCTGGTTTTGTGGATTTAGGCATCAAAAAAGAAATCAATGATGTCGTGCTTCCGCCAGTCACAAAGGTAAGAGCAGTTTTGAGAATTTGACGGCGGGGAGAATTTGGGAGTATATCTTTTAGGTTAGGGTTAAGGTTCATAATTGAGAAATACTAGAAGTAAAATTCAAATGATTGTTTTTTTCCGACTCAACTGTGTGTAATTAAGTCAGTTAAGTTTTTGACTTATTCCGAATTCCAATAGATTAGTTCATTAATTAAGAGTTCTTTTTTTTTTAAGATTTTATTTACACTTATGTCAATGTTGTGTGATAAATATGTCAAAACTGTATAGTTTCACAAATTGATGCCTTTGGATTTGTGAGGGGGTTGGATTGGCTCAGTGCCTAATTAAGACATCTTGCAAAAGGAACTTTTGCAAAATGTCAGGGTGCAGTATTTAATAAACTCTCTGTAAATAAAGCCCTGGATTTTTCTCAGGGCTTTTGAAATCGAACAGCAATTGTCCAGTTAAAAATATACAAAGAATTTTTTTTAAGTGTATCGTTTTACTGATTATTGCTCTAACCAGTTAAGTAGCCCAAGCGAAGTAGCACCTCCGACAAAGTGAGCGCCAATCAGATTGACATTTGCCAAAACCACAAAAATATCTAGAGACCGAATGACATTTTCAGGTCTATAGACTGCTATTGTTTGAGGCAGAGCTAGGGTTTTCGCTAATACAGCAATAACAGTCACTTCAGATGCTAAAAAAGCTAACAATAGCCCTATAAAACTGACAATTAACCCAATTTGTAATACTTGAATTACATCCTGTTTACTTGGATGTAATTCCCGATTAGGCGACTGTAAAAGCTTGTCTAAACGTCTGTAGCGGTTCATCCAGTAAAGTCGGAAACACAGCACTAAAATTCCAATAATTCCCAAAAATACTCCAAAACCCATAACCGAATTCGTTGTTGTTTGGACAGTGACGTTGCGGCTAAATATAGCCAGTAACAAAGTCAAGATAGAAACGGTGCCTAATGCTAACTGTACCCAAAAGCTAATTGGTCTTACTACACCGAAAGTGGCTGCAAATTTTCGTTTAGTTGGTACAGGTAAGTATGAATTTAGGTCATTTGTCATCTTTATTCTCCTGAAACTTACGCCAATTTATCATTGCAGTCGAAACCTCTACGCATTGCCTATGTAGATACTTATCGAAGAAGGCTTTTACTCTATTGTCTAAAGGCAGTACCAAAGTACCAAAGTCACCATGCCCAGCACCTTTGACAGTAACAAAATAACTCAATACGCAAACCTTTCGTAACACTGTCTCCAGACGAGCAGCCTGAGCGTAGGAAACCGTGCGCTCCTCAGTGCCGTGCACAGTCAGAACTGGTGGGCCGTTCGCAGTAACATACGTAACTACCGAAGCAAACTTCGCTTTGCGTGTATTCTCGCTCAGGGGACCGCCGATGAGCTGCGCTTTTGGAGCGTCCGCTCTGGTACAATCAATGTCGCTGGACTGACCGATGATCGCGAGGATTTCCGACACACCGAAGAAATTTGCAACACTAGCAACCTTGCTGCTCACTCCCTTATAAAGGCCGATTTCACCTTCGAGTTCTGGCACGTCGCTACTTACACCAAGCATTAAGACCAATCAATAACATTAAAATACTCAGATAAATCTTGAACAAGTATCTAATTGCTGAGATGAAAGGAGTAAAGCATATTCATATATGGGTATATTCAAAGATATACTCTTACTGAATCTGCTCTTTTGATACAAATAACACTGTTTACTCGGACTATATACTGCAAAACCGTAGCGCTTGCTGTTCTTAAGGCAGGATATGGCAACGGTAGGGGGAAGGTAAATATTGAGTTATAAATATTACACAAATAACGTGCTTTACTGGCAACAAGATGAAGAAACTGGACATTCAGTAATTAGCTTGGCTGAGTTAGGAGAACAGTGGTTATGGTGTTTTTTGGATGAGCAGGCAAAAAACTATTAAAGTGAAGCGCGTTCGCCTCACTGCCCTTTGAGCGTGATTGCTGTCTTCCCAACGTCTCAGTCAATAGCCCTTTTAGGGAGACAGCTTTGACTTGTCGCCCAAAAACAGTATCATCTGAAATTTTATGCGAAAAATTATTATTGGGGTTATGGGGAGAGGAGAAAATGCGACAGCAAATGATTTACAAAATGCTTATATATTGGGTCAAGTAATTGCCAAACAAGGATGGGTTTTGCTCACTGGTGGTAGAAATGTAGGGGTAATGGATGCAGTAAGTAAAGGTGCAAAATCTGCTGATGGTTTAACTATTGGTATTCTTCCGGGTGAGAATCAGGATGGTATGTCCTCTTGGGTGGATATTGCTATTTTCACAGACATGGGTAATTCTAGAAACAATATTAACGTTCTCACCAGTGATTTGGTAATTGCTTGCGGAATGGGTGCAGGAACCGCTTCAGAAATTGCTCTAGCTTTGAAAGCAAATAAGCAAGTAATTTTGTTGAATAATGATGAAGAAAGTCAACTTTTCTTTAAAAAACTGTCGCCAGAAAATATTTATATTGTGGAGAGTGTGGAGCAGGCGATCGCCACTGCCAAAACAATTTTATCTTAGTTACGAATTACTGAATCAGTAAAGTCTTCTCAAATTGGAAGGCTCTCGAATTGATTGGGTTTGAATCCCCATCTGTTGCGTTAGCTTCCCGAAATTTAAATTATATTCCGGATCAGACTGCTCCAAGAGAGTGTATGTATAAAAAAGAGAACTACATTCCCAGATGATTAACCAAATTACCGCCTTAGAATCCTGTTGGCATATTTCTCCTGGGTGGGGTAAGGAAATGCATCCACTAGCAGTGAAAATGTTAGAAAAAGTTTTGTTGCCAATCTCAGACTTATCAGGTTATTGCTGTGGTGTTGAGTGGTCAGGACAAGAATGGATTTATGCAATTGTTTGCCAGAATGAAACTCTCTACTTAGCTGAACAAGAATTTCATAGAACAAATGTACTACAAAAGTCCACTGTTTCTACTCCAGCTTTTAGATTGGGGGACATAGTTGAGGTTGATTTCGGTGAACGACCGACACGCCGTATTATTCAAGGAATTTTTAGTCTCAAAGATAATTGGCTTTATGGGGTAGAGTGGCGCTCCCCAACTTTAGAAGAAGTGTCTACCCAAAGCAGAACAATATGGCTTGCTGATGTTGATTTAGTTAATGTTAGTGTATAACTATTGTCATTTGATATTCAAGAGTAAGGCTATAGGTTACTATCACCCGATCCTCATGGTTTTGAGTGAGTTTAAGATGTCATCACTATCCAGGGAATTTTCCATTGGTTGAGCCACATCTTCAGCATTTCCTACGAGTTGGGGTTCTGCTGCATCTGAAAGTGGCGATACTACAATGGTAGATGTTTCCGATTTTACCTCGTTTTTCTTAGGCATTAGACCGACCATTAACTACATCAGAACAAGCATATATAAGTAGTTTATCGAGCCGTGTACAACTGAGTGCAACAAACGCAATTTTTACCTACAGCTATGGAGACTTTCGAGGTTAACCCAAGGAAGTTCTAGAAAAGTATTTCGACATCATGTTATAGATGGCGAATTGGGGGACGCGACAATTAATGTTTCGTTTCCCTAAAACTGTAGTTGCTCCATCAATTTTTGAGCCTTATTGTTTAGCTGATAAAATTACAGTATCAAGTAGCACAAACTATGTAATTGTGGATATCAGTATCCAGGATGAAGAATATGGAAATTGGATAGAAGGAGAGGGATGGCTAGCGAAATTAGTGCAATTGCGTGATGATATTTTACAAGGAGATTACTGAGTTTTCTATCTGGCTTGGTTAAAAGCAGCTTCAATAGCAATTGAAGAAGGGGAAGATGAAGAAGATTTAGTTGAACCACCTGTCCCAGCAAACTTGAAAAAGTTACCTGATGCGATTGAGGCTTTTATAGAGTTATTTGATATTGACCAGGATTTGATTGCATCCCCATTTTCTAAGAAAGATTCTACATCTTGCTGATTTCTAATAAATGTTTCATAGATATAAAGAAGTAAAGAAAGCGTCTAAAATATGAAGATTGCGTCTTGCTCCAGCAGTTGTGTTTAGACAACACGATAGGGTTTAAGAATGATCTGAGGAATAGTAGGGTCGTCAAAGTTAGGTACTCGATATAATTTATTATGTAGTCTAGTTATTAGTCTACGCACGACTAAAAAAAAACAGAGTATGACAATCTTACAAGTTGTGGATAAAGAGTTTTCAGAAGTTCCCGTCATTGATATTAGTCAATTGGTTTCTCAAACTAGCAACTCCAGTGATGTAATTGCAGACAAAATTAGACAAGCTCTCCAAGATTACGGTTTCTTCTATATCGTCGGACATGGAGTTGATGAGCAACTACAAAAGCAGTTAGAACATCTCAGCCAACAGTTTTTCGCGCAGGATGTAGAAACCAAATTGAAGATTCGGATGGCTCTTGGTGGTAAAGCATGGCGAGGATATTTCCCCTTGGGTAATGAGTTGACATCAGGTAGACCGGACTTAAAAGAAGGTATTTATTTCGGTACAGAACTAGAATCAGACCACCCACTTGTGAAAACTGGTGTACCAATGCACGGTCGAAATCTTTTTCCATCCAATATTCCCCAATTTCGGGAAACAGTGCTGGATTATATAGACTCAATGACCAGACTTGGACACGCCCTAATGGCTGGTATTGCTCTAAGTTTGGGGTTAGAAAAGTCCTACTTTGCAGACCTTTATACGAAAAACCCATTGATATTATTTCGGATTTTCAATTACCCTCCTAATTCATCATTATCTGAATCTAAATGGGGCGTTGGCGAACATACAGATTATGGAGTATTGACTATACTAAAACAAGATGATGTCGGTGGATTACAAGTCAAATTAAAGTCTGGTTGGATAGATGCACCTCCTATTCCTGATTCATTCGTATGCAACATTGGGGATATGCTCGAGCGTATGACACAAGGACTGTATCGCTCAACACCCCACCGCGTTCAGAACCGATCAACAAGTAATCGCTTGTCATTTCCATTCTTCTTTGATCCCAATTTCAACATTGAAGTCAAACCCATTGAACTCAACGGCATAGTAGTGAATGACGATCAAAGCGATCGCTGGGATAAAGCTAGTGTCCATGAATTTCACGGAACTTATGGCGATTATCTTCTGAATAAAGTCTCCAAAGTATTTCCAGAACTGCGCCAAACAGCGTTTTAGAGTGCTGTACATGGATAGCACGACGTTGAGCCAATGCTGAGTAAAAGTTACTGCTCAAAAGAAACTCCAATTACGTCAAAAAGTTTGTTAAGCAACATCTAAGGAAGGTGACTGCGGGGGTTGTCTGTTTCATTCGATGTTACGTTGATGTGAAAGCTCTGCCAGTCAAGCCAAATCGCAATTAAAGAAGTCGCAAGTCAGAAGTACAGTTTTGTAACGGGGATAAAGACAAGAGCCACAAGTTTTGTGGCTTGTTAGAAGCCGGGGACAAAAAAGCGCCGAATTTGGTTAACGCTATCGCAAGTTTACCCTGACTGAAGTCGGGGGCTTGTCACAAGGACGTTTTATGTCTGGCACGGAGTGTCTCGACATAATTCTTTAAAGTGGGTAACAGGCGGGAGCAATGCGATTTTGTGAGGTGCTAAAATCAAGAACGGAAATAGGGTATTTCGGGATGCGATCGCGACGAAATAAACCTGTTTTTATTGAGAATATGGCGATGAGGCTGAGTTGCAGCGTTTGGGAATTCCGGTCGTGCAGCACCTTCCCGGTGTGGGGCAAAATTTTCAAGACCATGTGGCATTTGATTGTGTTTGGGAATATCAGGAGAAGCGATCGCACCCCGAAACAACCTGTCCGAAGCCATCTTTTTCAAGGGCGACCAGTCCGGGCTGGACAGTCCAAATCTATTTGTCTGTCAGGCTGAAGTGCCAAAATCCACTGCCGAGAATGTCGCCCGGTTTGGCTTACCCGATGCAGGCTGGACGTTATTCGGGGCAGTCGCCCATCCCAAAAACCGAGGTCGCTTGCGCCTCATGGGTTCCAATCCGTCCGACCCGATCATGATTGATGCCAACACGCTATCTGATCCGGATGATCTCAAGGCTGCGATCGCGCCTTGCAAGGGCGGTCACTTTGCGGACTGGGAACAGCCGAAACTCTTTGCCGAAGAGATCCGCGTGGCATTTAGGTCACTGCGTTAGTGTGGAGAGAGAAGCCGATTTAATTAAAGCCAGTCGTACTCGACAAACTGTAATGACCAACTATCAACCGAGGTAACAATGGAAACAGCAGATGTGATTGTGATTGGCAGCGGTCAGGGCGGAGTTCCCCTCGCAGCTGACTTTGCCAAAGCAGGGAAGAACGTCGTTCTGTTTGAGCGCGATGCGTTGGGCGGCAGTTGCATCAACTATGGCTGTACACCTTCTAAAGCCTTTCTAGCTGCTGCCCACGCCGCAGGTCGCGCTCGACAAGCCGCAAAGCTAGGCATACACGCGCTCCTTGAAGTCAATTTTTCTACAGTGATGGAGCGTGTGCGTAGCATTCGCAGCCAGTTTAACCAGGGTGTCAAACGGCGACTAGACAGTGCAGGAGTTAGAGTTGTCTGCGCTGAAGCTGCTTTCACCGGAGAGCGAACTGTAAGCGGAGGAGGTGTGGCTGTGGAGGCTCCGATCATTGTTATCAACACAGGAACATCCTCTACTATTCCTGATATTCCTGGTTTAGCTGGAACGCCTTATCTGACCAACCGAAATTTCTTTGATTTGCAGCAGATTCCGCCCCGCTTGCTCGTGGTCGGCGGTGGCTATATTGCCCTAGAGTTAGGGCAAGGAATGGCGCGTTTAGGGAGCCAAACCGAATTGATTGTGCGGGGCGATCGGCTGCTGGCTCAAGAAGAATCCGATGTCAGTGCTGTGCTTGCTGATGCCTTTGAGCAAGACGGAATTGGACTGCATTTCAATGTGACGGTTCAGCAAGTTGCTTATACCAACGGTGTGTTTACCCTAACACTGAATAATGGCGAAGTACTCGATGGAGAAGCATTGCTGATTGCGACTGGACGCAAACCGAATACTCAGGCATTAAATTCTGTGGTGACAGGCACTGAATTAGATGCACAGGGTTTTATTAAAATCGATGATCAGTTTCAAACGACTTGCCCTGGAATTTATGCGATCGGGGACGCTGCCAAGCAGCCTGCTTTTACCCATGTTTCTTGGGAAGACTATCGTCGCTTGAAAGCCATTCTGTGTGGCGAACATCGGACACGCAACGATCGGGTGTTAGGTTATGCCGTTTACACAGAGCCACAAGTGGGCCGGGTAGGGATGACGCTAGAGCAGGCTCACAAACAGGGCATTGCTGCCCGCGAAGTCACCCTACCAATGGCTTACATCGCCCGTAGCATTGAGTGGGGGCACGATCTGGGTTTCTACCGCATGGTCATCGACACCGATACAAATTTGATTTTAGGAGCAACGCTGGTTGGATACGAAACGGCTGAACTCGTGCATGTCTTTTTGTCGCTGATGGAAGCTAAAGCAACGTGGCAGGTGCTCGAACAATCGGTTCACATTCACCCAACTTACGGTGAGGCGTTGCCCAGTCTCGCAAGGCTACTCGTTGGAGATGATATGCCAACCTGTCCCAATATGTAACAAAGGAGCAACCAATAACTACTAACTTGAATATGGGCGATCGCTTCAAGATATCTGCAAGGGGTCGCTTTTCCCCATGCTGAACTATCCAACCAGGAAAAAGAACTGATCGAGTTTTCTATACTCATGCGGAGGCACTAAAAATCACACAATCATCTCCATTGCCTAGCTAACTTTAAATCTAAAAAGGATGAAATTTTGTGCAATCAGCTATACATCAAGTTGAATCTTTGCTGATTCAAAATGAACAAGCACATGCCTTCGTTGCATCCAACTTGTCACCAAGCTCCCTCGGTGTGCGTTCCTCTGCCTGAAGCTGTTGTTCGTATTGAAACTTGCGGGATACATCGGTTTCAATAACCAACGCTGTTCGTCGATTTGCAACTTTCTGGCTTTGAAGGGTGTAGGCTTTTTCGAGTGAGTCTCTTTTAGAAAGCGATCGCTGGCGTTGATTCTGGGATTGGACTGAATTACCTGATACCGCCGTCTGCTGCCCAAGGTGAATGTTGTAGATGTCGCCGCCAATTTGCCCAGCATTCACTGTGTCAGTGTTAATCAACCCACCGCCAAACTGGGAATTGCGTAAGTCGTTGCTGGAGACTTGCTTTGGGTCTTCTGAATCGGGCATGGGTTTGACTTGAGAGCCATACAAAGGCTTTGACTGTTTTCGGAGATGTCTTTTGAATTAGAGCGAAGCGACATATTCATCGACTATAAGCACGCTTTGATCGAATCCAGTTTTTTTGAGTGTTTCTAATACCATTTCCTGGGGAGCAACTATGTAAATATCCGCAGCCGCATCTATTGTTTGTTTGGCAAAAATAAGTACCCGCAGACCCCCACTGGCCATGTATTCTAAGTCTTCCATCAACAATACGAGGTGTTTTGGATGTTCAGCTACTGCTTTCTCTACCTCTATCTTGAAAATCGGTGCAGTCATGGCATCCAATTCTCCAGACAAAGTGATTTTAGCGACATCATTGCTAATTTTTAGTGTGGCACTGAAAGCCATAATCTTTTCCTTATATCAATTCTACAACTGCAAATTCTGAATCACTCGCGATCGATATTGTTCCAGCACTGAAAGACTGCCTTCTAATATGACACTTAGGGGTGTAGTTAGTTCGCAGAACTGACTTTCGTCATTAGCATCAAAGGAAGTATCTCCTAATTTATTGGTTAAAAGCACCACTGCAAACACTCGATTTTTGCTATTGAACATCGGTAAGCAAAGGATATTACGAGTATGATATCCAGTAACTCGATCGATTTCTCGATAGAACCGAGGATCGTTCTGAGCATCAGTTACATTCATACTTTCACCCTTTGTGGCAACATAACCAGTAATGCTACCATTCATCGGTAGGAAAATTTCTAATGCTTCTTCGTTTTCATTGGGAACAACCTTAGCCCAGAGCTGATTTTTTACCTCATCAACGACAAAGATCGTAGCTCGATCCGCAGCCATAATTTGGGCGATTTTCAAGGCTAAAGCCCTAATCACTTCCTCAATATTTGCTTCTAGCATTTGCTCGCTGAGAATATCCATTGCTTGCAAAACTTGTTCAAATTCTTCTTTGAGCTTTTGAAGCAAACTCAAAAATTGAGGGATGGTTAATTCTTGGATCTTGCGGCTCAATTCCTCTTTCTTTGCTTTAACTAATGAGGTCGTTGTACTCTCAATGTCTAGAATTGCTTGCTCTGTAGGCGATGCTAAACGGCCATCTTCTAGATGAACAATCCGATCGGCAATATCTAAAATCCGATTGTCATGGGTTACTAGCAAAATCGTACAATTCTGCTGCTTTGCCAGTTTTTGCATCAATTCCACCACATCTCGACCACTGGCTTTGTCTAGCGCTGCTGTTGGTTCATCTGCCAAAATCAGTTGGGGTCGATTTACCAAAGCCCGTGCGATCGCCACTCGTTGTTTTTGTCCACCCGATAACTGGTGCGGATAAGAATGAATCCGCTTTTGCAGTCCCACTTGCTCTAAAATTGCTTGCGATCGCTCTTGCGCTTCTTCCATTGCGATCGCATCATTCAGCACCAAAGACATTTGCACATTTTGGTTTGCGGTTAGGGAACCTAACAAATTATGAGCTTGAAAAATGAACCCTATCTGCTTGCGGACATTTTCCAGCAACCGATTACTTACTCCGCTTAACTCGTGTCCTAGTACTTGAAGGCTACCTTCCTGAACAGAACGCAATCCCCCAATTAAAGTCAGCAGTGTTGTCTTCCCAGACCCGGAGGGGCCGGACATAATCACAATTTCTCCAGGATAAATCTTCAGGGAAATATCAAATAATATTTGTTTGCGTAATTGACCCTTTCCATAATAATGATTGATATTTTTGATTTGAATAATTGGTTGTGTAGACATCAGTTTAAATCAACATCTATTCAAAATTTTTATTAATAAATATCAGCCGGATCTATCTTTTGCAGTTTTCTGGTTGCTATCAGTCCGGAAACAACACACATTAAAACCGTTAAACATAGCACAAAGCTGATAACGTTAAAATTCATCTCTAATTGCAACCCTGTAGCCGTAGAAATTAACTGATAAAAAAGAAAGCTTAAGCAAAAACCCGGAAAAAACCCAAAAAATGAAAGAATGATCGATTGGAGAAAAACAATACCGACAAGATAAAAATTAGAATGACCAATGGCTTTCAAAGTGCCATACTGAGGTAGATTATCTGCAACATTACTATAGATAATGTTGTAAACTACGACAATACCAACCACAAAACCGATGATTGTTCCTAGTCCAAAAATAGCCCCAATTCCAGATGATTGCATCCAATAATCTAGCTCTTTGGCAATAAAATGTTGTTTCGTGTAAACAACTATATCAGATGGTAAAGATTGATTCAAAAACTTTTCTAGGCGATCGCTATTCGTTCCTGGAGTCACTTTGATTAAACCAATATCAACGTCGTTGAGCGATGAACGCAGCTTGGAATCAATGCCAGAAGGTTTAGTTGCAAAGATTCTCAGAAAATTAAGATCGCTGACAATTAAATTACCATCAGTTACAAAGTCAGCACCCAGTTCAAAGGTTCCAATTACTTTGACTTGGACACCAGAAAGCTCAGTTGTCACACCCGGTTGCATAGAACCATAATCTTTGCGAGACCTGCTATCGGCCAATAGAGTGTTGGGCATTTGGAGGGCAAATTCAGCCGCTTGGATCTCAGGTAAGAGAAAAACAGGATCGTCTAGATTAAATGCAAACACTCGGATAGACCTTTCCTCAGCAGTTCCATAACGTCTCCAGCTACCGAGAGTGATATAAAGTGGATAAGCTGCTGCAACGCCTTCAAATTGTCTAACTTGATATAATCGATTTCGATTAAAAGTTTCGTCAATAACGGTAACATAGCGTCGCTGACTGAGCATGATTAAATCAGCATTGAATGCCTGAATAAACGCAACGTTACTATTCAACATTGCATTCTGAAATCCGAGTTGGGAAAACATGAGAAAAACCGCAAACGCGATCGCAGCTAATGCTGTGAAAAACTGCGATCGTTGCTGGAGCAGGTTGCGCCAGGCAAGGGAAAACTTAAAGAGGGTAACTCGAACCTTTTTGCTAGAAAACATCGGCGGGATCTGCAACTAACACTTTCCGAGCAACAACAAATCCAGACGCACTACATGTCACAATCGTCAGAGCAAACACGAATAACATCCGACTAACAGTCATGGCGACCGGTAGTCTTGTGGCAATAAAAATGGCATGATACATCCCCAAAGCCAGAAGGCAACCAGGAATAAACCCCAGCGTCGCCAGCACGAGCGCTTCTTGGATAACGACCGTCAACAAACGCAAATTAGTATATCCAATGGCTTTTAAGGTTGCGTACTCATGCAAGCGTTCATTGACATCAGAACTCAGGACTTGATACACAATCACAGTCGCAACTAGAAAAGCCATGATCACAGCAACACCAATGATATAACCGAGCGAAGTAGACTTAACCCAATATTCCCGATCTCTAGACATCGCTTCCTGACGACTGAATACTTTAATCGTTGCTGGCATGATTTGGCGTAAGTTTTGCACCACTTCATCAACCTTTACACCAGGCTCAACTGTAATCAACCCCAGACTTATATCATCCAGCGATCGCCCCGGATTCAGACGAATAAAATTTTGATCGCTAACAATTGCAGTGCCATCAGCACGGATAGTGTTATTTAAGCTAAACAGCCCCACAATCTCAACTTCTCGCTTGTTCAGTTCAGTTTTCAGACCCACTTCTCTCGGGCCAAATTCGGAGCGTGAGAGGCTATTCATTAACAAGGTATCTTGGCGTTGTAGGGCTGATAAAGACTGATAAACTTCTGGCACGCGCAACACAGGATCTCGATAATTAAACCCCAAAAGCAAAAGCGCTCGTATTCGCGTCGTTTCTACATTGCGCCACGAGCGAAACGCGAGGTAAAGTGGTCTGGCAGCAGCAACGCCATTCGTCCCTCCCGCCTGATACAAATAACGTCGGGGAAAGGGTGGAACATAGGTGGACTCCGGCGACTTGGATGAAATCAATACAATGTCAAAATTGAGGCTGTCATAGAGCAGCGTTGCTCCCTTCATCACTCCGCTAAAGAGTCCAAGTTGCATAAATACTAAGGAAACCGCAAAGCTGATGGCTGATACTCCCGCGCCTAAGCGAGCTTTACTCTGCATTAAGTTACGCCATGCCAACGGCGGCCCTTTCCAGTGTTTGCGGTGCTGACGGTTAGTCACATTCTCTGACTCCTGATAATTTAGATACCTTTAAAAAATGTTCAAGTCCAAGTTCCCTATTCCCTATTCCCTATCCCCTATTCCCTTTTGAAAAACCTTTAGCGAATTAATTTAAATCAATCTCGGCATCTACTTGCAGATTACTTAGATCGGAGACAAGTTCGCTTCGATCTAAGCGGATTTTCACTTCTACCACTCGGACATCTGATTTTGCTGTCGGATCGTCCCCAATAACGTCGTTTTTAAATACCAATTGACCAATTTTGGTGACAGTGCCAGTCATTTTTTCGGAAAAAACCGGACTGGTAATCGTTGCTCGCTGTCCGACTTTAATCAACTTAACGTCTGTTTCAAACACCTCTGTCACTACATACATATTACGTGTGTTGCCCAGAGCCAGAAGCCCGCGATCGGAAATCACTTCTCCAGCCTGGGTGTAAATCTTCAGGACTTGGCCGTTTTTGGGCGCACGGATAATAGTTTGCTCTAACTGTGCCTGGGCCAGTTTTAAATTTTGGATGGCTGAAGTCAACCCACTATGGCTAGCGACTCGCTTTAAATTCATCTCTGAGCGTTTGAGGTTCTCTTGAGCTACTTTGATATCCTCTGTGCGGGTTGTGGTTAATTGCTCTAACTTGGCTCTGGCTTGACTTAAATTCTCCTGGGTTTGTACAACCAATAACTTCCTGATCTCAAAATCTTCTTTAGGAACTGCACCTTCCGCATAAAGTTTTGCATAGCGATCGCGTATGATAATTGCCTGTTGTAATTCTGCTTGCGATCGGCGAACAGCAGCCTCTTGAGAGCTAATTTCTTGCAAACGAGGAGTAGAAATCTGACTAATCTGTGCTTGTGCCTGACTAATCTCAATCTGATTGACGGAGCTATCTGTTTGTATCTGTTTTTGCACCTCCTTTACCTGGCTAGCAACCAAATTTCGTTTAGCTAGCATTTCTTGGTGATTTTTTAGATAAGCCAAAACTTGCCCGGTTTTTACCCAATTACCCTCAGAAACTTTTAATTCATCAATCTGTGCCCCCACCGGAACTGCAACCTTGGTAATCTCCCCCTCTGGTTCCAACCGCCCCAATGCCAGGACTTTTGTTTTTTCAGGCGGCAACGATAACGAAGATGATGAGGCGTTTTTGGCGGGTGACTGGCTAGATACTTTAAACAGGAAAACGTATCCAGCCCCGATACTTAAGGCAAGTAGACCAGCAAAGATACTAAGATTGCGAGCAGTAACATTAGGGGTCATCATAAGTAGTAAAAGTTACTAGTTCTTATTCGTTCTTCAAGTTCAGCCCCGATCGCTGAATTTCACTTTTAAGTTCGTCTAGAGATTGTTTGAGACTACGAATTTCTTCAGATGTCTGTTCTTGAACTCCCCGTATTTGTTCTTCGGTAGTCATCACAATCCCAGCTTCCTGTTCTTGGAGCATTTCTTGTAAAAAGATGCTAAGAATTCCTCTAATCGGTTGCCACAACTGATGCCACCGTTTTTTGTCTTCTTCTAGCAGTTGAATGTAGGTATCGAAGCTGTGAGGGAAAGGAACACCTCCCATAAATTCTGCCGCTCCCCCAAAATTCAGAGAGACACCGTGATTTCCCAGTCCAATTACGTGATGAACTTCTCCCACATGTTCGTAATTGCCTAAGTAAAGTTCCCCCAATCTCAAGCCATTGCCAGCAACCATACTTAAAGGGAAAGGAAGGCTAAAGGGTACCAGAGTAAATGGATCGAGTTGATTTTCGACGCGGTAACTAAATCCTTCTCCTAATTGTTCGTTGTAGTAATTGGCAAAATGCCGATTGCCAACTTTCACAGATCCAAAGGTGTATACTTTGACTCGTAAAGCTGACTCTCCTAAAGAACTAAAACGGCGTTTTAAGAACAGAGCGCCGAGTTGAGCTAAACCACCGCCCAAACTATGTCCCCCTAGGTAAACCTCAAGACGGCTGGTATTTTTAGGTATCTTAGATATAGAATTTAAGCTAGCACCAGCCCTGCGACTATTCGATAACTCACTCATTTCTCTAGAGATGTCTTCAAAGTTCAAGAGTTCATCGCGCGCAAAACTCCAGGCTCGATTCAGGTTGCCGATCGCATCATAAGAGAAGACTTCCGAAATTAGTTTTTTTAATCGGCGCTCAAAGGCCAATCCGAATCGGATTCCTCCAGCTGCCGCAATGGCATGGGCAATAGCAATTTGTTTGCCAGAATTCAAGGTTTGAAATATCTCAAAATCTTGAGCATTAATTTGACCTAAGAGAACCTGAAAAAAGGCAGCCAGTTCATCTTTGACGGCTTCAAATCCTTCAAAAAATCCCCGTGCGACTTTGACTCGCGTATCTGGTAAAGAACCATAGTTAATTAATGACCAATTGAGATCGGTCAAAATATCCGTTAATTCAATTTGACCGCGATCGGTAACAATAGAGCCTCGAAAAATCACCGCAAATTGATTACTTCCTTCTCGTTTAAAAATGAAACCTCGGATATTAGTTTCATTATTCTGCAAGCTATGAACTAATTTCCAGCCCTCATTCTTATACAGAGAGTTATAAATATCTTGGACTTCGGCATCCTCAACAGAGCCTCCTCCAACTTGAAATATCTCATAACTCCGTTTGGAGAACTTAGCCATTAAAATCGCTTCGTCAAAGCTAAAACCACTGCGAAGCTTTAAAGGTATACTCATAAAAAGTAGGTCGGTGTGAATATTGATTATTGGGATAAAGCAGAAAGCAGAAGGAAAAAGGGTTTAAGCCTATTTCATTTTTCTTTACATAGTTTGGTTTTTTGAAGTCGTTCTACTTATGTTTGATTTTTATCCTCTGAATATAGATGGGGACTTGATAGGATAATATCAGTTAGTGCTGTTTTATAACTATCAGTAATCAAAGCGAACATTTTGGTTATTATTTATTTTTATAAATCTCCTTATAGTCTTGTCAAGCTAATACAACCCTCCTAGAAAAGGGTAAATCTACAACACCTCCATCTTTTGAACCTGCACGCGATCGAGACAAGCTTTTAGCTTTTCGGCAAGTACCTCTACATGAGGTGGGAGAACTAAATTCAGATGGTTTCCTGGAATTTGATGAATCTCAACTCCGCCGATTGCGAGATCGCCCCAGCCAAGGGTTGCATCTTGGGGATTTTTTCCAGTTTGTTTGCTCGTCCGAAAGAGAGTAACTTTACCTGGATAAGGCTGTGGCTTGTATTTGAGGAGGGCTGAGTTGTTAGCTTGTATGACTTGAAATAGCCGTCGCGCAGCTGGTTGGAAAAGCTTACTCAGTTTGGACTGGTGGGCGACAACCTTAGCTATGCTTCCTGGCTCAACCAAAAAATGCAATGGCTTTGAGGTCTTAGTTCCAATCTGTTGGGTAAGTTGTCGTTCTTCGACAGCAGTCAGAAAATGGTCTACTGTTTCATCCAGATAAGGGCCAAGATTGCGAAGCACGGAATTCACCAGAAATTTAGCCATCTGGAAGAAATTCTGAGTGCGATTGTCGCAAAAGGCGGGAGTATCAATTAGTGCCAGTAATACAATGGTCTGTCCTGCTTGCTGTAGCTGTTGGGCCATTTCAAATGCCACCAGCGCACCAAAAGACCAACCTCCTAGACAATAGGGTCCTTCTGGCTGCACCTGTTGGATACCGTGGATGTACTCAGCAGCAATGTCTTCTATACAATCTTTTGATTTGCCTTCGCCAGTAATCCCCGCAGATTGTAGCCCATAGAAAGGTTGTTCTTGACCCAATAACTCTGCTAGGTCGGAATAAACGGAAGCGACACCCATCACCGGATGAATGCAGAAAAAGGGTAGCTTTTCGCCTTGCTGCTGAGAATTTACTCCAGTCAATTGTCTGAGAATTTGAGCAGCGAGATTTGCGATCGTCACACCTTCGAGAAACTTGACCACAGGAACATTCACTTCTAGATCGACTTCGATTTGATGTTTAATCTCGATTGCCGTCAAGGAATCGAGGCCTAGCTGATGCAAGGGTTGTTGGGGATGGAGTTTCGCCAAGTCAACTTTCAGTCCCCTTGCTAGTTTTGCTTGAATGTAAGACTCTAAGTGCTGCTGTCTTTCTGTGGGAGCGATCGCTAACAGTTCTGCTACTGTGAGTTTATATTCGCTATCTCTGCCATCCCATTGGGGCAAGATGTCAGCAGCAATGATGTCCAAACTCTCTGTTTGAAATCCATTGCGGCAAGCAGTACGGGAAATCTTACCACTGGAAGTTTTGGGAATGCTGGCAGTCTTGAGCAGCAATATTGCATAAACTGATAACTCATGAACCTGTGACACCGCTTGCCGAATTGCCGCGATCGCTTCATCTGCATTAAGCTTTCTTAAGTAGGTTCGCTCGATTTCTTGAGCAACGACGATTCTTTCTTCTCCTTCTATCTCAATGGCAAACACTGCTCCACAGCCGTGCCGGAGAGCTGAATGACTTTCCTGCACCGTCAGTTCAATGTCTTGAGGATAGTAGTTGCGACCTCGAATCACAATTAAATCCTTGAGTCGCCCGGTAACAAATAATTCACCATTATGCAGAAATCCCAGGTCGCCCGTTCGCAGAAACGAACCCCCGCCTGTATCGTCTAAACAGGCATAGAATGTTTCTTGCGTCTCTTGGGGTTTCTGCCAGTACCCTTGAGCAATACTCGCTCCTGTAACCCAAATTTCTCCAACTGTACCATCTGGACATCTCTTGAAAGATTGCGGATTGGCGATCGCAATTGTTTGACCTAACCCCGTCCTCCCCTGCCCAACAATCTTTATACTATTCTGCTGTTGCTCTGCACACAGCACAACTTGGTTTTGTTCGAGAGCAGAACTTTCTACATTACACACCGTTGGGTAGCACTCTTTTATCCCCCCGGAAATCAACAATGTGCCTTCAGCCATCCCATAGCAAGGATAAAAAGCTTCAGGGCGAAAGCCGTAAGGCTCAAACTTGGTAACAAATCGCTCTAGGGTCTGGGCACGAACTGGTTCGGCACCATTGAAAGCAACTTTCCAACTGCTCAGATCAAGACCTACTAATTGTTCTGGCTGAATTTTCTGCACGCACAAGTCATAGGCAAAATTCGGCCCGCCGCTAATCGTCGCTTGATAGCGGGAAATTGCTTCTAACCAACGATAAGGCTTCTGCAAAAACGCAACGGGCGACATCAAAATTATTGAGGAGCCAACGTAGAGAGGTTGGAGGATGCCACCGATTAAGCCCATATCATGATAAGGGGGCAGCCAGGATACGTCTAATTGGTTGGGAGTGGTTTGGAAAAACTGATGAATCAGTTCTAAATTGTGTAGTAAGTTGCCATGACTGACCATAACCCCCTTGGGTGTCCCGGTTGAGCCAGAGGTGTATTGCAGAAATGCGATCGCGTTTGGATCGATTACGGGTTCGTGCCATAACTCTGCTTGCTGATTAGCGATGGTGTCTGTAGTTAAAATCTGTTTTGTAGCCAGTTCTGGATGATGCGTAAACTGAGTAGCGATGGTAGTGAGTAGGGAGGTTGTAGTTAGGGCAACCCTAGCCTGGGCATCTGCCATAATTGCCATCAGCCTAGAGATGGACTGATTTTGTCGAGGCGGATAAGCAGGGACGGCGATCGCACCAGCGTATAAGCAGCCAAAGAAGGCGGTAATGAAATCGAGACCAGGCGGGTAGAGAAGCAGGACACGCTCATGCTTGGCACTGACAGTTTGCAGTTGCACCGCGATCGCTTGTGCCGATAGATCCAGTTCTCGATATGTGAGACTGATTACTTCCTTTTCTCCATCCACCACAAAACTATAGGCGAGGTGATCGGGCTGTTGTTCGGCGCGATAACGCGTCAACTCTACTAAATTTTTGATTGACAAACTGGATGTTAACAATTCATTGAATACCATATTTATACCAATTCACGAAATCACTGATACAAATCACTTCCTCTGCTTTTTCTGCTTCCTCTGCTCCCTCTGCTCCCTCTGCTTGCCCATCTGTATCATTTTTAAAGTGAAACGGTATTAGCCCTCTCCAAAACCCGATCTGCTTCTGTTTTTTTACCCGTCTCAATTATCAACTGAGGCTAAAGTGTTAACTCCTCTATTTCCTCAACAACATTAGCAATCTGAATAGTTGGTATCAAATTTTTCAAAATTAATTGTTCGTGGCAAGCTTGAGCTAATTCCGCAATGCTAGGACTAGCAATAAACTGTTCGATTGGCAGTTCAATCTTTAAATTGGTGACAATGTGATTTCTGAGACTCACAGCCATCAGAGAATCGATGCCCATACTATTAAGTGGCTTTTGGACATCAAGTTGAACAGGCTCACACTCTAAGGCTTGGATAATTTGTGCTTGAATGTAAGTGCTTAATAAATCGGTGCGTTGGCTATTTACCGCTACTGACCATTGCTCTACAATATCAATCTGTTCGGCAATCTTAGAGCCAACCACACTAGAGGCTTCAACATTATTAGATTCTCCTAATCTATCTTGCCGTGAGGCTTCTGATTCCTGCCAGTAACGCTGTCGTTGCCACGGATAGGACGGCAAACGCACAAAACAACCACCATGAGGATAAATAGCGTTCCAATCAATGGAATCTTCTAGGGTATAGCGCTCTGCTAAGGAATTCAGCATTTGAGCGCATTCAGTACCAGGATTTTCCTCTACTCTACTGTTTTTGTGTTGCTCTATATAGCCTGAAAACATTGAGGGACGGCTTTCTTGTGCGAGAAAAGCCACTAAATGCTCGACGAGTTGTTTCTTAGAATCAACTACCATTGCTAAACGGTAGGAATGATGGCTACGGCGCAGACTAGTTGTATAGCAAATGTCTGCCAATGAAATTGCCGCGTTATCCTGGGCAGTAAAAAACTCAATATAGGCTTTAGCAAAGGCTTTGAGAGCCTCTGGGCTACGAGCTGACGTTAAAAAAATTTGTGGTTGGTTAGCGATCGCAGTATCAATTGGCAAGGATTCTACACCTTGCAGAATCACATGAACATTCGTGCCCCCCAGTCCAAAACCATTCACACTCACGATCGGTGGTTGATTATCCTTATTTATTAGTGGTTCCAAGAATTGTGGCACGCGCAACCGCAGTTCCTCCCAAGGAATTTTGGGATTGGGGGTTTGAAAATGCAGATTGGGTGGAATCTGACGATGGCTAACTGCTAGCGCTGCTTTAATGAGTCCGCCAATGCCGGCAGCCGCTTCCATGTGTCCAATATTTGTTTTTACAGATCCGATGGCGCATTCATTGCCCAAAGAGCGATCGCTGCCGATGACAGCCCCGATTGCTTTGGCTTCAATCTCATCCCCCATCGGTGAACCGGAGCCTTGAGTTTCTACATACTGCACCTGCTGAGGGAGAATTCCTGTCCGCTGATAGGCTTTTTGCATGACTGCCTGCTGCGCCAAAGCTTCGGGGGCTGTAAAACTGCTGCCGCGACCATTCTGGCTGACAGCACTGCTGCGGATCGTTGCATAAATAGCATCACCGTCAGCGATGGCATGGGATAGCGGCTTCAGAACAACAACACCCACCCCTTCAGCCCGAACAAAACCATCTGCTGCTGCATCAAAACTCTTGCAACGACCATCCGCAGACAGCAAAAATGCCTTACTCATGGCGATGCTGACTTCTGGCTTGAAGATGACATTGACCCCACCTGCTAGGGCAAGGCTACATTCCCCATTCCAGAGACTAGAACAAGCAAAGTGAACGGCGACTAATGACGAGGCACAGCCAGCGTCAATCGGCAAACTGGGGCCTGTGAAGTCAAAGCAATAGGAAATGCGATTTGGTACCAAGTTGAGGTTTGAGCTAACTATGGTATGGGCATTAATCGCATCGCGATTGCGCTCATCCATTTGAATGTAACTGTAATCGCGGTTAAGTACCCCAATAAAAACCCCGGTATCGCTGCCAGCCAGATGTTCCGGCACAAGTCCTGCATCCTCCAGTGACTCCCACGCCGTTTCTAACAAGAGTCGTTGTTGAGGATCAATCCGAGCCGCTTCCGCACTGGAAATCCCAAAGAATTTGGCATCAAACTGGTCTATTCGGTCGAGAAACCCACCCCAACGGCTGTACATTTTACCTGGTTCTACTGGATCGGGATGATAAAATTTGTTGACATTCCAGCGATCGCTAGGGATTTCTGTAATTGCATCCCTGCCATTTTGCAACAGGTTCCAGAAGCTAACTGGACTGTGGACACCACCAGGAAAGCGACAACCAATACCAACAATTGCAATGGGTTCTGGAATCATAAGCTATTAACTCTTCTGTGAATCTCAGGTAAAACCTGAACGCCTGCTTCAAAGTCAATAGCTCTAGCAGTCAGGTAAAACATGTACATTGTTGTCAGCCAGTTGGTAAACTCCTGCTTAGAACCTAAGTGCCGCTCCATATTCAGCATAATCCAGCCAATCTGCGACCAGGTTTGGTAACAGGTTGAGCAATCGGGATGTTCACTGGTGCAGCATGTCCTAGTTGATTTGGCATCAGGATTGTAAGCACGAAAGTGAAGATTATAGGGTTTACCATTTTGGAATCGGGCTGCATTCTCTAGGCGATTTTCACTGATGCAAGGACAGACATCATAGCCCCAGGTTTCATCATACATTTGCCCTGTAGTAAACACTTGATTCATGTATGAGGTCATCAAGATGCGATCGGGATAGCGGGCAA
The DNA here is from genome assembly GCA_003326195.1 of Nostoc punctiforme NIES-2108. GTDB lineage: Bacteria > Cyanobacteriota > Cyanobacteriia > Cyanobacteriales > Nostocaceae > Nostoc > Nostoc punctiforme_A. Next base: position 25,548 of record LXQE01000136.1, read on the forward strand.
TCATCCGGTCGATTTCATGACGCACATCTGCAAACCCGCGATCATCATCATAAACACCCCCTAACCCCGCTTTATCACCGTAAAAGTTAAATATTATAAAGTTGCCGTTTTCCACACATTGTTCAACAACTCGTTCTATTTCATGGGCGTTACCAGCAGTGGTAGTGTAGTACCAAAAGACTCGGCGATCGTCTTTGTAATTTTTGAGAGCCTTGCTGAAAACATCTAACTTCCCTCCTCCTCGCAGCTTTTTATCGGTTTCGCGATCGCCCCAAAGAGAAACACTGATTGTTATATTTTCAAACCCCTCATAAGGGATTTTGATCATCCCGTTTGTGACGACAATCATCCAAAAATTTTGCGCCAGCTTTCGCAATCGATCCAGCATTAGAGTAGGCTCACCCCCAACTGCCGTAATGTAGTTAGTGCCTCTAGCTTTTTCTTGTGCAATTAATGCCTCAAATTCAGCATCATCTTTGGGTGCTGCATTTTGATCCAGGTCGTCGGTGAAAAAACAACAACCCTCACACCGTAGATTACATAGATGAGTTAAGTCTACAGAGATTCCTTTAATAGCGCCCGCTTTTCTAACCTGGGTGAACAGGTGATGTAGAAAGGGGTCTTCTAAATACTCCATTAAGGGATCTTGTACCTCGGTTTCTATTACCTGAGTAGCCATAGCAATTTATTTCCTTTGCGAAAAACCGAGCAATATAGAAACGAATTGATCGTCAGTGATTAACAATTTACTCGTTGATGAATTTCCGGCAAAAGTTGCACACCGGATTCAAAGTCAACCATGCGGCACATCAGGTAAAACAGGTATGTCGTAGTCAGCCAGTTAGTAAATTCTTGTTTGGAACCGAGGTGTCGTTCTAGATTGATCATGATCCAACCAACCTGCGCCCAAGTTTGGTAACAGGTTGAGCAATCTTGATTATCACCTGTGCAACAACGCCGAGTTGATTTCAGATCGGGATTGTAAGCGCGATAATGGGGGTTATAACGTTTACCATTTTTAATCCGGTTTTGATTAATTTCATGATCTACAGTGAGGCTGGTGCAAACCTCATAACCCCAAGTTTCATCGTAAAGTTGGCGTGTGGTAAACACGTTGCTCATGTACGAAGTCATTAAAATTTTGTCAGGGTAGCGGGCGATCGCTTTATCAATTTCACCTCGTACATCTGCAAAGCCCAGATTGTGATCGTAAACTCCTCCTAAGTCAATGCGATCGCTGTAAAAGTTAAACAAAATGCGATTACCGTTGGCTACGCACTGCTCGACAACGCTAGCGATTTCATGGGCGTTACCCGGTGTGGTAGTGTAATGCCAAATAGCACGCGGATCGTCTTTGTAATTTTTCAAAGCTTTGCTGAAAACATCAAGTTTACCACCCCCTCGGAGTGTCTTGTCAGTTTCACGATCGCCCCAAAGAGAAATAGCGATCGGCATTGTTTCAAACCCCTCATAAGGGATTTTGATCAGGGCGTTGGTAACAACCATTAACCGAAAATTCTGGTAAAGCTTCTGCAATCGCTCTAGCATCAGGCTGGGTTCTCCCCCAACCACTGTAATAAAATTTGTTCCTCTGCTCTTTTCGTGGGCAATAAATGTATCAAATTCGGCTTCATCTTTGGGTGCTTTGAATTGATCCAATTCATCTAAAAAGAAATAGCATCCCTGACACCGAAGATTGCACGCATGGGTTAAATCAACTGATATTCCTCTAATTTGTTCAGCTTTTTTGATTTGTTTAAAAAGGTGATTTAAAAACGGATCTTCCAAGTATTCAATTAATGAATCTTGGACATCGGACTTGACAACTTGAGTAACCATTTCCACCTGCTTTCATAAAAAGGATTGGGGACTTTGTAAAGAGCAGAAAATCGTCCTTGCTTCAATCCCACGTTTTTAAGCGTGGGTTGGGTTCCTCCTTCCTCCTGCCTGGTTGTTGAGCGTAGTCGAAACACTACCTCCTGCCTCCTTCACCGATCGCCCTTTTATTGCGTAACTTTAACTTCTTGAGAAGCTTCGTCTTTAAACTTGGCGAACAATTCCACCAAGTCATTGATTGTCTTAAAGCTAGAAACTTCTGTTCTGGGAATTTTTATTTTGAGTTCTCGCATACAAGCAGAAACAATTTCTACGCCGTCAAGACTACTGGCTCCATATTCTCCGATGGTTTTATGCGGATCTATTTCAACATTTTCCAGTCCATCTACGTTGAGCTTGATATGTTTAATTACGACATTTAATACTTGCTCTCGATCCATGATGTCTTGTCTCCTATATTGAAAATCAAAAAATAAAATCTAGGCTAAATAAGCCGCTTCTATGTGTGCTAATGTACCTGGAACCCCAAAACAGATTTTGTGCATTAGGTGTTCGCGGGACAATGCTGCTTGGAGAGCTTGACGCCGGGGTAATGACAAGGTGTCTTTTACCATCTCCAAAACATGTCTGGGTTTTTCAGCGATTCTCCGTGCCATATCCAAGGCTAAAGTCATAACTTCCTCAGCTGGAACTATGTAGTTAAATAAACCTCGTCCCTTGAGTTCTTTGCCTTTGTAGAGCTTGGCGGTAAGGAGCATCTCGCTAGCAAAGTGATGTCCAACCATTGCTGGTAAGACAGATAAGATACCCATTCCAGGAGTAAATCCCAAATCTGTAAAATTAACTCCGTACCGACTGTTTTCGGATGCGATCGCCATATCGCAGTAGAGCGCTAACGCTATGCCACCTCCCACAGCATGACCCTGCAAAGCTGCAATAATTGGTACGGGAAAGCTAAGTAGTTGGTTGGGCAGTGATAAATCTTTGACATCTGCATTGCCACTCACAACTTGTTTGATGGTGTCCAAGCTTGCTCCCGCGCAGAAAACATCCGATCGCCCACTCAAAATCAAGACTTTCAGACTCGGTTCTGTTGCTAGATGAGTGAGAGTTGTCATTAATTCATCACACAGTTCTTCGCTCAAACGATTTTCGTTTTCAGGGTCATCGATTTGCAGTTGGAAGATGCCGTCTTCTAGGTTGGCGAGCAAAATTTTAGACATGGGTTTTTCCCCTGTACTTTTGAAACCAAGGTGGCGAGAATCCCTCGGTGAAACTTTGAATTCCTTCTAAGACCTCCGGTTGGGCTAACCATGAAACAAGTTGATTAAGGGCAATATTGGTTTGTCGCTGTAAATCTGACCCATAGAGTTGTTCAAAATATTGTTTACTGGCAGCGATCGCTTCTGGAGAAGAACGAAACAGCCGTTGTAATTGTCGGTTCAAGGTGGTAGCCATGCCTTCAGTCGCCACTTCATCTACTAACCCAAAGGCCTTGGCTTCTAGGCTGTCAATACCCCGACTGCTGAGGGTTAAATACTTGAGTTGTGCTATGGTCAAACGACGCAGTAAGAAGGGTGCAATCAGAGCCGGAATCATGCCAATGATCACTTCTGGCAACATAAATATTACGTTCTCGTTGGCAATGACGAGATCGCAAGCCGCAACTAAACCTAGTCCTCCACCTGTAACATTACCTTCAACGCAGGCGATTACAGGCAAGTGGGAATGACAAATTAATTGCAGACAATTTATAAAGGCTTGAAACAGTTCTATTTGAGGTCTTCCTCCCTGCTGTAATATCCATTCCAAGTCAAGTCCTTTGCAGAAGTCAGTTCCCTCAGCCCGAAGCACGATCGCCCGACAAGATGAATCGGCGATCGCAGCTTGTAATGCTTGACTAAGTTGATTAATTAAAGATGGATTGAGCGCATTACCTATTTGGGGTTGCACCAAAGCAATCTGGGCAACTCCTGAATCGATTTTATAGCGGACGGCCTCTACTATTAACTCCATTTATATTGCCTATAGTAATTTTCAACATTGCTTAACACAAGTAAACCTTGGCCTCGATAGCGTTTTTCATAGCGTTCATCTAAATAGTTTTCTAAGTTAAAGTCCCGGCGATCGCTATATTTTTCACGGGTCAATTCACTAGCTTCATAATCTGCAACAGATAAACGAAGTCGCTGATTGAGGTGTTCGTCAATGTTGAGCGATCGGACAATTTCAGTTGCAGCCTTTCCAATAGTGGCGCTGTAGAATTCTGCTTGGCAGCCACCACCATAAGCAAACAGGGAAATGCGATCGCCCGGATTAAGATCCTTGGCATAATTCAAAAGACTTAACAAACAAATAAAATTGGAACCTCCATAGGAACTACCAATTTGTTGAGCAAAATGTATACTCTCTGCAACTTTTGATTGAAAACTTAACTTAGCAGCCGCTTTCCCTACCGCCTCAAATCGGTTGAGTGTAGTGCGATGTGCCTGAAACGTCATTGCTGGAAAGGGCGCATGATAAATGTGTTTTTTGAAATCAGTATCATAGTCTACAGAACCCACAATTTGCTCGTAGTGACTGAATGCTCCCTCCAAAGCATCTAAATAAGAGTAAAGACTTGTTTCACTTTTGATCACTTCGGTGTTGAAAGTGGGGCGCAGATAGTCAGAAATCTCCTTTGTCCAGTAACCCGCCTTATCCAGTTCAATTTCGAGAATTTGTGGATTGGCGCTAACGAGCATCGCCACTGCACCACCTCCGCAGATAAACTCCTGGTCGGTATTGAGCGTGACGCTGCTGAAGTCCGTGTTAATTACCAATGCTTTTTTTCCAGGTCTAGCCCCTGAAGCTACCCACGAAGCGGCCATTTTGAATGCCGCAGTGCCACCGTAACAAGCATGTTTTACCTCGAAGTTACGGCAATTAGGAGACAAATTACAAAACCGATGTACCCAGGTGGACAAGGATTTGCCACAATCAACCGCAGATTCTGTACCAACAATTAGTAGTTCAATGTCTTCTAGGTCTTGAGGTGATAAGAGTTGTTTGGCTGCATTCACCGCCAGAGTAATAGCATCTTCATAGACTGGATAAACTGATCGCGTTTTGCACATTAAACTATCGGCAATCTGCTGGAAGTTTTTACCACGCACTTCGGCAAGATCGGCAATATCTAGATAGAACTGCCCTGAGTACAGATTGAGTTTCTCGATTCCTATAGGCATAGAATGTTGGCTAATTGCTGACTGGGAACAGTGGGGTATTTTTTATTTGAAAGTCCCTCAAAGGGAGTCAATCCAACAACGTTGGCGCTGGAAAGGATAAGTGGGCAGAGCAACTCGTTGTCTGGGAGAATCTCTATGAAATTCTGACCAATTAATGTTTATACCCTTCATGTATAAGGTAGCTAGGCTGTCTAGGAGCGATCGCCGGTCATCGTGTCCTTGTCTTAAAGAAGACAACCAAGTAGCAGTATTTTTAGGTAGACAGCGTTTACCCATACTTGCCAGAGTATCTGTTGGCCCAATTTCCAGGAAAATCTCATACCCTGCCTCTGCTAAGGTCTGGATACCTCCATCAAAACGCACAGGCGATCGCAGTTGAGAGCGCCAGTAGTTGGCATCTAATATCCCTGTCTCGAATTGTCCCGAAAGATGAGAGATAAACGGCAGACTTGGGGGATGAAACTGCATTTTCCTCAAAGTCTGTTCAAAGGCATTTTGGATGGGGTCTACTAAGGGTGAGTGAAACGCGTGGGCAACATTCAACTCGCGAGTCATAATGAAATCCGATTCCAGACGGGCGATCGCTGCTGCAACCGCTTGTCTATCACCCGCAATCACAGTTTGGCTAGGGCCGTTATAGGCAGCAATAGCAACAGCATCCTGGTAAGATGCGATCGCCTCTTCTACAATCTCTTTAGCTGCAAATACCGCCACCATTTGCCCTTCTCTGGGCTGCGTTGCCATCAGTCGCCCCGGTTCAGCGCTCAAGTACAGTCCTTCCTCCAAGCTGAATACACCTGTCACGCAAGCAGCTACATACTCTCCGACGCTATGACCCATCACCGCATCGGGTTCAATGCCCCATGACTGCCACAATTTTACTAAGGCATACTCTACGGCAAATAGAGCAGGTTGGGCGTAAGCAGTTTCATCTAAAAGATGAGGCGCTAAGTTTCTTTCCCTTTCCCCTTTCCCCTTTTCCCTTTCCCCTAATGGATACAGTACTTCCAGCAGTGGTCGATCCAAATAAGAGCGTAAGATGCGATCGCAATCGTCTAAGGCAGCACGGAAAATAGGTTGGGTATTATAGAGTTCCCATCCCATACCAACGTATTGCGAACCCTGTCCAGCAAACAAAAATGCAATCTTCGGCCTATTCTCCGGCTGTAGCCGTCCTGTTGTCTGTTTGCTAGTGGCAAATGTCTTCAGTTGGCAGATTAAATGGGGTAAATCGCCTGATGAAATGATGGCATGACGATGGTTAAAATGTGACCGACCGATATTAGTTGTGAAACAGATATCGGGAATCGATTGAGCGCCGTTGTTTTCTAAACTATCTGCATAGCAACTTGCTAGTTCCCGTAACGCTGTCTCAGTTTTTGCCGAAAGCGTTAACAGCGATTTGATATGTGAAKCTACTCCCTGCCCCCCTGCCCCTCCGCTCTCCTCTGCTGCTTCCAGTACTACATGGGCATTGGTACCGCCAAAGCCAAAGGAATTAACACCAGCAAACCGAGGCTTGATATCTATCGGACGATCTATTGTAGGAATCAAGAATGGTGTTGACTTGATGTCAATATGGGGATTGATGGTTTTGAAATGGGGATGCGGGGGAATTTCTCCGTGTTGCAAACACAGCACAGTTTTAATGAATGCGGCAATTCCCCCAGCTGCTTCTAGATTGCCAATATTAGTTTTCACAGAACCTAGTCCGCAGGGTTGGTCAAGGGTTCGCTCCTGTTTTAGCACCCCGAAGATTGCTTGTAGCTCAATGGCATCTCCCATTGGAGTACCCGTACCATGTGCCTCAACATAGTCAATTTCATGGGGTGCTACCCTGGCATTTGTCAGTGCTTGCCGAATCACTGCTTGTTGAGCCAATCCATTTGGTGCAGTTAGTCCAACACTGCGGCCGTTATGATTTACGGCGGTTCCCCGCAGTAAGGCTAAAATGCGATCGCCATCTTTGACTGCATCTGAAAGACGCTTCAGGATAACTATCCCACATCCTTCTCCTCGGACGTAGCCATCGGCTGTAGCATCAAAGCTTTTGCAACGTCCATCAGATGACATCATGCCAGCCTGGGAAAAGGTAATATTCACCTCCGGTAACAACATAATATTCACGCCGCCTACCAATGCGAGATTTGACTCTCGATGCCGCAGACTTTGGCAAGCGGTATGAATGGCAACCAGAGATGACGAACAAGCAGTATCGATTGTGACGCTAGGGCCTCGCACATCCAAAAAGTAGGACAGGCGATTTGCCGCCATACTATTGGCAATACCGGTGCCGGCTCTCGTGGGAATTGCGGTCATGGCTTTGTAATAATCACAAGTGGCAATTCCCACAAACACGCCAGTCTGAGAACCAGCCAATTGTAAGGGGTCGTATCCAGCGTTTTCTAATGCCTCCCAACTTACTTCCAATAACAACCGTTGTTGGGGGTCAATAGTGGCTGCTTCACTCGTGGAAATTCCGAAAAAGCCGGGATCGAATTGATTGATGTTTGCTAAAAAGCCACCCCAACGGGTGTTAGTTTTGTCATAACTACTTAAATCAGGATCGTAGTAAGCATCTACATCCCAGCGCTCGCTAGGAACTTCTGCGATCGCATCACCACCATTTTTGCATAACAGCCATAATTCCTCTGGAGAGTTAACTCCTCCAGGAAAGCGGCAACCAATACCGATGACTGCAATGGGTTCATTTGCAGCATGTTCGAGGGTATTGAGCTTTGCTTGTAAAGCTGATAGCTCCAGTAATGCGTTCTGCATCAATTGTCCATAATCTCTGGTTTCTGAAGGACGACTCATAGCAGTTTTCCCTCTCTGATTGATGCTAGTTTTGCAGCCAGCAAATCTGCAATTTCGTCAAGCGATTGGTCGGGTGATGACAATCTCACCCTCTTTTCTAATGATGATTCTTCCAGTAAAGCTTGTTCCTGGAAACTCTCAGAATTAGAGTTAGCCTCCTGGGCTGATGCTTGTGGATCTAAGAGCGACAACACTTGCGTTTCCAGATAATTCGCCAACGCTGTTACCGTCGGATAATCAAATAGTGTGGTTGGGGAAAGCGAACAGCCTAAACTATTTTGCAATTGCTCTTTCAACTCCGTAGCAGTTAATGAATCCATCCCTAATTCAAAGAATCCTTGCTGCAAACCGATGGACTGGGGTTGCTTTAAGCCTAAAACTTTGGCTACTAATGAGCGGACATGAGCGACTAATTCCTCCTGTCGCACTCGTGGAGGCTTGGCTATTAGCGATTGGAGAAATGTTGATTGTTTCGTGTTGATGGTGGCAGCAATGGGTGATGGAGGATGATTGTGGTTAACTAGGTTATTGTTACTTATGCTCTGAGCCAGAATGACAACCTGTTGGAACGAATCGCCGATCGCCTGGGAATCAGGTGCTAGATGCACAGCCTCTTGAAACCCACAATCAGACAACAATTCCAGCCAGTCAGTCACTGCTAACAAAGGGTAGAATGGTCGCAGATCGTAGTCTGAGAATTTCCACCACCCTGGCGTTAATCCAAAGACCAAATCTAACCAACGTCGGGGACTTGTTCCCTCCAGCAACACTAATAATCCTCCTGGCGCTAACAGGCTGTGAACGTGACGTAAGGTTTGCTGTAAATCCTCGGTTGCGTGCAGGACATTTGCTGCCACAATGATGTCGTATTGATGGTTAGTAAATCCCTGAGATTGGGGGTCTTCTTCAATGTCTAAAGACTGATAGCGGATAAATGGGTAATCCCGGAATTTCTCTTGAGCTTTGGAAGTGAACCACGTTCCTAAGTCCGTGAACACATATTCAGTTCGATCTACTGGAAGATGAGGTAGGAGGTAAGCAGTTGTGCCGCCAGTTCCGGCTCCAATTTCCAAAATGCTGACTGTAGCGGTGGAAATCGCGGTTGAGATTGCCTTTTGGACTAGCGCGTTCATCACCTTTGCGCCGGGGGAATCCTGGTAAAGCTGGGTTAATGCTGTCAAATCGCCTTGGGGAAATAGCAACTCCAGTGGGCGAGTTTCACCTTGGAGTACTTGAGCCAGGTGCGAACCGCAACGCTCTAGCAGTGTCAGTTCTGCATTTGCTTGGGGATATTGCGATCGCAAATTATGCAGTTGCGTTTCTGGTGTGGGTAACTCTAATATTCGAGTTACTTCCCACTGATTACCAATTCGCTGAAGAATCCCTTCTTCAACCAGCATTTCCAACAGGCGCAAAGCGAGTTTATGATGTTGCTCAATGACTCCTAGTTTGGTGAGTTGGGGGATGGAATAGCGATCGCCTAGCTGCAAATTCCACCCCATCTGCCGGAATGCCGCCACCACATAAAGGATACTTAATGATTCCAAAGTACTTAGGGCTTCCCCATAGTGTTTGAGACTGAGTTGGGCTGTCAATTCAGTCAACTGTGGTACGAGCAAACGCTTGATTTCTGCTGGCGGGCAGAGCGATTCTCTAGCAGTCACGTCACTAGATGCAGTTTCCATCCAGAAACGCGATCGCTCAAAGGGATAATTGGGCAACACTACCCGACGATGTTGAGAGCCATGATGGAAGCCTACCCAATCGATGGATATTCCAGACTCGTACAAAGTTGCCAAACTGGACAACATCTGCTGTGAATTTGATTCCTTTTTGAGGCTGGGAAGCCACACATACTCATTACCCGATAAGCACTGGCGACCCATTCCCAATAAAATCGGTTGCGGCCCTACTTCCAAATACGCTAAGGCTCCTAGTTCTGCTAGAGTTGCCATCCCATCAGCAAACCGGACTGGTTGCGTCACATGCTGCACCCAATATTCAGGCGTGGCAATCTCTGCTTTTGCCAGTTGACCTGTGAGATTAGAAATAAAGCGAATATCAGGGTTTGGCGGACAGTAGCTTACTTGCTGGACAATTTGTTCAAACTCCGCCAGCATGGGTTGCATCAACGGCGAATGAAAAGCATGGGAAACCTCAAGTGCTTTTGTCTTCACTCCCTTTGCTTCTAACCTAGCCACAGCCGATGTAATAGATTGAGATCCACCTGAGATGATCAGATGTGCCCCGTTCATTGCTGCGATCGCCACATCTGAATATTCATCAATGATGGTCGATACTTCTTGCGACTGGGCAAATACCGCTACCATTGCTCCCACAGACGGTAACGCTTGCATCAGTTTCCCCCGTGCGGCAATCAACTTCAGTCCATCTTCCAGACTGAACACTCCTGCTACACAGGCGGCAACATACTCGCCGATACTGTGTCCCATCACCACACTCGGTTTGATTCCCCAGGACTGCCATAGCTCAGACAATGCATATTCCAATGCAAATAAAGCAGGTTGGGTATAAGCAGTTTCATTAATAGAGGCTTGAGTTGGGTTGTCTAACTCACTACTTGGATATAGAACCTCTAACAGAGGTTGATTTAAGTATTGCTGTAAGATTTCAGCGCAGCGTTCTATGGCTTGCCGGAAAACGGGTTGCGTGTTGTAAAGTTCCCGCCCCATACCGATATATTGCGAACCTTGCCCAGTGAACAGGAAAGCAACTCCCTGACAACGATCGCCTATTCTAGAAGGTGAGTTATAAATGAACGCTGCTAGTTGTTCGCAAAATTCCTCAGAGGATTCTGCAACCAGAGCTAGTCGATGGTCAAAATGCGATCGCCCCACATTGCTTGTATAACAAATATCCCCTAGAGATACTTCTGAATGAAACTCCAAAAATGCCACATACCGCCGAGCTAATTCCCGTAACGCTATTTCACTTTTTGCCGAAAGCGTCAGCACAGATTTGAGGTGGAAACTTACCCCCTGCTCCCCTGCCCCCCTGCTCTCTTCCGGTGCTTCCTCCAGAACAACATGGGCATTCGTACCGCCGAAGCCAAAGGAACTTACTCCTGCAAAACATTGCTCGCCAACACCAGACCACTTCTGAGTTTCGCTGGGAATTGAAAAAGGCGTGTCTTGGATGGTAATCTTCGGATTTAGCTCCTTGAGATGAAGTGTACCGGGAATCTCTTGATGTTGCAAAGCCAGTACAACTTTAATTAACCCTGCAATTCCGGCTGCTGATTCTAAATGACCGATATTAGTCTTTACTGAACCGATCGCACAAGGTTGTTTTGGAGAACGACCTGACATCAGCACTGATTGCAAGGAATTAACTTCAATCGGGTCGCCCAAGGCTGTACCTGTACCATGAGCCTCAACATAGCTAATGGCTGCGGGTGCGACTCCAGCATTCACAAGTGCCTGATGGATAACGGCTTGTTGGGCAATTCCTCTAGGAGCAGTCAGCCCATTGCTGTGACCATCCTGATTGACTGCCGATCCACGAATCAGCGCCAGGATGTTATCTCCATCTTTGATAGCATCAGTAAAACGCTTCAGCACTACGATTCCACAACCTTCTCCCCGGACATAACCATCTGCATCCGCATCAAAGGTTTTACAGCGACCATCCCCTGACATGAATCTTGCTTGGGAGAGGGCAATTGTCATTTGGGGGGTGAGAATTAAATTAACACCACCTGCCAAAGCCAAGTGACATTCCCCTAAACGTAAACTCTGACAAGCCTGGTGAACTGCAACCAGAGATGAAGAACAGGCAGTATCAACTGCCCAACTGGGCCCGTGCCAATCGAACTGATAGGATAGGCGGTTAGCAGCAATGCTCAGAGCGTTGCCTGTGCTGGCATAGACATCAATATCAGACAACCGATCGAACTGGAAGCGAGCATAGTCATTGGTACTGATGCCGATAAATACACCACTGTTGCTGCCTGTCAAGCGATCGCTTGCTAATCCAGCATTTTCTAACGCCTGCCAACTCACTTCTAGTAACAGCCTTTGCTGCGGGTCCATCCGCTCGGCTTCACGAGGAGAAATGCGGAAAAATTGGGGGTCGAATTGGTCAACTTGCTCAATAAATCCACCCCAACGAGTACTCATTTTGCCTGGTTGGGCGGGGATGGGGTTATAAAAAAGATGAGAATCCCAACGATTGCCTGGAATTTGGTCTATGGCACTTTTACCATTTCGTAGTAATTGCCAAAAGGCTTCTGGGTTATTAGCTCCGGGAAAGCGGCAGTCAAGACCAATAATTGCGATCGCCTCCACAGATTTGAGGTTTTGTCTGGGTTCTGGAGATTCTCGCCGTTCGGATAATATTTCTGTGAGATAGGTTGATAGAGTTGCGATCGTCGGGTAATCGTAAGCCAAAGTAGGCAACAACTGACAACCTAACCAATCCTCTAAATCTGCCGACAGGCTGACTGCGGCAATGGAATCTAACCCGTAGTAGGCAAATGATTCATGCGAATCTATTGATTGAGGTGCAATGTTTTGTCGTTGAGCAATCTTATTTATCAACCAAGCTTGAATTTCCGCCCGTCCCTTTTCTCCTGACTTGCGACTTCTCAATTCCCCCTGCTCCCCTGCTCCCCTGCTCCCCTGCTCCCCTGCTCCTCGGTTACTGAGCGCAGTCGAAGTATGCTCCCCTGCCTTCCTCCACTGTCCCACCACTTCCAAAGTCCCCGCCAAAAATTCTGCGCGAGTGGCATAGCGCTGAATCTTCCCACTGGAAGTTTTGGGAATAATGGCTGGTTTCAACAGCAAGACGGCATACAGTTCTAATTCGTGCTGTGTTGTGACTGCTTGTCGGATGGAGCCAATTACCTCACTTGCATCAAGCTTCCGCATAGCAGTTCGCTCGACTTCACACGCCACAACGAGTTGTTCTTCACCGTCTACTTCAATAGTAAATGCGGCTACTCCCTGCGTTCCCAAAGCCGAATGACTATTTGTAACTGTGAGTTCAATGTCTTGAGGATAATGATTGTGTCCTCGAATAATAATTAAATCCTTAAGTCGTCCGGTGATAAATAGCTCGTCATTTTGCAAAAAGCCTAAGTCTCCCGTGCGGAGAAACGGCCCTTCCCCAGTGTCAGCTAAATAAGCTGCAAATGTATGTTTTGTTTCCTCAGGTCGCTGCCAATAGCCTTGGGTGATACTTGCTCCTGCGACCCAAATTTCGCCGACTTCATCCGGTAAACATCGCGTCAACAATTCAGGATGAACGATCGCTATTTGTGTATCGCCTTGCCTGTGATTGCCACATCCAACCAAAAGCCGCACATTGGGATGGTCTGCTGTTGCTGGCACTACTCGATTTTGTGCCAGCGCGGTTGCCTCAACCTTGCTAATAATTGGCTCGGCTTGTGTTTGCACGGCAGTTACTTTCAGTGTTGCCTCAGCTAGTCCGTAACCCGGACAGAAAGCAGTTGCTTGAAACCCACAACAAGCAAATGCTTTGGCAAACCGTTCCAACGTTTCTGCTTTGACTGGTTCAGCAGCATTTAAAGCCATCTGCCAACGACTGAGATTCAGGCTGGCACGTTGTTCTGGGGTAATTTTACGGATGCACAGATCGTAGGCGAAGTTTGGCGCACTAGTATGTGTTGCTTGATAGTGAGAAATAGCTTGGAGCCAGCGAATTGGACGCGCAATAAAGGCTACAGGTGGCATGATGTAACAAGGAAATCCCTTGTACAAGGGTTGGAGTACTCCATAAATCAGCCCCATATCGTGAAAGAATGGAATCCACGTCACCATCACGCTATCGGATGTGTGTTCCCAGCCGCGATCCAGATAGGCTAAATTGTGCAGTAGATTACTGTGACTTACCATCACCCCTTTGGGCGTTCCCGTAGAACCGGAGGTGTATTGCAGAAACGCTAAAGTATTTCCATCAATATTAGGTGCTTTCCATTCCTGTGCTGCATCTACGCCCGTCGTAGACATCGCCTCAGAAATCGCATCGCTAGCTAACAGTTTTAGAGATGCTAGTTCTGGATTGTCTGCAAAGTAGTTCTTAACGATCGGTAATAGTGCTGTTGTTGTCAGGATGGCAGTTGCTTGGGCGTCGGAAATGATCGCACCCAACCTAGCAATCGACTGATTTTGCCGAGGGGGATAAGCAGGAATCGCGATCAAACCAGCATATAAGCAGCCGAAAAAAGCAGTAATAAATTCTAAACCAGGTGGGTAGAGCAGGAGTACGCGATCGCCTGGCTTTGCAAATGTTTGCAAGTAGGTAGCGATCGCTCTTGCCAGTTTATCCAGTGCTCCATACGTGAGTCTACTTCCCTCAGATTCACCATCTACCAAAAAGGTATAGCCTAGCGTCTGAGGTTGCTGAATAGCTCTGTAGCGCAATACGTCTACTAGCGTCTCACTAGTATGTTGTTTTTCCATGCATGGCTACTCCTAAAACCTGGAAATTGTTCAGACCGCTAATCTCTAGCACATTGACAAGCAAAGCCAACATCTGCGAGTAAATGAAGGTATTAAAGATTTATCAGACTGATGAAGCCATCAGTTTGATAAATTTTGGTGTTCTCCGAAAAATTTTGGTGTTCTCCGAGAAAATCTTGGTATTGTTTAGAATACCAAGATTTCACTCTTCACACACAAATTTTATAAATTCTCAACTGTTTAATGGATGACTTTTATATCAAAATAACTTAATAGTTATCGCGGGAGACTTGTGGAATTTCTATCTAATTAGCAGATGCATTCAATCAGTTAAGGATTGCCATGCTGAATCTTACCCCTATAATAAAGCGACAGGTCTATTTATGATCCAAAAATCTTATGAAGAGAATGGCATAGCAGAGAATCAACAGCTAATTGAGGAACTGAATTCCCTGCGGCGAGAGGTAGCTGAATTAAAAACAGAAAAAGCTGCTTTCCAAGCTCAAAAAAAGCTGCTGGAGCATTCAGTAGCGACAATCATCCGCGCTTCACCCGAAGAAGAGATGTTAAAAGCTACTTTACAAGACACGTTAGATGTTTGTAGTCAGCTTACTGGTGCCCAGAAAGGCAGTCTGTTTTTACTCGATCGCCAGGGTGCTGTCACCGATAGTATTCTCACGCAAAGGGAGACAGCACTCAAGGAGCGCGATCGCCTGATTGGTTGTGTTTTAGCACAGGGGCTTGCTGGTTGGGTATACAGACAGCGCCAGATCGGATTGATCGTAGACACTGAGACCGACGATCGTTGGTTGCAGTTGCCCAATCAGCCTTACACTGTACGTTCAGCATTAGCTGTTCCCATTCTCAGGAATGAAGAGGTCTTAGGCATTCTTACCTTGCTACACCAAGAACCGGGGCACTTTAGCCCAGAAATTGCCCATCTGATGCAGCTCACTGCTGACCAAATCGCTATAGTTTTAGAAAATGCCCAGCTCTATGGGAAAATTGAAACCTATTCCAAAGCGCTCAACTACGAATTAGAAAAAGGGCGGCAAATCCAGAGAGATTTTCTACCCAACGAAATCCCACAGTTACCTAATTTAGAGATTGCCACGTTTTTCTCTCCTGCCCGTCAAGTAGCTGGCGACTTCTACGACGTTTTCCTCCTACCTGGCGACTACTTGGGGCTAGTTATTGCTGATGTCGCCGACAAAGGTGTTGGCGCTGCGTTATTTATGGCTTTGTTTCGGAGCTTAATCCGTATTTTTTCGGGACAAATTAGTTTGGGCGGACTCTCTATTATTGCCAATGAGGCGGAATTATCGATTTTGCTTGAGTCAGAGATGGCAACTAATTTATACCAAATTAACCCCCTGAAAGCGGTAGGGCTCACGAATAACTATATCGCCCAGCAGCACGCCCAGATGAGTATGTTTGCCACGCTGTTTTTTGGCGTGCTAGATCCGGCAACTGGCATTCTCACCTACATCAATGGTGGACACGAAACTCTGTTTGTTGTCGGCGACACTGGTATCAAAGCCAGTCTCAACTCAACCGGGCCAGCAGTAGGGATGATGCCTAATATGAAATTTAAAATTCAACAAGTACAGTTGGAACCTGGCGATATCTTAATTGGCTATACCGATGGGGTAACTGAGGCACGCAGCCCCAGCGGTAAGTTTTTTACTGAAAAGCGACTGCGATCGCTCCTAGATCAATCTGCACTTTTGCCATCTCCCCTGCTAGAGCGCATTACAACTGATTTGTTCGCTCACATCAGCAGCGCACCTCAGTTTGATGACATCACAATGCTGATTGTGCAGAGAAAGGCATCAGACTAAAATTTCATCCTTTCACTCACCCCCAATCCGTAAAATATGGAACCTTTAACTGTGCCTGGAACACTGGACTCTTTAAAGGCGATCGCAGAATATGTGATGGCAGCAGCAATGGTAGCAGGTTTGAATAAAAAAACCTCCTACAGACTGCGTTTGGCGGTCGATGAAATTGCTACAAACATCATTAATTACGGCTATAAGGCAGCAAATCGTGAAGGCATATTGATTTTAAAAGCCGATCTTGACGATCGCTCCTTGACTATTGCGATTAAAGATACTGGTGTTCCCTTCAATCCTACCCAGAAGTTAACTCCAGATGATTTGAACAAGTCGCTACAGCAACGACAAATTGGCGGTTTGGGAGTTTATTTAGCTCTTAACAGCGTAGATCGGTTTATTTACAAACAAGACGGAAACCAAAATTGTAATATTTTAATTGTAAATCGTGACGACGGATTGGGAACCAGTTAAGTAAATTCGCAGGAATATTAATTATTAAAAACAAAGAATAATGAATTTAACAGGATACAACAACAAGAGTTACAAGTTAATTTATTTTTATTTACATAGTTTTGTTTTTCGACACCGTTGCACTTAAAAGCGAGTGAATTTTGTCCAAAAATCTTCCTAAAACTTGCTAGCAAATATTTACAAACCTTTAAGTTCAATCCTTCCAGATTCTCTTTTTACGTCACTTGTTACAAATGGTCACGAAGTTAGTAACTACGAAAAAATTTCATGTATTCTCAATATTCACAAGGTAGCGACCTTAAACAGCAAATATGTCAAAAACGGCCAAAAAACGCATATATAGCAGTTGCCTTCGTAGGTTAGGACATCAACGAAGAGGCAGGGGGAAGGGGGCAGGGAGCAGGGGGAAATGACCCCTGACTCCTACCGTGTAGCGGAGCGGAACATGGGTCTGAGTCCCCCACTTCTCCACCAGTGGTTCTTGTACCCCTACGGGGAAGCAAGCTACAGGTGGGGTTGAATACCTACCTGAATTATCCCCCTTGCTTCCTGCTCCCCTGCCTCTTTTTCAACCGATCGTCAAACCCCGACACCAAGGACTTTTAAGCCTGTTGCCTGTTATATAAAACCACCAACTAATAGGGTTGCTTGTAGAAGTAAAGACATCCCGCAACAGCAAACGTGTCTAAGTTAGTTTGGAGCTTATGAATGTTGGAGAAAATTAGTACCCTCAATGGTTTTCAGGCAAACTTAGCAGACCAAGCAGCTCTGCAAGCAGCACTGGAAACTGCACTCCTGACCCATCCAGAAATTGAAGAGTGTCGGGTATTAATCCGAGAAACAGAAACCGCAGATATGTGGTTAGTTGCCTACATAGTCGCATCAGGAAAATGTTCGTTGGCACAACTAAATGCATATTTGCAGGTTCATTTGCCAAACACTATCCTGCCTCAATCCTACATTTGGTTATCGAGATTGCCGCTTACCAGTGAGGGACTGATTGACGATCGCCGTCTAACTGATTTGGTGGCGATCGATATCGATTTGGTTAATCGATGGGAATCGTCTTTGCGATCGCTCCCCTCGATTAACCAAGTCGCAGTTATCGTACAAGACCAGAGGAAACAACTACCACCATTACACGTTTGGGATTTGCTAGGGAATCCACAAGCAACAAAACTCAATTTTCAATTAGAGGATTCTGGAGACAAACTAAAATCAGATGGCGTAAATCAACAATTTGAGTGTTCAAAATTTCAGATTTCTCACCCAAAAGCCAAAGCAATTAGTCATGGCGAACCTCTACAACTGGAAATAGACGCAACGACTAACTTAGCGAAACTACTTCAAAGGGCAGCGTTACAAAGCTCAAAAGGAATTACTTACATCCAATCCGATGATACTTACCAAAACCAATCCTACGAAAATTTATTAGACGCAGCTCAACGCATTTTGGCGGGTTTAAGAAAGTTAGGGCTTGTGCCTCAAGATAGAATTCTCTTTCAATTTGACCAACCTCAAGATTTCATTCCTGCCTTCTGGGGCTGTATTTTAGGCGGATTCATCCCAATTCCTTTATCCGTTCCTCACGCCTACGATCGCTCTGATGGTTTCGTTAATAAATTAGCTCAAATCTGGCAAAGACTAGAACCCAGTATGGTGCTGACTAGCAAGCGATTAGCACCTGAATTCAAACGTTCCCTGGCAGATTTAGCACTTGACAATTTGGCGATCGCTACCCTCAATGAGTTGCAATCTCACCATCCCGATCCTAACTGGTATGTTGCTGCCCCAGATGATTTGGCAGTACTGTTTCTCACTTCGGGCAGTACAGGTACGCCGAAAGCAGTTATGCAAAGCCATCGCAGTCTCATCTGTCGGTCGGCTGCGAGTGTCCAAATGAACGGGTTTACCCAAGAAGATGTTTCCTTAAACTGGATGCCACTCGATCACGTTGCCGGATTAGTATATTTCCATATTCGGGATGTGTATGTAGGTTGTCAACAAATTCATGCCGTCACCGATTGGGTGTTGCAACAACCCCTGAAATGGCTTGATTGGATGTCTGATTATCGCGTGAGTGTTACCTTTGCACCAAATTTTGCGTATGGGCTAATCAACGCCGCTGAAGCAGAACTTTCTCAGGGGCATTGGGATTTATCATCAGTGCGATACATCTTTAACGGAGCAGAAGCCATTGTCGGCAAAACTGCAAGAAGATTTCTAGAATTGCTGACAGCGCACGGACTCCCGACTACGGCAATACATCCAGCTTGGGGAATGGCTGAAACTTGTTCGGGAGTGACTTACTCTTACAACTTTTCTAGAGAATCAACCACGGATGAAGATGCATTCGTAGAAGTTGGAGCGCCCATCTCCGGATTTTCTCTGCGGATAGTTGATGCTCAAGACCAGCTCGTTGAGGAAGAAGCCATCGGACGACTGCAAGTCAAAGGACTGACAGTAACATCAGGTTATTTTGGTCAACCGGAACTGAATTCAGAGGTATTTACAGAAGATGGCTGGTTGAAGACGGGAGATTTAGCTTTCTTACGACAAGGACATTTAACAATTACAGGCAGAGAGAAAGACGTTATTATCGTTAATGGCCTGAATTACTATAGTCATGAAATCGAAGCAGTTGTGGAAGAAATTGCAGGCGTAGTTGTTTCCTACACTGCCGCAGTGGCTGTACACGATGGAGAAACTTCAGAACAGCTAGCTATCTTCTTCCATGCAGGTGGCGCGAATGAAATGCAAATTTCAACGTTGATCCAAACCATTCGCCAAAAAGTTGTCCAACGTTGTGGCATCAATCCTAGCTATGTGATTCCAGTTGAGAAAGCTGTGATTCCGAAAACGGCCATTGGCAAGATCCAGCGATCGCAACTGGTTAAACGCTTTGAATCAGGTGAATTTAAACCTATCCTCCGTCAGTTTGATATCCTCAGTGGCAATGCCAACACAATACCTGACTGGTTTTATCGCCGAATTTGGTGTGTTAAGCAGTTAAGTCACAAACATCGGGAACCAGTTAAACTTCCGACTCAGAAATTCCTCGTGTTTCTCGATGGTCTAGGTTTAGGAAATTACCTGTGTACAGAACTCGAACGCCATAACCAATCTTATATCTGCGTTGTAGCAGGTACGGATTTTATCAACTCTGAGCGGGGCGATCGCTTTACCATCAATCCCGAAGATCCCGATCACTATCGGCGGTTGCTAGAGTCTTTGGCATCGGATATTCCCACTCAGATTTTGCATTTATGGACTTATAACGAGTCTATGGGTCAGGTTTCTAGTCTAGAGGAACTAGAACGTGCCCAATACTTAGGGTTATATAGCATTCTATTTTTAGTGCAAGCCTTAGCAAATGCCAAGGAAAAATACCAACTACTAGATATAGACATTCAGTTACAAGTCATTTCTAACAACGTCCAGTTAACTAGCAGCGATGATGCGATCGCTTATGAAAAATCTACACTTATCGGATTACTGAAAACAATTCCTTTAGAACTATCTTGGTTGCACTGTCGCCACATTGACTTGGAAGTTGGGTCACTGGAAACAAATGCCAAGTATGTTTTCAAAGAATTAAATGTTACCAAAGATGATAGTGAAATTGCTTATCGTCAAGGTCAACGGCTAGTCTCGTCACTCGCCAAAGTCGATATGCTTGCTAGTCCAACCCAGGAAATACCAATTAAACCAGGGCAGACCTATCTGGTAACAGGCGGATTGGGTGGAATTGGGACTTCCGTTTGCCAATATTTACTTAAGCAATTTGGTGTGCGATTGCTAATTGTTGGCAGAACAAACTTGCCACCAGAAACAGAATGGTCGCAACATCTCGATCAGAATACAGCGATCGCCAAGCGATTGAAAAATTATCAAACGCTCTTGGCTGCTGGTAGTAATTTATTATACAAAGCTGTTGATATCTGCGATCTAACTTGCTTGCAGCAGGCTGTCACTGAGGCAGAGTTGAGATGGAATCAACCCTTGGCAGGAATTATTCATCTCGCAGGTGAAGGCGACCTCAAACACCACTGGACGGTGATGGAAAATCACTGGATAGCGGTGGCTACATTAGAAAGCTTTCGTACCATGCTGCGCCCGAAAGTTCAGGGCACTTGGACACTTTTTCAACTGATTCAGAATCGACCAGATGCCCTGTTCATCGGCTTTTCTTCTGTAAATAGTGTATTTGGCGGAGCAACCTTTAGTGCCTATGCTGCTGCCAACAGTTTTTTAGATGGTTGTTGTCAATATCAGCAATACCATTACCATCCTGATACTTACTGCTTTAACTGGAGCCAGTGGGATGATGTTGGTATGAGCGAGGGAAACCCCATGCACAGCCGGGAAGCAGCTCATCGCTTGGGCTATCAGAGTATTACTCAGGAACAGGGTTGGCGTTCCTTACTGGCAGGTTTATCGCGTCATCAATCACAGCTGATTGTCGGTTTAGATGGCAGCAATCCCCATATTCGTCGATATCTGAAGACAGAAGTCGATAATGCCCAGAAATTAACCGCTTATGTCACCACTGTGGATGGTGCAGAGGTGCATGGTTGGGAGCAAACTTTGAGGGTTGGCGATCGCTTTGGGACTCCTAGCCATTGCGAAATTGTACAGCTTGCGGAAATGCCCTTAACACAAACGGGTACGATAGACATTGCCAAAATTATTGGCAGCAATCAGAAGCACAACCAACCTTGGCAAGTCGTTTTACCCCAAACTGACATTCAACGCCAGATAGCTCAAATATGGCAAGACGTGCTGGGCATTTCTTCAGTGAGTATCGATCGCAACTTTTTTGAACTGGGTGGCAGTTCGCTTACCTTGGTTCGGGTTCACGATCGGTTACAAAAACAATTTGGGCAACATCTGTCACTGATTGACTTATTCCAATATCCAACTATTCAGACGCTAGCAGAGTTTCTGAATCAAGCTCAAATGCCATTGCCGGAGCGATCGCAATTATCGCCATCCCATCACCTGGGTGAAATGAAAAGTACCCAGCAATTAGAAATTGCCATCATCGGTATGTCCGGGCGTTTTCCAGGAGCCAAAACACTTGATGAATTCTGGGAAAACTGCTGTAATGGCGTGGAATCGATTTCATTCTTCAGTGATGAAGAACTGGAGTTAGCTGGAATCGATCCCTCATCCTTTAATGATGCCAATTATGTGAAAGCTAGTGGTATCTTATCTGACATTGATTTATTTGATGCGGCATTTTTCGATATCTCTCCCAAAGAAGCCCAAATCATCGACCCACAGCATCGCCTGTTTCTAGAGTGTGCTTGGGAAACACTCGAAAACGCTGGTTACGATCCTGCAACTTATACAGGGTTAATCGGGGTTTATGCAGGCATGGGGATGAATCTTTATGCAGGTCGAACCTACTGGAATCACAATCTTTACCCAAATCGGGAGCGACTAGAATACGTTGATGACTCGCAACTGGCGATCGCTAATGGTGCGGATTTTCTCCCTACGCGGGTTTCATACAAATTCAACTTACAAGGGCCCAGCGTCAACGTGCAAACCGCTTGCTCAACTTCCTTAGTTGCCGTCCATCAAGCGTGTCGGAGTTTGATTCAGGGAGAATGCGATATGGCTCTGGCTGGCGCTGCTGCCATCGCCGTACCCCAAAAATCTGGTTATCGGTATCAGCCAGGAATGATTCTTTCACCCGATGGTCACTGCCGAGCATTTGACGCTAACTCCCAAGGAACCGTTGGCGGCAATGGCGTTGGCATTGTGATGTTGAAACGATTGGCAGATGCGATCGCCGATGGAGATAATATTTACGCCGTCATTAAGGGTTCTGCGATTAATAACGATGGCTCCCAAAAAATCAGTTATACGGCTCCCAGCGTTCAGAGACAGGCAGCAATGATTGCCCAAGCCCAAGCGATCGCAAATATTAATCCAGAAACTATTACTTACATCGAAACCCACGGCACCGGAACGACTCTCGGCGATCCGATTGAAATTGCAGCATTAACCCAAACATTTCGTGCCAAAACACAGAAGCAACAATTTTGCGCCATCGGTTCTGTAAAGACTAACATCGGACATTTAGATACAGCTTCAGGCATAGCAGGATTGATTAAAACAGTTTTGGCACTCAAACACCGATTGCTACCGCCTAGCCTAAATTTTAAACATCCCAATCCCAAGATTGATTTTGCTAACAGTCCATTTTATGTAAATACAACTCTATCAGACTGGCAACCAGACCAAACGCCTCGGCGGGCTGGCGTAACTTCTTTGGGTGTTGGCGGTACGAATGTCCATGTCATTTTGGAGGAAGCGCCGGGGGAGAGTAGGGGAGCAGGGGGGCAGGGGGGCAAAGAAGTAAATTTCCAACTCAAATCGCTGTTGACGCTTTCGGCAAAAAGTGAAATAGCGTTACGGGAATTAGCTGGGCGATATGTGGGGTTTTTGGAGTCTCATTCAGAAGTATCTTTGAGGGATATTTGTTATACGAGTAATGTGGGGCGATCGCATTTTGACTATCGGCTGGCCTTGGTTGCCGATTCACCCGCACAATTGAGAAATCAACTTACAACATTTATTGCCGAAAATCAGCGCACTCGCTCTCAGGCTTCAGGGGTAGCTTTCCTGTTCACCGGACAAGGTTCGCAGTATATCGGCATGGGACGAGAACTTTACGAAACCCAACCTGTTTTTCGGCAAGCCATAGAACGCTGTGCTGAAATCTTGGACTCGTTATTAGAGCAACCATTGCTAGAAGTGCTGTATCCATTAGGAGAAGGGGAAAAGAACTTACCCCCTCATCTTCTAGATGAGACTGGCTATACCCAACCTGTCTTATTTGCCTTGGAATATGCATTGTCTGAGCTATGGCAATCTTGGGGTATCAAGCCTAGTGTTGTTATGGGTCATAGTGTGGGCGAATACGTTGCTGCAACTGTTGCAGGTGTATTCAGTCTGGAAGATGGATTGAAACTCATCGCCACACGGGGTAAATTGATGCAAGCACTACCGCACACAGGGGCGATGGTAGCGGTATTTACTGATTTGGCGCAAGTGTATGCGGCGATCGATTCATTGCCGGAGGTGGCAATCGCTGGAATCAACGCACCAAGGCAAATCGTTATCTCTGGTGCAGCTGCGGCGATCGCATCGGCTGTGGCTATCTTAGAAGCCAAAGGAGTGCAAACAAAGTCACTGAAAGTTTCCCATGCTTTTCATTCGCCGTTGATGCAACCAATGGTGGCAGAGTTTGGGCAGATTGCCCAGCAAGTGAGCTACCGTACACCAAACCCGAATATTCGCTTCATTTCTAACATCACAGGGCAATTGGCAGGAGTGGAGATTAGCACGCCTGAATATTGGGTGCAGCATATTTTGCAGCCAGTGCAATTTGCTAACAGTATGGTCAGCCTGTCAGCGTTAGGAAATTTGGCTTGTTTGGAAGTGGGGCCGCACCCAATTTTAGTAAGCATGGGTCATCAGTGTATCCCAGAATCGGGACATCTGTGGCTAGGGAGCCTCAAATCCCAGGAATCGGATTGGCAGCAGATGTTGGGCAGTTTAGCGGCGTTGTATGAACAGGGAATATCGGTGAACTGGTCGGAGTTTCATCGGGGATCTGAGCATCGGCGCGTGGTGTTGCCGAATTATCCCTTTGAGCGATCGCGTTTTTGGGTTGAACCAAACAAAGATAGCAGGCAAAAAAATGTTCAACTCTCCTCTGCAAATCTCAAATCTTCTCATCCTCTGCTCGGTTCTAGATTGCACTTGGCAGACTCGAAAGAGATTCGTTTCCAGACGCAAATCAATTCTTATTTCCCCGCTTTTTTAGCTGACCATCGCGTTTACGGAAAAGTAATCGTGCCAGGAACGGTCTATCTAGAGATGGTTTTAGGGGCAGCAGCGAAGGTTTTGAAATCCAAAAATTTAATTTTAGAAAATGTCCTATATAAACGGGCATTAGTTTTATCAGAAAATGAAGTTAAAACACTCCAGCTAATTCTTTACCCAACGGAACAACAGGGATATTCCTTTGAAATTTTTAGTTGTGAACTAGATGAGGAAGATTCTTCACCCTCTTGGATGCTGCATGTTTCTGGAAATGTCATCGCATCCGATCTCAAACCATCGATGGAACTTTCTGCAACGCACTGGCTCCCCAAAAATGTAGCTTCCCATAAGCAAGCCGAACATTATCAACAGTTTCTTCAGCGGGGAGTTGATTATGGTGCTAGTTTTCGGGGAGTTAAACAGTTGTGGTTGGATTCAGAAGTAGTGACAGGGGAGATTGAGTTACCCCAAATATGCGTTTTAGAAACAGATACCTATCAGTTTCATCCAGCATTCTTGGATGCCTGTTTTCAAGTTTTGCAAGCTATATTCCCACAAGATGGTAGCAAAGAGGCTTATGTGCCGATCGCCATCAAGCGATTGCAAGTTTGCGATCGCCCCAGCAACCGACTATGGAGTTATGCCAAAGTACATCCTAGTCAGAACAGTAACAAAACACTCATTAGCGATTTGCAATTAGTTACAGATGATGGTGAGACTCTAGCGGTTGTTGAAGGTCTGCAACTTCAAAGGGTCGCTTCGCTAACATTGACCTCTCCTCAAGTTCCGCCAGACTGGTTGTATCAAATCGAGTGGCGACCTCAAGCCCGAATGGGGCGATCGCTCTCACCTGATTACCTGCTCAATCCCAAGGACATCAGCCAAAACCTAATTCCTCAATTGGCTGAACTCCTAACAACAACCTCATCAAACGACGAATTTTTACCCCAACTTGAAGCCCTCAGCTTGTCTTATGTAATCAGTGCCTTACAACAACTAGGATGGGACTTTCAACTCGGATTGCAGTTCTCCTTTACAGAAATAGCAGAACAGTTGGGGGTGATTAGCCAGTATCACCAACTGCTACATCGGTTTCTGGATATTTTGACTGAAGCAGGGTGGCTCAGACCTCTTGATTGTGTCAACGGCAGACATCATTGGGAAGTAATTAGCGCCCTCGATCGCCAAACGCCGCAACCAGACCGACTGTTAGTCCAATTCCCTACCGGAGACACTGAGATCGCCCTAGTAGAACGCTGTGGTGCTAGCTTACCAGTGGTACTTCAGGGAAAACTTGACCCACTACAATTACTGTTTCCCAATGGTGATTTCACCCTGCTGACGCAACTGTATCAAGATGCCCCAGCTGCTAGAGTGATGAATACATTGGTGCAAAAGGCAGTTTCCGCAGCACTGCTGCAAGTACCACAGGGGAGCAAGATCCGCTTGCTAGAAATTGGGGCGGGAACTGGCAGCACAACCGCTTACATTCTGCCGCAATTGAATAATTATCAAGCTGAATACACCTTCACAGACATTTCACCTCTGTTTGCAGCCAAAGCACGGGAGAAGTTTCGGGATTACCCATTTGTTCGCTATCAGCCTTTAGATATCAGCCAAGATCCAGCGACTCAAGGCTTGGAAGGCCAAAAATATGACGTGATTCTGGCAGCAAATGTGTTACATGCTACACCAGATTTACAACAAACATTGGCCCATGTCCACACCTTATTAGCACCAGGCGGAATTCTGGTGTTGTTAGAAGTCACCGATCGCCATTGTTGGCTAGATTTGAGCTTCGGTTTGACCCCAGGTTGGTGGTTGTTTGCCGATCGCTGGTTGCGGCCGAATTACCCGCTCTTAAGTAGTGCCAAGTGGCAAGATGTGTTGCAAGCTAATGGATTTACGTCGGCGGTGGCGATCGCACCTAAAAATCAAGTCATCGGTTCCCTGGCTCAGGCTGTGATTGTTGCCCAAAAAGGAACCGACCACATACAACAAAACTGGCTAATTTTAGCAGATAGTCAAGGTATCAGTCAGAAACTTGCTCGACGGTTTCAAGAACGAGGAGATACTTGTACTCTAGTTTTTCCCGGACAGGAATACGAACTGTTGAGTGAGTTCGAGTTCACGATTAATCCTCAGAAACCGGAAGATTTTCAGCGGTTGGTTTCGCACATACTTAGCAAGCGATCGCGTCTATCAGGGGTGGTACATTTGTGGAGCCTGGAGACTGGAGAAACTGCACCAACCTTAACCGTCGAAGACTTGCAAACAGCAACCCGTATTGGCTGTGGCAGTACTCTGTACTTGGTGCAAGCGCTAGTTAAAAAGATGGGTATAACGCCACCTCAGTTATGGGTAATAACTAGAGGAGCAGTTGCCGATGGAACTGGATTAGTTCAATCGCCGCTATGGGGAATGGGGAAGGCAATCGTCAGAGAACACCCAGAATTACAGCTTCGCTTAATAGATTTAGACCTCCAAGAAAATTATCGGCTAACTCAAAACCCCCTTGATGGACTATTTGCAGAGTTGACATCACCAGATCAAGAGAATCAAATTGCATTCCGTAATGGGATGCGTCAGGTGGCAAGACTGGTTCCTTACCGTGGAAAACAAAATTCCAATCAAGCAGATATCCCCATCCACCCAGATAGTACCTACTTAATTACTGGTGGATTAGGGGGACTGGGACTGCTAATTGCCCATTGGTTAGTAGAACGTGGGGCAAAGCACTTAGTTCTCATGGGACGCAGGGGGACAAACGAACAGAGCGATCGCCAGATTCAGCAACTTCAGGCACAAGGTATATCGGTGATGGTAATGCAAGCTGATGTGTCTGTGCAGTCACAAGTGGCGGAGGTATTGGCAGAAATTGGCCGTAGCCACCCGCCTCTACACGGCATTATCCATGCAGCCGGAGTTTTGGATGACGGTGTTTTACTCCAGCAAACTTGGGAGCGCTTTCATCGAGTCATGGCGCCGAAAGTACATGGTGCTTGGAATCTGCACACATTAACCCAAGCCTTACCGCTCGATTTCTTCATCTTGTTTTCTTCTGCTGTTTCTGTTTTGGGTTCTGCCGGTCAAGCTAACCACTGCGCTGCCAATGCATTTTTAGACGCTCTAGCACATTATCGTCATCAATTGGGGTTATCGGGATTGAGTATTAACTGGGGAGCTTGGGCTGAAATTGGTGCAGCAGCCGAGCGTCAGTTCGGTAAGCAACTCCAACATCAGGGAATGGAAATGATGTCGCCATCCCAAGGTTTACAGGTTTTGGAGCAGAGCTTTTCTTGGGAGGTTGCTCAAGTAGGTGTGATGCCGCTCAATTGGCTGACATTTATGCAGCAATTCTCATCGGGGACTTGTCCGGCATATTTGGCAGAGTTTTCTCAGGTGGGGATTGCTCAATCGGCATCACCACCGCCGATGGAAATTCAGCAACAATTGCAAACTCATGACTTTGGCGATCGCTTGCAGATTTTAACCATTTACCTGAAAGAAAAGATTGCCAAAGTGTTGGGTTGTTCTGTGGAGCGAGTCGATGCCAGTCAAGCACTGAGCAAAGCCGGACTAGATTCTTTGATGGCGATCGAAATCCGCAATCGCATCATCACAGAACTGGGAATTGACCTTTCTTTAGAAAAGTTTGTTGAAGGTTCCAACATCAACCAACTAGCAGACCTGTTATTGAAACAGCTAGCTTTACAGGGACTCAACGAAAATTCGGCAACTGAAATCACTGAGGATGTAGAAGAAATAATACTATGAACCTAAATGCCCTTTTAGCCGAGCTTTCAGACCGGGGAGTGAAATTATTAGTTGATGGGGAACAACTCCGCATTCAAGCACCTAAAGGAGTTATCACTCCCGATCTACGCAATGCTTTAGCTAACAATAAAGGAGAGCTAATCCGGTTACTACACCAAAACAAAATCGGTGCTGCTTCCATCCCTTTGGTTCCGGTTTCACAAACGCAAAATGTGCCGGTATCCTTCCAGCAGGAACGCCTGTGGATTTTGGCCCAGTTAGCTGCTGTAGAATCTGCTCATAATATTGCTCAAGCCTTGCGGTTGAATGGGGATCTAGATTTAAACTGCCTGGAAAAAAGTATTAATGAAATTTTCCGTCGTCATGATGTCTTTCGGACAACATTTGGGGTGTGGGAAGGGAATCCCGTGCAAAATATCGCTGCACCAGAACCTTTTACATTATCTGTTTTCAGTCTTGAGCATTTAGATGCAACCGAACAATTAAAAACTTTCTGGCAACTTGCCGATGAAGCAGCTGAAGCTCCCTTTGATTTGGCGATCGCTCCTTTATGGCGGATTAAACTCATTCGCTTAAATGCACGCGAGCATATTCTCTTGCTCGTCATTCACCACATTGTCAGCGATATGATCTCGATGGGTTTATGGATTCGAGAACTGGCAACAGTCTACAGTCATGTCTACAAGGGACAGCCTTCTCCACTGCCAGAACCTTCCATCCAATATCGAGACTTTGCCGTATGGCAACGCCAGTGGCTCAACAATGATGCGCTCAAAAGTGAACTAGCTTACTGGAAACAGCAACTAGAGGGGGCATCCTTTGAATTAAAATTGCCCATCGACCATCCCCGACCGCCACTCCAGAATTTCCAAGGTCGGCGAAAGTTTTTTAAACTCGATCCTGTTTTGTGGGCAGCAATCAAACAACGAAGTCACGAACAAATGGGAATTACTTCCTTTATGACTTTCGTAGCGGCGTTTAAGGCTTTGATTTACCTGTGTTCTCAGCAGGAAGACATTTTAATTGGCTTTACCGCTTCAGGTCGAGTTCATCCGCAAGTGGAGTCGCTGATTGGTTTTTTTGGCTACCCTTTGTTGCTGCGTACAGATTTGTCTGGCAATCCCACTTTCGCGGAAGTACTCAGCCGAGTGCGATCGGTGTTGTTATCTGCATACGCTCACCAAAATGTCCCCTTTGGTAAAGTCGTTGAAGTCATGGGGTCGAGTCGGGTTGCACAAGATACTCCCTTTTTTCAAACATTCCGCACCGGATTAAGCTATGTCAACAGTCAATTACCGAGCGACCTGACAAATTTACCCAATCTGACGTTTTCATTGATTGACGAAGGAATTTGGGGGCCTACTGATTTAGATTTATATACCTATATTTACGAAGTCGGAGCAGATTTACAAATAGGAATTGCATATAACACCGACATATTTGAAAGTGAAACAATCGACGCTTTCGGTAACGCTTTATTCCAAATTTTAGAACAATGGGTTGAGTCAAAAGATATTCGCATCAATGAATTTATACTACCAACAGACCTTGATAGAAAAGCAAAATTAGCCAGGAGTCGATACCAAAAACCAAAGCTGGCGATCGCAGCTACTTTTACCGCCGATTTAGTTGCAGATTCTCTAAATTTCTGGATGCAGCAACTCAATTTACCCTCAGAAATTACCTTTGCTCCCTATAACCAGGTTTTCCAACAACTACTGACTCCTGATAGTCTGTTATCGCAAAATGAAACAGGAGTCAATATTGTTCTAGTGCGGTTAGAAGATTGGGTTAGGTCTGAGGATTCACAAGAGTTATCTCGTAACGAACAAAAAAATTCTCTTGAGCGCAATACTAAGGATTTAGTTATAGCATTACGTCAATCCTGCGAACAGACTCAAATTCCCCATTTGCTTTGTTTATTGCCAAGTAATGCAGAAATAGCAACTTTTTTGCAACAAATGGAAGCAAATTTATTAACAGAACTTGCCGATATTAGTGGACTGCATATTATTAATTATCAGGAGTTAGCAATAAGCTACCCGGTAACTAACTTCTATGATGCTTATAGCGATGAAATCGGACATATTCCATTTACGCCAGCATTCTTCACAGCGTTAGGAACAATGTTGGCGAGAAAAATTCACTGCCTACATAGACCGCCTTATAAAGTAATTGTCTTAGACTGCGATCAAACCTTATGGCAAGGTGTTTGTGGCGAGGATGGAGTTGAGGGTATTGTCATAGATTCATCCTATCAAGCATTACAAGAATTTATGATTCAGCAGTGCGATCGCGGGATGTTGCTATGTCTGTGCAGCAAAAATAATCAAGCAGATGTCTTTGCCGTATTAGACCAACGTTCCGATATGCGGCTAAAGCGTCACCATTTGGCAGCTTGGCGAATTAATTGGCAGACTAAATCAGAGAACTTGAAATTACTGTCTCAAGAACTCGGGCTGAGTTTAGATAGCTTCATCTTTATTGATGACAACCC
The DNA here is from genome assembly GCA_003326195.1 of Nostoc punctiforme NIES-2108. GTDB lineage: Bacteria > Cyanobacteriota > Cyanobacteriia > Cyanobacteriales > Nostocaceae > Nostoc > Nostoc punctiforme_A. Next base: position 56,296 of record LXQE01000136.1, read on the forward strand.
CATCGAATGCGCTGAAGTCCGGCATCACTGTCCAGAAGCCTTAACCCTGCAATTGCCGACAAATGCTCTTGAAATTCCTCAATTTCTGGCTCATACCTGGGCATTTGATCGTCTAAACATCACTGTAGAGGATCGACAGCGAACGATTGTTTACCAGCAAAATCGCCAACGTCAGCAAGCGGCAAACGAATCTCTCACGTTGCGAGATTTCCTCAATAGCCTCAATCTGCAAGTGGATATTATGGAAATGCAGCCCTCCCAGGTAGATCGTGTTGCTCAACTAACGCAGCGAACAAATCAATTTAACACCACCACCTTACGCAGAACGTCGGCTGAAATCAAAGCCTTTTGCCTGTTAGACACTCATACTTGCTATGTTGTGGATGTGAAAGACCGCTTTGGGAATTATGGTTTGGTGGGAATGATGATGGTACAAACCACAGCGTCGGCAGTGGTGGTAGATACCCTATTACTCAGTTGTCGAGTGTTGGGCAGAGGAGTTGAGTATCAAATGCTCAATTTCCTGGGTAAAATTGCCCTGGCACGGGGGCTGAAGCAGATCGATATTATTTACAAACCCACTTCCAAAAACCAGCCTATTGGGGATTTTCTCGAACAGTTGGTAGCCATTGACAAGGAACGTTTAGCAGAAAGCTACTGCTATAAGTTTTCAGCAGATGTTTGTCGAGCGATCGCTATTGCTTCGGAACGATTAGACAAACAACCAAAACATTCGGCATCTGAAGGGAATTTAACGCAAAGCGATCGCGCAATACCCCAACAATCTGCCAATTACACCACCTTATTCCAAAAAATTGCTTCAGATTGGCATACACCAGAGCAGATTCTCCAGTACATGGAAGAGTCTCAAGTTCAATATCAACAACAGCATCAGACATTTGTTGCACCCCGCACCGAAACAGAGAAACACTTAGCTGACTTGTGGCAAAACTTACTTCACAGATCCCCACTCAGCATCTACGATAACTTCTTCGATTTGGGAGGCAATTCTTTGTTGGCAGTGCAACTGCTGTCTCGGTTGCGAGAAAACTTCCAAGTAACCATACCCATTCATCAATTATTGGAAGTCCCAACAATTGCGGGAGTGGCTCAAGTAATTGAAGCGATCGCTCAGACAGGAGTGGCTGCCAATTTAGCGATCGATTTGGCAGCAGAGGCTATCTTAGATCCGGCAATTCGTCCAACGACAGCATTCAACTTTATCGCCCAACCCCAGGCGATTTTCTTAACTGGAGCAACCGGTTTTCTCGGCGCGTATTTAGTAGATGAACTCCTGCAACAGACCACGGCTAATGTTTATTGCTTAGTGCGAGCGCAGAATCTAGAACAAGGCAACCAACGTATCCAAAGCCATTTGCAAGCATACGGACTTTGGCAAGAAGAATTTCGCTCTCGCATCATTCCAGTCATTGGCGATTTGGCGTTGCCGAATTTAGGTTTGAACGAGTCACAATTCCATCAACTTAGCCATCAAATTGATGTCATCTATCACAATGGTGCTGTCGTCAATTTTCTTTATCCCTACGCCAAACTCAAAGCAGCAAATGTCTTGGGAACTCAGGCGATTTTGAGGCTAGCAGCTCAAACGAAAGTCAAACCCGTACATTTTGTTTCGACGCTGGGCATCTTTTCTGCTCCTGCTTATGCAAATGCGAACTACATTCAAGAATCTGATAGATTGGCAGAATTTCAAGGGTTGCAAGGGGGTTATTTACAGAGTAAATGGGTGGCAGAAAAGCTAGTTATGCAGGCACGCGATCGCGGACTTCCTGTATGCATCTACAGACCAGGTGCAATCTCCGGACACAGCCAAACGGGAATCGCCAATGTGGATGACTTCTTTTGCAGCCTGACTAAAGGCTGTATCCAACTAGGTATGGTCCCGGATTTGGAATTCCCTCTCGATTTGACCCCCGTTGATTATGGTAGCAGGGCGATCGTCCACCTCTCTCAAAACCCTGACTTGTTTGGCAAGGCATTTCACCTTGTTTCTCCCCAATCTCTGTCTTGGCGTAATTGGTGTGACTTAGTTCGGTCTTTGGGCTATTCGCTAGAGCAAGTTTCTTACCATGAGTGGTATGCTAAATTGCTACACAATGCGGAACACAATATTCCAAATGCTTTACATGCCTTCTTACCATTGTTAGACGAACAATTATTAAAGAACGTGCAGTTACCAGCATTTGATTGCCAAAATACATTGACTGGACTTGCTGACACCAATATTATTTATCCAACTATAAACACCAAATTACTCAATATCTACTTTGCATACTTCAGAAAAAGTGGCTTTTTGATTGGAGTTTAGCTTTCTCTTGCCTCCTGCCTTATCCCAACGACAAATATTTACGCTTACCTACTTAAATCTTACTAAGAATTACTTTTATCTCAGAACTTTTAGTAGTAAAGCAAATATAAAATACCCCATCTTCTATTGGTTTTTCTAAAACTTTAGCATAAATATCAACGCTTAATTCTTTTGAAGATTTTAGTGATAAAACTAATTTAATATTACTGAATAAAGAAGGGATGATATCCTTTTCTATATCCTTGGGACGTACCTCGGCTCCCTTCGTGGAAAGTTTAACTAAACTGCCTTGAAAAAGGGTTTTTTCAATGTGCTTTTCATCTAGAATTGTATATTCTATTGGTATTGCTTCAGCTAAGGCTAGTAATCTTTCTTCTTCTTGAGTTAGAAAGAGATTGTATTCTCCAATAATCCCCCTAACTTCATAAATATTTATCGGTAGTTTGATTCCTTTTACTTGTACTTGCTTTTGTCCACCGACTTTAACAATTGACTCTACTTCTCTAAATGTCGATTCTGAAATAACAATTTGTCCTCCAATTGTATAGGATTCAATACGATAGGTGAGATTCACCTGACTACCGACTACACCATATTTTGTTCGGATATAAGAACCAATATTTCCAACAACAACTTCGCCTGTGTTGACAGCTATTCCCATTTCTAATGGCGGCAGATTCCACTGTTGCATCTTTTCATTTATACTCGTCATTGCTAACTGCATAGCGATCGCACAAGCAATAGCCCTTGTAGTGTCGTCTTCTTTGGCAGTAGGCGCACCAAACAACACTAAAATACCATCACCCGTAAACTCATCAATGGTTCCTTGATACTGGGTAATGATATCTGCCATTGATGATAAATAAAAGTTGAGAACTTGAACAACCTTTTCCGGGGGTAATTGTTCAGAAATACTGGTAAATCCTCTTAAATCAGAGACGAGTATGGTGATTTTGCGCCGTTCGCCCCCAAGCTGTAAACCTTTTGGACTTTCTAATAAGGTAGTGACTACTTCTTTGCTTAAGTAACGCCCAAATGTATAACGAATTTCTCCAGCAGTACGGGCGATGTGGACTGTAATAGCGATCGCAGATCCCAACAGAGCTAATAATGGTGGTACTACAGGTATCCACCAACTGGCGATAAAGGCTGCATAAGTACTAGCTAATAGCACACCTGCTGCCAAAATTGGGCTAGTTATTTTCTGGAGGGATAAAAATTTTATCCCGCCTGCATATCGCCATTGCCAAGTTAGACTTGCACCCACAAAAGACCACAGAAAAATCCATCCTATTTCCACTGGTTGCGACCAACTCTTAATTAGTGGGCGATCTACTGTAGCTGCACTGATAATTTCGCTAGCAATATTCGCGTGAATCTCTACTCCAGGCATAGGTTCTGGGGAAGTCAACAAACCACTACTATAGGGAGTGAAGAATAAATCCTCAAAACTCTCGCTGACGTTACCAATCAAAATAATGCGATCGCGTCCCCATTCTGGTGGTACTTTGTCTTCCAAAATATCTGTCATCGTGACTGTAGAAAAGCGCCTAGCTGGCCCCCTGTAATTAATTAAAATTTGGTAGCCACGGTCATCAGCTCGCACATAGCCACCATCATTAGCGGCAAAAGGGATAAATCTTGTCTTTCCTAACTGCCAATTTTTTGTTTGTCCAAAAGTTTCCGGTGCAATACCTTCGGCATCAAGATAAAGTAAAGCTAAATATAATGCAAAACTGTAAATAGTCTCTCCATTTTTATCTGTTAAGTAGAGCAAACTGCGTCTTACCTTTTTATCTGGATCTAAAACCAAATCATTTGCACCTACTTGCCCTTTATCTTTGAGTGCTGGTGGCGGGTCAATTGGCTCGCGTTGGTTATCCCCTACCACTCTTTGAATCCCGACTAAATTGGGGGTAGATGCAAATACTTTGGTTAATTCTTGATGTCCTGGTTCTACAGGTAAATCGCGGTAGATATCTAAACCAATCGCTCGTGGTTTCCTGGCTTTTAATTTTTGCAACAATTGAGCATACAGACCATCTGGAACGATTGGCTGACGAATTTTTTTCATGTCTGCAAGATTTACTCCCACAATGACAATCCGGTCATCAGGTGCTTCTTGGGGTCGCAGACGCATATATTGATCAAAAATCGCCAACTCCCAAGGCTGCATTAAACCAGCAAAGCGTAATAAAATGACTACACCAGCCACACTAGGAGTAGTAATCAAAACACCGCGCCATTGCCACAGCAGCTTTTTCCACTTTCTCCACATCATCTTTTTTGCACCAAAATTAATTTTTCAGGGTAGCAAAGTAGCCGTTTTAACTTTGCCGATATTTAACTGTACTGAGGTTAGCGATCGCTCGTGCAGCAGTCAAGGAAAGGTTCTTTGGCGATCGCCTCTAGACCGACTGATTGTAAAAGTTCTTCCCATTCAGTTGGCTTCTCGCGGCGCAATTGAGCAACGGTATTCAGTGCTTCTTGCCAAATTTGAGACTCTGCATAAATTTTTGCCTGTTCTAGAAGTCCTACCCCAGCTAGCTGACTTTTCAGGGATGAACTGACTTCGGTACGCTGGAGTAATCCCTTGACAGATTGATCCTGAGCGCGGTCTTGAAAATCGCAAATCATTGTGAAGTACCATCGATAATACTTGCCAATTTGGAGAGAAATATTTGCTGGTAAGTCCAGTTTAATAATGCCAGGAGTACTAGGCAGTTTAAAAGTTGTCAGATAAACCTGATTTCCGGCTTCATCTGTCAAAGCCAATTCTCCAGATTGGGCAGTATTTTGAGGAATGTACCAATATAGTGTTGGATTGGCTGCAACCGTTTTCCCAAAATTATTTTTTGACGGCATCAAAGGCGTTATCGGTATTCCGCTGCCATCGATACAAGAAGAGCCACGCGTTCCTCCACCCAATGTTTGAGAGGGCGCTCCTCGGTCATCTACAGGTGGGAATTTGAGACTAACTTTCCACTCCAAGTCCGATGCCGATCGCTGTGATGGCAAGCTAGCAAAAGTGACAATGGTGGGAGAAAGTGCGCTAACAAGGATCGCTAAAAACAGAAAAGATTTTGGTAAATTCATGATCCGCGTAAGGACTTCTATTGAATGTAAATCTTTGAAGGAGTAAATCAGTCTTTTCAGAAGTATCTGAAAAATGCACTCTCTTAGGGACTTCCAATTAAAGAATATCCCGTTGCTGTGTAGGCAGAGTGCAGGGGGGAGACAGAAAAATACGATTCCAGCAAATTGGATAATTTATTTTCTGGAAGTCTCTTACCAGGGATTGCCGACGATCGTGAAACCACTCCAATAATAAGGATGAGCAAATTCTTTGTCTCCTATCTGTGCTAACTCCGGCGGTAAAGGAAAGCTCTTACTCGCTGTTACCAACCGACCCTTCTCTAGTCGCACCTGACCCTTGAGCATCGCTACCTGTGCTTGCCGCAGAGCCTCGGCTTTAATCGGAGTTTCTTTCAATTTCTCGTAGAAACTTGTCATTAGTCCCATTGTGCTTTCATCGTTGACAGACCATAGACTGCCCATCGCTGATTTCACTCCTGCTAACACCGCCAAGCCTGCAAATCCCAACTCCGCTTCTGGGTTCCCTAATGCTGTACGACAGGCACTCAAAACCAATAGTTCCACTGGTGGCTGACTTAACTTCAACTGCTGCAATTGGCTAATTAGTAATTTGCTATACCAAAACTCAATATAGGATTTATTGATATTACCAGGCTGAAAGTTGGCATGGGTAGAGAAATGGACAATACCAAACGTCTGTAAAGCGCGGGCTTGTTTAAGCTTTTCCACGGTGAAGTTTTCGTTGAGGAAAGACTTGCCAGACCACAATTGACTAACGATTAAAGACAACTCTACTGAAGCTGCTGGTAAGGGCTTTTGATCGGGGAAGCGATTGGCTCCCATTGCTAAGACTTGCTGATTTCTCACATTTGCATAGCGAGTGTCAGTCAGTGATAGGCTGGGCATGAGACCAACGCTGTATCTTTCCACAATAAACCCTTGCCCGTCATGCAGAGCGGCGATCGGCAGGGAGCGTAAACCTGCGTCCATCAAAAAGCTGAGATTCGTGATTTTTTGAGCTTGTAAATCCTTCTCCAAAGGTTCAAGCAGCCATTTATAGAGCTTTTGAGCCAAAGGCAGGTAAGGGGGAGAGCGTTGAATGTTAGTGATAGCTGCTTGGAATTCTTGAGCGTTTTTGAGGACTTGCTCTCGTGTCGCTCCCTTAATCTGCCGTCTGATTGGTGTTCCAGAGGAAGTGACCATCACTAGTTCGAGCTGGTAGTTATCTTGAGCTTGTTGCTGAGTGGATTGTACTTGCTGTCGGCGCTGCTCCAAACCTTGAGAATGGAATTCCCAAATAGGTTTCGGTTGCTTGGCAGTCTCATCTTGTTGAGATTTGGAGTCTTGCTCGGTTTGGGGTTGAAACAAGACATAAATCAAGGCAGGTTTAACGCCAGTGGCTTGTTCAATTCGGCGCAGTATAGCCTGGGCTTCTTTTAAGGTTTTGATGCGGACATTGCTGATACCCAAATGATTCTCAAAGGTCTTGGTGAAGACTTCCTCCAGTTCTGGCATGTTAGTGTCAGTTGCTTTTGTGGAGGCGAAGGTTACTTCTGGTTGCTGGGTAAGAGCAAAGGGATTGGTGAGATCAACGGGATTAAAATTAATAAGTGGAGTCTCAGTTGGAGGTGGAGAGGGGATAATAGAGATTTTCCCGCCAACGATCGCACCATCTGTACCATTTACGGAGGCATTGCCAATCTGAAATGGATTTAAGCTGCCTCCTCCATGCCGGATCGTGATGTCTCCGCCACTGTTACCGCCAAGGCTAGAAATGCTAGCCAGACCGCTGTTGCTGTCGGTGAAGGTGTCTGTTACTCGGAAAAATTGTCTAGCGGTGATATCTATGTCACCACCTCTACCATTTTTCCCACCTTGGACGTTAATCTGGGTAGCTTGAATGTCACGGCTGGAGTCAAGGGTGACATTGCCACCGTTGCCGAAACTACTGCTGGAATCAATTGCGCCAGTGGTAATATTGGTGGCAGCTTTGGCGATGATGGCACCACCGTTAACTCCTGAGCTGTTAAGGTTGCCCGTGGAGATGGCATCGCCGCTTTCTAGAGCGATCGCTCCCCCATTCCCAGTTGTAGAACTAGTGTTGAGAGTTCCCGCACTGGTATTGATATTGCCACTGGTGCTGGTTATTCTAATCTCTCGACCTTGATTTACCACATCGCCAGTGGTAATGTTTTGGTTGGCTTGCAGGTTAAGGGTGGCATTGTCAGCTCCAGTGAGTTGAAATCCACTAGTGTTGATGGAACCTGAGCCAAAGGGCGATCGCAAAGTAACCGGGTCATTGAAAGTCACATCACCAGCTAAGGTAATTGCACCGCTGCTGTTATCTCGCCCGATCAATATTTGAGAAAAGCCATTTTGCCAGGTGTTTAATTTACTGGCATTTAGATTTAAACGGGCATCGTTAATGTTGCCACCCAAGGTAATGCCTAAGCTAGAAGTACGAGGCTGCAACTGAAGGATACCAGTACCTTTGATTTGGGTAGAGCCAAGGAAGTTCATTTCATCAGCAGTGAGGGCGATCGTACCACTACCTGTTCCAGTGGGGTTAATCAAACTGTTCTTAATGCTAATTCCTTCTGTACTGTTACTACTAGCGCCTTCTAAGGTTATATTTCCTGTTCCCGTCGATTCCATCTCTGCGCCGTCTTCCAGTAAAATACCGAAGTTACGATTTCCCCCTCCATTACCACCAGTACCCATGAGGCTGATATTTCCATTGGCTGAACGGACTCTGGAATTGCGACCGATATATATCCCCTCACTAATATCAGTCCCGACTCCGGCAATCCCCTTTAGATTAATTGTCCCCGTTTTAGTCGCGGTGATGATGCTACTGTTTACTTCAATGCCGTCGTTGTCCCTACCTCCCCTGGCGTTACTAGTACCTTGGAGTGTAATCCTTCCAGTGCCAGTGGAATTCACCAGGCTATTGTTAAGCTGAATCCCGTTGTTGTTGTTTCCATTCCCGTAGCCTATGCCAGTTAAGCTGATATCTCCATTTACGGTCATGATGCTGCTATTATTCAGCCAAACGCCCTTCTGCTCGTTAGCATCAGCATTGTTTCCCTGACCTTTAATTGAAATATTGCCAGTACCAGAATTGAGAGTAGCTCCATTAAGGTTGACTCCAATGGGATTTGCTGTTGTTCCTTGTGCTGGCTCGTTTAAAGGGTTACTACTACCACCCAGAACTATATTGCCTCCATTAGAATCGATCGCAGCACCGCTTTTGAGGGCGATCACTCCTCCATTGATCCCGTCTCGATCTGCATTGAGGGTGACATCCAACTTCCCTGCGCCACTGGCTGTTAGCTTGGCATTTGAGTTGATAAAAATACTGTTATTAGCTTCTAGCGTTAGATTTGTATTGGCAGTACCCGTTGTGCCGATATTGGCATGGATGTTGAGATTGCGATCGGCAGCTAATTTCAAGGAAGAACCACTGCTCCATGAAATCGGATTGCTGACTGTAATATCTCCTTTACCAGCCAAACCCGATGTTGTCGAAACGGTAACATTACTTAAAGCTAGTTGATTTTGTAGCGTAGTCGAGTTGAGATTAGAAGAGGTTGTGGTGGTGTCAGCAAATATACCCCTATTGAAGGTCATACTGGCGGTATCCATCGCGCTGCTGATGGTGATATCAGTCGGATCTAGCAGGAGCGTGCCGACTTCACCCGCAGGCGAGAGTMCTGCGGACACGCTACGCGATCGCAAATCAACCGAGCCTTGAAATAAGAGCAATCCCTTGCTAGATACTTCTACTAACCCGCCATTCCCAGTGTTAAGCCCTCCGATGGCGTCGATCTTACCAAAGAACTGAGTGTTATTATCTGACCAAACGATCGCCCGACCGCCATCACCGTTTAGCAGCGCGTTAGCATTAATTACCGAATCACTGCTAACAAACGTCTGTGAGGCATTGGGCAAGATACCTTGACCTTTGTAATCTCCCCCAATCCGAACGATGCCGCCACCAGTTGTCCCAGAGGCATTGATATTAGCACCAATCAATCCGACGCGATCGCCCAAGACGTTTACTGTACCGCCTGTCTGCATAACTCCTGTATTGGAAACATCTAGGGTTCCAGAAGCGATCGTAGTTCCTGCGGCAGTTGGGATAGTTGTACCAGATCGTGTTAACTGCACTGTACCCGCATCTAAATTAGGTCTTACACCAAGATTTAGTCCCTTAGCCCCTTGGGTTAACAGCGTTGGCAAATCCAGAGGGTTAATTGCTAGCTGTTGCTCTGTTGTATTTCTTGGCAGTTCTAGCTCTAAACTCAGCAGGTTTCCCGCTTGAGAGATCCGAATCAGGTTTGTCCCCGGCACTGCTGCAAGAGTGATATTTCCGCCGGGTGCGCTCAATGTAGCCGTATTGATGATACTCCCACCGATTAAAGTCAGATTGTGTCCTTCTAAAACTGACAAACTACCAGCATTGATAATAGTCCCAGGATTGGCGAAATCAAAGGCAAACCCAGAGGGATTACCATTTAAATTTGAGTAATCATTTTTACCGACTGCATTAAACCAAAGGCGATTATCAAAGCCAATTGCTGTAGCAGTCGTTACCGTAAAGTCAGCCGGAAGGTTAATTTGGGCATTCGGTCCAAAGATGACTCCAGATGGATTCATGATGAATAAGTTGGGATTTCCTCCAGTTACCTGAATCAGTCCATTGATGGTTGAAGGATCTCCGCCGACAACTCGTGTGAGAATATTATGAATATCGGGATTCGAGAGAAAATTGGCAATCTGCTCCTGATTGAGTCCAAATTTCTCCAAGCTGTGAAATAGGTTCGCTTGATCGCCAGAAAGCTGACCCCCTTGGATATCAATGCGATTTCCCTCTTGAGTGACAACTGTCCCTGTCCCATCATTAGCTGGAACAATGGATTGTCCAAATACGGGTTTGGCAGCAATGCTCCCTAACCAGAAGCATAGGGTAAGGGCGATTGGCAATGGAGCATCCTGACTTTTAAACACCAGTTGCTTCTGCTGGCAAAGACGCTGTAAGAAGAAGTGCGCAACTGCCTTGCCAATGTACTGCCTTGCCAACCTACTATTTCTTTTTGACTTTTGATTTTTTCTGTTCACTGCCAATTCCCCAAGCTTAAAGTTGATAATTCACTTGGAAATAAAAGCCATCATCTTGAGCGTTACTGCTATGTGCGATCGCCATAATTCTAGTGGTGCGCCACACAAACTTTGCCTCGTAGCGAGCAGAGGGAAAAAAACACTTGCGAACTATCTTCTTTTTGTCCAAAGTCCAAACAGTAGATATCTCTAAAATAGTATCATTTTGTGATAGAAGAACATTATAGAGCTTTTTTTACACAGAAATATGAGCGACATGCTTAATTATATTGAAGACAATCCTAAAAAACAAAGCCTTTGATTGGTTTGGAATATGAACAATTACAACAATTAATCTTAAATACACAGCGATTGTATCATGAGAAACAAGCTTTATTAGAATTGAAAAAAGTGAAAATTATTGTTATATGAGGAGGTCGTAAACCAAAACTATCTATTAAAGAACAAATCCTTTTAAGAGACTCGATCTTAACCTCTTACGAATACATACTGCGTCGTCTTGTAGTTTAAAGATTTACTTTATAAATGGTCTCTAGGCAGAAATATAGAAGACTATTTAACCAATAATAAGATTTCTAGTTCGAAAGTAAGGATCGCATTTTAGGAACAGTTGATGGGGCGATCGCTCTCAGTCGTTGGTTCAACTATTTAAGCACTCAATTGCCCACATATTAACATTGTATTTGAGTAATTTATAATGCAGATAAATTCTTCCACTTTGAATGTAAATAGAATACTGTCTCCTGACGAACGCGTGTTTGAAATTGCAAATCAGCTTGGAGGCGCATTAACTAACGTTGTCATTAACCGTATTAGAGGACCCCTGAGTGCAGCCATTGTGAGACAGGCAATTGACTTGACCCAACGTCGCCACCCACGTCTAAATTGTCGGATCGTTGGTTCTACCGATTCCCCACGCTTTGAAGAGGGAGGCGTGACGATCCCGTTGCAACTAGTAAATAGCCAAGATGATAATCAGTGGCAAAATATTGTTTTGCAAGAACTAAATCAAAAAATTGAAAGCGACAAATATCTCATGCGTGCTGTATTGGTTCAACCTGTCGGCGAACCCAAGGAATCAACAGTCAGCTTTTTGATTGTCACCTTACATCATGGTGTTGCAGATGGCACATTCTGCATCCGACTGCAAGCAGATATCTTGACGTACTGTCAAAAGATCGCAACAGGCGAACCTGTCGAAGCAGTGGTGCGTTTGCCTGTGCTGCCTGCATTGCCAAAGCTTTTCCCTCCCTCAATGCAAGGATATAGTGGTGTGGTAAATACGATCGATTGTCTGTTGCGGCTTGTCAGCCAATATGTCGCCCATCGTCCCGAAACTTTAGGTTTTGAGCAGTATCAAACACCGGAATTACGTCGTGCTAACGTGGTTTATCGCCAGCTTGATGAAACTTTCACCCAACGGTTCAATGAAGTTTACAGAAAGGAGAAAGCGAGCGAACAGAGTGCTTTGTGTGCTGCTATGATGCTTGCAGCCGCGAATAAAATAACAGGTGGAAAAAAGCGAGATATCTGTTTGAGTTGTCAGTCATTTGCAGACCTGCGTCGCCGCATCCAACCAATAATTAGTGATGAGCAGATGGGGTCCTTAGCTTCATCCACTGTTACATTTCACACCTTAAAACCAAGTATGTCCTTTTGGGATTTAGCACGCGATGTGAAACAACAAATCGCTACGAATATCCAGTGCAACGATCTATTTAGCATGATGCTAGCATCTGGACTGGCAGTGGCAACGAAGGGGATACTCCTAAATCAAGTAATGGCTAGCGTTGGAGTCACTAAGCTTGGTTTAGTTAATATTTGTCATCAGTATGGGGTATTTGAACTTGAAGAAATTAATGCTGTAGCTTCAGCATCGGCGTTTCCAGGTGTTTTTGTGGTTGAGGCATTAAGGTTTCAGAAAAAGATGTTTTTGAATTTTCTATTTTCTGAGCCTTCACTCAGTCAGGAAACGATCGCCGCACTCGCTGACGATGCTACTGCCTACCTAGCTGATGCTTGTTCGGATTAAAGTTTTTGCCAGTGTGCCCCCTTCGGGGAATTAAAAATTAAAAATTAATATCCCTAAAAATCAATAAGGTTCAGTTAAAGCTCAAAAGCTTATGAATGAGCTTAAATTTCGGAGCTTCGACTCGTTGTCTAGTACCTCTGTGTTTTGGCTTTTTAGAGTCTGATGCTAATTCTATTTTAGTTTTATATTTATCTCCTTCTTTTAGCGTCCCTTTTGGTTACAAAATCCCTAACAATCTGATACTACGATTCTCCAAGTCGATTGACTCAAACAGGTTTTGTCTTGCGGTAACTTTATCCTTTAAGCTACATATATTGATTACCCTTGTGGAGGTCTAGATGGCGATAGTCAAGCGTCGTATCGGTCTGGAGCAAGAATTTTTTCTGGTAGACGAAGCTGGTAGCTTAAGCGATCGCGCCGATGAGTTTTTAAAGAGTTGTCACTTTAAAGCTCAAGCACAAGGTTTAAACCCCAATTACTTTGTGGCAGAGTTCGTTAAAAGCATGGTAGAAATTAACACACCTCCTGCCGACACTGCTAAGGAACTAGCGAGAGTTTATCTCAAAAATCTCAAATTGGCGATCTCTGTAGCACAACAGATGGGTTTACGCCTTTACCCTCTGTCTAGCTATCCTTTGCCTACTATGCCAATTATGCGAGATCACCCTAATTACCATATCCAAGCGCGGACTGTCGGCATTTCAAAATTTTTGCACGCCGGAAAATGTACAGGTACACACCTGCATTTGGAAGTCCCGCCTGGGGTAATTGACCCTCGTGTTGCAGTATCTTACAACTCAACATCAATTGAGCGAGAAGAACTATTAAATATCTATAATTTAGCTACAGCTTGCGACTCGGCACTTATTTCTCTGACGCGGGCGTGTCCCTTTTATGAAGGACAGGCGTTAGGACTAGCCGCACATACAATTCGTTATCGAGGTAGCGAAACCTTCGGTTGGGAGGGAGTTTATACTAATTTACAAGCTGTCGGTGGACTCATGCCTTATGCCGAAAGTGTTGAGGGTTTAGTTGAGCAGCAGTTCGCTCGTTATTATGCTTGGCTGCAAGCTATGGAAAAAGCCGAAATTCAACCGAACCTGTTCAAGGAATCGGGAGTTAGCTTACTCAAGTCAGCTTGGAATCCAGTTCGACTCAACAAACTCGGCACAGTAGAAATTAGGTGTATAGATAGCAACTTTCCCTCTGTAATTTTACTTGTAATGACTTTGCTGGAAAAATTGGCTGATCGAGTCAGGCACGAGAAGTTAACAGTAAGACCATCTAAAGGAATGCAGATATTTGAACTAGTTGGCAATCGCTTGTATATACCAGATTTTGAATATCTTAATGGGGAATTGCTCTTAGCCTCAGCTACAGAAGGAATTAAAAACCCCAAAGTTAGAGCTTACGTCGATTCCATTTTGCAGTTTGCCAGCGCTGTTGGTGGCGAAGGAGCAAATTTTCTGGCAAAACTCAGCAGAAACCTCGATCGGTATCAAACGACAGAAGCCAGCATCTTGCAAGAGTTTACCCCAACAACTACTCAACTTTCATTAGATGCCGGTTTGCGTTTAGTGCGCTCAAGTTGTGACAAGCTAGAAGCTATTGTTTCATCGATAGATATAGAAAATCCCCTCGCAGCTTTCGATACTGATGAAGGATTGTTGCTACAGCAGCATTAATCGAATCTGACAAAACTGCTAGATGAAATAGTGAAATAGTATCAAGATGAGTAGAAAATCTCGAAAACCATTGATTGGGATTACAACTTACGGTCGCCTTGCAGCATTACCATTTTCTCTGCCAAGTGAATATATAGATGCAGTCCGTAAAGCAGGTGGCATTCCCATATTATTACCACCAGGAGAAGTTGAGCCTGCCATACTTCTAGATTCTTTGGATGGTTTAATCATCTCTGGTGGTGGAGATATTGACCCTGCTTGCTACAACGGTTTTGCTCATCCTACTATTTATTCTGTCGATCGCGAACGTGATGCTTTTGAATTGCAGCTTGGCAAGTTTGCTCTTGAACGTCATCTGCCGATATTGGGTATTTGCCGGGGTTTACAAATTCTCATCGTCGCCTGTGGGGGTACTCTAATTCCTCACATTCCAGATGTTTACGGTACATCTGCATTACATCGTCTAGAACCTGAACCTGGACGACGTTTACCTACAGAACATCTCGTCAGGATAGATGTAGAAAGCCTTTTAGCTAACTGTTTACAAAATTCTCACATATCTGTAGTTTCTTGGCATCATCAAGCGGTAGATAAAGTACCACCTGGTTGGCGGGTTGTTGCTCATGCTTCGGATGATGGAGTCATTGAAGCTGTGGAGCATGAACACCATCCTTGGGCAATTGGTGTGCAATGGCATCCTGAGCTTTCAATTCTCGATCCCAATCATCAAAGAGTTTTTCTAGCTCTCGTTCAGGCTGCACATACAAAACAATGTACACCCGATCTAAGCCCCAGCGATAGCCGTTTCTACGTCTAAAGATACAAGTTTATTTAATTTTGAGAGATTAATCACAGATTAATGAGATATTAAGTTGAAAAACTAATTCAGATAGAAACTTATGACAACCGAGCAAGAGCTTCAATCTCTTTTTAATACCTTAGATAGCGATCAAGACGGCAAAGTATCCATTAATGATCTTTTTTTAAGTCCTGGCTTAAGTGCAATCATTTCATCAGAAACAAATACTACTAGTCCCCAGGAATTGCTAGTAAATTATGATTCAGACAAAGACGGCAGTATTACCTTTGAAGAGTTAAAGGAAGCAGTTGAGAAAGCAAATAATTTAAACTAGCAACCCAATCCCTAACACCCAATACCCAATACCCAAAAATCCCTCTCTAGTACACGCTTTGAGGGATTTGCAATTTTCATGGTCATTGGTGACTCGCTAGCACAAAAGAGATGACCACACAAGTAATTGACACAATATCCTTTGACATTCCCCAAATACTCACCCAGGTGGAAAGTGCTGCTATTCAAGGTTGGAAAGGGCTGAAGCTGAAAATGCAGCTTGGGCTGGACAGTGTTGGCAAGTTCTACAGCGAGCTAGTCATCAATTCATGTACAACACGAAAGCTTATGCCGCAGCCAGTGCAACATTACCACTCTCCTCCACCAAGATAAAGCGTCGCTATCCAACCGAACACGACGTGGAGATCGAAATCCTCTTCTGTGGCATCTGCCACTCCGACTTCCATTCAGTGCGTAACGAGTGGAGTGGCTTCTTGCCCACTACTTATCCAATTTGTTGTACTCCCTGTGGTGGCGGCGTCCAGAAGAAGCCTTACTGCCGGCCCTGGAAGAACTGGGAATCGGGCTTGTGCCGTTTAGTCCTTTGGGTAAAGGCTGAATGGCACTAAGAAAAGCTATAAGCTTTGCCCTAACTGGTTCCCAGCCTCCAGGTTGGGAACCCATTCTCGGAGGCTCCGCCTCCAGTGGCTTGACCAGAGGCAGAGCCTCTTGGAATACATTCCCAGTTTTCAGACTGGGAACGAGGTGACACAAGCCTTTCGCCTTTTCTTAGTGCCATTCGGTAAAGGCTTCCTGACGGGCAGTAAGCGAATACAGGGTTATGGTAGCAGCTGCGCTCGATGTCGGAGTAACGCCGATTGAAATCAAGGAGAGCCTATATCAGTCGGTACCCTACGTGGTTTCATGTATTATTCCCAGCGATCGCACTCTTCCAACTCTTCAAAACTCTGGCATAATCAGACATGGCTGCGCCTAAAGAGCTAATTAAAAGCTTTACGCCGAATGGATATTTTAATAGAATAATCTCATCAAAAGATTCGCAGAAATATAAATGGACTGGATTACACTACTGCGATCGCTACAGTCTGATTTTATTAAAAGGTTAGCATCTGGTTGTCTGCTTCATTGTGAAACAGAAGGTCAATATAGTGAATTAACTATAATTTCTGGAGAGAGATTAAAGACACTACGGGAATTTTGCTGGCAGATGGCTGAAAAATATAAGCGTGTTTTACCAGTGCGTGATGTTTTTCTTAGCTATCTCAAAGGGAAGTTAGGTGAGGAAGTTGTCAAAGAACGTTTAGCTGATTTTATTACCGAAGTCGATTATGAAAAGCGATTTGGCGGCGATGGCAATATAGATTTTACCTTGACTTCTAACCCATCTATTGGTATTGAGGTTAAATCTCGTCATGGTCGCATTGACAGAGTTAGATGGTCAATTAGTTCTGAAGAAGTTGAAAAAAATGCAGTTGTAGTTTGCATTTTAATTCAAGAAGATGTGAGTGAAGCACAATCTGAGTATCACCTTTTTTTGGCTGGCTTTCTCCCAACTCGGATGATTAAGTTGAAGACTGGTAAAATCTCTTTTGGAATAGAACAATTACTATATGGTGGTGGTTTATGGTGCTATCTAGAACAGTTACAATCTTCTATAAATAATTCTTCTCGCCAACAACCACCTATTTATAAATATCTTCCGAAACAGGAAATTATATCTAAGCCAACTAATTATCATGTACTCAAATCTTCTTTTCAGCCTGAATCTCATAATGAAGATTTAAATATACTTTATGTAAAGCTGGGTGATGAATGCTTTCAGAAAGGAGAATATACAAATGCCATTAATAAGTATAATCAAGCACTACAAGTTAATCAGAGCGATATTGATATTTTATATTATAAACGAGGTTTAGCTCACTATCAAATAGGAGATTACGAAGCTGCGATCGCAGATTATTCTCAGGCAATCCAGATGAATCTTCATGATGCTAAATCTTACAATAAACGAGGTTTAGCTCTCTATCAACTGGGGCGATTAGAGGAAGCGATTAATGATTATACTCAAGCTATTAGAATTAATCCTAATGTTGCCGTAACCTATAAAAATCGGGCTGAAGCTCGTTCTCATTTTGGAGATAACCAAGGAGCAATTGAGGATTATACCCAGGCTATTAAAATCAATCCTCATTATGCTGATGCTTATAAAAACCGTGGTATTGCTCGTTATTTATTAGGTTCCCAGCCAGGATTTCCTCAAGCAATCAAGATTAATCCTCAAGATGCCATAGCTTATAAAAAACGTGGGAATGCTCGTTCAGATTTAGGAGATTTTGAGGGCGCAATTGAAGATTATTCTCAGGCAATCCAGATTAATCCTAGTTATGCTGATGCTTACTACAACCGTGGGAATGCTCGTTCAGATTTAGGAGATTTTGAGGGCGCAATTGAAGATTATTCTCAGGCAATTCAGATTAATTTTAATTATGCTGATGCCTATTATAATCGTGGGAATGCTCGTTTAGAAATTGCAGATAAACAGGGAGGAATTGAAGATTTTCAAAAAGCAGCAGACATCTATCGTAAAGAAGGTAAACTAGAAGCACTCAAAGATACACGAGAAATAATATTAGATTTAGAAATAGAAGAATCATTAGATATTTTAAACTTCTAGATAAATACTATATTAAGTAACCTCCAATATGAAAACTAGCATTATCTAAAATTAAAATAATCTTGGGGCCACATTCCTGAAAATCTTCGCTGCTGAATCCAGAGCTTATCTACTCTTCTCTTATTAATTTATTAATTTATTAATTTATTAATTTATTAATTTATTGAGTTGTTGTAACTGTTCATAAAAGATATCTCCCTCACCTTTTTTAATAAAAAAATATACTCGTTTTCGATCTCCTTCCCGAATTCCTCCCATCACATTGACCCGTCCACGTCGCCGTTGTCCTGTAAAATTTTTGCGCCGTCCTCGCTTATCCCAATTTTTGCGACGAATTACGCGTAAACTGAAACCACTCTCGTCCCAAAACCATACTTGTATTTGCCTAAATCATCGCATATTTATGCAAAGCTGCAATAGACTTGTGATGGTTAATACACTAAATTTTTTGGATAGAGTATGACATGAGTAGCAAAACATCCAAGGTCGGGGTCGTTGGCGCAGGAAATGTAGGTGCAAATGTAGCAAATGCTTTAGTGCTACTCCATAAATGTGTAACAGTTGTCCTTTTTGACCGAACCTTATCAAAAGCTGAGGGGCAAGCATGGGATATTGAAGACACCATTCCTCTACTGAAAGAAATGGAGATTACACCATCAAATCAGTATGAAGATTTAGCTGATTCTGATGTCATTGTCGTGACAGTTGGAGTGCAGTATAAACAAGGACAGACCCGATTAGATATGTTGAGCGACAATGCACAGATCATACGTTCGACGATGAAAGAATTGGATCGAGTTGCACCGAATTCAATCGTACTTATTGTTAGCAATCCAGTTGATATACTAACACGCATTGCGATGGACAGTTCCACTAGAGTAGAAAATCTAATTTTCGGTTCAGGAACCGTTCTTGATACTGCTAGACTAAGATATCAACTTGGTAAGCGACTGAATGTTGCAAAACTTGACGTTCATGTTTATGTGATTGCAGAGCATGGAGACAGTGAATTTGTCGTTTGGTCTAGTGCATTTATTGGGGGAACTCCATTAGCTGAATTTCCCATACCACAAGGAGCAATGCTGGAACAAATTCAGGAAGAGTACGCAGAGTTAACCCGTAAGCGAGGCTATAACATTTCTGAACGTAAAGGAAATACTAGCTATGGCATATCAACAGTAGTTTGTCAGTTAGTTGATACTATTCTGCGAGATGAAAAGCAAATATTTCCAGTATCGGCCAGAGCAGATTCTAACTATGGAGTTGGCAATCAAGTTGTTCTTGGACTTCCATGTATCATTGGTTCGCAAGGTATTGAGCGCCAACTGTTGTTACCAAGAAATGCTCATGAACAAAGCTTATTAGAAGAGTCAGCTACCAAACTAAATGAAGCATACAATTCTTTGCATAATTAAAATAAACCGACCGAAACTTGCCTGATTTCATACCTGTGGCTGTCACATTAACAAATTATATCAAGTCTGGTTAATCACTTATGATTACTACTAAGTAAATAGGCATAAAAACCAAACTAAGTGGTGTTATCACAATTAATCAGGTGGGCTACTACGCCCAAAGAAATGTCAACGATTCTGCTAGGCAAGATGGCACTCAAAATGGCGATCGCATCAGCCATCTCTTTAATTATTGCTCAGGGGTTGCAATGGGAATATCCGTTTTATGCGGTCATAGCAGCAATTATTGTGATGTCATCTACCCACGGTAGTACACTCAAGCTAGGTATTCAGCGATTAATTGGGACGGCTATTGGTGCGATAGCTGGAGCTATCTTTGCGATCGCATTAGGTAGCAATTCATGGTCACTAGGACTATGTGTTTTCCTGACCATCTTTTTCACTTCTTACTGGAAATTAAATGAAGCAGCGAAACTAGCAGGGTATGTTGCAGCGATCGTGATTTTAAGCCACAGCCAGTCTCCTTGGCTCTATGCTTGGCATAGATATTTAGAAACCTTTTTGGGTATTGCTGTGGCCTTATTGGTGAACAACTTTATTTTTCCGGCTCGTGCGGACACAGAATTGAGGCGTTACCTATCTCAAACGCTAGTTCATTTAGAGCAATTTTACAGGTTAGTCATAGACTGCGCCTTTACAGGCAACTACGATCGCCCCAGTGTAGATGTATTGAAACTAACTATTATTAATTCATTGGTAGCAGAACGAGAGTTATGGCAAGAAGTCAGACAAGGACGAACAAACGAACCAATAGAAACGCGAGTGAATGAGGCTTGGGAGTTCCTGATTCGGAGAATTTGGGAACATATCTTAACTATGGAACATACCGTACTTGCTAGGCAACAGGATACTTTCTGGCAGATTCTCTCGCCCCAAATTAACCAACTGGCACTAGAAACTCAAAACACGATGCTGATTTTAGCAACAGCAGTTCAATCTTACCAGTCTCATTTAGCTTTGCCAGATATAGAAGTGGCGATCGCTAATGCAACGGAAGAATTGAACCAGCTAAAAGAAGTTCAGCAAGCAGATTATTCAATGGATGAATTACTGCGGTTTTTCACATTCTTTTACACGATAGAAGAGATAGGTAGAAAGTTGCAAAAAATGGCAATCATGCTAAATTATTCGGCGTTGCATAATAGGGTATGAACATGAACATTGCCGGGTAGTGGTAAATATCAGTTTTTACTACATATTTACCACTACAGCTATTTTCAGGTAAATAGATCGGGGGGGTAGGGGCACAGCATTTGCGATCGCTCCCTCACAACCCCAAATTTAGCATTAGCGTTTGAAAAGGATGTCATAAAGTGACAGTAAAACCTCTACCACAATCAAAATCACCACATACCACTCTACTCGCTGACTACTACTATGCTGCATGAACTCCAGCACCGTTTGGGCAGTTTGGGCAATTAGCTCTAGTTTACGTTCCAGGGCATGGTGACGCTCACGGATTTCGTATTCATCTTCCAAGCGCAGATATAAGTTTTCTAGCTGTGGAGATTCCCAGAGCAACTCTGGCTTATCGATAATCTCTACTTGACCTACAATCTTATGTTGAACTAATAGGGTAGTCCCAAGTTGACGCAGTAATTCCCGGCTTTGTTGTCTACTTCTGTTTTCACGCTGGAGACTAGCTGCAAACGGTTCAATTTGATCAAATACAGTCGCTAGGCTGGTTTCATAGTGAGACAACACAACACTTTTGGCGAGAATATCAGCCACTATCTGCAAGCGTTCTATGCTTAATTCATGCAGTAAAATTTTTCCTTCTTTAGCTCGTTCACTCTCACTAATACTGAGATGGACTTCCACCTCTTCTGTTTCTGGGTCGGCAAAAGGGCCGCTAATTTGAGAAGATAGTTTGCTCAAAAAGGCTACCTTTTCTACAGGCTCAAGATTAAACAGGACAACTGCACCATAGCCCAAGAGTACTGCGTACCCTTCTTCACCGGCTTTAACCAATACTGGCATACTCGCCAAGCAAACGTAATTCTCCAGCGTCTGTAAATTAATACCTTTACCAAGGAATAGGGCCTGCGCTCTAAATCTATCTTTGTCATTAAAAAGGAGTTTTTGCATTGTTGCCCGGAAGCTATATTCTGCCTGCTTTACTGCTCTGGTAGCGATAGTAATTTATGCCTGTTGTCAGAAATAACTACAATCTCAGCTTACCATTTCGTCTTTCCCCTACACCCCATACCCTGTTTTAGATACTCTTGCGCCCTGAATAAATTACAGCGCTTTTCAAGTTATTGAACTACACTACTCGCCACTCCTTCCAAAATTGTTAGAGTGAATAAAGTTATGAGGACGCAAATATGGCTGACAAAAATCGTTCTCAATGGGACTTAGGCAGGTTTATCGAAACCCTGACTTACTTTGAGGTAATTCCTTTCCTTAACTGGGTACAGCAATTAATCCAAGGTCGTCCTAAGGATAATCAATATAGACCCAATGGAGGAAGAAACGTGGGTGTAATATTAGTAGCAGGTGCAACAGGTGGTGTCGGTAAACGAGTCGTGCAGCGATCGCTCCAACAAGGTTATAAAGTTCGCGCCCTAGTTCGAGATATTGACAAAGCGCGGTCAATTCTTGGTAATGATATCGATTTAGTAGTTGCGGATATCACGCAGCCAGAAACTTTAACTCCTTTAGTTATGGCTGATATCCAAGCTGTAATTTGTTGTACAGCAGTGCGCGTACAACCAGTTGAGGGAGATACAGCAGACAGAGCCAAATATTATCAAGGTGTTAAATTTTACCAGCCAGAAATTGTTGGCGACACTCCCGAAAATGTAGAATATCAAGGAGTCAAAAACTTAGTCGAAGCGGCGGCAAAATATTTGCCCCAAGCAAAAGAAAAACTAATATTTGATTTCACCAAGCCATCAGCAGAATTAAAAGATAACTGGGGAGCGCTGGATGATGTCGTCATGGGTGGCGTGAGTGCCAGTAATATCCAATTAGTAGAAAATACAGCTTTATTTGCTGGTAATGTCTCCACCGCTAACTCTGGCGGATTTGCTTCTGTCAGAACGAAGAATTTTGATCCACCCTTCAACTTATCTGGTTATGAAGGAGTGAAATTGCGCGTCAAAGGTGACGGTCAGCGTTATAAAATATTTCTGCGGACAGATACAACATGGGATGGTATTGGCTATAGCTATTCTTTCGATACTGTAGCTAATACCTGGATAGATATTCAGATTCCCTTTGCAGATTTGATTCCCGTATTTCGAGCAAAAGTTGTTAAAGATGCACCGCCACTTGAAGAAAGTAGAATTCGCTCATTCCAACTGATGTTGAGCAAATTTGAACATGATGGCGCTTTAAATCCCAAATTTTCCCCAGGTGGTTTTACTTTCCAGTTGGAATCAATTAAAGCTTATGGGGGGACAGCTTTACCACAATTTATTCTCGTCAGTTCAGCAGGTGTTACTCGTCCCGGACGTCCTGGCATTAATTTAGATGAAGAACCCCCAGCAGTGAAATTAAATGACCAATTGGGAGGAATTCTAACTTGGAAGTTGAAGGGAGAAGATAGTTTAAGAGAAAGCGGAATTCCTTATACAATTATTAGACCTTGTGCTTTAACTGAAGACGCAGGTGGTAAGGAATTAATATTTGAGCAAGGTGACAATATTAGAGGTAAAATTAGCCGCGAGGATGTGGCAGAACTTTGCGTGCAAGCGCTAAAACTAGAAAAAGCGTCTAACGTCACATTTGAGGTTAAACAGGGAGAAAATACTGTCAATATCGATTGGCAGAGTTTATTTTCTAACTTACAACCTGATGAAAGATGAAATATCTACAGATTTTTAGTCTCTAAGTTATCTCAACCAAGTCTGGTTAGATAGACTGTTCTAGCAAGTCAGCTATGGGTATGAAAAAAATCAAGGTGCTAGTAATCGCCGGGATTTTAGTAACAATTATTTGGGGCAGTTTTTTTTCCAAAACTGCCTCATCGCAGCAAGTAGAGTCCCGCATCTACAATCTGGAAGCGGATTTGAATCGTGTTGAGTCGCGGTTAAATCAGCTAGAGTCTCAGCTAGGTAAAACTCGACAGTCTCCATCCTCAAGAACAACACTTACCCCACGACAATCAACTCGTTCTAGAGGTAACTTATCACAGCAAGATCCGATGTTTGATCGGCTTGCAACTTTGGTGGTTGAATTGAAGCAACAAGTTAATAAATTAGAGCAGAGAGTTGCTAAATTAGAATCACGCTAAATATTTAATCAAATTTCAAAAGGGTAGTACCGCAAGGCGGAATTAAAAATTAAAAATTAAAAATTAAAAACGAACGCAGTGTAAGCGTTTGATTGATTTGGAATGGGTGATTTATTTACGCCGTGTTCTACTAAGCTATTCCACATTTAACTTGCGGGCAAGAGACGGGATGAATTGCCGTCTCTACAATAATCCCATACGGTTCAGTTAAGGCTAAAACTCTGTTATCCAAGTCAATTTTTTAACGAACCGCCTTCTCTGCGAGAGGCTTCCGCCAACGCGTAGCGTCTCGTAGAGAAGGCGCAGAGGACGCAGAGAGAAGAAAGAGAAGGAAAAAATTGCTTAACTGAACCTTATTGAGCTATTTTTGGGCAATTTTCAACTTCAATTCTTGTAAAAATTCAGTGCTAATGGGTGATTTTGCTAGAATTGGATGCTTAATACCTCCCCAGACACTTCCAGTACGGATACGATGGGAAACTAATATTTCAGGAATTTGACTAGAAATTAAAACCTTTGGTGGTGCAAGTTGGCCGAGCGATCGCGCTCTCTTGTAATGATATGATTCTGATAGAGCCAGATCCAGTTGTTGAGCGATAATTTCTGGGGTTTCTTTTGCCGAATCTAGTAATAAAATATAGTGTGGAGGATCGGCAATGGGCATCAAACTTTTAAAATTAGTTTCTTGTAAGTTCAATAGAGTCAGAGCATTATTTACAAAGGTTTCTTGCAACTTTTCGCCCACCAAATCGCTCACAGCTTGATGTCGTCCGAGAAACTCTAAACAGGGAGTGTGGCGATAGTAATGAGTTACCCGGATGCGATCGCCAATTCGATAACGATATAATCCGCCTTTCTGGGATAAAATAATTGTGTATTCCTTGCCAATGTTGAGTTCATGTAAACCATGCAAGGAACCAGTCTCATCCTCGAACTCGAAAAAAACTTCATCCAGAACCGGTACACATCCCCCAGCTACAATCAAGGGAATCGTCATTGGGGCTTCGGTTGCTAGTAATCCTTTACCTTGAATGAATACACTTGGAAATTGCGATCTTAATCCCTGAGCTTGATCTGCTGCATTGGCGCTATCCCAGCAGGAAATCAGCTTCAAATGTGGCCAGAGTTGCATCCAGGGAATATTATTTTTGCTGAGGAGTTGCAAGCGATGATGTGAAATCCGGTTGTGTAATTCTCCTCGCAATAAATCCTGATTTTCTTGAATATATTTTAAATGTACTTGTAGAAAACTAGGACTCCAAATAGAAATAATTTCTAGTTTTTCAGCCTCTAATAATGCCAAAGCCAGTTGATGTTTAAACAACTTCGCGTCATGCAGGCGATTAAGTTTATTTGGCATCACCAACCAAGGACGCAAAAACCAACGCAACCAACCATCTAAATAATCTAAATCGTCCTGTAAAGCTTGGCTATCAGCTACATTTAATTGCGGCGAGATACAAGCATAAAGCTTGCCTGTGGAAAATTTCGGGCCATGTACAATCAAATCATGCGCCCATACACAAAACATCTGATTAAACGATCGCCGCAAAGATTGAGTATAAGGAATCCATTTTACTGCTCCACTGCTACCAGAGGTTTTTTCATAGAACAAAATCGGTTCTGGTGTGAGGGAAATTTGCTGCTGTTTTTGATTTAAGCAGGGTTCGAGTGCATCATAATTTACAATTGGCACACGCTGCCAATCGTCTACAGAATGAATCCCCAAAGTTTTACCATACTCACTCTTGATTAGGCGATCGCAAATTTCCTTCTGTACAGATGTCTGCATTAACTCTGGGTTATCCAAAGCTTGATGAAATCGCCTCGCAGTTGGTGCGAGGATTTGCCCAAAAAGCTGAATAATCGGACGCATTATTGCACCTTTTGATTAGGATAAAGCTTGGTGGCTGCTGGTAAATAAGAACCATCGCCAATGACTACACCAGGAGCAAGATTAGATCCGGCCCCCACAAAAACATTGCTGCCAATCTTGACTTTTTTGACATACAACATTAAATTTTGCTTGCGGGGTTTAATGATGTGAGAATAGATACCGACACCATGCCCGATAACGACGCGATCGCCAATTTCTAATAAACTGCGATCGGCAATCTCCAATCTTGTTGTCCAGTAGACATCTCGCCCCACTTTAGCACCCCACAATCGCAACCAACAAGAAAACACCCCCGGAATCAACCGCAGCACTGCTTCTAAGGCTGGAATAGCAATATAAATTACCTGGATTTGATGACTACCCCACCAGGGATTATATTCTTTATTTTGTAAATAACTAATACCTTCCCGCACAGGATAAACCCATTCATGCAAGCGGTAAACTAGCACTGGTAGCCCATAAATAGAAAGTAACACCGCCAGAATGCTGAAGATGTTAGGTGAATAGGCGAGGTAGACTATTGCTGCCCCAGTTAGCAATAATATAAAGGCGGGAAAAAACGAAAGAATTTTACTTAGAACTGTCATTAAAATGGGAAGAAAAGTTTTTGGAACAAGTTTAATGAACTAGGAATTCCTATTGTAGACGGCAATTTTGTGCTTTCATAATATGTTCCATGTAACTTATCCCAAATTTTCAGATTAGCGCCATAGTTATAATTGTGGACTTCGCGGCAATGATGCCAAGCATGATCCTGGGGTAAGATTAGCCAAGAAGATAAAAATTGATAAAGCCAGCTACTTTCAGGAATTATCAAGCAGCTATGCCGCCATAAATCTAAGGCAGAAGTTAGACTGACTCCAAGTAAATAACCTGTTGGATCGGCTAACAGATACAAAAACAAAGTGTGTATCCATAAATAAATAATTACCAAACTTGTCCAAAGTGTGTTGCGAGAAGTTCCTAATACATCCATCTGAGTAACGGTATGATGGACTTGATGAACTTTCCACAATAATTTAGTATGTAATAAACGATGATTCCAATAATATAAATAATCAACCACAACAAAACTGATCATAAAAGTCGGAATTAATGATAATTTTAAATATCCTTGTTGAGTGGGTAATAAATGTTGATAAAGCCAATACACTAAAGTCGCTTGTAGTAAGGGAATCAAAATTCCTTGAATAGTTAATCCAATGCCATCTAGAAACCAATCTTCACAACTTTTAACTTTAAGTTGAGTTCGTCCAGCTTGATTGGTAATAGTCCAACCAACTAATCCGATAAAAGAGCCAAAAATTAGTAGTTGTGAAAAGTTTTGTATTCCCACTTTTGATTGCTCACACTGATATTGATTAATTACGAATTACATCATGTCTGCTTAATTACTTATTAAACCCGAAGAACCCCACCCCGCCAAAGCTACGCTTTGTCTCCCCTCCCCTTGCTAAGGGGAGGGGATTAAGGGATGGGGTGTAATGACTGTGGAAATCATGACTAATTTATGCGGAGATGATATTATTTTTCAAACCCAAAATGTAATTTTTACTGATTGATTTGGCAATAAACGCGGATCTTCTCCACGAGATATAGCTGCCATAATTGACTCTACAAATATATGAATTGTGTCCGCAGGCGTATTATAAAATTGTGTCCCGTATTTAGCGATCGCTTCCCCCTGAATACCCAAAATTTCCACATCTTGGCGGATAATGTGTTGAGCAGTCCACCGCACAAAGGGACGTGCTAACTTATTCCAAATACCATAGTTATAGGTGACATCAGTGTAAACCAGAGTTGAATTATCGGTTTCTGGAATAGATTGACTGGTAATGAACAAATGACGATTATGTGCCATCTTATACTCTACAGAAGTAATATTTGGCATATAAAAGCGATCGCTATGTTTAATCTCTGCACCCTGCAAATTCAGAAAACGGCTGTACCATCCCAAATTATTGTTTTCGTTGCGATACTCCACCAAAACCGAACCATGACAGCGTTCAACAGTCATCTCTAACTTTTGTTGGCGGGAAGTACGGAAAACACCAGGATGAACAAAAGCCGTATGGGGAATATCAATAAAGTTTTCCGCACAATTAGTAACATTGTTAGCAAAACGGTTAATTACCCGTACCGTCTCCCATCCTGTTTGTCCGTAGTGAGGCATAGAAAAGGGTTCAAAATCAACCTTTGGGGTATCAGCTAACCGCACATAAACATAGCCATCCTGTTCTTTGGTAGCGTAACACTTGGCTCGACGCTGCGCGGAAGCTTTGAAATCATCTCCTTCGGCTGGAACAGCAATCACGTTTCCAACCCCGTCATATACCCAACCATGATAGGGACATTGTAAAGCACCGTTACAGATTTTACCTGATGATAGACGGCTATTGCGGTGTAAACAGCGATCGCGCAAAGCTACAGCTTGTCCATCTTCACCGCGAAATATCGCCAACCATTCTCCTAAAACAGTGCGTGATAATACTTTGTTAGGTTGTAACTGTTCGCAGAGTGCGACAATGTACCAGAAATCTGCAAATTGCATGGTGGGTGGGAGCGATCGTATTTAAATTATGGCAATGTCTTGAGTAGAACTGCATTGCTGTATCTATCGAA
The DNA here is from genome assembly GCA_003326195.1 of Nostoc punctiforme NIES-2108. GTDB lineage: Bacteria > Cyanobacteriota > Cyanobacteriia > Cyanobacteriales > Nostocaceae > Nostoc > Nostoc punctiforme_A. Next base: position 84,563 of record LXQE01000136.1, read on the forward strand.
TTCCAAAAGAGCTAATTCTGCAAAATATTAATAATGCGAATTTTAATTAATACAAATGCTATTCTTGATTTTTTACAAGCGCGTTTGAATCGTTCTTTATTGAATTTAAGCACGTATGGATGCTGCGGAAGCCAAAGCCCTACTGAGAGATGCTAATGAAGATGAACCAGTTTTTCTTCCTTCAAGTATCTTGGATAAAATAACATTGGTTGACATCCCTGATGAGGTAGCGATTGAGGTTGGCTTACTCAAGGATGGCATAATCCATCTTGATTGGAGTGGCAGGCTGTTCAAAGACCAAGACCAGATTAAGGGTGAAGCAGATTACACTTGGACACGAAAGTATTGGTACTCTGCGATTGGATTAGAATACTATTTAGACTTAGTGCGCCGTGCTGTTGAGGTGCGTAATAGAGTATATGGTGATGTGGACATAACAGACTACGAAGATGATGGTGCTTATATAAATATGAGATTTATTGTAAGCACAGGACATAAAAATCTTGGTAAAGCCTATCAATATGTAAAATCACTCTGCCAAGAGCTAGAAGAAACAGCCGAAAACTCTGTTGATGAAGCAAGTAAGCGACTCTCTGAAATTGCGAGTCGGTTATCTGGATGGGGTAGCCAAAATCTAGACACACTTGTAGATGCAGTTGAGAAAGCTTCTTCTAACGATGAGCGCGGTAGATCTCTAGAAGAGCTTGTTAGTAGATTGTTTGAGACCATGCCAGGCTTTACCGTCAAGGATCGGATCAGGACAGCAACTGAAGAAATAGATATTACTGTGCTTAACGATAGCAATGACCCTCGCTTTAAACGAGAATCGGCTATTTTACTTGCTGAGTGCAAAAATTGGAGTGACAAATGTGGAAAGAATGAGTTTGTTCTATTCAAAGAAAAAATTGACAACCGAAGCAATCGATGTTATTTAGGCTTCTTAATTTCATGGAATGGCTTTAAAGACACTGTTACCAAAGAGATGTTACGTGGAAGTCGAGAGCATACACTTGTAGTACCAATAACTGGAAAAGATATTCGTGCTGCCATCCGTAACAACAACTTTGCTGATGTACTAGCATCATGTTGGGAAAAAGCAATCACCACATAAGCTCTCTAAAAGCAACCGCTAAAAACCTAACACTTCAGTACTACAGACAAACGGAAATTTTAGCTGATAGGTTCTTTTTGACAAAATAAGGCTCTTCCTGCCCTGCGCAATATGAGTAAGTTGGTGGGTTATTGGCTTCCGAAAGCTTGAAAAAGCTAAACTGATAACCCTGGTGCATAAAAAATACAAAAGCATTACTTCAATATTTACAGCAGGTTATGTTTTGAGCTTGGGTGTAGGCGTAGCCCTCACACATAGCAATCCTATCTAAGTTGTGAAAATGAACAAACCAGTTTTTCTGCGAAATGCCAAGAAGAGAAAAAAAAGTTTTCACATCTGATTTAGGACTGCTATAGTTGCGAAAATCAGGCATGGAGATTTGCTTGTTCCTGCAACCACGGATCTACAGGTTGTCCATCTTTGCGGCGTAATTCAATTTCCACAACCATCACTTCTTTGGAACCAGGAGGTGCAGGTTTTTTATGGAAAATAATGTCATAATCTTCTGGATTATGTTTACGTTCTTTCAACCATTCCTGTACTTTGGTTGTGGCAAAAAATGATTGCCCTTGCTCAAACATTCGGGTAATCTGTAATTGCAGTGTGTAAGGATTTATGCGACCCATTTTCTACCGCCTTTGTTAAGTTAATTTGAGGACAAGTAATCTACTTACCGTAGATAATCTAATGTTAATGCGAAGTAACCACACCTGACACTTCCCATACAGGTAGAACTTCCAATTTCAAAGCCTTGTTATCTATAAAAACAAAGTCCGAACCTTGTTCGGTGGATAGTCTAAGAGGATGTTTGAAAAGTCCTCTTCTCCGTAAAAAAACATTTAGATCCCCCTAAATCCCCCTTAAAAAGGGGGACTTTCACTCCGGTTCCCCCCTTTTTTAGGGGGGTTAGGGGGGATCAATGAGTGCCTAAAATCACAGTCAACTACTTTTCAAACAACCTCTAAGAAAGTGCCGATGCTTTCGCAATTTGTCTTCCACTAGTTGATAAATTATTATTTTACTGCTTGACTTTCACCATCTTTAGCAGTATCTACAACGTAGTTATGTTCTAGTAGTAGATCACCACAAGTTGTCACAAATTTGACTGCACTCTAAAACTAAAGTTGTACGTACACTCAGGACGAGGAAACGGATTAGTTAAGGATTGCTCAGAATTTTACACTGCCTCTACAACATTTAACCACTTAATTCTGTTATAGATTGGAGAGAGGCAAGCCGCTTCGAAAACTGACCAACAGACTCAGATGGTTGTTATGCAGAGCAAAAATCAAGCTGTTTTCGCTTTAATTGGAAAAAGTACTATTGTATTTTTACCCTTATTGTTATCCATTGGAATCGCCAGTGGACAATCTGCACCATCATCCAACCCAGGACTAACTCCGACTCCGGTGTTATCGAATTCAGAACGGGAAGAATTAGCACGACTACGAGCAGAAAAACGAATTCAACAGCAAGTTCAATCTGATTTTAAAAGCACTTTTAGCCGCACAACTATATTACTCGATGTTTGGCTAGTTATACTAAGTCTCTTTCCAGTTGCAGTCATTGCTTTGTTATGGCTGTTGCGACGGGTGATAATTCGGGAAATTGTTGATAGGGCAATGCAACAAGTCCAGGGAATGGAAAAATTACAAAATCAGCTAACCACCGTTAAACAAGAGGCTGAAAATGTTATTCAAGATGCGAAAAAAATAAATTATGAATTAGAACAGGAAACGACTGCTTTACAACAAAAAATTAAAAATGAACAAGAAAATGTATCTATTCTGATATCCGATCTAGATTTAGCTAAAGCACAGATATTAAGTAGATTAGAAGCGGAACTAAAAAAATCTCAAGAAAATATAGAAAATTTAGAGTCAAAATTTGCTTCGGGATTATCTAAGTTAGAGTTTGATGCTCAACAACAAAAAGATATAGCGCTGGAGAATTTAGGAAAATTAGCATCTGCGATCGCAGATGAATTGTCTAAGTTAAAGTTAGGTGTACAACAACAGCAAGAAGTAGCCGTTACTGATTTAGAAATATCAAAGTCTGAGTTCACATCTCAACTTTCTGGATGGAAGTCTGATGCTCAACAACAAAAAGATATAATCTTTGAAATTTTAACAAAATTACAGTCAGAATTTGTAGAAAAGTTATCCGAATTACAGGTTGAGGCTCAAAAGCAAAAAGAGATTGCCGTTGACAGTTTAGGTATATTTGATCGGGAACTTAAATCTCAATTATCGGAATTACAGATAGATGTTCAAGAACAAAAAAATAAAATTCTTGCGACTTTAGAAGCATTGCAGTCAGAATTTAAATTGCAATTATCGGAATTACAAGTCGATGCTCAAAAATCCAAAGAGCTAATTATTGAGGATTTAGAAAAATCTGGCTCTGAGTTTACTTCGCAGTTTTCAGAATTACAATGGAATGCTCAACAACAAAAGATTCTCATTTTAGAGAAGTTAGAAAGACTAGAAACTGAGTTTGTCTCTCAACTCTCTGAGTTACAATTGGATGCCCAAGAAAGAAAGGATCTGATTCTTCAAGAACTAACTGAAATTACGCCAGAATCGATTCTAGAAGTGGTGAATTTTGAAGTTGAGCAAGAAATACAGGAACAGCCACAACAACCGGAATTCACTGCTGATGAGTATGTAAAACAAGGAGATGATCTGTTTTCTGTAAGGCGCTATGAAGATGCGATCGCAGCTTACAACCAAGCAGTGAAAATCCAACCTGATGAACCTGTGAGTTGGTTAAAACGTGGTTTAACTCTGGGAAGATTGAAACGCTACCAAGATGCGATCGCATCTTATGATCAAGCGATTGCGATTCAGCCAGATTATCATCAAGCTTGGTGCGATCGCGGCGTTGCTTTTGGAAACTTACAACAACATCAGCAAGCCTTTGCCTCATTTGATAAAGCTACACAAATCAAACCTGATGATGCCGTTGCCTGGTTAAATCGCGGTCTTTCCCTAGTAGCATTAGAACAATACGAAGAGGCAATAATCTCCTTTGAGAAAGCGCTAGAATTCCAACCAAATTCTCCCAAAATCTGGGATAAACACGGTTATACATTGGTAAGATTGGGACGCGATGATGAAGCGATCGCTAGTTTTAACAAAGCCTTAGAAATTAAGCCAGATTATGCTAGTGCCTATTACAACAAAGCAGCCTGTTACGCACTGCAAAGACAAGTTGACCGATCTCTGTTAACTCTACAACAAGCGATTGAACTTAATCCCAGGTATAAAGAAGACGCAGCAACTGACCTAGATTTTGATGATATTGCCGACGATGAGCGCTTTAAGCTGTTAGTTGCAGAATAAAAGTCATTTGTCATTTGTCATTTGTCATTTAGTTATTCTCCCCCTGCTCCCCTGCTCCTCTGCTCCCCTGCTCCCCTGCTCCCCAGACATGGCTTTGAGTTTAGATGTAAAAGAATCAGAGCGATCGCTTTTTTCGGGTGTAAATTGCCCGATTGGGGCATGAATAGGAGCAGGTGGGAGCAGTTTTGGCTGTCGTTGATGATGGTTTGGTGATGGGGAAGGCGCTGGGCTTTCTTGTGAAGTTTGCCTCTGGCTGACAGCAGATAATCGCTCAAGGGTTGCCGAAGAGGTAAATTTCCCAGAAAGCGGAGACTTTAAGACAGTTTTATTATCTCTATCTTCCTGCTTTCCATCTTCTTCACTCAAAGATGTCTTTGGTTCATAACTTTTCAGTTGGAGAGTCGCAGTATTGCTGTGTTGATAGCCATTGCGAATCTTAGCTGGTGGTAATTGAGGACTCGTCACTTGCTCTAGAGTGGGTTTTCTCTTGGCTGGCGGTAGAACTGCTGCAGCCGATGACGTTAAGCTTTGGGGAAATTTGCTACAAATCATCCGTTCAAATTCCATGTTGAAATGATATGTAGCCTGATCCCGGCGCTGCCAAAACACTAAAATTTGCTGCACGGAAACCGCTTTATAACGACCTTGATATAGTGCCTCAATCACTGCCAGGTGTAGCCAATTAAGGGGGTATTGCGTTTGCCAACGCTCAACTAGCTCATTGGCACTATACCCACTGAGATCGAAACTATAGTTAATTAATAAGGCGATCGCCAAGTTGGCAGAGGTGTCTGGAAGTGTTGTTAACATGGGGCTATTAGCTTTAGGCAATAGGTCTTAGATTTGTCACCCATCGCATATTAGCCTAGCGTGCTTTTAACTACATGGTTTATTTTTCCAAGAGTTGCCAAGACGATAGGCAGTGTTCCTTATTCTACTTGTCAACTTCTAGAATGCAACCCCACATAGACTGATTTAATCGCAGATGTTCGCCGAATGGCGACTAATGCCTGATAAACCATCGCTGCAACTTCGGCGCGTGTTGCCAAACGTAAAGGTGCAAGCACTTTCGGATCTGGATAGTTGACAGCGATTCCCCGTTGTGTAGCAGTGGCAACGGCTGTCCGAGCGTAGTCGGGAATGGTATGACGATCGCTATATAGTTCTAAAACACCGCTATCAACAGCTGGTAATCCCAGTCCGTTTACTAGGGAGACAATCACCTGTAGCCGCTGCACACTTTGATCGGGGCGGAAAGTGCGATCGCTAAATCCGCCAACAAAGCCACCGCTAGCTGCGATTTGGATAGCGCTATAAGCCCAAAAATCCTTGGGTACATCTGTAAAATCAGGTGCCGGGATTTTAGGAAATGGGTTAAAAGCGATCGCCACCAAAGCTGCATACTGGGAGCGAGTCATGGGTTTATCTGGCTGATAGCTACCATTGGCAAAAGCATGAGTTAAATCCATGCTCACTAATGCCTGAATAAATGGTTCAGCCCAATGTCCATCTAGTTCGGAAGACGCTGAGACAAGGGGATAAGGGGACAAGGGGGGTTTTTGAGGTGGGTATTCTGTCGAGTCATCAGAGAAACTGGTGTTAAATGTTACTAAACTGTTTGGAAGTAATTCTACCAAACCCTTGACTAGAGACGAATTTAATTGATTACCTACGGAAACTAGCTTTTGTGTAGTGGCATTATATAAATCAAATTCACTATGATCGCGAAAAATATTATCACCTGGATCTTTGGTATTACCTAAATCAGGGAGTGCATTGCCATTGACTAATAAACCACCTTGGGTATTTTTAGCAATGAGATTTTGACGTAGCACCGGTTGGGCATTGCGAGAAAGTGCGATCGCCGTGCGATTTTCTGATAATTTATTATTGGCGATCGTCGGAGTGGCAAAGTCACTAATTGCTATGCCTAAAGGGTTTCTTTGAAATACATTCCGCAGTACTTCTCCCTGGCTATGACCTGCCATCACTAACCCGCTAGCAGTATTTTGCACAAATAAGTTATCTAAAATTGTGGATTTGGCAGCACCAGTGGTAAACACACCTTCCCGCCCACAGTTGCTCAGAGTATTGTTACTTAAAGTAGGTGCAGCAGATTCAATCCAGATACCAGTACCTTTGGCTGAGGGATTGGTAATAGTTACACCTAAAAGACTGGCATTATCTACCAAGAGCAGCGTAATATTTTGTATACCAAAACTGGGACTTAGATACTCACCACTCCCGGAAATTACAATTCCTGCACCTTTGTTAGCTTCATTACCCACCACTGTCACCCCTCCAGGGACGATTAGTGGAAACACTTCACCACTAGCGGCGTTGTAAGTCCCCGACTCCAGATGAATTATCGTCAGGATTTTGGTTCCTTTTAAAGCACGGGTGAGGCTTTTAAAAGGACTAAACCGTGAACCAATATTGGTATCATTCCCTGTCATAGGGTTGACATAGAGTGTGACGACGAGGGTAGAGTTCACCATTGATAGTTGAGAGTCAATTGTTTTAATTATGACAATCGTAAATAACAATACTTGTAGCAAACTTTTTCACAGTAATATCCTTGTGTATAGAAAATATATCCACTTGACTTTTTCTGACAAGCAGATCGTATGTACACAAAAGTTATAAACTCTTGCGCAACATTCCAAGTTCTCATCTCAATGGCATTGTTAGGGACTTGCAAAAAATAAATTATCCCAAATTATTTGTATATTTGCAGGGGCGCAAGGCCTTCATTGGTGTCAACTTAAGCCCCTCATCCCCTAACCCTTCTCCCAAGGGAGAAGGGGAATTGTAATGTCTAGCTCCCCTCTCTCCAAGGGCTACGGTGTACAGACAAGTCAAATTACCCCCCTCAATCCCCCCGATGCATTGGGGGGAAGCCAGAAATCTAGTTCCCTCCCCAATACATACGGGGAGGGTTAGGGTGGGGTAAAAACCAGCTTCTTGAACTATTTCAGACTTGTGTATACACCGTAGCTCCCCAAGGGAGAGGGGCTGGGGGTGAGGGCAAAACGTTGTGTCACCAAGCGGGTTTAGCGTTAAATTGACATCTATGAAGGACTTGCGCCCCGACAATAGAATATTTGTTTAGCTGAAAGTCCCTTAGCCAAAATCAATGGCATTGTCAGTCGAAACAATCGCATTGTCAGTCGAAACAATGGCATTGTCAGTCGAAACAATCGCATTGTTAGCCAAAACAATGGCATTGTCAGTCGAAACAATCGCATTGTCAGTCGAAACAATCGCATTGTTAGTCGAAACAATCGCATTGTCAGCCGGAACAATCGCATTGTCAGTCAAAACAATGCCATTGCACCTCTAAAAAACTTGTGTGTAAGCTGTTGCGCCTGCGGAGAGGAGATTAATCTCGGTGTTCCAAGGTACTGTTTTGGTTAATGTATTGAGTCAGCAACCCAGAACCCTTGCTCTGTAAGAAAATGAGATTAAACATTCTCATCCAGAATAGTTCCTTCTATATTGGCTCCATCCAAATTGGCTCCGCTCAAATTTGTCTGGCTCAAATCTGCTTGAGTGAGATTTGCCTGGGATAAGTCAGCTACACTTAAATCTGCACCACTTAAATCCGCTCCATCTAGATTCGCCGCTATCAAGTTTGCTTCCTGTAAATCCGCCTCACTCAAATTAGTTTCAATCAATTTAGCAACCGTCAAATCAGCGTGACTCAAATTAGCTCCATCCAAATCTGCTCCATCCAAAATTGCTCCATCCAAAATTGCTCCGCTTAAGTTGCTACCACTGAGATCCGCATTGCTCAAATCTGCTCCATTTAAGTCTGCTTCAATCAAACTGGCGTGGGCTAAATTAGCGTGACTTAAATTAGCTCCATCTAAAACTGCTCGATCTAAAATTACGCCACTGAGATCGGCTTCTCTTAAGTTGGCCTCGCTCAGGTTGACACCAGTAAAGTCTCTGACACCTGCGGCATAGTTTTTCAGGAGTTGATCTGCTTTCATATCTGTCGCTGTGCTAAGGAACGTTTAATTGAGGCTATCCAGCTTACCCAGACAGGCAGTAAATTCTCAGCACGCGCAACTGAGAATTATTGTGGTGAATTAAACCAGAGTAAATTTTGAATCACTTCAATCTAGATTAGCTATCCTTAACTACTGACGCTACTACCTAGAGTTATGAGTTAATTTCATACTTAGGAGGGATGTTGCCCACCTGAAAAATTTCAGCATTAGTGCAAAGCGATCGCTATACTCAAAAGACCAATTATCTACACCAATAACCCTTAACCCAAGCGCATTGGATTATTTAGGATGAAGCAGGAAACTCCTTATTTGAAGTCATTAGTCATTGGTCAATCGGAAGTCCACTGCGATACTAAGTATTTTCGGTATCGCAGCGGATAGTTCATGTTTCCCCGCCAACCACTACATCTCGAATTCGGAGGCTAGGACCACCACAACCCACTGACAGGCCATTTTGCCCTCCCTTACCACAACCACCAGATTCATCCCAGTAAAAATCATCACCAAGTGCCTCAATATCCGCTAAAGTTTGGAATACATTTCCCGAAAGCGTCACATCCCTGACAGGTTCAGCAATTTTGCCGTTCCTAATCATCCACGCTTCCCCAGCGCTAAAGGTGAACATTTCCCCATTCGTCATCCCACCCAACCAATTACGGGCATAAACTCCTTCTTTGATATCGGTGAATAAGTCTGCGACTGGCGTTTTACCCCGTTCAATCCAGGTATTTGTCATCCGCACAATGGGAGTAAAGTGATAGTTAAGACAGCGGGCGTTACCCGTAGGCGCCTCCTCCAATTTGCCAGCAGTTTCACGAGAATGTAAACGTCCCACTAAAACTCCATCTTTAATTAGTTGAGTAGTAGTGGCAGGTGTGCCTTCATCATCGTAAAAATAGCTACCGCGATGTCCCTCTGGAGCCGCACCATCAAAAATTTGCAGTTCTTCTGGACCAAACCGCCGTCCGATGGTCATAACTTCCAAGAGATCGGGGTTTTCGTAAGCCATATCAGCCTCAGAAAGATGTCCGAAGGCTTCGTGGACGAATAAACCCGTGAGAATTGGGTCAATGACTACAGTGTAAGTATTGCCTTTGACTGGTGGTAGAGATAAAGCGGCGATCGCTCTTTGAGCAGCCCCTTTTACCTGTTCATCCAAACTAGTTAAATCTTCGTAAGCTTTGCGAGAGCCAGTAGTTTCCCGTCCAGTTTGTACGGTTTCGCCATTTCTGGCGGTGGCGGCAAAGCGCATTTCCATATCCACCCAAGATTGCTCGATCAAAGTACCTTCGGAAGTAGCAATGATTACTTTTTGGGCACTGTCACCGTAACGCACCGAGGTAGTGGTAATTCGGCGATCGACGCTTTTAAGCAATTGGGCATAGCGATCGCACAATTGTTTTTTCTGCGAGAGTGAGACATTTCGGGGATCAGTACCTTTTAGGGGTAGAATGCATACTGCTTGCACCGGATCAATGGGTGCAAGTAAAGTTTCTTCATCACCAACCATCCGCGCAGCAGCGATCGCTTCTTCTATGCGATCTTTGATTGTTGCTAGCTGGTTAAAGCAGCTCAACCCCCATCCGCCTTTATAACAAGCGCGAATATGCCCACCAATGGAGATGCCTTCACTGAGGGTTTCTACCTTGTCGCCACGCAACAAGATATCAGTCCCTTCTGCTTCTTCAAGGCGAATCATCAGATAATCTACACGCTCACGGTAGCGGGCGATCAGGTCAGAAAGTAAATTTTGTGCGTCAGCAAGTGTAGTCGGCATTTCCAATTAGTAACAATGACGAACTGCATTTATTTTGCAATTATTTGGGGAATTTCTGCTAATCAATATTATGAGGGGACTAGGTACTGGGGGAAATGATACCATTTTGGATTTTAGATTTTGGATTTTAGATTTTGGATTGGGAATTGCCTTGGTGCGTCTAGCTTGGTGTGAATCCATCTGTCGCAATCATTTTTCAAATTGGTATGAGTGAGTGGAAAAACAGGCGAGAAGTTACAGTAAATTTTTCCTTTGTGCCCCTTTGCAACTCTGCCTCTTGTGCCCAATCTCCAATCCCCAATCTTAAGTTACTGTGGGTAAGAACTCAATGATGTGCTAAGATAATCAAGTGAGAATAAAATTCGGTTACATTCTTTGTTTTTAGTATTGACAGGCTTTTCCCTTTTGGTCTTAACAAGCTTGCCTCCGAAATCTAAATCTCTACACACCTATGATTTTGGAGATAATGCATGTCAATTTATGTAGGTAATCTATCCTACGAGGTCACACAAGATGACCTCAATTCTGTGTTTGCCGAACACGGTACTGTAAAGCGGGTTCAGTTACCTACTGACCGTGAAACCGGACGTCCACGCGGCTTTGCCTTTGTAGAGATGGGCACAGAAGCTGAAGAAACAGCTGCCATTGATGCTCTTGATGGAGCTGAATGGATGGGACGCGACCTCAAAGTGAATAAGGCTAAACCAAAGGAAGATAGAGGTGGTTCTTTTGGTGGTGGTGGTGGCGATCGCCGCGGTGGTGGTGGTGGTGGTGGATACAATAGATCACGCTACTAAGCTTTAAGATCAAAAATTAAGTTTTAACGTCTAAAGGGCAGAATCATTATCTGCCCTTTTTGCGCTCCGGTCTACTGGATGGCTTAAATTGCCCAGTACCAATTAAGTAGGAGATGATAAATGACCCAAGTATTTGTGGGCGAAAATGAAGGAATTGAGTCAGCCTTACGCCGATTTAAGAGGGAAGTTTCCAAAGCAGGTATTTTTCCAGACATGAGAAAGAATCGTCACTTTGAAACGCCTTTGGAAAAACACAAGCGCAAAGAAGTCGCTAGACACAAACAACGCAAGAGAAATTTCCGTCGTAATTAACTATTAGCGATACCTCCGGTTAGCTATGCTAACACACTCTCTCATTAGATTCTTAGCTGTCGAAAAGGCGATCGCTGTACTCCAAAGGAGAATCTAATGAGTAAGTTTTGAACTTAGAAAACCTTTTTTGATATAAGCTATCTATCAAAATTATTATAAATCTGTTTAAGTTACTGCTGTTCTGTATCAATCAGAATTTTCAGGGATAACTAAATTAGAAAATAAGTCAAAAATATTCTTAATAATAAGCTGTACCAATCAATGCCAATAAAAAGCCCTCAAGCAAAGATGAGGGCTAGGCAGTTTTTTTTGTTAGAAATATCAAGCTCAATTCCTTCTAAGCACGAGTACGCGTAATCTGAGTAGTATCAAAGTCTTGCAGCCGAGTCATATTTCCACTGTCCTTATCAACAATATACACAGCATTAGGTGTCTCATATCTCATAGCTCCAAAGGCGAGGAGTTGACCTGTTGCAGAGCAAACTAAGCTTTGTAAGCCATTATTCCATGCTTGACCATTAACTTTTAATTGTCCTAGTCTGATGGGCTTTTTTTGATTTGAATTTAGCCGCACCAGAGTTGTATCACCATACGCACCGACTATAGAGGTATAAAGTATTCCATCTGGGCACTCAGCTAGATTGCTGACCCGCTCATCTTCCAGGAATTTAATCTTACTAATAAAACTTATCTCTCCTGTTTGAAGGTTAATATCTACCAATCTGATCGGTGGTGTACCGTTTTTCTTTCCTACTAGTCCAATGAGTCGCCCATCATTAGTACCTAGCAAGCTCCCAAGCTGTTGATTTTGTTTAAGTCCTGAGACTGTCAAAGTTTTTACAGGCGTACCCAAAAATGTAATGCGAGTAGGTGTCGCCTGTCTCCGACTAATCGCAACCGGAGTAATAGCTACAACAAGTGTGCCATCGCTTAAAGAGGTAAAACCACTCAATATCTCATTAGGCTCTAATAGAGGTGTACTTTTATCCGTAAGTATCTGAGCCTTTCCTGTCATTAAGGATTGCAAAACTAGTCCTACAGGCTTAATATCTGTGCTTACAATGTTTAGGGCAGTGTTCTCTACTAATTCAGTGGTGTTTACCTCTGTAATAACCGTTTGGTCAATATTAGCGAGCGGGCTAGAACCTATACCTACAATATTTAAACTTGGTGTTTCTGCCAAGGCTTTCTTGGTTAGATAACTAAGTCCAGATGCTACAGTTCCAGCAAGTGCCAACTGTCCAAACCGTCGACGTGATACCTTGTAATTCATATTTTCCTTCCTAGAATGAATGACTTTTATTAGGTAGCAGTGTGAACGTAAACAGATCAGGCTAATATATTTGCGTCCAGGTTGCTACTGAGGGTGTTCCATTTTTGTCACTAATAAAAAGCATGTACCAGCCTGGAGGTGCGATGTTTCGATTGTTTATGACCGTGACCTTAAGAGAAGTAGCATTTCTAGAAATAATGGGTGCATCCACTAACCTTTGTTCTGTATCGCAAGAATGGGTAGTTGCCATTGGTCTAATCAGACTCACCCATTTAATATTCGCAGCTTGGGGTGTCTGAATCGTAAATTGCTGCCCGTAGGTAACAGTTTGAGGAGCGCTCTGAATAACTGGTCGCGATCGCGACATATACGCAGGACTATAGATTTCTAATCGCAGTTCATTGACMSTSCGTTGAGGGTTCCCCCCAGCTGTRACKACCCTACCATCTGGYAGCAGCAAGGCCACCGAGTGATATACGCGAGGGACATTTTGTTTAGCTACTACTGTCCAGGTATTTGTAGCTGGATTGTAGATTTCTGCTGGCAGCATTGATTGTGTTGTGTCCTCATTCATTTTGCTACCATTGCAAACAAACACTGTGCGATCGGGCAATAAAACTGCGCTGTGATGCATCCGGGCATAGTTTAAAGGCTTTGCTGCTACGTAAGTTGGATTACTAGCTTTTAAATCGACAATATTTACCCTCTTTGTTGCTGTCTTACCACTACCCCCACCGATAATCATCACCTTTTGATCTTGTGCAGGTGGTAAAAGGAGACTGGCAGCTTGATCGCCAAAACCTATGTCTTGTAGCCCTGTCACCACTGTTTCTGTAATGGATTGTGTAAATGTCTCTGGCAGAGTTAATATCCTTGGTGTCACTCCAGTGCCACCCATCTGCGCACCTGAATAAAAAATTTTCCCACTACTTAGTAGAAACAGATGTGCGTATGCTGGTAAGGCACTAGTTCTTGGAAAAGCGTTCCAACCATTTGGAAAGAAAGCAGAATAAATTTCTGGTTGTCTATTGAGCTTGCCATCTTTATCCGGCCCAGACACTGCTAAGACTCGACCGCTGCCTAGTGTTAACACAGTAGGATACCAGCGGCCATTATTCATTGATAGTATCTTGACCCATTTCTCAGCAATGGGATCAAACATCAGAGCATAGGGTGAACCATAAAATGGGTCATAGCGCAAAGTTCCACCTGCAACCAGCAACTGACCATCAGGGCGGAAGGAGTGACCAGCGCAAAAAAGATCCATAGGTTGATTGTTACTATCCAATGGAGGCGCTTGACGCGAAAAGGTTCCCTTTTTTACATCCCAGACCACACTGTCATAGGGAGTATTTAACCGATTAGGATCGTTACCTGAGCCACAGAAAAAGAATACCTTACCAGTACGAAGTAGAGCGGCATGTATAGGTAGAATTGGAGCATTGTACGACAATACTTGCCATTTATCTGTAGTAGTAGCTAGAGCTATAGAAGTCCCTAAATCTGTTTCCTCTTGAAGGTTGGTCTTGTTATTAGGCTGAGTCACTTTATTTACAATTCTTTCTACGTGAACTTAATTTTTTGCACTTTATTTTATTAATTTATTTCTCCATTTATATCTATACTTCTTTCGGCTTATTTAGCGTTAAGATATGATGTGTTTCATAATAAGGAAATGTAAAATTAGTTTTATCAATAGTAATTGTGCTTTCAATCATCCATCCTGTAAAGTATCTAAATTAAGCCTTAAATACATTGCTGATATAAATAATACTACATCTTGTTCATGAAGTTTTCTGATAGCATATTTTCTCATGGAAGAAAATCAACATCTTTGGTTTTGCGGCCTCAATTTGCGAAAATCATCGAAAATCTCTAGCCACTTTTGGATAATCATCTAAATTAATAAAATGCTTGTATAGTAAGGGCTTTCTAGGTTAAAACTAGCAACATTAATTTGTGAACAGATATTAATCAAGAATAATTATCCAAGACCATGTGTATGCCTACAACTATTTAATGTGGCTTAATGTGGCGGATTACTTCGGCAACTGACCAAGCTTGAGCGATCGCTCCTCTGGGTGTGTGAGGTGAATCGCCATCAAAAATCTCCGAAATAGAACCAAGACAAGCGTCAAAGAAAAAGTGATCTAGCAAGGGTTGCCAATCAAAAGGCAGCGATTGTTGTGGATAAAAACGTTGCCAAGCCCGAATATATGGCCCAATTAGCCAAGTCCAAACAGTGCCTTGATGATAAGCGCGATCGCGTTGCTGTTGATTGCCCTCATATTTACCTTTGTATTCGGGATCTCCTGGATCGAGACTGCGAAGACCATAAGGTGTGAGCAAGCTGGTAGTTGCCAAATCTAATATCTGACACCCTTGCTGTTCGGAAAACCCACAATGGTGTAGCGACAGCGCCAAAACGGCATTCGGACGTATTTGAAAATTCCGGCGATCGTCCGGCTCAATAGTATCGTACAGATAACCTAACTGAGGATTCCAGAATTTTTGCAGTGAGGTTTTCACGTGTTGTGCTTGGTTAGCATAACGCTGTGCTTGCTTAGTGAGACGCACTGGTGAGCCATACTCCATTTGGCTCAATCGCTCTGCCCACTGACTCAGCCAACATAAAGTAGAATACCACAGCGCATTGATTTCCACTGGCTTCCCGTAACGGGGTGTGACGGGTTGTGCCCCAATTACCACATCCATCCAGGTGAGAGCTACACCACGAGCATCCCAACTAACTAGCCCATCGGTAGCATCGACCTGGATATTGAAACGTGTACCACCGACAAAAGCTTTATAGATTTGCTGTACTACAGGGAATTGCTCTGCCAAAAAATCCCAGTCTTGGGTAGCTTCTAAATAAAGTCCTAAAGTTTCAATCCACCACAATGCCGCATCAATACTGTTATAAATTGGTTCGCCATTGAGATCGGGAAATGCATTCGCAATCAAACCGTGGCGACAATAATGCCCAAAAGTTCGCAATACTCCTTTGGCTAGGTCAAAGCGCTGTGGAACTAGTGCCAACCCCGGTAAAGCGATTAATGTATCGCGTCCCCAGTCATTAAACCAGTGATAACCAGCAATGACTGTGGGGCCTGCAATTGAGGCTCGATAGACGATAAACTGATCGCTTGCTTTAAGTAGTTGTTGCCAGATTGGGAATTGGGCATTGGGAATTGGGCATGGGGCATTGGGTATTGGATATTTGTAGTTATTCCCCTGCTCCCCTGCTCCCCTGCCCCTCTGCTCCTCTGCTCCTCTGCCTCCCTCTCTCCATCCAAAAATCTGTGAGAGCCTTTCTTGCTCTGCCTCCACCGCTTCTGCAAAGGTTTTGAGGGTGAGAACACCTGGCACTGAGTCGGGAAAACCGACTCGTGCTTCTAAAGTAACTGTATCTCCTGGTTGAAGTGTGACTATTAAGTAACCAGGACTGTGGAGGTTTTCCTTGTCGCCTAATCCCCGTTTTGTCTCCTCAGACAATCTATAATCCCAATACCAAACTGCATCTGGTTGATAATTTCCTTGTGTCCAGCGCAAGTGCCAAGGTATGCCGAAGCGCCCAGAATTGATTGCTTGTAAACAGACTTGCTGTTCCCCTAGCAATTGTGAAAACTGTAATTTTTGAGCAGTCTGCTGGTGGTGAAAGTCACGTTCTGCTATCAACAGTCGCAACCGTAAAATCGCTGTTTCAGTTCCCTCGTAGCGATACTGGATTAAAATTCGATGGCAAAATTGGGCATTGGGTATAAGAGGCAGAGGGGCGGACGGGCAGAGGGGCAGAGGGGAAAAACTTTCTGCAAATTCTCCCCTGCTCCCCTGCTCCCCTGCTCCCCTGCCTCCTTGTCTCCTTGTCCCCTTGTCCCCAATCCCTAATCCCCAGTTCCCAGTCCCCACCAAACCATAGGGCATCACCAATTGCCTGGTTAATTGCCAGTTATCTTGACCCCAAGTCCATTTAGGAACTGGGTTAATATCAAAACGGCGTAGCTGTTGGTAGCCTGTTCGCTCAATCTGACCGTTACCCCAAACATTTGTCCCTAGTGCCACAACGGTCCCTAATATTTCCAAGCTAGCTTCTAGGTGCGAAAACAGCAGAGTCCTTTCAGAAGGTGGGTTTGTCGCGGCAAACAGCCAACCATGATAGGTACGTGTACGGACATCAGAAACTGTACCACTGGCAAAACTTCCTAAGCCATTGGTAAGCAACCATTCTCTTGTATCTAAATCAGGCATTTGCTACTCAAAATCGTTATGAGTATGATATAGTCGTAACAGATCGTAATTAAACTGTGAGAGCGTGGATGGGTAAATTTTATTTAACCCAAGTTCCAACGCTACTAAACCGATAAAGGAGAATTAGGTTAATGTCCCTTACTTACGGAACCGAAGGAAGCCTCCGCGTTGGTCAACAAGCTCCCGATTTCACAGCAACGGCTGTGGTAGATCAGGAATTTAAGACAATCAAACTTTCCGATTATCGCGGTAAGTATGTCGTTCTGTTTTTCTACCCACTAGACTTTACCTTTGTTTGTCCTACTGAAATCACAGCATTTAGCGATCGCTACGAAGAATTCAAGAAAATCAATACTGAAGTCCTTGGGGCTTCCGTTGATAGTGAATTCTCTCACCTCGCTTGGATTCAAACAGATCGTAAATCTGGTGGCGTCGGCGACCTGAATTATCCTCTAGTCTCCGACATCAAGAAAGAAATTAGCGCCGCTTACAACGTTCTTGACCCAGCAGCAGGCATTGCCTTGCGTGGTCTGTTCATCATCGATAAAGATGGTATCATACAGCACGCCACCATTAACAATCTAGCTTTTGGTCGTAGCGTTGATGAAACCCTGCGAACATTACAAGCAATTCAGTATGTTCAGTCTCACCCCGATGAAGTTTGCCCCGCTGGTTGGCAACCTGGTGACAAGACCATGAATCCTGACCCAGTGAAGTCTAAAGTCTACTTCTCTGCTGTCTAAATTTCGCTAGCCAAAAAACTCTAATCCAGCTTTTTGGAGTTGAAAGCAAAATCAATGAAAACCACAGATAAACAGAGATACACATTAAACAATGTCAACCTCCGTAAATATCTGTGGTTTTTTATAAAATAGTATTTAAATAATCAAGGTTAAAAATATGCTGACTTCAACTGACTTTAGGGGCTTATTAAATGAAAGATTCTTCCGTAATTTTTTACCAGTTCCAGCTAGCAATCAACTCAGATTGGGAGTGGGAACACCAGACTTTCAATTGCCAGATATTACCAACGGAACTTTAGTAAGATTGTCTGATTATAAAGGCAAAAAACCAGTGTTACTCGCCTTGACTCGCATTTTTACCGAAAAGCAATATTGCCCTTTTTGTTTTCCTCATATCAAAGCTTTGAATGAAAATTACGAACAATTTAAAAATCGCGGTATCGAAGTTTTAATGATTACTAGTATCGATGAAAGGCAGAGTCAAATAGTTGTCAAAGATTTAGGCTTAAAAATGCCACTATTGAGCGATCCTAGTTGTCGAGTATTTCGTACATATCAAGCAGGACAAGCGCTGGGAGCGCCTTTACCAGCACAGTTTGTATTAGATAAAGAAGGAAAACTGCGCTATTGGCATTTATTTTCTTTTTTGGATCACAATGCTAGTGTTGAGACATTGTTAGAACAATTCAATTGACTATAAATATTCAACTTTTTAGCGATCACAACAAAAATCCCTTAATTCTGATTATTTCTCGTTACCCACATTTTTTTTATCTTTAGCTTCGTTACTATTGTGCCTCGGAATACAATTCCAAGGCTAATAGTTCAAGTTCTCTTAACTGGACTAAACAACAATTTATCTCAAGTTCGGTTAAACATTCACCCGAACATGATTCAAGTCCACTTGAGTGAACAGTAGCTCCAAGACGCAGAACTTAAGTTCTAGATAGGATGTGGTTTAGCATAATACTTTGACTGTTACCAAAATGTGGGTAATGACGAGATTTTAATTATGGGGATTCTCTTTTTGGTTGTTAAAGCCTGAATTGGTTCAAATGACTACGGGGATTATAAGTACGTATAGCCCGGATTTTTTCATAATATTCCCGCTCTTGTTGGCTGAGGTCTTTTGGTGGAACGATCGCCACTTTCACTAACTGGTCGCCGCGTCCACCTTTGGGGAGGGGCCAACCTTTGCCGCGTAAACGTAGAGATTGACCAGAACGCACTCCTGCTGGTAGTTTGACATTCACTGAACCATCGGGAGTGGGTACATCAATAGACGCTCCTAGAGTAGCTTCATCTGGTGTGATTGGCACTTCGCATACCAAGTTATCGCCTTCCATTTGGAAGAACGTATGTGGCTGAAGTTCGACTTTTAAGTATAAATCTCCCCGTTGTTGAGTCATGGGGTTGATCTGACCTTTGCCCCGCACCCGTAGGCGAGTGCCAGTTTTAGCCCCAGATGGGATGTTGACATCTATTGTTTCATTACCTAAACTGAAGCGCTTTTTCACACCATTAAATGCTTCAGCAAAAGTTAGAGCGATCGCAGCTTCACTATCCTGGGTACTACGCGCACCTCCATCTTGAAACCCAAAATCGTTAAAGCTGTTGCTAAAATTAGTTGAGGTACCTGGAGAATTGCGGAAAGACTGACTTCGTGCGTGACTTTGGCGCCCCGCACCATGAGGAGGAGGAGCACCAAAGCGTCCTAGCAACTCATTAATGAACTCATCAAAATTGCCGTATTGACTGAAGTCAAAGTTACCCATATCTGGGCCAGCGCCGCCAGATGGGAAACCTTCACCAGCTTGTCTCCAATATTGACCGAATTGGTCGTATTTTTTGCGTTTATCTGGGTCTGATACAACTTCGTAGGCTTCGCTAACTTCTTTGAAGCGCGCCTCTGCCTGTTTGTTGTTTGGGTTGACATCAGGATGGTATTTGCGGGCTAGTTTACGAAAGGCTTGTTTAATTTCCTCTGAACTGGCAGTCTTACTGACTCCCAAAATAGCGTAATAGTCCTTGAAGTCGGTTGCAGCCATCTACCAGCCTCCTATAGAAATTCCCGTTATGTTTTTTTGAAGATGAGAGATGTTTAGTTTGCCTGGTATAGTGCCAAACAAAAAGAATATGATTTTAAATTAACAAAAAATATAGAAAATCAAGTGTGGTTCTCGCTCACCAAGGAATCGCAATTCCCGTACTCCGATTTTTCTGATAAGCGGCTGAGGCTGTCTAATCCTTCTTCCCGGCTTGGGGGAGCATCCCTGAGTTGACGATGCATCCGCAAAATAATTTCTTCTGGAACTTGGCGCGATCGCTTTTTATTCCGTGCCAAACACAGCCAAACTGGTGTATCCACCCAAATTCCTCTAATGTCGGTAAAGCCCAAGTTACGGGCTAAAGCAATGACTTCACGACGATGGCGGCGCTGGGCATTGGTGGCATCAAAAATAGCTGTATTAGTTGTGGAAATAGCTTGTTTAAATTGCCGCTCAATTTCGCGCCAAATCAGTAGCCACGACCCTTGAACGGCTTGGGAACCGAACAATTGCCCCCGAATGGCATCTGTAGAAATTAGCGCCATTTGGGGGGATTCTGTCAGTAATTGTTTTGCCAAAGTTGACTTGCCGCTTCCTGGAAGACCAATCAGCAAAATGAGTGCTGTTAGCGGTAGCGGGGCGTTCAGCCCGTGCTGAGTGCTGTTAGCGGTAGCGGGGCGTTCAGCCCGTGCTGAGTAAGAAGTTAGGAGTAAAGAGTGATTAGAAGTTTTATTCATAACTCACAACTCATAACTCAGCACTCACAACTCAGCACTACTAAATGATTGTTCCATCAGGAATTACAGCATTTTTCATCACGACAACGATGCCACTACGGATGTAGAAACCTTGACTTTCTCGGTCAGCTTCTTGCACGTTATCTTTATTGATAATTTTGACATCGTGACCGATACTAGCGTTTTTATCGATGATGGCACCGCGAATAATCGAGTCAGTACCAATACCTACAGGTATATCACCTTTTTCTACGTTGCATTGGCGTTCTACAGAAGCTTGGTAAAAATCTGCACCCATGAGTAGGGACTCTTCGATGACACAACCAGATTCAATTCGCGATCGCACTCCTAAAACTGAATGTTGAATGCGGCAATTTTTCAAAATGCAACCTTCACCGATAATTGATTCTGTTACCTGGCAATCTAATAGTTTACTCGGAGGTAAGTACCGAGCGCGGGTATAAATTGGTGCTTTTTCATCGTAGAAACTAAAAGGTGGCTGGGGCTGCTGAGTCAGGGCTAGATTTGCATGATAAAAGGCCTCAATTGTTCCAATATCTTCCCAGTAATCATCAAAAAGGTAAGCTTGAACGTTGTAATCTTTAGAGGCATCTGGAATAATTTCTTTACCGAAATCAGTCCTTTCTATACCTTCTCTCAACAACTTGAATAAAACATCTTTTTTAAAGACATAAATCCCCATTGAGGCGATGTAAGGCTGTTGCTTGGCTTGTTCTTTTGATAATCCCAGTACACTTGTATCAACTTGCATTTGGGTTAACGCTTCGCCTTTAGGTTTTTCGCTAAAATCAATTACCCTACCGGAGTCATCGATTTTCATCAAACCAAAATCTGAGGCGCGGCGCTCATCGATGGGGATGACTGAGAGAGTAATATCAGCCCCCGTTTCCCTATGGCGCTGGATAAAGTGGCGATAATCCATACGGTAGAGGTGATCGCCTGAGAGAATTAGATATTCTTCTACATCCCATTCTTCCATTAACCATAGATACTGACGTACAGCATCGGCTGTACCTTGGAACCAGTTAGGGTTTTCTGGCGTTTGTTGTGCCGCTAGCACTTCCACAAACCCTTCGTTGAAGCCAGTAAAGTTGTAAGTACGTGCAATATGGCGATTCAGAGAAGCTGAGTTGAATTGTGTCAGGACGTAGATTTTGAATATTTCGGAATTTATGCAGTTACTAACAGGGATATCGATTAGGCGATACTTCCCGGCTACTGGTACTGCTGGTTTAGCGCGTAGTTTGGTTAGTGGGTAAAGTCGAGTACCCGCGCCACCACCAAGAATGATTGATAATACTTTTTTCACAAAATTTCTCCCGACTGCCTTTCAACTCTCATCTTCAGTTTAGGACTGTCTGCCACCACAGGTAAGGGGGATCGTCTGATTCTTTGGGATGAATTTTACAGAATGCTGGTAGTGTATGGATGCTGTGGCTTATCAGTAGAAATATAGAACATTTGTATTAATTGGGATGAAGAATTGGGGCGATCGCTATACCTGAAAAATTCACAGAGAATTGTTTTTGGAAGATCGCATCATGTCAAGTAATGAAGCTACCTAAATTTTTCCTCTGATTTAGCAAACGCAATTGCTGCGATCGCTTTAAATATTTTACCCAAGGTTCCTCTGACAACTGGGAAATGGCATTTGGTGAAAGTGTTGCTGTGAAAATATCTTTGCCACTGCTAACACCACTGACACCAAAACTTTCTAAAATAGCAGTTGCAGCCGAGTCCAAAACTGATTCGGTATGTATAAAAACCGCCAAACTGGGTTCCTCTAAGTTTTGAACATCATTTAGCGCTGTAGCAAGGGCAGCATCTAGCTTTTGATAATTCATCAGCAATTCCTTGGTAAAGAGGGTAGACAATTTCTGCCTAACCTAACCTATCAAATTTATAGGTTATTATTGCCTACCCTTGTAGAGAAATAATATCCACCTTTCTCAGTCTAATTACAGATTAGCTGCGTTAATCACTCCATAACCCCATTTGTCATCAAATGTGCCTGCGGGTTTTCCAGGAATTGCACTATTTTTACGTAGCAAGTCTTTCACAGCAGCCGGATCGAGTTGAGGATCTCGCTGCAATAACAATGCTACTAACCCACTTACAAACGGTGTCGCCATACTCGTACCAGCCTGAACCACAAACTTGGAATTAATCATCGATGAGCGGTCAAAATTTGCATCGGCGGAAAGCGTGGAAATAATCATCGCTCCTGGTGCTGCTACATCGGGCTTCTGTCCATCAGTGCGTAGAGGCCCTTCACTACTGAATTCCGAAATAGTATCCAATTCTAAGCCCATTTCTCGCACTTGGCCATCAATATCGGTGTATTTGGTTTTAGTAGTATATGCAGCAACTGTAATTGCACTGCTGGCGGCTCCCGGCGAACCAATTTTCAAGGCATCCTTAACACTTTTACCTGTAAAAAACACTGATGAACTATCATCTAATGTCCACACATTTAAACATGTGTCAGTTGAAGAAGTGTTGCGGACTCGCAGTTGCCAAACACCTCCCATGACTTGCGACGGGCCAATACCGCGTATTTGCACAAAGAAATTATGGTCGCCGTTGGCTTGGTCTGGCGCTGGTGTCGCTAATTGTACCCGTGCATCTGGTAATTGATAATCTTGGGCGGCATTACCGTCAGTAATGATTTTTTGAAAGGGGGTGACAAAACCGTTAGGACTCCGCACAGATACTTCCAATTCGCTGTCTTTGGCATACCAAGCGTTTAACCAAACGATGCCTACTTGATTCAAAGGAACATTAAAGCGCATACCACGAGTGCGTCCACTGGGTATGGTCGCTTGTCCATGAATGTTATCGTTTCCTTCGTTACCCGCAGCACAGCAAACAATTCTTCCAGGGCCAGTTTCGGCATCAATAACTTTGGATAAGGAGTCGCTACCATCATGGGCATCAGCGTGTCCGCCCAAGCTGAGATTTACCACTGCTGGGCGTCCCAACTCCTTAGCAACTCGGAAAATGTAACGCACACCATCAGCAATGTGGGCATCCTGTAAATCTGACCTGACGACAACTAATTCTGCTTCTGGTGCGACACCGCCATAACTAGCATCAGCACCAGCGGCAATGCCAGCGACGTGAGTACCATGACCGCCAGTATCCTGAGAAACTGTCAGTTGCGCTCCGCTAAATTCCGCCCCATAGCCGCCCTCTGTGACTCCTGGTCCTGGCAGTGTTTGATCCCAAATGTGTAAAATTCGTCCAGCAAAGGCAGGGTGTTTCGGATCGATGCCACTGTCTATAATGCCGATAATTACTCCTTTACCAGTCAATCCGGTTTGATTCTTAAATTCCGGTAGTTTGACTGCTCCCATTGCAGTGTCCATCCTCAAATGAAGTTTGCGTGATGGCTTAATTCGCTGAATCACATCTTCTTCAGATAAGACATCTAAACTATCTATCGGTAAGAATGCTGTCCGCACACTCCCCGAGTTTTGATTGACTTCAATATTATATTGTGATAGATAACTTAAGTCTGCATCATGGTCGCAGTAAATAAAAACAACGCTTTTAGTGGGCTTAACCGGGCTTTTGTGGGCAATGATGCCAAGCGATCGCTTGTGTGTAACTAAAGCTTGATCTCCTTCATTTTGATAGTCTTGATATGCCAAAAGTAGTCCAGGAGAAAGTTTTTCGTGTCTCATTTTTACCTTAAATTAAATTGAGTCGCCGTCAACAAAGTAGTGATTCTAGCAGGATAAGTCGCTCTCACATTAATGCAGTCTATGTAGTTTTTTGTCCTTGATTATTTGATGCGACTATAGTTATCTATTTTTTTCCTAGATAACATCAAATAAGCTTAGAAAATGGTAAGTTCTTCCTAAGATAATAGCTAATTAATAACTCATATTCTTGAATTACGTATCCCTCATCGTGATTTTCTGTACTTCCTGAGACATCTTTGATTGCTTGCATCTAAAAATTACCGAAATCTGAGGTAACAGGTAATTTTTATAAAGCTATTAAACTAATCCATTGTCTGCCTAAATCATTACGGACAAAGCGAGGAAAATAAAATTAAGAATAATTAAGTAATAAATAAATTGATTAAATAAGAATTCAGGAGTCAGAATGCAATCAATGACGAGTCTATCTAGTTGAATTGTTAAAAACTAAAACAAATTGTACTCAAAATAGTTAAGACTGATAACATTTGCGTATGAAACAGCATGAAAAAGGCTAAATCACTAATGAATACTGAGAAATGACAGATTCTCTATCATAAGTAAGAGCCATAAAGAAGCGAATATTTGCAACGATCGCTTCTAAACATACAAAAAGTTATTCATGCAAATTCAAACACCAGACTGGGTGAAGCACGCTGTTTTCTACCAAATCTTCCCAGATCGTTTTGCCAGGAGCAAACAGCCGCGCAAACGGTTATTGCAAGAAGCCCGTTGGGAAGATTGGGATTCTATGCCAACCCTCCAGGGCTATAAAGGCGGCGATTTATGGGGCATTATGGAGGATTTAGACTACATCCAGAATTTAGGGATTAACGCGATTTACTTCACGCCCATTTTTCAATCCGCCAGTAATCATCGCTATCATACCCACGATTATTATCAAGTTGACCCGATGTTAGGGGGCAACGAAGCTTTTAAGGAATTACTCGATGCAGCCCATCAACGGAATATCAAAGTCGTTCTGGATGGGGTGTTTAACCATTCCAGCCGGGGCTTTTTCTTTTTCCATGACGTTTTAGAAAATGGCCCCCATTCACCTTGGGTAAATTGGTTCAAAATAGAAGGCTGGCCCCTTTCACCATATAATGGGGAATTTCCTGCCAACTACGCGGGTTGGGCTGGGAATCGCGCCTTACCAGAATTTAACCACGATAATCCAGAAGTACGAGAATACATTATGGAAATTGCCGAATATTGGATTAAATTCGGCATCGATGGGTGGCGATTGGATGTACCATTTGAAATAAAAACTCCTGGTTTTTGGCAGGAATTTCGCGATCGCGTTAAGGCAGTCAATCCCGAAGCTTACATTGTGGGCGAAGTGTGGGGAGATTCCCGCGAGTGGCTAGATGGGACGCAATTTGACGGCGTGATGAATTATCTATTTGCCGGGCCAACAATTGCCTTTGCAGCAGGCGATCGCGTAGTCTTAGAACAAGTCCAAAGCCGCGACTATCAACCCTACCCACCTTTATTTGCTGCCGAGTACGCCACCAAAATCCAAGAAGTACTGCAACTTTACCCTTGGGAGATTCAGCTAACTCAACTCAATTTGCTTGCAAGTCACGATACAGCCCGATTGATGACCATTGCAGGCGGCGATATAGCCAGTATAGAATTGTCAACTTTACTGTTGCTCACCTTTCCCGGTGCTGCCAGCATATACTATGGTGACGAAGTTGGCTTACCTGGAGGAATAGACCCAGACTCACGTCGTGGTTTTCCTCTAGAGACTAAGTGGAATCAAGAAATTTTCAATACTCACCGCCAGTTAATTGCCCTCCGCCATACTTACCCAGCCTTGCGTACAGGTGATTACCAAGTTCTCTTTGCTCAAGGGCAACTTTATATTTTTGCGCGAACTTTGGGGACAGAGGAATTGATAATTGCCATCAACGCTGGTACAAGTTCGGCAACAGCGAATGCAGATGTTGCCACTTTGCGGACTCAACCCAACAAGCTTTTATATGGCACTGCTGAAGTTGAGTGGAATGGTGAAGGAGAAACTCAGCAGTTGTCATTGACTGTTCCCGCACGCAGTGGGTGCATTCTGGGGGCTAGGGGCTAGGGACTGGGGACTGGGTACTGGGGGATGAGGGGGGACAAGGAGAATAATCACTGCCCAATGCCCAATGCCCAATCCCCAATGCCCAATGCCCAATGCCCAATGCCCCAATACATTATTTCCCCGCCACCATTGCAGGCATCAACACCGCATCAATGATATGGATCACGCCATTGTCTGCCAGAATATCTGTTTTGATGACATTGGCGTTATTTACCTTAAATTTACCGTCGGCAGATTCAATAGCTACAATTGAACCTTCAAGCGTCTCTGCCTCATTAATCTGTACTAAATCATCAGACCTAACATCCCCACTAGCGATATGATATGCCACAATTTTCTGGAGCTTGGGGATATCTTGTAGTAGCGAGTCTAAAGTTCCCTCTGGCAGATTAGCAAAAGCTTCGTCAGTTGGTGCAAAGAGCGTGAAAGAACCAGGGCTTTTCAGAGTTTCTATGAAATTTACAGCTTTAGCAGCCTTTATTAGGGTATTGAAATTACCCGCTGCGATCGCAGTTTCCACAAGGTCAGCCATGAGGGTGCGTTATTTAATACTACAAGTTACTTATAAAGTGACTAAAATATCTTAGCCTCTATCAATAGAGAGGTTGCTGGCGATTTAACAGACAGCAGTAGACTGATTTACTACTGTTACACTGGAGAATGACCCCAAGAACCACTGATTATGCTAAAGCGTTCTAAGTTCGAGACAACTCAATCTCAGATTATGCACCGTGCTGAGGATCTGATTAGTGCAGCCTCAAATCGATACCGCATTACGGTTCAGGTAGCAAATCGTGCTAAACGTCGGCGTTATGAAGACTTTGAAAGTAACGAAGATGCGATGATGAAGCCGGTGCTAAGGGCAATTATCGAAATGTCCGATGAATTGACTCAACCAGAAATTATCGGCGAACTATAAAGATTGAGTGCTGAGTGGGAGTTCTGAATTCTGAATAAGACAAATTCATATTTTCACTCAGCAACGCCCAAAATATTGTTCTATGAAAAAGACAAAATTTCTGTTTAAATCAATTTTCTCAAAACTCACAACTCAGTACAAGCGAAACGCCCCGCTCCCGCTAACACCACTACTGCTTACCTTAATACTAGTGAGTGTAATTGTTTTAGGTTCAGGAGCGGATAAATCAATACATAGAAATTTATTTAGTATCCAACCTGCTTCTGCCCAGAGAATCACGCCTAGCGATGTTTGGCAGGTAGTCTATCAGCAATTGCCAGATTTTCCACGGGAAAATAAATATATCAGCAAAGAAAATGGGAAAGTTGCCGAAAACAACACTTTAGCAAATCGCCTAATTAGATATCACATTTATACCAAAGGGCGGGCCCCGATTTATCGCTTAGATTGGAAGCTGACTTTAGCTGATTACCTGGGTGCAAATGAAATTATGTATGATACTACCTATCCAGGAAATGATGCACTACAGAAAAATCCGATAGAAGGCGATCGCAAAGCTATCAAGAGTCTTACCCGCAGCCAACGAGATGCCCTAGTACAAGTCTTAGTCAATATATTTAATCCTACTTCCCAAAACACCGTACCCCCTAACCCCAACACCGCACCTAGTCCCACTACATCAACTACCCCACAGCCACCGCAACGAGGAGGTGCTGAACTACTAAAATGATAAATTTTCCTTTGCGCCCCTCTGCGTTACAACTCTGCGTACCTCTGCGTTTAAAAAAGTAAACTATGGAACGCGTTGTCAAAACCGGATCGGGTTGGCGCATTGGCTGGAACCCCGATACACCTGAGTTTAAAGGTTTAGTTGGTACAGATGATTGGGCAATTGAGTTAACCGAAGCCGAGTTAAATGATTTTTGTCGACTACTAGCACAGCTAGCAGACACCATGAAGCAACTCGCAACTGAATTGATGGAAGAGGAAAAAATTACTTGTGAAGCCGAAAGCGATTTATTATGGATGGAAGTAGAAGGCTATCCTCATGATTACAGTCTGCGCTTCATCTTGAGTACAGGGCGATGTGTAGAAGGTAAATGGAATGCTTCTGCGGTTCCAGATTTACTGCAAGCTAGTGGGATGGTTAAGGTTTTTTAAAATTGCCTCTTGATTATCCTATAGTTTTGCTATATGATAGGAATTCTGACCGGGGCGTAGCGCAGCTTGGTAGCGCGCCACTTTGGGGTAGTGGAGGTCGTGGGTTCGAATCCCGCCGCTCCGATTGATGATAAGCCATACCTGCTAGTCTTTTTAAAAGATTAGCAGGTTTTTTCATAGGTTTTACCTGAAAAAACCGAACCGAACAGTAAATAGGGATGTTATACCAATTTGAAAAATGATTGCGACAGATGGAAAACTGAAACACTTATCCAATGGATGTTTCACAATCAAAAATCTAAAATCTAAAATCCAAAATGGTATTACCCGCACAATCAAATTTTCTCAATGATAAGTAATTGGCGGACTTAATATAAAATCTCTAGCAGATTAGTAGGTAGATTGGCATGAGTGAAAGTACAGAAACGATTTTCAGCAAAATCATTCGTCGGGAAATTCCCGCTGATATTGTTTACGAGGATAATTTAGCCCTAGCATTCAAAGACATCCATCCCCAAGCGCCCGTTCACATCCTCGTCATTCCTAAAAAAACCATTGCGACACTAGCTGAAGCTGAATCTGAAGATCATGCTGTGCTGGGGCATCTTTTGTTAACTGCTAAACGTGTTGCAGAAGAAGCTGGACTAAAAAATGGTTATCGAGTCGTCATCAATGCTGGTGATGACGGCGGTCAAACAGTTCATCACTTACATTTGCATATTTTGGGAGGACGGCAGTTGGATTGGCCCCCTGGTTGATGAGAGGTAGGAGGCAAGGGGTAGGGTAAAAGGTACAAACTGAGTGGAATTGTGGGCGAAAGTACCCCTGCTCCCCTGCTTTTTAATATCAAAGCTCATAGTACTTAATTATGGCAGCGCGTTTTCACTTGACCGTGCGGTAGTGTAAAAACAACTCACTTCCAACCTGACGAGTTTCTATGAGTTGGAGATGAGGAGCAGCATTGGGAAGAAAACCCTCTCCCTCYACTGGGCTAGSGGCGTGCTTTCCTCCAWAAATGATWGGCCAAATKGTCAACCACCAATCGTYAATTCGCCCTGCCTKWAMTARAGCAGCTGTTAAAGMGCCRCCTCCCAAAGCAACGATTTTGCGAATACCCCGCTCTGCCATCAAGGTGTAGGCCCGATCCCAGTCCAGGTCTGTATCTCCCAAATCAATTAATTCAGCCAGTTTTTGCAAGGTTGTTGTATCAGAACTGCGCTGTAAAGCAGCCCGTGTGGTAAATATCCATCGTTCAATGTCCTGACTCAAAAAAGGCAAGTCCGGCGATAGGTCAAGGGAACCTGAAACAACGCAAGTAATCGGTTGGGGAGACTGACCCCGAACCTCACGCGCTGCTAACAGTTCGCGATCGCGAATTGTAAAGGCTCCCCCCTCAGCCCGAATTGTCCCTGCCCCTACCAGCAATAGATCGGCAAGGGAGGCTTGATATTCCAAGTGTGCTAGATCGACTACATCGGGTTCACGGGGCGCTTTCGGATCTACGGCACTAATTTTTCCATCGGCCGTCATCGCAAGAACCACAGTTGTTTGGATAGCTGACATGATTATATTGTAACGATTCTTTATAATTTTACCTTTTTGAATCCCCTCAATACTTGAGAGTGAATAGTTGTTGCGTTGTGCTTTAAATTACTTTGTGAACTATGGCTCAAGGTGGTAAAAAACTGTTGTTGAATGATTCTCTCTACACAAGAGTTTTTTACGCCTCAGAAACTATCATGCCTAAACACATATCTGCAATTGTCGTATTTGTCTTAATTTTAATTTTGGGGTTTGCATCTCCAGTTGAAGCTGCAACTCCCCGTTCAACTTGGGTAGTGAATGAAATTTACCAATATAATCATCCCTTTGCTTTTCAATTGCCTCAAGAACTGGCAACGAAGATGCAAAAGATGACAGCTAAAGATGGCTTTTTCACCTTTTATCGGGGGACGGCTCACATTTTTTATCGTGATATCCAGACCTTACCAAGTTCAGGATTTGTAAACTCTTCAACCTCAGCCGTCTGGTTAGAAGGAGATATGCATCTGCAAAATCTTGGAGCGATAAGAGATAGCAAAGACAACAACGTTTTTGACACCACCGACTTTGATGAAGGCTATCTTGGCTCTTACGTTTGGGACTTGCGACGGATGGCAGTCTCCATTCTGTTAGTAGCTAAAAAGAATGGTCTTAACTCAACTGATGCTGAGGATGTTGTGCGAAATTTCTTGGATGCTTACTTCAATAAGATGAATGACTTTAAGGGAAGCAATGATGAACTGTCATACCGTTTAGAATCGAGTAATACGAACGGTGTGGTCAAAGATTTAATTCAAAAGGCATCAGAGAAGAGCCGTTCTAAGTTTTTAAAAAAGTATACAGTGCTAAATAACAGTAACAATCGCCTCTTCAAGACAACCTCAAAACTCCAGCCTGTATCCAGCAGCACCTATTCTGACATTGCCGGGGCTATGAGCAGCTATATCGCCTCAATTCCTATCAGTAAGCGCTACAAGGACAGTTACTATATCCTCAAGGACATTCGGCTTAAATTAGGTTCAGGTGTTGGTAGTCTTGGGAAGTACCGATATTACTTGCTGATTGAGGGGCCAAGTTCAGCAACCGACAACGATCGCATTTTAGAGATGAAGCAGGAAGGCAGTAGCTCAGTTGCGATAGCAGTTCCAGGTCTGTTGCCGAGTTCAGTCTACGAGAACCAAGAAGGGGCAAGGGTGACAATAACTACGAAAGCGATGTCATCCAATCTCGATCCCTTGGTTGGCTATACTACTGTCAGTAGCATCCCCTTTATGGTGCGTGAAAAATCACCCTACCAAGTGGACTTTGACTATAAGTTGTTAACCAGCAAGTCAAAATTCATGGATGCGATGGGGTACGCAGGGAAGGTGGTTGCCAAAAACCATGCAATCTCCGATCGAGACTATGATGCTGCGATTATTCCTGTCAGTGTTGACAAAGAAGTGACTGATATTGTGAGTGGTAATAAAGCTGTATTCAAAGACGAAATTTTTAACTTTGCAGTGGACTATGCAACTCAAGTTGAATATGACTACACGAGTTTTGTAGATGCTTATAAACAAGGGGTAAAACTCTACTAGAACATTGATTCAGTATTCAGAGATTGTTTTAATCTACACCAACATCAAATAATTGCTCTAATGAATTCACCTTCTATGTATATCGTACCTAGTCTAGGTTTCGGTTTTTTTCGTACTCATACTTTTTTTAATTCGGGATTTGGGCATTGTTAAATATCAACCAAATCCCGACACTGAAGCACTTTGAACTTATCTTCACACCTTGGTGCAGGTGTATATTGTCGTAGACATCGCTTTAAGTTGTCACCAATATCAGAGCATAGGAACGAGAAAAGACTACAGCCAAGCGCGATCGTATTGAACAGGCCAGAGTTTATCGTGTCCCAGTTGTTTGGCTGCCAGATGTGGCCAGTAAGGATTGCGGAGTAGTTCACGTCCTAACAGGACTATATCAGCGACTTCTGTACGAATAATCTCGTCAGCTTGTTCAGGGGATGTAATTAAGCCCACGGCTCCTGTAGGAATACTAGCTTCGCGGCGGATGCGTTCGGCAAACTGAGTCTGATAACCAGGTTTAATTGGGATATGAACGCCCGGTATGATACCGCCTGATGAAGTGTCGATCAGATCGACTCCTAAAGACTTGAGTTTGTCGCTTAAAGCAATACTTTGCTCAATGTCCCAGCCATCATTATCTACCCAATCAGTGGCGGAGATGCGTACCCACAGTGGATGTGTCTGAGGCCAAACCTCTCGGACTGCTTGAACTACTTCTCTGAGCAGACGAGTCCGGTTTTCAAAGCTGCCACCATAATCATCTTGACGATTGTTAGAGAGGGGGGAGAGAAATTGGTGCAGTAAATAACCGTGGGCAGCATGGATTTCCACTACCTTGAAACCAGCTTGGAGAGAACGTTTGGCAGCTTGAGCAAAGGCGTCAATAATTTCTTGAATTCTCTCAAGGCTGAGAGCTTCTGGAACTGGGCTATCTTTGCTAAAAGCGATCGCACTACTCGAAACTAAGGGACGCCAACCTTCCTGAGATTCATCTAGTGTTTTCCCTCCTTTACTCGGTTTGGCAGTGCTGGCCTTTCTACCTGCATGAGCAAGTTGAATACCTGCAACAGCGCCAAAGTTATGAATTAATGCCACAGTTTTGGCTAAAGTTTCGATGTGTGAATCTGACCAAATTCCCAAATCTTGCGGGCTAATGCGTCCACGCGGCTCTACAGCTGCTGCTTCTGTGAACACTATACCTGCGCCGCCAACTGCGCGAGAAGCTAGATGAATAACGTGCCAATCATTAGCATATCCATTTGTACTGGAATATTGACACATCGGTGAAACGGCGATGCGGTTGCGAAAAACAACTTCACGAATCTTGAATGGTTCAAATAGATGTGCCATTAATATTGATTCCTTCTCTTGCTAAGTAAAATAAATTAGGGAGGAATTTACAGGATGAATTCGATTTTGCATTAATTAAATAGAGAAGTCAAAATTCAGAATGCAATCAGTGGATAATTTAGACCCGCCACTTTACTTTATAGTCTCCCACCAAATTTTGAATTTGGTGGGAGACTTAAACCCGTTTATCCCTCTACCAGTTACACAGAACTCAATTTAGCATAGTTAAAATTAAGCAACGGAGTGCCATCCTACGCCCAAAGTAACTAATAATAATAGTCTTACTACATAGCCAGTTTGGTTAAGAGTGGGAATAAGAAAAGATTTTGATAGGGGACTTAAACCCAGCCCTTTCAGACCGTAATTTACCACGGTAGTTCTTGAGTAGGATAGTATTACTCTAGCCGACGCTCTCTGCGAGACGCTATGCGAACGCGGACTCGCTACCGCTACGCTATCCTGCCCTACGCAAGAACTGCCTCTTTCGTTAAATATTTGTTGAATGACTAGAGTCATCATAGAGATTTGGATAAATAGGCTGATTGTCAGGCTTTTGAGACTGCAATTCCCAGATATCGCGTTTTCCTAGTTCTTGATCCACTAATAACTGTAGATGATCTGGTAATTTAGTTGTTTGCCAAATTGACCAAATTTCTCCATCAAATAATTCTTTTTCAATTTTTCCAGAAAACATGATTTGACCTCCACGAATGTTCAATTTTAAGTTTAGTAACTCCTAATTTAGGAAAGACGAAGTAACAAATTTGTCATTCTTCATTCTTTCGCTATCTTTAAAATACAGGTAGTATTCGCTCTTAATACTGCTTGTTAATAAAATCTCTAACTTGTGCATCGTTAAGTAACTTTTCATTACAGATATTGTCGCTGGGATCGCTTCCTGTAAGGTCGATAATCCGTTGAAAAAAGGCGATGGTATGAGCATCATCATCACCAATTTCTCTACTCAAAATTAAATGCAAATCCAGGGTCAGGAATCAACCTGCTACTAAACCTTCTGTGTCTACCAGCAGTTCTAAGGCTGGAATATGCTTAAGTATTTTCACGCCTGCTCTGGTGATCTCTTTGTGCATCAAGCGCATATAATCATGAGCTTGTTGTAGCGCGCCGATTAGGACGCCAACCAGTACCAGAAAGTGCTGTTGCTCCACTCGTACCGCAGTAGCCTTTATCTACAAGTACCACTCTTACCCCTTGAGCAGCAGCATTCCAAGCTGCCCAAGTTGCTGATGGGCCATCACCTATGACTAGAAGATCAGTCTTTAAATTCAGTTGCGAAGTCGAACTATTGCCTGACTCAGATTGATATGTACTCACGATTACATCTCCTAAAAACTTTACTTGGCACTAAATTTTGAGTTTATTGGCTAACCTACCTAATTTACTGCTAAAATACTATAAATCTATCAAATTACCGTATTATATAATTATGAGATTTACATAGATTGTGCAAAAAAACAAGAGGCTATTAAAATTTCTAGATATTACTCTTTAATAAAATGCAATCTGTGGCGAAAACTTTCTCACAAAAGTAAAGGACAAGAACTACACTTGTCCTCAATGGTTAAAATAACAGGTAATGCATCGAATAAGAGTTAGATGAGACAGGGCAAAACTTTTAGCTTAACAAGCTTGCTATGCATATTATAGTTATGTAAAGTACGTATTATACTTTGGATAAAAAAGTAACTTGTTCGCGGAAAATATATGCGGACAAAACTAATAATTAATCTTGCTTATAGTTCAATAAGCCTGGCTTAAGGGTTATTGGTGTAGATAATTGGTCTTTCCAGACGCGATAAATCGCGTCTCTACATCTGGGTTTTGTTGTTCATTCTGAACTGTATTGGCTTATAGTTTTCTGCACAAAAGAATTGAGCAATGAGATTGTAGATAATCTCGTTGCTCAATTAAAATTTAACGAAATAAGTATTTGTTGGTAATTTTTGGGCAGTTCCTACATTTGTAGCCAAGTCATTTATTTTATTATCTGTTTTGATGACTGCAAACTTATCAGTAAATAGCAATACTTCACCATTTCCCGGTGTTACCCAAGCGTGGCGAGTCATTAGGTTTTTAGAGACAACTAAAAGAGACGCATCTCCACGGTAAGGCGAGATGGGTTTACCCATGAACGTTTGATTATCTCTATTAGCGATCGCATAAGCAGCAGAGGAACCCACGAAAATTTTACTCCCATCTGAGTAAATAGTTTTAGGAAAATTGCTACTGCCGTCTCCCATCCCCGCAGTTGTAGGCCTTCTTGGAACACTTAGCTGTCCACGCTCGACACTAAAATTAGTCAGATTAATAGTTCCTATATATACCTTTGTTTCATCACGGGTTTGTGCAGCATTGGTATAGCTGTCTGTGGTGATCAAAGTCTTTGTTAATAAGTCTTTGCCATTCCACCTGTAGATTGAGTTACCTCCATAAACTGAACCAAGGACATAAAGCTTGTCTTCAAAAATATGTAATCGGTTAAGTCTTGTGTCTGCCATGTCGTGAGCAAGATCGGCAGAATTGTAGCCCCAAAGCTTGCCTTGGTTATTTCCTGCTAAATTTGCCAAAGCAAATATTTTTGCTCCGTCGAAAACCATCCGGTAAAGAAAAGCTATCTGGACGGGAATACCTAACCTCTTTTGTTGCTGGTAGCCACTAGTGTAGAGATACCCGTTTTTATACTCAAAATCCATTACCTCAGTTACGCCATAACTCTGTTTGGCTTTAAAGTTGAGGTTTTTGTCATAAATTGATAGAGTATTTGCAGACTGGTAAATAATCCAATCTTGCAAAAATTTTACCCGTGTCTTTGAATTAGCAGTGTTGCTAACTATTTTTTGCCTAGTTCCGTCATTTTTTATTTTTACTAGTCCCGTTGGAACAGCTAAGACATAAGTTTTGCCGTCAATTGCTACAATGTCACGAGCATCGTAATTAGAGTTTGGGATTAGTTTTTTCGTACCATTACCTTCTACTTCCCATACACCTTCAGTATTGATGACTGCAACTTTGCTGCCGTTAGTGCAAGCTGCTCTTGGCGAAGAAATATTAAGATATGTAGCTAAAGCGGGAGTAGAGTAACTAAACATTGTAGAGTCCTAGATAAGGTTAACTGGAAAATATTGGCGCTCAATTAAAAAAACTTTTAGGAGTTTTTGCGCGTTTTTAAGCTAAACTTGTCTTGAAAATTGAAGAAAATATTGGCTACGGTAAACTCAAACTCAAAGGTTGAGTAATCCGCAAAATATGCATGTCTGCAAACATCGCTAAAATTAGAATTGAATTGTTTGTGGTTATGTCGTAGCGATAACCTGTTAATTTGGGGAAAGTAACTTCAATTAATTTGCCTCTCAGCCTGCTTTCTAATTCGACAAATACTTCACCGACACTTTCTGTCCCAGTTCACCCATCTCCTCTAACATCCCCTCAATCTTTTGCATAGCTAGAGACGAAGGCTTGGCATATCCTTTCTCCCAACGGTTTACCGTCGAATAAGTTATGCTTAAAAATCCTGCAAACTGTTCTTGGATAAGACCAGCTATGCCACGAACTTCACGGATGAGCTTTCCAACTTCCGGTTGCTTGATTAGCAAAAGTTTCTTAATGGTCATTTAGCTCAGAACGCACCTGTTAATCTGGCGAGTGATATGTCTTTTGCTACATCCTATTGCGGTTAATGCTGAATTGATAGGCGAAAATATACTAGAGTTTTTATATTTTCTTGAATTTTCTAACAAGTAATTACACGTCCGTAGATACAATATTTACTAATGAGGCTTCCAAGAAATAAGTTACGCAATGAAATAAGCATCCTGTTGTCAAGAAGCATTTAAAAATCAATATCTGATAAATAAAAAGCTGCGTAAATGTTCTGAGACTTGAAGTATTAAACTCAGATTGCAAAATAACTGGGATAATTTATGATGCCTAGATTTTTAGTTCGCGAATAATTTACACGAACACTTTTTTTCCAAAATTTAATACATAAGTTCGACAAAAATTAAATATAGCGGTTCTCGTTTACGTAAGGTATATCCGTAAGGACACGGCTTGTCGCATTGATGTCAACTTAAGCTCAAATGCATGTCCCACATACGCGTCACCCCACCCCGGTTTTAGCTTTAGACAAAACCGGGGTGGGGTGACGCGGATAGTGATGGTAAGCGAGTGGACTTAATATCAGGTGATTATAGAACTTTCACGTTAAGTTGACACCAATGGGCTTGTCGTGCCCCCACACCTTGCGATATACGTTGTACCGCATCTGAATAGGAAATTTTGTTTTCGGAAGCGGGTTATCTTAAGGAAAGGCTTTGCCTACGTTTGCGTAGCTGCGAATTCTGTTAGTTAGGTATTTTCGCAAAATTGGGATGTTCTCAATATTTCAGCTATTACCATTTTGAAAAAGGGTATTTGACTAAATTGCTGTTGAAATATCTGGAGTCATCAGAAACTTCTTGTCCAATCCAGGTTGGTAATTCAATTTGCTGATTTTCATCGCTGAGTTCAACTTCTGCTAATATCAGTCCTTTATTAACACCATCAAACTCATCTATTTCCCAAATAAAACCACCCGACTCTATTTTATATCTGGTTTTTTCTATAAAGGGACGTTGACATAATGTCTCAAGTATTTCTTGGGCATCTTTAACAGGAATAGGATACTCAAACTCTAATCTTGAATATTTAATATTGGGGCCTTTAATGGTCAAATAACTTTTTTCCCCTACTATACGTATACGTACAGTCGCTTTGTCTTGCGTAGCAATATATCCTTGACGATATACACTACCTTCAGCTAATCCTCTCCAGCTATCTCCTCTCACTAAATATTTACGCTCTATTTCTTTCGCCATTTTATTTACCAAATTATTTGTTTTTTTATATCATAGATAATATCGCAATCCTAAATCTCGACACAAAAGTGTGTGCAATTATTGTAAATCAGAGTGAAGTTATTGAAGTATTGATATTGACTAATTGATAATTAGTGATCGCTTCTAATGTAGTACGCTAATTTACATTTTGACTACAATATGATGCTATCTGCATTAAGCGATTGCAACTAGCAGTAAATTCGTCATTTTTATCCCACTTATTTCAAGGTGTAGCGAACTGGAAAGACTTTTAACGCTCCATACCCATGCTCAATCACTAGTACAACACGGCGGAAATAAACCAATCATTCCAAATCAACGAAACCCTTATACTGTATTCATTTTTAATTTTTAATTTTTAATTTTTAATTCCGCCTTGCGGTACTAGCCCTGAATTAAAACATTTGTTAAATGTAAGAACTCACCAAATTTTCTTGTTGAATTTGTGCTTTTGCTAAAGCCAATGCTTGATGAGCATTTTTAAACTTTGTTTCATCTGTAAATTTATGCTCAAAATTCTTTAAATAAGCTTCCAAATACCGAATACGTAAGTGTGGATCGGTCGGATTCTGAAGAAAAGGGAGGTCAGCTTCAACCATGAACCGGATAGCCAACAAGGGGATAGGGCTACGAAGTGGACGAAATTTTGGGTTGTGCAGACCAGGAGAGTCATTACGTTTATGAAATTCTCCTATCATCAGTCCTGACTCAACAAACAAAGGTTTAAGTTTTTGTTGGACACTATCTACTACTTTAGAAGCATCTTCTATATGGATGTCAGGAAAAATAAGTAAAAAAGCTTTATTAATTGCTAATTCCTGCTCTTTAACATCTATTTGCAGAAATATATCTCGATAGCGTCCAACAATCTCTTCTAATTGTTCTGGATACAAATCTTTCGTGTGAATAACTGCTAGACGAATACTATTTGATTTGAGAGAGTAAGGTACAAAGGGGCAAACTGCGCCGGGTCTACCTAAGTCAGGATGAGACCTTCCTAAAAAGTTTTTCACCCACTTCATAATTTCAATTAAGGCAGAAAGGTCTTCATGTTGCTGGAGTTGTTCGATTTCACGAGTTGTATAGAGTTGCATAAGCTTGAGTGAAATGGAATAATTGTTTAATTCTGAATTCCAAATTAGTTTTAAAAGGTGAAACTAATTATTTAAGTAAATAAAACAAGCTCTTTGTTGTTTACTTTTGGTTAATCTGTGGCTTGCAGAAGATAACAATGCTCTCCCATTTTTTTGTGAACTTAAAGTAATTTACCTCAATACATACACAAATATATTTCGCAGCAAATAATTTGTTTTGAAATTACTTTGTAATATGTTAGTTACAGGACTAATATTTGAATCTTGAAATATATGTAGCTTATATTACAAATTACTACCACACCTTACAATTACTTGACAGATTTTTTCAAAAACAATTGACAATTTTTATAGGATACGTATGTATCATCATTATTTGGCATCTGCTCCTAGTTTTTACACTCTTAAGCTTCTGTTATTTTTATCAAGACATTATAAATTTTATGTGTAAATAGTTATTTTTACTGTGAAAATTTGGTGTAGATTTAACAGCAACTTTAGGGCTACTATCAAGGTACTATACTTGTAGTAAGTAAAAAGTTTACACAGAATTGGTATAAGTCCAATTTTATAAGCTGTATATTACTTAGAGCGGATGACCAATTAATAAAATACACTCTGCCAAATAGATTGGGGAGAATGCCTGATCGGGCGGGTGGGGTAGTTATTCCACTTAGATGATAAAGTACTGTATTTTCAATTGGTTGATCTCAACGTGAGGTATTTGGAGCGAAATATCGGTAGTTTAGGCTTTATTGGGTCTAAAAATAAAAATCGTAGGGATTGGTAGAATGAGCGGCAACTTCTATTGTTCCCCGTACCCCTATTCTTAAGTAAGCTGCTCACAAAATTAAATATTTTAGGACTTACGGTACTAGACAAATTAACCATAATATGTAGTAAAGCAAATTTATATTTCAGGTGCTGATTGCAACCCCGATTTTGTCGCATATTTACTGTTCTGGGTGTTAGACATGGCTCAAAATCCCAAAATTAGTATAGTCAATATGTATGATACGTAAGTCCGATGTTTGTTTAACTGGAAGTTCCTTATTTCTCAACAAATTCTTTCACCACTGCCATAGCATCAGGTGGAATCTGCGTAATTAGACGAAATGGAAATGCGGCTGTTGAAGCAAACTGAGCATAGTCTGGTGTCAGGAAGATAGCATAGTTTTTAGCTTCTGGAGTCATCTGTGCAGCAAAGGCCAAGGCTATAGCTTTAACGTACTTGCGAACATCTGCTGCTTGTTCACCCACAACTTCACCGCCACTAATTGGTGTATTTGGTTGTCCTATCTGATCTAATGTGGTGCTAGGGTCTTTTACACTGAGATGAGTACCCCCAATTATACCAACTAGTGATTTTGGGGATGGGATTTTTTCAAATCCTACAATCTGTTCAGTTAAAGCTGGGGTGGTTTTATCGGCAGAACCTGCTAACACTATGGTAGGAACTTGTATCTTAGTTAACCCAGTTTCGCCAAAAATCAGAGAAGTTGTGGGATTGAGAGCGATCGCCTGTTTGATTCTGGGATCTCGTAGTTGATAGCTATTTTCTGGTAGTTCTTGAGCGATGCACTGCATATTTTCTCCCAAACTCAAGATAGTCAGGTTCTTTTTGCAGCGTTGTTTGAGATGTTCTAGTTGTAACTCGGCTCCAGCAAGTGCTAAAGCTGTACCACCACCAAAAGAATAGCCAACAACCATCGCGTTTGTAGTTGCAAGTTTCCCTTGCAGGGGATGATTAGTCGTTTGGTTGAGCTTTGCTAATTCGTCGAGGACAAAACTAATATCTTGAGGACGATACAAAAACTCTTGAGGCTGCATGACTCTGGTTTTGCCTTGTAATGCTAAGTTAGCATTTGCCTGATTACTACCGGGATGTTCTAAAGCTGCTACTACATAACCGTGTGATGCTAAATGTTCTGCTAGGTAACGCAAGTCCGTGCGGACTGACCCGAAGCCGTGAGAAAAGACAATTACGGGTTTGTCAGGAGTTGCAGCAGTTGACCAGTAAATATCAACTGGGATTTTGCGATCGCGCTTTTGATCGTTCAGACTTAAATTAAGTATTTTTACTTGGGCGCTTCCTGGTTGGCTGGGATCAAAAGGAAAAGCAATCTGCGGTGTTCTCGGATGTGCTGTTATGGGGTCGAGTTGGGGAGCGATCGCTAACATGAATTGCTGGGTGCGCCAAAAAGCTGTATTTAAATTCCCTGCAACAACAAAAGCCTTTGGCAAATCAATTTCTAAACGTTTACTGGGATAAGCAGCAATAAAACTCAGTATAGAAAGACCTTGCGGTGCAGTAGAACCTAGCACCAATCCTGCTCTCAATGCTTGTACCCCAGCTTTATCCTTTCGGGCTAAGGCTGTAGCAAAGTCATTGAGAATAGTTGTACCAATCTGGGTATTAATTAATCTATCAAGTGTGACAACATTCATAGGTATATTCATGCCCAGCGCCCCCAAGAAGAAGCGGCGTTGTTCTTCAGATAAAGACTGTAAACTCCCAGGCACTTTTCCTGTTTTTACAGCCTTTTGCAACTCAGTAACAGAGATGGATTCTGTAAATAAACCCAAACGCACAACAACTGTGTCAGCAGCAATGGCCGAAGTATTTGCCCCGATCTGTGTAAGTGCGATTGCGCCAAAGAAACCCGCAACTGTCTTAAGACTTCTCCAACTTTTTCCCATAAACTTTTATACCAACTGTTACTTACGGGAATATAACGGATATTTGTGTATTTGACTACCCCAATAATTGCTTAGAAATAAAAGTAAATTTTTTCTTAACTTGATGGCGATGTCTACGACGGGCTACGCCTACGCTCTAATTCTCCTCAAAGCATCTGCTGATGCAAACAGAGCCATATTACAAGCATAACAAAAGTAACGAATTGTAGAATTCATCACAGTTAAAAATTTGAGCATAAATCAGTGTTAACAGCCACAAAAGCTCGATTGTTTCTCAGCTAGGTTTAATACTGTAACGGAGCTACTAGAACAGGGGAAACGATGCCTGCGGCGGTAAACTACGCATCTACAATCTGCAATTTTTTTTGACAGGAAAGTTTAACCGACTGCTTAATGTTTTGTCTTTGCTTTTTAAAACATCTTGCAGAAGTGTTGCAGGTGAATAGTCTGACTGCTGTAGCTGCACAATCGTTACTCATCAAATTCCCCCAGCCGCATCAACAATTTTTCTTGGCTTTATGCGTCGCAGACTCCCATATATTTTAATTTTTCTGCTCTCTCTGAGTATTATTACACTGTGGTGGCCTGTGAATGATTCTGATTGCAATTTTGAGGCTTTTATCGCATCAAAAACTACAAAATTCCAAGTACATGCTACAAAGGTTAGTGTTCAGCCGTGGCGTGGTCGTCACCATGTATATGGAATCTTTATGATTCCCAATGAATACAAACAAGCTCCATTTTTTGTGTTAACAGTCCAAGGTGCTGGTAGTTACTGTTCAAAACAATTTGGTCATAAACAAAACTTTGATGATATCTTTGCTGAACCAGGAACTTATCTGGTAAAGAAGCCGATTAGAACTCGAAAAACTCTGCGGCTCATTCTTCAAGGTTTATATTCTCAGGTCAATGATAAAAATAATTGGACATTGACTTTCCCGGAACCAAAAGCAAGGCAAGATAATTCATAATTCATCAGTTAGCTTGGTGGTTGAGTTTCCAAAAGCTGGTCTTTTTCTAACAAGGCACTAGTCGCATTAACTACAATTTGTGCTGCTCCTGTGAAGAACGATCGCTCGATAGTAGCTGGCACATCGCTAGGTTTATGATAGTGCGGAGTGCGTAAATTTGCGGTATCTGTCACCAGCACAGCACCCACACCTTGATACCAAAAGGGTGCATGGTCGCTGCGTAGGGTGTCTGGTGTCAGTAAACCTTTAAAAGGAATTGGTAGTGTTAGAACTGCTGGTAAATTTGATTCCTGTTTATTCAGCGCGATTGAGGGGATGTTCTGTGAGTTTTGAAAGGCATTCAGTAAAGACAAGTGTTCTGTATCACCAACTACTGCTAAAAAGTCGCCTTTGTCGCTAGGTGGCGTAACAGGCAATCCGGCAGGGTATTTCTGACAACCAGGAGTGTAACAAGCGTAACCTACCATATCCATAACGATCGCTCCGCCTAAGTTTTGCAAGCGTGCTGTCTTACTCACAAAAGCCTGACTACCCAAAAGTCCTGCTTCCTCTTGGTCAAAAAAAGCTAGCTGTAACGTTCGTGGCGTAGGAGGAGAACCGAGCAACCGAGCGACTTCCAGCACTACAGCTACACCACTGGCATTATCATCAGCACCAGGGGAAAAGGCAACAGTATCGTAATGCGCTGCTACAAGAATTGCTTTCGCGGCTTTATTCGTTCCAGGACGTTCGGCAAAAATATTCACACCGTCAGAGAACTTTTCTAATTTAGGTTTCCAGCCGAATTTTTTCAGTTCAGTTGTAATATAAGTGCGAGTAAGCGATCGGTCTTTTGTTGTGTAGCGCTGAAAATTCAAGTTTTGGATATGGTTTAGCAGCTTGTCAGTGGACACTTGCAGGGCAATGTAAACTTCCCTTGACTCTGGCTGTGCTTCGGGTGTTTTCACTGGAATCCGCTCAACAATTGTCGGTGAGGGACGCTGTTCAAAAAACGTGCTACCTCTGCTACCCAACACGGCAACTGTCATCAGCACCAATAGCATCAGCCAAATCCATTTTCTCATCTGATTTATCCTTGGCTTCCTGACTTAGGGTAGCGCAAATCCCCAAGCATCACTTTCTAGGATTGCTTCGGTTAAGGTTTTTTGATGAAAATTATAGCGATCGCAAAGACG
Organism: Nostoc punctiforme NIES-2108; assembly: GCA_003326195.1. Lineage (GTDB taxonomy): Bacteria > Cyanobacteriota > Cyanobacteriia > Cyanobacteriales > Nostocaceae > Nostoc > Nostoc punctiforme_A. Next base: position 128,173 of record LXQE01000136.1, read on the forward strand.
TGATAAATCTGATTATTAGACCTCTTGCAAAAGTCCCTAACACCCCATCCCCAACCCCTCCCCGCTTGCGTTGCGGGGCTACCGTGTACACACAAGTCGAATTTCTTCTTAAATCCCAAAGATTACCTACTTAATCGCAGTGATGGTTAGGGTGGGGTAAAACTAAAGTTAAAACCTTAGTAAATCAGTTTTCAGGTGAGGTTTTGAGAATTTATGCAATAAATATATTGAATTCGGGTGGTCGTTTATTGAATTCGGGTGGTCGTTTATTAAATTCGGGTGGTCGTTTATTAAATTCGGGTGGTCGTTTATTGAATTCGGGTGGTCGTTTATTGAATTCGGGTGGTCGTTTATTGAATTCGGGTGGTCGTTCATTGAATTCGGATGGTTGTTTATTGAATTCAAGCAGTGGTTAAGGTTGAGTAAAACCCAGATTCTTGAACAACTTCAGACTTGTGTGTACACCGTAGGCTTGCGGGGAGGGGAACGTTTGCGTTAGCAAATGCGGGGTGGGGTTCTTTGTTTTTTATTTATGCAAGAGGTCTATTGTAGAGACGGCGATTCATCGCGTCTTTTGCTTGCGTTAACCTAACATTTGTCTTTTAACAAGAGCATGGCCAGATTGCACATCAAACCAGTGAATATCTTCAGGGGACAATGCTAGTGTAATATCCTCGCCACTCCAATTTTGGTCTGTTGGCAACAAAGCACGTACTGTAATCGCTCCGGTTTGTGAACCCTCAACCCTGACACTGACCAAATAGTGCATACCCAAATTTTCCACTAAAAACACTCGCCCTTTGATAGTCTGGGTATCACCTGGTTGAGCAATGCGGACATTCTCTGGGCGGATTCCCAAAATAATCTGCGGTGGTACTGTTGGTATATCTGGGAGATGAACCTGAAAGTTACCCAGCAGCGCATATTGTCCCTTACAAGGTAAAGTCAGCAAATTCATTTGCGGACTACCAACAAATCCAGCCACAAATAGATTCGCTGGATGGTTATAGATGCGGTCAGGTGGGTCAAGTTGCTGGACATAGCCATCATTGAGCAATGCAACTTTGGTAGAGAGCGTCATCGCTTCGGTTTGGTCGTGGGTGACGTAGACAACTGGCACTTTTTGGGCTGCAAAAATTTGCTTGATATCGGCTCGGACTCGTTCCCGCAATAGTGCATCCAGGTTACTTAAAGGTTCATCTAGCAGGTAGACATCAGCATTACGCACCAAAGCACGACCGACCGCAACCCGTTGTCTTTGACCTCCAGACATTTGACCAGGTTTGCGGTTCATTAACTCTGCTAATCCTAAAACTTCTGCCACTTCTGCCACTCGCTGTTTAATTTCTATCGGTGGTACTTTTTTCAGCTTGAGTCCAGAAGCGAGGTTTTCGTACACCGTCATGTGGGGATAGAGTGCATAGCTTTGGAATACCATTGCAATATTGCGATCGGCTGCTCGTTTATAGGTGACATCCACCTCCCCAATCTTAATTTGACCACGAGTCGGTTCTTCAAGACCCGCAATCATGCGTAGTACAGTAGATTTGCCACAGCCAGAAGGGCCAAGTAAAGTCAGAAACTCATGGTTATCTACAGTTAAACTAACGTCTTTGACAGGGATAACTTTAGGATTATAGGTTTTGTTTAAGTTTGTAAGTTCGAGTTTAGCCATTTTGATTTTTATCCTTTTACAGCACCAGCGGTAAGACCTTGGACAATCCGGCGCTGGAAAAACAAAACTAGTAAAATTAGGGGTAACGTTCCCACGACAGTAGCAGCAGCGATCGGACCATAGGGAATTTCATATATTGTCGCACCACCCAACTGAGCCGCAGCAACGGGAATTGTCTTCAACTCTTCACGAGTCATAAACGTGAGAGCGAAAATAAACTCGTTCCAAGCAAAAATAAAGGTGAGGATTCCAGTAGTCACCAAGGCGGGAAGGGTCATGGGTAGCACGATTTGCCAGAGTAGTTGAAAGGTGTTGTAGCCATCGACCCTAGCGGAATCTTCCAAGTCTTTTGGTAATTGTTGAAAAAAGCTTTTAAGTACTAAAATTGTCAGCGGCAAATTGATCGCAGTATAGGGTATAATCAGCGCCAGATAATTGTTGCCCAATCTCAGCGCTTGGATAATTTCTAATAGTCCTAAGAACAAGAGAATTCCAGGAAATAAGGTGACAATTAGAATGCTGGCGAGGATAGCTCGTTCACCCCAAGGGCGTAACCGTGCGAGGGCATAAGCGGCAGGTGCGCCGATCGCTAAAGCTACAGCTGTGGAAGTAATCGAGACAAAGGCACTGTTGAAGATGTAGCGCCAAAATGGACGACGAGTAAATAACTCAATGTAGTGATTGAAAGTGAATCGTGTGGGGAAATAGACAGTAGGAACGGCGGCAATATCCTCATTCACTTTAAACGAGGTCAGCAATTGCCATAGAGCTGGTGCTAGGCTAAATAGGACTATTAATACAACTATGATGAACAGCAAGATTTTTTTCAGAGAAAACTTGGTTCCCACTGTTCGTTTTGGAGTTGTTGGAACTGCTTGGGAATTTACACTCATGGCTTAAATGGTTCCTGATGTTTTGGCACGATATTTGTTAAGTAAGAAACTAGCGATCGCTACCGCTGCAATCAATATTAAAAATGTCACTACTACCAGGGCTGCTCCATAACCAAAATCTAAGTAGCGCATCACCGTGGAGTAAATGTACAATGACACCACTTCCGTAGCGCCACCAGGGCCACCCCCGGTCATCACAGCAATCAAGTCGAAAATTCCGAAAGCTTGAGCAAACCGAAATAGCACTGCAATTAAGATTTGCGGCAGCAGCAGTGGCAGGGTAATATTGCGGAAGCTTTGCCAAGCAGTTGCCCCATCGACCGAATAAGCTTCATAGAGGTCTTTTGATATCGACTGCAACCCAGCTAGCAACAAGATGCTGATAAACGGCGTAGTTTTCCAAACATCAGCAAAAACCAGTGCGATCATTGCCAGCGTTGGATCTCCTAACCAGTTAATCCCAGTCTCAATCAGCCCCAACCGCCGCAGAATATCATTCACAACCCCAAACTGGTCGTTAAAAATCCAAGCCCACGCCAGACCAATCAGAGAAGTAGGCAAAGCCCAAGGGATAATGGCGGTTGTACGCACTATGCCCCGCCCAACAAACGCCTGGTTGAGAACTAGGGCAATCCCCAGTCCTAGCAGTAGTTCTGAGATTACTGATGCTGTTGTGAACACGGTTGTCGCCCACAAACTCTGCCAAAAACGACCATCTCCCGCCATCCGCACATAATTATCCAGACCAGAGAATACGGGTTGTAGCTCTGTTCCCAAATTTCTAGTAAATACGCTTAACCAAAATGCTCGTAAAATCGGGTAGGCAAATACAAACAACAACAGCAGCAATGCTGGTGTTAGTAAGATCCAGGCTGTCTGTTGTTCTCGACTTTTGAGTGTATGTAAATTTGTCATTTGTCATTTGTCATTTGTCATTGGTCATTAAGCATTGGGGATTAGGAACTGGCTATGTAATTCTTTTCCCCCTGCTCCCCTGCTCCTCTGCCCCCCTGCCCCCCTGCCCCTCGCCCTGCCGCCAGCAGTCGGCGCGTTTCCGCAGCAGCAGCTTGCATTGCTCGTTCAGGATTCATTCGGCCGGATAAGGCGGCGCTGAGATAACGCTGCAAAATATCTGATGTTTGAGCATATTGGGCGATCGGTGGACGTAAAACTGCATTGTCCACGACCTGCAATAACTGCGGATAGTGGGGGTATTTAGCAACAATCTCTGGGGCTGTAAACAGTTCCCGACGACTTGGTACATAACCTGCACTGAAAATGAATCGGCGCTGTGCTTCCCGACTAGTAAAATACTTAATTGCTTTCCAAGCTTCTTCAGGATGTTGAGAAGATTTCGCAATCCCTAAACCCCACCCCCCAAGACAAGCCGCTCCCGTCTTACCAGGGGCATGAACCATTGGTTTAATCGCTATTTTGCCTCGGATTGGCGAATTTTCTGCTTGGGCTAAAGGCCACGCGTATGGCCAACTGCGTAAAAACGCTACTTGACCACTTTGAAACAAGCGCCGGGTGTCTTCTTCTTGATAGGTTGTGACTCCAGGAGGAGAAACGCCTTCGCTGATAGTACTACGCAGAAACTCAATAGCTCGTAATGTTTCTGGTCGATCTAGTCCAACTTCGAGGGTGTCGGGTTTAACCCAGAAGCCACCAAAACCATCAAGGATTTCCGCAAACATCGCCACAAGTCCTTCATATTGGCGACCCTGCCAAACATAGCCCCATTTCACCTGGTTTTTCTTCTGCAAGACTTGGGAAATTCGGATCAAATCATCAAAGGTTTCTGGCGGTTGCAATCCTGCTTGTTTAATTAAATCTTCCCGGTAATAGAGCATCCCTACGTCGGAACGCACTGGAATGCGGTACAGCTGGTTTTGATAACGTCCCCCTTCTACATCCTGGGATGAAAATGCTGCTAACTCCTCTTTAGAAATGCGATCGCCTAAAGGTAGCAACCATCCAGCAGCAGCAAACTTGGATGTCCAGATGACATCCATATTGATCAGGTCATAAGGGGATTCACCCAAGATAAAAGATGAGGTGTACAGGTCTTCGAGCAAATTTGTGGCATTCGGCCCTTCAACTAGGTTAATGCGAATACCTGGGTTCTCAGCCTCGAAGTCTCTAATTAAACCCTGCCTCCAAGGTTCGGCATCAGGGGCAGTCATTAATAGATTGAGGGTAACTGGTTGCTGCGAGAGCGCTACCCAACTGAACAATATGATGCTCAAGAGGGTTGCCAAGAAAACCCCTATATGTAGATAACTTTGTTTTTGAATGAATTTTTGCAAATTGTTTATTGGCTTTCGGTACAACATTATCAATGTAGCGATCGCTAGTGGTAATTATTAGGAAATAAAAACATAAAATATCGGAAAAAAGATTATTTTGTATTATTTTTTTATCAAAACATTTGAACAATGTTTAGTTATACAGTTAAATACTGCTGCTATAGATGTAAATTAATTTCTTTTGAATCGATACAAGTGTAGATTGTTTGTAGATGTTCTTGGCTAAATTTTTTATTATGTCTGCGTTCTTAATTTTGATAGCCTATAGTGATTTTTGCACAGATATTAAGCCCAGGCGATCGCAATATCTTAATTTTGAGCAAAGCCACGCCGAATAGCCTAACTGATGAATTGAAATGGACAGAAATTACAATATGAATAGGTAGAAAATTTTAGCAAAAGTTTAGAATTCTTGTCACCAAAAAACTCCTAACAAACTACATCACTAATAACACGAGATCGCTGCCCTAAAAATTCAGACTTGTAGGAAGATTGGGATCTGGTTTCTTTTTTGCAACCGGGGTATCCACTTACTGAATACACAACTGATAAGTAAAAAAGCTACTCCCGCGCAAGAAGGATGAGCAGCAGTGGCTCTCAGAAGCTTGTGTGTATGGAGTTTTACACCCAGGCTTTCTTTCTTAGAGAAACCATTAAGTTTGACGCTTTGTCTTTTGACAGCGATCGCAACTTCACTTACAGTTCCGCACTAGAGGAGTGTTGAGTACTGAGTAAAGAAGAAAAGAAAAAATTTCTTATTACTTCTTCAAAATCTTTATTCGGACACTCAGGACTCATAACTCAGAACTCGGAACTTTTTTTATGGTAGATTTGTTGCTGATCGCAATCCTGGGGTTCCTGGGGAGTTTTGGACACTGCTTTGGGATGTGTGGCCCTCTAACAGTGGCATTTTCTCTGTCTCATCAGCCGAAAATTCCACAAACAGTCTCCTTGGGACGGATATCAACCTTAGAAAAGCCCGATACTTGGCAACAGCAATTAAAATTTCATGTCCTGCTAAACCTGGGGCGGATGTTGAGCTATGCTCTAGTCGGTGCTGGCATTGGGGCGCTAGGTTCGGTATTACTGCAAGGTGGACAGCTAGCGGGTGTTGGCAGCGACTTCCGGCGCTGGATGGCAATTCTGACTGGTGTGATGTTGATTTGGTTTGGCTTAGGACAAGTAAAACCCGATTTACTACCGCGCATTCCCGTGTTACATCCGCTATTGCAAGGTAGTTTACATGATCGCCTCAGCAGAGGAATGGTTAAACTTTCCTTAAAAACCAAATGGTGGACGCCAATGCTTTTGGGGATGACTTGGGGTTTAATGCCCTGTGGTTTCCTGTATGCTGCCCAAATTAAAGCCGCTGAAACTGGCAATTTATGGATGAGTACAGCTACTATGCTGGCTTTTGGCTTGGGAACCTTGCCCACGATGTTAGGTGTAGGGGTTTCCACATCATTGGTAAGTAAAGACAGGCGCAGTCAGTTGTTTCGATTAGGTGGTTGGGTAACACTCACCATTGGCGTCATCACCTTGCTGCGGACTGGCGACACAATGGTAGATTACACCGGACACGCCGCCTTAATCTGCTTAATTTTGGCGTTAATTGCGCGTCCGATTAGTGGCTTGTGGGCTTCGCCATTGCGTTATCGTCGCGGCTTGGGTGTGGGAGCTTTTGTGCTTTCTGTGGTTCACACCTTCCACATGATAGAACACTCATTGCAATGGAATTTTGCCGCCTTTTCGTTTCTGCCCCCAGAATTTCAGTGGGGGATGGCTGCGGGTGCTGTAGCATTGGTATTAATGTCCCCCGCCGCTTTTACAAGTTGGGAATCGTTGCAAAAATCTTTGGGCAAGCGTTGGCGACAGATTCATCTATTGGGTGTGCCAGCCTTGCTCTTGAGTGCCATTCATACTGTGTTGATTGGTTCCCATTATCTGGGTTCCTTGCAATCAACTTGGGGAAATAAATTAGCGGCAGTACTGATGGTAATGATTACTCTCAGTGTCTTGCTAGTGCGATCGCGCTTTTTCTGGTCAAAGTTAGCCGTAGAAAAGTTTTATGTTCCCCCAACCAAATCGCGGTAAATCATCCTTATTTTCTGGCTCCATTTTAACGAGTCAAAAACAGAGGCGTTACCCTCAAAAAGGTATTTTCTGGAAAAATCAAGGAACAATAAAGTATTTATTATTCCTGAGTTGCTTAGTTATCTCAATAACTAATCTTTACCCTGCTTTTGCTCATAAGGTGGAAGTAGCCTCAGATGTTGGCGGCACTCTCCACATTGAACCAAATGATAATCCCCGTGCTGGAGAACCAAGCCAAGCCTGGTTTGCACTTACCCGCAGAGGTGGAAAGGTGATTCCCCTGTCACAGTGTAATTGTCAGTTGGCTGTTTATGCCGAACCTTATGCAGCCGGAGAGCCACCACTGTTAGAACCACAGTTACAACCTGTGGCAGCCGAACGTTATAAAGGCATTCCAGGTGCAGAAGTTGTCTTTCCCAAACCAGGGCTTTATGAGTTGCAACTAAATGGAAAACCTGTCTCTGGGGCAAGATTCAAACCCTTTGAATTCAAGTTTGAAGTGACTGTGGCAGGAGGCGGGTCCACACAAAGTACACGAAACCTGCGAGATGTCAATGGTGATTTAGTAGAGGGTCAATCTCAACAATTACCAACTTGGGCGATCGCACTGCCAATTCTCGGATTTATCGGCATCTTAGTTGTCGTCATGCAAAGTATGAGGAGGGGTGGGGAGTAGGGAGGAAGCAGAGGGGCAGGGGAGCAGGGGAGCAGGGGAGACAAGGAAGACAAGGGGGAATTATTGAACAAGTCTCTCCCTTGTCTCCCCCCTCTTCCTCGTCTACCTTGTCTCTTCTCCATGCCCCATGCCCAATTCCCCATACCCAATGCCCCATACCCTTACTTATGTCTTTTCTGATGCCACTGCCACGCGTGAGCGACAATATCTTGGATAGATGGATACTGAGGTTGCCAGCCTAAGACTGTTCTGGCTTTATCGCTGGTGCCAATGAGAATTGGGGGATCGCCAGGACGGCGATCGTGTTCTTCTACTGGTATCGAAATCCCTGTCACTTGTTCGACTGCTGCAATGACTTCTCTAACAGAGAAGCCGCTGGCATTGCTCAAATTAAAAACTTCGCTATCGCCACCTTTTAATAAATATTCCAATCCCAAAATATGGGCATCTGCTAAATCGTTAACGTGAATATAATCGCGAATACACGTACCATCGGGTGTGGGGTAATCAGTGCCGAAAATTGAGATGGATTTTCGTTTCCCTAAAGCTGTCATTAGCACCAAAGGAATTAAATGGGTTTCTGGGTTGTGATCCTCGCCCAGTAAGCCATCGGGATTAGCACCAGCAGCATTGAAATAGCGAAAACGCACTGATTGCAAACCGTAAGCGACATCAAAATCAGAGAGAATCCTTTCTACCATCAGCTTTGTAGCGCCATAGGGATTAATCGGATTTTGGGGATGGGTTTCTGGAATAGGCACGAATTGCGGTACCCCGTAGGTGGCGCAGGTAGAAGAAAAGACAAATTTCTTTACAGATGCTGTCAGCATCGCTTCTAACAGGGTCAAAGTACCAAGGACGTTGTTGCGGTAATATTTGGCCGGATCAGTCACCGATTCTCCTACGTAGGCATAAGCAGAAAAATGCATCACCGCGGAAATATCGTGGGTTTTAAATACATGATCGAGCAAAGCGCGATCGCCTGTGTCCCCAATTATCAGTTCTACCTGTAAAACCTTTTCTACTAGATCGCGATGTCCATAGACCAGATTATCAAGTATGACAACGTTATAACCCGCTTTCTTCAAAGCAAGCACTGTATGGGAACCAATATATCCAGCTCCTCCCGTTACGAGAATAGTAGGCTTTCCAGGCGACATAGTTTTTCCTTTTGAGTCGATTACTTAATTAATTTAGTTTACCGGTACTATATTACTCTTCTGGAAAATTATAAATAATAGACGCAGTGTCAAAAAATTGCACTAAAATCACTACGACGGTAGTCTTTGGGTGTGAGGTTTGAGAAATTTTAAGTCAAACAGTACGATTACAATTTGACAATAAAATAAATCCATTTCCCGAAACCTCTAGGTTGAGCCTTACGGGTGACGCTTCTAACGTCGCTATCAGTAAGAATTCGCCAGTTGTTTTATGCAGGGAAACCATGCATGGCAGTCTTTTCTGGGGGCAACCCCGATCAAAACGGACTGCCTTACCACCACACTGGCTCACTGCACCAGCAAATTTGAGAGTTAGTCTATGTTTCTATTATTAAGCCGGGTACTGCTGTGGCTGCTGATTGGCACTATCGTATATTCTCTGTTCCAGCGATTTTATCCTTCTGGAACTTTTGTCGGGCGATTAATCTTAGTCGTTATCTTGGTAATCGTAGCCCTATCATTTCTTAACCCCAATGAACCTGCTGTGGCGTCGTTGTGGAGGATGCTATCTTTTCCACTCAAGCCTCTAGGAGCCTCTGTTTTACTGATGATTCTTGCCGCTCAGAAAATCAAAGGAGGTGGAATAGAGAAACCAGGAGGATACTTGATCGGTTGGGCACTGACGATTTTGCTGTTGGCAAGTACACCAGCAGTCGCCTATTTCCTTTATAGAGCACCTCTAGCAATGACGGGTGAAACATCTGTCGCTAGTGCTACACCAACATCCGGGACACTGGTGGCATTAGGGCAACCCACCACAGCGAACATTTCAGATGTAACGGGCGATCGCATTCTTTCTTATAATTTGAGAGTGCCTCCGTACCTGTTACAAGGAAATCCTCAAGATATTCGCACACGCGGTTTACGACTTGAAGACTTTGTACCAGATGCACAAACGTTGCAATTGACGACAAGAACTTGGGAAAGTTATCTCGTTGAAGTTTACAGGTTCTTGCGTGTTCAGCGGTAATCAGGCAAGAGAACAATACTTGGTTCGTAGTGAGCGCTTGAGCGATCAATCCCAGGGCTAAAGTCCTGACTACGAACTTATTTCTTCATTAAAGTTTCTGTGATGGACTACTAGTACCGAACGGCAATAACTATCCAGTTAAAAGAGGTAACAAAAGCTGAATTTATAACCAGCGATATTCCCTCTGCATAGCTGCCTTCTGGGACTAGCAGTTAATCTAGATGATAAAGTTGCACAATTGCTTTAATGGCAAAATATCGACGAATCGCTAAACTCAGTGCTTATCTACGACCCCATTGGCGGGAAGCCTCCTTGGGCATTCTCGCTTTGTTGTCTGTCAATGCACTGGGTGTTTATATCCCTTGGTTGATTCGTGCTGGTGTTGACAAACTCTCAACAACCTTCATCTGGAACCAAATACTACATTACGTAGTAGTCATTGTCTTGCTCAGTTCGGCGATGTGGCTAATGCGGATGGCATCACGCATTTGGCTATTTGGGGTGGGACGGCAAGTGGAATTTGACCTGAAACAACGGATTTTTGAACACTTACTCAAGCTGGAGCCTGCTTATTTTGCCAGTAATACTGCTGGCGATTTGATTAGTCGGGCTACTAGTGATGTGGACAATATCAAGCGGTTATTGGGTTTTGCGGTCTTGAGTTTGGCAAATACGGTGTTTGCTTACGCCCTGACACTGCCAGTAATGCTGGCGATTAGTGTGGATCTCACCCTAGCCGCCCTAGCAGTGTACCCTTTTATGCTCTTGTTGGTGAGTCTGTTTAGCGATCGCTTACGCAAACAACAAGCAAAAGTCCAGGAGCAACTCTCTGACATCAGCGAACTCATCCAGGAAGATATTAGTGGCATTGCCTTAATTAAAATCTATGCTCAAGAAGCAAACGAGCGTCGAGCTTTTGCCAAGAAAAATCAGCAGCTATTGACTGCTAACCTAGAATTGGCAAAAATCCGCAATACACTGTTTCCGCTAATTGGTGGGCTAGCTAATATCAGTTCACTGGTAATCATCTGGCTAGGGTCGGCACGAATGTCTGCTGGGACACTTCAGGTTGGCGATTTTTTAGCATTGTTAATTTATGTAGAGCGCCTGGTTTTTCCCACTGCTCTTTTAGGATTCACAATTACTGCCTACCAACGCGGTGAAGTTAGTATCGATAGGCTTGAATCTATTCTTTCTGTCACACCAAAAATTAAAGATGCAGCTGATGCCATACATCTGCCAATGGCTGAACTCAAAGGCGAAGTGACAGCTAAAAATCTTACCTACAGTTACCCGGGTTCCACTACTCCAGCTTTAGCAAATGTTAACTTTACCATTGCTCCTGGAGAAACTGTAGCGATTGTTGGGGCAATTGGTTCGGGAAAATCTACTTTGGCCAATGCTTTACCGCGCTTGTTGGATATTGAATCAGGACAATTGTTTTTAGATGGGCTAGATATTACTAAGATCGCTTTGACAGATTTACGAGGTGCGATCGCCTACGTTCCTCAAGATAGCTTTCTATTTAGCACTACAATCAAAAATAATATTCGCTACGGCGATCCAGTTAGCGAACAACACCAGGTAGAATCTGTCGCTAAACTTGCCCAAATTGAATCAGAAATTCACAATTTTCCCCAGCAATATGAAACTATTGTTGGCGAACGCGGTATTAATCTTTCTGGCGGTCAACGGCAACGTACTGCTTTGGCTCGAGCAATGTTAGTCAATGCTCCAGTGTTAATTTTGGATGACGCTCTCTCTAGTGTAGATAATCAAACAGCCACGCAAATCCTCAAAAATCTCTCCAGTGGTACTGAACGTAAGACAGTAATTTTTATTACGCACCAATTATCAGCGGCGGCGGCGGCTGACCGAATTTTTGTAATGGAAAAGGGAAAAATTGTTCAGACCGGCAATCACTTAGAACTTTTACAACAACAGGGTTTATACAGAACTTTGTGGAGCCAACATCAAGTTGAGGAATTACTGCGGTGAAGGAGGCAGAAGGCAGGAGGCAGGGGGCAGAAGGAAAGAATTATGATTGAGTTAGGGACTGGGGATTGGGAAGATTTGAATGGGGATTCAGACCCCAACCAATCCTTAAAAAAATTTCTTCCCCAGTACCCAGTAACCACTCCCAGAGCGCCCATTACTCACCTTCAAGCTTGGCTGAAATTGGGGAATTCTGGGTGTGCGACCCGTTGAAGAAAAATTCAGAAATTCCGACTTTACTAAAGGATTGTGAAGAGGTCTAGCTAAATAATCATATTTATCATAGCTTTATAGTTATAGAACTATTGAATCGATTGCCTCATTACTCATGGTTAACACCCTACCTAAGCCAGAAGTTAAAACCCCTAGCAAAGAAACTGTACTCACCCCGCGGTTTTATACTACAGATTTTGAAACCGCAGCCAAGCTGGATTTGTCTGCTCAGGAAACTGAGTTGCAGGCAATGTTAACAGAAATGCGGACAGACTACAACCGCCACCATTTTGTTCGCGATGAAGCGTTTGAGCAGTCTTGGGAACACATTACTGGTGAAGCAAGGCAGGCGTTTATAGAGTATTTGGAACGCTCTTGCATTTCTGAGTTTTCCGGCTTCTTGCTATTCAAGGAATTATCCCGCAAGCTAAAAAATCGCAGTCCAGTGCTAGCGGAAATATTTCAAATGATGGCGCGTGATGAAGCCCGCCATGCTGGATTTCTCAACAAAGCAATGGCCGATTTTAAACTCTCCCTTGATTTAGGCACTGTTACTAAAACCCGCACTTATACCTTTTTCCCGATTGAATGGGTACTTTATACCGTTTACCTCTCAGAAAAAATCGGCTACTGGCGTTACATTATTATTTTCAGGCATTTAGAAAAGCACCCAGAAAACCAGTTTTATCCCATATTCCGCTACTTTGAGAGTTGGTGTCAGGACGAAAACCGCCACGGGGATATATTTAAAGCATTATTGCGTTCTCAACCGCAACTCTGGAACACCTGGAAATCTAGGCTGTGGAGTCGCTTTTTCTTGCTATCAGTATTTGCTACTCACACCCTGACAGTTCATGAACGTTCCGGGTTCTACAAATCATTGGGACTTGATGCCACAGAATTTGATATTCAAGTTGTCCGCAACACCAATGAAACCGCAGGACGGGCTTTTCCGGTGATGTTGAATACCGAACATCCTAAGTTTTTCCCACGTCTGCAACGCTGTGCAGGTTACAACTTGAAAATTGCAGAGATTGAAGGCAGTTATAATCCGAAATTGGTGAAGCTAATTCGCAAACTACCTTTGATTGCAGCAATTGTTTGGAATCTGCTGTTACTTTATCTCATCAAACCAATTGATACTGAAGCTCTGCGGGGAACGGTTCGTTAGCTATTTATTAGACATCTGTGGGTGAAATTAATTATGTGTTCTGAAGAAGGCATAATTAATTTCACTAGATGTCAATTATTGAGTATTTGCTAGCTTAATGATGACAAAACTAGACTAAAGTCTATATATAAGTATGTCAATAAAATAGTTATATTTTTGTATAGAAGATACTGGAATGCAATAGATAAGAGGTTACTAATTAATCTAGAAAATGTAGGAATTGAGAGATGAGCGACATTAAAAGACAAGCCGCTTTGCCTTTACCCACATGGAAGCGACCCAACATCGGGACATCAAATTTTACGAATCCATCGCTTGTCTCATCCAATCTTCCCACATTGGCCAATCCAACACGCGGTTTTGGTTTACCAACAAATAATAATACTCCACTCGATACAGTCATGAAAGTAGCAGGCGACCTTCAAGAAGCCCCGTCTGCTAATGAGCAATCATTAGAACCAGAAGCTATCAAAGAAAAGCCTCTTGTTCACGACATTAGTCGGATATCTTTGCGTCGTCCACAGCCGCAACTTATAGGTAGCCAGCCAAAAGACCAGTATGAGCAGTCAGCCCGCCAGTCAGCTGACCAGATTATGCTTCTACCTAGACCTAAGTCAAATATAAATATCGGTGGAATAGATTCACATATAGTACAACGAGAATGTACAGATTGTGAGCAAGAAAAACAAGAAGGACAAACCGAGTTGTCGCTACAACGCGTTAGTGATAACAGCGTTCAGACCCAAGACAATATTGAAAGTCAGTTAAATAATAGTAAGGGTGGAGGAAGCCCGTTATCTCCCGAAGTGCGAGACTTTATGGAACCACGCTTTGGTAGTAAATTCGACAATGTGCGAGTACACACTGACTCCAATGCTACGCAGATGAATAAGTCATTGAGAGCGCAGGCCTTTACTCATGGTAGTGATGTTTACTTTAGCGCCGAGAAATCACCTGGTAATAACGAGTTGACAGCCCATGAGTTAACCCATGTAGTACAGCAGACAGGCAAAGTGCATAAACAAAGCGATGCATCTACAGCACCAGCCCCTGTTGAACAGACATCTAGTGGTATGCCGCCCAAAAAAGGGACAACTAAAATTGACAAAAAGAATACCACAATTACTGCTTCGGGAAAAAATATTACCGAAGCAATTACAAACTTAACATCACAAGGAAAGGGCGAAGCGGGCAGTGTTACTTGTGCCCCCACAAAAGATGTCAAAACTTACCAAGCAGAAGATCAATCCGATGAAATTGTCTACGAAGCAGATATTTTAGTAACAGAAACTAAGGCAATGCCCGTCTGGACGGAACTCGACCAACAATGCGAACCCGTTAAAAAAGAATGGGCAAGGTTTTATAGCGCTCTTGATACACACGAGAATGGGCACATTAGTATTGACGAGAAGGCTTTTAAAGATTTACACAAAAAGCTTCTTGGCAAAACAACCTCAGTATCTGACAAGATTTTTAACGATACTTACGCCCAAGCAAATACTGATAACAACGCCTACGACACCACAACGAAACATGGACTCACTCAAGGTACAGCAGTAACTCCTGTACAGTGCGGCCCAGAAAAAGTTTCTCAAAGTGGAGATGAATCGGATGCAAAGGTAGAGGTTCAAACTCAACAATAGAAGCGAAGACACCATAACGCAAACCTGCTAATAATTTTCGCGTTTACACCGCCAACAAGTGCAATCGAGTCATTTCGATATTCTAAGCTTGCTAATAAAAGCAAAAGATGAAAATGGCGAGAGCATGAGCGATGCCGAATTAAGAGATAACCTCTTAACTTTACTCAATGCTGGTCACGAAACTACTGCTACTGCCCTCGCTTAGGCTTTGTACTGGATTCATCAACAGCCAGAAGTCTATCAGAAACTGTTGTATGAATTACAATGTTTAAATACCCCGACCCGCTCCTTATTTCTCAACTTCCTTATCTGACAGCAGTTTGCAATAAACTTTGCGGATTTACCCTGTAGTTGTTTTCACTTTTCCGAGAATTACTATACGCTCTGTTTGATTTTTTTGTATTTAAGGTTAATCTTATAAAAGATTGCCAAATCAATATTTAATTATGTAAATTATATAAGAAGTCCAATTATTTTCAAGATTTTTTTATCAGTCACAAGTTTCGGATGCTACACATAACTTGATTGGACGCAGGAGTATGGGTGACTTAAAATTATAAAATAAATAATTTTCTACATATTTGAGCTTTGCTTAAAAATTCATCTTTATGAAATAGCTTAACTTGATATTTATTAATATCTCTAGAATTTTATTGCTAGTTAAAATTTAAGAAGATTCTTCATTCTTTATCTCTTGATAAGAATATCATTAATTCCACCAATGCAGTGAGAGTTTGAATGATTGATAATAGAGAAGTAGTGAAGAAATCTAAAAGGATAAACATAGTATGTTTAGCACCCAAGTCAGTATTCTCGGTTATGAAGTTAGCGAAGAACTTTACAACGGTCCTCGAACTCTAGTTTATCGGGGATATCGGGAAACTGACTCCTTACCAGTGGTGATTAAACTGCTGAAAAATCCTTATCCTAGCTTTAGCGAACTCGTACAATTTCGAAATCAGTACACCATTACCAAAAATCTCAACTATCCCGGAATTATCCAAACTTACAGCTTGGAACCCTATCAAAATGGCTATGTGTTGGTAATGGAAGACTTTGGGGGAATATCCCTTTCTGAGTGGAGTGGGAGAGAGGGGAAGATGGGGGGAGAACCACAAAATCAAATTAAGTTTTTACAAATTGCAATATCTCTGTGCGACACCTTAAATTATCTCTATTGTCATGATGTTATTCATAAAGATATTAAACTCGCAAATATTCTGATTCACCCCGAAACAAAAAAAGTAAAATTAATCGATTTTAGTATTGCTTCTCTTCTTCCCAGAGAAACTCAAACAATAATTAATCCTAATTTATTAGAAGGAACCCTTGCTTATTTATCTCCCGAACAAACTGGGCGCATGAACCGAGGGGTAGACTATCGCAGCGATTTCTATTCTTTGGGTGTGAGTTTTTACGAATTGCTGACTGGAAAATTACCCTTTCAGTCAGACGATCTAATGGAGTTGGTGCATTGTCACATTGCCAAAATGCCTACTGTATTGGGTAACAGAGAAGATATTCCCCAGGTATTTTCTGATATCGTTATGAAATTAATGGCAAAAAATGCTGAGAATAGATATCAGAGTGCTTTGGGATTAAAGCATGATTTAGAAGAATGTTTATATCAAATCCAACAAACCGGAACAATTACATATTTTGAAATTGCCAAAAGAGATATTTGTGACAGATTTATTATTCCAGAAAAATTATATGGTCGAGAAACGGAAGTCGATAAACTACTAAAAGCGTTTGAGAGAGTATCCGCTGGAAACAGCGAAATGATTTTAGTTGCAGGGTTTTCCGGTATTGGGAAAACTGCGGTAGTTAATGAAGTTCATAAACCAATTGTTAAACAACGCGGTTATTTTATTAAGGGCAAATTTGACCAATTCAATCGGAACATCCCCTTTTCGGCATTTGTGCAAGCTTTCCGCAATTTGATGGGGCAATTACTTAGTGAAAGCGATCAACAAATCAAACAATGGCAAAATAAAATTACTGAAGCATTAGGTGATAATGCCCAGGTAATTATTGAAGTAATTCCAGAGTTAGAACTTGTTATTGGTAAACAATCTCCTGTGCCAGCAGTATCAGGCATTGCAGCACAAAATAGATTTAATTTACTATTGCAAAAATTTATTGAATTATTTACTGAAAAAGAACATCCATTGGTGATATTTTTAGATGATTTGCAATGGATTGATTCTGCCTCATTAAAACTCTTGCAATCTTTAATGAGTGAAGGAAATTATGGCTCTTTACTACTCATTGGTGCCTATCGAGATAATGAAGTTTCCGTAACCCATCCTTTAATGTTGACATTGGATGACATCCAAAAAAATGGCGCAAAAATTAATACTATTACTCTCAATCCTCTGAATAAGTCTAAATTAAATCAGTTATTGGCTGACAGTTTAGATTGTACAGAAAATCTAGCGTTGCCACTATCAAAATTAATTTATCAAAAAACTCAAGGCAATCCATTTTTTGCCACACAATTTATCAAAGTATTACATCAAGATGCCTTAATTTATTTTAATTATGAGCAAGGTTATTGGCAATGTGATATAGCAAAAATTAATCAGCGATCGCTCGCCAACGATGTAGTTGAATTCATGGCATTACAATTACAAAAATTGCCAGAATCAACTCAAGATGTTTTAAAATTAGCAGCCTGTATAGGTAATCAGTTTGATTTAGAAACCTTAGCAATTGTTTCTCAACAATCAAAAATAGAAACAGCAGCCTGTTTATGGAGTGCCTTACAGGATGGTTTAATTTTACCCCAAAGTGAGGTTTATAAGTTTTTTCTTGGGTCAGAAAATCAAGCTGTTACTCAACAAAATTCTGAAATTATTGGATATAAATTCCTGCACGATCGCATTCAACAAGCAGCTTATTCTTTGATTCCTGAAAGCCAAAAGCAAGCAACTCACTACCACATCGGCAAACTACTGCTAGGAAACCTATCAACCGCAGAACTAGAGGACAGAATCTTTGATGTAGTTAACCAAATAAACATTGGGAAATTTCTACTTCCAGATGAAAGCGAGAAAAAACAGCTTGCGGAACTCAATTTAAGTGCGGGTCAAAAAGCGAAAGCTTCCACAGCCTATGAAGCGGCAAAGACTTATTTACAAGTCGGGATAAACTTGCTGACAAAAGATACTGAGACTGCTGGGTATCGTCTGGCATTTGATCTCCATTTCAATTTAGCAGAAGCCGCGTTGATGAGTGGAGATTTTCAGTTATTAGAGGAAACAGTATTAATCTTACTCGAATTTGCTAACTCAAATATTGATAGAGCCAAAATTTATGTTTTGAAAGTTACTCAGTATTCTTTACAAGGGCAGTTTTCCGAATCAATCCAGGCAGGTTTGGAAGGTTTACAAAGTCTTGGTATCACTGTTGACCGAGATAGCTTGAAACAATTAGCTCAAGAAGAGTTTGCTGTTGTTCAAGAACGCTTGAAAAATCGCCCGATCGCGACTTTACTGAATTTGCCTGCTGCAACGAATCCAGAAGTTCGAGCCGCGATCGAATTATTGATTATTCTGCAACCACCAGCCTATATTGTCTCTGATTTCGATCTGTACAGTTTCGCTACCTTCAGAGCAGTCCGTTTATCGATTGAGCAGGGTAACACTGCTGAATCAATCAAAGCTTATGCCACCTACGGTTTTCTAATTGGACTGATGCACAGTCAGTACCAGCAAGGACTTGAATTCGCTGACCTTTCCCTACAACTGAGCTATAAGCTCAATAGTAAATTTCAGCAATCAGGGGCCTGCTTTATGTTAGGTTGTTGTATTCAGGTGTGGGCGAAGCCGATACAGGGGGCAGCTGAGATTAATTATGAAGGGTTTCTTGCGGGACTGGAATCTGGAGAAATCCCCCATGCCGGATACAACCTCTACAGTAATATTTGTAATCGACTGTTTCAAGGTGAAAATCTAGCAGATATTGCGAGCGACATCGATAAATATTGGCTAATTGGAGAGAAACTAAAGCATGATTTTTTGCTGAGTATCCTTTCAGCCTGCCGTTTCTTTGTCAACCAACTCTCGCAATCTCTAGATGAGCAAGAACAAATCGCAACAGCAGAGCTGGCTTGGGTTGAGCGTTCTGAAGCATTACAGTCTCACACAGCACTTGGTACGTATTACATTCTGCAAATGCATCGAGCTTGCCTAATTCAGGGGTTCAAGCCAGACATACACTATATTACGGAGGCGGGTAAATTTCTGAATGGTTGTGCAGGATTTACCACCTCTGCTGGTTATTATTACTACAGCTCTCTCATTTTTTGCAACCGCTATGCAAGTTTGACAGAAGCAGAGCGTAGCGATGTCTTGCAGCAGATTGAGACCAATCAAGCGCAACTCAAAATCTGGTCAGAAAGCTGTTCAGAAAACTTCTTACATAAGTATTTGCTGGTGGAAGCAGAACGATCGCGAATTGCCGAAAAATTCCTGGAAGCCATGAAGCTTTACGATCGCGCCATTGCCGAAGCTAAAGTCAACGGTTATCTGCAAGAAGAAGCGATCGCCAACGAACTCACTGCCAAATTTTACCTGGAACTGGATAAAGAAAAAGCAGCCCAAGGATATATGCAAGAAGCATACTATTGCTATGCTCGATGGGGAGCAAAAGCTAAAATCGATGACTTAGAAAAACGCTATCCTAAATTACTCCAACCCATCTTACATCAACAACTCAGCTTTAATTCCCTAGAAACCATTAGTACTATTGCCCACAGTTCGATATCTTTATCCAGCCAAACTTCCATTATTAGTAGCACAAATATTTCCAATGCCTTAGACTTTATGTCTATTCTGAAAGCGGCTCAAGCTATTTCTAGTAGCATTGAATTGGATGAAATTATTGCTAGCCTGACGCAAATTATTCTCGAAAACTCCGGTGCAGAAAAATTTGCTTTAATTCTTTCTGAAGATGGAAACTTAAAAGTCAAGGCAATTACTTTTATTAATCACCAAGACAATTTTTCAATTCCAATCCAAACTATTCTTAAATCACAATCACTAGATACTTGTGAAGATATTCCGAGAAAAATTATCAATTATGTCAAAAATACTCAAAAAACAATTGTTATAGATAACTGCCAAACAGAGATACCTGGGTTACTTAGAGAATATCTGCTCGAATTTCAACCCCAGAGTGTATTTTGTACGCCGATTATTAATCAAGGACATTTAGTAGGTATTCTCTACTTAGAAAATAAACTAGTAGCAGGGGTATTTACTAGCGATCGCATCAAAGTTATCCAAATGTTATCTGTACAAGCTGCCATCTCTCTAGAAAATGCCCGTCTTTATCAAGAATCTCAAGAAAAAGCTCAACAGATCCAACAATCCCTCCAGCAGCAAAAAACCTTATTTAATGTTGTGAATCAAATCCGAGAGTCTTTAGATTTAGATGCGATTTTTCGTGCGGTAACTCAAAATATTCGCTCAATCCTTAATGTTTCACGCGTCGGAATTTATCAATTTCATATCGGTTTAAATTACGAATATGGCGAATTTATTGCCGAAGATGTCCTACCCCAATTTCCTTCTGGTTTAGCTGTAAAAATTCAAGACCATTGTTTTGGAGAGAACTATGCAACCCAATACAAACAGAGACGCTTTTGTGCAATGTCAGATATTCAAACCGCAGAAGTTTTAGATTGTCATCGGGCAATTTTGCAACAGTTTAATGTTAGAGCATCATTGGTTGTACCAATTATGCAAGATGACGAACTTTGGGGCTTACTCTGCATTCACCAATGCGATCGCCCACATCACTGGCAACCTTCTGAGATTGAATTTGCCCAACAAATTGCTGCACAAATGGGAGTTGCACTCCAACAAACCGATCTCCTGCTGGAAACTCGCCAACAAGCAACCCAATTAGAAGAAACACTCCAACATCTCAAAGAAACTCAACTTCAATTAGTACAAAATGAAAAAATGTCTGCGTTGGGAAATCTTGTAGCGGGGGTAGCTCATGAAATGAATAATCCTCTCGGTTTTATTTCTGCTAGCCTTGAACAAAGTAAACCTGTATTTGCAGATATTCTTAAACATCTGAAATTATATCAAGAAAGTCTGCCAAATCCCAAAGAGGAAATTATTGAACACGCCGAAGAAATCGACTTGGAATATAGCTTAGAAGATTTGCCCAAGATGATTGATTCGATGATGATAGCCTGTGACAGGCTGAAAAATATCAGTACTAGTCTCCGCACTTTCTCCCGTGCCGATCAAGACTACAAAGTACCTTTCAATATCCACCAAGGCATTGATAGTACCATTCTCATTCTCAAACATCGTCTGAAGGCAAATGAACAACGTCCCGCCATTGAAGTTATCACAAACTACGATAATTTACCTAAAGTAGAATGTTTTCCTGGTCAATTAAATCAGGTATTTATGAACATCCTGGCGAATGCTATTGATGCCTTGGATGAATCAAATACAGACCGGAGTTTTGGGGAGATTAAAGCCAATCCAAATCGGATTATAATTACCACCTCATTGCAAGAAAAACAGGTTGAGGTGAAGATTGCTGATAATGGTCAAGGCATGAGTGAATCAGTCAAACAAAAAGTATTTGACCACTTGTTTACTACAAAAGGTGTTGGTAAAGGAACAGGATTAGGATTAGCGATCGCTCAGTCTATTGTTGTAGAAAAACATGGTGGAACTTTGGATGTGAATTCTACCCCAGGCGTTGGAACACAATTTGTGATTACCTTACCGATTCTGGCTCAGACTCAAAGTTAACTTGGTCGAAAGTGTGATTTCAGTTAATCATTGCCAGTCAATCGCACACCATAGACGTACACCCGCTATCATTGTTAACCCAGATTTACCAAAAGTTGAGTTTCTTTAATACCTCAATGAGTGGAGGATTTGAGGGAATTGTTACTGAAACTAAAGAGAAGTAGGAAAGCCAAATTTGCTATATTGGCAGAGTTAAGTGCTGGGCTGATGAAGCTCGTTTTAGCGGTAAGCTAATCGGCATTTAACTTGCATAAAAGCAGGGCTGAAGTCCTTACTACAAGCGAATCATTCTGGAAAAATGAATGACGATTAGCTTATTGTCATTGAAACGATGATAGATGATGATTTGCCTAATCACTAGCAACCCAGTAAACAATGGATTATAAAAAAAATTCGATTGCTGCCAGCTACTGTTAGATGATTCACCATTGGGTACAGTTCAGAATCTGGCTTCTACCGTGCAATATAAAACTGCCCTAGACGTAAGCCAGAGCAGTTTTTGATAGAAGTAAATTATATAGGAGACAATTAATGTTGTCCCCGGTTTATCCATAATAATTATTGTTATACAATACTATTCACCTCAAATTTCGTGCTTTACACAAAAAACGAATAATCTTTAAATTGGCATTACAAAGTTTAGACGATGTTTTTCTACCAACTGATACCAATTTTAAAAATGATTGCGACAGATAGAAAACTGAAACACTTATCCAATGGATGTTTCACAATCCAAAATCTAAAATCTAAAATCCAGAATGGTATGAGGCTAGAAAATAACTCGCGCCCTATGTATATAGCGATAAACAGTTTGGCTACAAGAGTTTTTATTACAAGTACACCTATTGATGGCTAGGTTCTCTTCCTGATAATTTTACTTACGGTACGGAGTCTGTGATTTGCTGTCTCAGCCTCATCTAATGCCAGTTGCTCTGTCTCCAAATCTTGAGCGTGAGCTTCTCCCCTGCTCTCTTGGGTGTTAATGATAAATCTTTAACCGGACAGTATATGACAGATTAATAGTGCTGACCTACCCAAACTGAGTCGAGTTAGCCCGTAAATACACGTATGCAATTAGATTATAATTAGATTATTATATAACCGAAATATTACTGTGATTTTTGAAGGTTTTTATATATGTAAATGGCTGATTTCAGGGGATATACGGTAACAATAACCAAAGCGATCGCGGTAATTTAATTTTCATAAATCTTATATTATTCCGATTAAAAAACTCAGAAAAGATGATGAACACAGAATGTACAAACTGAAGCTAATAATCGATTATAGCCTAAAACTAGTACGGTAAAACTCTGAGAAATGCCAAACGTAGTTCTTTTTTAGAAGATGAGAGCCACTCTCTAGGCGTATGCGTATCTACAAGAGGTTTGAGGCTAAAAACCTCTTCTTTCGCACTTCAGGCTTTAGTGAAGGCTTATGCAATGTATAGGTTTTTATGATGGAATTTTTAGATAATTTTTTCTCTACTAGCCAGTTTATTCCCCACGGACATTGCTATCTCTGGAAACCAGAATTGGTGTGGTTGCATCTGATTTCAGATGTGTTAACTGGACTTGCTTATTATTCAATTCCAATGATGTTGGTTTATTTTGTTCGTAAACGGCGAGATATGCCTTTCGGCTGGATATTCCTAATGTTTGGCACATTCATCGTTGCTTGTGGCACAACTCATTTAATGGATGTATGGACGCTTTGGTATCCTACCTATTGGCTATCAGGGTTATTCAAAGCTATCACCGCTTTTGTCTCCGTATTAACGGCTATAGAGCTTGTGCCATTAATACCACAGGCGCTGGCTCTACCGAGTCCTGCTCAACTAGAGGCTGCAAACTACCAACTAGCAAAAGAAATTGCTGAACGCATACGGACTGAGGAGGTGTTGAGGGAAAGCGAACAACGCTGGCAATTAGCTTTACGCGGCAATAAGGATGGAATTTGGGACTGGAATGTTAAAACCAATGAAGTTTTCTTCTCAGCTCGCTGGAAAGAAATGCTTGGTTACGAAGACCACGAAATTTCTAACCATTTAGATGAATGCGTGACACGAGTGCATCCGAACGATATTGAGCGGGTGAAACAAGCGGTTCAAGATCACTTTGCTCAGAAAACACCGTTTTACATAACCGAGTATCGAATTTTATGTAAAGATGGCACCTATAAATGGATTTTAGATCGAGGGCAAGCACAGTGGGATGAAAATGGTAATGTAGTACGAATGGCAGGCTCACATACTGACATTACCGATCGCAAGCAAGCAGAGGAGACACTAAATAGCCTACTTAACCAATTAGAAAACATGGTTGAGCAAAGGACAGTAGAGTTAACAAGAATCAACGAATCATTACAAACAGAAATTACTGAACGCCAGCGAATAGAAGAAGCATTGCGAGAGAGCGAACAGCGATTTCGGGCTGCATTCCATCAAGCTGCTGTTGGCATTGCCCATGTCGCAATCGATGGAAGCTGGTTGTTAGTTAATCAGAAGCTTTGCGATATTCTCGGTTACACACTCGAAGAATTACAGTTATTAACTTTCCAAGATATTACTCACCCGGACGATCTTAACACTGACCTGAAATATGTTGAGCAGATTTTAGCAGATAATATTCAAACTTACTCGATGGAAAAGCGCTATTTTCGCAAAGATAATTTTTTAGTTTGGATTAATCTCACTGTGTCTTTAATGCGCGAACCTAATGGGGAGCCAAAGTATTTTATTTCTGTGATAGAAGATATTAACGAACGGAAAGCCGCACAGCACGAACGCAAGGATTGGGAAGAACAAATTAAAGCATCACTATTAGAAAAAGAGGTGTTATTAAAAGAAATTTACCATCGGGTCAAAAATAATTTACAGGTTATTTCCAGTCTGCTAAACCTGCAATCTGCCTATATCAAAGACCAAGAAGATTTGGTAATATTTCAACAAAGCCAACAGCGGATTGCATCAATGGCTCTCGTTCACGAAAAATTATATCAATCTCAAGACTTAGCAAGGATTAATTTTGGTGAATATATTCGAGATTTGGTAGCAAGTTTATTTACTGCTTATGAAGTCAATGAAGATGCGATCGCTTTAACAATAAATGCTGAAGATTGTATTTTTCTCGGTTTAGATACAGCAATTCCTTGTAGCTTAATTATCCATGAGCTTATATCTAATTCTTTAAAATATGCATTTCCCAAAGATAGGAATGGTGCAATTAATATTGAAATAAAAAAAACAATTAACAATAATTTAAGACTGATAGTTAGTGATAACGGTATTGGCTTACCACCAAACTTTGATTTTAAAAAACTCGCATCATTAGGATGGGAATTGGTAGATGCTTTAACCCATCAGCTAGCAGGAAATATGAATATTACAGGTGCTACTGGAGTAGAGTGCTATCTGACATTTCCTTTACCATAAATAGGCAATTAATAAAAGATGACAAACGCAAAAATTTTAGTTGTGGAAGATGAAGCTATTGTTGCCAAAGACTTACAATATCGACTTAAGAAATTTGGTTACACAGTGCCTGCTATCGCTTCTTCAGGAGAAGAAGCAATTAATATAGCAATAGAAATATCTCCAGATTTAGTACTGATGGATATTAAGCTTAAAGGGTCAATGGACGGCATAGAAGCTGCTGAAGAAATCTATAAGCGTTTGGATATTCCAGTAATTTATTTGACTGCTTATGCAGATGATCACACATTAGAACGAGCTAAGATAACTGAGCCATTTGGCTACCTACTGAAACCTTTTAAAGAAAAAGAGCTACAAACAAATATTGAAATAACTTTGACTAAACATGGTTTGGAAAAGCAATTAAAAGTTCATAAAAAATGGCTTGATGCGCTTTTAAAAAGTATCAGTGATGGTGTGATTGCTAGCGACTTACAAGATTTAATCACTTTTATGAATCCGGTTGCAGAAAATCTGACTGGATGGAAGCAGGAAGAAGCCTGTGGCAGAAATTCCTCAGAAGTATTTAATATTGCTAATGGCGAAACCCATAAGCCTGTTGAAAGTCCGATTATAAAAGTTCTTCAAGATGGTATTATCGTTAATCTTCCCGCAGAAACAATTCTGATTACTAAAGATGGTGCAGAAATACCAATTGATGACAGCGCTGCACCGATTAAAGATGACAAAGAGAATATTACAGGCGCTGTAATAGTTTTTCGAGATATTACTGAGCGCAAACGAGCGATTGAGGCACGTCAAAAGCAAATTGAGCAAGAGCAACTTGTGGTGCAATGGGAAAATATAAATCAACTCAAAAATGACTTTTTGAATTTAGTTTCTCACGAATTGCGATCGCCTCTGAGTAATATCAAGATGATGGTTCAAATAATCCAACTATCTAATAATACTGAGGAAGCTCAACGCTATCTAAAATTAATGGAAAGCGAGTGCGATCGCGAACTAGAATTAATTAACGATGTACTAGACTTACAACGCCTAGAAAGCTCATCCTATCAAGTTATTACACCTGATGCGTTGCTCTTACAACAGTGGTTACTTTGGGTTATCGAGCCGTTTGAAATTCGCGTTCAACACCATCAGCAAACTCTACAGGCGAATCTCCCTGCAAACCTCCCGCCGCTACTCTCAGATGGCATTAGCTTGGAACGCATCGTAGTAGAATTGCTCAATAATGCCTGTAAATACACACCTGCGGGTGGTGAAATTGTCTTAAGTGTAAGTCACAATTTCTCGGAAGCACCTGCAAAAACTATTATTACTGTCAGTAATTCAGTAGAAATTCCGCTAAAAGAGTTACCACGGATATTTGATAAATTTTATCGTCTCCCCAATGCAGATATCTGGAATCAAGGTGGTTCGGGATTAGGTTTATCTATAGTACAGAAATTAGTCGAACAATTGCAAGGAAACATTAAAGTAGAAAGTGGCAATGGATGGACTACATTCACTCTGACATTAACTGATTTATAGCATTTGATAATCCATAAATTGCTAGGTGAGTTTGGGGAGCAAAAATTTTTTGTTGTCAAACTTTTGGATACTTAGCAAATTATTTTCGAGAACTAATAGATTTTTGATATTAAAACTTCATAAAATTGATTGTTGTTTCGGTTGGGTTTCACTGCCGTCTAACCCAACCGGAAATAATAGATTTTATGAGGAGTAATTAACCGAACTTGATATGAGATAATTAAAGCAAATTATTAAATATCGAAAAATGTCATTAACTATATCTTCCACACCCCAAGGTTTTAGTACATTCATCACTAATTTAGGAATACGAGATACAACTGATGATTTTGTATTTATTAAATCATCAGTTCCTTGTGTTGCAGATGGAGTCTTCACTCAAAGTCTTTTTGCTGGCCCAAGTGTTACTATTAGCCGCGATAATTTAAAAGATTCACAAGCACAAGCAATTGTCGTTATATCTAAAAATGCAAATGTAGCTAATGGTTCTGTTGGCATTGCTGACGCCCAAGAAGTTCTGCAATTAGTTGCAACTGAAACTGGAATTGCTACACATAATATTGTGATAGCTTCTACAGGTGTAATTGGCAGACGTTACCCCATTGAAAAAATCCGAGATGGTTTATTAGGATTGGGCAAAAAATTGACTGATGCTGATTTTCATGCCGCCGCTCGTGGGATTATGACCACCGATACAGTAGCTAAACTAGCTACACGGCAAATAGGAAATGCCAAGCTAGTAGGAATTGCCAAAGGTGTTGGCATGATTGAGCCTAATATGGCTACCCTTTTAACTTTCTTTTTTACTGACGCTGCAATTTCTGCAAATAGCCTTCGTTCTATTTTTCGTTCTACTATAGATAAAACTTTTAATTGCTTGAGTGTAGATACGGATACTTCTACTAGTGACTCCGCCGTGATTCTAGCTAATGGTTTAGCCGGTGAAGTTTCAGAACCAGATTTTGCTAGTGCATTGCAAGAAGTTGCACAGGAATTAGTGCTGAAAATTGCACGAGATGCAGAAGGTGCTACTAAGATAATTGAGGTAACTGTAGATTCAGCGATTAACTATGCACAAGCTAAAACAGTAGCTAAATCAATTGTAAATTCACCATTAGTAAAAACTGCTGTTTATGGAGCAGATCCGAATTGGGGACGAGTTGCTATGGCTATAGGCAAATGTGAAAATGAACAGGATATCAATCCAGAAAGAGTTGTTATTAGTTTTGATAATGTGAAAGTTTATCCTAGTAGCTTAACTGAGGAAAATCTAGAACAGTTACGGCAAATTATGTCTAAAGATAAAGTAGATATTCATGTTAGCCTTAATATTGGCGATGCCTCTGCAACTGTATGGGGTTGCGATCTTTCAGAGGGTTATATAGAAATTAATGGTAAATACTCAACTTGATTAAACCTCTTGCACAAATGCAAAGTTTACCCTCAATCTCTTCTCCCAATTTTGGGAGAAGGGGAGCAAATTTCAAAGTCCCTCTCCCAAACTTGGGTGAGGGCTTTTGATTCATTGCGCTTGGCGTTGAAGAAAGAGCGTAGCGTCTTGTAGAGAAGGGTCAATTAGTGGGGGACGATTTCTCATTGCCCTTTTAAGGTTAAGTTGACTTTTTCGCTCGAATCTTGTCAAAGATTGTACCTTCATCAAAGAATTTTGCCTGAATCTCGTCCCATCCTCCTAAATCTTCAGCTTTGAAGATAGTTTTAATTTGGGGAAAATTGGCTTCTGTTTCTTTGGCGATCGCTAGGTTAACGGGACGAAATCCCAATTTGGCAAACTCTCGTTGCGAGTCTGGGGTGTAGAGAAATTTGATAAATGCTTCTGCAACCGAGCGAGTACCATGTTTATCAACATTTTTATCGACAACAGCAACAGGATTATCAATGGAGATATTAATATCAGGCAAAATATATGGGACTTTTTCACCATTTTTTGTCGATAAAATCATCTCTTTTTCATAGTTGAGAAGAACATCACCTTGACCATCTTTGAAGAACAGTTCGCTGGCATTTCGAGCAGTTTTAGGTAACACAGGTGCATTATTATAGACTTTAGAAATAAAGTCTATTGCTTGATTGTCATTTCCGCCAGTATTTATCACTGAACCCCAGAGATTAAGAAAACTCCAACGAGCCGCACCAGAAGTTTTGGGATTAGCCGTAACTATCTTGACACCATCTTTTGCCAAATCTGCCCAAGTTTTGATATTTTTGGGATTACCTTCACGAATAGCGATCGCATCTACAGATTTGGTAACAATTGCATTATTAGGCGCTTCTTTTTCCCAACCTGGTTGAATAAAGCCCGCTTCAACAAGTTTATTAATGTCAAGGGGAAGTGACAAATGTACCACATCAGCTTCCTTACCCTCAATCACTGCTGCAAGGGTTTGGGAAGCGGACGCATCATAGCTTTGATTGAAAATGATGTTTTGGTTGTGTTCTTTCTTCCATTGTTCGATAAATTTGGGAATGATTTGCTCGTATGCTGCGCTAGTAACTGAGTAAGAAACAAACGTTAAGGTTACATTAGCCTGAGAAGCTGCGCTAGCATTACCAGTGTAATTGACATTACGTAAAGAGCAAGCAGCTAACAGGATACTCAAACTAATTCCAGCCAAAAATAGAGAGACAATGCTCCACAAAGAATGTCTATAGAACCAACTTTGTATTGGTTGTATGCACCACCGTCTTATAAACTGCAAAGGTTTAACAATACAAGTGGAAACTAATTGAGTTAAATATCTCCTGAGTTTAAGAGTAGGTTGCCACTGGTTCATCAAATTTTTCCTTTGAATCTGGAGTATTTTAAACGAGATCCTGTAAAGGGTCATTATAAAACGGTGGTTAAAGAAAAATATTTTTTATCAACCTAAATTTAAACAAGTTATTCAAGATATCAAGGAGAAGTAGTTTTAGAAACTTCTGGACTGCGAATGATGATATGTCCCTTATCACTTTCTTGAATAGCTAAAACTGACGGTAGCTCATCAGATTTTGCATTTGGGGGCAATGCTCGAAACAAATAAATCCAGCCGCCACGTTCTAGAAGTAAGCGCCAGACTCTCGGCTGCTTTGGATTGCTTGTATCAGTATTTTCTCTGCCTCGCAAGTCATCAAATAGACCTAAATCGCCAATTATGCGATAACCTTTCAAAGACGGATCGGCAAATATATCGTCAAGTTTGCGTCCTACAGCAAACTTTTCTTCCGGTGTAATTAAGGCTACAACGGGCAAAGTGGAGTTTTGACTAGCGTCTCGTCGCGCATCTGCAATGCCTTGCCAACGAGCTAACCAAAATATCACTATTAAAACCCAGGATACTATTACTATTTCATTAACTAGCGATCGCAGAAAATCAACTGAACGCAGTTGTCCAGAACTAAATTCAGCTATAGATTTGAGCCGTTTAGCTGTCCATGAGCGTTTGTGTTGAGTTGCAGAGATGATGCGACTAACTAGTAATTGGCTGGCAGAGACTAGCGTATCATTGATGATTTTAATTAACCATAACGTTGCTTGAATTGTGATTGCAGCTCCAAAAAAAAGCGATCGCTGTTTTGCAGATTGTCCAGATATCTCCGAAAAATATTTGCAGGGGAACTATGAGAAAAGACTGTGCAGGTAAGTCGAGGGGATGTGAATCAATTCATCTCTAGGGGCATAGATATACGCCCCTAAACTTTTTGACGTTTCTAACGATAAACACAATATTAACAAGAAACATTGGGATGTTCCTCACAAACATTGCGATATTTCTGACAAACATCACGATATTAATACGAAACATTGCGATATTTCTGACAAACATCACGATGTTGATACGAAACATTGCGACATTCCTGACAAACATCACGATGTTGATAATCACAGCTTCTGTTAAACCCAATGAAAAACAGCTACCTGTTATTTTATGAAAAAATTTTTCAGCAGTTTTTTGGCTTTGGGTATTTGTCTAACGCCTTTAACAGTAATGCTGATGGCTCAACCCACCAGGGAACAGACTCAAAACTCGCGATCGCAAGAAGGAGAAAAACGTGGGAATCATAACTAATTACCCAGACTTGATATCATTAGAGAAGAACACAAATAATTCGTAGAGTGTGCGTAAGTCCTATCACTCACAGCAACTTATCTGGTGTAATTGGCAAATTACGAATCCGCTTACCTGTGGCATGATAAACTGCATTAGATATGGCAGCGGCTACCCCAACAATCGGAAGTTCCCCCAAGCTTTTGGTTCCTAGCGCATTCACATAAGGATCGTGTTCTTCAATAAATTGCACTTCCATGTTGGGGATATCTGCATGAACGGGAATCAGATAATCGGAAAGGTTAGCACCAACTATTCTGCCCTGATTAGCATCCATTACAGTTTTCTCCATCAGCGCCATACCAATTCCCCAGGTAATTCCGCCGATAACTTGACTCCGCGCTGTCTTGAAGTTGAGAATTCGCCCAGCATCATAAACGCCTACGCAACGTCTAACTTTAATTTCTCCTAACAACTCATCAACTGCAACTTCGACAAATACCGCACCAAATGAGTGTTTGGCGTATTGTTGGCTCTCTGGATTGAGTAAGGATTCCTCTGTAACTTCTAAACTTTCTAATCCATGACGGCGCAGAATATCGCTGTAGCTGTCTCGCTTTGATGGGTCTTGTTTTGAAAATATTTGCCCTGACTCAACGGTAATATCTTCTGTTTGCGATCCGTAAAGCAGAGAATTTGCATCTACGATCGCCATTTTAATTATCTTATCCCGTGCGGCAATCGCGGCTTGATGCACCGCCGGGGAAACACTGGCAACGGTAATTGAGTTCCCTGTCATCGGGGCTTTGGGAAGATTGGTATCACCTAATTCAAACTGCACTGGTAATCCTAATACCTCAGCAGCTACCTGCGTCATCACTGTATATGTACCAGTACCGATGTCTTGAGTACCACTTTGTACTTTTACTTCTCCAGTAGCAAAAATTTCTACCTTGACTGATGCAGTTCTAGCATTGGTGGGAAATGTCGCACTTGCCATTCCCCAACCAATCAGGAAATGACGATCTCGCAGGGAACGGGGAACTGGATTGCGTTGTGCCCATCCAAAAATTTCTGCCCCTTTTTGATAACATTCTTTCAGAGATTTACTTGACCAAGGTAATCCTTTGTGGGGATCGATATCTGCATGATTTCTCAGTCTTAGTTCAATTGGGTCAATATTTAAGGTGTATGCCAGTTCATCCATTGCCGATTCTAAAGCAAACATTCCCGGCGCTTCTCCTGGCCCCCGCATAAAGGTTGGTGTGCCGGCGTTGATGCGTCCCAAACGGTATTTAATTTCCAAATTGGCACAGGCGTACATCATCGTTGTTGCTGCACCCACAGGTTCGGCAAAGTCATCAAACAGGGAAGTTAAAGATGTCCCAATTTGCTCGATTACAGTTAGTTTGCCTTCCTTGGTTGCACCTAACGTTAGCTGCTGCTGAGTTTCAGAACGGTGGCCGCAAGCTGTGTACATTTGCGATCGCGTTAGCACAACTTTTACTGGGCGTTTTACTTGCCGAGCTGCGATCGCTGCTAAGATCGTATGCGATCGCAGCAGTGCTTTACAACCAAATCCGCCGCCTAAATATTTGGAGATGACGCGGACATTTTCTTCGGGAATATTCAGAATAGATGCGATTCGGTTTTGGGTTGCAGAAACGCCTTGAGTGGTTTCATATAGTGTCAAGTTATCCCCTGACCACATCGCGATCGTTGCAGAAGGTTCTAGGGGATTATGATGTTCTATTGGCGTAGTATAAACTTGCTCTACTAAGACATCTGCCTGTACTTTCCCCGATTCAACGTCGCCTCTGGTGATTTTAGCTGGTATCGTGCCAAAAAATATTGATTCGGGTTCAAATATCTCTGTATGTGCCATTGTGACTGTCGGGATGGCTTCTTCGTAGATAATTTTTATCCTAGAGGCAGCAGTTTCGGCTTCTTCTAAAGTTTGGGCAATTACAATCCCCAGATGTTGACCATCGTAGTAGATATTATGGTCTTTTTCAGTTGACTGAGGTTGTGGAGGGCCAAAGAAGGGTATTTTTATTAGAGATGGGGTTTGTTGGTAAGTAACGATATCTATTACACCAGGGGAGACTGCGGCTGCTGTTGTGTCTATTTGGATAATTTTACCGCTGGCGATCGCACTTTGAAAAATCACTCCATAAGTTAAATTCTCGATTGGCACATCGGCTGTGTAAGGCGCTTCTCCCGTTACTTTCAGCCTACCATCAACGCGATCGAGTGGTTTCCCAATAATTTTATTCATAATTTTTCTGCCACAACTGAGAGTGCGCGGATCAAAGCGCGTTTGACTAACTCAATTTTGAATTCATTGTGTGTTTGCGGTTTTGCTTCCTTGACGGCTGCTGCTGCTGCGGCTGTAAAGATATCTTCGTTAATTGCTTTCCCTTTGAGAAATTCCTCAGCATCTCTTGCACGCCAAGGTTTAGGTGCTACTCCCCCAAAAGCGATACGTGCTGATTTTATCATGTCTTGTTCTATATCTAAGGCAACAGCTACAGAAACGAGAGCAAATTCGTAAGAAGCTCGATCCCTTACTTTTAAATAATGGGACTTATATGCAAAATCTGGAACTTCAATAGCAACAATTAATTCTCCAGGCTGTAATAGAGTTTCTTTGGCTGGTGTCTCACCTGGTAAAAGATAAAAATCATGAATTGAAATTCGATGTGATTGTTCTATTCCTTGGATACAAATCACTGCATCTAATGCGGTCAAAGCTACAGCTAAATCGGAAGGATGAACGGCAATACAATGTTCGCTTGCTCCGAAAATGGAATGCATTCGATTATAACCTGTAATTGCCGAACAACCTATACCGGGAGTGCGTTTATTACAAGGAAAAACCGGATCGCGAAAATAACCACAGCGGACTCGTTGCAGTAAATTCCCACCCACTGTTGCCATATTTCGCAGTTGCGGTGAAGCGCTTTGTAATAAAGCTTGGCTAATTACGGGATAACATTCCTGAATTTGGGGATGAAAAGCCACATCGCTCATTCGAGAAATCGCCCCAATGCGGATTCCATTTGCTTGAGATTCAATATCTGCTAAGGGCAAACTATTAATATCAATTAATATATTCGCTGTTTGGACTCCATCTTTCATTAACCCTAGTAAATCTGTGCCACCAGCAATAAATGCAGCAGTTTTGTCTTGCTCAACTGTGGCGATCGCCACTTCTTTTGAGGTAACTTTAGCATAACTAAATGGCTGCATCTTGCTTTTCCTCTAGCACATCCTGAATCGCCGCAATAATATTTGGATATGCTCCACAACGGCAAAGGTTTCCACTCATTTTCTCTCGAATTTCTGCCTCAGATTTGGGCGATTCTTCCAATATCATCCCTACGGCTGAGATAATTTGACCCGATGTACAGTAGCCACATTGAAAAGCATCATGGGTAATAAAGGCTGTTTGCATCGGATGGAGTTTACCATCTTGTGCTAATCCCTCAATTGTGGTAGTTTCAGCACCGATGTGCATGATTGCCAAAGTCATACAAGAGTTAATTCGTCGATTATCAATTAATACAGTACATGCACCACATTCACCGCGATCGCAAGCTTTTTTAGTACCCATCAAACCCAGCTTTTCTCGAAGTGCATCTAGTAAGGTAACACGAGGTTCTATCTTCAAGGAGTAAGATGTATTATTAACATTCAGTGATAATTCTACTTCCTCTGAACCGAATATTTTCACTTCCTGAGTAAGTGAGTCTGAAGTTCTTGAAGCTAAGGAATTTTCTTCCATGTCTCATGTAGATAATAATTACATCATTTACTATACTATCGATAAAAAGTCTGCGGTTATTCTAGCTTTACTTCCTGATATTTAGAATTCGAGAAGGTAACGGCAAGAATGGATAGCAAAATGCACCTTCTTGAAAAAATCATAGGGCGGATCTGGGAACACTAAATGCTAAGGTCTTAAAAATTCAAAAGAATTATGATTAGCAGTGTAGTCACCATTCCCGGCTATCGAGTCAGCGAAGAACTCTACAACGGTTCTAGAACCCTAGTTTATCGGGCAGTTCGAGAGACTGACCAACAGCCTGTGGTCATTAAGCTGCTGAAAAATCCTTATCCCAGCTTCATTGAACTTTTGTCATTTCGCAATCAGTACACCATAGCTAAAAATCTCAACTTACCTGGAATCATTCAAACCTACAGCTTGGAAACGTACCAGAATGGCTATGCATTGATAATGGAAGACTTTGGGGGAATTTCCCTAAAGCAATGGGGAACTGTGCCAAACCTGATGGAATTTTTGCACTTAGCGATCGCCCTGTGCAATATATTAGATATTCTCATCCGTCATCGGATTATTCACAAAGATATCAAACCCGCCAATATTCTGATTAATCCAGAAACTCGTGATATCAGACTCATTGATTTTAGTATTGCATCTCTGCTACCACGAGAAACCCAAAGCCTGAAAAGTCCCAATGTGTTGGAAGGGACACTCGGCTATTTGTCACCGGAACAAACCGGACGCATGAATCGCGGTATAGACTACCGCACTGATTTCTATTCTCTAGGCGTAACTTTTTACGAGTTACTGACGGGGCAATTACCTTTCCAATTAAACGACCCAATGGAGTTAGTGCATTGCCATATTGCCAAACTTCCACCTCTAGTACATGAAATTAATCCAGAAATTGCGCCGATACTCTCAGAAATTGTCAGCAAATTGATGGCGAAAAATGCTGAAGACCGCTATCAGAGTGCATTCGGGCTGAAATCTGATTTAGAAACTTGCTTACATCAACTCCAGCAAACGGGCAAAATTGAAAGTTTCCCCATTGGACAACGGGATGTTAGCGATCGCTTCATTATCCCTGAAAAACTCTATGGTCGGGAAGAGGAAGTCAAAACTTTGCTAGAAGCATTTGACCGCGTTACTAATCATCAGACAGAACTGATGTTAGTCGCAGGGTTTTCTGGGATTGGGAAAACGGCGATTATTAACGAAGTTCATAAGCCGATTGCCCAACAACGGGGCTATTTCATCAAAGGCAAGTTTGACCAATTTAATCGGAATATTCCTTTTTCTGCCTTTGTACAGATGTTTCGAGATTTAATGGGGCAATTGAGCCGTGAAAATGATACTCAATTATCAGCTTGGAAAACCAAAATATTAGCAGCGCTGGGTGATAATGGGCAAGTTATTATTGAGGTAATTCCAGAACTAGAACAAATTATCGGTCAACAGCTACCATCACCTAATTTATCTGGAACTGCGGCACAGAATCGCTTTAATTTACTATTTAAAAATTTTATCCAAGTATTCACTACCAAAGAACATCCTCTGGTGATTTTTTTGGATGATTTGCAGTGGGCAGATTCAGCATCTTTGAAGTTAATGCAGTTGCTGATGGATGATTCAGTGAGGGGATATTTATTATTGATTGGAGCTTACCGAAATCATGAGGTTTCTGCTGCTCATCCTTTAATGTTGACACTAGAAGAGATTGCTAAAGCCAAAGTCACAATTAACATTATTACACTAGCACCTTTGAGTACAGCCAGCTTAAATCAACTAGTTGCCGATACCCTCAGTTGTTCGCAAGAAGTCGCACAACCACTAACTCAACTGGTATATCAAAAGACTAAAGGTAATCCATTTTTTAGTACGCAATTTCTCAAAGCACTGCATGAAGATGGACTAATCCAGTTTGATTTTGATCGGGGAATTTGGCAGTGTGATATTCCTGAAGTGAAAGCGTTAGCTTTAACGGATGACGTTGTTGAATTCATGGCATTGCAGTTGCAAAAGTTGCCAACAGCAACCCAGGATGTTTTGAAATTAGCGGCGTGCATTGGTAACGAATTTGACTTAGCAACCTTGGCGATGGCTACGCCCGCCGTTGGCGTTCGCGTTAGCGTCTCTGAAAGAGAAGCCTCTCCAAGAGTTGGCATCGCACGAGGCGCAGGCTCAAATAATCTGCCCACAACATCAGAAGCCGAAACTGCAACAGCCCTATGGAAAGCTTTACAAGAGGGCTTAATTCTACCTCAAACTGAAGTTTATAAGTTTTATATAGGTCAAGAGACTCAAACAATTGTAGGGCAAAATTCACAAGTAGTTACTTATAAGTTTTCCCACGATCGCGTCCAACAAGCTGCTTATTCCCTGATACCTGACGATGAGAAACAGACTACTCACTTAAGGCTGGGGCATCTACTATTAAATAATATTTCTCCGAGCGATCAACAAGAGAATATTTTTCAAATTGTTAGTCAATTGAACATGGGGTTGGGGTTACTTACTCAACAGACCGAACGCAATCAACTAGCTCAATTAAATCTGGTAGCTGGACGGAAAGCCAAAGCTTCTACTGCCTATACTGCTGCGGTTCAGTATTTAACACTAGGAATAGAATTGTTAGCAGCAGACAGTTGGCAAAATCAGTATGCTTTGACGCTAGCGCTGTATGAGGAAGCCGCAGAAGCAGAATATTTAAACACCCACTTTGAACAAGCTATCAGTCTAGCAGACCTGATCTTGCAAGAAACTACACATCTGTTAGACAGAATTAAGACCTATGAGCTAAAAGTTCAAATTTATATTGCTCAAGATCGGCAAGTTCAAGCTATTGAAACAGGTTTAAAAGCATTAGAGCAGTTAAAAATTTCGTTGATATTACCTGATGTAAAGCAGGAGAATCATTTAAAGCAACTACCAGAGTTGACAAGTTTAGCCAATATTTCAGAGATGAGCAATCCAGAATCTCTGGCTGCACTCCGGTTGCTGATTAGCATTACCCCTGCTGTGCATCATGTCAAACCGGATATGTTTCCGTCAGTGGCGTTGACGATGCTCCATCTTTGTCTTGAGCAGGGACATTCATCATTAGCTGCTTATGTCTATGGAATTTATGGCTTGTTTCTGTGTGCTGTAATCCAAGATGTAGACACTGCCTATCACTCAGGTCAGATATCTCTAAGGCTACTAGAACAATACCATGCCAAAGAACTCAGTTCCAAAATTTATATGCTCTTTGGTGTTTTTATTTGTGCTTGTAAAGAACATGGTCGAAATACACTCAAGTTCTTACGAGAAGGTATGCAGTGTGGATTAGAAGTTGGAGACATCGAATACGCTAGCTATGCAATGATGGCTGAGTCTGCACATTTATTCTTGGTTGGAGAACCTCTAAATTATGTTGAGAAAAGGCAAGCAAAATATATTGATTTACTTTTAAACTTCAAACAAAAGCATTGTCTTGATTATGCCCAGATTTGGAGGCAACTCAGTTTAAACTTACTTGGGCAAACCTCCGATCAGTTTCACCTGACTGGGATTGATTTCGATGAGACAGAAATGCTGCTGCATTTTCATAAAACCCATAATCATCAATCACTATTTGCAATATTTGTAGCTAAAACAGTTATCCTTTTTAATTTTGAAAAGTATGAACTGGCTGTAAATAATGCAGAGCAAGCCACTGAATTTGCAGATGGAGCCTTTGGTCTATTACTTGTTGCTGGACATAACTTTTACTATTCTTTGTCCTTACTTGCACGGTATTCGAACTGCGATCGCGTTCGCGTGCTGCCTCCAGCAGATCGCAATCAACAGGAACGTTGCTTACATCAAGTAGCTACCAACCAAAAACTCATGCGCTACTGGGCCGATAATGCTCCTGCTAATTTCCAGCACAAGTATGATTTAGTTGAAGCAGAGATAGCGCGAGTGATGGGAGATACACTCAAAGCAATGGAGTATTACGATCGCGCCATTGCAGCAGCTAAAGAAAACGGCTACCTCAACGAAGAAGCACTTAGCAATGAGTTGGCAGCCAAATTCTACCTCAACTGGGGTAAAGAAAAGGTGGCTCAAGCCTACATCCAAGAAGCTTATTACTGCTACGCTCGTTGGGATGCCAAAGCTAAAATCGATGACTTGGAAACACGTTATCCGCAATTACTCCAACCGATTTTGCAACAAAAGCAATTCACTATCCAGCCCTTAGAAACCCTCGCTATACCTGCCCGCACCATTCATCAACCAATGCAAACATCTAGCTCCAGCAGCACTTCTATCTCTGAAGTCTTGGATTTTGCCACGATCTTCAAAGCTTCCCAGAGTCTTTCTAGGGAGATTCAGTTAGACAAATTGCTCATTAACTTGCTCAATGCAATTATCACCAATGCTGGAGCGAGTAAATGTGTGCTGATATTGATGCAAGAGAATGACTTGCAAGTAGAAGCGATCGCTCAACTAGGACAAGAACCTAGCATTGGATTAGCACTGCCAATAGATCGGAGTTTTGATATTCCTGTCAGCCTGATTTACATTGTCAAACGCAGTCTACAATCCCTTGTCATCGCTGATGCCAGAATAGAGGCTGTTCTGGTGGCTGATTTCTACATCACGAAGCACCAGCCCAAGAGCCTATTGTGTAATCCCATCGTGCATCAGGGTAAACTGCTGGGAATTTTATATCTGGAAAATAACCTGGCTACGGAAGCATTTACACCAGACCGATTGGAAATTGTCAAGCTCTTATCGTCCCAAGCTGCCATTTCGATCGAAAACGCTAATCTCTACAATACTCTCGAACAGAAAGTTAGCGATCGCACTCAACAACTTTCCCAAGCCCTAGAAGAACTCAAAACGACTCAAGATCAACTTGTGGAATCCAAGAAAATGGCTGCTTTAGGTAGCCTTGTCGCAGGGGTTGCTCATGAAGTTAATACCCCTGTTGGTACTAGCATCACACTGGTATCGACCCTAATTGATAAAACTACCGCTCTCATCACCACAGTTGAGCAGGGACAGCTGAAACGGGCAGATTTAACCAACTACCTGAACATTGCTAAAGAATGTGGAGATATTATTTTGACAAACCTTAATAGTGCCGCAGAGTTGGTGCAAAGTTTTAAACAGGTTGCTGTCGATCAAACTAACCTGGAGCGACGCACTATTAGGGTTAAAGTTTATCTGGAAGAAACGCTTTTTAGTTTGGCACCAAATTTAAGAAAAACACTACATACAGTAACTATAACTGGTGATGATACTGTAACCATTAACACTTATCCAGGAGCATTGGCACAAGTTGTCACCAATTTGGTGATGAACTCTCTTATGCACGCATATCAGCCCGAAGAAGCTGGGGAAATGCACTTTCATGTCTTACAGCAAGCCGATCAAGCCATTATTCAGTACCGTGATGATGGCTGTGGTATTCCCGAAGAGTATCACAGCCGCATTTTTGAACCCTTTTTTACCACAGCAAGGCATCGCGGTGGAACAGGACTAGGATTGCATATTGTCTACAATCTAGTCACCCAAAAATTGCGAGGAAGAATCAATGTGCAAAGCGAAGTGAAGAAGGGAACTCTATTTATAGTAACCCTTCCACTTGAGTCACAGGTTACTCCATGAACGCCAGAATTAGGGATGATCGAGTATGTCCAGCGAAAATCAAAGGGTTTCCAACTCAGAAACTGATGCTTTTTTTGTCTTTGCAGACAACGATGATACGTTTATCTTTGCAGATGACAATGACGGACAACCAATCAATGAAGATGATAGGGGTTCCCAAGCGGTTTCAAACTCTCCACCAGCACCTGTAGCAGTTTGGAAAATCTTGATTGTGGATGACGATGTATTAGTCCATCGAGCCACAATTCTGGCACTCGAAGATTGCACTTTTGAAGGTAAACCTCTAACGTTTCTCCATGCCCACTCTGCTACAGAAGCAAAGTACTTAATCCAGACACATCCCGATACGGCGTTAATTTTGCTGGATGTCGTAATGGAAACAGATGATGCTGGATTGCAAGTGGTTCAGTATATTCGTGCAGAATTGCACAACCACCAAGTACGAATTATTTTACGTACAGGTCAGCCTGGAGAAGCACCGGAAGCGTCGGTTATTTTGAATTACGATATTAACGACTATCGGCTTAAAACAGAACTGACACGGCAAAAGCTGATTACAGTAGTGATTTCTTCCCTTCGTTCCTACGGTAATATCCTCAAAATAGAGAACCAGAATTCTGAACTTACCCTCGCCCTACAACATCTTCAACAAACTCAAGCTCAACTAATTCAAGCAGAAAAAATGTCGTCTTTGGGAGAAATAGTTGCAGGCGTTGCTCATGAAATTAACAATCCGACAAACTTCATTTATGGCAACCTGTTTCATACAGAAACTTATGTGCAGTCTCTGTTAAAACTCATCAAAACCTATCAAGAACATTATCCTACTCCAGTGGACGCGATCCAAACTATAGCAGAGTCTATTGATTTACCGTTTTTAATGGAGGATTTACCTAAACTATTCGACTCAATGCGAGTTGGAACTGA
This sequence comes from Nostoc punctiforme NIES-2108, assembly GCA_003326195.1. Classification (GTDB taxonomy): domain Bacteria; phylum Cyanobacteriota; class Cyanobacteriia; order Cyanobacteriales; family Nostocaceae; genus Nostoc; species Nostoc punctiforme_A. Next base: position 169,186 of record LXQE01000136.1, read on the forward strand.
GCGTATTAAACATATTGTTGAATCACTGCGTAACTTCTCCCGCTTAGATGAAGCAGAAATTAAACCAGTAGACATTCACTCCGGCATTGAAAGCACTCTATTAATTTTGCAGCACCGACTCCAAGCTAATGCTAACCGCCCAACGATCGCGGTGATTAAAGAATATGGTCAACTGCCTTTGGTTAACTGCTATGTCGGTGCCCTCAATCAGGTATTTATGAATATCTTGAGTAATGCAATTGATGCTTTGGAAATGGGGACTGGCGACTGTAGAATAACAAGTGAAACATTTTCCCTCCCGACAATTCACATTCGCACCGAAATTCAGGATGCTAATAGAGTGCTGATTCGCATCGCTGACAATGGTACAGGCATGAGTGAATCGATACTCAAGAGAATATTTAATCCTTTTTTTACCACTAAGCCTGTGGGCAGTGGCACAGGTTTGGGATTATCGATTAGCTACTCGATTGTGGTGGAACAACATAGAGGTCATTTAACCTGCTCTTCTGCGCCAGGCAAAGGTACAGAGTTTGTCATCGATATTTTTATTTAAAGTTGGTTTTTGTTACTACGAGCAACCGCAAAACTGATGACAATCTATTAGAACACAAATTCAGGGTTGATTCTTAAGGAAGATTGACTAAAAAAGTACTTAGGAGTCAAAGTAATGACTGTGGATCTAGCTGAAAGATAAAGTTGCCTTCAGACATGCAAGAAGTGTATATATTCGTAAGAATATTCTGAATTCTGACTTAATAATATGAACACAAATTTCACTCAGAAATTCTCCCAACCCATAGTAGAGAAAGTTGCTATTGTCGGTGCTGGTCCAGGCGGTTTAGCTGCGGCGATCGCACTGAGAAGCCAAGGGATAGAGGTTCAAGTATACGAAAAAGCCCAAAAATTTCGTCCGGCGGGAACTGGACTAGGGCTAGCTCCCAATGGCTTGAATTCTCTAGATGCGATCGCGCCGGGAATTGTCGAAACCCTCAAAAGTTCAGGATGCGAAGTTCACCACACGGTTTTAAAGAGTATTCAGGGAGAGACAATCCGAACTAACGCAACTAAATATTTAGAGAAATACGGACAACCGTTGTTAACTGTTTGGTGGTATCGTCTACAGCAAGTATTAGCATCGAGATTGCCGTCTGACATCATTCACCTCAATCATCGCTGCATCGGCTTTCAGCAAGATGCAAACGGTGTGGAAATTCATTTTGATGACAAAAAATCGGTAGATGCAGATTTGCTGATTGGGGCTGATGGCGTTAACTCTGTAATCAGAGAAATTTTATTTGACGAGGGTAAGCCTAATTATATCGGTAGTATGTGTTGGCGTGCCGTCATTAAATATCGCCACGAGCTATTTAATGACTATGAACTAGTTTTTGTCAAAGGCAATCAACAGTTTATGTACCTTCTGAATGTGGGCGGCGGCTATACCAGTTGGATTAGTCGAAAGTTCTCACCTGATTACTCTCTTTCGCACAGCGCTGATGAAGTGAAGTCTCGTATTCTCCATGAATTAGCCGACTGGGATGAATCCTTTCGGGTGGTGGTAGAAGCGACACCAGCCGAGGAAATTTGGGAAGGGCCAATTTGCGATCGCCCACCGTTAACTCAATGGAGTCAAGGCAGAGTCACTCTCTTAGGCGATGCGGCTCATCCAATGGCCCCTGCAATGGGACAAGGAGCCAATACCACTTTTGAAGATGCATACCAACTAGGAGAGTGTTTTTCTGATTCAGCTAATCTTCAAGAAGCTCTGACTAGATACGAACAGTGTCGCATCGAGCGTACAAAACTCATTCAAGCTCGTAGTGCCTTGGGTGAGATGCGTTACTACGACATTAACACCGTGGCATCTAATGGGCAGACGCAAGAGCGGCAAATGAGTCTTAACGATGATTTTCACAAATGGGTGTACAGCTTTAAGCCATCTGTAAAAAGTTAAATTCTAATGTGGAATTAGTAAAGTTACTTCGATCGCAACTAGCGAATAAAGTTACAGCAAACCCTAATCTTATCGAGTAATTTGAGGCTATCAGAAGTGACTGTTTTTAGTCAAGCCCTCAAACACAACAAATTCGTTGAATAATTGAGAATTACTCGCACAAAATCAACATAACTTAATCAAAGTATTAATTTTTATGAAAAGTTAATGGCGATCTAATACAGTTGAGAATGAGCAACAAAATCCAGATGTAGAGATGCGATTTATCGCGTCTTAAAAGACCAATTATCTACATTAATAACCCTTAACTCAAGCGTATTGGATCGCTATTAGCTTTTTGGAGGAAAGTGAATTATTAAACCTCGCTTTGGAGTTACTAACTCACCCCTGTTTTGGGTCGAGATTGAGCGCAAGTAATGATTCTAGCGTCTATTTTTAAGTTCCTGAAAATTCTCAATTGTCAAAAATATTTCTTCATCAGCTATTTGACTATTGTAATCGATATTAATTTTAGTTGGATAGCCAAGTTTAGCATTGTATTCTACATCCAGGTTGGATGCCTTACGGTTGATAGCATCTTGAATCACATTAAAGAGTTCGGGAATTGTGTCATATTTTTGAAAAAATTGCGGATTAACTGGTTGACCTGTAGCTACAGAAGTGATGGAAATTGGTTGACCATTACGTACTCGAATAACTACTGGCCCTCTAGCATCTGGTATACAGAAGCAACTGTTGCTAACTGTAATGCGATAGTTATAAATATTTGCCCGCTCCCACAAACGCTTATTAAATGTCAACCGTCTTGAATTCAAGTTATTATTTGTTTGCGTTTGATATTGTGCTTTCTCTGCGGTAGTTTCGGATATACCTGGTAGATTCAGACCTAGAGATAGCAATAGTGTTGCACTGATAAGGATAGGTAAACGCATATTAATCGATTGATTAGTTGTAAAAACTCTAACTATTATTATGCTACAACAAATTTAAATTTATTTACGAGAGGTTGTTTAAATAAACTTTATCTTTTAATTAATTTTTCCGTAGAAAAATAAATCTGTATTTTTTAAGAATGCCCATCCATAATTCAACTTTCAATACATCAATTAGGAACTTTTCCGAAATATTTTTGATCGTCCAAAATTACCTGCTTTTCCAAAGCGATGCCTACGGTTGGCTACGCCTATGCAACAACTCTTAATACCATTTTAGATTTTAGATTTTAGATTTTGGATTGTGAAACATCCATTGGATAAGTGTTTCAGTTTTCCATCTGTCGCAATCATTTTTCAAATTGGTATAAGTTTTTCGGATCTATCTGGATTGAACTGTATAATCCTCCCCGTACTTGAAGTATGAGGAGGATTCAATTATCCCTAATTAGCAATCATCAACGTTGCTAATTAGGATTTAGCTACGAGCTTGCAGATATGCCTTAGCTTCTATGGATTTTGAGAGATGTTTACGCAACGATCTCAAAGCTTGTAGCTGATAATAATGGTGGGGCTGTGAATTGATTGTTATCGTTATCAATGTTGGCAAACAGACTACCTGTCCCAAAGCCTGGTGATGTCAAGTTTTGGTTGAAGAACAAGTTGCCAGTTCCAAGACTGTAAGTAATGAGTCCAGAGCTAGTTGCAGCTGCTGCATCATTAGCTACTATCCTAATTTGGAACAGATTATTGAGTCCGCCAAAAGTTGTCTTATCGAGGACAATTTTATCGCTAAAGCTGCTGAAGTCAGTAATTTTATCTACACCGAGATCGGCGCTATTGTACGCAGCGCCTGAGTTGAACACAAAGCGATCGCCACCAGCACCACCAGTCAGGATGTCATTACCTTTACCACCTCGTAATGTATCATTACCAGTATCTCCATAAAGTAAGTCATTGCCAGCACCACCATAGAGGATGTCATTACCCTCACCACCAAAGCCGGTTAATGGTGTCGCTGTACCACTACCATCAAGGAAGTCATTTCCAGCCCCGCCTGTGAACCAGACTGCATTTASAGAAGTTGCTGACAGGTTGTTGACATCGAGGGTGTCATCACCGCCACCACCATTGATTTCAAACCTCTCTGCACTGTCTACAGTCAGAGTGAAGGGAACCAGGTTCAGCCGATCAAAGATTGCTCTGCCTTGAGCATCTTGTTCTAGGCGGAAGTTATCTCCCACACCCGCGCCGTTGACTTCAACCACGTCAAAGCCAGCGTTACCGCTGATTCTATCGCTACCGTCACCATTGTTCCAGATCAAGCGATCGTTGCCGTTTCCGCCAGTGAAGGTGTCGTTGCCACGATTTCCGAGTATGGTATCGTTCCCGTCCCCACCAGATAGAAAGTCGATACCATCGCCACCTCGTAACAGGTCATTACCGGTATCACCAGAGAGGAAGTCATTGCCAGTACCACCTGTCAGGCTGTCATTACCCTCACCACCCAAGCCTCTCAACGGTGTTGCTGTACCACTACCATCGAGCAAGTCATTTCCAGCCCCGCCTGTGAACCAGACTGCATTTACAGAAGTTGCTGACAGGTTGTTGACATCAAGGGTGTCATCACCGCCACCACCATTGATTTCAAACCTCTCTGCACTGTCTACAGTCAGAGTGAAGGGAACTAGGTTCAACCGGTCGAAGATTGCTCTGCCTTGAGCATCTTGTTCTAGGCGGAAGTTGTCTCCCACGCCCGCGCCGTTGACTTCAACCACGTCAAAGCCAGCGTTACCGCTGATTCTATCGCTACCGTCACCATTGTTCCAGATCAAGCGATCGTTGCCGTTTCCGCCAGTGAAGGTGTCGTTGCCACGATCTCCTATTAGAGTATCGTCCCCGTTCCCACCGGATAAAAAGTCAATACCATCGCCACCTCGTAACAGGTCATTACCAGCATTTCCATAAAGGCTGTCATTTCCACCCAAACCATTGAAGTTATCAGAAGCGGCATTACTAATACCTACATCTGCTGCATTAGTCGGCCCTGGCCCTGGAATCCAATTTACTGCCATGATTAATACTCCTAATTCTTAATTTCTCTAAGTGAATAATGAGTTACTAATACTTCATTTCTAGGAAAAGTATTGAAGTACTAGTTTCTGCCTATGAACTACAAAACTTATAGTTTTTAGCTGCTAAGTATTACTCAGAGGTATTTTCTTCTTTTATGCAGAATATTGGTTTTTGTAAAACTTCTTCACTATGAATTTTATAGACAGAGTTGACTACATCCTGACTTGTTAGGTCATTTAAAAAAGAAAGAGTAGCTTGTGAATGCCTTTTGCCAACTAGCTTTCAACTGATTGAACGATTTTCGCTCAAGTTCAAACAAATGTAAGTAACGTTGAACAAATGACAATATTAAATACTAACCCGTATTCGTATTGTGACTTTACTGACAACTGCTTAATTCGTTGATTAGTATTAATAAGTGAGTGTTTACCTCTAAAGCATAGTAAGTATTTATTCAAATATTTATAAGTAATAGTGATTTCAAAGCACCTAATAAAAATCAATTCATTCAGTCATTAACCCAGATTTTTGTTGAAGTTGGAGCATTTATTTTTACATTTACTCTCAAAGAAGTGTTTATCTAACTAGTAAAATATAATACTTTAATCTGATTCAATATTTTGGTTCTGAGTTACGTAAATTCGACGGCTCATATCGTGTCCGCTGAATTGCCCATAATAAAAGAACCTCACCCTGGTTTTGCTACGCAAAGCCTGTCCCTCTCCTTGAGGCGGTGTATACACAAGTCTTCTATCGGTGCGAACGTAGGCATCGCACTCAATATACTTTGTCGAAATGGTTATGCTTCCATCACAACTACTCAAATATTTATTTCTAATGATATTGACAAATTTCTTGCTTTTATGGTAATTATAAACCTGCTTATAGGCTATCCATTAATAGGTTATGATGTGCGATCGCATCCACCAATGGGAATTATATACTTAGCAACTATTGCTACGTCACCATTAGAACTCCCAAGGTAGATATACGATGGCCTATCAAAATATTGCAGCCTCCCTTTCGCCACAAGATATCCAAGAAATTAAAGCCGCGCTACAGACAGTCCAAAAAAAGATGCCCTTTCTGATTACTCTCAGCACTGAAGAACGGCGTAAGTTAGTAAAAATGGGCGATAAAAGCCTAGCCTTTGTGAACAATAGCATTACTGCTGCTCAGTCTAACCGCGAAATTCTTCCAGCCACTTTTGACGTTGAGGAACTGGTTCAAGATTATCAATTAGCTGCTGCGCTTACCGAACTTTTAACCTCAATGCAGCAACTCACCGAACAGGTAGATGATACCCTAATGGCTGTCGGTAGTGAAGCTATGACTAGCAGTTTGACTGTTTATGATTACGTAAAGACTGCATCGAAAAAGACTCCCGGCTTAAAAATCGTCGCTGAACAGTTGGGCGAACGTTTTAAAGCTATTGGTAAAGGTAAATCTGCAAAAACTCCCGTCTCTTGATAATTTAATACTCATCCACAAACTGTAGGGGCGTACAAATGTACGCCCCTATTCTGTTTATCCACCTTTTATCTCCGTTAATGAGTCTTTGAACTGGATGAATCCACCTTTGAACTCCGTTAATGAGTCTTTGAACTGGATAAATCCACCTTTTATCTCCGTTAATGAGTCTTTGAACTGGATAAATCCACCTTTTATCTCCGTTAATGAGTCTTTGAACTGGATGAATCCACCTTTTATCTCCGTTAACGAGTCTTTGAACTGGATGAATCCACCTTTTATCTCCGTTAACGAGTCTTTGAACTGGATGAATCCACCTTTAAACTCCGTTGACAGGAGAAGACATAAGTTAAACCTAATTAGTGACTTTTTTCTATCATAGAACTTGTGAAATCAATTAATAGGAGGATGCCAACCACTAATTGTCCAACGTCGTCGAGCAACAACTATAACTGGATTATTCATTCGCAAGCAAACAATTGTAGCCCTGCCAATAGTAGTTAAACCTTCAACTCTTGTCCCATCAGAACTCCAATTAAAATGGTCTGACCATCTCTGTATACGTGGATGAAATAGAGGTGTTATTTCCCCAGTTAAAGGGTCTATAGCTTCGGTTGAATCAGCTTTAAATTCATTGCAAGAACGACAAGCTAAACATAGATTGTCAAACGTAGTTTCCCCACCTTTAGAACGGGGTTGAATATGGTCATAACTCATGGGAATGCCGCTATTGGCTTCAGTAGTTAAGCAATAACAGCAACGTCCTTTATCGCTAGCAGATATTTTAGTTTTTAAGCTTCCAGGAATGTATTTAGACACAATAGTTTAAGCAGTTGGCATAGAATGTCCTCGCCAACGGAGTAACACAGCAGCTTGGGCTTTACAAAGCATAAAACTATCTGCTTCGTGACGCAGTTTTATGAGTTCCAATTGTTCTGCATCTGTAATGTTACCACTAGAGTTACGTTCCAGCAGAAAGTTGTATCGCTCCATTTGCTCTGCTGTTTTACGACTGCGGACAATTTGCCACAAACTATTGTCATCTAGTTTATCTAAAGCCGCGAGGTCAGCTTGGAATTCCTCTGGTACATCATCCCATTCTGGAGGACTACCTACTTGCAAAGCATGAACTATTACCTCTTCAATGGGTCGACGTTGCGCGTGGGCAGTGTTAACTAAACGCTGATAGAGTATTTCTGGAATTTGCAGAGTAATTGTTTCTGTTGCCATTGCTCAATTGCCTACCCATACCTTGCTTAAACCGTCTTAATTGTAGCGTAGGTCAAGTTACTCCTAGAACGTAGTCGCAATACTTGTTCGCCAGGAATTTAAGTAACTTCGCCTTGTTCAACAGCCTGAAACTGACAGTAAGTTACCAAACTAAGTTACCAAACAATGGGATATAGCGATCGCTACATTGTGCAGGAGTTTCTAAAATGTAATTCTCTTCCGCACAGAGTTGACGTAATTCTGCAAAAGCATCTGCGAAGGAAGAGACTTTTTGTTGCTGATGCCAAGCAAGGAAGGCTTGAAAAAGTTTAGGTTCTACGATCGCAGCAACTAATTTGTCCTGCTTGAAGATTAATTGAGGTTCTGATGCAATAGCATCAATCACCTCTGGCAGTTTTTGTTGTGCTTCGTCAAGTTTCCAGTTCATTTGTTTTAAATGTTGGACTGCTGATTATAACTTAACGTAACTTTAGGTATCGCTTTGCATAGATCCAGATAATCTTGATTAAGCTACTTATTCAGATTCTATTAGTCCAGTAATTTGGCTGACGCTGAAGGTGCATGATTGCAACTATAGCGGTTCTCACGTAGGGTGTTGCCTTTGTGAGAAATTAGCTCAAAAGTTTTCATGCAGTTTCTGTGTCGTCATTTGAAGCAAAAAACACGGTTCTTCTCTTTGAAAGCATAGATCGACCAAAAACTTCAAGAGACCAAGCTTCAAGATCGAGATACCGAACTGTTTCTAAGGCAAGTTTTACAACAGATCCTGTCAACTTCATAGTAGATAAAGAAATGCTCAAAATCATCTGACCTATCTGTTTAAGAGAACATCGAGCAGAAAACTGTTTATATTTGCCAAAAAGCGATTCAATTACATCAGAAGTTGCAAGAATTGTTTGCCATGACTGAATTTGAGAGCTTTCAATTCTCAAATATTCTGTAATTTTTAGTTGAAAGTTAACTAAAGAATTAGTTCCCATTGATAACTGCTGTAAATTCAGAAAGCTGCTTGATTGTTCGTTAAGTCCACAAATTTTAAGTTGAGTCTCTACAGTTCGAGTCATTTTAACCATCAGCTTCCAAGTACTGAGTGATTCTTGATAATTGATTAACCATCCTAATTTATCTTTTAATTTCTGCTACAAAACGGAAGACTCAATATTTGGTAAAAGTTCTACTATTGTGTCTACTGGAGATTCTAAAATTTTAGTAGCCCAATTAATCAACTTTTCAATTATTTTAATAACGACATTGTGAACGTTGAGATGGAGGAGATAAAAAAGATAACTCTGTTTGTTTTAGCTGTTGCTGGCATCGTGTACATTGCTGGATAAAAGACTGATATTTTTCATTAACCACTAACTCATGCTTGAGCAGTAAAGCCATTGCATGGGTCACATCATAGGTGTAAATCACTTCGGGATAATTCTCTTGATACAGCTTTATCCCTTTTTGAATATCACTGTCGTGGTCAGCTATTATTTGTATTGGACGACCAACTTTTTTCGTTAATTCAGAGAGTTTTTTCTCGATTAGCTCTCCTTTCGTTGAGTACATAATTTCTAATGCAAGAAGTTCGACATCTTGATGTCTTAATCCTTGTTTTAAAGGAAAAATTTTTGATTCAAGTACTTGTTGTGAAACTCCCATCAAACAACCTCTAAGGCTATCAAAGGTAGACTGACTAAAGCTGCATCTGGTTCTTGAGTCTTTGATACTCATTAATCAGCCTTTGAACTCCATTAATGAGTATCAAAGACTCATTAATCAGCCTCTAAACTCCATTAATCAGCCTTTGATACTCGTTAATGAGTATTTGAACTCCATTAATGAGCCTTTGAACTCCATTAGTAAGCCTCTACAAGTTTCGTGGCTAGGGTATCATAGCTTTACACCGCTACAGCAATCAGCAATTATTTAACTGCTATGAGAATATCTACCTATTATGCTGCTCTAAGATTTTGCTATCGCTATTCCCACACATCTATATAATAAGAAAACAGTTACGATGAGCGATAACTATATTTTGAAACGTATACATACATACAGACAGCAAATCCTAAAAGAAAATAAAGAAACCTGTCTTTCGCCTATCCAAATAATAAGATACTAATAGTAATAGGATATACAGAAAATAGATTTATAGCCTTACCAAATTCATATTTGAGTGCATCTGAGTACAGCTTAATATATTGCAAAATATCTTGATAAAATCTTAGCAAATGCTTACGGGTAAAGTTTCTTGTAGCGTGAACAGAAATTCTTAACCCCTGCCCTAAAAATACTAGTACCCCTATCATTAAATACTAGTGCCCCTACCCCAAGATAAATTTTAAGTTTATCTGGAGTCGGGGTTTCGGCGTTTGAGTACAACCTCAATCAATCCAATAAATCCAATCAGCATTGGATTTTCTATCGAGTTGGATGTCACCTGATATAAGCATAAAAATAGCAGATGACTCATTTACCAGATAGACATTACCGATGCAACAGTCTTTAGACAGTATTAGCGATGTCTCCGACGGGCTTCGCCTACGCCAAACTACCAAAACGCAGGATTCTGCCCGTACATCCATGCTGAAAAATCTCCTCTCTGGCGTTTTTTTTGAGCCATTATTGAGTGATTTTCGCATTATTTTTGAGCGCGATCCCGCAGCACGTAATTGGCTAGAAGTGGTGTTTTGCTACCCTGGATTGCACGCGCTATGTTTGCATCGTCTTGCTCATTGGTTACATTGTCGAGGAGTCGGTTTTATCCCCCGTTTTATTTCTCATTTGGGGCGATTTTTGACGGGAATTGAAATTCACCCAGGTGCAGAGATTGGTGAGGGCGTGTTTATCGACCACGGAATGGGAGTAGTCATTGGCGAAACTGCGATCGTGGGCGACTATACACTGATTTACCAAGGCGTCACCCTTGGCGGAACTGGTAAAGAAACTGGTAAGCGTCATCCCACAGTCGGCAAAAATGCAGTGATTGGGGCGGGTGCGAAAGTTTTAGGTAATCTGCAAATTGGCGATCGCGTCCGTATTGGTGCAGGTTCAGTTGTCTTGCAGAATGTCCCCAGCGATCGCACTGTTGTGGGAATTCCCGGCCGAATTATTTCTCGCAACGAAAGCGCCAGCCTTTCTCCTCTAGAACATGGAAAGCTACCCGATGTGGAAGCAACCGTGATTCGTTCTTTGCTCTCGCGCATTGAAGAACTCGAAAAACAACTGCAAACTTTAAGCGTTAAGAGTCATTAGTCATTGGTCATTTGCAAATGACAAAGGACAACTGACAAAGGACAAATGACAAAGGACAAAGGACAAATGACAAATCACGTTTTGCAGATTCCTTTGAGCGATCGCTGGCGAATCTATCACCGTTTGCAAGAGTTAAAAATTAATTGCTCTTGTCCCCCCGATGGTTCTTTACGGGTGCAAGTGAATAATTTGCTCGAAGTAATTCTAATTCGTAGTACAGTTATGCAACTTCTTGCTTCTCGTCACGAATTATTAGAATGGCTAGAGCGTTGCTGGCATTACAGTGATGAGTCATGATTATTTCAAAAAGACCTAATTTAGGGACGATTAATCTTGAATTCATGACGCAAGTACTGGACTTTATCCTTTTTGTTCATAGATGCACAAAGCTCAAATAGGTTTAGAGTTTGAAGCTACTGTCTGCTAGCAGAATTTGTTGCAGACTGAGATGGATTAGATGGGGTTTAGATTTTGTTGGGTCTACTAAATCTGAAACTTCCCTGACATATAGCAACAATTAAAAAGGCGAAATTCCTAAATATAAATTGGAATTTCTGATTTTTAAATTTTTCCCAAATTAAGAAATTGAAAGTTCAATCAATTATGGCGACTCGGAACAGAGATATAAAACTACTCAATTTTTTGCACAATGAACTTGAACTTTCAAATGCCGATATTGCTGTAGCTCTGCGACACCGTGAATTAGAAAATGGCCCGCTACCGATGCTCCTCTGGCAGTATGGTTTCGTTGACTTGGAGCAGCTAGGAAAGATATTTGATTGGCTAGCAGACCAAAGTTAGCGAATTTCTACCCCTTAGCATTGAGTACCATTACCTGCCTAAATTACACCCACATGCACTAGAAAAGATGAGGTTACGAAGATGATTACATCCTTAATTGCTGGCTTCTGTGTATTACTTTGTTCGGGATTTGCTAATAGTTATATTAGTTCATTGCTACTCGAAGACATTTCAACTGACATCGGTAAAAACGATTAGTAAATTATACATTGATTTAGTTCCCTGCCATACAGATGTGATGCTAATAATGGGGCAATAATTAAGGATCATGTATCCTACATTATGAATTGTGATATTTTTAGCATTTACCATCACGAGGGATTGTAGAGGAAAAGGATATTAAGAATACTTCCAAGAGAGGGATATTTGCAATGAATCAAATCATAATTAATGACACTACATTACGTGATGGCGAACAAGCAGCAGGTGTTGCCTTTACTCTACAAGAAAAAGTAGCGATCGCGAAGTTTCTCGATGCTATTGGTATACCAGAATTAGAAGTGGGTATACCGGCTATGGGTGACGAAGAAACCCGTGCGATCGCCGCAATTTCTAACTTAGGTTTACAAGCAAAACTCTTGGGCTGGAACCGTGCTGTCATCTCAGATATCAAGGCTTCCATTGCTTGTGGTTTGAACCGGGTGCATATTGCTATTCCCGTCTCTGGTATCCAAATTGCCACTAAATTTCATGGTCAGTGGCGAGTAAGTTTGCAAAAACTCAAAGACTCAATCCACTTCGCCCTCGATCAAGGTCTTTGGGTAGCAGTCGGCGGAGAAGATTCTTCCCGGGCTGATGAAAACTTCCTCTTAGATGTAGCACTTTATGCCCAAGAATGGGGTGCATCCCGTTTCCGTTTCTGCGACACTGTAGGAGTTCTCGACCCCTTCACCACCTACACCAAAGTCCAAAGGCTGGTTTCAGCGTTGACGATTCCCCTAGAAATCCACACGCATAATGATTTTGGTATGGCAACTGCCAACGCTCTTGCTGGTATTAAAGCCGGAGCCTCATCAGTGAATACCACAGTCAACGGATTGGGTGAAAGGGCAGGAAATGCAGCATTAGAAGAAGTTGTCATGGCGATCAAACGCATCTACAACGTTGATTTGGGCATTGACACACCCAGTTTGCTGGAACTGTCTCAACTAGTTGCAGCCGCATCAGGAGCAGATGTACCACCCTGGAAAGCGATCGTTGGCGAAAATACTTTTGCTCACGAATCTGGCATCCATGCTCACGGGGTATTGCAAAATCCCATTACCTACGAACCATTTGCTCCTGAAGAAGTGGGTTGGGAACGACGTTTAGTAGTAGGTAAACATTCTGGACGGCATTTAGTTGCTAACTTGCTAGAACAGCATGGAATTTTCTTGAACTCCCAAGAAACCCAATCTGTTTTAGATGCAGTGCGCCATCAATCGGTACAGAAAAAACGTAGTTTGACGACAGAAGAACTATTGAATTTGGTCAGAGAACAGAGGTACTCTCATGCAACGCGATGAATTAGAACTAAACTTGCCACCCGCTTTTGAAATCGGTGAAAAAGTCAGAGTTCGTAAACTGCTAAAAAACGATGGTACCTTTCCCGGTAAGGAAGTCGGCCAAGTTTTAGTCAACAAGGGAGATATCGGCTACATAGCGAGTATAGGAACATATTTGCAGAGTTCTTATATATATGCTGTGCATTTCTTAGAAACAGGGTTCGTCGTCGGCTGTATGAAAAAAGAACTAGAATCGGTTGAGGAATCTCATGAAAGTAATGCTACGGATGAATGATGCCGGCACTTTAGTAGTTTACGTTGCTAAAAAAGACCTTGAAGAAGAAGTCGTCAAACAAACCGATGGAAGTGATGGCAAGATTCTCACCCTAGCAAATGGTTGGGAATTAGAATTTCGTGATTTGCCAGACACAGCAAATTTACCTCAAACAGTAGAAGCTAAACGCCTCGCTTAAAAATAGTTAGGAGTTAAGAGTTATGAGTTATAAATTTTAACTCCTAACTCCTCACTCCTAACTCTTCGCTTTTAACTCCCCACTCCTAACTTTTTATCAATCATGGGTAACAAGTATTTGACGTTATCAGAATTGAACCTTGAGGGACAGTTACTAGGTTTTGTTGGTGGTGAACCAGGAAAATATAAATACTTGCAATTGGCAGTTCCATCTGGAAATGTAGACATTAAACTGCCTAAAGAGTTGCGTCGCTTAATAAGTTCATCCTTAGTTCCTGGTCAGCAACTTCGCATTTGTGGTCATAGTGAGATAGACTCGCGCACAAGTAAAATAAAAATTAAAGCCTATCGGGTGACACCAATTGATGCGTGTCCAAAACAAGATTTACCACCTCAACCCAAAGCGAGGATTATGGTATGTCAAAAGGGCGGTTGCCTCAAACGTGGTGGTAAAGGATTATTATCAGATTTAGAAAAAACTTTGTGCGATCGCGGTTTGTTAGACAAAGTTACCATTGAACATACTAGTTGCCAAAAATGCTGTGGCAGCGCTCCCAACTGTGTTTTACAGCTTGGTAAAAAGAAATACAAGAATATTCATCCTGAAGCGATCGCATCTTTGCTAGAAAGTCACTTAACTTCAGAGTAATAAACTTCTCTAGCTATTCTTAAAATAATACATAACTTTGTAGGGGTAAAAATTTTACCCCTATTTTTGTTGGTATAGTATAGCACCCTTGTCAAACTGCGATCGGCTAAGTTATAACTGCTGCACTGCTAGTAATACTCAATACAAGCAGCACTTATAAAAATTTTCTGTAGTCTTGTTCAAGCTGGACTACAACGCTAGTTATTGTGTATAAATTTTCCGCAAATATCTTAAATAACTAAAAATCAATGTCTTTGTTTAGCAATTTACTCAATCTACATTCAGGAAGCAAACCGCTTGAAGATTTTTTTACTGAGATTGTTGCTTATTTTCTGTCACTGAATAATGATATTTTACTTGGTTGGCTAAAACATCACTCAATAATTAGTGATGATAATTATTCCAGCGTCAAGATTTCAACCCAACAAGAACACAAAGGACTTGAAAGCCATACAGAGGATAGTAGACTTGATATTGTGGTTGAACTCTCAACTGGTTTAAATACAGATGTAATATTTATTGAATCAAAAATTGGCGCGAAGGATGGAAATAATGCTTTAAAAAAATATGCTGACATTTTGAGTAATTTACCAAATGTCAGACATCGAATTTTAATTTACATTACCCGTGATTATGACCCAAAAGAAATCAAAACTCCAGCATTTAATTTAGAGCCAAAAGTAAGTTTTTATCAATTGAGGTGGCATCAATTTTATGCTCGCTTACAACAACATGCGACTGATATCTTAGCCCAAGAAATATTAATCTTCATGAGGAAAAATGGAATGTCTCACACTAATCAATTTTCATCGGTTGACTTATTGACAATGATTAACTTTAACAAAACTCTCCATTTAATGGAATCAACTCTCAATGAAGAAGTACAGCGTGAATTCAAACTAGCTTTTGGAGGTGTTACCAAAGGCACAGCAAGTATGACTCAATGGAGATGGTGTAGTAGATATATTATCTATACTAATAAGTTCTCAGGCGGTAATTTTTGGTGTGGTCTTGGATACTTCAATTTAAATCCAGATAGTTTCACGGAATATCCATATCTAGGTATATGTTTAGAAGTTTCTCCTGGTTTTGGAGAACACTCAAAAGTTATTAAATCCATGCAGAAAGTAATTAACGATAAACCCAATATATGGACTCCTGAGAATTTAACCATTTTGCCATCATGTTCAGCTATATTTTATCGAAAAAGCCTACAAGAGTTTTTATCTAAAAAAGACCAGTTATCTGCTATTAAATTATTTTTCCAAGAATCAATAAAGGAATTAAAAACGGTTCAAGAACAATATTTTGACTTTATTTGGAAGGGTGTAACTATCGAAGGAGCTACAGAATCCGATCAAGAAGAAGATCCAGATATATTATTATCTTCTATCGGTGGAGTTTAATTAGTTACGACTATATTAAGATAAAAATAACTCTGCATTCTCGTAGTTGTTATGAGCCTTAACACTGCTAAACGTTTTACTATAGCTGAATATCACCGTCTAGCTGAACTCGGCTTCTTTGAGGAGAATGACCGAGTTGAGCTAATTAAGGGTGAAATAATCCAGATGGCAGCAAAAGGCACACCGCACTCTGTTTGTGAAACACGCCTAGAACGAGAATTGTACAAACTAGTAGGCGATCGCGCTAGCGAGTATAGGTATTATGAGGAGCGTTACCTAGATTATTTGGAAAATTACCAAAGTAGTTTTTGTATTTAATAACTATATTAGAAAAAAATGCCCTTGCTATAAAGTAAGGGCATTGAAGTTTACCTATTTAATATTTAGCGAGTAAATCTATACGCTTTGGGATACTTTTCGCTTAAGCTTCATCCAAAATTCCATTACTCCAGCGATCGTTTCCATGAGAGAAAATAGTCTTTTATCTTATCTATAATCACTGAAGAGAAATCAAGCCGTATTGCGAATAGTCCCTACTTAATTGCTACGCTAATTTTTTGCGTAGCTTGCTACCAGCCAAAGCCAGACCGACGATTCCTAAACCAGCGAGACTAGCAGGCTCAGGAGTCGATTGGACAATAGAAGATTTCTTGAATTCAAATGCAATGGTTTGTGTGCCGTTGAATTTGCTGTCATCATAGCCAGTGGTTAGCAACTGCTGCGTTACATTACCTTGTGCTAGAAACGAGATTCCATTCAGATAGTTTCCAGAGTTGATGACATTGAGATTAAATGTCTTGTCTTTCCCGTTATTGGTAAAGTAACTACTGGTCAAATCACCATAACCGACAACGCCACCACCTTGTTTTACCTGAGTTTCGTAAGAAATCCATCCATCTCCTGCCAAACCACCATATCCAACAGTGTAGCCTTCTTTGATATTAGTAACTGTCTTTGCTTGAACATTACTATAAACACCTAGTTGTTGTACYCCTGAAGCATTCGCTGAAGCGAAATGAATMCCAAACAAATCCCCRCTGCTCATAGCATTKTCAAAGGTYTTACCSGCCATRTTGAAGAAYAAATCACCATATCCAATCTGACCGCCGGYAGCACCCTGTTCAGCCTCTCCTGTTAACTTCATATTGCCATTGATTGCCACAATGATGCTGGTAGCAGTTTCTTTGATAGCCATACCAGAGATATCGTAGGGGTTTACTTTCCCTGCCGCGGCACCAACCCAGTAATTCCCGTTCATGCCATCTTTGTTTGAATCAAATGCATACTGCCACCCACTAGCATCAGTGGAGTTTTGACCCATCAAAAGACCGGTAGTGTCATTCATACACTCCAAAGAGATGCTAAATGCTGTTCCCTTTAAGTCTGAGGCATAGGCTCCTTGACCAGCCACAAAGAAGATTCCAAAAGTAGCAATACCAACCTTCAGCAAATTGAATAAGTTTTGAGTTTTCATTATTTATAAATTGATTGATTTAGACTCCTCTATTTGTAATTGGAATTACAAAAATAGAAAAGCGTGATTTTTCTGAAAATATAATTTGGATAACTTAACGTTAATTTTATAAAACTCAAATAAAAAATGACATATTTAGTTACATTTGCCTTTATCTAACCCAATTGTATTAAAGTGAAATAGCAGCAAAGCCAAGTAGGTGTAGTAGCCGACAATTGTCTGAACCCATTTAATTTGATAGTTTTAAAAACTTTTGGGTTTGTGTAAGCTTAATAAACTATATCCCGCCAGCATCTCCGTACAAGGCATCTAAACCCGCGATCTACTTTAGAAAGTAATATCCGATTCGGATGAACACTTGGGCATTTACATTGCACCTTGCTATTTAAAGGAATCAGGAGGCAGAGGTCGAAATGAATAAGCCTCCTAACGACTGACACCTTTATTCTGGTTCCTAGCAAAAAATGCAACCTTTCTAATCAAATCAAACCTTCCAACGCGTGTTGTAAATCGTTCGTCACATCAGCAACAGCCTGTCTAGCACCCAACCGATTTTCCTTATATACCGGGTAACGCTCAGAAATAGATATGGGTTCACCCACAGTTATTTTTACTTTTTGCTTACCCAATTGCGGACGCTGTACAGTTTTATTGCCTTTGATTTTAGCAATCATTTGCCATAAAATTAAAGTTGTCTCAGCAAACCTTTCTGCTGTTGGATTTTCGCGAATATAATTACCAGAAACTGCCACAAAACTTTCTACTAAACGCATGTGCCACATCCGCGCATTTGCTTCTTCTGCAACGCGATCGCCTAAAGCTCTTTCAACCGCAGATACTCCTTTGACATCTTTAAATTCTTCTCTAAATATATAATTCCAACCTGCTTGCTCTACTCGCCGACAACGGTCGCTCAAACTACCTTTTGACTGCAAATTAAAATACTGTTCTGAGATTAACAACGCTGCATTTAATAAAGCTTGTAAACGAACTGCCAATGCTTCATTTCTATCGGGAATTTGCCCATTGATAATCTTGGGATCTGGCAGTTTTTGATGATAAAACCGGGTGTAAAATTCCTCCATTAGCAAAAGTAAATGTTCTGCCAAAGCCAACAACCGAGGATAAAGCGACTCTATAGAAGCATTTTCTGCTGAATTCACAGGTAAACCACTAGCCGCTTCCAATTCACTTAAAAGATTTGCGATCGCATCCCAAGGAGCATCAACGTAACTATATTTAATCCCAACTGGTACAATTAGAACCTCTTGGTCGCGCCCAGCTTTGTGTAAATCTTCAGCACACCAAAAGCCTAATTGCGCAATACCAGGTTCTAGAGGGCTAATATTCTCTGATAAACCATTAGTTGCACCTTCTGGCGCAGCCGCCATCGGGAATTTCCCATTGGCGAACAAGTCACGCGCCGAACGTAACCCCGTCCAGTCAGCCTTACCTCGCTGAATCGGAGTACCACCTAAATGAGAAGCAATCCAGCCGACGTGGGAACCTGCCCAGAGAGGAATGCCGCGATCGTAGATAAAATGAGCGTGAATGGGATGTTGTAGTTCTGTACCTTGCGATTGCGCTGTCTTTGGTACAATTTGAGACAGCAAGTAACCCAAACAAAATGGATCGTCTGTTTTCGGATGGCGAAATGCCAGCATAAAACGGATCTTACCCTCCTGAAACTGGCGATAAAGATCCACCAGAACCTCTACATTGTCTGCTTCAATTTGGGTAATAGGTGTTTGCCATTTTATCCAACTGGGTAGCAACAGATGGACAACTCGTAGCAATAAAGGGTTAAACGCGGGGGAAATAAATTCTAAGGGTGCTTGTGCTTGATAAATTACATCTGCCAAAGTAGTTTCTCCTAAAGATTCCCTGATTTTAATCGCCTGATGGTTATTTCTTTTAAGATATCCTAACGGCTGTAATATGCCCTGAGTAATGAAGTCGAGGTAAAATCTGCCTCTTGCGCTGTGCTTGGCACATTACTCAGGTTAGAAAATGAGGATACCTTCTTAGTCTACGCAGATTATTTTAATGAAGCGTACTTACGCAGACTTATAAAGTATTTTCTGCTGCAATGAAAAGTGTTCGCAGATAGTGGAGATTTAGCAGCACTTGCAAATCTTAATAACAGGAAAGACTCAAGCTAAATCCTGGCAATACATCTTCACCCGATAATTGCGTGGGTAGATTTCGCACTTCTACATCTTGTTTTTGGCGATAAATTTCCACTTGCTGCTGTTGGGGGTTAATTAACCACGCTAACTGCACCCCTGCATCCATATATTCCTTCATTTTGGAACGCAATATTTCCAAATCATCTGTTGCTGACCTTAATTCAATGACAAAATCGGGTGCAATGGGGGGAAATTTGCGTCTTTGTTCAAGTGTAAGTGCTTGCCAACGTTCTCGTTGAATCCAAGCGGTATCTGGGGAACGGTCAGCACCATTGGGTAATTTGAATATAGTAGAAGAACTGAAGGTAAAACCAAGGCCAGTTTGCCGATTCCAAATTCCCAGATCGATAATTAAATCTGCTTCTCGATTCCCGCTTTCACCTCCAACGGGGTACATAATGATTAATTCTCCCTTGGCAGTGCGTTCAAATTTCAATTCGCGGTTATTTTGACATAAGTGATAAAATTGTTCGTCACTCAGGTGAACGGTGTCTAGTTTTAATGTCAAAAGACTCATAACCTAGACCTAGATTAAATAGTTGCAAAGATTATATCACAATACAGTTCAGAATGAGCAACAAAACACTTGTAGAGACGGCGATTTATCGCGTCTCGAAAACCCAAAATTGTTGCCAGTAGACCTTAACTGAACCGTATTGGTTTATAAACAAATTAGAGATTCTGGAAAGGGAGTAAACGATGCGACTTTCACAAATGTTATTTGTTACACTGCGGGATGATCCGGCTGATGCTGAGATTCCTAGCCATAAATTATTACTCCGTGCAGGCTACATTCGTCGCATCGGTAGTGGCCTTTATGCTTATTTGCCGTTGATGTGGCGGGTAATGCAAAAAGTTTCCCAGATTGTGCGGGAAGAAATGAATGCTACAGGCGCACAAGAATGTCTCTTACCGCAATTACAACCTGCTGATTTATGGAAGGAATCGGGACGCTGGGACACTTACACCAAAGCTGAGGGGATTATGTTTTCCCTAATTGACCGCCGCGAGCAACAATTAGGATTAGGCCCAACTCATGAGGAAATAATCACAGCGATCGCTCGTGATATGATTCGCTCTTATCGCCAGTTACCACTGCATCTCTACCAAATTCAAACTAAATTCCGTGATGAAATTCGTCCCCGCTTTGGTTTGATGCGTGGACGCGAGTTTATCATGAAGGACGGCTACTCCTTCCATACCGATGAAGCCAGCCTTAAAGAAACTTACCAGGATATGTATAAAGCGTACAGCAATATCCTACGGCGTTCTGGTTTAGCTTTTCGCGCAGTGGAAGCCGATTCTGGTGCAATTGGTGGTTCTGGTTCCACAGAATTTATGATTTTGGCGGAAGCTGGTGAAGACGAAGTTCTCTACACTGAGGATGGTAAATACGCAGCTAACGTAGAAAAGGCTGTTTCTTTACCAATTGATGCCGAAACCTCACGGTTTACAACTTATGAGAAACGCGATACACCTGGAACAGAAACGATTGAAAAGGTCTGTCAACTCCTCAACTCTTCTCCCACTCAATTAGTGAAAAACGTCCTTTATCAGACAGTTTATGATAATGGCGCAACAGTGTTAGTTCTGGTAAGCATTCGAGGCGATCAGGAAGTTAATGAAGTCAAATTGCAAAATGAACTGACCAAATTAGCTTCTGAATATGGCGCTAAAACTATTATTAGTTTGAATGTACCAAATGTAGAAGCCCAGCAAACATGGACAGCTAAATCTCTACCTTTAGGCTACATTGCACCTGATATCGCAGATGAGTATATTGCTGCTAATAAACAGATCCATCCCAAGTTTTTGCGCTTAGTGGATCAGACAGCCGTTGATTTAAAAAACTTTGTTACAGGCGCAAATGAAGCTGGTTATCACGTAGTTGGCGCTAATTGGGGTGAGCAATTTAAGTTACCAGAGCGAGTAGTAGATATTCGTAAGTCAAGACCAGGCGATCGCGCCATCCATAACCCAGAACAAACTCTTGCAAGCGCCCGTGGAATTGAAGCAGGTCACATCTTCCAATTAGGCACTAAATATTCCCAAGCAATGGGTGCAACTTATACAAATGAACAGGGTGAAGAAAAGCCGCTATTTATGGGTTGTTTTGGTGTAGGCGTGTCACGATTAGCCCAAGCTGCCGTAGAGCAATCTTATGACAAAGATGGGATTATTTGGCCAGTTGCGATCGCACCCTACCACGCGATCGTCACAATTCCTAACATTAAAGATGCTCAACAAATCGAAATTGCCCAAAAACTTTACACAGAACTCAATCAAGCGGGAATTGAAACCCTACTAGATGACCGCGACGAACGGGCGGGAGTCAAATTTAAAGATGCGGACTTGATTGGCATACCTTATAGAATTGTAACCGGACGCGCGATCGCTAATGGCAAAGTTGAAGTTGTAGAAAGAGCCACCCGCAAATCGCAAGAAATAGTCATTGATGAAGTGACAACAACACTTCATAAGTGGATTACAGAAGCACTAAGACATAGGGCATAAGTATGGAGAAGAGACAAGGAAGAGGGGGGAGACAAGGAAGAGACTTGTTCAATAATTTACCCTTATCTTCCTGTCCCCTTATCCCCAACTTCTTAACTCCTAACTCTGAACTTTTCACTCTCGACTCTCAAAAATTTACATAATTTGGCAGGTGACGGATTAAAAATAAAAATCCTAAAATTATATTAGGGACTTGCAGAATTAAAAGCTATTAAGTCTCCTCTAGATTGTGGGAAACTCTCTACTTATAAGTATCGTCTTTAACCAGGCTGCTCCTCACATAACTACCATATCAGCCCTCAGTTAGGAAGGTTTTGAACATGAAAGACCAACAAGGATCTAATCGTATTTCTTCAGGCGTAATTGCAGCCGTGTCAGCAGCGGTTGTAGCGGTGGGTGGCGGTGTAGCTTGGTTTACCACACAATCCAGCAATCCTCCCACACCATCAAATCCTTCTGGCCGCATTGAGCCAGCACAGCCATCAACTAGGCAGCCAGCTAATGAGCAAACCCCCAACGTTTATTGGTTAAGATCAAACAACAAAAATCTTACTTTGGTTCCCCAGCCTATTAAAGTCGCTTCTATTCGACCCAACCAGCCTTTAGAAGCAGCTTTCCAAAGTTTGTTAGCAGGTCCAACAGAAGGGACAGATTCGACAACTATCCCTAAAGGAACCAAGCTATTGGGGTTGAAAGCGGAAAATGATGAGGTTCACGTTAATTTATCTGAAGATTTTACCAGCGGTGGTGGTAGCACCTCAATGATGGGACGCGTAGGACAAGTTGTTTACACTGCCACAACTTTAAATCCCAAAGCCAAAGTATACATTGATGTGAACGGCAAACCGTTGGATGTTTTAGGCGGTGAGGGTGTAGAGTTACAACAACCGCTAACTCGTGAACAGTTTCAAAAAGATTATCCCCTTTAAAAAAGTTAGGAGTTACAAGTTAGGAGTTTTAATTCATAACTCATAACTCATAACTCATAACTCTCTTAAACTTACCGTTTACTATTTAACACGCGAAAATTCCGGGCTTGCTGCTCCAACCTTGTGGCGAGGCGATCGCAAACCCGATTACACAACTCAAAAATCATTTGATCTTCCACCCGGTAATAGGCGCAAGTTCCTTCACTGCGGCGGCTAAGGATACCTGCTTGCCACATTACCTTCAGGTGTTTTGACACATTTGCCTGAGAAGTCTGTGTTGCCTCTACCAACTCTTGCACGCATTTTTCTTCATCCCGTAATAAGTGTAGCAGCCGTAGGCGCATTGGCTCACTTAACAGGCTGAAGTATTCAGCTACTTGTTGCACCACTTCTGGTGGTAAAGGCAACGTTTGTTTCATCAGGGTTGACCCGCAAGGACTGAAAGTTTTAACAATGACTCACATCATATATACATTAATACTTAATCAGGGTTAATTCGCATCAAAGGTTGACCATATTCTACAGCGTCGCCATTTTGAAGGAGAATTTCCATCACCTGTCCAGAGACTTCGGCTTCGATTTCATTCATCAGCTTCATGGCTTCAATGATACAGACTGTTTGACCCTTGCGGACGCGATCGCCCACTTCCACAAATGCCGCTTCCCCAGGCGCAGGAGCGCGATAAAACGTTCCTACCATTGGGGAAGGCACTTCTACTAATCTCTGGTCAATGGTTGAGGCAGGATTTACTGATAACTGCATTTGTGTGCTAGTTCCAGTATTCTCAAATACACGAGATGTAGACACCTCCGTTACCTGACTTCCGCTCATCTGGTTTCCTCCAGATGAACCCGATGTCAAGCCTGAACCTACCACACCGCCTAAAGTCCCTTGACCTACCGACAACATCTGATTGCTAATGCTCACAGCCTTACGGACTGTTAGCTCAAAATCATCGCTTTTGAGTATGACTTCTGCAATATCTGTTTGTGCGATAGTTGCCAGTAGTTGGCGGATTTCATTAAAGTCCAATGGCACAGTTTTTATTACCTCGACCTATCCGTAAATTAGCATTTTAAGTGTGGCAGGGGATTAATCCCTATGTAGGGATTTCAAGCGGGACTTGCATCTCCGTAGAGATGAAAGTTATTCCCTGCTGATATATTTATCTTCCTGGGTATCAACTTTGATGCGTTCTCCTTGAGAAATAAACAAAGGAACCATCACAACTGCACCAGTTTCTAGAGTTGCTGGTTTTGAGCCACCTGTGGCAGTGTCACCTTTTAAACCTGGATCTGTTTGGACAATTTCCAGAACTACAGACTTAGGTAACTCTACTCCCAATACCTGTTCGCCCCACCGAATCACTTCGGCTTCCATACCTTCCTTAAGATACTTGACGCGATCGCCAATTTGTTCGCGAGTCAATCTGCCTTCTTCGTAGGTTTCCATATCCATAAAGACAAACTCATCGCCTTCTTTATAGGTATGCTGCATCGTGCTTTTTTCTAAAGTAGCTTGCGGCACTGTTTCCCCTGCGCGGAACGTTTTTTCCATAACGCTCCCACTCTGGACATTTTTTAGCTTAGTTCGTACAAAGGCGGAACCTTTGCCTGGTTTGACGTGCAAGAATTCAAGCACTCGCCATACAGACCCATCCAATACAATTGAAACACCGGGTCGAAAGTCGTTACTGGAGATCATGAAACTTTCAAATTTTGGAAGACAATCGGCATTTATTGTACCCTTCTAGGGTCGTCATTGGGCATTTGTCATTAGTTTAGTGTCATTGTCATTAGTCATTTTTCCTCTGCCCTAGACCTCTGCTCCACTCATCACCTAACGTGGGAAGATTATTTATGGGTTACGTCCAGTCAACAATTCACTGCTGCATTTGAGTTATCCCATGCTTAACTTATTAAAATCCTGGCTGAAGAACAGCCTAATGGCAATACTGCTGGTAACAATATTTTTAGGCATAACTACAGCTGGGTGGACTCCCTCCAGTAGCGCCGCACTGCCAGCCGGCAATGCAATTACCGACGGAAAGGCTTTGTTGCGGTATGCACTCCCGATAGATAACAAACCTGTGCGGCAACTACAAGGCACTTTAGAGGACATCTCTGCCCAACTGCGAGCGAATCGGCGTTGGGGTGCTATTTCCAAAGACATCAGCCAAGCATCCCGCATTCTCGATAAACCTTCCCAAATCTTAACAAGCGTTCCCGCAGAACGCCAACCCCAAGCCGAAGCTTGGATTACCGAGTTAAAATCCGGGGTGGGTAAATTGGAAGAATTGGCGAACAGCAAAGATAAAGAACAAATTCTGCAAGAGAGAGGCAAACTTCTGAATCTTGTTACTCAGCTAGAAGAGTCAATGGTGAAACAATTCCCCTTTGAAGTGCCTGCTGAGTATAGCAACCTGCCGCAACTTAAAGGTCGTGCCACTGTAGAAATCAAAACCAACAAAGGCGATTTGTCCCTTGTCGTAGACGGTTACAGCGCTCCTGTGACTGCTGGTAATTTTGTAGATTTGGTACAGAGGGGTTTTTATAATGGTTTAGAATTTACCCGTTCTGAAGAATCTTACTTTCTCCAAACTGGAGATCCTGCTGGGAAAGATGTGGGTTTCATTGATCCAAAAACGGGCAAATATCGCGCTATTCCCTTAGAAGTTCTAGTTCAAGGAGATAAAGCACCTACTTATGGCATTACTCTAGAAGAAGCTGGTCGTTACGTTGATATGCCAGTTCTACCTTTTTCTGCCTTTGGTGCAGTAGTGATGGCGCGTCCTGAAAGTGAAGTCAATGGTGGTTCATCACAATTTTTCTTCTTTTTGTTTGAACCAGAACTCACCCCCGCCGGACGCAACCTATTGGATGGTCGTTATGCCGTTTTTGGTTATCTTACCGAAGGCAGAGAAGTTTTGGATAAACTGAAAGCTGGTGACAAAATCGAATCAGCAAAAGTGGTTCAGGGGATAGAAAATCTGGTTGAATCGCAAGCTGCATAAGAAGACACAGGGGACAGGAAAAGAATAATTCTTGTACAGACGCGATTAATCGCGTCTCTCCTGATTCAGATTTCCGGCGGTGAATATCTGATCAACTGCGATCGCTAATTCTGGAAAAGTCCGTGATACAATTTGCTGAGTAGCTGTAAAAACTGTTTCTTCGTAAAATCCATCTTCCAGTAGTAACACCGAAATTTTTGTCGCCAGTGGGTCTACAATCCAATATTCAGGAACCTCTAAAGCAGCATATTCTGAGCGTTTATAACGATAGTCCCGTTTCACCGACTCTGGACTGACCACCTCAACAATTAGTAACGGTGGTGATTCAAATACTGCTGAAGCATTCAACAATTCTCTAGCTTGCTCTAGTGTCACTACACACAAATCAGTCAACCTAGATTTATTTCTACCCGTCCTCACACCACTTTCTCGAAAACACAGCCAAGGTGAGCTACAACGTTTGATTTCTGCATCTAGCAATTGCTCAATAAATTTGGCAATCAGGAAATGTTCTATAGTAGGTGGGTTCATTAACTCTAGCTTGCCATCCACCAGTTCATAATGAAAATCGCTACCATCATCATAGGTTAAGTACTCCTCAAATGTGATGCTGGTTACTGGTGTTGTTACCATTCCAACTGACTCCTAGACAATACCCTTATCTTAAACAGTAAAGTAAATCATCAGTTTTCTTCGTAATTTTGCAACACGGAAAACCGATTGTGAACATTAAGTTATCTTCTCAACAGGTAAAAGATATTGGCGAACAAGGTCTTTTAGAAAGATTACAGCGCTTCTGCCCACCAGAAATTATCGGCGATGATGCCGCAGTACTTGAGACTGCACCAGGGCAATCTTTGGTAGTAACTACAGATGTACTGGTTGATGGCGTGCATTTTAGTAATCTCACCACTTCCCCAGAAGATGCTGGTTGGCGAGCTGCTGCTGCCAATTTATCAGATTTAGCAGCAATGGGCGCTTCTCCATTGGGAATCACTGTCGGGTTGGGCCTACCTGGTGAACTTAGGGTGAGTTGGGTAGAACGCTTGTACCAGGGAATGACAGAATGCCTGCAAAAATACAATACCCCAATTGTTGGGGGTGATGTCGTGCGATCGCCTGTAACTACTCTGGCAATTACCGCTTTTGGTCAAGTCAACCCTAGTCAAATTATCCGCCGCTCTGCTGCTGTTGTTGGGGATGCGATCATCGTTACAGGCGTTCATGGAGCCTCCCACGCTGGCTTAGAACTACTCTTGCATCCCGAATTAGGACAAAATCTCAACAACGAGGAAAAGACGGCTCTAATCCGCGCACACCAACGTCCACAACCACGATTAGATGTCTTACCAATCCTCTGGAAAATCTTAACTCCTAACTCCCAACTCTCCATTGCTGGTATGGATAGTAGCGATGGTTTGGCAGATGCGATTATCCAAATTTGCCGCGCCAGTGGCGTTGGCGCTGTTTTAGAACACAGACAAATTCCCGTACCAAAACCTTTTAACCATTGGTTGACACCAGACCAAGCGCTAAAATATGCTCTATATGGTGGCGAAGACTTTGAATTAGTACTGTGCTTACCACAAGAATTAGCATCAGCCTTAGTGCAAGATATTGGAGAAGGTGCTGCGATTGCAGGTAGGATTACAGCCGGATCGACAGTAATATTGCACGACGAGCAAAAAAAATTCCCTGACCAAGTTCTGAATCTTAGCCAGGGATTTCAACATTTTGGTCAATAGTGTGTTTGGGATTTTTCTAATGACTAATGACCAATGACTAATGACAAATTATTGCCACTTCTCAGCTACTAATTCTGCCAAATCCAAAACTCGTTGGCTATAACCCCACTCGTTGTCATACCACGCCATAACTTTTACTAAGTCATTACCCAAGACCAACGTCAAGTTAGCATCGACAATTGAAGAAGCATCACTACCTTGATAATCGGAAGATACTAGTTCTAGTTCGCTGTAGTCCAAAATTCCTTTAAGTGGGCCTTCGGCAGCATCTTTGAGAGCTTGGTTAACTTCTTCAGTAATAGTACGCTTCTCAACCTGAACTACGAAATCTACCATTGAGACGTTCGGGGTTGGTACGCGCAAGGCAACACCATTTAGCTTGCCTTTGAGGTCTGGGATAACCAGCGCCACTGCTTTTGCTGCGCCAGTAGAGGTGGGTACAATGTTTATCGCTGCGGCCCTCGCCCGTCGCAAATCCCGGTGCGAAGCGTCTAGCAACCGCTGATCGCCTGTATAGCTGTGGGTAGTGGTCATCGTACCTTTGATGATGCCGAACTTATCGTTCAACACCTTGGCGATTGGTGCCAAGCAGTTGGTAGTACAACTAGCGTTACTGATAATATTGTGTATGTTGTGGTCATAGTCGTGATGATTCACACCAACCACAAATGTACCATCCTCGTTTTTACCAGGAGCGGTAATCAGAACTTTCTTGGCTCCAGCATTTACGTGCTTGAGCGCTCCTTCTTTGCTAGTAAATACCCCGGTTGCTTCGATAATTAGGTCAATTCCCCAATCTTTCCAGGGCAAGTTTTCGGGATTGCGATCGGATACGCACTTGATGGTCTTACCGTTGACGATGATAGAGTTATCGTCAGCACTAATCTCAGCACCTTTGATCTTGCCTAGCATTGAGTCATACTTTAGCAGGTGAGCATTGGTTCTAGGGTCTGAAGTGTCATTAATAGCGACAAGATCAATCCGACTATTCTCTCTACCCACCCAGCAACGCGCAAAGTTACGTCCAATCCGCCCGAAACCGTTGATTGCAACTCTAATCACAGTGTCTTGCCCTCTGTATTTATGCTTATATGTTGATATCGTTGACCCCAATCATATCGCAAAGGGGGGGGGCACTTTTAACCATAAAGTGTTAGATCAATAAAAAAACACATAATTTATTCAGATTTGTAAGAGTAGAGATTGTTGTTAGTGATATATGATCTGACCGATTCCGGGACTAAATAACGAATTGACTGGCGATCGCGGCAAAATTTGCGAATTAGACTTGACGAAACCCCTACTAAAGGTATATTCAAGAGTTGCCAGTGAATGATTGCAGACTCCTCCTTCAGTTGTTGCTCCACTTGCTTGCAGATTAATTTGCTTTGAGTTATAGTCTCACCACCTAGCTGTCGGGGTGCGATTAACCAATCACACATTTGTGCTAATTCGTGTCCTCGGTACCAACCGGGTAAGGTTTGGAAAGTATCCAAGCCCACAATCCAGTACCAGTGAGTATTTGGGTAACAAGCAGATAAGTCAATCAGGGTGTTAATGGCATAAGAAGTCCCAGAGCGATTAGTCTCCACTAGTGAGACAGTAAATGCTGGGTTATCTTTTATTGCTAATTGCAGCATTTGCAGACGATGCTCAAACAAAGCTGCTTCTTTGTGAGGAGGATTTAGAGTTGGTACCCAAATAACCTTTTCAAGGGATACTTGATGCAAAGCTGTCTCGGCTACGAGCAGGTGTCCCCAATGAATTGGATCGAATGTGCCACCAAAAATTGCTAGTTTCTGCATCCAGATAAGCCTGGGTTATATGCAATTGAAAAATAGTTTCATTACCAATGTACTATTGTACTCAATTCACGCCTAGACTTGATGCAATTTCAATTTAGTTTCACTAAACAATGTATTATGTAGCCAATTCCAGTAAGGTAGCCAAAAATATGTATTTGACATTACAAGAATTTCTTTCCCGATGCAGCCAAAATTTTCAGAATAATCTTAAGAACAGTTCAGAAATAGCAAAAACCTCCAACCAAGGTAAAATCATTCTCAACCAGGAAAACCAGAGCAGAAAAATCATTTGGGCATCAAACATGAACATGATACAGGAGTAGTTACGGTAAAAATCAAATTCCTGTTATGATACGCGTGTCATTTGTGATTATGGTGTGGTGTGGTGTAAGAGGAGCAATAAATGACTAATTCTGTAGATTTTAGTGGTAGACCATTTCATTTTATTGGCATCGGTGGCATAGGTATGTCTGCTCTGGCATACGTTCTTGCAAAGCGTCAATTTCCAGTGTCAGGTTCGGATCTTCGTCCTAACCACATTACGCACAAGTTGGAATCTATCGGTGCTCATATTTTTAGTAAACAAGAGGCAAGCAATCTCGAATTCTTTCACCCTCAGGTATTGGCTAATCCAGTAGTATTAAATTCACAAGAACAATTATCTGCTGATACTAAGTCAAAACTGCCTCAAGTCATTTGTTCAACAGCAATTAACACTAATAATTTAGAATACAAAGCAGCGCTGGAATTAGGTTGTCCAGTTTTACATCGTTCAGATGTACTAGCAGCTTTAATTGCCGATTACTACAGTATTGCAGTGGCAGGAACACACGGCAAAACTACAACCAGTAGTATGATTGGCTATATGCTTCTGGAAGCGGGTCTAGACCCAACGATTTTAGTCGGTGGCGAAGTCAATGCTTGGGAAGGTAATGCTCGATTGGGACAAAGCCAATATTTGGTAGCCGAAGCAGATGAATCAGATGGTTCTCTGGTAAAACACGCTCCCGAAATTGGTATCATCACCAATATTGAACTCGATCACCCTGACCACTACGATACATTAGAAGAAGTTATTGACATCTTCCAGACATTTGCTAAGGGTTGTAAAACGTTAATAGGTAGCATTGACTGTGCGACAGTGCGCGATCGCTTGCAACCCACAATCAGTTATAGCTTACACTCAGATACTGACGCTGATTACACCGTCACCAATATTGATTATCGTGCGGATGGCACCACGGCTTTGGTTTGGGAAAGAGGCACAGCTTTGGGCGTGTTAAAGTTGCGGTTGCTCAGTCGGCACAATCTCAGCAATGCCTTAGCAGCAGTCGCTGTTGGTCGCGCTTTGGGCTTAGAATTTGGAGCAATTGCCAAAGGTATCGCCACCTTTGAAGGAGCAAGACGACGCTTTGAGTTCCGAGGTGAAGTCAATGGCATTACCTTCATTGATGACTATGCTCATCACCCTAGCGAGATTCGCGTTACTCTCGCCGCAGCCCGTTTACAGGCAAGACCAGGGCAAAGAGTGGTTGCTATCTTCCAACCCCATCGCTATACCCGTACACTGACCTTTTTAGATGAATTTGCCGAGTCTTTTACCCATGCTGATTTGGTGGTACTGACTGATATTTACAGTGCAGGCGAACCTAATTTAGGGCAAATTAGTGGTGAACGTCTAACGGCGGAAATTGCTAAACAGCATTCGCAGGTAGTTTATCAACCAACTTTACCCACAGTGTGTGAGTATTTGCTACAAACACTACGCCCAGGAGACTTGGCGTTGTTTTTGGGGGCTGGCAACTTGAACCAGGTGATTCCTGAAATAATTACGGCACTTTGTGAGCCTGCTAAAGCCACATCCTAAGTGAAAACTTTGCGAAGTTTTATTTCTGAGCAAAGCGCCTCTCTCACAAAGGTTTCATCTGTGAACTCTATTACCGTATCTTTGCGGTAGATTAATGTAAAAATTTTACCAAAACAAAGTAAAGATGACCATTTCCCAGGCAGCTGGAAACGTCTGCACAGTTTCTGCTTTGAATACAAAGAAACCCCAAATAACTAATTCGGTGGAGAGTGAAGTAATCTACTTACCCAATACTGATTGTGCGCTCAAGTCTCAGGCTTCTTTGTCAGCGTTTACTTCCTATAGAGTTGGGGGAGCAGCTGATTTATACGTTGCCCCACGAAACTTAGAAGCACTGCAAGCAAGTCTTAAATACGCAAAAGAACGTAATTTAAAAGTGACAACGCTGGGAGCAGGTTCTAACTTGCTGGTAAGCGATGGTGGTATATCAGGCTTAGTTATTGCTACTCGTCATCTCCGCTTCAACCACTTTGACCCCCAAACCGGTCAATTAACCGTTGCTGCCGGAGAATCAATTCCTAGCTTGGCATGGGCGGCAGCAGAATTAGGGTGGCAAGGATTGGAGTGGGCTGTTGGTATCCCCGGAACAGCAGGAGGCGCCGTGGTGATGAACGCAGGGGCACATAATAGCTGTATCGCAGATATGTTAGTTAGCGCCCAGGTACTTTCACCCGATGGTACGTTGGAAACTCTTACCCCGGAACAGTTAGGTTATAGCTACCGGACTTCATTATTGCAAGGTGGCGATCGCATAGTCACCCAAGCCACCTTACAACTTGCGCCAGGTGCAGACCCAGCCAAAGTTGTGGCAATTACCAAAGAACACAAAAAGCATCGGTTAAGCACTCAACCATACAACTTCCCCAGTTGTGGCAGTGTGTTTCGCAATCCCAAACCTTACAGTGCTGGCTGGTTAATTGAACAAACTGGTCTAAAAGGCTACCAAATTGGTGGAGCACAAGTAGCACTACTACATGCTAATTTTATCGTTAATCGTGGTGGAGCAAAAGCTAGTGATATCTTCTGTCTCATTCGCCACATCCAACATCAAGTACAAGAACGTTGGTCTATTAATTTAGAGCCAGAAGTCAAAATGCTCGGAGAGTTTCAAGGTGCTTGTGGATAAAGAATGGGGAATGGGGAGATGAGGTAGAAGAATATAAGAACCAATGTCCAATACCCTACTCCCTACTCTCAACTCTATGACGCATTAATTATTGGTAAAAAAAGAGTCAAATTACTTACCGCATCTATAATTGAATTTGATTTGTTATTCAACGCACACGCGTACAAATAATTATGACAGGAAAAGGACAGGGATTCGGCTTTGGCTTAGGAAAAATGAAAGAATTAGCCGAAGCTTTTAAGAAAGCGCAGCAAGTTCAAGAAGGCGCAAAGCGACTCCAAGAAGAATTGGAGCAAATGGAGATTCAAGGAGAATCTGGCGGTGGTCTGGTGAAGGTAATTGTCAGTGGG
Organism: Nostoc punctiforme NIES-2108; assembly: GCA_003326195.1. Taxonomy (GTDB): domain Bacteria; phylum Cyanobacteriota; class Cyanobacteriia; order Cyanobacteriales; family Nostocaceae; genus Nostoc; species Nostoc punctiforme_A. The sequence goes on from LXQE01000136.1 coordinate 201,922, forward strand.
AACCAAGAACCCAAGCGAGTGGAAATTTCTCCAGATGCTTTAGCAGAAGGTGCAGAAGTACTTTCTGATCTTGTAACAGTGGCAATGAAAGAAGCCTACAACAAGTCCACAGCAACAATGCGGGAACGTATGGAAGAATTAACCAGTGGGTTAGAGTTACCTGGATTTTAGTCATTGGTCATTAGTCATTAGTCATTGGTCATTAGTCATTGGTCATTAGTCAAAAGACAAAGGACAAAGGACAAAAGGCAAATGACTATTGACAAAGGACAAAGTATATCTATGCCTTACAAGTTGCTGTTTGTCTGCTTAGGTAATATCTGCCGATCGCCATCGGCAGAAAACATCATGAATCATCTAATTGAGCAGGCTGGCTTGAGCGATAGTATCCTCTGTGACTCTGCTGGTACATCTAGCTATCACGTTGGTAGCCCACCTGACAGACGCATGAGCGCCGCGGCTGCTACTAAGTTGGGAATTAAACTGCGTGGTCGAGCACGCCAGTTTCAAAAGTCAGACTTTCAAGACTTTGATTTGATTTTGGCTATGGATCGAGAAAATTATGAGAACATTCTCACTCTCGATCAAACTAAGCAATATCAGCATAAAGTGCGTTTGATGTGCGAGTTTTGCTCTCGACACACTCTAAAGGAAGTTCCAGATCCCTATTACGGTGGTCAAGAGGGATTTAATCAGGTTATTGATTTACTGATCGATGCTTGTGAAGGTCTGCTCACAAAAGTTAAAAGTGAAGAGTTATGAGTTAGGAGTGAGGAGTTATGAGTTAGGAGTTTTAATTCCTCACTCCTCACTTTTAACTCCTAACTTTTATTCCACCAGACCATGCTTCATCGCAAAACGCACTAATTCCGCGCGGTTGCTGGTTGAGGTTTTTCTCAATAAACTGCTAACGTACTTTTCCACAGTTCGAGGACTCAGGTGTAGCTGATGACCCATTTCGGCATTAGAAAGACCATGAGTCAATAACTCTAAGACTTCCTGTTCTCTGTGAGTTAGGGCTGAGTGCAGATGGGATTTCTGAATTTGAGTGGACAGAGAATTTTGGGCATCCCCCGCTTTTGTCAAGCCGGAAATGCCCAAACTATCTTTATGAGAAAAACGATACTCTGATTGGATAATTTGCGATCGCTCCAAAAGATTGCGGATTGCTGCTGCTAACTCTTCCAGTTCAAAAGGCTTGGGTAAATATAAATCACACCCTGACTGGTAGCCCAGAATTCTTTCTTGGGTCTTAATGCGTGCCGTTAATAAAATTACAGGCAATAAACGAAACACTGGTTGTTGACGCACCCGGCGCACCAGTTCATAGCCATTCATCCGTGGCATAACAATATCCGTGACAATCAAATCAGGATGATACTCATCCACCATAAACAAAGCCTCTTGACCGTCATTAGCCGTGATCACTGAGTAGCCAGACAGTTCAAGATAGTCGCTAACAGACAGACGAGTGCCCAAATCATCATCCACTACAAGGATCGTCAAGGGCATGGATAATACACCCCTAGCATTTTTTTACCCAGAAATTTGCTTTGATATACTCCGTTAGTGAACACAGACAATAATAGTGTTCTTATGTTTCATACTATGACAGGATTACCAGCTAATGACTGCTCTCAGGGTTTATTTATAAAGGAAATCTTAAATCATTAGGAAGGTTAACGAAGTGTAACCACCTTAGACTCCCTGTGATTAGGAGGCATAGAGAGCTTTGTAATTTGTAACAACTCATCAATTAAGGAGAGTGAATGTTCATTCATTAGCGTCATACCAATTATTTGTCAGGATTTATGCAAAAAGGGAGTGAGGGCAATTCATCTAAACGCAAAGAAGAAAGTTACGCGGAGGCTTTCGTACAAGCGGCTTACCAAGGGTATTGCCTCTACTTGATGTGTAAGTCCTATTTGTGAAACTGCACAAAATCAGGCTTGGTAACACAAGTTGCTCAAGCAACTTGTTCTATGAAACCTCAGAGGTAATCGCTATCAGCTAACTTAAAGTTGTCAGAAAAGCTTAATTGTGAACTTAGAAAAGCTAAATTAGTGATATACAGTTCACCATTTATAGCGGTTCTAAGATACACCGTATAATTCACAAGCCAATCCAAATAATTTTTTAGGTACATTTAAAGCACACAAAATTATCAATGAGCGACAAGAACGAAGGTTACAAAGTTATTTGCGACAACCGTCAAGCCCGTTATTTGTATGAAATTCTAGAAACTTACGAAGCTGGAATTGAGTTGACAGGAACAGAGGTGAAGTCGATTCGTGCGGGGAAAGTCAATCTCCAAGATGGCTATGCTTTGCTTCGCAATGGCGAAGCATGGTTGATCAATGTGCATATCTCGCCTTACAACGCTAGTGGACAATATTTTAATCATGAACCACGGCGTACACGCAAGCTACTATTGCATCGTCAAGAACTCCGTAAGCTAATTGGCAAAGTCGAACAGCAGGGTTTAACTTTAATTCCTTTGAAAATGTATCTCAAACGAGGCTGGCTAAAAGTGAGTATAGCCCTTGGCAAAGGTAAAAAGCTCCACGATAAGCGAGAAGACCTGAAACGACGCCAAGACCAGCGTGACATTCAACGGGCAATGAAAAGTTATTAAGGGTAACGTGTGGTCAAACTACCATACTAGAATGAGAAATCGATTACTGTTAAAATCATGTTGTATATCCACAGCGTGAGTTATGAAAATGCCGAGTTTCTAGCCGCAGATTGATTTTGTTAAGGTTGAGAACCGATAGAGTGGTGAGTAACTTCGGATAGCATCAGGAACTTTTACAACTTATGAAAAGTAATTTCATTACAGCTGTTGGCGCTGGCGTTCTCACCTTGAGTATGGGAATTTTACCTTTAACTCTATCTGCACAAGCTCAGACAACTAATGACACCGGAGCCACTACTACTGCTCCAACAACGACTACTGACGATCGCAACGATTTTGATTGGGGTTGGCTAGGATTACTTGGTTTATTCGGTCTAGGCGGGTTGGCTGGCAAAAAGAGCGATCGCGAACCTGTAGCTTATCGCGACCCTAATGCCCCAAATGCCACTACCTACAGAGACTAGACAACTCAAAATTTATTCATAGAAAATTCAAAAGTTGTCAGTTGTCCGGTAAGAAAACAACTGACAACTTATTTATATTAGTTTGTTGCTGGTTCTGAGTTAGTTGTATTTGTCTGGTTTTGAGCTAAAGGTGTCCAGTAGCTGGCAATTAAGGCAACGATGAGCCACCAAAGGGTATTGACTTCAGGACGATACCAGACAGTATCTACAGTACCGTGAGCTAGCATACCCAACAAAATAGCGATCGCTCCGATTAACCAAAATCCCTCTACACTTCTGATTTGTCGCAATCGTCGCACTTGCAAAAGCGCCGTATTAAATGTGACAATTAGTAGCCAGAGAAAGCAGGCTAAACCAACAAAGCCAGTTTCTACAGTCACTTCAAACAATATCGAATAGGCGCTCAAAGCAGTGTAACGAGGGCGTTGGTAGAGGGGATAAACTTTATTAAAAGAGCCGTGACCAGGCCCAATGCCGAAAATCGGGCGATCGCGAATCATTTCAAAAACAGCATCCCACACATTTCGGCGAAAATTATTACTGCTATCCTTACGGTCGGCAAAAATACTAAAGACTCGCAGCCGCACTGGCTCTACAAATATCACTGCTAGCACCAATACGCCGATCAAACCTCCTAAAACAATCGGTATTGACCAAGTACGCCAAAAACGAGGCATTTCCACGCTTTTCCAATAAATTAGCAATGCCATCACAGCTAACACTGCCACCACTAGTCCAATCCAACCACCACGACTAAAAGTCAGAATCAGGCAGGAAATATTGACAATTAGCATTGTTAATGCAAGAGCTTTTTTAGGCCAACTTTGCCATACAAAAATTGCCACTAAGCTAAAAATTACTGCTGGTAAGAGGTATCCAGCCAATAAGTTGGGATTGCCTAAATAACTGTAGACTCTTGTAGTTTTAGACATAGGAGATTCTGGATCAACCCAAGTTGCCAGTGCTGTGGCTCCAAAAAACCATTGCCGCAACCCATATACACTAACAATTAACGATACGTGCAGATAAAGGATGATAATCCAAGAACGGAGGCGAGGCGACCTTAATACCCTGGCACAAAGGGTAAATAGTAGCAAATACAAGGTCAACGTTCCCAAGTCGTTAACTGCCACCTTTTTCACTGGTGATAATGCTGTTGCGATTGCGGCAACTCCCCAGTAGAGCAGTACCAGCAAGTGAATGGGAGTGACTGAGGAGACATTTGCTGGTGTTACTTCATCAGATAAAGTCAACAACAGCCAAAATCCGACACAAGCCACCAGCAACAAACCCACCAAGGTACTCGAAGCAAAAGGTGCTAGAGCATATATTAAGCTGAGTAAAGCCGCTGCGATCGCATCTCCCCACTGGAGCAAGACGCTAGTTTGCCGCCAAGAACTTAGCAGTCCCACCAGAGAGCGGTGTACATAACTGGTAGCAAGATATTCTTTGAGCGGTAAAGTTGATAGAGTAAATCGTTGCCAGACTAAATTCATAAAAAACATTGCGATCAATTAGCCTGCCGACGCAGAACTTGGAATTGATCATAATGCCTATAGCTATAAAAAGGTAATAACAGAGATTGCACATCGCGTGATGGCGCTCTTATTCCTAGCCATCAGCCAATAGGAAGTTAAGAATAGTTCTTCATATACTTAGTACAGCTTGACGTAAAATGGTGGCGAATTGAGGGTTGAAATTTAAAGGCATAGGTAAGCGCAGAAGCACACAGAGAATACGTTACAAACTAATGAAATCTAGATAGAAAATACGTCTTTCCCAATCTCCATTACCCCTTATCCCCAGAGGGGACCCCACCATCCCTAATCCCCACGATTAGACATCGCTAATTGCTTGTGAGGAAGTCGCTAGTTGCAGTGGCAAAGAAAGCACATAACGATATCCTGATTCTGGTGAACCTTGAATCAAAATATGTCCACCATGCAATTCTGCCAGTTGACAACTTAATAATAGACCTAAGCTTTCACGAGAAAGACTTCCATGTGATTTAGCTAAATTTATACCTGAACTAGTAGCAAAGAAATTTGAGTGGGAATCACTTAAGTTTTTGGAATTTTCCACTGCTACTGATGAAGTATCTAGTTGTTCTTGTCTTTCTGTATGAGTATTGTAAGTTGCTACCTCACCTGTAAGCTCCAGCAGCGACAAAGAATTGAGACGGAAGTAAGGATCGACCTCTGTTATGCCATCCCCTAACCAGGGATGGGAAACCCAAATAGTAATATTGAGCGTATCTTCTTTGTAAGAAACATGAATGCGAACAATGCTACCTGTAGCCGAAAGTTGAATCACACTGAAAACCAGATGATAAAGCATTTGCCGCACCTTGTCTTTATCTAAAGGCCAAATGCGATTGCGTCCCGGTTCTATAGACAGGCGAATATCTTGCTCGCGGCGATTAGCTACTTCTTCTAGGGTATTGATAGCTTGTTGGCATAGCATTTCAATATCCACAGGAGCTAGATTTAGCACCGTTGAGTTTTCATCCATAGTTCCTAGTTCGGTAATTTCGTTTACTAGGGAAAGTAAGTACTTACCACTGTGTTGGATAATTTCCAAATATTCTCTCTGCTTTGTCGTCAAAGGTCCATAAATCTCACGTCCTAAAACACTAGCCATACCGAGTACAGATGTTAAGGGCGTGCGTAACTCCTGAGTTAGCTGACTCAAAAGTTCTAGCTTCAGTTGCTTAGTAGAAACAGAGTCGCTATCTTGAGTGGATGCAGTGATTTTAATTTCAGTGTTACGTTCCTCATTCAGTGAAAATATCGGAACATTCTTGGCAACGCTTGATTCGAGTTTCCCTTGCAAGAGTCGGTTACGTTCAAATTCACTCATGCACCAACGAGCAATGATTTGTAAAAATTCAATGTCTCGGGTTGTAAAATTGCGCGGGACTAAATCCATCACCGCCAATGCACCCAAACAATGTCCCTCAGCATCAATTAATGGCGCTCCTAAGTAAGCACGAATACCATAATCTTGCACCAACTTGCTACTAGCAAGGACTGGATCAGTAAGTTTGTGTGTATCATTAATCACAACTACTTGAAAGCTATCTACTACCTGAGTGCAAAATGATTCCCGGCGTAGTAGTTGGCGGCTTTGTGCCAAATGATTCATTAGTCCTAGTCTAGATAAGCCTATCGCCGATTTGAACCAATGGCGTTCTTGATCCACGAATCCCAATATGGAAATTGGTGCTTCCAAAAAGTGGGCAGCAGTCTGTGTGGCTTCTTCAAAAACCGGAATCGTTTCTGGTTGGCGCAAACCTAAATCGGACAAAGCTTTGAGGCGTTGCTGTTCTCTTGATTCATGAGAATCCCAACCGTCCTTTAGGGCAAATAATTTGTTTTCAGGCTCTATCATTGCCACTGCTACCTTAATAATTTCTCGATCGTGTAATTGATCCAAGTCCTATTTCTAGGTTATCAATTGCTATTTTAAGCATTCCCTAATTTTGCCTCTGACAAACAAATTTAGGGCAAAAATTTTTTCTCCCTTCCATTAAGCCAAGATGTGGTGTCTGCTAGTTACTAGTTACTGATGCTGAATGTTCTTTATTTAGCACTAGTGTAGTCTTTCTTGCTTGAGATTTTGCAATCAGACTGCGTTAGATTTGGATTCAGTCAGGGTAAGCTAATGCTAAGGATACAATACAAAGAGGTTGTCATTCTTTATGTACAGAAGGGGAAATTTTTACTGGGGTATTCAAAGTAAATTTACTTAAAATGATTTCTATATTAGTGTAATTAAATGTAGCCATTTTACTGATAACAGCTAGCACCCAGAGATGATAATCCTAGTGTAGGATGACGTCAATAGAGCAACCATATCCCTACGAGTTCGCAAACTACCAAATTATTGAAAAGCTTAGTTCATAAGCTTTTTGACTTTTGAGAGAAGTTGGAGTGGCGGCTTCAGAGAAGTTTGATGGCAACTTCGGACGCTCAAATGAATAGGGCGTGACTTTGAATTACCCATAACCGACTAAATAGTTGATCTCAGCCTTTATCCAATAGATTAAATCTATTACAATTTCACGCCGAAAATTGCACAGGGGTTTCTATTTTTTCCATACAAGGAAATATTTTTTGAGGACGACTGGTAATGAATAAAATGAATATTAGAGTTCCTTTTGTAGACCTGAAGTTACAACATGAACCAATTCAAACACAATTGCAAGATGCAATCCAATCTGTATTGGAACGGGGAGATTTTATTTTAGGGCAAGCACTCTCAGATTTTGAAGCAGCATTTGCGGCAGCGTCTGGTGCAGATTATGGAGTTGGTGTGGCATCAGGAACAGATGCGATCGCTCTGGGATTACAAGCGTGTAATATTGGTGCTGGCGATGAAGTGATTTTACCTGCAAATACTTTTATCGCAACCTTAATTGGGGTAATACGTGCTGGCGCCAAGCCAATTTTGGTAGATTGCGATCGCCAAACTGCTTTAATTGATTTAAGAGAAGCAGCAAAGGCAATTACGCCTCAGACTAAAGCAATTATCCCTGTGCATCTCTATGGTCAGATGGTATCACCACGCGATCTTGTAAACTTTGCCGATACCTACAAACTCCTAATTTTTGAAGATGCCGCCCAAGCACATCTCGCCCAAAGAGACGGATATTACGCTGGTTCAGTAGGAATAGCAGCAGCTTTTAGTTTCTATCCCAGCAAAAATTTGGGAGCATTTGGGGATGGGGGAATGCTGTTGACACGAGATTCAGATGTAGCCCAGAAGATGGTGCGCTTGCGAAATTATGGTGCATCGCAAAAGTATTTTCATACTGAACCAGGTACGAATAGCCGCTTGGATACTTTGCAAGCAGCAATTTTGCACAAAAAACTTCCATATTTGCCGCAGTGGAATCGCGATCGCTTGACTATTGCCCAGCAGTACGATCGGGAACTAGCACCCTTGGCAACTGCTGGAATTATCCCTATAGAAAATCAAAGTGATACAGGACACGTTTATCATCTTTATGTGATTAAAATTGATGATTCTTGCCCAATAGAACGCCAGCAACTTCAGGAAAAACTCACAGCAGTAGGAATACAAACTGGTATTCATTACCCAATTCCTTGTCATCTCCAGCCAGCATTCACCAACTTAGGCTATCAACCGGGAGATTTTCCCCAAGCAGAGAAGTTGTCAAAGCAAATATTATCATTACCGATGTATCCTGGTTTGAGGAGTAGCCAAGTTAAAGAAGTTGTAGCAGCGATCGCCAATGCAGTCTCAACAAATTATCAGGCAGATAATCTATCTGCTGCTGACCTTGGCAGCGTGGTAGCCTGAAGTTAATTCATACTTAATGTACATCTAACAATTAGACATTTGTCATTTGTCTTTTGTCATTTATCCTTTGCAAATGACCAATGACCAATGACTAATGACTAATGACTAATAACCAAAGTTTTTGAATTACTTAAAATCATGGCACTCCGGCAACAGGTTAAACAGATAAACGCATCAGGCTTGTTAAATCTAGCTATTTTAGGCGTTTTGCTGCTGCTTTATGCTCCAATATTGCTACATTGGTTGGATGGTTGGCTGCACAAAAATATCAGTACAGAACACGAATATTTCAGCCACGGGATTATTGGTCTACCATTTGCAGCTTATCTGGGCTGGATGAACCGGAAAAAGTGGAGACGTTTGCCAGATACCATCAATCCTTTAGGCGCTGTTTTATTGTTATTAGGAGCAATTTTTTATCTTAGCGGTGTTACAGAGTGGGTTAACCTTTCCTTGCCCGTTATATTAGTAGGACTATGCTTGTGGTTTAAGGGAATAGCAGGTTTGCAATTACAAGGATTCCCTCTACTACTAGTATTTTTAGCAACCCCAACAGCATTACCCTATCTTATTGCTCCCTATACCATGCCTCTCCAAAGCTTCATCGCTGGCACAGCAGGTTTCATACTGAATCAATTTGGTATGGAAGTAACCGTAGATGAGATCAATCTCTACGTGGGAGGACGGATTGTAGAAGTTGCTCCCTATTGTGCAGGGCTGAAAATGTTGTTTACGACTCTCTACGTTGGTTTGATGCTGCTTTATTGGACAGATGCTTTGTCTTCACGGCGGACAACTATATCGTTTTTATCTCTTGCTGCGATCGTTAGTATTATTGCCAATATCATTCGTAATACTTTACTGACTTTCTTTCACGGCACGGGTCAAGAAGCGTCTTTTAAATGGCTGCATGAGGGTTGGGGTGGCGATCTTTACTCTGCTTGTATGCTGGTGTCACTAGTGCCCTTACTGAATTGGATTAATAGCTATTTTTCAGCATCTCTAGAAACTGAGCAAGAAGCAGAAAGTTAGCACCGTTAGGCATTGGGCACACAAGGCAGAGGTGAAAGGGGCAGAGGAGAAAAACTTTCTGCAACTTCTCCCCTACTCCCAACTCCCTTAATTTTTCATCACTTATACGTAAGTCCTAAATATTACTGAACTCACAATGTGATTTTATAAAGTAAAATTTTGCCTAAGTATTGCAAATTTTACTGATGATTTCTTTCTCTAAATTTTTCAAGGAAAACCAATTGACTCAGGTAGCAGCACTTTTGTTATTGCTACTGCTGCTAGCAATGGCAGGGGTTCCTGGATACCTGACAGGACACTGGCAATGGAAACAGCCACCCGCTGTTACTACCCTCCACGAATTAAAACAGATCCGCAAGACTGGGTTAATCCTTCCTGGTTGGCAAACCATTGAACAAGCAGAACAGCAAATTGGCGAACATCATTGGTCTTTGCAGGTAATTAAAAAAGAAGGTTCTGAATCCCAAGCAATCCTGCTTTTGTTGCCGCAAAATGGGCCTATGGATCAACCAGAGGTAGAGTGGACAGACGTTAACGGCTGGGGAAGGTCACGCTGGGGAAAGTGGGATATAGCTCAATCTCGTTCTGCAGAATTTACTGTCAAACCATCCGCAAAGTTGGCTTCTAATGTCAAAACTAAAGTAGAAGCTAGATTCTTTCGCGCCTCCACACCACAGCAAACCTTCGCTGTTTTGCAATGGTATGCTATGCCAGACGGCGGAAATCCATCACCTTTTCACTGGTTCTTGGCAGATCAACTGGCACAGTGGCGCAAGCAACGTACTCCTTGGGTTGGCGTGAGTATTCTGATTCCAATGGAACCTTTGGGACAGGTAGAAACATCTTGGTCTTTAGCCCAGTCTATTGGAGAAACAGTGCAAGCTGCATTAATGGCAGGCCCTTTGTAGAGTCTGTTATAGATGCCCTTGTGCAGAGATTTATCAAGAGTATCTCTATAAATTGTGTTCAGGCTGAAACTCACTTACAAGATGTTCACAATATGAAGTTAGAAACTAAATTTAGCAAAATTATTCTCTTTCTATTGGTAAATACTTGTAGATAAAAGAGACACTGAAGGCATTTTTAGAGTAAAATAACCACTCGGCGCTACTAATTTCTATATCAATATTTTCTGCACCGATGTTCATAGATGCCAGTTATTATATGCGTGGATTCAGCGCCCTGTGTTTTGTCAGTCTTCAAGTAGGAGTTTTTTTAACAACACCTATCCAACTTGTTGTTGCCCAGCCTTTTCCATCTCAAGGACAATCACCAGGGCAATTCCCCTCACCTGTGCCAGTTAATGAAGTTGCACCCCCAGGTGCAAATGAAGAAATTTCTCCGCAACTCAGCCGCTACCTTTTGGGGCCAGGAGATGCAATTGGTGTTGTGCTTCAGCGTCCTGCTGGCCCATACCGTTTAGGCATAGGAGATGGAATCAGCGTTTCGGTTCAGCGCTTTCCAGATTTGAGCTTTCAAGCTTTAATCAACCCAGAAGGTAATATTGCGGTGCCGTTATTGGGAACAGTTTCTTTACAAGGTTTAACTTTGGAAGAAGCTCAAGAAAAAATTCGCTTGGGTTTAAATCGTTATGTAGTCGATCCAATAATAGTTTTAGCATTAGCAGCGCAGCGTCCAGACCTCAGTTTTCAAGCTGTAATTAGTCCAGAAGGCAACATCATCGTGCCGCAAGTGGGAACGGTGTCATTAAAAGGTTTAACCTTGGAAGAAGCTCAAGAAAAAATTCGCCTGGGCTTGAGTCGCTTTTTCCCAGATCCAGTCGTGGTAGTATCTTTGGCAGGAACACGACCAGTTCAAGTCACCATTAGCGGAGAAATATTTCGACCAGGAATTTATCCAATTGGTTCACCAACGCCCCGCGTTGCTGATGCTTTGCTAATATCTGGTGGTTCAACGTTGAATGCAGACCTGCGACAGGTACAAGTACGCCGAAAGTTAATCGATGGTTCTGTGATTTCACAAACTATTGACTTATACGCAGCACTGCAAAATGGCGGTTCAATCCCGAATTTACGCTTACAAGACGGAGATGCGATACTCGTGCCCCGTCGTGAAGTCGGTAATGAGGATGGTTATGATCGCAATTTGGTAGCACGTTCATCCTTGGCTACACCACAGATTAGAGTCCGAGTTTTAAACTACGCTGCGGGTGGTCTTTCCATTCAAGCACTGCCTAACGGCAGTACATTTGTAGATGCTTTGGGAGGAGTAAATCTAGACACTGCTAATCTGAGAGATATCGCTTTGGTTCGCTTTGATTCGGAACGAGGCAGAGCTATTACCCAAAAACTTGATGCTAAAAAAGCTTTAGGTGGTGATGCGTCTCAAAATGTGGCACTTCAAGATAACGATGTTATTGTTGTTGGTCGGAACCTCATTGGTAGAATTACTAATTTCTTGACCACCATTACCCAACCTTTCTTCAATGTTCAATCCTTTCTGCGGTTTTTTGACAACGTCGGTGGTAGATAAAATAAATTAGTAACATTAAAAGAAGAATACAATCTGGAAATAGTTTGGAGTGTAGGAAGCCATATCTCTAAGTTATCTTTGAATTCATTAATGGAAAAATCTTAAAGATATCAACCGATATATACAGTAGGAAGTTGATAGCGTCCTTGTATCAAAGCCACTATCTTTAGTTTGGTGCTTCCTAAATTTTGAATTTTGAATATTTAAATTTTGAATTGGAGCGAAGCGACCATGACCCCACCAATTGTTAAGCGCTATCTGATTGCTTTTGATAAATATAAGTGGATTGGACTAGCTAGTTTTGGTTTAGTTGTCGCCGGATCAACTGTGGTGGCTATGCAACCAGAGCCGCCTATTAGCTATATAGCATCCGGGGCACTTAGTTATAGTGGACCACCAGTTTCTTTCTCTACAACAGGTAATGAAATCCAACAGCAAGGAAAGGAACTGAATGAGGATGTTTTACTTTCAAACCAGATAATTGCAGGTGTGGCGGAGAAAGTTGGTGTCAAACCGAAACAACTCGGTGCAAGTCTTGCCCTTTCTCTACCTAAAAAAAACGCTAAGAGTGGAGAATTAGAATCTCCTCTGTTTGAACTGAAATATGTAGATAGTGACGCCAAACGAGGCATACAGGTCTTGACGGAATTGATGCAAGCAATGATCAAGTTGAGTAGTGACATCAATACTGGGCGATTACAAGCAATTATTCAAAAGATTAACGATCGCACACCACAAGCTAAACGGGAATTGCAAATTGCTGAAAAAAAGCTAGAACAGTACGATCGCGTCGAGCGAACCGCAATCTTAGCAGCAGAGAATGGCAGCTTGTTAAGCGCCATTACTGCCAGCCAGAATCTCCAACGGCAAATTCAATTAACTATTTCTGGGGTTGATGGTCAAGTTCGCAGTTTACAAAATAAGTTAGGCTTAACAGTCGCACAAGCTTATGTTTCTTCTGCTTTGAGTGCCGATCCAATTATTGGTAACTTACGAGCGCAAATTTATCAAAGTGAATCGCAAATCGCTGTACTCCGAAAAGATTTGCGGCCGGAACATCCAACGATGGTGCAGTTAATGCGTCAGAAACAAGCTGCTGAGGAATTACTACAACAACGTGCTGCTGAGGTTTTAGGTGGTGATGGAACGGCGGCTCCGCTTCAGGGTAGCGTTGCAGGTATTCGCACTCAAAGCAGCTTAGATCCAACACGCCAGCAATTGGCAAACCAAATGGTGTCTTTACAAACCCAAAGGGAGACACTACAACAACAACTAGCTCAAGAAATCCAACTAGAAGCGCGACTCCGGCGAGAGTATTCTCTGATACCTAATAAGCAATTAGAGCGATCGCGTTTAGAACAGGAGGTTGGACTCAAAAAAGCCATCTATGACCAAATGCAGGTGAAGCTAACCGATGCGAAAACCGCAGAGGCAGAAACTACTAGCAGCCTCAGCATTGCCAGACGCCCCGCAGTTACTGTCGATCCTAAACCTCCGAAGAGTGTGCCTATTACCCTGGCTGTGGGTGGTTTCTTAGGTCTATTGGTTGGTGGCGGTGTGATATTTTTGTTGGGAGCGCTGGAAGGCACTTTCAAAACCAGGGAGGATATCCGCGAGAGCCTCAAGCAACGGGAAGTGGTACTGTTGGGAGAATTGCCTTTAATGCCAGTTGATGATTTGGAGCCAGATGCTGTACCGGTAGTATTTTCCCAAGATTCTCCTTATTTAGAATTTTATGAAAAATTTCGTAGTAATATGCGCCGGATTGGTGGTAAAAACTTAAAGGTAGTATTGATTACTAGCACCAGTAGCCTAGAGGGTAAAACAGCAAGTGCTTATAATTTGGGTGTCGCTTCAGCCCGTGCTGGTAAAAGAACCTTGATTATCGAAACAGATTTGCGATCGCCTTCCCGTTGTGCATCCTTAAAAGTAATTCCTGACCCGGAAGCCACGATTGAACCCCTGCGTTATTACGCTAATTTGAGTGAGTGTATTCGTTTAGTTCCTGATATTGAAAATTTATACATTCTTCCCAGTCCTGGCCCAGTGCGGCATTCCGCTGCGATTCTTGAATCTAGCGAAATGCGGCGGCTGATAGAAGATGTCCGCGAACGTTTTGATTTAGTAATTTTAGATACTAGTCCACTCAGCATATCCAACGATCCTTTGTTAATTCAACCCTACAGCGATGGAATCGTACTAGTGGCGCGACCACACTATACACAAGAGAACATGCTAGGTGAAGCTATCGATCAATTGGTTGAATCTGAACTGGGGTTATTGGGAGTAATTATCAATGGTGCTGATATCATCGTTTCTGTACCTGAAGAAGTTGCAAAATCATCAACATTTATATCTGAGGTAGAACAATCAGAAGAAGTTTCAGCGAGTGCCAACAAAAACTAATAGTTTCAAATGTGGAAATTTTAATGCAGAGTATCGCATTGGCATTGACGTTGGCGTTCGCTTTAACGTATCTGAAAAATATGAGTCTTGCAGAGAATAAGCAGAGAATTGAGAGGTAGCAAGTTTTTTGCTACGAGTTTCAGGAAATGCTGTATTTAGTCGCGCCGAAACAAGCCAAATAGGGGAGCGAGAATTACCCCAAATACAAAACCACCGATGTGCGCCCAATATGCAACTCCACCAGTTTGTACGGTCATATTAGCGGCTGTTTGCAGGGTAGCAAGACCGGATATCACATTTTGCACAACAAAAATTCCAATTATAACTAGTGCTGGAACTCTGATTGTGGTGATGAAAAACCCCAAAAATATTAAAGTCATGACTTGAGCGTGGGGAAAGCGGATAATGTACGCACCCAAAATCCCAGAAATTGCACCACTTGCACCCAAAGAAGGAATCTCAGAATTCATCCCAATAAACCATTGGCACAAGGCAGCTAAAGCACCACACGCCAAATAAAAAATCAGATATTTGGCATGACCTAATCGATCTTCAATATTGTTGCCAAAAACCCAGAGAAACACCATATTTGAGATTAAGTGCCACCAACCACCATGTAAGAATTGCGACGTAAATAACGTTATCCACTCTCCATTCAAATTGGTGGTTAACTCTTGAGGTACTACTGCATACTCACTTAAAAACTGACTCAATTGTGGATGTGACAGGCTCACCTCGTGAATAAAAACTAAAACATTCATGCCAATTAACCCATAGGTGAAATACGGAGTAATTCGCGTCGGATTTTCATCGTAGAGGGGAAACACAGGTGTTTTTCCTAAATTATTGACTAACTGCAATATAGCTTGTAAGGCTAGCAGTTGCGAAGGTTAAACAATTTCACCTATTAAATTAATCAGGATAATTGAGGGTAACAAAGATACGATAAAAAATTACTTATACCAAGATTCTTCCTGGGATTTATCACTAAATAAACCCAACAGTGGGCCGAGAATTGCCCCAAAGATAAACCCGCCGGCATGGGCCCAGTAGGCAATACCACCACTTTCCATACCGATGTTGGTACGTGCTTCCAGGCTGGTAAGTCCGTAGAAGGCTTGTTCGAGAAACCAGAATCCTAAAAAGAAATATGCGGGGACGCGAAAAGTCGGGAAGAAAAACCCTAGAGGTACTACGCCGAGAACTTCAGCGTTGGGGAAGCGAAGAATGTATGCACCCATGACACCTGCGATCGCACCACTTGCACCTAAAGAAGGAATGCTAGAATCTTGAGCGAAGAACCACTGAGTCAAAGATGCCAAAACACCGCAAGATAAATAAAACAGTAAATATTTGGCATGACCTAACTTATCTTCAACGTTGTTACCAAAAATCCAGAGAAACAACATATTGCCAGCTAAATGCAAGAAACCGCCGTGCAAAAATTGTGAAGTAATCAAAGTTGCCCACTCTGGTACTGGTTGATGTACAGAGATACCAGCGAAGCTTAAAGTCAGTTCTCGTGGAACTACAGCCGCAAGGTGTAGAAACCCATTTAATGCTTGGGGAGGAAGATTTGCTTCATAAAGAAAAGCAAGGACGTTGACAGCAATCAGCCCATAAGTTACGTAAGGCGTGATTTTTGTCGGATTATTATCTCTAATGGGAACCACGAGCGTTTTTTCCTGAGTTTAAGACAGCAATTCTACAATACGGAATTTTGTAAGTAGTTTCTTCTACCTCGTGGATGGATCTGGCTTTGAGACTTAAAAACCGAAAGCCAAAAAACCACCATCGACAGTGATACATTGTCCAGTGATGAAAGATGCCGCAGGCATACAAAGAAATGCTACTAAACCCGCTACTTCTTCTGGCTGACCAACTCTTCCCATAGGTGTTTGGGACAGAACTAATTTGAGAAAATCTTGGTTATCGAGTACAGACTCGGTTAAAGGAGTGCGAATAGCCCAAGGTGCTACGGTATTTACCCTAATTTGATCGCAAGCCCATTCAACTGATAGCGATCGCGTCAGTTGATTTATAGCCGCTTTAGTCATACCATAAGGAGCGCCTGTACGGTTCGAGACTAAACCCGCCACAGAACTTATATTCACAATGCTGCTATTTTCTCTATTTTGCAATAGAGGGTAAAATAGACGGCACATCTCAAAAATTGATATCTGGTTTGTCTGGATGATGAACTGATATTCAGCAGCTGTGTAGTCTAGTACTTTTTTGCTGATATTGGTTCCCACATTATTAACCAGGATGTCTAATTTATCCCAGGTTTTGCCAACCTGCTCAAAAATGGCTTGTCGCCCCTCAGCAGTTGCAACATCTGCCGTAATTCCATAAGCAGGTAATCCTAATTCTCGCCAGATAATTAGTTGTTGGTCAACATCTTGAGAACTCCGTGCCACAATGATGACTTCTGCACCTAGAGATAAGAACTCATTGGCAACAGCTAGTCCAATGCCTTTGGTCGCACCTGTAATCAGTGCTTTCTTTCCTGTAAGTGTCCAGCGTAGACTTAGCCTTCCGTAGGCATCACTCATTTGTAATTTTGCGGATTTTTTATTTTCAAGGTATCAGTTTAAGAGTTTATCTTGTAAGTGCCCAATGAGATCGCTTTTTATAGTAATGTAGGCGATCGCAATCCCTAAACCATTTACCGCATCTGATTCCAATTCAGTAGCGGATCAAACCTATGTTTTTTTCAAATTCTCTGGAAAATCAACTCCAGCGCTGGAACGAAACCATTCGCAATCAACCGAAAAATCCTAATGCTTACATTCGTCGAGGCATGGTTAACTTTCAACTGGCCAAGATTGATGAATCTATTCAAGATTTCGACATAGCAGAGCAATTGGATGCCCGTATCAAACCTTACCTCTGGCAACGGGGATTATCGTATTATTACGCAGAAAGATTTGCTGAGGGCGCTGAACAATTTGAAATAGATTTGACCGTAAATGCTCAAGATGTAGAAGAAACAGTATGGCGATATCTCTGCATAGCTCGTTCGTTAGGTGTTGAAGAGGCGCGTAATTCTTTACTAACTGTCAAAAATGACCCTCGAAGTGTTATGCAGCGCGTATATGATTTGTATGCGGGAGATTGTACGCCAAATGATGTTTTAAGTGTTGGTGAATCAGAAGGTATAAAGGGGAATTTTTATAGTCATCTTTACTTGGGATTATATTACGAAGTCGAGAATAATGTTGATTTGGCTCATGAATATATAGTGAAAGCTGCTGATAATTACAAAATTGATGATTATATGTGGTATTTAGCGCAGGTACATAAAAAATTACGAGGGTGGATATAGTGCTTATAGTGACAGATGTAGCACTCTTCGACAAATGTTGACTATACCATGCACAATTCCTAAAATTGCACCGATGTAAAGTCCAATATGGATTCTCCAAACCAACATAAATTTGGAAACTTCTGCTGGCTGAACGACTGGCGTAATCTGATCGGCAAAGAAGGGAAATTGAAAATAATAAAATATGAATCCTGCGATCTGAGCAACTAAAATTGCCCAAGTAATCGGATACCGTGCCATTTTAAGTAATTGACGATAAGACAAAGGTAACTTTCGTCTCTGATTAACCAAGAGAAATATGCCGTAACTTAAAAAACCAGCAAAAAACCCCGCCTGAAATCCAACCTCACTGACTTCCCAGCGAAAACTAGAATCATAAGGAATATTTTTGAAGTAATAAAAGTAAGCAGGTGAGAGAGTACAGGTAATCTGATCGTTAACGATACCAAACCCAGCACCGATTAAACCGGACACGATTAAAAACGAGTATTCCTGAAGTTTTGTCGGTTTTGTTGGATTACGCCAGTAGTCTACCGCTACAATCAAACCCATCAGCAAAAACAAAATCAGCAGTCGATATTGATATGGGATATTTTGCATAAGACAATTGGTTTAATCCAAAATTAGCCTTTCAGGAAGTGTGACTATTTACAACTTATTCAGAATTTTCACCATTGTATGCGAAGCATCTGTGGAGATAGCGTGAAATTCAAAGATTGACTATCTATCATGTCAATTTTCGGTTGCTTCAGTTTCAAACTGCACTTGTCTGTACAAATGGGCGTAGGCGTAGCCCGTCGTAGACATCGCAATTTCCACATCTACAGATTCCAGCCGCAATATATCGTCCAAATTATACTCCGACAGCACCCATTTCCCCTGTTCGTTACGCATTACCACATCCTCTGAACAGAATAAGCATCGAATTTTTTATCCCTGCTAATAATAATTAAGGAGTGATTGATAGCCTGTGCAATCAACATTCGGTCAAATGGATCGCCATGATGTAGCGCGAGATTCCGAACTTGAACTGTATCGGCAAAAGATAGCGGAAGTATGAGAATATCTGAAGCGTCGATTGCAGCACCTATTGTTTCATAGCTCTGTTGAAGCGATAATTTGCCAAGGTTCAACTTGATGGCAATTTCCCAAAGACTAACGATACTGAGATAAACGATATCTGCACTATTGATCATCATCCTCAGATTATCTGGAAGGCTGGAGTCATTTTCAGTTAACCAGATAAAGGCATGAGTATCTAAAAGGAAACCACTCATTCCATATATTCCTTAAAAACTTCAAGAGGTTCATCAAAGTCATCAGGCAGAGGTAAAACAAAAGTTCCTTTTAAGATGCCAGAACGACGCTTTTTTTGTTGTAAACTTTCCTGAGAAACAGCCTTTGAATAATTCTCAACTAAATATTTGGCATAATGCAAGAGTTCTTGTTTAAGTGATTCTGGCATCTGATCTAGTGTTTGTAAAATTTCTGCATCAATAGCCATGATTTCTCCTGAGAGGTTCTTCTACTTGTAATTTTAGGGGAATTTCTGGAAGGGATTTTATTTTTCGGTGGCTTCGGTTTCAAACTGCACTTTGCAGTACAAATGGGCTATGTCTACGACGGGCTATGCCTACGCACACTGTGTCAGAATCGCTATTGTATGTAGGCGATGATGCTTATCAGAAGTAGTATGTGCTTTTCAGATGTGTAGGAAATTAGGCGATCGCCTCCTAGACTTTTCGCAATAATTCCATAATTGCGATCGCACAATCAGGGAAAGCTAAAGGTGAAATTGTCACATCCTCTGCAAGTATGCTCTCACTATGATAGCCGTCTGGACTGGGAAGACGATACATATACAACTTGCGTCCATTCACATCTAAAATCCAGTACTCAATAATACCTGATTTAGCATAAGCGATCGCTTTTACTTCTCGATCATATTTGAGACTGGAATCAGCTATTTCAATCAGTAAAAACACTTCGGAAGCATTGGGATGGTGATCTTCATAATCTAATGGATTCAGCTTCACCACTGAAATATCTGGCTCTGGTTCAGAATAATCATCAAGTTGTACTGGTGACTGGATTCTTAATAAAACTTTGTCACCCAAACGTTGACGTAATAACCTTTCTGTGCGGGTAATTGCTGATTCGTGAGCAGTACCTTTTGCTGACATTCTGATAATTTGTCCCGCGATTAATTCTAAGCGTTCTTCAGGATGAAAAATCCCCATTTCCGCCATTTGGTGATACTCTTGAACACTAATTAGGCGAATATTGGTCAGCATAAGATTCACGTTAACTTCCTAACATTTTATCCCGCAGATGCTTAATGTGATGTGCAAGCGGTTTGTTACGCCGCCGCGATCGCCGCAATATGCAACAATAGCAAGTAAAACAGTAAGAGCAGTTCTCACTAACCATCATCCCCTATGCAAGTTAAAGACATGACCATCGAAGAACTCAAGCTTCTGATTCAAGAAACTGTTGCCGAAACGATTCAATCTCTATTGGTTGATCCCGATGAAGGGAAACAAATAAAGCCAGAAGTGAAACAGCAACTACTCGACTCCCTACAACGTACTCAATCTGGAGAACGTGGAATTTCTGCTGAGGAAGTAGCAAAAAACCTGGGATTGTCCTGGTAATGAGCTACGAGATCGAATTTAAATCAGAGGCGACTATCGGCTTTGAAACTCTCACCTCAACTATTCAAGAGCGCATCCTGCGTAAAATTCGCTGGTTGTCTGAGAACTTTGAGGACTTAACCCCTCAACCTTTGAGTGCTGATTTAAGCGGTTTGTTCAAACTCAGAATTGGTGACTACCGGGTTATTTATTCCTTTGATACTGAAGTACAACTTATTACAATTCATCAAGTTGGGCATCGCCGTGATATTTACAATTAACAATCGGTCATCAGTTTATCCTCAATCACACTCCAATTGAAGACTCAGTAGATTCACGTTAACGTCCCAGCATTTTATCCCGCAGATGTTTAATGCGATCGCGCAATTTACCCGCCTCTTCAAATTCTAGTTTTTTCGCCGCCTCTTTCATCTGTGCTTCTAACAGAGTAATCAACCCTGGAATCTGTTCTAATGGCAGTTCATCTATATGTTCATCTACAACTTTCAAGTCAGTTGCATTTAACCGCCGAGATACATCCAAAAAAGCTAAAATCGCATTACTTGATTTTTTGACAATTGGTTGCGGTGTAATCCCATTTAGTCGATTATGTGCTGTTTGAATACCACGCCGCCGGTCTGTTTCATCAATAGCTTTAATCATGCTACCTGTCATATTATCTGCATACAAAATCGCTTGTCCCTGGACGTGACGCGCGGCTCTACCAATAGTTTGAATTAAGGAACGCTCGGTTCGCAAAAAACCTTCTTTATCTGCATCCATAATTGCTACTAAGGAAACTTCGGGTAAATCCAAACCTTCCCGCAGCAAATTCACTCCAACCAAAACATCAAATTTCCCCTCGCGCAAGTTCTGCAAAATCTCAATGCGCTCAATAGAAGTAATCTCAGAATGTAAATACCGTACCCTGATACCGTGGTCTTGCAAATATTCGGTTAAATCTTCCGCCATCCGCTTAGTTAATGTGGTAATTAACACTCGTTCATGACGGTCGGCTCTATCTTTAATTTCTCCCAACAAATCATCAATTTGTCCTTCTGTGGGACGCACGGAAATTTCTGGATCAACCACTCCAGTTGGTCGAATTACTTGCTCAACTATATGATCTTCAGAAACTTCTATTTCCCAATTTCCGGGAGTTGCTGAAACAAAAATACACTGATTTACTTTTTGCCAGAATTCTTCTGCTTTCAAAGGACGGTTATCAGCAGCGCTAGGAAGCCGAAATCCATGTTCAATTAAAACTTTTTTTCTCGCTTGATCGCCGTTATACATACCGCGAATTTGGGGTACGGTAACGTGAGATTCATCGATAATTAATAGCCAATCTTTAGGAAAATAATCAATTAAACACTCTGGTGGATCTCCGGCTTGCCTTCCTGCTAAATGACGGGAATAGTTCTCAACGCCGTTGCAATAACCGACTTCGCGCAGCATTTCTAGGTCATAGCGTGTACGTTGATCTATACGTTGCGCTTCTAATAATTTCCCAGCTTGTTCTAAGTCTAATTTTTGCTGTTTTAACTCGGCTGCAATGTCATAACAAGCTACTTCTAATCGTTCTTCTGGGGTGACAAAGTGACGTGCTGGGTAGATATTCACCGCTTCCAAGCTCTTGAGAATTTCACCTGTCACCGGGTCAATATAGCGAATCGCGTCAATTTCATCACCAAAGAATTCGACGCGAATAATTCGGTCTTCATAAGCTGGGCCAATTTCTAAGACATCACCACGGACACGAAATTTTCCCCGGCCCATTTCTATGTCGTTGCGGCTATATTGAACATTTGCCAAATCCCGTAAAATTTGGCGTTGATTGACTTCCATACCTATCTGGAGGGGGATGGCAGCTTTAAGATATTCTGCTGGCATTCCTAAACCGTAGATGCAGCTGATGGAAGCAACGACAATGACATCACGACGTTCAAAAAGCGATCGCGTCGCCGAATGCCGTAACATATCTATTTCATCATTAATCGCCGCCGTCTTCTCAATATAAGTGTCTGTAACAGGAATATACGCTTCTGGCTGATAGTAATCGTAGTAGCTGACAAAATACTCCACTGCGTTGTTGGGGAAAAAATCCCGCAACTCGTTACAAAGCTGTGCAGCCAGGGTTTTGTTATGCGCTAGAACTAAAGTCGGCTTGCCAATTTTCTCAATCACTGCTGCTACCGAAAATGTCTTGCCAGTTCCAGTGGCTCCTAGTAAAGTTTGGTAACGGTTGCCTGATTGGATACTAGCAGAAAGTTTAGCGATCGCTTGTGGTTGATCGCCTGTGGGACTAAAGGGAGCTTGAAGACAAAATTCTGTCATACAGTTTTGCTGTAAATACCCTATCTCATGGTGACGATTCCGCCATGTATCCATTGTAGCTGGCTTAATAGACTAAATAAATAGTAATAATTATTTACAAAAATTATTACTTTGAATTTACTTATGTATTAGTTTTAAAGATTCTTATATCTATATGAGGTTTTTTAAGGTTAAACTTTAAGGTATATGGGAAAAAATTTCATCTTTCCTTAATTATTGTAAAATTCAATTAACAAACTAGAGGTGTTCGTTTATGACTATTAGCAACGCTGGCAAAGCAACCAGTTCTCGGCAAAAGTATGCCAAGTCTCCAGGGGAAGCTACAGAGGAAGTTGAAAATCAACCAGACCAGAGCTTGAATGCAGATAAAGTCGAGGAAGTTACTGAACTGCCAGTGGGAGCTTCTGGAACACTGGCCATTTCTGGAATTCGTCCTATAGGCGCTAGCGACTTAGAAGTTGCTGAACACCTCTCAATTGCTGGGGTGCGTCCCGTTAGCACCAGCACGTTAGAAGTAGTTGAAACCTATAACTCAATGGGTATTCGTCCAATTGGCGCTAACACATTCCAAGTCGTTGAAAGTATAAATCTCTCTGGGATTCGTCCAATTGCCTCAAGTTCATTGGCAATTTCTGATAGTTATTCTACCTTCGGGAACCGTCCTATAGCACCAAATGAGATTGACAATTCTGAAAGCCTGATGGGTTTTCTCGATTAAACAAAAAATATTCCTATAACTTTATTAACCCAGTTTCTATACGAAACTGGTTTTTTATTTAAAAAGTAGATATTACAGTATTTACATTTGTTCTATGTCTTTTAGCATAGGTAACTAAACTCTCCTGACTTTAATTTACATTCGATCAACAGCCAGGATGCTTACTACAATTACTTTTCTTCATTTTTAGTTTTGAGTTTTTAATTTTGAATTGTTTAATATGCCTTGTGGTAGAAGGCTTTAGCAAAAACTTTAAGTTACTGTGTAAAAGTAATAACAAATACGTTTCAAAGTTAGTTTGTTTATAGCTTTGAAATGAGTTTTTAATTTAATCAGGAGTATCAAAATGAGCATAGAAGATCGCGCAAAGGCTGCTGCCAAAAATGTTGAAGGTAAAGCCCAAGAAGCATTAGGAAACGTTACTGGAGATCCAGAAGATAAAGCTAAAGGTAAAGCAAAGCAAGCCGAAAGCGAAGTACGTCACGGAATAGAAGACGTAAAAGATAATGTCAAGAAAAACATTGACTAGTAATTCATGATTTTTTTTGCAGAAACTCTAGGGATATAAATGGGGTGGATTCCATTTTTGCAGGAAAAAATTACGAAATGCTAAACATTCAATGCTATGCACCTTTATTCTCTTCTTAGCAAGCGTTGAAAGATAAAGGACTAGCTTGATTGACAGAACTTTTATAGAGACGTAATTAATTACGTCTCTATATTTATGCTTAATTTATTCTTATAATTATTAGAAAGCAATAATAGCAATGTCTAGGACGAGCGTAGCTAGGGCAACTTTGTCCAATCTGAAAATTATTTCAAATCTCAAAAATTGTAGTAATATACCACAGGCATTAACTATCTTCAGCTACATCTGATTGTTAGCGCTGTTAAATTCACAATCGATGAGAATATACCGTGAACCTAACTCTTTATTTCCTCCGTCACGGACAGACAGAATGCAGCCGCAATAATTCCTTTTGCGGTTCTATAAACTCAGAACTCACTCCAGAAGGCTTGGAGATGGCAAAGGCTTTTGCAGACACATATAGTTTTATGGATTGGACAGCAATATTTTGTAGTCCAATGCAGCGAACTGTATTGACAGCAAAACCTTTGTATGAAGCAATAGGGATAGAACCACAACTTAGGGATGGTTTGAAGGAAATCAACTATGGCTTGTGGGAAGGAAAAACGGCAGAAGTAATTAGCCGTGAATATCACGATGATTATATTCGCTGGTCAGCAGATCCCGCTTGGAATGCGCCTACTGGTGGAGAAATGGCGGTTACAATTGCTTATCGTGCCTTGCAGGTAATTGAAGAAATCAAGCAAAATTACACTAGTGGTAATGTGTTAGTGGTTTCACACAAGGCAACTATCAGAATTATTCTGTGTAGTGTATTAGGGATTGATGTGGGACGTTTCCGTTTTCGTTTGGGATGTCCTGTTGCTTCGGTCAGTATTGTAGAATTTACTTCACATGGCCCGTTGTTAAAGGTTTTGGCAGAGCGTAGTCATTTGGATCAACGTTTGCAAAATTTACCAGGAACGTGAAGGAGTTAAAAGTTAGGAGTTAGGAGTTAAGAGTTATTATTTTTACCTTACTCCCCCTCGCTATCTGGCTCAGTATATTTGCATAAAAAAACGTTTATCCCAATTTTCAAAATTGAAATTATATACCTTCTGGTTGCAATTGTAGGCAGTTGCCCTTGCTCGACAAGCGTGCTATATCAATCTTGTAGCCACTACAGCACTTTCATAACTGGCCCACGCCAGGACAATGGAACGACGATGAATTCACTTGGATCTCAGTCGAGGGTTGAACTACAAGATCGAGGGATGTCTTCTTTGAACAACCCCAAGGATTGGTCATGGCCATTCTGGGCTGCTGTCCCACTTTACCCCTACGGCAGGCGGCGGACACTTCGTCAGGAAATAGTTCAGGACACTATCTGGACATTCGATCAGCTTCACGGCATTCTCTACACCATCGTGCCGATTCGCATGACTATCGTCAAGCTCTATGCTGGAGGACTTCTGGTCTATGCACCCGTTGCTCCAACAACTGAGTGTGTCCGTTTGGTTAATGAGTTGGTAGCAAAGCACGGTGAAGTTAAGTATATCTTACTGCCAACCAGTTCTGGTCTGGAGCATAAAGTCTTCGTTGGCCCCTTTGCTCGTCGTTTTCCTCAAGCACAAGTCTTTGTTGCCCCGCACCAGTGGAGTTTCCCGTTCAATCTGCCGCTTAGTTGGCTAGGTTTTCCCCAAAAACGAACTCAAGAACTCCCAGAGGACTCAAACCTTGCTCCCTTCGCTCTGGAGTTTGACTATGCAATATTAGACATTAACTTGGGACGAGGATCTTTTGCAGAAGTTGCATTGTTTCACAAGCGATCGCGCACTCTGCTTGTAACTGATTCTATACTTTCTGTGCCAGTTGACCCACCAGAAATCCTCCAATTAGATCCTTATCCCTTACTGTTTCATGCCAGGGACAATGCCTGGGAAACGATCGAGGACAATGAAGATAACCGTCGCAAGGGATGGCAACGCATTTCACTGTTTGCACTTTACTTCCGTCCTAGTGCCTTAGAAGTTGCTTCAATCGGACAGATGTTTCGTGATGCTCTCAAAGCACCACAGCGATCGCTAAAAACGTACTTTGGTTTATTTCCTTTTCGCTGGCGAGAAAACTGGAAGCAAGCATTCGACGCTCTACGAGGTCAGGGACGACCATTTGTCGCACCGATTTTGCAAATCCTGATTTTTCCTCAAGCTCCAAGCCAAGTCCTCAAATGGGCTGATACAGTTGCAAGTTGGGATTTTCAGCAGATTATTCCCTGTCATTTTGACTCGCTAATCAAAGCAAATCCGCGTCAATTTCGGCAAGCATTTGCTTTTATGGAAAAAAATCTTTCTTCTAACGAAAGCCAGCTTCTATTGGAGGAAGATTTAAAATTCATTCAGGAACTTGAAGCGGGTCTAGTTAAACGCGGTATTGCAACGCCAGCTAAAGAGAATTTGTAATCAACTAGCTGAATTATTTAAAACCTCAGCGATCGCCTGGGAAACAGGTAAGCCAGGACAGCGTTCCAGCCAGAAGAACTCGCCAACTGGGTTAACTTCCAGGAATACATGACGACCATCAGGAGTCAAAATAATATCAAGCGCCCCATAGTTTAAACCAAATTCTGCCATGAGTTTGAGCAATTTCTCTTCGACATCTTCGGGCAAAGTGTATGATTCCCAAGCGTCAAGTAAAGCGATTCCCTGTTTGCGCCAGTCGTAACGTGCCTTATCCAAAGCTTGAGAATCAACCGCAGCCGTTAGCACACGCTTCCCGACAATAATTGTCCGCAATTCCAATGCCTTGGGAATCTTCTCCTGAAATGTCATTGGGCAGAAACGTAAGCCATCAAGGTTGTCTAGATCCTCTGATGAAATTGGATTTGTAAACACAACTTTTTCTCGCCCTCGTTCATCATAAATAGCGAAGGAAGAGAGCATTTTGGTAATCATTCCCTGCTGACATTCTTGGGCAAATTGCTTTACTGCTATAGGATTATTTGTAGTCAGAGTGCGAGGCGTATCTAGACCAATATCTCTTGCTATTTGTAATTGCAGTTGCTTATTTTCGGCTCGGCGAATATTTGGCAGAGGGTCAAGATGAAACCCCCTGATACTAGCAATCATTCCCTCAATGCTGACGCGAGATTCTTTCAGTGAGGCTTGTCTAAGTTGCTTGTCCATCGAGTTGGGAATTTTTGACCCAATTGCAATGCGCCGATACCAAACTGCTGACACTTCATTTAAATCTAATGTCTGGTCATCGACACTCAGAATCACTCGCTTAGTACTACCATAGTAAATATCTAACTGCATTTCTGTGGGAAATCGGTCTGTGTCAAAACGAAATGCTTTCTTTCCTTGGGCTTCAATTGCCTGAATAACTAGAGGAATACTTTCGTTATCTTGGCTGTGAGTAATGATTAAAACAGTCATTTACAAATATGGAGAATGAAGTACGCTACAGATAAATATAGGGGTTATCAGTTGGTTGGGAATTTTTAAGTAAGAGCATTTTACTTCGGGTTTTTTGAAAGTAGTGCAGATGCAATAGCTAGAGAAATTGGATAGTCCAAATCTCTCTCCAGCATCCCCCACTCTCCTGTAGGATTAATTTCTAAAAAAACATATTCTCCTGATGGCGTTTTAATCAAATCAAATGCTCCAAAAATCAGTCCAAACTTAGCCATAAAGGCATCTAAACAACGGATTAGTTTATCAGGTAATTCCTCTGTTTGCCAGGTAAGAATCTCTTTTGTCTCACGTCGCCAATCCTGGGTAGATGCTGCATACTCAGACGCATCTAGCGCCCCGACAAAGAAATTGCCATTCACATACACTGCTCGTAGTTCTTGCTGTTTAGGGATTTGTTCTTGAAAGATAACTGGACAATAGCGTAGTGTTTCAGCATCAAGTAAGTCTTCTTCTTTAACGACGCTGGTATACATGAAAAAAGAAGAGGCTTGCATCCCAGAAGAAAGAGGTCTGAGCAGCTTGACAATCATTTTTCCCTTAACTTGGTGGAAAAATTCTCGTGCTTCTTGAGGATTGTTGGTGACAAGAGTCCGAGGTATGACAAGACCTACTTCCGATGCAACCCGCAGTTGGCGTAACTTGTTTTCAGCTGCACTTATCCGGCGTAAATCATCCACCCACTTAGCTTCTCTGAGGCTGTCCCAAAAGCCATCTAAGACTGCGAGTGATTCATTAGAACAGACTGCTTGAAATTGTGGAGCCAATTCTTTACCGAGATCGGGTTGCCAAACACGCCGCATCCATACTGCTTGCACTTGCTCGGTGTTGAGGGAGCGATCGCTATATTGCAGTGTATGATTGCTACCAGAGTTACTTAAATTAGCCTGGAGTTGGAGTGCGATCGGAAACTTATCAGTATCAAGACGAAATGGCTGTGCGCCTAGTTTTGAAACTGCTTCTGCAACTCTATCTATTGTAAAGTAATCACCACTATGGGTGATTAATAAAACTACATCACGATCAAGGTGCATAAAATATTTTTATTAGTTTTGGCATTTTCACTATTGTCAATTCTTGATAAAGCAAAATATTAAAAAAGTGAACTTAATTTTAATGGGAAGCCAACCCCTAGATGAAGTTGGCAAAGCTAAATGTATTCTTATACTGACAATAGTTTTAAAACCGCATCTCTGGTTTAATCAAAAGTATGCAGCTATACAGGTTTAGACGGCGAACTGTCATCACCATCTGAAGGATACTTCTGAGTAACAGCGTACTCATCACTATCAGAAGGGTACTTCTTGGTTACTGCGCCATCTTCTTGATCGGATGGAAACTTCAGAGTTTGGACAAGTTCATCCTTATTCTTCTTTGTGGCATTATTGCATCCACCACCAATAATCGCTTTTGAGTCTTCATCAGAAAGGTCTTCAAGGCTTTGTCCTTCCAAGAATCGAGCAAAGAATGGTACTGCTTGTGCATTCAACTCTTCTGGTTTGTTTTCAGACACAATCTTCCTCCTATAACAAGTGAATCTAAATTTATACTGTACCTGTATGATATGACATAATACTTACCAATATCTTTGCCAAAATAAGAGTTTATACATCAACTCACCCTCGTAAAGTGGCAAAGGTATTGACTTACCAAAACAAGTATTAATTCATCCTTGATAAATATTTACTTTTGTGCAATTATGCTTGTATAAAGTTAAAAATATAATAATTTTTCTTAAGCAAGGATGTACGGGCCGATCTTTAAAAGCGCGACATTTCCAAGAATTATTCACTTCAAAATAATTCAAAATATTCTCTTTGCTCCCAGTTAGTCACCTGCTTTAAATACTCTTCTGGTGGCCGATCGGCGACGGACTGCAAAAAGCGATTAATTTCACTCTGTTTCATCTTAATGATGAAGTTTATGAACTGCTGCCCCATTTTTTGAGAAAAAAGTTCGCTTTGGCTCAAATATGAAATCGCCTCTGGCAAACTTTTGGGTAAAGTCGGACTTTCTGTAGCGTAAGGTGATTCTGTTGGGGAGCCAGGGTCAAGTTTACGATCTACACCATCTAATCCAGAAATCAATTGCGATGCCATATACAGATAAGGATTGGCTGCTGGTTCTCCAACTCGGTTTTCAATGTGGGTGGTGGGGTCATCATAACCGCCTTGTAATCTAATCATTGCCCCTCGGTTTTCCAATCCCCATCCGGCACGGTCAGGTGCTAGGGAATAAGGCCTAAATCTTTTGTAGCCGTTAATTGTCGGGGTTGTGAACACAGAAGCGGCATTGGCGTGTTTAAGAAGACCACCAACGAAATGTTTACCTAAATCTGACATTAGGGATTTGGAGTTTGCAGACATGAAAGCGTTCTCGCCTGTGGTTCCGTCTACAAGGGATTGGTGCAAATGCCAGCCATTGGAAGAAGAACCTTGCAATCCTGGACGACACATAAATGATGCGATATAACCTTGTTGACGGCAGATTTGCTTGGTCGCCATTCGGAATATCATCATTGTGTCCGCAGCTTGTAATGCCGGAATCGGGTCAAAGGTAAATTCAAATTGACCCGCACCTCCTTCGTTTTCTACACTTCTTAAAGGCA
Organism: Nostoc punctiforme NIES-2108; assembly: GCA_003326195.1. Taxonomy (GTDB): domain Bacteria; phylum Cyanobacteriota; class Cyanobacteriia; order Cyanobacteriales; family Nostocaceae; genus Nostoc; species Nostoc punctiforme_A. The sequence goes on from LXQE01000136.1 coordinate 231,942, forward strand.
ATCCCATTTGAACTAAGTTTTCTGCCAAAACGCATAGCAAGTCATGAATCTCTGGATTGTGCGATTCTAAAAGATATTGGAAACTATGCTCTACAGCGCTAACTTTGGCAGGTTCACCAGGTTTTCCAGAAGTACCAACATTAGCGATCGCTAACATCGGATCTAACAACTTTGCCAGATACCACTCAACTTCTAAGCCGACAATATGCTCCAACCCTCTTTGATGTAACTCTACCAATGATTGGCGCAAAATACCGCGACTGGAAAAGGGCATTACCTGACCATTTTGAAAGTACTCGTCACAGAGAATAAAGCCAGTACGTTTTGCCCAAGGCAGAATTTTGAAGGTATCAGGGTCAGGAACAGCCACAAGATTTGGCGCACCTGTCATCAAAGGCATATCTAAACTACCGCCAGGAACAAACGGGTTAAATACTATTGCACCACCAGTATCAAACAGGAATGTCCCTGTGCTGATTTGCATACCGTTTTCTAAGGCGCTGAAAAATGTCTGGGGTAAGAGCGATTTGCTGCGAACAATCCCATGCTGGTCTGACCAAGCGGTACGAATCAACAATAAATCCCGTTCTTTGACAACAGCCTCGATCTTTTTAGATGCTTCTTTTTGGATTTCTGTCCACAGGTGATGACGCTCAATAAATCCAGGTCTTTTCATTTGGATTGCCTAATCATGTTCAACTGCTTGTGCGGTTAGTTTGAAATCAGCCTTCATCAGGCGTTTCCATTCTTGGTGATAACCGCGAATTGCTAACTCATCTGTCACAGGCCCGGTGATTACATCATCTTCATCTATATGATGGCGATCGCTAATGCCAAACCCGCGATTCATTGCCACCCACTCGATTTCTGGAATACTTAACCCCCGCTGACATTCAGCAAAGTTGATCATATCGTCAGGAATGCCAAAACTGGGAAAATCTTCCTGAGTTCTCATCCGCAAAACATTTACTTCATCTGGTACTTCAGCGATGGTGGTAGCATATATTGTCAGTTGAGTGCGATCGACAGCTAGCGGTTCAATCACTTCGATTTGATTGCCAACAACTAGCAGATTGGGAAAAATAGTTAAATTCATCTGCGAACCAATGGACAAATCTAACCAATAATCTGCCCGATCGCCCCACTTTTCTCGGATCTTTGCTTCATAAGCTTCTCGTCCTGGCTGGGGTCGTTGTTGTTGCCAGAAAGCACCAGCTCGTTTTTCGTAACTGGGGCGCTGATCGATGAACATGTGCCCATGACCAAGGTACTGTACATACATCGGCCCTTCATCAGGATTGTGGGCAAAATATTGCATATCTTTTTCGGTTTCTAAGCGATTGGCCACAGCCAGCAGAGAACGGTGTGAAAAGGCGACATGATAACCATCAGCGGCATTATCGTAGGTAAACTTCCAGTTACCTTGATAAATCATTTTATGTGCGCTACTTTGCACGGTGATTTGAGCGTTGGGAAAACGGTCAATCCACTGATCCAATAAATCTTTGGCTCGTCCGAGATAGGTGATTAAATCTGGTGCTTCAGAATTCAAAGTCCCAAAGATAAAACCACGATAGCTTTCTACCCAAGGAATTTGTCCCAGGTTAAATTCTGGACGATGAAAGTCAGCAGCGTAACCCTTTGCCCAAGGAACTCCTGTGAGTTTGCCTGTGTTGCTATAAGTCCAGCCATGATAAGGACAGGTAAAAGTTTTCGCACAACCACGAGTTTCACGGCAAACTGTCGATCCTCTATGGGTACAGCGATTGAACAAAGCGCGAATTTTATCTTGGCGATCGCGCAGGATAATTATTGGACGATGCCCTAGATTAGATGTCTTAAAATCGTTGAGGTTGGGTATTTCGCTTTCATGAGCAAGGTAAACCCAGGTTCCCCCAAAAATCCGAATCATTTCCTCCTGGAAAATTCTCGCATCCGTATAAACACAACGGTGGACTCGTTCTGGCTGAATTAGATAATCCCAGTCATAGTCTTGCTTGAATTCGCTGTTTCCATGCAGCATGGTTAGCTTTTCTCAAAAGAAATTTGACAAATAAGCCTGTATGATATTGCTAACTTTAAGCTAATACGTGTCTAAATTAGACATTTTTTTGTTACAGCAGTTTTCATGTATTTGAACCACACCTGTCGTCAGGGCACAAGGCCTTGGACCTCTACCCCGGATTTCTCACCTACGGGGGCAAGTACACCATCGCAATTCTTTTGATCGCTCTAATCAAAGTAAGAAACTCAAGTTTTCATGACCTCGATCCGCATCAATTAAATTCACCTGCTTGAGAGCTATTTTCCATTTGCCATACTGCTGGTGCAACCTGTGTAAGTACCAACCAGCAAAGGTTTGAGTCCGTCCTTGGCGAAATTCGTGAATGAGAAAGTTGGAACGAATTTTGACTTCTTCTTCCTTTGCACACGAAAATATTTCAATATTACTAATTATTCGGCTAGTACGCGATCGCGGTGTTTGAGCATAAGCAAAACCACACTGCAACCAAAAGACCTTATCTTCTAAGCGTCTGTGGTCATCGAAAGCGATGGATACTTCTTTTCTAGGGTCTCCACCACCTGGAATAGTAGGAATCCAATAAAGGCATTTGTTAGTAAATAACCCCAACCAATCATCAAATTTCCCATCATCCAGTAACCGTGCTTCCAGAAACAGTAATGCTTTGCACTCTAACTCAATTGATTGATTAACTGCTTTTCCTTCATTTTCCCACTCTGGAAGTCTTTTAATTAATTCATGATAAAATTCCCGATCCACGTAATAGGAATCTTGTGAACTTTTGGGATTTTCTTTATTATATGAATTCATGTCAGTGTGTACGTTGTTGACAAAGCCAGAGATTGCATCATCGCCAGTGCCCGTATCGATGATGTCCCCTCAAGATTGTAGATACCAACGGGGTTGTATCCTTGGTTGGTTTCTATACTAGCGATTGTGTAGTTGCCAGCGCCAGTTTTATGGAGAATTTAGATAAAAGTAAGTTTAGAGTCTAAAAGACTGATTTTGCAAACGATTTCGTTGGAACATACAGAAGATGTATTTCGAGAATTTACAAGCGAAATTACCACCTTTATGTATCCGAAACCAGCCCAGAGCCTCAGTGAAACCGAAAAGATAATTAGAGAGATGATTCTACAACGAGAAAATCACACTGACCTAGTGTTGGTAATTCTCAAGAAGGATGGTTTAGAGTTATTAGGAATTTGCGAGGTTGGCGCTATTGATACTCAGACACCGGAGTTAGGAATTTGGCTCAAGAAATCCGCTCATGGTCATGGTTTTGGTAGAGAGGCAATTAATACACTCAAAGACTGGGTAGATAAAAATTTGGAATACAATTATCTTTCCTACCCTGTTGATAAAAGAAATATCCCCAGTCAGAAAATTGCGAAAAGTCTTGGGGGTAAAGTATTTCGGGAGTTTCAACATATTAACAAGAGTGGTAATCTTCTTGATGAGGTTGAATAGAGGATTTATAAGTAAACGGCATCTCCTGCTAAATGCGCAAAAAATACTTTTTAAATGATTAAAATTATCGCATCTCGCCAAATTCCTTGATATTGCCCAGATTATGAGTAATATATACTACTCTCTAGACAAGGGATTATACCACTGATCCTTTGGCAAGAGCAGTTGATCTGACTCAGGTGGCCCCCATGTATTTGGCTCATACTCGTAAACGGGTGTGACGTTATCGAGAATTGACTGGACAATCCGCCATTCCTCTTCTACAGTATCTTCCCGTACAAACAAGGTGGGATCGCCCCGCATGGCATCACCCAATAGACGCTCATAGGGTTCCATCTCGTCCCCACCTCCGTAAAAGGCCAGGAGTTCAACCGCAGAGCCGATCATATCTTCTCCAGGGATTTTAGTGCGAGCGCCCAATCCCACAATTACCTCTGGATCTAGTAAAAAACGAACATAATTAGCGTTTTCTTGTCTTCCCTCCTGGAACACGTCTAAAGGTGGACACTTGAACTTGACCATCACCTCAGTAGTTTTAACAGGCAATTTTTTCCCAGCCCGGATGTAGATGGGAACTCCTGACCACCGCCACGTATTAATAAATAACCGCACGGCAACAAAAGTTTCTACTTGGGAGTCAGGCGCAACACCTTCTTCGTTGCGGTAATCAGAAAATTGACCGCGAATAATCTCATTGGGTTGTACTGAAGGTATAGCTTTGAGAATACGCTCTTTTTCATCCCGAATGGAATCGGTAGCAGTACTGGCGGGAGCATCCATGCACACTGAAGCCAATACTTGCAGCATATGGTTTTCCACTACATCTCGAATTGCACCAGTCTCCTCATAGAAGCGCCCCCTTCCTTGAATGCCAAAGTCCTCTGCCATCACAATCTGGATGCTTTCAACATAGTTGCGATTCCAGATGGCTTCGAGAAAAGAGTTGGCAAACCGAAAATAGAGTAAATTCAGCAGTGGTTCTTTGCCCAAGTAATGGTCGATGCGATAGATGGCAGATTCGGGAAAAACTGATGCCAGAATTTTATTTAACTCGCGTGCTGATTCCAAATCCCGTCCAAATGGTTTTTCAATTACCACCCGCGCATTTTTAGCACACCCTGATTCGCCCAATCCTGATACTACTTGTGCAAACAGGCTGGGTGGAATTGCCAGATAGTACAGGGGATGAGTGGTATCACCAAGGGCTTGACGTAATTTTTCGTAAGTTTCTGGTTTGTTGTAGTCACCAGCAACGTACTGGAGTAGTCCAGAAAGTTTCTCAAATGCGGCTTGATCTATATCACCATGATGTTCTAGGCTATCACGTGCCCTTTCTCTAAGTTGCTCCGTCGTCCAAGGTCGTCCGGCAACCCCAATTACTGGGACATTAAGATTGCCCCGTCGTACCATTGCCTCAAGGCTGGGGAAGATTTTCTTGTAGGCCAAGTCACCTGTGGCCCCAAAAAATACTAGTGCGTCTGAATCAGGAGTTCCCATGACTAACCTCTTTAGGAATTAGCTTTTTTATGATGCCCGCCAAACTGATAGCGTATGGCTGACAAAAGTTTGTTGTCAAAGTCTGCTTCGCCGGGTCAAGCGAGCAAAGAGTGCTGCACTTAACACCAATTCATCAATTGCTGCGATCGCACTCCAGCGACCTTTGCTAGAATTCTCTTGCTTGTATTGAAGTCCGACTGGTGGATAAATTACAGAGGTTTAAGACCCTCACTACGAAAGTTGTGACTTTTGAATTCTGGCTTCTGGATTTTTTTCAATTGGTATCAGAATTATACTCAGGGACTTGCGAAAAATAAATCATACCAATTTGGGATTTTAGATGAAAAATCCTTGCAACTCTCAGATATGCATAGAATGTATACTCAAAAACCTGAAGAATAACACCCCAGTGGATAGAAGAGACAGCCAATAGAGTATGCGACATTACGGTGAGGAATTTCTCAGAAAAGACAATTGATTTGATTTAGGCGATCAAAGAATTTCTTAGTGCCCACCAATGCTGCACTCCTTAGACGAAGAAATTCTAGAGCAAATGTTGTCAGAATTAATCAGATAGTAATTTATTTTTCCTAAAAATCAGAGTTGGCAGTAATTAAATAATGGATTTATTTGACCAGCATCTTGCAAAAATCACTGAAGAAGAAGCACCCCTAGCGGCTCGGATGCGTCCACGGACACTTGATGAATTTGTTGGTCAAGATCATATTATCGGACAAGGAAGGCTACTGCGGCGTGCTATTAGCTTGGATCAACTGTCTTCATTAATCTTTTCTGGGCCACCAGGGACTGGCAAGACTACTTTAGCGCGGGTTATTGCCAACAGCACCCGCGCTCACTTCATCGCTATCAATGCCGTACTTTCGGGAGTTAAAGAAATTCGAGCGGCAATTGAAATAGCCCAACAACAGCGCAAGTTCCATAATCAACGAACTATTCTTTTTGTCGATGAAGTTCATCGCTTTAATAAGTCTCAGCAAGATGCTCTATTGCCTTGGGTAGAGAATGGTACAATCATTCTCATTGGTGCTACCACCGAAAATCCTTTTTTTGAAGTCAATAAAGCACTTGTCAGCCGTTCGCGGATTTTTCAACTTCAGCAATTAACTGATAAAGATTTATATAAAATTGTTGAGCAAACACTAGCTGATTCTGAACGCGGTTATGGCAAGTTAACAGTACAAATTGACGCAGATGCTCTAGATCATTTAGTTAATGTTGCTAACGGTGATGCTCGTTCATTATTGAATGCTTTGCAACTGGCTGTAGAGACTACACCACCCGATGCTACAGGTGTTATTCATATTCCCCTAGCAGTAGCAGAAGAATCAATTCAGCAGCGTGCTGTTTTATACGACAAAGAAGGGGATGCCCATTTTGATACCATTAGTGCTTTTATCAAGAGCTTACGAGGTTCTGACCCAGATGCAGCACTCTACTGGTTGGCTAAAATGGTTTATGCAGGTGAAGACCCGCGTTTCATTTTCCGTCGGATGTTAATTCTGGCCAGCGAAGATGTCGGATTAGCTGACCCACAAGCGGTTGTGGTCACAAATGCCTGTGCCGAAGCATTCGATCGTGTGGGAATGCCGGAAGGACGTTATCATTTGGCACAGGCAGTACTTTATTTAGCGATTGCACCCAAGTCCAACAGCCTTATGGGTTTTTTTGATGCTTTAGCAGCAGTAGAAATTGAAAATGTTGCAGAAGTTCCCACTCATCTTAAAGATGCCAATCGGGATAAAAAAGGTTTTGGGCATGGAGCAGGTTATCTCTATCCTCACGCTTATCGAGATCATTGGGTAGAACAGCAATATTTACCCACCAGCTTGCAAGGTCAATTGTTTTATCAACCATCAACCCAAGGTTATGAACACCAAATCGCTACACAAGTAGCACGTCGTCGGGAAGCTCAACTTGCTGCAATAGTAGAAGGTATTGGTGTTGCACCAATGGAAATCATGACTTATGGAACTGTTGACCGAGCAGATGAGCGTTGGTTGCAACGTACACTTTCTCAGGTAAGTACACAATTAGCATCTGTGCGCGATCGCATTTTCACTTTCGCTCAATTACAACGTCATCATTTAGTATTGGATTTAAATGCCGCCACTGGTTTACTTACTTGGGAAGCAATCCGGCAAGTTCCTGAAGGTGGGGTTTATGCCTGTGTTCGCAATAGCTCTGATGCCAATGCTTTAATTGAACAAGCTGCGGCACTTCCTGAAACAATGCGACCAATAGTTTTTACTGCATCTGCTGCACAGATACCTGCTATGCTGGCATCTCTTGCACCAAATGTACAGTTTGACTCTATTATCGGGCGCAATATACTAGCCTCGGAATCAGATAAGGGACTTGCTGCTCAAATTTTAGCTCAATTGCTTCCGCACTCAGTCAAGCTTATTTTAGCTGAGACAGTACCTCGTCATACCCAAAGATTTTACCGCTTACTGCCCAGCCAAAATCTCGATGCCCAATTGTATGAGCGATTAGTTTTAGCAGAAGAAGCTATTTATACAGATACCTCTGACCCCATGCTTAACTGGGACGCTGACGATTTGCGTCACGCTTTTGTTTCAAATGGACACTACGTACAAGTGGTTCTTGAACAGTATTTGACACAAATGCACATCTCTGATAATTTTATCAAGCGTTTATTTACTTCTAATCTTAATCGACCAAGTTTTGCCGATCGTCTGGCTGCAAATTTGACAACTGAGGAAATACAGACTATTAAAAATTTGTTTATTCGTTACTTACTCAACCAATCCGTTAATTGGTCAAGCACTGTGGCATTTTTAAATATTAGCAAATAGAATATTTTCTGGCTTAACGGGTGACAACATGGCTAAACCGCTTGTTTCATAAGGGATAGAGCCTGAAAGCCACGTTGAAAAAATAGGCGTTTGTGAGGCTTGAGAGCCATTAACAAGAGAGCTAAATCAGCCCATAATTCCATACCATATATCCATAGTTGTCCGTAAAGAGCAAAGCTAAAATCGCTGTGGCGAGGGGTCTGCTCATTGTGTTCTTTAATACGTCCGGCATAAGTTTCTATGCCTAGATTTTGCATTTGTTGACCATGCATTGTAGCTAAACTATAAGCAATTACAATCAATAATACTAAAGCTAAAAAACGAGTTTCATTCACTTTGGTATCTTCTAGGTTATAACCACTCGTCTTACAATCTTTGAAGAATTGCTCAATCCCCCATCGGCAGCGATAGAGGCATAAAGTTTGTTGAAGAGTTGGTAAAATTCGTTAAGATGTACCAAGGCTGTTTTGAGCCATTATTGCGGTATTTCCTTTTCCAATAAACAGCGATGTTAAATAAACCCAATTCATCCGCTTTACCACATTTAACCCCCACATAAAACTTTGACATTCCTGGCTGAAAACCTTGGTCTTTAAGTACCTGATATTCAAGTCATGTTTGTGACTGGAAGTGAAGGTCTTTTTTCTGACGTAAAGCAAAGTAGATTCCTTTATCATCAATCCATTTAGGGAGTTTAGGACTATGAAATTCTCTGTCTGCCAACACTACAACTCGACATTTTTTCAACAGCTTCATCGCCGTATTTATCAATCGTTTTTGCGTTTGTAAATTACTGTTTCCCACATGATTTAATGTTTCCCAATATAGTGGTAAGGCATGAGTACCCCATACCAATGTCACCATAAATACATTCCGCCCAATCCAAAAGAGTTCTATCCAGTGCCACCATCCAATAACCATATTTTTGATGCTTTTTCTAGGATTTATGGGGTTGATTTCCAAATCTTCTGGGCGAGCAGTTGGAGTTCCTCCAGCTAGATTGGCAGCTAAAAAAGCATCAACCAACACTGCACCCTGACTAGTGTAGAAATCTGACAACTTCTTACCAAGGTAAGAAGGTAAAGCTTCAGTCTCACCATAAGAGCTGATAGTTCCGGCTGAATCAGTAACTGTCTCTATAGTGACAACACATTGACCCACCATTTTCAGTTTGTCTTAAAATACCACTGCGCTTTGGTAGCCGGAAATTACCATTATTAGAAGCCTGTCCCAATGCAGCAACTTCTACAGAAGCAAGAGTTGATGGTGGAATCGGATTTGTCGGGGTATTTAGTTTGAGAGCAATCCATTGCCCTGTACCGTTGGGATTGTAACGGGCGACATATAAAGTGCCGCTTTCAAATAAGCGACTATTGTTTTTATCAGTGGGATTTGTAATTGTACCAGAACTGACAAACTTCCAAGTGTGCCCCGCGCCGATCATCTCCCATATAACCCACTAATGGTTGTCCAGCTTTCGCACGCATAGCGATATTTTCATGACGGAAGCGACCTAAAGCAGTATGTTTGCGTGGGCGGAAACTTTGATTCGATGGATCGATTTCTACCAACCAGCCGTATTTTTCGCCAACTAAGCCAAATGTCGCTCCTGTTGTGCCTTCGATGTAGCTTGTTTGTGTGCCATTGGGTTTGACAAGTTCCTGAACTCCGACAAAAGAGCTTGGACTGGCTTGAAAGTTTTCTTCAGCTGACAAGAAAGTTCCCCAAGGAGTTGTACCACCAGAACAGTTAAATCCGGTGCCGATGATTTTGTTACCTAGTCCGTCAGAACTGAGGGGGAAAACTTCTGTCGCACTTGGACCAGTACAGTACCAATCAGATAATTGTTGTCTCCTCGCTGGTAACTTCTGCCACCCCAAGATGTGATGTTTTTATAATTATCAGTGCGATCGCGATTAATTCCTAAACCAGAAAGTCCGTGGATGCGGCGGTTATTCGGGTCACGCACCACGGCAAAGCATCCACTGCGGTTTGGGCGGGCAATCCGCACAACAGAGCCACCGATGTTATACATGAATTCACCTAAGACTTCGATATTAGTTCTGTCTTCTGGTAAATTTCGACCAATGATTAGGGAGTAAGATGTGGGCAATCCTCCTAAACCGCTATCAATTAAGAAGCCAGGTACAGTCGTAGAAAATGGGTAGGAGATGTATTCGTGATTGTTCCAAAGGTAGCCGTCATTGTGGCTTCTCCCATCAATGGGAATAAAGCTGGTGTAGTCGCTATTGTAGCCAAAGTAATCTTCTTGATTTGGAAAGACGCGATCGCCCCAACTCACAATCACATACCGTTCGTATTCCGGTGGAACCACAACATCATCTACTATGCTATAGCTACTTAACTGGGCATTAGCAGAGGGTTGTAATACATTTCCTTGCCCACTTCCTGTTGGTAAGTAGCTTTTTTGCCGTGTGTAAATTGGTAAAGGATGGGGCAAGCGAATTGGGGTAAATTTTAGAGGGTGAACCGCATTAGCAGCATTACCGCCCAAAAGTTTTTCTCCAAAAGCAGGAGCTAGGACAGTTGCACCAGCACTTGCACCAAAGAAAGCCAGTAACTGTCTACGTGAAAATTTAGTCATTAGTTTACCTCTTGTTAGGAATAGCTGAAATCATTAGCCTAAAATTTTTGCAATTTCTTCTCTAAAAATTATTAATAGCCAACAAGAAACATTTTTTATCGTTATTAGATATTTAAACTATTGCCTGTTTCTAGTCACTCAGGTTTTCAGCAAATTGATAAAAAATAGGTACAAATACAACAATAATTACTATTTTTTATCAGGAGCATCACTATTTTTTTTTGATTTTGTAGTTAATTATTCGGCATAAATAATGTTAGTTATCTTTTATCACTATGCAGGGTAAACGCAAGAAAAAGGACATGTTAATATGCTGGGGAAATCCAGTCGTGTAGGTATTTCCAATGGTTGTAGGATTTGGGACATCATCTGAAATTACAGGCAAAAATAAACAAGACTCACAGTTTGCATCTGCAACAGATTTTGAACAAGTCCATCAGCAATTGGCAGATAATTTTAAAGATTTACAAGACCCAAGAGGGAAACAGGGTGTGCTTCATCCATTTATCAGCATCGTGATGATAGCATTACTGGCAACCATTGGTGGAGCAACAGGGTGGGAAGATATAGAGACATANCAGGGTAAACGCAAGAAAAAGGACATGTTAATATGCTGGGGAAATCCAGTCGTGTAGGTATTTCCAATGGTTGTAGGATTTGGGACATCATCTGAAATTACAGGCAAAAATAAACAAGACTCACAGTTTGCATCTGCAACAGATTTTGAACAAGTCCATCAGCAATTGGCAGATAATTTTAAAGATTTACAAGACCCAAGAGGGAAACAGGGTGTGCTTCATCCATTTATCAGCATCGTGATGATAGCATTACTGGCAACCATTGGTGGAGCAACAGGGTGGGAAGATATAGAGACATATGGTGTCAGCCACCAGAGTTGGCTGTCAAGTTTTTTACAGCTACCTTTTGGAATACCCAGTGCTGACACTTATAGACGGTTGTTTGAAAGGATATCGCCAAAAGAATTTGAGTGCAGTTTCAATAGTTGGTTAAATAGCTTGGTTCTTGATTTAGGGGCACAGGTCATTCCAATTGATGGAAAAACACTTAAGGGTTCTTATGACCGTAACCAAGAACAATCAGCATTACATATGGTAAGTGCATGGGCTAGTAAACATCGGTTATTTTTAGGTCAAATCAAAGTTGATGACAAAAGTAATGAAATTACAGCGATACCAGCTTTGTTGTCACTTCTAGATATCTCTGGATGTATCATCACAATTGACGCTTTTGCGTTCTCAACATGAAATTGCTCGTCTCATTCACTTTAAAGGTGCAGATTATATATTGGCACTCAAAGCCAATCATCCAAAATTATTTGAAGATGTAAAACAATGGTTTGAGAATGCTGCCGAAAGTAATTTTGATGGTATTGAGTTCAGTCATGACGTTCGAGTAGAATCAGCGCACCATCGAAAAGAAAAACGACAGATTTGGGCTGTTTCAATTGAACAAATGGGTGGTTTATATAAACAATCTCAATGGTCTGGATTACAGACTATTGTCAAAGTTGTTCGTACTCGTCACTTGTGGAATAAGACAACTCAAGAAGTAATGTTTTACTTGAGTTCATTGCCTGCTGATGCCCAAAAAATAGGGCTTGCGATTCGACAGCATTGGTCAATTGAAAATCAACTTCATTGGGTTTTAGATGTCACCTTTAATGAGGATGCTTGTCGCATCCGTAAAGATAACTCTCCAGAGAATTTTGCTCTACTCAAGCGATGGAGTATAAATTTTCTCAATAAAGAAACAAATTATAAACGTAGTATTCGTCAAAAAGCAAAGCGAGCCAGCATGGATGAAGAGTATATGCTGAAAGTTTTACAAGCTTCGATTCCTCTACACTCTAACTCATCTCAGATATAAATTTTCTTGCGTTTACCCTGCAAAATAGGGCTTGCGATTCGACAGCATTGGTCAATTGAAAATCAACTTCATTGGGTTTTAGATGTCACCTTTAATGAGGATGCTTGTCGCATCCGTAAAGATAACTCTCCAGAGAATTTTGCTCTACTCAAGCGATGGAGTATAAATTTTCTCAATAAAGAAACAAATTATAAACGTAGTATTCGTCAAAAAGCAAAGCGAGCCAGCATGGATGAAGAGTATATGCTGAAAGTTTTACAAGCTTCGATTCCTCTACACTCTAACTCATCTCAGATATAAATTTTCTTGCGTTTACCCTGCCCTTCCGGCGACATTTCAACAATTTCTTTCTTAAGTAATTCTACTTTGCGATCGCTCAAAATGCCAGCATCAATCATGCGGTGATATTCGTCAATCGTCCACTTAGCAACAATAACAGTCATGACGATTGATTCCTCCCAATAATTATTGATATTTTTCCATCTTAAACGTATTTTAAAGGAAGCCGCTAGCGCGTATGTACCCGTGTAGCCAAGACTTACAATCTAAAACCAATTTTTTAGTAATTTACCCTTTCAAATATTACACTAACAATACAAAAACTCCACTTACTTTGAGAAAGTGGAGTAATTAATGTTAAACTATGGTTAACGAATCATCGCTAATCTAGTATTTTTATTTCTAGTCCAAAAACGTAAATTAATCTAAAGCTTTCTTAAGTTCGTCTTTAATATTTTCTACAGTGTGACTAACTTGTGCTTCAGCTTGCTTCGCTTGTCCTTCAGCTTTATCTTGTGGATTACCGGTTATTTCACCCACAACCTCTTGAATTTTCCCTTCAATATTTTTTGCAGTAGCTTCTACTCTTTTTTCGGCACTCATGGTTTTTATTTCCAGCTTGTAGTTGATTGACCTATTACATAAACTAACAATAGTGTATTATTTTGGACTTCCATCAACCGAGAGAAGAATTTTTTAGATTATGTATCTTAAGATAGATACGGGGTGCGACAGAACACCCTCCTTCAAAAATCTGAAAATATTATAAATTCGCGGTGTCCAGATCCCCGGCTTTTTGAGAAGCCGGGGATCTGAAAAGCCGGGCATCTAACTTTTCACGAAGAATTTAGGGCTGCTATATGCACCTTCATAGAAAATTAGTATAAGTCAAAGCAAATTTTCAACAAAAGGAAAATAAAGGAGTGCCAACAAAAAGTCAAAAAAATGTCTGGAAGAATGAGATTAATGACATCATTCGAGGTGCTTGTGGAGGTTTTTTATTTGGCATACCTTTACTGTACACAATGGAGGTTTGGTGGATTGGCTCGCTGGCAAAAGCACAACTGATAATGACAGCGATCGCATTAATGTTTATTGTGGTTTACTTACTCAATCAGATAGAAGGCTTTCGCAAACGCAGATATAGCTGGCTAGCTGCTCAAACCGCAATCGATACCGTCGAAGCGATCGCGATCGGCATAGCTTGTTCTACCTTTGTGCTGTTACTATTGCGAGAATTGACACCAGAAACCTCTCTAAAAGAATCTTTAGGTAAAATCATCTTTGAAAGTGTGCCTTTTGCTCTTGGTGTAGCATTAGCGAATCAGTTGTTAGGAGATACTGAAAACAGTAATGGAAAAGGACAAGCAAGCGATCGGGAAAATAGCACAACCAAGAACAAAGGGGATGAGTTACACGCTACCTTTGCTGATGTAGGTGGAACCCTAATTGGCGCAACCATAATTGCATTTAACATTGCTCCCACAGATGAAATTCCTATGCTTGCAGCCGCAACCTCTCCACCTTGGGAGTTGGCAATGATCGCCGCATCTTTGCTGATTTCTTATGGCATTGTATTTCAGGCAGGTTTTTCTAACCAGCAAAAACGTAAAGAGCAAAAGGGAATTTTTCAACGACCATCAAGCGAAACCATTATGTCCTACCTAGTATCATTGCTAGCAGGCGCTTTTATGTTGTGGTTCTTTCAAAAATTAACTCTTAGCGACCCCTGGACAATGTGGTTAGATCACACATTGATACTGGGTTTACCCGCAACTATCGGTGGTGCAGCCGGAAGGTTAGCAATATGACTGAAACAGAACAACAACCAAAGCGCTCAAGAGCTGAGTGGATAACATTCAGCATCGCCTCATTCATCCTAGCAATCATTGTGAGTCTAGTAGGCTACACTTGGCTGAACGAGAAAAATCAACCTCCGATCCTTTCTGTTACTAAAAAACAAACAATTCGAGAAATTAATGGCCAGTTTTATGTTCCTTTTGAAGTTGTGAATAGTGGAGGAGATACAGCTGAGTCAGTTCAGATTATGGCTGAGTTACTGATTAACGGCAAAGTTACAGAAACAGGAGAGCAACAGATCGACTTTTTATCTAGTGGGGAAAGCGAAGAAGGCGCATTTATATTCAGCCATAACCCGCGCCAAGGTCAGTTAAATCTACGTGTTGGTAGCTATAAATTGCCATAGGGGACTGACAAATAAAAAAAATACCCCACAATATTGCATAATCTATTTGTTGGAAGTATACCCGAACTCAACCCTCACCACCCTTGCTTTCATCGTGGGAAGCGAACACGTCAGGCATTGCCTGCCTAATCAGTGCGCTAAGAGTTGAGTTCGGGTGTGCGCGATCGCGTGGGTGAGATATTTCTTTACCTGACGTTGATGTAGCCTCTGTCTCCGACATACTGTTCGCGTTCCTAGAGAAGTTGAAATCTGCTGTATGAGTCCTATATTTTATTGCTTGCCTATATTTTCAACACGATAGCGCCCCCATTTTTGATAACCTTGAAGAAATTAAATAATTTCAAAAAATAAATAATCGCATTTTTATTCCATCAGAGATATAAAATAGAATTAACTGTTTTGAGGTAGATTTCATCAGAAATTTATAATTTTGATATTTGTATTATGCCAGTATTACGAATGTTAACTACATTTGACATATAAAACTATCAAGAAATATTTTACATCTATTATTGTTGGTACTCCTAACAACAACTTATTGCTGGGTACTAGTAATGACGACCGGATTTGTGCTTGTGGAGGCAATAACAATATCTCCGCCAGTCTGGAATAACCTAATTGATGGTGGAAAAGACAGGCTGATAATGGCCGTAATGAAAAATCTCAGGTGAGTTGGTGCGATCGCAGCAGTTGCTTTAACTCTTTCGAGTTGAGCAAGGCATTGTTTACATTGTGAATATTTAATTGTTGCATTTTGATGATACTATTTTAAAAAATTAAGGAGAAAACCTTGTGGGAATTGCGATCAATCAATTATTTAAGTTATCTGTAAAATATTTTTCAGCAATCACAGCCATAATAACGGTTCTCCCATTACCAGTTAAAGCCGCTACATTTTTAGTAACTGAGCGCGCTGCTTTAGGAGGCAATGATCAAGTTAATTGGGAAAGTTTAGGTAAAGTCTTTAATCCCTCTGCTCCTGATTTTTCTGCTTTTCTACCTAACTCTTTTTCAGCGACATCGCAACGTGGTTTAGGCTTGGATATAAATATAACTCCAACTAATAAACCTCAAATTACTCCACCATTTGTCTTTCAAACTTTACCTTCACCTGGCATTCGGAGTAACTTCGGTCTAGGTGATTTTATTCTCTTCGGAGGTATAGATCCAACAGGTTTTATCCCTCTTCCTCCTGGTACTCCCGATCCTGGAACTAAGGGGAACGGCGAGCCTTTTTCGATTAGTTTTGCCCAGCCAGTTTTTGGCGCTGGTACTCAGATAGCTGTAGACACTGGTAAATTGAAAATTGAAAATTCGATCGCCGCTTTTGATAACGCCAATAACCTATTGGGTACTTTTTCCGTTCCAAATTTTTCGTCCTTAGCATTAGATAATTCGGCAGTATTCTTGGGGATTCGTAGTGATACTCCAAACATCTCACGACTTGTTTTTAGCAGTTCTGCTCCACAATATGGCTTGGCTATTAATCAGGTAAGCATTCTTGCAACTCCCGAACCAACTTATACCTTAGCGCTATTAGCTTTTGGAGTTTCAAGTGCTGTTTTGAAACGACGTAAACATACTTGATACTCCCACAGCATCGAAATAGCTTTCATTTAATAAGTTAGAGATTTCAGACATACTCAAACTTATGTAAGTAGGTAACGTAAGTTCCAGATAATTCTTGTCTTTAACCAAATTTAAGTCAATGTTATACAAAGAATTAGAAAACATCATAGACGCTAAGATACAAAAAGCCATACGGAAGCACGAAATTATAGTTGCTTTCATTAGTAGTATTATTGGCTTGATTTTTATCATGGGTTTGTTCCATGCTATTTTGCTAAACCACACTGAAATTCAAACATTTTGCTTGTACTGATTCCTGTTTGTAATCAATAGCTCTTTATAATCAAGCATTCCCTGATGTTCTTAAAACTAATCCAAGTCACACATCTTTTTTATAAAATGGAATTGTACAGATGGAGAGTAAAAATAATAACAGGGCTATATTCGTCTTATTTTTGACTGTATTAATAGACTTGCTCGGCTTCGGAATTATTCTGCCGATACTACCTTTGTATGCTGAACAATTTGGTGCAAAACCTAATGAAGCGACTTTACTTGTAGCTATTTATTCTTTAATGCAGTTCTTATTTGCACCATTATGGGGCAGATTTAGCGATCGCTACGGTCGCCGTCCGATTTTATTACTGACTTTATTCGGTTCGGTAATTGCATACGCAGGCTTAGGTTTTGCCAACTCCCTATGGATTTTGTTTATTGCTCGTAGTCTTGCCGGGATTATGTCAGGGAATATTGCCACTGCTCAGGCATACATAGCAGATATTACCACGCCAAGTAATCGAGCTCGTGGCATGGGTGTAATCGGGGCAGCTTTTGGTTTTGGCTTCATTCTCGGCCCAGCGATTGGAGGTCTTCTAATCGGATCAGATCCGAACAACGCTAACTTTCATCTACCGTCGTTGTTTGCAGCCGGATTATCTTTATTAGCATTTCTTTGTGCTTTGATATTACTTCCAGAATCTCTAAATTCTGAGACTAAAGCCAAAATCCAAGTTTATCGCCACCGTCAGCGTTGGCTAAACTTGCTACAACTGTCACCGCAGTTTTGTGTGCTTGTTGGCATCTACTTTTTAGTCACCTTTGCTGTTGCAGCTATGGACTCTACGTTGGCTTTATGGTCTAAGCAGCAATTAAATTGGGGCCCTCAGCAAGCTAGTTATCTTTTTGCTTTCATGGGGATTGTCAGCACAATCATTCAAGGAGGATTAATCGGATTTCTCAAAAAACAATTGGGTGAAATAAAGTTACTTATCTTAGGAATATTAGGACTAGGTTTAGGATTACTGTTAATTGGATTCTCACAAAGCTTAATTTTATTATTAGTCGCCGCCACACTTGTGGCATGGGGAATTAGTGTCAGCCAACCAATATTGAACAGCTTGATTTCCCAGATGACACCCCCAGAAGAACAAGGACAAATATTAGGAATTGCCAGTTCTTGCTCTGCATTAGCACGCATCGCTGGGCCAACGTGGGCAGGGGTTAGTTTTATGAAATTTGGGAGTTCTGCACCTTTTTTGAGTGGAACTTTAGTAATGGTAGTAGCTTTGACTCTTAGTTTGCGAGTAACTAAAAGGGCATCTGAACCAAAAACAGAACGTGTCGCTTGAAAATCTAGGTCTGAATTAAGAATTAAAAATTAAAAATTACGAATTACGAATTACGAATTACGAATTATTATGACAGGTCGTCGAGCATTATTTTTAGGCATCTTTGTAAGCATCCTCCTCACCTATGCAATTTGGATCGGTGGGAGCATTCCTGCAAGTATCATCAAACTTCCTGACCAAGGATTAAATTGGTACTACTGGAAGCTTCCCCAACCAACATTTTGGAGTCGAGCGACGGCTTGGGGTATGTACCTTGGGCATCAGTTTAGCATCTGGGCGTGTATCTTGTGGGCGCAGCGATGGCTACGCCCACCGCAGGCATCGCAGTTGAAATACAAATCAGCGTTGCATCCGATAAATTACCTCATGCTTGCTATTAATGGTGTATTCATTGCTTTACACTTTCTGCAAACATATATTTGGTACGATGCTCTAGCTCAAGATACTTCAATTTGGGCTTCTCAAGGTGCAGTTGTACTTCTACTAGTGTTCGTACTGATTTTAGAAACACCTCGACGCGGTTTGTTTTTTGGCAATTCTGTTCCATTTCATCAACAGTTTTTGCAAATTATCAAACTGTACCATGGCTATTTTTTCTCCTTCGCCGCTATTTACACCTTCTGGTATCATCCAATGGAAGCGACTTTGGGGCACTTGATTGGTTTTCTCTATATGTTCTTGCTTTTGCTCCAATCTTCCTTGATTTTTAACCACACCCATGTAAACCGTTGGTGGACATTTACTTTAGAGGCTTCAGTGCTTTTACATAGTGTAATCGTGTCATTAATATTAGGGCAAAGCAAATGGCCCACATTTCTCTTTGGTTTTTTTGGCATTCTGGTACTTACTCAGCTTCACGGTTTACCTCTGGGTATCTGGACTAAACGTACTATCTACGGAGCCTTTTTAGTGAGTGTCCTGGCCGTTTATGCACTGACTGAACGCGGCTTGGGCAGAATTTATGAAGTAACTTATATTCCTCTGATTGAGTTTGGATTAGTTGGCGCAATTTACTTAATCTTCCTGCTCATCTTATGGACAATTTCTCATTTACCTGTAAAGACGTAATATGATGTTTGTCAAAATGCCTATAGGTTTGTAGTAAGGACTTTAGTCCTTTGTCCGAAGCACTATACGAACAAAATCAGGATTTAAGTCCTGACTACAAACATTTTTGAAGGAAGCTTGATTAGCCAAACATAGTATAAATAAACATTAAAAAATCAGCAATTTTATTGACCACTACTAAGGATTTTTTGCTGTTGATAAAGCTGTTTAAACTGCTGTTGTTGTATTTTATGATCCACAATTGGAGCGGGATAGCCAACAGCATGACGTTCTAAAGGTGGAATTTTCCCAGTAACTAAATATTCTGTATCTACAGACCGCAATTCTGACACCCATTGCCGAATATATTCCCCTTCTGGATCGAATTTTTGTGTTTGACTGGCTGGGTTGAAAATCCGTACAGGTTTGGGGTCCATACCGCTAGAAGCACTCCATTGCCAACCGCCATTATTGGCAGATAAATCACCATCAATCAACTTCTGCATAAAGTATTTTTCTCCCAATTGGGGATTAATTAGCAAGTCTTTAGTAAGGAAACTCGCAACAATCATCCGACAGCGGTTATGCATCCAGCCGCTTTCATTCATCTGGCGCATTGCTGCATCCACAATGGGGTAGCCTGTTCTCCCCTCACACCAAGCTTGGAAATATTCTTCGTTAGTTTCCCAAGGAAAGTTCTTAAAGGTGTCGCGGAAAGCACCATCAGCTAATTCGGGGAAGTTATACATTGCGTGTTGATAAAACTCCCGCCAAGCTAATTCCTGTTGCCATGTGCGGATATTAACTGCTGTTTCTTCACTGCGGCTGTTTTCCATTGCTTCTATGGTGGCTTGCCAAACGGTGCGAATGCCAATTACCCCAAATTTTAAAGCTGCACTCAGTTGTGATGTACCGTCCACTGCGGGGAAATTGCGCTGTTCTTGATATTCAGTAATGGCTTTAGTAGTAAATTCTTCTAATCGTTCTTGTGCCGCCGCTTCTCCTGGTGAAATAATTAATTGTTCATCCCAGATGAATCCTAAATCTTTTGCTGAAGGTAGTGCCAAGGCTCCTGCAAGTTTAGCAATTTCCTGTTCCGCTTCCGTTAATCCCTCAACATTTTGTAGTGTTTCTACGGGTTGAGCCTTCGGTTTAGTAATCCAATTTTTCCAGAAGGGGGTGTAAACCGTGTAAGGACTGTTACTACCCGTGCGTAACTCCTCTGGAGAGTTGAGGATTTGATCCCAGTTTTGGTTAAGAAACTCAATGCCTTTTTCTTTGAGGGCATTTATAACGGTGCGATCGCGTTCTTGTGAATAAGGCTCTACATCCCAATTCCAAAAAACAGCTTTGGCATTTATTGCTTCGGCTAAGGCTGGTATCGCTTGTACAGGATCGGCGTGGAGTATTAACAACTGGCTACCAACTTGAGCATATCGCTCTTGGAGTTTCTGCAAACAGCCAATCATATAAGTTACTTTCACAGGAGCAACATCATCCCGTTCCAGAATATTCGGATCGAGGCAAAACACGCCCACCACCTTCGGACTCCGCTGTTTTGCCGCAGCCAGTCCCGTATTATCAGAAATGCGTAAATCGCGCCGATGCCAAAACAGAATTAAGTCAGACATTCCATGCTGGATATAGTTCACCCGTACTAGCTTAGATGCTAGTGGTACCAATAAGCATCATTCTGGCGATAAATTTATTCTTTTAATGGGTATTGAGGAGTTAACTATAGCGGTTTGCTATTGCGTGGTGTAAGGGCGCACAGCTGTTACCCTTACGCATTCAAATGAAAATTGCGATCGCAGAATGTCAATAGTCAACTAAACCCCGGTTTATCAATCGGGAATAGTGGCTTTTCATCTCAAAATTGAGTATACTCTTCTTAACAGTTAATTAGTCTTTTTGTCATGGCTAACCTACTACTTGACGACGGTACGATTGAGAGCGATTTAGGCGAAATAGCTCGTGAACTTGCGCCTCTTGGCATTCAACTCAAACACTACGACCCAGGAACATCGCTACTCTTCCCTAATCTGCTAGACCAGGACCTTTTAACTGAGTCCGAGAAACGTTATTGTGTAGAACTCCATAACAGCGTCTTTGAATTTCTTCAGCAAGAAAATGGCGCTCTCTGGTGTGACTTACTAAATGTGCATCCAGGTTCGTTCAATCTTCACCACCTGATCGCAACCTACGGCCGTTACCATACTCATCCTGCGGCTGAACCCCTCTATGTGTTGTCAGGAGAAATGATTTATGGCTTCGTGAGACCTGATGGCAGCCAAGTAGAGCTTTTAGTTCAGGCACAAGACTATCTTTATATCCCCGCCGGCGTTGAGCATTGGTGCAGCCCAACTGCATCGTTAAATTTCAAAGGGATACGCTATTTTGCGATGCCTGCGGCGGGCTGCGCCAACGCAGAAGGTTGGATTCCAAATTATACAGGGACTCAAGTGAGTGATTCGATCCAAAAGCCGCGTTAAAGCTCATTGAGCTTGTAGCCATCTGTGATTGTTATTACTTTATATAGCCTTAAACTCAATGTCCATTGATAACGTTTGCTACTATCTTTTAGAAGAGTGTCCCGATGGGGAATAAAATGCCAAGCTGTTTCAATGATATTTTTTGCTAAACCCAAGTTGAGTCAACTTAGAAAATGTCGTTTTGGGATTAGAGAAAAATATGCCGTGAAAATTCAGATTGGTGGTGGGTTGCGACGAATTTGGTCTTTTGGCAGAGTAATCACATTGAAAGCTTGCCATTTGGTTGTAACGTACTTAAATTTACCAATACCAAAGTCTTTATTAGTAGCCCAGTTCTTCCACCGTGTATTTAAATTAAACCAGTAATCTCCCCCTTCACTAAGAACGTAGCGAGCCTTAAAGCGATCGTCAGGTTTGTTAAAATCATCTACCACAAGTCGAGCTTCAACTGTGGTAAACATCCCCATTACATCAATGGGATTAATAGATGCCCGACCAGGTGGCCAAAAGTGGAAGTTGTAACCATTACCTGCTTTGACAGAGATACTTCCGTCAGGCTCATATCTAATATTGGCTGGTTTATTGATGTCCCCTACGAAATTTTCCCTATAGGCAGAACCTTCAACTCTCACAGAACTTTGGAGAATATGCCACTTTTTATCTTTCTTACTGAGATAGTAAGCCTTAATATTTTTTATTTGCACACGGGTGTTAGTTGCAGGATTACCTTCAGACGCTTCATATAATTGTCCCCATGCTGTCATGGCTGTAAAAGTACCTGGATCAGTATTACCTAAACGTGGCTTGGTAGCCCAACTCCAGTGCAAAGGAATCCCACGGGGTATGCCCTCATGAGGTGGTTGCATATCATAAACGATGGTTTCAATAGAGTTAATTGGTTTGGGCGCCAGTGAATCTACTTTGTAGGGAAAACCGCTAGTAATTATCGCAGTAAATATACATAATAAAAAAAGTAAAGTTTTAGAGTTGAAAACACTATACGTAAGCATAAACACTGTTTTTTTCAAGGTTTAATCCCTAAATTTAGTAAGCTTGCAGTCACTTTGATAACACTGTATTTTTTAAATGGCAATTTAGAATAGTAATTACGCAAATGAGATATCTGCGTAATTATATAATACATTTGTACTACTGAAAGGCTTGGTACTCAGCGCTTTCAAACTAGCCATTCATCGACGAGCGCTTTCCTCAATCGCTATTTTACATTGGCAAGAGAAAAATACGACCAAAAAGAAAAGGATTGAGCCGCGACTTAATTTATTTATGGAGAATCAAAAATGCAAACCAACATTATTCAAGATTTAAGCCCCCAGATTTATCTGTGGGGTCTTCAATTTTAAATGAGCGAATTCCTTGTACCCCTTTGCTTAAGCGCAGCCAAGTACTATGGCAAAAAGCCAGAGCAAGAAGGCTATTTTTTTGACACGCATATCACTACTCCTTGCTACTCAACAGTAGCATTTTACTCTTTGCAAGTCGTACCTGTTGTAGCACTGTTATTATCCACTTCTTGATCAACCACCTAATAAGACTTTGAGCGTAATCTTGTAATAAAATTTGCGGATGCAGGCGGATTGCTGTCCATAGCTTTTGACCAGCCTGATTGACAGTATCGATACTATTACTATTTTGCTTTAAATATTGTTGTGTAACATATTGATAGATCCAGGCTAAACTTTGCTTTTTTAGATGTTTAAGCTCTGCTGGAGCTGTTTGAAATGTTTTTTTTATGACCAGAAGACCATCGTCCTCCATGTGTTTGACTTTGGTAAATGACATTGAATTTGAAGATTGACGATAAAAAATTTGATGTTTCGGGACTACAACAAAATTCCAAGAAACTGATAACCGCAGCCAATAATCCCAGTCGGCACAACCTGCACAGACAGGATCAAAGCCTCCCACAGATTCAATTGCTTGTCGGCGAATTAATGGGTTGGAACCGCTAGCCAGAAAGTTATTAACTAATAAATTAGGCTGGACATCACCCTCAAAGAATATGGAAACACCAGGAATTGAAGATTTTCCTTGCTCATCCATAAAATAAGTCCAGCTATAAGCAACTCCTGCATCTGGATGGTGTTTCAGGGCTGCTAGCTGTAGCTCTAACTTATCTGGAGTCCACAAATCATCAGCATCAAGAAATGCAATAAATTTCCCAATAGCATGAGAAAAACCGCGATTACGAGCGACTGAAAGTCCACCATTTTCATAAGAAAAAACTTTGAGACGCTGATCCTGAACACTCTGAACTAGCGCGAGAGTATTGTCTGTCGAGCCATCATTTATGATAATTATTTCAAAATCCGCAAATGTTTGTTCTTGAACGGATTTGATAGTTTCAAAAATTGTATGTTCAGCATTATATGCAGGAATAATAACAGATATGATTGGCATAAATTGGCTTTTCAATAAATTGCACACAAACTGTAAAATTGGTTATCACTCTTATATTTGAGTATTTAAAGCATAGACTCAAGAGTAGAATTGAAATTTGAGAGATAGGCGTTAATCTGGAAAAATGAATTCAGATAATTCCATTCTGGTCAGGATTTTTTCGTGCTTAAAATCCTTAAATGAGGTCTTGGTTTTAAACTACAAAAAATTCTTAATGCCAAACATTTTATCAAGCTTTAAATAAATCGCTGGCGTTGAGTATTCCTGCTCAAAGGTAGTTTTTACTTCCTGCGAAAGTTTAGTAGCGAAGTGAAAATCTGTTAGTAAACTTAGAATATGATTTGCAAATTGGACTGGATTGTCATTAATTAAAGCATTAATACCATCCTGCAAAAATAGAGCAGAAGCACAGACCTGGGTAGTTACAATAGGTAATGAGTAAGACATTGCTTCTATAAGCTTGACTTTTGTTCCAGCTCCAGTTAGCAAAGGGCAAATGAATAACTTAGACTGCAAATGAAGTTCCGAAAGATCTGGAACATATCCTAATAGTTTAATATTTTTATTGTAGTGTGCATCAACTTGAATATGCTCACAAATATTACCTGCTATTGCTAGCTGAGTGTTTGGTCTAGCGTGTACAACATGTGGAAAAATAGAATCTAGAAAGAATTTAATTCCATCTTCATTAGGGGGATTATAATGACCAACAAATAATAAGTCATATTTGAAAGTTCTATCTTGATATGAAACCTGCTCTGAATTATATATCAGGCTATCAACTGGATGGGGAATTGATTGCAGTTTGTGGGATGGCAAGTGTGTCGCAAGAACAGAGAATTCATAATTAGAGTCAGAGATAATAGTATTAAATTTGTTCAGTAAAGTTACTTCTTTCAGAAAATTCGATTCATAATCAAATTTCAAACCATCAAAAGGATTACGGTCTTTCATCATCGCACGTAGTCTACAGCAAATATCATGAGTATCAATTATGGTGTGAGTAGTTGAAGGTGATTTAATATCTGCTGCCAAATGAGCAAAATTTAAGGTATTGATCCATATAAAATCATATGCGTTCTGAGTAACTAAATTATTAACAAATTTCACATAGCCTGGAGGAGCATAGTAATCTGAATCAACAGGTATTTCTTCACGTAGTAATTTGTTATAGTACAAAGACTTGCTGCGACTCGATAACTGATCGTAGAAATTGTATCTGCCTTCGTATACGAATACATTATCTACAAGTTTTAAAGCTTCTTGTGTTTGTTCTGCGCTCCATCTTGGATTAACCCATGTGTCTCTAAACTGATTGGCTGCAACAACATCTACAGTGATAGAATCTTTTCGATTATTGAAATATTTCAGTATACCTAACACCCTGCGCTGAGTGCCATAATGTAAAGGCGTAAGTGGTACTGGTAGATGAAATAGTATTTTCTTTCTTGCCTGGTTCATAAAATCTAGGTTCCTAGTTCAGAAATAATCTATAGCCAAAGTCAGAATTCAGAGAGAGAATGCTTAACTATTAAGACTTACATGAATCCTCAATGTCCTAACTAGCCTGTCAACTGCTATATCTATGGATTTGTAGTTATGGGGAAATAAGTAATCTCTGTCATACACCAACTAACTCTGCAAGACACCAATTTGCAAACGTTTTAACACCACGTTCCAATGCAACAGAAGTGGTAAATCCCAATTCTTCTAGCTTTGAGATATCTGCCTTCCAATTCAATGGTGTTCCAGAGGGAACTACGCCATCAAACTGAGGTATGCAATTAGACTCTAGAGAGTTTGAAATTAAGGTGACAAGTTCTCTAATTGTTACCTCTTGCCCGCTAGCTAGGTTATAAACCTCACCTTGCATCGGCGCATCACAAGCAATCACTTTAAAGGCCTTAGCAATGTCTAGAGCATGAACAAAGTCACGGCTTTCATATCCTGTACCCTGAAGAACCAATGTTCTTGCACTTATTATTTTCTGGCAAATATCCCATAACACCTGACGACGCAGCCCTGGGCCATAGGCTGAAAATATTCTCACACTAGCAGTTGGCAACCCATATATCTGTGAAAATTCCTTGCATAGCATTTCACCTTGTAACTTGTGAAAGCCATAGGGAGAAAGCGGCGCTGGAATTTGAGTTTCGCTGATTGGAAGTAACCCCGGATTCCCATAAACTGCTGCACTGGAAAGGTAAATGAACCGACAACCCGGTACGGCTAAACGGAGAGCATTCAAAACTTCATAAGTGACAACAGTATTAGCATAGAAATCAGGCGTTGGCTCCGACATGGATAAGCTTGGTGCAGCACGACCCGCACAGTGAATACACACATCAGGGCGGTGCTTTTGCATAATCTCACTCAACAGTGGATCGGGCAATTTTACTGTATAGTAAGCTGCCAAACTCGCCAGGGGTGCGTTCTCAGACTGAGAACTATCAATACCAATCACCGACCAACCTAATTCTGAAAAATGCCGCACAACATAGCGACCGATAAAACCCGCTGTGCCAGTAACCAAAATATTGTTCGCCATAGCTTTGTTGCATGAATTAGACAAGAGAAAGTTAATAAAAAGACTTGGATATGGCTCTCATAATTTCCGATTACGCAGTCTATTAAATTGGTATTTAACTATTAATTCTCCATAAAAGTAGCAGAAGTTCCGTATTTATTAAATACATATCGGTGAGTCCAGATCGTAAAAGCAGGTAATATTAGTAAATGAGAAATCAAAACTGCTGCAGCTACCCAAAATATTCCCCAATTAACTGCTATGAGTATGGAAACTGCAAATATTGTGGTAAAGATTAAGTCTAGATAAAGCGTAATATGAGTTTTATCTACAGCATTTAGTAATATAGAAGAAGCCCAGTTATAGGTTCGAGGTAAAACCGAAAGACAGACCATGATTAAAATTGGGACTGCTGTTATCCACTTTTGACCAAATATGATTGGAACATAAACTGGAGCCAAAAGAGATTGTAAAAGAATCAAAGGTATTACAACTAATGAAACTTTTTTCAGACTGCTAAAATAGCTTTTTTTTAACTGCATGTAATCTGCACGAAAAGCACAAATATGGGGAAATAAAGCCACCATAAATGTATTGATAACATTCATAGTTATTCCTAATCCAGCATTGAAGGCAAAATAGTATATTCCTAATGCATCGACACCCAGAAATCTACCGATAATTAAGTAATCTAAGTTTCCCCTTAGTTTACCCAAAAACTCAGCACCGAGTAGATTTTTGCCAAAATTGAGAATCTCCTGCCATCGCTCTAACTTAAAGGATTTTGGAGGTCGCCAAGAATGATTCATCCAGCTGATGACAATCCAGACTGGAGTTGTCAGAACCATAGACCAAACTATTGCCCATACCCTCAAACCTAAAATTACTAGAATTACAATAATGATATTGCTGAGTATTGACTGTGTAGCATTGCATAATGCTATTGTTTTTAGCCGATTTTCTCGTTCAATCATTGCCAAATGAACCATAAAAATCGGAAACATTAAGTAGACTAAAGCCTGGGTACAGATAGGAAGAATTAACTGATTATTTCCGTAAAATTGAGCAATTGGAAAGGCAGCAATACACTGAATAATAAAAATTGACCCACAAAGTATCCAGTTCAACCAATAGGATGTATTGCATAGAGTCTTGACATCTTGTTCATCAGCTTGAACAATCTTTGCTCCAATTCCACCTCTGAGAGTGAGAACGGTTGCAAAGTCAAAAATGGTATAAATGATTGCCATCAGCCCGTAGTCTTGGGGGCTGAATATACGAGCTAGAGTAACTGTTGTTCCTAAGCGGAAGATACGATTTACTAACTCTGCTCCTGCCAGCCAGCCAACATTGCGAATAAAGTGATCGGATGATATCTGTTTGAGCTTATTTATTAGCATCAGAATACGGCTAAATTACAATTACATCTTTGTTCTGCAAGCTCTGAGTCAGCAGAACATCACGCAGTTGCTTACCAACAGTCTCAGGCGAAAAGCAACTCTCTACTCGACATCTAGCACGCTTGCCCAACTCACGCCCCCAAGCTTCATCATCCAAAATCCGACCAAGGGCTAGCGCCAGTGCTGTCGAATCTTCCCGTGGCACAACTATTCCACCGGAAACTTCGCCCCCGTCAAGAATGTCGGATACACCAGGAGCATCAGCAGCTACGACGGGTAGGCTACAGGCCATTGCTTCAATTGGTGCTACGGGAAAACCTTCTTGTCGGGATGGCAAAGTATAAACATTAGCTGCTGATAGGTATTGCTGAATAATATTGCGATCGCTCACAAATTCGTTGAGCCATGACACGCCCTTTAACTGCATGGTGGCAATGCGCTGGCGAAATTGCTCGGCATCACTGCCCGTTCCCACTAGTAGCAGACGCAAGTCTTGATCGGGACGTTCACCACAGATTTGCTGCCAAGCCTCCAACAAAATATCTAATCCTTTGCGCTCTATCTCAATTCGTCCATGCCATACAACCACTTTGGCGTTGCCGGGAATTCCGAGTGCTGCTCGTGCCTCAGTGCGATCGCTCGCTTGCCAAGCTACTATGTCTACAGGGTTGAAAATACGGGCTATTTTACTAGACTTTATCTCATAACGAGATTGAATTCGCCCAATCTCAGTTTGCGTTGCCACGATCGCACCTGTGCAAGCACGAAACGCCAACTGTCGAGGAAGAGCTTCCAGAAAGCTTTGGGTGCGATCGCCTCCCTGGAAAGTCGCAAATACTGGTAGACGCATCATTTTTCCCAGTAGCACGCAACTGTCGAAGCGGGCATACTCATACTCTTGACATAAAATTGCCTGACAGTTCTCACGCCGCAGTTCACGAGCTAACAAACCTAGAGGTGTAGAGAGATAGGTTCCCAGACTCTTGGCCAAATCCTTAACGGGTGTAAGCAGGGAACGGCGGATTGTACTGTTATCCTGAATGTCTTTAAAAGATTGTGCCTCTCTAGCTGCATAAACATTCAGTGAATTACGTCGTACAGCACGATAGGTATGATAAATCCCAGAAGGAGGCAGCACGCAAATCGAAGCACCAGTCGGCACATGAGTAAAACGCGATGGTTGCTCGACACGAGCAGAAATGCAAAATAGTACCGTCCGGACACCAACTTGTTTGAGAGCATTGATGTAGCCAAACATCCAGCTACCGACAAACTCCTTACAGAAAGTCTCGAAAGAAATGTTGATACTATCTAAAAAATCATCGATTAAATCATAACAGTGCAGTAAGGCGATCGTTGGCTCAGAGGATTGACTCAAAGAAAATGATTCCCTATCGTGTTGCACAGTCAGCTGTAAACCAGAGTACTTGTTCATGCTTCTAACCTCGGATCGCTTAGAGTCAGAGGCTTTTTCATCAACTGCAAGAAGTAATTAGCAACTTTAGTTGGGAGAATTAGTTTCAAAAGCAGCTTGATGACTAATTTTTGAGTTGTTTTATCTAGTAAAACTTTAGGGTTGAGGCGAATTGCTGACCATATGTGTTGCAGAGCTTGGCTAACGCCACTGCTATGACTACGATGTTGCAAATACAGACCAGCAAAATATATATGGAAACTCACTATTGTATACTTTTTGAGGTATTGAAGTTCTGGAGGAGCTGCTTGATATGCCTTTTTCATTGCGATGAGGGCATCTTCCTTCATCTTTTCAATGTTAGATGACATTGCTCCAGGTGTTCGACGATAAAGTATTTGGTGCTTAGGTATCACAACAAAATACCAACGAGTTGATAGCCGCAGCCAGTAGTCCCAGTCTGCACAACCAGGGCAAGCAGGATCAAAACCTCCAGTCGATTCCAGCGCTTGCCTACGTATCAGAGTATTTGAGCCATTATGAATAAAATCGCTAACTAACAACTTTTCATAAACATTACCTGCAAAAGAATATTTAGGTGATGGCAGAAAGAATAAAGGTTTTCCTTGTTCATCCACATCCATAAAACAAGTCCAGCTATAAGCAACTCCTGCTTTTGGATTCTGTTCCAAGGCCGTCAGTTGTAGTTCCAGCTTATCGGCTGTCCACAGATCATCAGCATCAAGAAAGGCAATAAATTCGCCTGTGGCATGAGAGATACCGCGATTACGAGCTACTGGCAGCCCACCATTTTCATAAGAAAAAATCTGCAAGCGCTCATCTTTGATACTATTAACTAATTCTACAGTCCTATCTTTTGAGCCGTCATTAATTACAATTAATTCAAAATCTGTGAAAGTTTGTTGCTGAACAGATTGGATTGTTTCTGCTATAGTTATTTCGGCATTGTAAGCGGGAATAATCACAGAAATTTTGGGCATATTCTGACTATCAATAATTACTGCTAAGATGAGGGTTCAACGTGCCATCGCTACTATGCGCTGACGCAATGTATAAGCATAGGATAAAAATCTTTGGTAACCATCAGTCCCAAATACCCGCATTAGAATAATCGCAATACTCAACCGCACAAATTCTTGTGAAAAGCAAATCCAAGGGTAGTGAGACAAAGCTTTTGCACGAAAACTAGCTGCAATTTTCCAATCTTGAGCGCGGCTTTGTAAAGGTTTCCAAGCTAAACAGATATTAGCAAAACCATAGCTTCGGTTTTTCAAATACTGCAACTCGGGTGGTGCAGCAGAGAAAGCTTTTTCGATAACGATCTCAAAACTTCGTGCCATCGCTTCCCAATTTTTAGAGGCGCTAGTTGAGTGTTGTCGATAATAAACTAGAGGTTCTTTCATTACTTTAAAAGGATAACGAGATGCTATCCTCAGCCACATATCCCAATCTTCTACAAATGAGCGTAAATTCCGATCAAATACGCCACAAGTATCAAAGCATTGGCGACGAACCATAGCTACACTTCCGCTCTCAACTATATTGTGTTCAATAAGCTTATGCCAAACATCGTTTTCGGCATAGTTTTTGAACACTCTTCCTGTAAAATTACCGTTCTCATCGATTAATGCTACCCAAGTGTATATCAAACCAATTTCAGAATTTTCTTCTAGACAAAGCACTTGTTTTTCTAACTTTGTTGGTTCCCAAAGGTCATCAGCATCTAGGAAGGCAATATACTCTCCACTCGCATGAGCAATACCTGTATTTCTGGCTCCAGATAATCCTTGATTTTCTTGAGTAATCAGTTTTACTCGCAGATCTGCTATTTGAGAAACCCAATGCTCAGTATCATCAGAACTCCCATCATTGACAACGAGAACTTCAAAATCTTTAAAGGTTTGCTTAAAAACACTTTCCATCGTTTCCGGAAGAAATTTTAGAGAATTATAGGCAGGAATCACAATAGAAACTTTTGGCATAGTTAAAAATTTTACCGTTTATTATTTTAGAAAAACATGAACATTAGGAAAAATCGAGTAAAGAGTTATTGACAGACGCAGATTTTTCAGGATCTTTTAGCTCAGACCAGTTCCAGCCTGCGATCGCAAATAAAGTCCACCAATAGAAAAACAGAGTTGTGTGACTCCAAATATTCTCAGTAATCATTCCTACAGAAACGGCTAGCAAAATGGCAAGCATAACCAATATCAGCTCGTTTTGAGCGCTTCCACGGCGGGTACTTCGGAGTAATTGGACAAGACGTATAACCTGAGTGCCTAGAAAGATGAGGAACAGGCAAAGACCTACAACCCCTTGTTCTGTTAAAGCTCGCACATAATCGTTATGAGCCATGTTATGCAAGACAGTTAAGAAGGAACATGTCGCTATACCCGTACCAAAGATGGGATAATTCTCCCAAGCCTGTAGTAGAAAAGTCCACTGAGCAATTCGCCAGTTAAAACTATTGTTGTCTCCTTGTGATAAGAGAATTGCTCGCCATCTGTCTATGTCTGGATTCAGTAGCGGTGTTTGAGAAATCGAGCCAAGGCGCTCTTGTCCAAAATCTGAACTGGTGAACAGCCCAATGACTATCGCAAACAATAGCAATCCACCTAACAGATTAATAATGTTTAATTTAGGTGCAATCAAAACCAGAATAAAGACGGCCAGCATCACCAAGGTAAACAGAGATTTTGTTCCCACGAAGAGAAATGCAAGTAACCCTAGTAAAAGCAGCCAAGGCCAACGTTGCTGTGACTGGTTTAGCTTCCACCAAGTCAGGCCAATAAACAGCAATAGAAAGGTTCCGAAGGTATTGGCAAGACCGAGAGTTCCCCTGACGCGAGATTCTCCTTCGGATGGCAGATGTCCCATTTCCCCACCACCACCCGACAAGAAAGAAGGAACAAGTGAAGGCACGAACATCTGCATCAAACCTATCGTAGTCGGTAAGATCAGCGCGAGGAACAGCATGGAAATAATCGTTTTTGGAGGGATTTTGCCCTTGAGCTGCATCACCAGTAAATAAACCATTACCCATGAAAACAGTCGCACCCACTCGCGGAGACCGTATGGTAAATATGAACCATCTAAAG
Source organism: Nostoc punctiforme NIES-2108 (assembly GCA_003326195.1). Classification (GTDB taxonomy): domain Bacteria; phylum Cyanobacteriota; class Cyanobacteriia; order Cyanobacteriales; family Nostocaceae; genus Nostoc; species Nostoc punctiforme_A. The sequence continues at coordinate 264,360 of LXQE01000136.1, forward strand.
CCAGTGCTCCCAACGGCATGAGTATGATCCACATGCTTTGTAGGGCTACCCAACCTGCAAAAAACCACCAAAACTTATCAGTTTGTACAGTCCGTCCTGTTAGCAACAGCACAACTACATATAGTATAGTCAGGGCGTCAAGTCCGAGGGCAAACGCCGCCGGTATTTGCTGAGCTGAGAAAGGATCAAGAGAACTACGTAGGATCAACAAACCCAGTACAGTTTGCTCAAAGCTCGTAGAAAATGAGACTACCGTTGCCACTGCAACCAAAGCGACAGCTAGTAAAAGGGGTTGAACGCCTGCGAGTAACCCTACAACAATACCAATTCCAACACCTAACACTCCTACCCAGAGTGCTAGATAAGAGAAGCGGTTTTTGTGGTGATTACTGACCATTTTTTAAGCCCTTTGATGACATAGATATCTGATTTCTTGCAGAATGATTCAGAGGACTTTCAAGATAAGTAAGATGCTTCTTGGGCCTAAATTGAGCTTGGTAATCTTGTCGGGGATAGTGGTAAGACTTTCTAGTCTGATTTTTTATGCCATTGACAACTACTCCCAGAATAGATATACGATTTTCTGTTAATTCTGAGACAGACTTTTGTAATACCCCCTTGTGAGTAAAACTTGGGCGTGTAACTATTATGACTCCATCACTTTGCTGGGTTAATGTAGCTGCATCAACAAAATCGCTGAGTGCGGCAGTATCAATAATAACTAAATCATATTTGGTTGCGGCTTCTGCTATGAGAGACTCGATAGCAGCTGACTCTAACAATTGTGATGGACGCGTATGCAGTTCCCCACAAGTCAATATCGACAGATTTTTAATATCTGTTCGCTGTACGGCTTCTAATAAGGTTTTATTGCCGCTAATTACCTCAGTAATCCCTGGATTAGCAGCTAAATGAAACAGTCTGTGCTGCACAGGTATATGCAAATCTGCATCAATGATTAATGTCCGCCGAGATAACATGGCTGAGACGGCAGCTAAGTGGGAAACTACCACTGATTTCCCCTCTCCGGAGATGCTGCTGCTAACAACAATGACCCTTGGTTTATGAGTACTACGAAACTCTAACGTTTTCAAAAGCATACGGTAAGGCTCAACCAAAGCAACATCATCCAAGAATTGTTCAGATGGTTCAAGATTAAGCATCGTCACAGGCAAACGCGGCAAGACTCCAAGCACTGGTAGCTTGAGCAATTCTTCTACTTCTGAGCCATCATGTAGCCTGTTATCCATGAGTTCCAGCAACAGCACAACCCCAATGGCTAAAATAGCCCCAAAGAAAGTGGCAATCACCAGCACAGCTGCTTTTTTCGGTGAAGTAGGCGATGTTGGCGGTTGCGCTTCCTCTATAATTCGGATATTGCTAACCTTTTGGGCTTCAGCAATACGTGCTTCTTCCAGTTTGCTTTGTAGCATATTTAAGGAGGTCGCAGCCTGTTGGCGTTGACGGGCAAGAGCGCTCAGTGGTAGCTCTTTAATTGGTAGTTGTGCAAGGCGAGTCTGGAGATTAGCTTGCAGAGATTGGACAGATTTGAGCTTATTTTCAATTGCCAAGCGCTCAATCTCATTAACTATCAGCTTGGATCTGAGTTCTTGACTAAGTGAATCGGATGCGACCTTATTAGGGGGAATAGTTGCATTCCCAGGTGACACACGAGCCAATTCTTGAGTGTACACAGCACGAATAGCATCTCGTTGCTCAATCAGCTTGATGAGAGTAGGATTGTTTTCTGTAAAGCGCAAACGAGTTTGGATGATTTGTGTCTCTAAATCTGCTAACTTGGTGCGTAAATTCTTGACCTGTTCATCTTGACCACTGCGTACAGATGCATAAGCATTGTTTATGGTTTTAGCATCAGTAATTTGCCGCAGGGATATGTCACGAGACTTTGCCTCTTGCAGTTGGGCAACTAGAGTGCGTTCCTGGTCTTCTAGATTGGCTAAACTGAGTACCAAACTTTTCGTTTGGTCATCAATAGAAATAATGCCACTTTTTTGCCTATATCTGTTTTCGGCAATTTCCGCTCTCTGTAGTATTTGGCGAGCTAATGGTACTTCTTTTTGTAAAAATACACGTACTTTGGTAGCTTCTGAACTGATGGCTTTAGCATTTTCCTCAACCATCGTCTGGGAGATAGCATTCACTAGTTCAGCTGCGAAATTTGGGTCTCTACCTTGATAGGTTAGTTCTAGAATATTAGTAGCAGGAACAATTTTCACCTTTAACCCTCTCTTGATTTCTGAAACTGTGAGTTGGTTTTGAGGTAAATCATTTTTGACTTGTACTATTGCTTTTTCTAAAACAGGTTGTGACTTAACAAACTCTGCTTGGTCAGCCAGTGGGCTAGGGCCACCAGCTGTACCTGAAGGTACTTGTGTCAAGTCGCGACCTAATTCGGAAAGGCTCACCCGTTTCTCATCAAGCATCAGTCGTGCTGAAGTTTCATACCAATGCGGAGCAACCGCAAGGTAGGCAACTGAAGTGCCGAGCGTGGCAATAAAAGTAGCCAAGGCAGGTAAACTTCGCCGCTTTGAGATTGCTAGTAAGGATGAGATGCTTTTTTCCATCACAAATGCCTTTGTCAACTTAGTATGTACATAACTAAAGCATACTTAGAGAAAGCTTTACACTCCGCCATAATAACTGATATGTATGATGTTTTATATAAATATATCAACTATAGTTTTTAATTATTGATGAACTAGTTGCTCCTTTCTTTCCTGGAATTAGACAAACAGTGCCTATTTTTGACTAGTAGACCCAATAACTCCACTGTTGCTCAAGTCCATAATTCTTACCGACTCTGGTAATTTCAAAAGTGTAGAATACAGTTTTAGATGTTCAGCACTAATCCATCCCCAGTTATAATTCATCTGCACATATTTTTGTGAATTCCGAGCCATTACTGCTAATTGTTGGGGGTGATGAATTGCCCAGTCTAAAGAATTAATGCAAGATGCTAAATTTCCTGCTTCAAAAAGGATTCCCCGTTCCTGATTAATCAATTGCTGGTGAGGTGGGATGTCGCTCGCTAGTATTGGTATACCTTCTTGCATAGCTTCTAACATGGACAGAGGTAGTCCTTCCAAATCTGAAGGCAAAACAAATAACCCTGCGCCTCGGACAATCTCCCAAAGGCGAGATCCTCGGAGTTCATCGGCAAAGATAATATCTGGATTATTAGCAACTTTTTCTAATAGGTTTGAGGCAAAAGATTTAGTATCACTAACGCCTCCAACTAAAACAAGTTTCCATTCAGATGATTTAAGAGATGAGAAGGCATCAACGAGCAAATCAGGACGCTTCTCTGGTACTAGTCTACCCAAAAACAAAATATAGCGTCCCTGCTGTAAACCTAATTGCTTGCCGTAGGAAAAATGGGGGTCTGATTCACCGTAGCTGGCAGGAGCATTGGGAATGTAGACTGTTTCTCTACCGTATGTTTTCCAAAAATAAGTTTGCAATGCTTCTGATACAGCAATTATTCTATCGGCGTCACGGACTGCGCTCTTCTCTCCCATTTGAATTAAACGGGTAGAAAAATTGCCCCACTTTGCACGTTGCCAGTCTAACCCATGACAGGTAACGACAATCTTTGCAGAGTTAACAATTCTAGGTAAAAAAGTAAACAAAGAGGGTCCTAAAGCATGGAAGTGAATAATATCATAGTCTTTTGCAATAGACGCGATCGCTGCCAGTGCGGAGGTGACAAAAGCATCTATCCCTCTAAAATCTACACTAGGCACAGATATAACTCGAACGCCCTGAAAGTCATAACTTTCAAGCCAAGAACTATGAGTATAGGAAGAACGGGCGAATAAATCTACAGAGTGTCCCTGTGCAACCATACGGGGATAAACTTCTGCACAATAATGCTCAATTCCGCCCTGCTTGGGAGGTAGACCTTTTGCACCAATCACGGCAATTTTCATAGTCAAAAGTTATGCTCAAAAAAAATGTACAAAGCGATAATGAATATGTGCGTATGCTTGTGTTGTAGAGCTAAATTCAGTATTACTGGTTCTCTTCAACAACAGCATCTTTATATTGGATTTAAGCGCAAGTTGATAATTAGCTAACAACTGAGAAATTTCGCTTTTCCCAGCGAGTGAACATGTCGCTGTAAACATCCCTCACAACAGTACGAGCAGCATAAGGCTGTGCAGCGCGCACGCAGGACGCACTTGGATAATTTTCTGGATGTAGAATTACTTGTTGCAAAGCATCTGCTAAACACTGTGGCGATCGCACTTCACAAATAACTCCATTGTCAGTCGCTAGTAACTTTGGAGTTTCACCACACCTAGTGGTAACTACTGGTGTTCCACTGGCAAGTGCCTCTAGAACTACTAAAGGTAGACCTTCGTAGGCACTGCTAAGGACAAAGATATTACTGATACGATGCAACCACGCCAGTTCCTCTATGGGAACTGCCCCCAGCATTGTTACCCGACTAGACAATCCTAACTGAGCGATTTCTGTACGTGTATCTGCTGCCAATTCTCCATCCCCAGCTATCAGTAAGTGAGTATGCGGTTCATTTAAGGCTGCGATCGCACGTACTAGCAAAATCGGATCTTTTTGAGGATGTAGCCGCCCAGCAAACAGAATAAAGCGTGTTTCTTCGTTCAAACTCAACCTTTTTGCCAGATCCCGTCTCTGTGCTTCTCGCTGTTCCTGACTCAAGGGGTAGAAAATCTCGTTATCAAATGAATTTTTGATATATGCAACACGGTCTTGGATTAGAGGATACCGCTGTTTATACAATTGTGCTGAATCAGTATTACATGAAAAAATCTGGCTAAACTGCCGAACTAGTAAGCTTTCTAATGCAAAATATGCTGCGGGAAATTTCCGCCATAAAATCGCATTTTTATCACCTACGGCTTTGATCTGCGTATGAATATCGTTGTGAATAAAAAGGGTTTTCTCTCCTCGCCATTTCAAGGCTGCTAAACTTGGTTCTAGCCGATGAAAGTGCATAAAGTCTGATTCCAAGCGATGACCGACAAGCGCAGCTGCATACTTAACCGTGGTTGGTACCAGACTTCGGAAGTTATCATTTTCCAGGGTAAAAAGCGGAAAAAAACGAATTTCTCTACCTGCTAATTCTGCTTCTTGCCACTTACCGATTGTTTGAGTGCGATCGCTTCCTGTCCCTACTAGTCGCACCTCAAATTCACTGGGAGCGTATTTAATAAATGTATTTATGAGTGTCTGTATTCCTCCAATGGTAGAGTGCCAAGGATTAAACTGGTAAAAAATAGTCAAAACAGGTTTATGCATGACTTCTATGAATCCCCGTATATCTCCCCACGGTTTTTGTAACTTTTACTATGTAAAAATCTTGGCTAATTAAGCTTGTATTTTTACGTCCAAAATATACTGAGCGTTTTACTAAGTAGTTAAGTATCTTTACCCCTATAGCATCCCTTGAAAGCTCAAAGAGCAACACTATCTATAGATACTGTCCTAGTCAAATATATAGTTATCCACCAAGTTATCCGCTTGGGTATTATGACTTACCTATGTAACAATGCTTGGCTTACTAAGGGTAAATGCTTGGTATCATCAGTTGGAGCTAATACAACTTGTGGCATTAAGCTTAACATTGGCGTTTGACGCCGCTCCTGGTAAATTAATAACTGAAGAACTGTTAAGGCTAAGACCCAGAAAGCTAGATTAGTAGCTAGAGCTAGAAATGAGTAAAGTTGTCAAGGCTTGTCGCTTTCCTACTGATTTGCCAAAGTATCCAGAGATTTCTATATAATTGGCCATTAAAAATTCTCTAAAGTTGGGAACTAGTTGCAGAATTACAAAGTCTAGGTAGGCTTTTGCGATCGCCCAAGTACACTCTCAGTTTTATACTAAGTAAGTCAGCACCAAAAAACCAAACCATGCAAAGATAAATAAATACGGAGAATGCATCTACCGAGCTAACTGAGATATGGACACTCATTTAAGGGTATTTATGACTCGTGAACAAGATAAAACTCTATTCAACCTCAGTGCTGAGGGTTTACCACAAACAGTGGTTAAGATTGCATCAATGCAAACAGCATCCTCTAGGGTGAAATAAAATTATCCACTCAGCTATCCACCTAGTTATATGTGATTTCTAATATTTACTTCCTACAGCATAAATCCTTGGCAATATGCTAAGAATAGTAGATTTATTGCGATAGAAAGATGACAAAAGTAAATCTTAGGATTTATCTTTATTCTATACGCAGATCATGCTTCAGACTCTTCTAATGAATGAAATTATATTAACTGAGAATGAAACCCTCAGGCTCCAAGCCCTGCGCCAATATCAGATTTTAGACACTATTTGTGAAACTGCCTTCGATGATCTCACCCGTTTAGCGGCACAAATTTGTCGTACTCCTATAGCTTTAATCAGCTTAATTGATGAGTCCCGTCAGTGGTTCAAATCGAAAGTCGGATTAGACAGTGAATCAACCTCCCGCGATCTGGCATTCTGTGCCCACGCGATTTTGCAGCCCCATGACACCTTGATTATTTCAGATACACTACTCGATCAGCGTTTTGCTACCAACCCATTAGTAACTTCCGACCCTTATATTCGGTTTTATGCTGGTGCGCCGCTAATAACACCGGAAGGATATGCTTTAGGAACACTCTGTGTGATAGACCATGTACCACGACAGATGAACTCAGAACAACTGGAAGCATTGCAAGCGTTGAGTCGCCAAGTCATGACTCAAATGGAGTTAAAGCGTAATTTATATAAACTAGAACGTATAACTAGTGATGAAAACAAAAAGATTGAATACCTAATTTCTGCCCTTTCCCACGATCTACGTACTCCTTTGCTAGCTACTCGTGGCACTCTGTATGCGATGCTAGGTGGAGCTTTTGGTTCTGTGAGCGACCCTTGGAGAGATGTGCTAGAAGATTGCCGCCAAGCTAACGAAGACCTCTTGAAGTTTGTCGAAGCTCTGTTAAATGTATCTCGCTACAAAACCGAAGTTTCTAAAAGCTCGAAGTCTGAAATTATTAACTGGAAAAACATTTTTGCCGAAACCATTATCCGCAGCAATGCGACTCGGAAACAAAAGTATCCAATTAGATATAAAATTGCTTCTTTTCTGCCGATTGTGTATGGTGATACTCTTGAGATTCAACAAGTTGTGCAGACATTACTTGATAATGCTGTAAAAGTCAATAATCCAGATCAAGAAATTACCCTTGAGGTAGCATTATTTGGAGTTGAGAAAGTAAAAATATCAGTGCGATACAATGGCTTGGGGATTACACCTTTAGACAATAAAAACCTTTTTAACAGCTTTATTCAAGGACGTGGACGGAATCACATAGATAAGTTAGGTCTCTACTTATGCCTTCAAATTGTGGAGGCTCACAAAGGCACTATCAACGTGGAAAGTACTGTCGGTGAGGGTACTACATTCTGGTTTACCTTGCCTGTCACCTTATTCAAAAGCTAGATACTGAAATCGAGAAAAGATGTATAAATGATTTCAAGCAATTTAATAGTAGACAGTTGTAAAGATTTTATTTTGATAATTATAGTTATATTTTGCACTTTTCCGTATGAATCTGTACTTTCTAAAAATTTAAGCGATAAAGCTACATTAGTTTTATTGGCTTTTATCGCTAAATAAAAGGCTTTGGCTTAAATACTGAGTGATTTAAATATAATATTATTTTTTGTAACATTTTGTGTAAAGATACAAATACACTTTCTATCTTGCTTGGACGAATGGCAATAATAAAAGCCCAAAGGCTTGTGTCCTCTTGTTCCCAGCCTGGAGGCTGGGAATGTATTTAAGCTTCTGCCTCTTGTCAAGCTACTGGAGGCGGCAACCCTCCCAGAATCGCTTCCCTGTCTAGGCAGGGAACCAGTCAGAGCAAGGGCTGTATCTTTTCTTAGTGCTATTCATATCTTAGACTTTATCAATCGGTATGAGCGAGTGCCGTTTCTGGACGCTGTTTGGGAAAACAATTTGTATTGCTAGAGTTGCCCTGGCTATTTTCGTCATATTTACACCCCTTAAACCTGTTTGTACTGCTACATCAGACTGTTGGTAGATCGCAGACGGGAAGTAAAATTCCTATACTGTATTTGTATGGAGAAATCGTTGGCATAGGCGAAGGACTTTTTCGCTCTTTCAGCAGAGCAAAAACATGGATAGACATCGCCTTTTTACACCAGCCTATCAGCAATGAGCCTAATGTGATGGAGGCTAGGTGGCAGCAATTCGAACTAGTCTTTATGGGGACTAACGGTAGCTAAACATACTAAGACAATTCATAAAAATATGTTTATTTTAGATTTAACTTCATAAATAATCTCTAATAATAAATTTCACAGTGGGTTAACTAGGAAATTTATCTAAAAGACTTTTAATTTGTGTATATTATGTTAAGTTCCGTAAATATGTAAGTATATTTACTCCGTTATTTAAGTAAGTCGGCACGATAAAACCAAGATATGTTGAGTTTTGTAAAAACCCTGGAACGATTCATTTATAAGCTCTTTGCTGACTTTACAGTTAGTTGCAGATGTTTCTTTTTTAACGCCGACTTACTTAATACTTTGAGTTGTTAATACTAAAATTATAAAAAATGAAGGATTTTATATGTAATATATGAACAATTAACACTTTTAAATAACAACTTTGATAGCAAGCAGGGAAGCGGTTGCAGTTCGAGAGTCTGGAATTTTAATTAGTATGCTAGGTAACTGTAATTAAGGTGGTGGAGATATTAGATAGTGATAGCTATTAACTTGATACCTTTCCTAATTCATTCATCTAGAAAAGGTAATTTTTTAACTCCTCTCCATACTAGTATTTCGGTACTAGTGTTGTTTTTATTTGGACAGCAAGTCTTCAACCTTTTCATAGCACACCTAAATCATGAAGCATGTGACCAGGTAACCCATGCTTTATTGGTAGAGCAAGAAGGAGAAAATCTACTCAATGCTGTGATAGATAATGAAGAAAAAGGTTTTTTAGAAAATTCCAGTCGAGGACAAACCAATTCTATAGATTATGGTGATAAAAAGCCTAACTTCAATCATCTGTACAATCTCGTACAAGACAACCCTGCTCAAATAAAGCAACTCGATAAAATTAGATATATCTATAACCAGTGGCAAAGGGAATTGAAGCAAAAAGCGCTTTCTGGTTCTGTCAGCAAATCTGCTCTGGCAAAAAGCACTTTATTTGATTCCTTGCGCAACGAGATTGAGAACCTGATTCAGGGCCAAGAGATGCTTTTGAGGGTTCGCAAAAATCGTGTACGGCACTTGAATGATATTAATACTGCGATAAACATTTTCAGCACATTAGTTATTTTGTTAGGAGCGGTTTTAAATTTTCAGTTGTTGTATAGGCGAGTCAAGCTTCCATTAAACAAATTGACACAAGTTTGTGAACTTTGGCAAGCGGGACAAATGGAAGTGCAACTCTGCCATTCTTCTATAGATGAGATCGGGCAACTAGCTGGAGTTCTTAACGCGATCGCTGATAAGACTCGTCACCGTCAAGAAAGCATTGAGGGGCGTAACCAACAGCTTGAAGATATGATATCTGCACTTTCCCATGACCTACGTATTCCTTTACTTGCCACTCGTAACACTTTAGAGTGTATGAGCAGAGGAGCTTTTGGTGCAGTAAATGACACCTGGAAGGAAGTGTTTGAAGAGTACCATGAAGCTAATGAGGAGCTGCTTAAGCTTGTGGAACTCCTCTTAGATATCTCTCGTTATGAAGCACGCAGCACTTGTTTAGCCTACGATCGCCTGAATTGGGAAAAGATTTTAATTAAAGTAATTGGTCAGGTAAAAGCAACATTTACACGTGAGTTAGGCTTCGTTTGTAAAATTTCTCAATTGCTGCCAACTGTCTACGGTGATGAATTAGAAATTCAACGGGTTTTACAAAACTTACTTGATAACGCTGTGCGCGTAAGTAAGCCCAAAGGGGAAATTCTTCTTGAGATAACGCCTTATGAAGAAGGCCAAGTGAAGATTTCGGTGCGTGATTACGGTTCAGGAATTGCACCCCAAGCTCAGCAAAAGCTGTTCCACCGTTTTATTCAAGGACGAGGGCATCGTGGAAGAAGTGGTCTTGGTCTGTACTTATGTCGTCAAATTATTGAGGCTCACGGAGGAAATATTGGTGTCGAAAGTTCTCTTGGAGAGGGAAGTACTTTCTGGTTTACTCTCCCAAGTGCCATAAATAACGTTGATTGCAACGATGAACAGAATATAACCAGATGTAGCAAGAATGATGATTAATATTGACGAAGAGAAAATTGTGCGGGTTCTATTAGTTGACGATCACGCTTTAATCCGCCGAGGGATGAAAGGGCAATTTAGCCTAGAACCTGGTTTTAGTATAGTTGGAGAGGCATTGGACGGTGAACAGGCTGTTGAATTAGCTAGCCAACTCCAACCAGATGTAATCTTAATGGATATCGATCTACCAGTTATGGATGGGATTACAGCCACCCAGCAGATAAAAAGTAGCTGCTTGACAACTTGTGTTCTAGCTTTAAGTGCCTTCGACGACGATATCCAGGTCATGGGGATGCTTGCAGCTGGTGCTGATGGTTACTGCCTTAAAACCATTGAATGGGAACAACTTATCGCTGTCATTCAATTAATACTTCAAGGTGGTGCTTATTTAGATCCTCTAATAGCTCAAAAAGTCGCTCGGATGCTTAGGTCAACCGCTGTCGCTCCCGATGTTCCTGTATCTCAGGTAATAGCGCAACCTATTCTCAGTAATCGTGAACGCGAGATTCTGAAACTTATTGCACAAGGGCGCTCAAACCAGCAGATTGCAAACCAACTTTACCTCTCACTTGGAACAGTCAAGTCTTATGTACGTATGGTTCTCAACAAACTTAGCGTTGACGATCGTGTTCAAGCAGCAGCTTTAGCTGTACGCCAAGGGTTGATTTAAGCTTAGAGGAATTTATTTAAACAGGCAGATAATTCTGTAAAAGTGGTAGCCAGTGGTGAGATATCATTCATGAGTTGTTCTGACCACAAAATGCAAGGTTGAAGTAGTTGGTGATGGAATTTACCACGTATGGGCAGACATAGCACCAATACATCAGGTGCAAACAAAGTGATCTCTTCAAGTGTGGGAATACTGTAATATGGAAAAACTTCTGCATTTTGTTTTAGGCAATGACCGCTGACGCGCTGCACGGTATTGACATTGCTACCAATAATCATAATTCGGTGTCTTTTCATATAATTTATATACTTAGACTTATCCGTAAATACGAAATGCTTACCATACATTGGTTTTAGCGATTATAAAGAAAGTGCGATGGCGTAACCGCCCAGCGTAGCTGATTGTAAACGCTTAATGTACTTAACAATAACGCTTTGGGCGAATAAGTCGGGCTAAATCATCAGTTAGGAGCATAAAGATAGAAAAAAATCTATTTTTTTTCAGACAAACTCAAGTATTAGCAGATAAAAAGCATGAGCAATTTAGCCCCAATCTGACAAGTCCACAGACTGCCATTATTACCTGACTATAGTGATGATGAGATAAACAAAATCTCTCACTCGGTACTTGAAATATTTTGACTTAGCATATCATGTATTCAAGATTAATTTTGCATGACAATAATTGCTTATTATCTTATTTCCGTAGTTATAAAATACCTGATTTTTTTGTTTTTTATCTGGTGTAATTAGTAAACAGCGTTAAAAAATCAAGCTATGTAAAAAGATGTAAATTCAGCGAGTAGTATATAAATTCGTCATTTCAGAGTTTTTACAAAATTAAACATACATTGGTTTTATTGTAGCTTACTCACTATATTATGAAATTTAGACTATCTGTACGCTACAGCCAAGCGGATAGTTAACTGGATAATTTTATTCTTCATTAGGATACTGCATAAAAAATAACTTAATTAGCCATCAGATAGTATTTTATAGTGCTATTTGTGTACGAAAGTATACGTGCAATTAGCTAATTATTTACTCAAACTTGTGAATAAAGTTTCAAGTGCTATCAAATCTTTTATGGTACTTACATATTAAAAAGAGTCTAAGTAACATAAAAGCCTGACAAATTATAAATTTCAGTTTTGTTGCAGGCATTGCTGACTTACCAGCAACTGCAATGTCTTGTATTATCGGATTATCTTTGAAGTGACTCAGATGAATTAAGTATTTGAAATTGATGAGACTTATGATGCAGTCGTAACCATGTTCAATGCTTAACCATGAAGTATTGACCGCTACCGTCACTGTAAATATCTTAAAGAACAAATTGGTTGGTTACATATTTACTTGCTTAACCTATTAGAAAATCTCATTCCAGCTTTTACAAGTTACCGAAATAAACAAATGTGCAGACGATTGAGTTTATAAACTTACTTACTGAAACTGTAATTACTGTGTACCTCTACTTCTGATCGTTTTTATATGCAAGTTATAGATGATACCCATACTGTTACTAAAGTTAAACTTCCAGTTCATCCCTCTGTAATCAGTAAAGCCAAGCGAATGATTGACATCTTGGGTGCTGTTATCGGGCTATCGATTACAATAGTCGTAGCAATTCCTGTTGCGATCGCCATTAAGTTAGATAGCGAAGGTTCTATCTTTTACAGTCAAATTCGCTGTGGTTTGAATGGGCGTCACTTCCGAATTTGGAAATTCCGTTCGATGTCAGCCGGAGCTGACCAACTTAAGCATCTAGTTAAGAATGAAGCTGAAAGCGATCAAATATTCAAAAATGAGAATGATCCCCGCATTACCAGTGTAGGAAGGTTTCTCCGCCGCACTAGCTTAGATGAACTCCCTCAGTTTTGGAACGTACTGCTGGGGGAAATGAGTTTAGTCGGCACCCGCCCTCCCACTCCTAATGAAGTGATACACTACTCAAAGCACCACTGGGAACGCTTGAATGTCAAGCCGGGTATGACTGGTGAATGGCAGGCTCATGGTCGCTCCAGTATTAAAGACTTTGAAGATATTGTTCACATGGACTTAGACTACCAACGTAAGTGGTCTATCGTTTATGATATTAGTCTAATCTTGAAAACTTTAAAAGTTGTGTCAAATAAGAGCGGTGCTTGCTAACGTACAGTTAATAGAAAAAAGTTATAAGTTCACTCAAAAATAAGCTTGCAACAATTGCTCCAAAATTGCGTAGGTGTTCGCGTAGCGTCTCGTAGAGAAGGCCGTTGTAGATATTACAGATTGAAGTATTGTCTCTGACTCAATTAGAGGATTTAAGAGGTTATTTGAAAAGTGTTTCGTTGTGACTTTAGCCACTTTTAGATCCCCCCTAACCTCCCTTAAAAATGGGCGAACCAGAATCAAAGTCTCTTTTTTTCAAGGTGATTGAGAGGGAGCTAAAACTTTTGATATCAACAAGAGAATTTTTCAAAAATCCTGTAAGCTCGACTTTATCCAAAATTAATAACTCGGTTTTATTGATACGGCAAAAACCCTGGTCTTTTGGCAAATACTTTTTTTACGTCATAGATTATCGATAAAGTGAAAAAAGTAAAACTACTGTCTCACAAAGGTTTCAGCATAAGCGTTCACGTTACGACAAAAATGGATAAAGTCGAGGTAAGTGAGGCGCTATTAAATTTCTCGACAGCAGCGGATTTGATCGGCTGGTTCAATAGTGTTAAATAAAGCTGACTACTTTACTCAACTTCCTCACAATGAATTAACAGCTTTTCCATCGCTTCTGCTAGAGAAATCAATTCTGTCCAAGAGGAACCACTAACTAAATTTTGGGCGTGAGCTAATCGGTTTCGCAACTGTTCAGCAGACTTGAGGAAACGTTCGCCAAACCGTTTTGATTTTAGTCCTAGTTGCTGGAGAAGTTCTGGTTGATTTAAAATCAACTCTCGCTTATCACAGAATTGCAGATAATCTAACAAATCGGTGGCTTCGTTTCTTTCCTGACTCTCTCGCCATAGTCGTTGAGCAACTTCTAAACGCTCAGGTTTAAGGACTTTTTGCCAAGAATCTTGAGGATAGTAAATCCGCACCAGCCGCAGCAAATTCATTTCTAGCAGCGTTACTAAGCCAAACAGTAGCATTCGCACTGGTGCTTTCTGCAAATCACCACAGGTAACAATACCACTTACCTGATTGCAATCCAAAACAAACAATCGCGGAGTTTGTTGCAAAATAGGTAGCAACTTTATCAGTGGGGTGGAAATGGCAATTAGTTCTTTGGGATGAAACACCCGTTGATAGTCGCTACATTTACCTTTTTTGCCTGGGATCAAACTAGAGCGTTCTACATAACCGCTAATAATATCTCCAGTCTCAACACCAATAACATCAAAATTTTGTGCTTGCATCCAATGCAGCACTTCTTTCGCCTCCGTATCAGCTGGCATAGCTTTCAGGGGTTCTGCCACGTATTCAATAGTGATATTGTTCTCAAATAAACTCCGCAGGTCTTGAGAACGCGATTTTAAGTGTTTCATCCCCCGGCTGTGAACTCACGTTAAATAATCCTACGGCACTCACGCGATGTCTGCGACGGGCTACGCCTACGCCAGTGGAATTTTCTGTTAGATTATCCTTGCGTAAGCGTAGCTATCCCAACAAATACCATAGACCAATGTTATACCATCTTAGTTGGTATTATTTTAGTGATGATTTAGACGATTTCAAGTAACAAAATATTTCGCATCTAGAAAAAAATAAATATATATGTAGTTAACTATATGAGAATAGTTGATTAACTTGCGATAAAAATGCCGAAAATACCGACAAAAAAATGTTATTACTAAAACGACGTATCGAATTGACACTTGGTAAAATTTTACCAAGATAACCAAAATTGATAATAATATTATTATGCCAAGAAAAGAACAAGGATGGGTTACATTTCAAACTTCAGAGGACGAGCGGAAGATTCTAGAGGAGTTCTGCGAACAGTCTCAACGTACTAAGACTGAGATTCTGCGGGAACTTGTGCGTAGTCTCACTCAGCAGTCTTCAACATCAATATCACCAGCAACTCAGCTAGAAAAACAGGAAGATATCTATTACACTCAAAAGCCTGACATAGAAAGTAGTATTCAGAAGAAATCACTAAAAGTTAGTTCTCGCAATATTCTTAAAGGTGTGGTTAAACGAGTTGTTTATGGAGCAGTTAATAGTGAGGTTACTTTGGAGATTATTCATAAAGTAGAATTAACTTCGATTATCACCAGAGCTTCCGCAGAAGAGTTGGAATTATCTGAGGGAAAAGAAGCTTATGCAGTTATTAAATCTAACGATATTGTCATTGCTAGAGAATAGAAATACGTTGATTTTGGGTGTTAGATATTAAGAGAATAAACTTTCTTTACTTGAGTATATATAGTTGATGCGATCGCTTATGTAATAGCTGTTTTCGTAGAAATTGAAAATCACCATAAGGTAGCATAGGTGTGCTACCTTACTAAAAACGATTATTAACCTCCTTTAATCACTGTTTGATAGCGACCTAGTGCAATTAAAGGAAAGTATTGTTGATATAAATGATACTTAAGATAAAAATGGCAAGGGAATCCAGTACCTGTAAAGTCTGCCTCAAACCAAGTACCATCGGGCTTTTGAGTTGCCACCAGATAGTCAATTCCCCGCTCAATCACCTCAAGAGCTAATTTACCAGTTGCTTCACCTGCTGCCAAGAGGCCAATTAAAGCCCAAGCAGTTTGAGATGCAGTACTATTTCCTTTTCCTTTGAGACTGGGATCGTCGTAGCTGCGGCAAGTCTCGCCCCAACCACCATCTGGGTTTTGGCATCCAACTAACCAAGCCGCTCCTCGTTCTATACTGAGTTTATGCCTTTGAGGATCGATTAACGCCAAGGCTGATAAAACGCCACTAGTACCGTAGATATAATTTACACCCCAACGACCAAACCAACAGCCTTCAGTTTCTTGTTCGCGCAGAAGATAAGTTAGCGATCGCTCCAAATTATCACTATCAATTGACAAATTACAAGCACCCAGCATTTCTAGTACCCTAGCGGTAACATCTGCGGTGTTTGGATCGATCATGGCTTTCAAGTCGCCATAGGGAATTGAGTTAAGCCAATCTTGATCGTTATCCAAATCAAAAGCAGCCCACCCGCCTGGTTTACATTGCATAGATGCAATCCAGTTTAACGCACGAGCGATCGCAGCCTGCTTGATTTTTTCATTCGGGAGTTTCGCCAAATGTAGAGCCATCACCACCACAGCCGAGTCATCTACATCGGGATAAAAGCGATTCTCAAACTCAAACGCCCAAGCTCCTGGTTTTCCCTGGCGATTTTTTACAGCCCAATCTCCGTAATCTAAAATTTGTTTTTGCAGCAACCATTCTCCAGCCTTGACCATAGCCGGATGATCTGGTGCAAAACCAGATTCTACTAATGCACGCATCGCCCAAGCTGTATCCCAAACGGGTGAAACACAAGGTTGAACTCGGTAACTATTTTCTGTTTCAATGGCAAAGTTATCAATTGCTTGCAAACCTCGTTCCACAATGGGATCGTTTCGGTCATAATCCAGACAGCGCAAAGCTAGCATTGAATTCAGCATTGCCGGAATAATGCCACCCCAGTCGCCTGTAGCTTCTTGGCGCTCTAAAATCCATTTCTCGGCGGCTTTGATACCTTCTTCACGAAAGGGTACTAAATTAAGGCTTTCTGCCAACTTAAACCCCCGATCGAGGGTAAGGAATAAATCTGTCCAATCGCCACTTTGGGGTAATTCCCACTGGACTCGATCGACACCTTCAGCGTATAGCTCATCTAGATTGATTGCTGAGTCGGTGAGATAAACAGGTTTGCGATCGCATACAATCAACAACGGTACTGTGCTGGAACGCGCCCAGCTAGACATCTCGTAGATATTGACAGGGAAAGCTTTTGGCAACAGCATTATCCAAGGTGGCAGCGAGGGAATACCGCGCCAGTTGTAGCAGCCAATCAAGGCTAAGTGTAACTTGGTAAAAATCCGAGTTTTGCTGATCCCACCGCGTTGGAGAATAAAAGCTTGCGCCCGAATCATCGCCGGATCGGTCGCTGGTACGCCTAGCAATCTTAGAGCCATGTAGGCTTCAACTGAGGTGCTAATTTCTCCGCCATCACCGTAGAAAAGTTCCCAGCCGCCATGCTGCCGTTGCTCTTGACGCAAATATGCTTCAACTTTGTGCAAAGGTCTTGTTTGGTCTGTTCCCCAAATTTTATGCAGGAGGACGACTTCAGCAGTGATGGTGACATTAGATTCCAACTCTGCCCACCAGTAACCTGCCGGATTTTGAATTGAAAGCAGATATTCTTGGCTAGCTGCGATCGCATCTGCGACTTGATTGACTTTTACCCTGTCTTGTGTTTGCATCAAATCCTATTTAACCTCAACACCCAACACTAGTTATGAACGTGTCACTACAGTGAAAAATTTTTTTCCTCTATTCAGTAGACATAGTATTGTGTCTGAGTCACTGAAAATTTGCAATAGGTCATGGATGTAATTGTATTAGAATTGCCACCTAACTAGATTGCAAGCATTTCTAAGCTATTTTTGAGTAGCAGGTGAGTAGTATTCAAAAGTCTGGGCACTCAGCTTTAGTGACATCTGGGTGGCAGTAGTACCTTAAAACTGTTTGGACGTTATCCCCGATCCAGTAAGCTACCTTTTCTGGGGACGATCCAGAAGCGATCGCCCAAGTAGCGAAGGTGTGCCGAGTGCTATAAGCCTTTAGGTAGGGAATTATGCCTTGGTCAGCCAATTCTGTTACAACACCGCTATAGCGATATTCCCCAGTGTCGTTNAGAGAGTGGGTGACGAGGGAATCGAACCCGCAACCAATAGATTAAGAGTCTATTGCTCTGAATGAGTAGCAATTAGGTAGCGCGATCGCCAACTGCGATCGCTAAAAATCGGGACAAGGCATAGCTATCTTGAGTAGTAAATGAGTAGTAAAATCGGAATGTAGCCTCGAAAACGTTGCGTAGAGTAAATAAGTGAGCAGTGTATTAGAATTGCCACCTAACTAGATTGCAAGCATTTCTAAGCTATTTTTGAGTAGCAGGTGAGTAGTATTCAAAAGTCTGGGCACTCAGCTTTAGTGACATCTGGGTGGCAGTAGTACCTTAAAACTGTTTGGACGTTATCCCCGATCCAGTAAGCTACCTTTTCTGGGGACGATCCAGAAGCGATCGCCCAAGTAGCGAAGGTGTGCCGAGTGCTATAAGCCTTTAGGTAGGGAATTATGCCTTGGTCAGCCAATTCTGTTACAACACCGCTATAGCGATATTCCCCAGTGTCGTTGTACCTCCAGCATTTGTTTAAAATATTTAGATTGAGTCTCTGCCCCGTCGTGCTTTTGAAAATCAATTCTTTTGGGTCGGGGGAATTAGGTTGAACCTCTTCAAGCAAAGATTGCAGTTTTGAACCTTGCAGGCAGGAGAACACCCGCCGTTTGTTATTTTTGGTTCCTTTGACAACACCAACGCGAGAGGCATAGGCTTTTGTAATAGAGATCCTGGTGCATTGACAGCTAACATCCCCCCATGTCAAAGCAAACGCTTCTCCGTGTCGGCATCCAGTCCAGAATAAAAATTTAATCAGGCTACTGTAGTGTGAAAATTTGGGATGAGATTCAAAAGCAGCAATGATTAGATCCCTTTGTTCCAATGTATAAGCTTTTTCGTTATTTTCGTTGCTGGGAGTTTTGGGACTTGGTAATTGCATTTTTTCAAAAGGATTTGAATTAATTAAGCACGAATCAATAGCCCATCTACAGCACCTAGAAAAAGCCGCAAGTGTTTTGTACGCTGTATGGTAGCTATATTCAGCTAACAACCAATCTCTGATTGTTGGAGCATTTTGGATTTCCTTACTTGATAGCTTTACAACAATTTTAGTTATTTGCTTGTAATCACTTTCTAGTGTTGATAGCTCTAAATGTTGAGCTTGGAAATCTAAGAATTTATCCCATAGCTTATCTAAAGATATTTTCTCTGCGGGGACTACAGTATTTTGATAATTTCCAAATTTGTAGGATTTTAGCGTAGAATCAAATCGCCCCAGTGCAATGTCTCTCTGAATTTCTTCCCAGCGAGACTCTGCGATAATTCTATTTTTAGATGAATCTTTAAGCCCGCTAGACAGATAAAATTGCTTGCTATGACCATTGACTCTAAAGCGAATATTTAGTTTTTGCGTTTTAGGATCTACGGTTATCGCCATAGCTATTCCTCGGCATCGAAAACATATAATTCACCGTTGCTGTCAGAAGTAAGGTATACAGAGATGTTTCTACTCTGCACCTCTGGATCTTCTTCCTCCTCTCCCTCTTCTTTGCTGTCGCAAACAGTTACCAAAGCCTCTACTAAAACTGTCCATTCACGGGCTTCTTCGTCACGTTCTTCTATGGTTACTGACTCAATGGTTGTGTCTACAATTTCCCAACTAGAAAGCGCTTCCTCATCTGGTTTGGGCCATTCTGTACTGTAGATGTGGCAGGTTGTATCATCATCTGGATCGTCTTGCTCCTCATATAAATAAGCCGTAAACCCAGGCGGCGCATATTGATTGAGAATGTACATTTCCGCTACTTCTTTTAGTTGCTCATCAGTTGGGACTGTCATCGCGAACCACTCCCGCCGCACATAGGACAGCTGTGCAATTCGCCATCCTCCTGAACTAAACCACCACCGCTACACGTGTTACACAGGGTTCTGTCGAAATACACGATATCGTCTTCATAGTCTGGATCTTCAGCATCTAATGCCCAGACGTTACCGCAGTCAAGGCACTCCCAGTAACCATAATTTTCTTGGTATCGCAGACGCGTAGAATCGCATCGAGGACAATTTGTTTGAGTCATTGCAGATTTAAAAATTGTTTCGATTTTTTAACTTTTTTGAACCCCAGAATTTTTGTCTACAGATGCTATAATCCGCTCTGGTGGATATTTTTAGCGTCTACAGCCGAATTTTTGGGGCTAAAAAATTGTAGACGGTGTAGACGCACTATTGAGCGATTAGCGGCGAGGTAGTGAGCAATCGCACTTCCATTCAACTACCGGTTAATTAATGGGTAAATTGCCTGCAAAGCTTTGCCTACAGGCTGTAGACGGACTGTAGGCAAACTGTAGGCATTACTTTGACCACCTCCAGCCCAGGCGATCGCCATTTCCCTCCACTTCCCCCAATTCCCTATCGGCCATAGAAGCGAAGATAATCCGCACTTCATCAGGCTGCATTCCCTCAAACAATCGACTAGCTTGCAGCAGGATTCTGGCTTTTAAAACTTCACCTGGGTGCTGTTGACCCCAGTCAAGGATAAATTGCTCAAACTCATTCATGGCTTTGACTTGCGATGCCTGCGGCGGTAAACTACGCACCTCCTCATCGCCCCCGCCGGAGGTTTCTGGCTGCACCATGCTCCCTGCTCCCCAGTTGCTCAGGTCAAGTTCACAAGGGCAGTCATCGACAAGAAAGCGCCTTTTACCACCAGCTTTCAACCACTGCTCTAGTTGAGGATCTTTGAGTTTGGTCCTGGCGTGGTCACGTCCGAACTGCCCCAAACGCACCAAGACAAAGCAGCTGTAAAGGGTGTCTTTGTCACCTTGTAGCCCAAAATTTTCAGCCGTATCATTTTGGGCCAACGCACAAATAAACTGTTTGTATCGCCTGCCCCGCTTGGCATGACGCTTGATCCAGTTGGTGGAGTGGTCACACTCATCTACTAATATTGGGAACTCCTCAGCAACTAGGAATCTCTCACGACCTGCGATCGCGTTATCTCCCCCCTCTCCGCGAAGCTCTACCAATTCCTCTAAGGTTTTCAGGTCGTTGCCCATTGCCGTGTCGATGGCTTTGAAGTTGCCTTTACGCCCGATGACATCAGCTTGATCAATCCATGACCAATCGTCGGGCTTGGCATCGGAATCATAGATAACGACCCTACCGCCGATTTTGGAGGATAGATACTGGGTAAAAGTTGATTTCCCGTCACCAGTCCCACCGACTAAAGCAACGTGCTTTTGCTTTTTCTGGATGTACTCAACTGGGTCAGCAATTAAGTTCTGTGGTTTCCAGTTGGCATCAACAGCACCAACTGTCAGCGCCAACTGGGCTGTTGGTTGAGTGTTGTCCCTAGCCCACGCTTGGAAATTAAGCCGCGATGCTCGGTCGATATCCCCTAGCGACTCTTGAAGTAGCTTTGCTGTTTGGCGATGTCTGCGACCAACTTCAAGAACGCCAACGGAGGCCCCCAGTATCCACGGCTTAGACTCTGGTTTTTGAGATGCTCCCAGGAACAGCAAGCCACAGCTAACAACCAAGCTTCCCCAAAAAGACCACTTGGCACAAGCGTACATCTGCAAGTGTTGATGTAACTGGGATGGATGTAGATCGCTACTCATATTCCTAGCAGCACCCCCACAGCGACCAAGCCAACACGGAGCAGAAGAATATCCTTGACCTCTGGCACGGCTTGCCGCAGGTACATGACGACAATTCCAGCGATCGCTAAAATTCCCAACACCCCCAGGCGGATAAAACTAGGTATGGGAATACTCACCCAACAGCTACTTAACAAAGCGGGAATCGCCACTGTAGAAGCAAGGGTATAAGCTAAGTCTGGCAGATTGTCTGGCAGTGCGATCGCCTGAATCCACCCTTTTTTAAATTCCTCCAATTTAGATGCCTGGGGAATGGGGACTGGGGAGTAATGACCCCGATCGCTCGGAACTTCAACGACAATTTTTTGCTCATCTGCCATACTGCACCTCGATTTTGAGGTAGAAAGGGCGATTACTCTCTTGCTTACACAGTGCTGCGATCGCAATTACTAAAGCCGCGATGGTGCAAATAAGAATGATTGCTTGGTTCACTATTGCCCCCCTAGCAATTTGGCGGCGGCATCCATTACGGTCTGCCTCTGTTCTGGGGTAAGTTTGTCATTGCCGTCGCATTCGATGACCTCCATGTGAGTCCCGGCACGGTAGAGAGCGTTGTTCTGCAAGTCCTCGTTATCTGTCGATTTGGCTTTGTCAACGTAACGCTGAACGTAGGATTTGTTGATGTCTTCTGTCATAATTCAAGGTGATGTTTAGTTTTGCAGCGGCGGAGCTACATCGTATTGGTGGGCGATCGCAATCCTGGTAGATGGGCGATCGCCTTTAAAAATCGGATTTAATTGCAGATGTGCTGTTGAAATTAGTCACAATCCAAACCTGCAAGGAATTACGGATTGATGGCTTAATCTCAATTGGCTGGCGGGTATCTAAGCAAATGGCACGTCCATCGTTCAGCTTGCAATGCAAATTCTTCCCGCTTTTGGAGCGCGAGAATAGCTGACCAGCTTCGAGTAATGCCCAAGTGACTGGAGCTTTACCCACTACATAGTCGGCTTGATGGCTGTCATACCCTTCCGAGAGTGGATCAATAGTTAAGTCTTTCCACTCCTTCTTCTTCCCTCTACGGCTGTTAATGGGGCTTGGTCGCTGCCCGTTAAGTGGTTTATCGCTAATCTGTTGTTCGCTCATAGTGCGTTAATAGTCGCTCAATAAAGTTGGTTGATTTTGTAGCTAAATCGCTTATGGTGTAAGCTTTTAGGCGTTTTCTGTGTCGAGTGCTGCGGTGAAATTCTTATCTCGTAAGCCGCTTGTGATCTGTTAGATTCATTACGTCACTCTTTCAATGTGATTTATTTACCAATCGAATTTAGGATGTCCAGGGCTTTTTGCTCTGGATTTTTAATGGGAACTGCTAACCCTGCGATCGCTACGACTTACGGGTAAAGACAGTTGTCAGTAATACATTCAGCATGGATGAAAGCTACGTATTGTAAGTTTTCGCTTCCCCTAGCAGGTCTTTGGCGTTCGCTCATTGCTGGCAGGCTGCTATCTCTGCCTGGTTTGGAACTAGAAAGCAAAATATCCGCACGACAATATTTCAGGGGTTATACCCTGACTAGCCTTGTTCGGTCTACTGTTGTTAGCCCTCTTCCTTCTACTTAGGCAGTAGCTTCAGCAGGAGCAGCTAAACTCTGAGGCAGTTCATCAAACGACACACCAACACTTTGGCAAAAAAGTCGCCATTGGTTTCTGGTCATCGAAGGTTCCATCCCCTCGTTCTCCCATCTTCTGAGAGTCGAAACGGCGATACCAAGGTAGACAGCGAGTTGCTCCTGTGACAAGCCTGCATTTTCTCTAAGCGCTTTTAACACTGATTTAGGTGGCAGTTGTTGCCTTTTTTGTTCTACAGTCATAATATCATAACAGGCGCTCAAATCAAGCGGTCTTTAAAACCTGTTGAGAGAAGCGCCAATTCCATAAACAACATGAGCGGTCAATATCACCGCTCATTTTCTAGAATCTCACAACAAATCAGAGACGGCGATGCCTATATTTCAACGACCGCTTACTACAGTGAGGGTTGGCTCATTCAATCGTGCCAATTAGTAAAACGAGTAAAAAATATTATGACCGGACAAATAAGCAAAACTAAACAAAGATGCGGGTATCCTCCGATGCTTTCGTCTGAAGAATACCCGCATGGTGGATTGAGAACCAACTCAATTCACTATGGAAATTTTACTCACGATTGCTTTATTTATTGCATTCTTCTTGCTGCTTAAACAAGAGAAGGCTTTGGGGAAATATGCACAATCTACAATACTGTTTACACGGGCTGTAGACCAATACCAGGAAGCGATAGAAGGCTACAAGGAAGTTGTAGCTGAATACCAGGAAGCTATAGAGCATTTAAAACAAGAGATCGCAGAGCATGAATTGCTACTCAAGGAACACAGTATAGATAAACCCAGTGCTGAACCTACCCAAACACTAATCCCCCCGCCTCCACCCCAATTCAGTTCACACAGACAACCACAATCAAAAACACCACAAACCCAACTTTCTCCGATTCCACCCAAAGATATGCCATTACCAGACTTAAAAACAGCCAAGAGACAGCCTAGTAAACAAAAAGCAGTATCCAAGAATAGCCCACTGTACAAAGAATTTCTTTATTTACTCAACGGTAATGAAGAAGCAGCTAATCGGTTAATTACACGTCAGCAGCAATTAAACCCAGACAGATTAGATAACTGGATTTTAGAAAAAGTCATTGGCGATTTAAAACGTGATCGGCGTGCTTGATTAACCGAAGCGATCACACTTCTTACTTCTGCTGCGATCGCTCAATGCCGAATGCCCAATGCCCAATACCCAGCACCCAGTCACATGAAAATCACCTTAAAAACAGCCACAGGGGATTTTGTATATGAAACAAAAATTCTTTCCCTACACAAATACCCCGAAGTAATTCTCTGGGGTAAAAGAGTCTTCACCGTCTTCGCCCCTGGTGTTTACTGGGAAGCTTTCTTTTACGTCGTTCCAGAAGCGGTTGACCAATGACTAAAAAATACAAAATATCAGCGAAGGACGTTGACACAAGGATTCTAGCCATTTATGCATTAGATCATTTTATCGAATACGTCCGCACTACTTGCTCAGATATAAATCCGAGTGAAGCCACATTACTAGCAGCAATTACATTGCATTCCTTACCAGAGCTATTCCAGGAGAATCCCTTGCTAGTAAATCGGTTCAGAGAAGCGGCAGCACATATAAAGGGCAAAAAACGGAATCCCCAAAGCCCAGATTCTAATTAATGACCAATGACCGACAAAACCGAAGGACAAAGACTCGAAGACCTCATGACCAAGATAAATGCCGAAATGCAGCGCCTGGGCTGGACGACTGAACAAGGTCGAGAGCATTTGATGAAGTATTACGGGAAGCGATCGCGGCTTCTGCTGACTGAGGACGAACTAGATAACTTTCTTCTTTACCTGCAACTGACCGATACCCCAACCCCCAATCCCTAATGTTTGGCTTCGATGGATCTACCAAAGCGATCGTTTCTTTCCTTGAACAAATCAGGGACAACAAAGAAGGCGACAAGCTCACCCACAAGGAAGTACGAGCTTATGCAAGGCTGATTTTAAACTTGCTTCCTAACTTACAAGTCGATGATGAGGAACAAATCAAAGTTTTGCTTGCGGCCATCTCCAGTGCTGGACTGCCACATTACGATCGCTCATTCGCGGCAGAACAAATTCTCAAATTGCTAGAGGAGCAAAAGCAACGCAAGCTCAATTGCCCTGATGGATTTTAAGATCCAAACTGTCACACGCAAAAAAAAACTCACCAACTTAGGAGCTGATGAATTCAGTATCAATAAAATGAACAAATATTTAAAAAGATTAGGCACTAGAATAGCCTTCACTTTCCCACATTCTACCACATCAAATAACTCAAAGCTAGCTAATCGGGGGACAGAGCAATGATAGCAATCCCCTACACTTACACCGAAGAACCAAGTTTTAAACCTGACAATAACAGGCTACCACCATGCAACATTGAAGCAGAAGAAGGAATATTAGGTGGAATACTTCTTGACCCGGACGCAATCTATCGAATTAAAGACAGATTAAAGCCAGAACACTTTTATATTGGCGCACACAAGGATATTTACCAAGCCTGCCTAAGACTTTGCAAGAGAGGGCAGCCAACAGACTTACTACACGTTACTAGCTGGTTATCAGACCATGACTTCCTACCAAGAATTGGTGGCAGAAACAAACTAGCTACTCTTGTCGATAGAACTGTTAGTGCAGTCAACATTGATAGTTTGGCATTTTTAGTTATTGAAAATGCTTGGCGTCGAGAAGCAATCAAAAATGCTAATGAACTTGAACAATTGGCTTACGATACTCAGACAGAATGGGCAGAAATTTCTGTAGCATTTGAAAATAAAATTAAGACAGTCTTCTCCGCACCAGTAGCGCCAACGCAAGAGGAAAATCAACTGTGGCAATACAACCAGCTAATCAGTCAATTAGAAAAAATTTACCTCAAAACATCTAATCCTGGTCTGAAACTATACAAGCTCCAAGAGTTAGCTAATAACAGCCCCGGCAGAAGAGTCAAGGATCTTGAAGACCTTTACATGAAATCGCTGTGCGCCACAGTTGAGCCACGTAAAAGCTTAGATGAACTTGAAGAGGAAGTAGGCACACAGGGAAGAAAATGGCTTTTGGGAGGAATACTTCCACAGGCAACCACAGCACTAGTAATCGCTGATGGTGGCGTTGGTAAAACCAAATTTCTTTACGACTTACTGCACTGCATAGCCGACGGTAAAAACTGGAATGGCTTTCCTGCCACTGCCGATAGCCGCCGCGTTCTGATTTACCAGGGTGACGAGTCAAAATACGATATGCTTCAGGCGCTCAACAAGCGGGGATTCAAACCAGGTACGGAAGTTCGTAACAAGACAGGAATCAGATTTGGCTGGAACACGGATGCTATGCCAACTCTCTATGAAGACGCTGCCGAATTTAAACCTGCGATCGTGATGATTGACTCCCTAACCTTCGTTAACCGCTACTCCCTTTACGACGAAAACAGAACAGAATACTCTCGCCCCGTCCTGGAGCTAAACAAGTTCGCAGCAGAAACCGGGATAACTGTAGTCATCATTCACCACACCAACAAAAACGGAGGGTCTAGGGGGACGACAGCTGTTAGAAACGCCGTCTCAGAAGTTATCAAGTTGGAGAAAGACCCCAACCCCAGCGCCAACCCCCAAGAGAAAATTCTCACAATCGAGAAATCGCGATCGCGCCGCTTTCCCACAAGCTATCGCCTCTACTTCAACGAAGAAGACTTTAGCTTCTCCCTGCTAAAGGAAGTTGGTCAAGAGTTAGGTTCGCTGGATATGTCTACCAAGGATCAAATCATCAAATTTTTGCAAGAACACGCCAACATTAAATTTGAAGCTGAGGAAGTAGCTCGCCATATCGGCACTACCTCTGGTAACGCCAGGCGTTGTTTATCGCAATTAGCCAGAGATGGGCTAGTAAGTCTTGACGAGAGAAACTTTAGCGGCACTGCAAAACTGTACTACATCGCCCGTGAATCCGAAAATTGTAGTACAAAACCTCCTTTACAAACCGTAACAGTAACATCATCTCAGCGGATCACCTCTGAAAGTGACTCAAGTGCCTACCATTCCAAAGTAAACGCCGAGTCGTCAGAGATGTATAAAAACAATGGATCACCTCATGATCACCTTATGATCACCTTGACGGATCACCTTTGTAACGAGCCGCAAAACAATACAGAGCAAGATTGTTTAGAGAATGTAAAGCAAGGTGATCATCTAAGTATGCCTGAAATCGCAATTTTATCAAATTCCGAATCAGAAAAAAAAATCGATGTTCAGACAGATGCCCTGATCACCTTCGCCGGAAACGCAGAGTCAGCAAGCAATCCAGAAGGTGATCCGGTAAGGCGATCGCAAGGTGATCACGAGGTGATCCAAGGCGATCGCGATCGCCTTAAGGACAACAGTCCTGTACTACAAATTCTGCCATTAATTCAAGAGAAAGGCACTTACTGGAGTGCGTCTTTCAAACGAGAGGTAAAAGTATTCCAAATTTTTGATGAGTTCTCCGAAGCCAGCTGTCAAGTTTCAGGGCGAGGACGATTTAGCCTGACCTTCACGGATTTGCAATGCTGTGAGCAATCCCCCAGGAGTGAATTTAGCGTGGGTGACAGGGTAGTTGTTTTGGTTGGCAAGTACAAAGAAACTTTTGCGACCATTACCACCATTAGAGCCGATGGCATTTGGTTAAAATGCGACGATCGCCGCAAGCCGCTGACAAAAGCTTACTTCCCGCACCAACTAGTGAAGGCTTAACAAGGTGTAAGTTAATATTTAGCCGTTTTCAGCAACCCAAATCAAATGAAGCGTCCAAAGATAGCCAGTCATCAACTGTGGAGCGAAGCCAACCCCGACATAATCTTAGAGTTCACCATCTCAGGCACTAAGCCTGATAAAACCAAGCGTGGATGGACAGTTAGCAAAGACACTCCAAACTATGATTATTACGATCAGTGGATGAATAAACACAGAGGCTCCACAAACATGACCTACTCCGAGTGCGAACACACTGTGACGGACTTAGGGAAGCTCTAGTGATAAGCGCTGACTGGGCAAAGAAAACGCGATCGCCTTTCTGTTGAAGATTGCGATCGCGCTTGGTGTGATATTTGTAAGCCTTGTGAACAGCGATCGCTCTCAGCCTATTCTCTTTAGGTGATTTTGTCCTTTGCCGTTCGTAAAGATTTGTATAATTTATCTCTTATGTAGATTCAGTACAGCTACTCATGCAAACTGAATCGTATTATTGCAGACTTCCTGTTTTACCTTCGTAAAGGGTAAAACAGGTACGTTTTTGTTGTGTACATAAGTAAAATTGCTGGAATTCTCTCTAGGTAAGGCTTATGGGATTGTGAAAAGTACTGCTTTTACATAAAAGTGGAACATTTACATAAATTTCAATCAGCCATACAACGGATTTATCACTTCATCAAATCAGATTTATTTGTATGGCAGAACCTACAATTGTTCAAATTTTTGGAACCGGAGCAACACGGCTGTCCAGTGGAGCGACAACATCAAGCGCGGGACTATTTATTCCTGACTCAGCTTTGACAGCAGCAGGATTGGCAACTCCAACTACTGCAACAGCAGAAGGTCATTTGGTTGCGATCGCAATCCAAGCCAAAAGTTATCTTACTCAAGCTAATTTCGATGCAAATATTGACCAGTCTTTAATCGTTGCGGACGGCTTTTCGAGTTTCACCACAAGAGGAACTGACAACACTGCATACAGGCAAGACCAGCTAACTTTTAGCCTTGCAAAAATTGATACGGCTGCAACAATTGATCCGGACAATTACTAATGCCAAACGCAACAGACCCTAGAGGTTGTCCGGGCATTTGGCAACTTTACGATAATTGGTCAGGACACCCAACATTTTCGGGGCTTGATACATACACCGGGTACGAGCTTGATAATCCTACCTGGACTCTGAACTCAGGCTCGACTACTGTGTGGAGTTTGCTTTGTGTCGGCACAGATAACAGGTCGCTTGCATCTGCAAGCATTAACGATCCAAGTAGCACCCTTTATTCCAGTAGTAAAACCTTTGTTAAGGACGATCCAAGTTGTACGACGGTAGCGCCAAGCGTGGCGCATGACTGCATCAATGGGGCTTGTACGCCAAAAACAACTTACGGAACACCAGGTTTGTACCCTTCATTGAGTGAATGTGAAGTCGCCTGTGGGACTGGATGCAGTGGCAAGTGTATTAGCAACAGTGAGTGGGCCCAAGTTGAAGGACTTGCTAATCAATTAAAAAATCGGAATTGCGGCTAAATATATGAGTACCTCCAACGTGATTGGGAGTATGCAATCAGCGCTTAATTGTGCTGGTAAATGTGATTGTTGCAACAAATTACAATCGCAAATTAACGCTATCAACGCGAAAATTGCAAATTTAAAAAATCTTGATGAAAATGCTCTCAAGACATCGATTAAAGCTTCGTTAATGCCAGATGTAAATACTGCTGTGGCAGGTGGTGTTGCTCTTTTAGGCAACAAACTTCAACCACAGATTAACAATGCAGTAGAGTCAACACGGCAATCACTAGAGAAACTTTTCAAGGTAGAAAAGACCGCTAACGATGGGTTGGAAAAAGCACTTGCAACCGCTCAAGCTGCTGGTGCTGACAGGGCAGAAATTTCTAGGCTAGCGAGACTTGCGGCAGATGCGAACAATACAGCAAATGAAGCTTCTCGCATTGCTGGTACTTCAACAAAAGTTGCTAACAATGCTTTTGATGCCGCCGCCAACGCTGAAAGGAAAAGAATCCTACTTGCAAAGCAGGCAGAGGAAGCCTTTGCAAGGTTGAATAACGTAGAAAGTGCTGCTAATAACGCTCTGACCGCCTCAGCACAAGCGTCAAAACAAATCCTAAATACTGCTTCTGAGGTATCCGGGCTTAAAGGGTTAGTCAACGGTCTTGGCTCTCAAGTCAACGCACTGGGTAGGAATATTGCACGAGTAGAGGCGATCGCTGGAGAGGCGCTTACTAATGCTGCCAAGGCGATCGGCATCAGTAGTGAAGCGCTCAATGGCATAGGCAGACTTGCCGGGAGAGTTGCTGAAATATTCAATATCATCGGCACATTTGCTGTGCTGTTTGAGCAAATTTTTACGCTTAACGTTCTTGGTGGGCGTATTGATGCTGTAGAGAATGGGTTAGTACAACTTGGCAATGATGTATCGCGTATTCTAGGCAAGTTGCTAGGGTTGCAAAACCGGATCGGTGCTAACGAATCATTGACCGCAGAAGTGAAGAATATCGCCCTTGATGCCAAAGGCATTGGTGAAGCAGCGAATTTGAAAGCAGGTGCGGCACAAGTGACATCTGCTAGGGCCCAAGGCATTGCAGAAAGTGCTTTAGGCAATGCAAGACAAGCTCAATTAACTGCTGACGGTGCAGTTCGTAATGCTGCGATCGCAAATGATAACGCTACTACTGCTTACAAAAAAGCAAACGAAGCTCAAGGAATAGGAGAACAAGCCAAACGCTTTGCAGGGGAAGCACTTGGCAAGGCAGGACTGGCGTTAACCACAGCATTGACTGCGATCGCACTTTATCAGGGCGTAAAATCACTGCGTGGATTGCAAGGTATACCCGGCATTCCCGGCAGACAAGGCGAAAGAGGATTGCAGGGAGTGCAAGGTGTACCCGGTAGAGACGGTGTAACAACCGTTGTAACTTTACCCGGCACACCTGGGATAAGAGGACAGACCGGAAGGCAAGGTGTACCCGGTATACCAGGAAGGAATGGAAGAGACGTGAATCCAGCAGAAGCAGCTTCTTTGAGAGCATTAATTATTCAGCAGCACGCTCAAACTCGTGCAAACAGTACTGTTCAGCACAGCACCACAAGAACCACCATATTAACGCCAATTTTGGCAGCATTTGCCCCAGTATTAGCATTGCTCAAGCAAATTTACGATATTGTTTCAAAAGCATCCAGTGCAGCACAATTAGCGTTGCTAAACATCATCAATAGCAAGCTTGGGGCACAAGTGACCGGAGGTATTAGCGGGTTAGTAACGAGTGTTGCTCAGAATACTTATGTAGAAAAAGCACTTGCCGTTTTGACATTTGCAACCACATTACATAATGCATTAATGCTGACCAATAATTTAGGTCAGACACTTGGAAGCATTATTAATACAATCTTGGGTTTGATATTACCAAAAGGTCTTGATGGTACACCAATTGATATTGGTGCTGTTCTTGGCAAGACTACAGAAACACTTATTAAAGATGCGATTGGTGCTGACAATTACATCAAGCTTTCTCAAGAATGGGCGATGGCTAATAGGATTTATCAAGCTTCAGCTAATGTTTTTAATGCGATAACCAACGCAGTAAGCACCTTGGTAAATGCGCTAGAAGTTATCGGTAGTCATGTTGCGAAAATTGGTAATGCACTCAAAAAGTGGGGTGCTGTTGCTGAACGAGCTTATGAGTGGTTTCATCCAAATCCAAATTTTAGCAATAAGTATTTTACCTTCTTAAATAATGCTGAGGCTGGTGCTAATACTATCCAGACTGTGGTACAGGTTCCGGTCAGTATTGTTGAAGCTAAAAGTCAAATTGATGCTTCCAATGCGGAATTTAAGTCAGCAATTAAAGGCGATAAAAATCCTGATGGCACGCCAAAACAAAGCGGTATTGCTACTGAAGAGAATGTAGATAAAAAAGCAGAATTTGACCTTGCTAAAGAAATTAGTAAAGGACTTGAATTGTTAGAAGATGATTTGGAGGCTGATGACTAATGCCATTACCTCCTAACTTCGATCACTGGGAGCATTTGCAAGATATGCTCAGGCTTTACCATAATAAATTAGTCAAACAGTACTTCAAAAACCAAGAAGATGGTGATATTTCAAAGCCGAAGCCAGCCTTAAAACAAGCTTGCTTGTTGGATGATAACGATACTGTATCCATGACCCAGTTACGTTTATGGCTGTTTGAGATTACTGTAGGTCACGCTCAATCGTTACAAGCTCCTATTTATGGAATTCCGGTTGCGGATTTCCAGCGTGATGTCAGTTTCAAGCCACAGATCAAGCTGTATTTTCGTGAGAGATATACTAACCTAACCGATCGCACAGCACCAGGACGAGGTGAGATTTGTTTTAGGCTGATGAATGAATCAGCCCAAACTTACACCCGCGCCAAAGCTGAAGAGATGGCAAGGGACATTAAACGCGAGTTTGCAAATCCCATATTCGTCTGGGAGAAGGGCATACATTACTACTACTACCGTGACCTAGAAAGGGGTTATGATTTACGGCTTTTGGTGAAATCAAAAGCTGAGGGTGAGAGGGTGGCGCGTGCAGTAGTTGGGATTCAGGCTCACCCATTTGAAAGTAGCTCGGTGGACTTTATGGACACCGATAAACTTTACCCCAGCAATCCAGGCACTCAATTAGTGTATGGGCGGCAGGTCAAGAAGCCCGTAAAACGTCCTGTCGTAGATGTTCGCTTTCGTCACGCTCAGTTATTCCTGAATGGACGCCAGACAGTTATTAATCTTGTGTCAACTCCAGAAAGCGCACTGCGATCGGTAATTGAAAGGGTAAATGTTGCGTAGTTTTTTCGTGGAAACAAGTATACTGATCGACACGAATTCTGTCCGCTTTATCCGATGTTATACAGGATGTATAAAGCGTAACCGAGTAGTATGCAGCAATGGCTAAACGATTTAATAATTTAGATGCAGCGTTAAAGTACCTTAGACCAGCATCCGCAGGGGAAGATGGAGTAGTTCCAGATGCACCAGCAGGTACTCCATTAAAGAAATACCAGGACTGGAAAGCGGGAAAAGTTGATATTGATTACCCTCGATCCGCATCATCTAATCCTGGGAAAATTGTCAAAGTATCCATAAAACCTTTTGCTTTGCCCGCAGCATCAACAGATGAATATGTAATTACTATGTCCAACAGAGCGCAAGGACAGTATGCTCTGTTTGGACTTAGTGCGGCAGCATTAGGGGCAGCTGCCGTAGACAATAACGATATTAAAGCTATAGGATTTAAACCGGCTAAAGCTTCTTGCCGAAATGTTACTGGAACCACACCAACCTCCGTGACCAGTAAGTTAACGGGTATATCCTATAAAACTAAAGCTGATGTGGCTTATGTTTTCCCATTTGGCGCAATTACAGCACAGCCATCTTATAGTGATCAAAAAGCAGCTATCCTTGCGCTTGTTACTGCTGCTGGGGAATCGAAAACTGTATCCTTTATTCCTGAAAAATTCTAATGCTTGCAGACTTGATTAAGTGCGAAATTTTTCTAACTCCTCAAGTCTCCCAAGAAGAAATAAGCGATTTAATCAAGCGGGAGGAAATTACCCATTTAGCTAATGCTCGATTTGCTAAAGGTGAAATTTCCTTCCAAGATTACATTGATTTCTTGGAAATTGCAGGAGTTTGTATTGATGATTATTTGCTAACAGTTGAAAATAATTTAACAATAGCAGGAGTCTTGTAGTGACTCAGTTCAATGATATAAGTAAGTGGAATCTAATCATGGATTCCACTAAAAATGCAACGATGTCGGGTGAGAGGATCGTTC
Organism: Nostoc punctiforme NIES-2108; assembly: GCA_003326195.1. Taxonomy (GTDB): domain Bacteria; phylum Cyanobacteriota; class Cyanobacteriia; order Cyanobacteriales; family Nostocaceae; genus Nostoc; species Nostoc punctiforme_A. Next base: position 297,964 of record LXQE01000136.1, read on the forward strand.
AACCAATAGCAGCTTTTGAACCTTCTCACCTGTTTTCATCAGCAGTCGTAGCAGTTCAAGTATTTAGTGCTACAGCCAAATCAAATTGGTATAAGGCTGGTTATTTGAATCAAGCTGTTTCAGTACCATTTTCATTAGGGCTAGCACTTGGGGAATTTCGCTTTATCTCTCTTTACACACCAGTAATTATTAAATTTTTGCACTTTCCGAGCGATTATCAAATTTCGTTTGAAGTGCCGAAATACTTTCAAGATTGCACTTTCAAAATATGGGAATTTGTAGATAACCAATAACAATGATTATTACAAATTCGGAAATAGCTGTTACTTCTTCTAGCACTACACCAGGATTTACACTTCAAGATACACAAATATCGATAGGGATTATTGCTAGCCTTGTGGTGCTTTCTGGTGTAGCAGTTAGCATTGTTAGCAAAATAAATAAAATCTCCTTCACCGTTGATGGAATTCAAGAAACTCTTAAATTGCACGCTAGCAATGCTGAGAAAATCAAGGATCTAGATAAGCGTCTCGACATACATTTGCAAGATTACGTCAACTACAAAGATGCAAATTTATTAAGCCACAACGGACTAGAAGAACTGATCCAGCACAAATGGCAGCGCTCCGAAGGCGAATTTAATGCCATCAAGCAGAGTATCAAAGAACTTCAAGGCTTCTTGAATAGAACGAACGACTTTAAGGTTCGAGAATAACTTCGTGGGATTGCGAGAAATCAAAGCTTTTAATCCCCAAAACAGTTGATAAAAAACTAACGCTCAACAGGAGTAATTCAAAATGTCTAAATCCACTCTAAATACCCTTTCTACTATTCTTGGTTTAATTGCTGGTGGTTCATCATTGCTGGGCAGTGTTGGAGTGCTGAATCGCTCCACGGCTGGCACTATTGGGGGCATTGCTACGGCTATGCTTGGCTACTTAGTACAGCAACCGGCATCTGGTAAGTAACTGGAGATTCAAAGTATATGGAGATGCCTTGTATTGTCGAAGTTTTGGAAATTGTAAATTCACAAGGCTCCGGGATCGGCAAATGGCGATTAACTACTAGAGTCGATGGAAGCAAGCCTCAAGCTTTGTGCAGTCACCAACATGATTCTTACGATGAAGCCTGGAACTGTGTTGAGGCTTGGATGATGGCTAAAAAAGTCTCTGGGGATTCAGGGTAACTGAAACTTTTTGCAGCAGACCGGACAAAGCAAGTCTCTGCCCACTAATTTGAGTTCTGAGTACCTACCGCACTTGAAGCACGTCCCCTCTGCGTGAATTTTTCCAATTTTAACTTTTGCTTTCATTTGGTGGTCTGGGGATTCACTCTAAAAATTAGGGGATTATGCTGTTAGGAGTTTTAGACTTTTAGTTTACTCGGTTTTTATCAAGCCCTTCGCAAGTTGTAGTTTGGCAATTATTTGATCCAGTTGAGTAGCTATAGCAAGGTCAAATTCTGAGCTTGCGTCTTGCTTGCGACCGATAGTGTTCGAGAGGCGATATAAATCTATCAGGCTATCTCCTACGTTCTCGTAGATTTTGGCATAATCCCAGCCTGGATTTCTGTATTTAGAGGGAAATTCTTTAATTTCTGATTCTACTTCCACTGCATTTACTCCTACTTTTTACTGTCTAGATGAATAGAATGATAAATGATCGCCCTGCATCCAGTGGGAGGATATCAGCGGGTAGCTGTCCTCGCCCCTAGGAATGGGGAATGTGGTGCGCCGTTCGACTCGGCACGTGGGGCGTTTTTATTTAAATTAGTCAAAGCTTTAGTACTGTTTATCCTTGATAGACAAGGCTTTCAGAAGAGAGCGTTTGCTCAATTTAGTCAAGAATTAGTCAAGGGTAAATTCTGAAGGGCTGAGAGAGTGGGTGACGAGGGAATCGAACCCGCAACCAATAGATTAAGAGTCTATTGCTCTGAATGAGTAGCAATTAGGTAGCGCGATCGCCAACTGCGATCGCTAAAAATCGGGACAAGGCATAGCTATCTTGAGTAGTAAATGAGTAGTAAAATCGGAATGTAGCCTCGAAAACGTTGCGTAGAGTAAATAAGTGAGCAGTGTATTAGNGTACTGTTTATCCTTGATAGACAAGGCTTTCAGAAGAGAGCGTTTGCTCAATTTAGTCAAGAATTAGTCAAGGGTAAATTCTGAAGGGCTGAGAGAGTGGGTGACGAGGGAATCGAACCCGCAACCAATAGATTAAGAGTCTATTGCTCTGAATGAGTAGCAATTAGGTAGCGCGATCGCCAACTGCGATCGCTAAAAATCGGGACAAGGCATAGCTATCTTGAGTAGTAAATGAGTAGTAAAATCGGAATGTAGCCTCGAAAACGTTGCGTAGAGTAAATAAGTGAGCAGTGTATTAGGATTGATGCTCTTATCCTTGACAATTTGGTTAGGATTACTGTGTTTTTGGGGACAGTTTTGGCGGACAGACCAGCAATTAGAGGTTACAGAAACTCAGCTAGAATCGTTACCTGTAGTTTGTGCCGTGGTTCCAGCCCGTAACGAAGCGGAGTTAATACCAACTAGTTTGCGATCGCTCCTACTCCAAGATTATCCTGGTTCTTTAAACGTGTTTTTAGTAGACGATCGCAGCACAGACCGAACAGCAAATTTTGCCGAAGGGGTTGCACACGCTGTAGGTAAACCCCAGCAATTGCATATTATCTCAGGTGAATCACTGCCTCCTGGTTGGTCGGGCAAACTTTGGGCAGTTGAGCAAGGTATAAACAGTGCGAGTAAATTTGCACCCGATTATTTTTTGCTGACCGACGCAGACATCGAACACGATCCTGGTAATCTTCGCCGACTCGTTGCGAAAGCTGTGCAGGAAGATTTAGATATGGTTTCGGTAATGGTGCGACTCAGGTGTGAAAGCTTTTGGGAAAAACTTTTGATTCCAGCTTTCGTCTTTTTCTTCCAAAAACTCTATCCTTTTCGCTGGGTGAATAATCCCAACAATCCCACAGCCGCTGCCGCTGGAGGATCAATCCTGATCGCCCGTGAAGCTTTAGAGCGAATCGGGGGTATTCAAGTCATTCGCCAAGCTTTAATTGACGATTGCGCCCTGGCTAAAGCTGTTAAGAAGAGTGGGGGACAAGGGGACAGGGAGAATAACCCAATGCTTAGTCAAGGTCGTATCTGGCTAGGATTGAGTAGCTTGACTCGCAGTTTGCGTCCTTATGACTCGCTGGCGACGATTTGGGATATGGTTGCTCGTAGTGCTTATACCCAATTGAATTATTCGCCATTACTACTATTGGGAACTTTGCTGGGAATGCCTCTGATTTATTTAGCTCCACCTATATGTGTGATTCTGGGTGCAGTTTGGAGCAATTGGGCGATCGCACTTACAGGTATATTAGGATGGCTGTTAATGACTTTTGCTTACTACCCGACAATCCGCTTTTATAAATGTTCTCCCTGGTTCGCATTGAGCTTACCTGCGATCGCTTTTCTCTATACCCTAATGACTCTAGACTCAGCACTACGTCACTGGCAAGGGCGCGGCGGCGCTTGGAAAGGAAGAGTTTACCCCAACTCAGATAGTTTATAGCTGGGATAAAATTAGATTTAAAAATTTGAATCAAGAAGCAAAAGACTTTATTCAAAATAAGATGGATTTACGTATTGATAATAAAAACAAGCCAATTGATTCACCTTCTAAATCATCTTTACTAGCTGAAACTTCAATAACTCATGATTTAGTAGATTCAGCGATTTCTGTAGTATGGCCCTTGGATGATCTCACCATCTGGAAACGAGGTTTCCAAGAACAGAGCGCCTCTGCTACTGGGGAAGAGCATTCCAGTTTGTTCCAAGGGTGGAATGCCCAATTTCTTGGCTCCACTGAAATCAGTATTGGTCAGGATAGTCCAATCCAATTTAATCCCAGCGAACTCAACATCACTCAAATTAGCACTGTCCAAAACAGCCCCCGTAAAATCAGCATTGGTCAGGTTAGCGCCATCCAAGGAGGAGCAAGCCAAATTAGCACATCTCAGGTTAGCGCTGGTCAAGTTGGCATTAGACAAAATTGCCCCTCTCAAATCGACACCTCGCAAATTGGTGTAACTCAAATTGGCACGCATCAACCTAGCATCTTCAAGATTGACACCGATCAGGTCAGCCCCTTCCAAGTTGGCATCCTCCAGAAAAATATATGCCAAATTAGCTTTTCTCAAACTAGCTCTAGCCAAATTAGCTCCCCTCAACTTGGCTTCACTCAAATTAGCTCTAACCAAGTTAGCTCCTTCCAAGTCAACCCCACTAAAATCTCTCTCCCCAGCAGCATATCGCTGGAGCAACTCCTCAGCAGTTATCCTCATCTATACACCTCCGCAATAAATTCTGGAATGAACTATATTTGGATTTTAGTAACATTAACATCTCTTAAGTTTACTAAATTCCCTATTGCTCTAGGAGCAGAATTGGACTTGATCTTATATCTACGGGTACTGTCCTTGACTTATCAACACTTGTCGAGAAAGCACCCGATTGGGAACATTAAATTGAAGTAACCTTGCAGTCCCTTGACCAATCTGAGTTTTTCCTTCTATCCTGGCATTTTCAAGATAAAAATGTTCATCCCAAACTAGGCGGCGGGGATTAAACAATGGGACAATTTCTTCAGTAAGCTGGTCTATAGTAGCGAAATCAGAGCCTTTGTGACGGTTACAAGATAAACATGAAAGTGCCAAATTCTCAGCAGTAGTTTCACCCCCATGTTTGACGGCAATAATATGGTCTACTTCATGGGTATAAATAGAAAAATTTTGATGGATTCAGCAATATTCACAGCGTGCTGAAGCTCTCTGCGTCACTAACCTACGGAGTTCTACAGAAATCGAATTAGAAGTCATATTAGCTGATTGCAGAATAAGCTCGTGCTTTTAATAAAATCATCAAATGTTCTAGCTGCTCGTAAACATCTAATTCTGCTAATTCCATTTGACTGAGTGTTGCAGAGCGATTTTTTTCTAGTAATTCTTGTAGGCGTGTTTGAGATTGAAATGAAACTTTAAAATTAATAATTTGTTCTGGTTTTGGCCCCTTAATTAAAAAATCAATAACTTCTTGATAAACTGCTGGAATATTTGTAGTCTCAGGATTAACTGTTGGCTGAATATTTGTTGGTATATTAACAACGTCTAGTAATCGCCAAAGCAATTCGGGTAAGCGATTTTGCAGAGGTTCTAAACGTTGAGCTAGTTCATCGGGAATTTGAATGGTGAATTCTGCCATTGGTGCTTTTGTTGCGATTTTGCACTTTTAAGAATATGTGTTGTATCCTAATTATAGCTTTCAAATCTACGTCCGCATCAGATGCCATTGTTTTGATACGGGCATCACACCCCAAGACTTAGCGGCACGTAGATTTTTTTGGGATCGCCCGTTTTATATTTCATCAGTGATTTGTCCTTCTCAAAAGCGATCAAATTATAAGGCACGAAAGCTAAAACTAAAGTAAGCCAAAAGTGGTTAATTAAAAGAATTATGACAACCGCAACACCAACAATTAATCCTGTTACTGTCCCCAAAAAGCTGCCTTTTCTGGAGTCAATTTGTTGGCAAACTGCTGATGTCTATCGCTTTACTCCAGTACAAATGCTGAGTCGCTACGAGCGTGGTTGGCAATATCGCAACCTATTTAATAATCTTGAGGGTGAAGAACTCAATTTTCTTCAGGAACTCGCCAGACGCTATAAATCCTGGTTGCAAGTTTATTTATGATCTCCAGATTTGAACATCATAATAAAATTCTCACAGTTCTTGAATCCTTAGATTCTGACATACTATCGATCTAGCTGTTCTCAGGCTGCGATCGCCAATACCTCAAGTATCAATTGAGAAAGCTGAAAAATCTTATCAGGTTATGCGCCCTTTGAAAAGAGCGATCGCACTCTTTCTAAATCCTTGAAGCTATTTGTTTAGTACTAACAGGGCTAACAGGTAATGGTTGAGCAGCTTTCAATACCACATCCAACAACCCTGGAAACAACACCTCTAAATCTTCACGCCGTAGTATGTTAATATGATGTGTCCCTTCTTTGCGTGTCAAGACTATCCCCGACTCCCGCAAAATCTTAAAATGATTGGACATCGTAGACTTAGCGATCGCAAAATCAAACTTCGCACAGCATTGTTCCCCCTCAGTCGCCAGCAGCCGCACAATCTCCAGCCGCACGGGATCGCCCAATGCATACAACACGCCTGGTAAAGAAATATTTTTTCTATCTGGATGATAAAGGAATCTCATAGTTGCATTATCTCATCAGGTGGCATATATTTTTATTATTCGATATTATCGAATAATAGAATTAAGTAGGAAGGCAATTTATGTCATCCATTACAAACGTCACAGAAGCCACATTCAAGCAAGAAGTCTTGGAAAGTGAAATTCCGGTATTAGTGGACTTTTGGGCACCGTGGTGCGGCCCTTGCCGGATGGTGGGCCCAGTCGTCGATGAAGTTGCTGCTGAATACGAAGGACAGGTGAAATTTGTGAAGTTGAACACAGATCAAAATCCTACTGTCGCTAGCCACTATGGAATTCGCAGCATTCCGACGTTGATGGTTTTTAAAGGAGGTCGCCAGGTCGATACTGTCGTAGGGGCGGTTCCAAAAACTACCTTGAATAAGACCTTAGCACAGCATCTTTAATCTAGGTACTATTGTGAGATGCATTTAGTTTGCAGTCTTCTTTAGAGGGAGCCAGGAGTCTAAATACATAAGACTCCTGACTCCTGACTTCTGACCGGAGGCGGAGCGTCTCCGGCTTTGCTCCTAAATTCTGAATTCTGTTTCAACTAATGGGGAAAAAGCGAAATGGACTTGAAATTGCATGGTAAATCCGCCCTGGTCAGTGGCTCAACCGCAGGTATTGGTTTGGCGATCGCTCTTGGGCTAGCTCAAGAGGGTGCATCAGTGATTGTCAACGGTCGGTCTGAAGAACGAGTAGCAGATGCGATCGCTAAAATTAAGCATTCTACACCCGACGCAAAAGTTTCTGGTGTTGTTGCTGACGCAGGCACTGCATCAGGGGTAGAGAAACTCATTCAAGAGGTTCCTGACGTTGATATACTCATAAATAATGTGGGTATTTATGAGCCAAAAACCTTCTTTGATATTACTGATGAAGACTGGTTAAAGATATTTGAGGTTAACGTCCTCAGTGGAGTCCGTTTGAGTCGGCAATATCTGCAAAAGCAGCTAGAGCAAAACTGGGGGCGAATAATTTTTATCTCCAGCGAATCTGCTATTCAGATCCCAGTGGAAATGATTCACTACGGCACAACTAAGACAGCGCAGCTAGCTATTGCCAGAGGTCTAGCAGAAATGACTGTGGGCACTGGAGTTACAGTAAACTCTGTCCTCCCAGGGCCAACTCGTTCAGAAGGAGTTGAAGAGTTTATCACCAACTTGGCACAGGAACGTGGTATTAGTCCCGATCAAGTTGAGGCAGAGTTTTTTGAAAATGTGCGTCCAAGTTCCTTGATTAAACGCTTTGCAACTAATGAAGAAGTAGCAGCGATCGTAGTTTACCTTTCTAGTCCCGTAGCATCAGCAACTAATGGTGCAGCTTTGCGGGTAGATGGTGGCGTTATTCGGTCGATTGTTTAGTATTTGAACCACAACCGCATAGTCTATTTACCTGATAAATAGCTGTAACGCGTTGCACGCAGAATTGGGTATTGGGAAAACTTTTTCCTTGTTTTCCTTATCTCCCAGATGTGGGGTTTCAAATTTTGAATTTTGAATTGGAGTAAAACGACATGGCTACTGGTATCAACTTATTCTCTCCTTACCAATTAGGAAATCTGGAATTACCTAACCGGATAGTGATGGCACCCTTAACCCGAAACCGGGCAGGTGAGGGAAACGTACCACACCAACTGAATGCTACTTACTACGTCCAACGTGCTTCCGCCGGACTGATTATTTCTGAAGCAACACAGGTAACTCCTGAAGGACAGGGCTATCCCGCGACACCAGGAATTCATTCACCAGAACAGGTGGAGGGATGGAAGTTAGTAACCGATGCCGTACATCAGCACGGAGGCAGAATTTTTCTGCAACTATGGCACGTAGGCAGGATTTCTCACCCCGATTTACAACCGAATGGAGTTTTACCTGTAGCACCTTCTGCGATTGCTCCTAAAGGTGAAGCTTCAACTTTTGAGGGGCCAAAACCTTTCGTTACTCCCCGTGCTTTAGAAACTTCGGAAATACCGCAGATCGTCGAACAGTACGGTCAGGGAGCGGCAAATGCCCTAGCGGCTGGGTTTGATGGCGTGGAAATTCACGCAGCTAATGGTTATTTAATAGATCAGTTTTTGCGCGATCGCACCAATCAACGTACAGATAAATATGGAGGTTCTATTGAGAATCGTGCCCGATTCCTGTTGGAGGTGACAGAGGCGGTAACTAATGTGTGGGATTCTAACCGAGTTGGGGTACGTTTTTCTCCCAGTGGGACTTTTAACGATATAGGTGACTCCAATCCCCTGGAGACATTCGGTTATGCCGCTCAAGCGTTAAATCAGTTTAATTTGGCATATCTGCATATTTATGAGGCAACAGAGGCAGATATTAGACATGGTGGGATAATTGTACCCACTAGTCATATACGCGATCGCTTTACAGGTACACTCATCGTCAATGGTGGTTATACCCGTGAAAAAGGCGATGCAGTACTGGCAAATAAAGCAGCAGATTTAGTTGCCTTTGGCACATTATTTATATCAAACCCCGATTTACCCCGACGCTTGGCTTTGAATGCACCACTAAATGAACCAAATCAAGCAAGCTTTTACGGTGGTGATGAAAAGGGTTATACAGACTATCCATTTTGGTCGGCGGCTAACGAGCAGGTGGTCAATGCCTAATTCTTCTCATCTAAATAATTAAAACCCACTTCCCGCACTCTAAAGTATCAAATAAAACTGAGGATTTTTAGATTTTTCCTAGATACAACATCAGTAAAATGATTGTAAAAATTGGTTGTGAACTATGAAAGATACTTTAGATGCAGCGGAAATCAAAGAACGCGTTAACGATTGGCTAGCTGCGTTTAGTCCAGGCAACAAACCCTTTGATTTCTCTCTCCTAGACAATCTCTACTGGCAAGATGAAGAATTCCTCGCCTTCGATACCCTCTCACCGCAGACCACTCGAATTCAAGGATGGCAATCCTATGAGGAAATATGGAAGCCCTTCATGACAGCAATAACTCAGTGGCAAGTTAAATTAGTTGGGGATATTCAGATTTTCACAAGTGATAACATTACCGTCTCTGCTTTGATTTTTCACAGTACAGCAACCACCATCGGGAATGAGGCGGTTGGAATTACGGCTCATGCAACGCTTGTATGGCAGAAGCGAGAGGGACAATGGCGCATTATCCACGAGCATATCTCTAACCCGGTTAACATTGCCAATTAGAAAGGAACATATTTGGATTGCTCTGCTCTTTAACGCTCTTAATCACTTTAGATATAAAATCCGAAACCCTCTCATAATCCAACTATCAGGAGAATATCATGAGTTCCATCATCCAAACCCAACCTTTAGATGTACCCAGTGCGATCGCTCAACGTCGTTCTATCAAAACTTTTAAAGCAGACCCCATTACCCCAGAACTACTCAAGCAACTAGTAGAGTTAACCGTGGCTGCACCCAGCAGCTATAATATCCAGGACTGGCAAATTATTCTTGTGCAAGATGAAGCACAAAAGGCCGCACTATCAGCAGCATCTTTTAATCAACAGCAAATTGTTCAAGCACCCGTAACCTTTGTCTTTGCCGCCGATCCTAACGCAGGCGAACAAAACTTGACCTCAATTTTAGAGCGGGGACTCGAAACTGGGGCATGGAATGAAGGCACAGTAAACTACTTTAAAACCGCCGTCCCCCAATTTCAAGCAGCGCTGGGCGAGAAGCGACGCGAATATGCGATCAAAGATGCCATCATTGCCGCTACCCATTTGGTGTTAGCAGCAGAAAGTCTGGGATTATCCACTTGTTTTATGAACGGTTGGATTGAGGATAGGGTAAAASAAGTGATTGGTGCWGGRGATAATCCAGATTTAGCGATCGCTGTTKTAGTTCCCGTTGGCTATGCAGCCGAACCACGCTTAAATCCCGGTCGTTTGCCATTCTCCTCCAACGTCTCTGTGGATAGAATCGGTAATCCTTACGCAGGGTAGTTATCTCTAAATTGGGAATGGGAATGGGGAATAGGTGATAAGTCTTTGATACTCGCCGACGAGTCTTTGATACTCGTGAATGAGTCTTTTATACTCGCCGACGAGTCTTTTATACTCGTGAAAAAGTCTTTGAAACTGCTCCCCCTGCCCCCTGCCTCCCCTGCTCCCCCTGCCCCCTGCCCCCTGCCTCCCCAACCATGTCTCTAGCCTCCTTCCTAGCGCGTCGCTCGTTCCACTATGGCTGGATCGTAGCTGGTTTAACATTCCTAGCCTTGCTGGTGGCAGCCGGAATCCGCTCTGCTCCTGGAGTTTTTATAGTGCCTCTCGAACAAGAGTTTGGCTGGAGTAGAGCAACTATATCTTTGGCAATCTCCATTAACTTAGTACTCTACGGACTAATTGGCCCTTTTGCTGCCACAGTTATGGAGCGCATCGGCATTCGTCGGATGATGGTATTCTCACTTGCCATCATTGCGCTGGGTGTCGGTTTAACCACTTTAATGTCAGCTTCCTGGCAACTAGTCTTGCTGTGGGGTGTAGTTGTCGGTTCTGGTAGCGGAGTTATTGCCCTAGTTTTAGGTGCTATTGTTGTCAATCGCTGGTTTTTGGAAAAGCGGGGTCTAGTTCTGGGCATCTTAACCGCCAGTACAGCCACGGGACAACTAGTGTTTCTGCCGATACTAGCCTCAATGGCCGATCGCTTTGGGTGGCGAACTGCGGCTCTGGCTCTGACTGGTGCAGCACTTCTAATTATTCCAGCGATCGCAGCCTTTATGCGCGATCGTCCGGCAGATGTCGGTTTGCGAGCCTTTGGCGACAACAGCGAAACTGTGGAAGTGTTGCAGCCCAAAGTCAATTCCATCGCTTCTACTCTTAACGCCCTCTGGCTAGGAATGCATAATCGAGACTTCTGGCTATTATTTGGTAGCTTTTTTATCTGTGGCGCAAGCACAAACGGGTTAATTGGAACTCATCTAATTCCTGCTTGTATTGACCACGGTATTCCTGAAGTCAAGGCTGCTGGGCTTTTGGCAATCATGGGACTATTCGATTTTTTTGGTACTACTATGTCCGGTTGGCTATCTGACCGTTGGAACAATCGCTACTTATTGTGCTGGTACTACGGATTGCGGGGTTTATCTTTGATTTTCTTGCCCTTCAGTTTTAACTTTTCCTTCTACGGACTTTCCATTTTCGCCGTCTTCTATGGACTTGATTGGATTGCTACCGTACCACCGACAGTCCGTCTTGTTGCCAACATCTTCGGTAAAGAAAATGTCGGCGTGATGTTCGGTTGGATTGTCGCAGGACACCAGCTTGGTGCAGCCACAGCAGCATTCGGAGCCGGAGTGTTGAGAACTTGGACGGGTAGTTATTTACAAGCATTTATTTTATCAGGCGTTCTCTGTCTGATTGCCGCAGTTTGTGTATTGCAAATTGGTCAAACTCCCACTAAGAGTAATTATTTTGTAGAGAAGAATTTGTAGAGTGTGCGTAAGTCCTAATAACTTGCTTGTTAAGCTTATCCGTGGTTTGATATAGTACGGCATCTACATTAACTTATCGTAGTTTATTGACGACTCAATTACCTGAATTAACTTGTCAGCCACGAAATAAATATAAAACTTTCCATGCCTATCCAAACTATTGGTATTTTAAGTCCGGGTGATATGGGACAAGCGATCGCAGCTGTTCTCAATCAACATGGATTGAAAACTATTGCCGCCCTAGACGATCGCAGCGAACGAACTCGGCAATTAGCAGCCGCAGCCAACATCCAAGATGTGGGTTCCCTCACACAATTGGTAATTGAATCTGATGTGGTGCTGTCAGTTCTAGTCCCCGCAGCGGCTACCCAAGCAGCGAAGCAAGTAGCTGAGGCAATTGGTAATGTGGGTAAATCCATTATCTACGTTGACTGTAATGCGATCGCACCCCAAAAAGTTATAAATATCGGCCAACTCATTGAATCAGTTGGGGGAACATTCGTGGATGCATCAATTATTGGTCCACCACCACGAGTTCCCAATCGCACCCGCATTTACACTTCAGGAAAACAAGCAAATCAACTCCTACAACTGCGAGATTATGGCTTGGATGTGCGGGTAATTGGTGATGAAATTGGTCAGGCTTCCGGGTTGAAAATGTCTTACGCAGCTCTAACAAAAGGGCTTACAGCAATCGGCACAGAATTACTAATTGCAGCCCATCGTTTAGGTTTGGACAAAGAATTATGGGATGAAGTATCTAGTAGTCAACAAGAACTTGCTAGCATTTTAACGCGTTCCATTCCAGCGATGACACCGAAAGCCCATCGTTGGGTAGGAGAAATGGAAGAGATTGCAGAAACCTTTAAAGAGTTGGGTCTAACTGAGAGCATTTTTGAAGGAGCAGCAGACGTTTACCGTTTGGTGAAAGACACCTCCTTAGGTAAAGAAACACCAGAAGAGTCTAATCGCGATCGCCCCTTGGATGAAATCATTACAATCCTCTCCAATGAAGCAATTTCCGACACCTAATCTTGAGTATTTTTTATAGATGGGGTAAAAAGCGAGAATCTATGACTCAAGAGCAATGGACTGCGGTCGATCGTTACTTTACCGATCTGCTAGTGCCGCCAGACCCCGCACTAGATAGAGCGCTACAGACTAGCGCCACCGCCGGACTGCCGCCGCACAATGTTTCGCCGAACCAGGGCAAGCTGCTGCTGCTGTTGGCGCAAATCCAAAGAGCGCGAAGCATCCTGGAAATTGGCACACTGGGCGGCTACAGTACAATCTGGCTAGCGCGGGCGTTACCCAGCGATGGCCGTCTAATCACGCTGGAGGCAAACCCAAAGCACGCCGAAATTGCTCGTACCAATATCGCCCACGCTGGTCTGTCCGATATTGTTGACCTCCGCCTGGGAAAGGCGCTCTCTACGCTGCCACAGATTGCCGCCGAAGGTCACGGCCCATTTGACTTAATCTTCATCGACGCAGACAAGCCAAGCAATCCCGAATACTTCGCGTGGGCGCTCAAACTTTCCCGTCGCGGCAGCCTGATTATCGCTGATAATGTTGTGCGTAACGGAGCGGTGATTGATGCCAATAGCAACGATCCTAGCGTCCATGGGGTGCGTCGCTTCAACGAATTGCTTGCTTCTGAGCCGCGTGTCAGTGCTACGGCAATCCAGACTGTGGGTAGCAAAGGATACGACGGCTTTGCGATCGCGATCGTCACCGCCGACGAATAATCTGAAGATGAGATGAGAGCCTCACTGTTCACTGTTGTGTCAGCTTCCCGCAGAGTACAGAAGTTCAGTAGCTCAAAATCATCGGGGTCGAATCCCCCCTGCCCCTCTGCCCCTCTGCCCCCTAAATAGCTTTCATTGGCAGACTGACAACGAATGTCGCCCCCTGTCCAATTCCTGGACTTTCGGCCGAGACTGTGCCACCGTGTAATTCTACCAAGTGGCGGACGATCGCTAACCCTAATCCTAATCCTCCATGCGATCGCGTGCTGGAACTGTCAGCTTGACGAAAACGTTCAAATACATGGGGTAGAAATTCCGCAGCAATTCCTGCTCCCGTATCACTCACCCGAATTTGCACGCAAGATTCAATGCACTCTAATTGCACATCAACTCTGCCGCCCTTGGGTGTAAACTTGACAGCATTGGAGAGCAAATTCCACACAACCTGTTGCAAACGGTTGGCATCGCCCACAACTACTTCTACCTTTGGGTCGAATCTACACTTAATACTAATCTCTTTAGCCTGGGCTGCTGGGTACACAGTATCGATTGCCGCTTCTACAAGTGGTACAATTTCTACCCGATCCGTACTTAAATGAAGTGTGCCTCTAATAATGCGTGATACATCGAGAACATCTTCAATTAGTTGTGTCAGGGATCTAGTATTACGTTCAATTGTCTCTAGTGCGCGGCCAGTAGTAGCTTGATCGAATTTGCGCGTTCTAAGTAGCTGTGTCCAGCCTAGTATAGCGTTGAGCGGTGTACGGAGTTCGTGAGAGAGTGTGGCGAGAAACTCATCCTTCATCCGGTTTGCAGTTTCGGCATCGGCGCGTGCTGCTTGTTCGCGTTTAAGCAGTTCTTCGCGTTCTTGCTCTGCTTGCTTGCGATCGCTAATATCAATCATGAATCCATGCAGTAGCTGTGGCCCATTTTCATCCCGCACTACATTCACAATGTCATACAGCCAGACTACTCTGCCATCAGCAGCCAACATTCTGTATTCAAATTCATAATTATTTAGTGATAGAGAAGATTCTTGGCAATACTGAATAGCCCACTTCCGATCTTCTGGATGCATATTTTTTGCCCAGAAATTATCGGTGTACCAGTCTGACAATGGATAGCCTAGAATCTCAACAGTTTGTGGCCCTACATAAGTAAAATTCCCAGTAGTGGCATTTACCTCCCAAGGAATCACACGGACTTTTTCCGTGAGTGTCTTTAAACGTTTCTCGCTTTGTTTGAGAGCTGCTTCTGCTAACTTATGAAGTGTAATATCTGTGATTAGGGCAACAAATCCTGCAACTTTTCCCTGGTGACTGAACTGGGGAACGTAAGTAATATTTAGGTAATGGTTTGTGCCATCTTTATCGGGTACTTGGGTTTCGTAAGTTACTTTTTCTCCTGAAAGTACCGCTTCTATATAAGGAAGAATTGACTGATAAACAGATTCTCCGACAATTTCTCTAATGTGTTTACCATAAATTTCGGAAGTAGGAAGCCCAAACCAGTCTTCATATTCTTTATTATTAAAGCGATAACGCTGCTGACTATCAACATAAGAAATCTTGGCGGGCACAGCATTGGTAATTAGACGCAGTTCATCTTCTCGTTGACGGAGTGCTGCTTCTGCTTGCTTGTGTTCTGTGATGTCGCGTTGAGTTCCCCACGCTCTAACTAAAAGCCCATTTTCGACAATTCCCACCAGATTATTCAAAAAATATTTGGAATTACCTTGCTTATCTATTTCATGGGACTCGGCATCTATTAGTCGGTAGTTAGAACGTATAAAGTTACGCAGGTATGCAATATTATGTGGATCGGAGGCAACAAGAAAGTCTCCTAATCTGACACCGATAATTTCTTCGGCACGAGAACAGCCATACATCTGTGCCATAACATTGTTGCATTCTGCCAGGTAAACATATTGGTAAAAATGTTGAATTTGTTCATCTTCTGGACAATCTGCTGAAATTGGTACTTCCAGTTCGATGCACCAAATACCTTCTGAACTCTGCTCTAAAAAAGTGCGGTAGCGTTCTTCGCTTTTGGCAAGGGCGAGTTCTACTTGTTTGCGTTTGCTTAAATCAATCACAAAAGAAATAATATCATTTTGGTTATTTTCTAACAAAGCAGAACCTAACAGGATGGGAACGCGACTACCATCTTTGCGGATGTATTCGTTCTCAAAAGACTGACACACGCCTTTAGTTGTGAGTTCTGCAATCGCACTGTTGTTAGTTTCAATATATTCTGGTGGGATCATCTCGTGCCATCTGACTCGCCCTGCTAGCAAATCCTCCTGCGAATAATCTACCATTCTTAAAAAAGCATCATTAGCCTCTGCGATTGCCCCGTCCATTTTGGCTACAATTACCCCAATAATGTTGGACTCTACCAACCTTCTAAATTTTGTCTCGCTCAACTGTAGTTTCTGCAAACTCATTTGAAGATGTTGTTTGGCAGCGCGTAATTCTAAGTTCAGCAAGTTAATAATTGTTGTCACCAGCACAAACAAGCCTAAGCGCAGTATATTGTCTAGACTGGCAACCAAGAGCGAAAACACTGGTTCTAAGAAAAAGTAGCTGACGGCTAAAGTAGACAAAGCAGTAGCCAATAACCCTGCTTCCATACCGCCATACCAGGCACTAACCGCCACGGCAGCAAAAAACAGCAAAAAAATACTTGGTTTCAGTAGTGGCTGTAGCAATAGTGTTAATAGCAATACGCTACCAACACCCAATAATGCCACAGCATAAGGTGCTAGAAGGGAACGTGTTCCTCTCAATGTGGCTTCTCCTTTTATGCAGCTAGCTAAAGGATTATTCCCAAAATTAGCCAGAAAATGTGAAGCGTTAGCGAGTCTTCTCCCAAGGGAGACGCCAAGGGCGTTAGCGAGTCATCGAGCGTCACAGCCCGTCGTAGCAATCGCTCAACACTTAATTATGCATCGGAAAAATACATATCCAAGAAGTTACTTGCTGCTAATCTATCTAAAGTAGTAAATCTTAGATTTAAAAAAGTTCAAGAATCTGATAATTATCGCTCTAATTATATATGTTTTATTTTTGAGTCTCTATCAAACAGTAGAGATTTATTAAGACGAATTCAGAACTCAGTAGTCGGATTATGCAAGTCCAAAAAAAATATAATCCTTGATAGGAGTTTTGCATAAGCCCCAACAAATAAGAGTAAATAATTCTACTACAATCAAAATTTTGAATGCGTATATTCTTATCTTCTAGATGTGAATTTACCCAAAGAAAAAAAGCAATTAAAGTTAAGCCAGCTATTAATATAATCTACACCTGCAATTGCAACCGTTTCAGCAAAAAGCTCTGTCGCTATTCTTTGTAGGATTCGGACAGGTTATTGTTGGTTTGCCGATGGGACATTCAGTGACTAATGAGCGCATCTAATTGGGTTTTGTCGGAATTAGTTTGATGAATCATGCACTTTTTGCGTTATTAGTAATCAATAGACTAGGGAATGGGGCATGGCGAATGGAAAAATTACCAATGCCCAATGCCCAATGCCCAATGCCCAATGCCCAATGCCCAATGCCCAATACTCATGGCTCGTACCCCTACATTAAATTTTGATCGTGGCACATTAATTTTGCATCCACCACCACGCGGCAAAGGTTGGATGGATTATGCTACGTGGGATGATAGAGTTGAAAAATTCCGCATTCCAGCAATTAGATATCGATCGCTAGTGGAAGCACTACAAGCGGAAGATGTGAATTTTATCGATGAGGCCAAGCAATTTTATCCTGTAGATTTGGTTCCCACTCTGGAAATGGAACCCTATCCCCACCAAACTGAGGCGTTAGCGGCTTGGAAACTGGCGGGTAGACAAGGAGTCGTTGTGCTTCCCACGGCGGCGGGAAAGACTTATTTAGCGCAAATGGCAATGCAATCAACGCCACGCACGACGCTGATTGTAGTCCCAACTTTGGATTTAATGCATCAATGGTATGCACATTTAGTAGCGGCTTTCCCCGATGCGGAAGTGGGATTGCTGGGAGGTGGTTCGCGGGATAGAACGGCAATTTTAGTTGCAACTTATGATAGTGCGGCAATTCACGCCGAAACGTTGGGAAATCAATATGCGTTGATTGTTTTTGATGAATGTCATCATTTACCCACAGATTTTAATCGGGTAATTGCCGAATATGCGATCGCACCTTATCGCCTGGGACTCTCCGCGACACCGGAAAGGACTGATGGTAAACACGCTGATTTAAATATCCTCATTGGTCAAGAAGTATATCGCAAACGCGCCGAGGATTTGGCGGGGAAGGCGTTAGCAGAGCATGAAATTGTCCAAATTAAGGTAAAGTTATCGCAACTTGAACGGGAAAGATACAACCAATTAATTCAAACTCGCAATGACTTTTTGAAACAATCGAAAATTTCTTTGGGGAGTTTGCAAGGTTGGCAAATGTTCGTGCAAATGAGTGCTAGATCGCAATCTGGACGTAGGGCTATGTTAGCGCATCGAGAAGCGAAAGATATCGCTTTGGGTACTGATGGAAAGTTGCGAATTTTGATTGATTTATTGGCAGAACATTATCCGGCGAGAATTTTGATTTTTACTGCTGATAATACAACGGTTTATCGCATTTCTCAAGAGTTGCTAATTCCGGCAATTACTCATCAAACTCCTGTGAAAGAACGGCATGAGATATTAACAAAGTTTCGAGAGGGTAAATATAATACTTTGGTTGCTTCTCATGTGTTGAATGAAGGGGTTGATGTGCCGGCGGCAACTGTTGCAATTATTTTATCGGGGACGGGTTCGGCTAGGGAGTATACTCAGCGCTTGGGGAGGATTTTACGGAAGGGGAATATTGAGAATAAGCAGGCGATTTTATATGAGGTGGTGGCGGAGGATACGAGTGAGGAGGGGACTTCGGCTAGGCGGAGAGGGGAGAGGAAAGACGAACCGCCAAGACGCGGAGGACGCAGAGAGGAAGAGGAGAGGAAAGGGAAGTTACAGGTTGTGTATGGGAGTGGGAAGGAAAGGAGTTTGAAGGCGGCGGAACAGTTAGAAATTAATTATTCAACCGGAAGTCCAAAATCTAAAATCCAAAATTCAGCAGATGTTACCGACAGACTTACTGATGCATCGCCAAAACGGGGAGGAGATTATTCCGAAGAGACTGAAGATTGATCAAAAAACTTCGGAATTGGCGATTGAGTTAATTAATTATTTTCAATCAGCAGTGGGGAAGACTCAAGGTGTGCTTGAGCGACAACTGACTGATTTTGAAGGAGATTCTACAGATTATAGGGTGAAGCGGGGATTAGCTTATATTCTCAAAAGCAGTTTTTGCACTTTTGAGGTGGTTAGTCCTTTGGAACCACAGATGTTAAGAGAACGGGTATTTTCTCTGGCTGCAAAGTCTGTTTCTAGTCGAGAATCTACACAAGTTAGTCTGGGTAAAATTGCTGATGAATTAACTCAAGAACTTGAGCGAGAAGTTTTATTAGAACAGGTTCGGAATGGATTATACGCTGATTTATCTGAAAATAAGATTTTGACTGTTTTTGATGCACCAACAGCGCCAGATTTATTAAATCGATATAACTTATCTCAGGTACAGGGTGTGTTTTATAAGGCCAGTCAACTGGTGTTAAATGCTCATCGGAATGTTCCGGGAGAATATAAGCTGTTATTTCGCTATTTAAAGTTGTTTCAATTGATGGCTTATATTGAAGGTGATGCTGACCACGGGTTTACAATTACCATTGATGGGCCGACGAGTTTGTTTAATCCTAGTACACGATATGGGTTAGCGATCGCTAAACTTATTCCGGCTTTACTTCACGTTACTAAATGGAGTCTTTCGTCGATTCTCCAAACCCGTGATGCTTATACAAATACTTGGAAAACTGGACGTTTTACTCTCAATTCTGAATGTGGTTTGGTATCCCATTATCCACCAGGAAAGCCCTACGATAGTATGTTAGAAGCATCCTTTGCAGATAAATGGGATGCGTTGAAAAGTGGTTGGGCATTAGAGCGAGAAGTTGATTTGATCCCAATCCCTGGTAGTGTGATGATTCCTGATTTTCGCTTAGTTCATGCTGATGGACGCACCTTTTTATTAGAAATTGTTGGTTATTGGCGACCAGAATATTTACAAAAGAAGTTTTCTCAGGTGCGACGGGCTGGACGTGATGACTTAATTTTGGCAATTTCCGAGCGACTTAATTTAGAAAAGGCGGGAGTAAAATTAAATGATGTCCCCGCTAGAATTGTTTGGTTTAAAGATAAGTTATTGCCGAAAGCTGTGTTAGCTGTAATGGATTGATTAAGGATAAATGAGATGAAAAGTATAGAAACAATTGCCACAGTTACAAAAGATGGTAAGATTATAGCGCAATTACCACTCGATATTCCAGAGGGTGAGCATCAGGTGGTAATAGTAATTGATGAAAAGCCTTTGACTGAGAAGGCAGAGAAGAAAGAAAAGCGTCCTCCTCTAAACTTTCCTGTGCATAATTATGGCCCTTGGCCTGAAAACCTTTCTTTAAGACGTGACGATATGTATGGTGATTGGGGGCGATAATCCTGTTTTTCTGGACACAAATATCTTGGTGTACGCTAGTCAGATTCAGTCTCCATTTCACCAAGCTGCTATGGAGGCAATCCAAGGTTTTTATGATGCGGGGATTGAATTGTGGATTAGCCGACAAATATTGCGGGAATATTTGGCTACCCTTACCCGTCCGCAACAGTTTGTTAACCCACTACCCATTGCAATAGTAATTCAGGATCTCCGCTATTTTTATAACCGCTTTTGGGTGGCTGAAGATAGTTCTCAAGTTACAGAAAGATTACTGACGCTTATGGAGGAAATTCCTAGCGGTGGTAAGCAAGTTCATGATGCAAATATCGTCGCTACAATGCTAATTTATGGTATTCCTCAATTACTCACTCACAACATAGGCGATTTTGCAAGATTTTCTCGGTTAATTACTGTCTTGCCATTACAAGGTTAACGCCGTGTGCGACTTTATCTCAAACCTAACCCCCAACCCCTTCCCTACTAGCGTTGGGGAGCAAGAATCAAAGCCTCTCGACCTTTCGGGGAGAGGAATGGAAGCGGGGTTCCAATTTCGGTAATTGTACAATTCCACTGATTAACCCCAAACGCTTCTGCGTTCCCGATATTCAGCGACTCTTTTTTCCCACTGCTCCCAGTAATCTTTAATGACTGCTGATTCAAACCAAAATACCTCTGCTGGCATTTCTGGAATCGCTACTACCAACAGAGCGTACTTTAGCTGAATGCCATAATCTTGATAATATTCGTTAGCTGCTCCTATATACGCCGTAAGTTGCAGTGGATGTTCATATAAATGCTCAATTGAACCTTTGGGTTTGTCTGCTGTTTTCCACTCGCAAATACAGGGAATACCTTGATAGCTGGCAATACAATCAACTTTGCCAGAATAACCCAAATCATGATGAAAAACTGAGCCTTCTACAAGTCTAACTGTGTCAATTTGTTCTAAAACTGGCTTGATACTCTCCCAATAAGGGCGACTTGCTTCGGGACAAACAGGGTTTTGACCAAGGAGGTAGTGCTCAATTTGTTTGTGTGTTTGGGTTCCCCGACGACTAGCGCTTGTAGTAATGCGGGTAGCTTCTTCTGTACCAACACGCGTTTTCCAGTTTAATAATCTGTCTCGGTCTGCTTGTGATTTGGTGGCATTAAGTATTGTAGTAACGCTGGGAAAACGATTTCCCTTGGCATCTACATAATATTGTTTACCATTTTCTCTTTTGGCTGTGGCATTAATGCGTGGTAGCAGTTGGGTATCATGCATCAGTTGGTATGTTGACTTTGAGATTCCCTCAACAAGGAAAGTGAATAAAACCCCATTCCATTGTAAGGAATAGGGCTGCGGTAGGGGTTTGTTACAGTGCTTATTAGCTAAATATGTGTGATATATTTCCGAAATAGACAGAACTGCATTTGTATTTCCCAGCAGGATGTCGTATTTTATTACTAAATTATGGAACCTGTAACATTAACAGCAGTTGCAACTGCGATCGCTACTATAGTTTTAACTAAAGCTCTAGAAAAAACTGGCGAAAAGCTTGGGGAAGCTGCATTAGACAAAAGTCGTGAGTTAATCGAACAGCTACATAATAAAAATAAGTTACCTTGGCTAGCGGCTGCAACACAGCAGCCGTTAGATTATGGCAAAGCAGTGCTGGAGTTAAAAGCAGCAGCAGATGCAGATAGTGAAATTGCTCAATCTGTGCGAGAAATGGAAGCAGCCGCAAATGCTGATCCCCAAGCGCCGAAAGTCCAGGCGTTAGCAAATGACCTAAACTCGCAACCAGCAGGTATTATTAATTCTACAAAGTTAGCTGACTCTATTAAAAACGTCTTTCAGGGAAATACTTTCACTGGTACTAATAACTTCTGACTGTACCCGCCTGTTGGGGAACAGGTAAAGTTAAATCCTTCTACTGAAACACCGCAAAATTTACCCCTGAGTGGAGTGGTGAAGTTTGTCGGGCGTGAAACTGAATTGCAAAACCTGCATGAGATGTTGCAGGAAAATAATCAGGTGGTAATTGCCGCGATCGCTGGCATGGGTGGACTGGGTAAAACAGAACTGGCCTTACAATATGCAATGGCTCACCGTGAAACTTACAAGGGTGGAATTTGCTGGTTGTTGCCAAAGGCTGGAGATGTGGGTATTCAAATTGTGCAGTTTGCTAGAACTCACCTTGACTTAAACTCACCACAATATCTGGATGGAGACTTACCCAGTCAAGTGAAATACTGCTGGCAGCACTGGCGTGAAGGTGATGTACTGGTAGTACTGGATGATCTCAATGATTACTCCAAAGTTGAGACATATTTACTACCGCAACTACCCCGTTTTAAAGTGCTGATTACGACGCGATTACAGTTAGACCTTCCCCAGTCTTTTACTCTAAATGTTTTGGGTGAATCCTCATCTGTGGAACTTTTACAAGCTTGGGTGGGAGAAAAAGTAACACAGGAATCAGCAGCAGCAAAAAAACTCTGTGAATGTTTAGGTTATTTACCTTTGGCTCTGAACTTGGTAGGAAGGTATATTAAAAAGCGGAGAATCTCTCTGACGGAAATGGTGCAACGGTTGGACGCAAAAGGGAAAGCGTTAAATCATCAGGCTTTGACGCTGGATGAAAAAGACCGCACTTGTACGCTAAATGTTAAGCGGGGTGTGATTGCAGCTTTTGAGTTAAGTTGGGAAAAATTAAGTAATGATGCCAAAGAGTTAGGTGTTTTACTGAGTTTATTTGCTTTAGCTCCTATTCCCTGGACATTAGTAGAAAGTGTAGAAACGGGGAAAGATGCTGAACAGTTGGAAGATAGTAGAGTTGAGTTAGAGAGTTTACATCTGCTTCAAGGTGAGGACAACTACCACCTACATCAACTCATTCGGGAATTTTTTCAACTTAAGCAAGCTGAGTTCAATCAAGTGGAGGAATTAAAGCGATCGCTTTGTCGGGTAATGGTAGGGATCGCAAAGTCAATTTCTCATCCCCAGTCAATTACCCATAATACGATTACAGCAGTTAATCCTGCACTACAACATTTGGAAGAAGCTGCTAAAGCTCTAAAAGACTTAAGTAACGATGACGATTTAATTTGGCTATTCACTGGTTTAGGCAGATTTTATGAAGGTCAGGGTTTTTATGAACAAGCAGAGACTTGGTATAAACTGTGCATAGAGGTTGCCGACAGACCTTCTAGCTTTGCTGCTTTATATAAGGCCTCTAGCCGCAACAATCTAGCATCACTCTACACATTTCAAGGATATTATTCACAAGCAGAAGAGCAATACAAAGAAGCTTTAGAAATAAACAGGCATCTGCTAGGCGAGGAACATCCTGATACAATTACCACTTTGAGCAATTTGGCATATCTTTACAAAGCTCAGAAGTTTTACGAAAAGGCAAAACCTATCTACAAAAGAGCTTTAGAATTAAGGATCTGCTTATTGGGAGAGACTCATATTGATGTAGCAACAAGCCTTAATAATCTGGCAGCTTTATACTCTGAAGAGGGCAACTATTGGGATGCAGAACTGCTGTGTACAAGATCCATAGAAATCTGCCAGATAAATATAAAAATCTGCCAGATAAATGAAAATTTTCTAAAACTCACTTTTAGCTTAAATACTCTAGCAAATATTTATTGTGGGCAGCATCGCTACAGTGAAGCTGAACAAAAATATCAACAAGTCGTGGCATGGCGAAAAACCTTATTAGGAGAAGACCATCATCAAGTGGCAATCAGCTTAGATCAACTGGCATATCTTTACCGTATCCAATACCGCTATAAGGAGGCAGAAATATTATGTGTAAAAGCTTTAGAAATTTTTGAACAACGGCTGGGTGTCAATAATCCTGATACGGTTATGTGCCGTGAAAATTTAGCATATCTTCGCGATCGCCTCCCCCCAAATCCAGAATAAGCTAGTTTTGTGCAGAGTTTACCATGCTAAAACTTGAAGGAGCGATCGCTTTAACTCGGCTTTTCCTGTTCTGAACTCTGAGGTAGAATGAGGTTCCCCAACTTACGCCAGTTTTAGTTTTTAGCCTTAACCCAAGCGTATTGATTTATATAGGCAATCGCCTCACTCGGAAAGTTTCATTACTTACAGAAATAATTGCCCCTAACTCTAAATCTTCCTGGCATTCACTCAAAACTTGAGTCAACCGTTCATTAATTGCATCATAATTTTCGTTCCCCAACCTAAACAAAATCACACTAGGTAAACTATCCCCACTCACGGCTAAAAGTTGGGCAAAATCTAAATCTATAGTTAATAAAATTCTTCCTTCTGCACGGGCTTTAATTAAAATCTCATTATCTGGTAGTCTTTGCAAACCTTCATCGCGCAAATGCACTACATCATAATCAGCACCACGCAACCAAGTTACAGTGCGTAGTGAAATTCCCATATCTGCCAAAAACTTCATTATTACTTGTTAAGCACTTTTGAAGGTATAAACCCGTTCTTGAGTCAACCACGCTGCATAAAGAAGAGATTGACGAATATCTTCTGCTTCTAAATCAGGATATTCTTCTAAAATTTCTTCTATAGACTTTCCATGAGCTACCAAATTTACCACTAAAGAAACCGGAATCCGCATCCCGCGAATGCAAGCTTGTCCAGCCATAATGCTAGGGTCAAATGTAATTCTCTCCAGACCTAACATAAACGATCGCTCCAAAATCTTTTTCATCGCTCTGAGGTGCAATGATGATATTGTAAAGCCTAGCGCTCTATTTTTGATTGTAAACCCATAAGCGATCGCCTTTTAGATAAAACTGAAAAGGGCGTTAGCGTTCGCGAAGCCTCTCGAAGAGAAGCGTCTCGTAGAGAAGCTTACTGTTCGCGTAGCGTTCTGAAGGAAAGGTATCGCCTAAACTAAAATTCATATTGAACTAAGTAAAAATGTCATTCAACTTACTCAAAATGAGCTTTGACTTTCTCAAAAGCAGCTTTTACTTATTCAAACCCCAGTTTGCTTTCTCATTTCGGTGTTTTCCGCAAGCAAAATAAGCTTTTACTTATTCAAACCCCAGTTTGCTTTCTCATTTTGGTGTTTTCCGCAAGCAAAATGAGCTTTGACTTACTCAAAAGAAGCTTTTGCTTTCTCAAACCTGAGTTTGCTTTCTCATTTTAGTGTTTTCCGCAAGTAAAAGGAGCTTTTACTTTCTCAAACCCCAGTTTGCTTACTTATTTGAGTAATTCACGCATTTATTTTGGTATATCATTAGCCGAAAGCTGGCGTAGGCGTAGCCCGTCGGAGACATTACTCTAGAAAACAAGTGTAAATCGACAAGCGATCGCTATTGATGCAGATGCCATTGCCCGTGCGATCGCATACACTATTGAACAGCCCAGTGATGTTGATGTGAATTAAATCCTTATCCGTCCAACACGTCAAGAACTTTAGATTTAGGCTGACAAAAGAAGTAAGACACGATTAAAGCAAACTTGTCAGGGAGTTAATTGACATGGTTAAGGAATCTAATGCTTATCTGTTAGGTGGTGGTATCGGCTCTTTGGCAGCCGCCGCCTTCATGATTCGCGACGGCAGACTCCCTAGCGGAAATATTTTTATCCTAGAAGCAAAGCCCCTCCTGGGCGGAAGTATGGATGGAACCAGGAATCCTGGTGAAATAGTTGAGCCTGAAACAGTTGAGCCTGAAACAGTTGAGCCTGAAACAGTTGAGCCTGAAACAGTTGAGCCTGAAACAGTTGAGCCTGAAACAGTTGAGCCTGAAACAGTTGAAACAGTTGAGCCTGAAACAGTTGAGCCTGAGACAGTTGAGCCTGAAACAGTTGAGCCTGAGACAGTTGAGCCTGAAACAGTTGAGCCTGAAACAGTTGAGCCTGAAACAGTTGAGCCTGAAACAGTTGAGCCTGARACAGTTGAGCCTGAAACAGTTGAGCCTGAAACAGTTGAGCCTGAAACAGTTGAGCCTGARACAGTTGAGCCTGAAACAGTTGAGCCTGAGACAGTTCCGTCTGAAACAGTTCCATCTGAAAGTATTTCTGTTATTATCCCCACACCTGCAAAAAAGAGAAATGAGGGTAACTACTATGAAATACCTTTACCAATTCAAAAAATGTTTACGACAGATAACCCCACCCACGCTGATGCGCACCCCAATACTTGTCGGTTAAGAGGAAAAGGGGAATGGGAAAAAGGAAAGAAAAAACCTTTAATCCTTACCCTTTAAGCTTTTCCCTAAACCAAATTCCAGTTTAAAATTCAAAACCCGATTAGTATTGACGCGCACCCTGCCTTATACCATTTTTGATTTTAGATTTTGGATTGTGAAACATGCATTGGATAAGTGTTTCAGTTTTGCATCTGTCGCAATCATTTTTCAAATTGGTATTAGCAAGGAGAGGGTAGGTGGGTATTGCCCACTCAAAAGGAATCGCATAAAAAAACCCCTAGTATTTCTACTAGAGGTGGAAAATATATACCATTTCACTTGATGTTTGTCTGAGATGACCCTATTTGTGCCTCTGCTCTACGCAAGAGGCTGGAGTGTTTCTCAAATATTAGAGTAAAAAGCGATCGGGTATAAAATTAGCCAACATTTGCCAAGAGCAATTCTCGTTTTTCTAATTTTTGTACCTTCACTTGAGAGTCGTCATCAACATCGATAAGCGCTGTGTCTCCGTCTGTAATTTCACCAGACAGCATTGCTTCGGCGAGAGAATCTTCTAGGAGGCGCATAATTGCCCGACGTAATGGCCTAGCGCCGTAGCTGGGGTTATAGCCTTCTTGTACCACAAGCTCTTTGAAGCGATCGCTAACTTCTAGGATAATTCCCCTTTCTGTCAAGCGACTAGCAACATCGCGAAGCATAATTTCGGCGATTTGCTTAACTTCATCCTTGGAAAGCTGGGTGAAGACGATAATCTCATCAAGACGGTTAAGGAACTCAGGACGGAAGTAAGCTTTCAATTCCTCATTTACCAAGGTGCGGATGCGGTTATAACTAGCGTCGGCTTGAGTGTCGAAGTCAAAGCCTAAACCACTACCACCTTTTTCAATCACCTTGGAACCGATGTTAGAAGTCAAAATGATCAGCGTATTCTTGAAGTCCACTTTCCGACCTTTGGCATCGGTAAGATGACCGTCATCCAAGAGTTGCAGCAACATATTGAATACATCGGGGTGCGCTTTTTCGATTTCGTCGAATAGCAGCACTGAGTAGGGTTTCCGGCGCACGGCTTCTGTTAGTTGTCCGCCTTCGTCGTATCCTACATAACCAGGAGGTGAACCAATTAGCTTGGCGACGGTATGGCTTTCCATGTATTCGGACATATCTAGCCGAATCATCGAGTCTTCCGCGCCGAAGAAGTAGGCAGCTAGTGCCTTCGCCAATTCTGTTTTACCAACTCCAGTAGGGCCAGAGAAGATAAAGCTAGCAATGGGACGATTGGGATTTTTTAAGCCAACGCGGGCGCGACGGATACCGCGAGATACAGCCGTGACTGCTTGCTCTTGCCCAATGAGGCGCTGATGCAGAGTGTCTTCTAGGTGTAAGAGCAGCTCTGACTCAGATTCAGTTAGCTTGTTGACTGGTACGCCAGTCCAAGAGGCAACAATTTGAGCGATGTCTTCTTCGTCAACTACAGTCGAGTTGACAGGTTGCTCGGTTGGTGTAAACGTTGCTTGCAGTTGTTCTGCGAGTTTTAACTCTTGGTCTCGTAGTTGTGTCGCTTTGTCAAAATCTTGGACTCTGACTGCTGCTTCTTTTTCTTTGGTAACGCCAGCGAGTTCACGCTTAAGTTCTTTATTGGGAGAACTTTGGGAGTTCCGCAGACGAACGCGAGAACCAGCTTCATCAATCAAGTCTATTGCCTTATCTGGCAAGAAGCGATCGCTAATATAGCGGTCTGATAATTCTGCGGCGGCGACAAGTGCCGCATCCAAAATTGTGACTTTGTGGTGTTGTTCATAAGCACCGCGCAAGCCGTAGAGAATTTGTACGGTTTCTTCTACCGATGGTTCCCCAACCTTAATCGGTTGGAAACGACGCTCTAGGGCAGCATCACGCTCAATATGCTTCCGATACTCATCGAGGGTAGTTGCGCCGATGCACTGGAGTTCACCGCGTGCTAAGGCAGGTTTAAGGATGTTGGCTGCATCCAAGCCACCTTCTGTACCACCAGCGCCAACTAAGGTGTGAATTTCGTCAATCACCAGGATAATATTGCCCACAGTGCGGACTTCTTCCACGACTTTTTTGATGCGTTCTTCAAAATCGCCACGGAAGCGAGTTCCAGCTACCAATGACCCCATATCGAGGCTGATAACTTGCTTGCCTTGTAAGCTTTCGGGAACATCCTGATTGATAATACGTTGAGCTAGACCTTCGGCGATCGCAGTTTTACCAACTCCTGGTTCCCCAATCAACACTGGGTTATTCTTAGTGCGGCGACCGAGAATTTGGATTGCCCGCTCAATTTCCTTCTGGCGACCAACTACGGGGTCGAGTCTGCCTTCTTGGGCTAATTTGGTCAAATTTCTGCCAAACTCTTCCATTGTTAGCGGTTGGGTGCGCTTTTGATTACCACTACCAGCAAAAGCCGGTGCATTTTCACCCAAACGGCGAACTATCGCACTGCGGACACTCTTGAAGTCAACCCCTAGATTTTGCAGTACTTTGGCGGCGACACCTTCACCAGCCTCGGTTAATCCTAAGAGTAAGTGTTCAGTGTTAATGTAATTCTGTCCCAAACTATGAGCTTCTTTAAACGATTGCTCAAAGAGGCTTTTTACTTTAGGAGTAAAAGGAATTTCTGGTGGTACAAAGCCAGAACCCCTACCAATAATTTTTTCTACCTCGCGACGCGCGTCTTTGAGGGTAACGCCTAATTCAGCCAGCACTTTAGCAGCAACCCCAGTTCCTTCTCCCATCAAACCCAGGAGAATTTGTTCAGTTCCTACGAAATTGTGTCCCAGGCGACGTGCTTCCTCCTGAGCTAACATAATTACTCTAATGGCTTCGGAAGTGAAGTGTTCAAACATAATGGGTTCTTGCTCCCTCGCTGCTTGGACTTTGGGTGAGATAAAATTCACCCTCATCTAAAGTTTTTTGTATTTTCTTAAGGACTAATGTAACTTTATTTAAAGTTAAGTGGCAGTGGTGAGAGCCGTAAGACATCAGGTGTACTTGCCGTCTACTAGAAGTTCTGAGTGGAGTACGGGGAAAGCTAAAAGTTGCAAACTTGACAGTTAAGCTTTCGGTATTTGACAATTTTCTTTTGTCTGTCCTGTTTTCCATTGTCAGCTAAACTTAAAATTCAGGACTTAGCACTCTAAACTCAGGACTGACAATGACTGAAGCAACGGCCGGTAAAGACCAACAACATCCACTTTATAACCGCGATCGCCCCCTTATTGATATTTTACTCGCTCAAGAGGCTACAGACTATAACTTAGCAGAATTGGCTAGACTGCGAATGCGCTATCAAGGGTTTCCAGGGGCGAGAGACATCCAAAAAGACCTAGATAAAGTCTTGCAACAGTGGGGTTTGACCGAAGCCGAGCTTTTTGAGAAAACTCGTCAAATTCACGATTTGGGTGGAATTTACAAAAGCCGTGGCAAGAAAGATGAACAGGATTGGAATTAGTTATGGGGAATTGGGCATTGGGCATTGGGCATTGGGCATTGGGCATTAGTTATTCTTTTCCATTCCTAACTCCTGACTCAGTGCTGGAATCGCGTTGGCAAAGCCCGCCGTAGGCATCGCTAATTCTGTGCCTTTGCCTAATTCAGATGTCACTGTGAATTGTACACCATGTTTTTTTTATAATCTACCGGGAAATGGCTAATCATAAGGGAGTATTTTTACTTACTGGCTTGGTGATAAATAAATAGTCTAATAGTTTTTGGAATATTAAAATAAACCTTGCGATCGCTACCTCGTTTCCAGAACGACATGAGTTTAGACAAGTCTTTTTGGAAATAGTCTAAATCGATTGTGGCGATCGCTTCCTCATTTTCTGCTCCCCAATCAGGAAAGTTTTGCCAATAAAGCTCGATAGCTGCTAGAGAATCGTAAAACTTGAAATACAGCAGATTTCAAGTTTCTTTGCCCAAATATAAAGCGTATTTTACTCCTGAACTCCGTTAGCGCAGCGGGGCGTAGCCCATTCTGGATTCTGGATTCTGGATTCTGAATTCTGCTGTATGTTAGGAATTTGTCTTGGCAAAAGTATTACATTTCTGAGGATCGCCCGTTTGGATACCTATACCTTGTTTAAACCAACGAACCCTTTGGGCTGAACTACCATGTGTAAAAGATTCTGGCACAGCATAGCCTTTAGCTTGTTTTTGCAAGCGGTCATCTCCAATACTGCTAGCTGCGTTCAATGCTTCTTCAATATCACCTGTTTCCAGAATTTGCCGTGAGCGTTGAGCATGATTTGCCCAAACGCCTGCAAAACAGTCTGCTTGTAATTCTAATCGCACAGAAAGCTGATTTGCTTGTGTCTGACTCACTTGGTTCTGCAAGGTTTGAACTTGCTGCGAAATTCCAAGTAAATTTTGGACATGATGTCCAATTTCATGAGCAATCACGTATGCTTGAGCAAAATCTCCAGGTGCCTGATATCGAGTCTTCAAATCGCGATAAAAACTCAAGTCAATATACACCTTTTGATCGCGCGGACAATAAAAAGGCCCAACTGCTGAACGTGCAAATCCACAAGCAGACTCCACCGCTCCTGAGTAAAGAACTAACTTTGGTTCTACATAACTTTTTCCATCTTGCCGAAACTGCTCACTCCATGTATCTTCTGTATCAGCCAGTACAACAGATACAAAATCCGCCATTTGATCTTGAGTTTGAGATCCTGTTGTTTGAGGTGACTCAGCTATCGGGCTATCACTTGGTGGGGAATCTTGTTGCCAAAGGGCACTGGGATCGCCACCCAATAGTAAAACCAGTAGCGATATAAGTGCTACTCCTACACCTCCACCCACGACAGGAGCGGAAATCTTCATCCCACGCCGATCTTCAACATTTGTACTCCGACGACCTATTTGCCAACGCATAATTACTGCTTACCAAACTCATAAAAAAATACGGCTTGAACTAGGTAGGATGAAATCTACACAAGCCTTTTAACTATACAAATAAATATTACTTATTCTATGTATCGATCTCTTCTGCCTACGGACAAAGCACAGGTAAAGTACAGTCAGCCTTTAGGAAGGTTTTATTAAACAGGTAGTCCATTAAATCACACAGAATTCCCGGACTACTTATAGGGAAAACCACAGTCAGGACAAAAGCGAAATTTCAAAGGCGTAATTTGCACCCCATAACCAAGCTCTAAGGATTTGGGATATCAACACAGGGGAATGTCGTTATGTCTGCGTTGGAAATACAAATTTTAGTTGAGGCTGTCCCATGTCACTCACTAATAATAATTCCGCATCAGTTAGGGATCTTCCCATCTTGGTGTATTCACTTTTTGACTTGCACCGTTGAGGCTGTTACTGCCTACCTAATGAGCGAGAGAATGTATTTTATTACTAAGGATAGTTTTGAATTGAACCAACTCGTATTTAATATAACAAGTACTGAAGAATCAACTTTGTCAGTGATTAATCTTTCCCCTGCGACCAAGGAGTAATTATGGTTTTAATTCAATATCAACGTGCTGTAGGCGTATTTACTCATCGGATAGATGCGGAGAAGGCAATACATGAGTTGAGAGATTCTGGCTTGGCGATGGAGAAAGTATCTGTAGTTGTACAAAATTCAGATCGGAATCATGAAATTACCGATAATGAAGTTAAAGAGAGCACTAGTGATAAAGCTGACGAAGGTGCAACAGTAGGAGGGCTTTCAGGGGGCGCTGTTGGTGGGTTAACTGGTTTATTAGTGGGTCTTGGGACTTTAGCAATCCCTGGAGTTGGCCCAATAATGCTGGCTGGGGCAGCAGCAACTGCTTTGGTTACAACCCTTGTTGGGGCAAGTATTGGTGCTGCCACTGGGACTTTTGCTGGTGCATTAGTTGGTTGGGGAATGTCGTCAGAGCAAGCTAGAGCATATAACGAGCGAGTAGAGGACGGACACTATTTAATAATTGTGGATTGTACATCTTTTGAAATTGCTAAAGTACAAGAAATACTACAGCGTTGGGGTATTGAAGAGTTTGGTATTTACGAGCATCTTAACAATGAATCTGAAACTACAAATTCTTTGACTACAACAACTTCTGCTACTGCTATTCCTAATAAAAGTGGGATGATGTCTAAGTATAGTGTTAGTTGCTTTAATAGCATAGCTAATGCTGAAGCGGCAATTAAGGAAATGTGTGTCGCAGGTTTTTCAGTAAACCAGATATCCTTAATTTGCAAAGACTTTTCTCAATTCCTTGGGTCAACAGGCATTAATTTAAGTGAACGCTTTGACGCTATGAGGTTAGGAATAGCAGATGAGTGGGCACGTTTTTACAATGAGCAAATAGAGCAAGGAAATTACATACTTATCATTAGTGGCACAGATGGTGAGCAAGATATAGCTAGGTCTATTCTGTTTAATTATGGGGTTCAAGAGTCTCAAATTTATGACCCAATGTTAATTCGTTCTTAAAAGCGGGTGCTGTCATGAATGGGAGCAAATTTATTTGAGTTTTGGCAGATCCAGCAGAATTCAGAATGGGCTACGTCCCGCTGCGCTAACAAGATTAAAATACGCTTTATATCTGGGTAACAGATTTAGCTTGTGTAGCTCACCAACTTGAAATCTGCTGTATCAATAAGCAATGGGTTTTGCAGCCTAAAAACTCTACTATGTAAACAATCGACACCTTTCAAGGTTATAGCGAGTGGTGTCGATGAGCTTCAACACATTTACCTGATAGTAAAATATCTTACTTAAAATTCTCAACAGTTTGGCTTTGCTCAGGGTCAGCAGTGAGCGAAGTTGAAGGGTCAACCTGTATAGCCTCTTTCTTCGTCTCCAGTTCCTCCCGTTGCTTGCCGTACTCCCGCAGGTGCTTCAAAAGGTTTTCTTGGGATGAGTTTGGGATAGACGGACTGGGATTTGGTTGAAGGTCGGTGTCGGTACTTGCAAAATTAGCCGCTGAGGGATTCATTTCGTAGACTCGTAGCGACTTGTCATTAAACATCGCCTGTTGGGTTGGCGCTGGGGTAGGAATTAGATTCTTTGGTTTGCTCACAGCAGCTTTTACCGAATCTAGAGTAGTAGCAACCTGCACTTGTTGCTGCATCTGTTGTGTAGAAGATACTAAACCACTTAAACCATTCACCAATTGCCGCAGATTTTTACGGAAATTAGGATCGCCTGTCAATTCATCTAAATCAGATGTAATTTTTTGGGTATTTTCAAAGGTTACTCGTGCTGAATCTAAAGTTTGTTGCAGCAACACCGCATTCTTTGGATCGTTTAAGGTTTTAGAAGCATCGCGTAAATTAGCTGAGGCTTGAGCTGCGTTTGCTGAAAGCGTTTCTAAATTGTTGAGTAATTCTCCTTGAGTCAATCGATTGACAGACGGTGATAAGCTACTGACTGTAACACGCAATTGGTTGCTGGTTTCGGTGATATTGTTCAATGCACCAACGAGCGTCGAACGATTTGTTGTCAACAAATTATCCAGGTTGTTCAGCAATCGATTTGCTTGAGTTGCAGTTGCACCGAATTTATTGACTGTTTGATTTGCAGATGTATTAAGTTGGTTTGTCGCCCGTTGCACTGAATTAGCCGTAGCGGAAAAGGTACTAAGTTGTAGTTGTAAGCTTTTGGTCAAACCTTGTAAATCCTGACTTAGCTCACTAAAACTTGATGCTGCGCCTGTGGTAGTTTCTAGAACCCTATTAACATTTCTATAAAATTTTGGATCATTGTAAGCACCGGCTAGCTCAGTTGAACTACGAATTAGTTGATCAACACTGATGCCAACCTGACCTTTTAACCGAGAGCCATTACAGACTATGAGGCTGGTATCACAACTTTTATCTAGGGGTTTAGCAGTCACAACCCCAGCAGGCAAGGTTGCTTTTGGTGTGATGTCGATAATACTTTCGCTAATTAATCCACTTTGATTAGCTTCCACTACAACATTACGGGGAATAATGAGGTCAGCTTGGGCAATTTCAATCTCTACATCAATGGCATTTGCACCTGGTCGAACGTGGGAAATAGTTCCTACCTTAACGCCACGATAGCGAACTGCTGCTCCCTTTTGCATACCGCCAGCGTTGGCAAATTCGACAATAATTTTGTATGAACGGCCAGCAGCGGTGAATCGATTTAACCACAGAAAGAGTAAGCCAAATACCCCTAGTCCTAGCAGGAGTAATAACCCCACAGAACCTTCTCTAAATGTTCGCCCAGACGCGAAGCGGCTTGTCATAAGACCTCGCATTTTTTTGCCTCCACCAACAACCAATAACCAATTAGGAGTTAAAAGTTAGGAGTTAGTAGTTAAATTTAACTCTTTACTCCTGGCTTTTAAGTTTCTAGCCGGCGACTTTAATCGGGCCTTGAACACTTCCACTGATAAATTGTCTGATCAAGGGATGTTCTGTGTTGTATATTTCACTAACTGTACCTTGCCACTGCACTTTACCTTCATAGAGAAATATAAGTCTATCAGATGTACGGCGGATAGTGCTGTCCTGGTGGGTAACAACGGCGTATGTACTACAAACTCCATGTAAACATTGCAAGTGGCGGATTAAATCTTCGATTACTGTCGAGGCAATGGGATCGAGTCCGGCCGTTGGTTCGTCGTATAGTAGAACTTCTGGCCCTTCACTGGGATTATCAGGATTAGACATAATCGCACGGGCAAAACTTACCCGTTTGCGCATTCCCCCGGAAAGTTCGGCTGGGTAGAGGTGGCCTATTGCTGGTAAACCTACCATCTCCAATTTTTCTTCTACCAAATCTCGGATGCGCGATCGCGGCAGCTTTGAATTTTGATAAAGTAAAAATCCCACATTTTCCTCCACTGTCAGCGAATCAAATAGGGCTGCCTGCTGAAACACCATACCAATGCCAACCTGCTGGCCGCCATCCTCAATCAAACCCTCTCGCCGCACTCCTTGCACATAAATTTCTCCTTCATCGGGACTAAGTAACCCTGCCATGACTCGTAAGATGGTTGATTTCCCAGTCCCTGATGGCCCAATAATACCCAGTGCTTCTCCCCGGTAAACGGTCAAGTCTACATTATCTAGAACTTTATGGCTACCAAAGGACTTAGAAACACCTTTCAGTTCAATCAATGGTTCAGTCATTAGTTATTAATCATTGGTCATTGATCATTGGTCATTAGTCAGTAGAAAATAAACAAATGACTACTGAGAACTAACAAAGGACAAATATGCCAAATAGTGATTTCATACTTACTTAGTAAAAAATTATTATTGTATAGTATATTATAAGTACATAATTAGCATTCTGATTAGCAAACTTTATTTTTTTAGCATAATATTTAGTTATTTGCGATGTTTATCGTCTCAAAATACCCTAAACGCAAGGCTAACGAAGACACCGTAGTAATTAAACATATCAGTGATGTCAACATAAGATTCCAGTTTTCTGTACACATCAGCAAAGTCATTTATCTATTATTAAGATCCTACTTAACTTTATAACTACTCAGGTTGAGACAAAATAGAAAAATCAGATTTAAGTTGTGAAAATCAAAAGGATTAGACTCACTATTTTTTATATAAGTCAAAAACCTTGTTTTTCATTAATTATTAACTATAGTTATAAAAAATTAGCCTCTTGCTATCCAAAGTTATTGGAATTAGCAGAATTATTAATTGAAGAATAAGTTAGAAGTCAGAATCTAGACGCGACGCTCGTGACGCTCATTCGCCCTTGGCGTCTCCCCTTGGGAGAAGACTCGCTAACGCTACGCTATCGCCCTTAGCCTCTATACTCGCTACCGCGGACTCGCTCTCCGTTGCGCTATCAGTCGGGGATTTAGACCAGCTACTGAATTGTTGCATCACTAAATCGTTTGCGCTGCGTCTCTGAAAGACAAGATTTAGTGCGGGTATTAAACCCTTTGATTCATCCGCTAGGGGCACAAAATAGCCAACTGAATTCTGGCTCCTGACACCTGAATTCTGTTTTGATTTAATAGCATTACTCGCCAATGGATTTGGCAAAGTCGAAAATTATTTACTAGTATTGTAACAATTACTGTTAAAAATCAAAGTAGAAATTATGAGTAGCCAATTAGAACAGTTTGCAAGTGATAATTCCTCTGGTATTTGTCCTGAAGCACTGGAATATATGATTAAGGCAAATCAAGGTAGTGTTCCAGCTTATGGAAATGATGAATGGACTCAAAAAGCAACAGATTATTTTCGGGAACTCTTTGAAATTGATTGTGAAGTATTTTTTACCTTTAACGGCACAGCTGCAAATTCTTTATCTTTAGCTGCTCTTTGCCAGTCATATCACAGCGTCATTTGCCATGAGACATCTCACATAGAAACAGATGAATGTGGCGCACCTGAATTTGCATCTAATGGCTCTAAACTGCTACTTGCTCACGGTAAAAATGGCAAATTAACATCAGAGTCTATAGAGTCAATTGTCACCAAACGCACTGATATTCATTATCCTAAACCTAAAGTTATTAGCATTACACAATCAACTGAATTAGGAACTATATATTCTATTGAAGAACTTTTAAGTATTAAAGAAGTTGCAAACAAATATAACTTAAAGATTCACATGGATGGCGCTCGTTTTGCAAATGCAGTTGCCGCTATGAATAAAAGTCCTGCTGAAATTACTTGGAAAACTGGAGTAGATGTATTGTGTTTTTGTGGCACTAAGAATGGAATGGCATTAGGTGAAGCCATTCTTTTCTTCAATAAAGCGCTAGCAGAAGATTTTGATTATCGATGCAAGCAAGCAGGCCAGCTAGCTTC
Source organism: Nostoc punctiforme NIES-2108 (assembly GCA_003326195.1). Taxonomy (GTDB): domain Bacteria; phylum Cyanobacteriota; class Cyanobacteriia; order Cyanobacteriales; family Nostocaceae; genus Nostoc; species Nostoc punctiforme_A. The sequence continues at coordinate 334,932 of LXQE01000136.1, forward strand.
AAAAATGCGATTTATTTCGGCTCCTTGGTTGGGTTTATTAGAAACTGGTGCTTGGCTAAAAAATGCTAGACATGCTAATCAATGTGCTGAATACTTAGAAAATCAGCTATTAAATATAGAAGGTGTTGACTTGATGTTTCCTAGAGAAGCCAACGCCGTATTTGTGAAATTACCTGAAGAAGTCATTCACAGCTTAAAAGCCAAGAGCTGGCAGTTTTATACATTTATTGGTGTGGGAGGAGTACGTTTTATGTGTTCTTGGAACACTACTCCATCAAGGATTGATGAATTGATTGATGATATTAAAAACGCAACAATGAAATAAGTGCAGCAATCCTAAAATTTAATACGATTCAGTTAAGGATTATTGGTGTAGTCTTTCAAGACGCGATAAATCGCGTCTCTACATGAGGTTTTGTTGCTCATTCTCAACTATTTTGTTTTAAAATTAATTCAGCTTATTATAAATAATAATGTCAGCGCTTATTTGGTATGTAACTTCAATTGTAATTTTGATTGTTGCCACAAACCCCAATGCTTATTTTTAGCATTAGCTTCTGCAATTAAAAATTGGGTTTTGCTCTCATAGCAATTTTGTAAAGATTCTTGATCAACGACGGCATTACCTGACTCTACCAGAAGAAGATTTACTGACCGATTATCTACAAACACTTCACCCGCTGGACGACCACTTTTAAGTTGTTCTGTGCTTCTAATCACGACAGGAGTTTGAAGTGGTAATAGCTGTTTTAGCCTTTGTGTTGCTGCTAAACCATAGCGCTTGTCAGTTGCCTCTGGTGCATTAATACAAGCTAACTTGACTATAGTTGTTTGTCCTGCATTATCTTTAACTAAAATAGTGTTCCCGTCTGTAACACCAACTACTCTACCTAACACCAACATTAGTTGAAGTAATTCCATCATTTTATATGTAATATTTTATGCACAAATATAATTTTATTTCGGTACTTAGATTAGTAGTGTGATTTAGCTCACAAGTTGCAAATAAAAGTAAAAGTAAAATTAATAAATATTATCATTGCCAAAACCTGACGTTTATATCAATCAAAACTTCATTTAGTAATTGAACACTCACAGTAGTTCCGGTGAAGAGGTTAGAAGAGATTAACAGTATTATCAGTATTGACTCTTCTAAAAGTCAACTTCACAGATTTACAAATTATCATTGTATTTGAAGAGTTTTAACTTCTAAATCCTAACTTTGTTTGTATGCCAGAACAACAGCAGTGGACTATAACAGCAACTGAACAACCACCAGAGTGGTTTATCCAAGCAGTGAAACAGTATACACCTGCATCAAATGGACTGTATGCAGCGCAGTTGTTGTGGCAACGGGGTATTAAAGATCGTCAACAATTAACAGCTTTTATCAACTATAAAGTTTATCAACCAGCAAGTCCCTTTGAGTTTGGGCAAGAAATACATCTGGCGATCGCACGGTTGCAACAAGTGTATAATACTAAAGAAAAAATCGCCATTTGGGGAGACTTCGATGCCGATGGGATTACCGCTACATCGGTACTTTGGGATGGATTGGGACAGTTTTTCGCTCAAAATACTCAGTTAGTTTACTACATTCCCAATCGCCTGAAAGAATCTCACGGACTTAATAATCAAGGGATTGATAATTTAGCAAAAGAAGGTTGCAAATTAATTGTTACTTGCGATACAGGTAGCACAAATGTTGAGGAAATTATCTATGCCAAACAGCTAGGTATAGATGTAATAGTTACAGACCATCACACTTTACCAGCCGAACGCCCACCTGTCGCAGCAATTATCAATCCCCGCTATTTTCCAAAAGAACATCAGTTATTTAATCTTTCTGGGGTGGCGGTAGCTTATAAGTTAGTGGAAGCAGTATATCAAAGCTTGCCCAATGTTGCTAAATATCCGTTAGAAGATTTATTAGATTTAGTTGCAGTTGGATTAATTGCCGATTTGGTGCAGTTAAGTGGAGATTGTCGCTACTTGGCACAGATGGGAATTCAACGACTGCAAGAAGATTTTAAACAGCCAGCAGCAGCACGGCGGCGGCCAGGGGTAGGAAGATTATTAGAATTGTGCCAGAAAAGTGGCGATCGCCCCACAGATATTTCCTTTGGTTTGGGGCCAAGAATTAACGCCGTTAGTCGCATCCAAGGTGATGCTAGTTTCTGCGTGGAATTATTAACTAGTCGTGATGTCAAACGTTGTAACGAACTCGCCGAAGTTACAGAACTCGCCAACGCCCGCCGCAAATCTTTACAAAAAGATGTGCAAGCACAAGTAGCGCAAAAACTTACCCAATTAGATTTATCAACCACCAGCGTCATTGTCTTAGAAGATGCCCAATGGCCTGCGGGTGTATTGGGCTTAGTTGCGGGACAGATAGCACAAGAAACAGGTCGCCCAACGATTTTGTTGAGTACGGAAGGCGCAGGGGAGCAGGGAGCAGGGGGCAGGGAGCAGGGGGCAGGGGGAGAAATTACTTCTTTATCTTCTAACTCAGAACGGGCTGAACGCCCCGCTAACGCTAACAGCACTCAGCACTCAGCACTCGTATTAGCTCGTGGTTCCGCTCGTTCGGTGAATTCTGTCGATTTATACCAACTGGTGAAAGAGCAAGCACATTTGTTACATCGCTTTGGAGGACATCCTTTTGCAGCAGGTTTAAGTTTGTTGGTGGAGAATATTCCTTTATTTACAGCCGCGATTAATCAGCAGTTGCGGCAATCTTTAGGTAGTACAACTCTAACGCCAACTGTGCAAGCAGACTTGACGGTAACGGTAGCCGACTTGGGGAAAGAGTTATTTTTGGAACTGAAACTGCTAGAACCTTGTGGAATGGGTAATCCTGTTCCGAAATTGCTAATTCAAAACTGCTGGTTTGAAAATTCTTGGCATCGCAATCAGCAGGATTGGCAAGGGAAAAAGGTACAGTACATTAAAGCTGAGTTTGATATTCGGGATGATTCTAGCAGAAGTGCTTTTCCTGGCTTATGGTGGGGACACTACAAAGATGAATTGCCCGTAGGAAGGTGTGATTGCATAGCAGAACTAGACTACAACACCTTCAAAAAACGTTATGAAATCAGATTAATTGCCGTGCGTTCTTCTGCTAACTCAGCACTCAATGCCCCGCTATCGCTAACACCCTTCATCCTAGACTTACGGAATCAGGAACACTCAGCACTCAGCACTCAGCACTCAGGACTAATTATCGAAGATTGTCCCACAAATTGGGATGATTTACGTATGTGGTTGCGGCGATGTTTGGCGATCAGCCGCTCTACGTCTGGGCTTGAGAATCAGCAACAATTAGCGATCGCTTGGTCTAAACCTAACCATCAACCACCTAATCAAATTTGGCTGACTCTTGTTGGAATTGCCAAATATCTCAGTCGCACAAATCAACTAGTTACCCGCGGACAACTTTTAGAGAAAATCGGCGTCAGCGACCAAACCTTACTTGTCGGCATCAAAGCCTTAAAATATTTAGGGTTCACAGTTCAACGACAAGACCGTTCTTTACAAATTACCTGGAATCCAAACGATAGTGCCGAAAACCTTGCTGACGAAGCAGTTGCGCGATTTTTAGCTGCTGTCCGAGAAGAACAATTTCAGCAACAGTATTTTGCGGAAGTGCCTTTGTCTACGATTGTTGCGATCGCCAGCTATGACAGTAAATAATTTAAAGGGTTTATAGCGTTCGCTACACAGCCTCTTTCCCCCTGCTCCCCTGCCCCCTGCGGTCTAAATGATAAGTCTTTAGCAGGACACGATATGAGTACTATCGGGTGCGAACCCTGAAGTTAAAGAGGTGTCCCAGAAGGCTCTTGCACCCTCTTGTTAACAGTTTTTGCTTCTACAAAACCATCTCTACCTGTAATCAATCTAGAGCGACGATTACGAGTAATATAATTCCATCCCCACTGAATTGCTACTACTATTTTAGTGTCAAACTCGATTAAGAAGTAGATGTGAATTACTAGCCAAAAGAGCCAAGCAATGAAACCTTTGAGTTGGACTAAGCCTAAATCTACAACAGCTAAATTTTGCCCAATCATCGCCAAAGTACCTACGTCATTGTAACGAAATTGTGGCAAAGTCTCACCTTTAAGCCTGCGTTTAATGAGTTTAGCTACATACTCTCCTTGTTGTTTGGCTACAGGTGCAACACCAGGTAAGGGTTTACCATTTTGATGGGAAAAGTTGCTTAAATCTCCCACTACAAAAATGTTTTTATAACCCTTGATAGACAAGTCTGGTTCTACAATCACACGTCCTGAGCGATCGCACTCTACATCTGTACTTTTTGCTAGAGCTTTCCCTATAGGCGAACCTTGAACACCTGCTGCCCACAAGATAGTTTTTGAGGTAATTTCTGTCAATTCATCGCCTTGCTTGAAAGTAACGATGTTATCTTCAATCTTTGTCACTCTGGTGTTAGTGTAGACAGCCACACCCAACTTTTGCAAAGATTCTGCTGCTACTTTCGATAATTCTGGTGAAATGTGTGGGAGGATGCGCTCGCCCCCTTGCAATAGTAAAATACTCGCTTCTGAGGTGTTGATGCTGCGGAAATCTTCTGTGAGAGTTTGGTATGCCAATTCTGCGATCGCACCGGATAATTCTACACCAGTGGGTCCACCCCCGACAATCACAAAAGTCAACAAAGCACGGCGTTTTTCGGGATCGGTTTCTTTTTCTGCCGCTTCAAATGCCGAAAATATCTGGCGACGCATTTCTATGGCATCTTCAACAGTTTTCAAGCCAGGAGCAAATTCTTTCCAGTTATCTTTACCAAAATAGGAATGGTTAGCACCTGTGGCAACAATTAATGTGTCATAAGGTACTACTTCATCACCCAAAATAACTTGTTGCGCTTTTGGATCGATATCATTTACCTCTCCCAACAGCACTTTTGTATTCTTGCTTTTGCTGAATACAGATCGCAATGGCGCAGAAATATCAGCAGGTGATAGCGTACCTGTGGCAACTTGATATAAAAGCGGCTGAAATAGGTGAAAGTTACGTTTATCAATGAGAGTAACATTTACATTTGCTTTCTTCAAAGCTTTTGCTGTATACAGTCCACCAAAGCCGCCACCAACGATAACAACCCGATGTGGTGCATTCTTTTCAAGTGAGACTTCCATCAGAAATATTTCCTTGTGTTAAGAACTTGTAACTATTCTTAACAAAGATGTAACAGCATTATGATACTGGTTGCTGTCTATTTAGAACATTTGAAAAAATGATGAAAGTAGTCAAAGTTAGTTTTTATCGAGGAAGGCAGTGTTTCGACTACGCTCAACAACCGGGCAGGGGGCAGGAGGAAAACTGCCCGACGCTGGATGACTCACTACCGCTATGCTATACGCCAGTCGTACATAATTAATTCTGAATTTTGAATTCTGTTCGATGGATCAAGCCGCTCAAAATGTGCTTTGAATAATTCCGCCATCTACTTGCAGCATGACTCCATTCACAAATGAGGCTGCTGGTGAACTTAGAAATACCGCAACATTGGCAAACTCTTCTGGTGTCCCCATGCGACCTAAAGGGACTGTCCCATTGATTCTAGCAATTTCTGCTTCTTTAGTTTCACCACTTTTAGCAATGCGGGCGTTGATTAATTCTTCTACCCGTTCTGTATATGTCCAGCCTGGTAGAATACTGTTGACGCGAATTTTATCGCTACCCAGTTCTTGGCTGAGAGTTTTCGTTAAACCAATCACTGCTAATCGAATGGAATTAGATAAAACCAGATTTTGGACTGGTTGTTTAGTTGACGTTGAGGTGATGGTCAGAATTGCTGGTGCGGTAGATTGCCGTAAGTGAGGTAAAGCGTACTTTATCAGACGTACCGCACTCAGCAAAGTCAAGTTGAGCGAAGTTTCCCAAGTTGCCAAATCGATATCGTCAAAAGTACCAGCAGGTGGGCCTCCGGCGTTGGTAACGAGGATATCCAACCCGCCAAATTTTTCTACTGTGGCGTTAATTACTCGTTCAATATCTTCTTGACTGGTAACGTCCGCACGCAGAGATAGCACTTCTGTGCCTGTTTCGCTTGTAATCTCCGCAGCAGTTTTGTCAATTAACTCACTGCGGGCGCAGATGACAACTTTTGCACCCTCACGGGCAAATTGCCTCGCTGTAGCTTTGCCCAAACCTTTACTAGCAGCTGTCACTAAGGCGACTTTGCCACGGAGTTGCAAATCCATAATCTTGATTCTTCTTGTTTACAATAATTTAAAGCCAAGGTTATTGAGAGCTTCACGCAAGCGATCGCGTCCTCTCAATGATTCTACAGTGGCGATGCGCTGGGCTGAGTGTTCTGACCAATCACCAGCAATATTCATCTTTTGTTCAGTATAGAATTCTTTGATGATATCGTTGTAGTGAGCGATCGCTTCTTCTTGTTCTGCTAATTTATAGGTTTCACGATGCAGTATCGCTGACTGGGGTAAGCGTGGTTTAATTGCTGCTTCTACTTCAGGATTTGGATAGCCCACACACAGCCCAAATACAGCATACACAGAGGAGGGCAAATTCAATATCTCGGCTACCTCTTGCGGGCGGTTCCTGATTCCGCCGATATATACTGTTCCTAAACCAAGGGACTCAGCCGCAACTGCTGCATTTTGCGCCGCCAACGTTGCATCGATTGTTGCCATCACAAACATTTCCAAATATTCCAGCGCATCATGAGATATGCCGCGACTGTCAGCAACGTTACTTAGACGCGCCAAATCTGCTAACCAAACCAAGAATAAAGGAACTTGCTTAATATGTGCTTGGTTTCCCGCCAGTTTGGATAACTCCTCTTTGCGCTGTTGATCTTCGACTGCTACCACACTCCAGGTTTGCAAATTAGAAGAAGTAGATGCAGATTGGGCGGCTGCAATTAGCAACTCCAGAGTTCCGGGTGGTAAAGGATCGGCTAGATAAGACCGAATTGAACGGTGAGATAGTAGTGCTGTTAGTGAATCATTCCATGCAATTTCGGGGTTGAAGGGAATTTCACCGTAACGCGATCGCAGTAGTTCTGTAGGATTAGTCATAATCAATTCCAAGATTTACATTTCCAAAATTGTCAGTTGTTTTATTACTAACATCAATCCCATTTGTAGGGAGATACATCTGTACATCCCTACAACCGATTCATTGTACTAGTTTAAGTTTTTGGTGCAAATGCAGCATATTCTTCTTTTGTCAACACTGCATCCTTCACATTTACCTTTTTGGGAATTAACTTCAATTTGTAATATGTATCTGCAACACCTTGTTGTAGATTTATCAAATTGTCGTCAATTGGTACAATCCCAAAAGTCCGCCTATTAGTTGCTTTTTTCATCGTTTCTACATCAATTCCTAACACCGGAGCGAGAGTTTTAGCTACTTCTTCTCGATTCTGTTTAGACCATTCTTCAAGATTTTGAATTTCCTCTACTATTGCTTTGACAGTTTGGGGATTTTCAGTAACAAATTTGCGAGTCATCAAATAATATCCTCCCTGTTTATTAATTCCTGTGCCATCAATCAAGACTCTAGCTTTAGTTGCCTCTTGAGCCGCAGCATAAAATGGGTCCCAAATTACCCAAGCATCTACACTCCCTTTTACAAATGCAGCACGGGCATCAGCCGGAGCCAAATATTTAGGTTCAATGTCTGTATATTTCAATCCAGATTTTTCTAAAGCTTGGACTAACAATAAGTGGGCACTAGATCCTTTTTGAAAGGCAACTCTTTTGCCCTTCAAGTCAGTAACTTTTTGTATTTGCGAATTTTGAGGAACAAGAATTGCGGAACTAGCCGGAGTAGCCGCAGTACCAATAACATAAGTTAGTGATGCTCCCGCAGCTTGGGCAAATATTGGCGGTGATTCTCCTACGGGGCCGATGTCAATACTGCCCACATTCATCGCTTCTAGTAGTTGTGGCCCCGCTTGAAATTCAGTCCACTGTACAGTAATACCTTCTGGGGCTAAACGCTTTTCTAAAACACCTTTAGTTCTCAGCAAAATGGTCGATTTTTGATAGCCAAATCTGACTACTGTTGCTTTACTAGAAGCAGAATTACTAACAGATGTGGCACTGGGATTAGGGGCATTAACAATCGGTGTCGATGAACAAGCAGCAAATAGCAGGCTCAAACAAAGACCTGTAACAAAAGCCCCCACTGTTGGCAAAAGAGAAGAAAAGATTAATTTATGCTGGTTGTTAAAGGGGATATTCCTGAATTTTATCAACGATATCCACTTGGGAATTAAGCGGCGAAAGATTTGGTTAATCATCAAAATGATTTCTCTGAACTATAGTAATACTATAAACTTATAGGTTTACCGGAGTATATAAATAAATTTAGATTAAATTGACAATAAATATCTGGGAGGCGGAGTTGGAGCTACTCCGCTCAGTTCAGTTACCCTGCTCTTAAGCAAGCTACAGTCAGGGTTTAAATCCTCTTATGTAACTCTCTTCTCTAGGAGATGCGGCACGAATAATTTTGAATTTTGAATTTTTAATATCCCAATACCAAAAAACACAGCACTAATTTAGCAAATCAGGTTCTTCGCGCACAATCCGATCGTAAAGGGGCTGGAAACTGAACCACCCACTGATATGTGACCCCACTTGAGTTTGTGTTAAACGGGCTGTTTCGTGTTTGATACTAGTTGGTCTACCCGCAGCTTCTGCTAGCAGTTGGGCTTGGCACGATCGCTCTAAGCTAATGTACCAAAAGGCAGCTTCATCAACTGTATGTCCCACAGTTAAAATGCTGTGGTTACGTAAAATAATAGCTTTCTTTGGCCCCAAGGCTTGCGCCAGTCGCTGACCTTCAGAAGTTTCTAAAACAACACCTGTAAAATCGTCAAACAGGGCATGGTCTTCGTAAAAAGCACAAGAATCTTGAGTCAAGGGGTCAAGGAGACGCCCTAAACTAGACCAAGCTTTACCATAAAGTGAATGGGCGTGAGCTGCTGCGATGACATCAGGTCGAGCTTCATGAATCTGAGAATGGATGGCGAAAGCAGCTTGATTTACCTCAGCATCGCCTTTAACCACCTCACCTTCTCTGTTAACCAAGATCAGGTCAGAAACTCGGATATGACCGAAGTATGTGCCGAATGGATTGACCCAAAAGTGGTCTGTAAACTCAGGATCGCGAGCCGTAATATGGCCTGCAATTCCCTCGCTGAACCCAAATTTACCAAATAAGCGAAAGGCAGCGGCGAGGCGTTGCTTACGGTGCAAGCGTTCGTCTTCAACTCGCTCGAATACTGGGAGTTTTGGTCTATCGTACTTGGGCATGTTCTTTTTCCTCTTCCTCTTTACAGGGAGCGTTGGAATATCCAGAGCGAAAGGATTTGACGCTGTGAGATGCTGGGATGAACTGGTGACGCCAGACGCAACCAGTATCATTACCTAAGACATGAATGGATACAGATGCGCTCTGGGATGTGGTTTTGACGGCATGGATATCACCATCTGGGGGTAAGAGGCGGTAGATATCTTCCGGTTGAAGCGATCGCACTTCAGTTATTTGTAATTGTGCGTGTCCTTCGTCATCACCGCTATCTACACGGCGATAGACTGTTTCTTCTTGATTACCCTTGTATAAACCAATCAAGCCCCAGGCTAGATGATCGTGGACGGGAGTCGTTGAACCTGGGGGAATTACCAAACTGAATACTGACAGCGAACGGTCTTTAGCGCGATAAAGCAGCCACTGACCAATACCGCCACCCATCCGGCTTTTGGGATTGACTTGGGCAAACTCTTCCGGTAGCCATTCCTGTTGAGCAAGGAGTTCTTGAAAATAGGGTTCTAGTTTGGCGAGAGTTTGTGTGCGATCGTCAACAGTGCTAGCGCTAATTTCCCGCACTGTTGCTACAAAGGATCGTAGTTCCTGGCTCTCAATAAACCATTGGTCTTCTGGTAACGGTTCTAAAATAGTGTGGTTCGTCATCTATAATTCCTCTGTTTAGGAGGCGACTAAGATTAACTAATTACGAATTACGAATTACGAATTACGATTTATTTTAATACCAGGATGAATTTTAAAGCCAAGTTGCTCAAGTTTTAGATGAGAAAGGGACTCCTTCAGAATGATCGTAAAAGGATATCGCTGGAATACAGTAGCTTTACCTTGTGACAATAGCAGCCTAGCATGGCTGATGCGTACTGGATATAACGGTTGTTTGTTTGCATCGAGAATGAATACTTTAGTCATATAATTTTGAATTTTAGATTTGCGATCGCCAGATTGGGATTGGGGACTGGGCACAGGGCGCAGAGGGGCAAAGGGGAAAAACGTACTGTATGCAACTTTTCCTCTGCTCCCCTGCTACTTTTATAAAAGGAGAACACAAGAATGAGAATCTAGAGATCAACTCCATAACTCTCGTCTTTAACGCTCATTTGCTTATTTCCAAGGAATAAATCATCCAATTTTGTGGGGTGTCTCACAATCATTTCTAGTTGGATATTTTTATTGGGAAGCCTCTTAGCAGTTATATTAATTTCTGTAAATACTATAAGTCGGTCGGATAACCGTTGAATTAACTACAAGCAGAAATTATCACATACAAATTTAAAAAGCAATAGGCTAGCTGTTAGGGGAGATAAAGCTTAGTTTTACCTCTTTGGGTTTCTTGGGATTTCAAGGAATTAAGCTGATATACAGCAGAATTCAGGAGGAAAACGGGTAATAGACTTAGCTTGTGTACCTCACCAACTTGAAATCTGCTGTAATATGACTCGTCAAAATGGCGTAATTGCTTGTAAATGCAGGGTTTTTTCTAACTGCGGATGGTCGAAGCGAAGTTCTCTGGCGTGCAGATGTAATCGACTAGTAACTGCACGGCATCCATAAAGGCGATCGCCTAAAATAGTTATCCCAAGTCCTCGCGTATCAGCAGCATGAACTCTTAACTGATGAGTGCGTCCTGTTAGTGGCGTAAATTCTACGCGGGTGTAGTCTCCTTCTCTCGCCATTACCTGGAAGTGTGTCAAGCTGGGTTTACCTTGCTGCCAATCAACTTTTTGCTCAGGGCGATTTTCAGGATCTCCCCACAATGGCAGTTCAATTTTACCTTGCTCAACTGTCAAAACACCGGAAAGTATGGCTTCATAAACCTTGTGAACCTGGCGTTGCTGAAACTGCTGGCTGAGTTGCCGATGGGTTTGGCGATCGCGTGCCAACAACAAAATCCCAGAAGTTTCCTGATCTAGGCGATGCACAGATACAAGTGCCATACCATCAGGTAACAAATGACGTAAGCGACTCAAGACACTATCTTGGCGATCGCGATAACGACCAGGTACTGAAAGTAATCCAGCAGGTTTGTTTACAGCAATCAGCCATTCATCTTCATAAATAATCGGTAAAGTAACCTCTGTGTACACACATTTTGGTAATGAAGCGCAAACCCCAGATTTACCCCCCTTAATCCCCCGATGCAAAGGGGGGAAATATCCGGTTCCTGGTTCTCCCCCTTGGCAAGGGGGAGTTAGAGGGGGTGAGAAGGATTTGTGTATACACAGCCTATCAGGGGAGAGGCTTCTTCCTCCCTTTTCCCTAGCAGGGAAGGGAGGTTTCAAGCCTGAGAGCAAAAACCCCATTAATGGCTGACATCGCTCGGCACAGGCTCCATAAAATTCTCCCGGAATTTTATCCTGATTTACGGAAGATGCACCCCACCAAAATTCTGCCATTGCTAAGGGTTTGAGATTATGTGTTGCCGCATAATGAAGCAGCTTTGGGGCACAACAGTCACCCGTACCAGTGGGCGAACCTCCTGGCATCAATTCTTGCAATGATTGCGATCGCCCGGAAAAGTTAGTCAAGCTGTAGCTAGCGTGCATCTGAGTTTGTAATTGACGCGACAATGCTTTACGCTGTTGTTTCAGTTCACTAATTCGCGCATCCGTCGCTGCAATTATCTGTTGTAGGGGCTGTAATATGGCATTTTGCTGGCGTTTAAGTTGTCGTCGCTCAATTCCCTGCTGACGACTCTCTTCGTCGAGTTGTTCAAGGGCAATCGTGAGTGCTTCGGGAGTGAGTGTATTGCAGATTTGCTGACGTTTTTCTTGTCGTTGATGTTTGCAATAGCGATGGCGATCGCTCATTGCTTGTAACTGTTGCTCAAAGTCATTAGACAGCATTTCATATTGCTGGCGTTCGGTTAGTTGCTTTAAGGTAATAATTTCTTGCTTAATCGCGTCCAACTCAGCCAAAGTACGGGTTTCCTCAAAAGCAACCTCATCTCTTCCCGGAATTGGTGGCACCCAGCCCTCAACCACACTGCAACCATTCAAAAGACCAGAAAAAGCTTTTAGTACCCGTTGTTCGCCATTAGGCAGTTCAACTAATAGTATTCCATACATCTTACCTTCACGAGAATAATAGTCATTGTTGGCAAGATATTGCATTAGTCCGTGAGCGATCGCTTCGGACATTGAAGTGCGGGGTAATTTTAGGCGATTGCCACTTTGCGGACAACGCCCTTCGTACCAATAGCTACAAGATGAGTCAGCGATCACAAAATCGCAGTCGATGAAATCTGAAAGTTCGTGCAGAACTACCATGAATCAATTCAAAATTCAAAATTCAAAATTCAATTCAGCTACCCACAAGGGGTGGGGTTTCTAGCTACCTTGGGGAAACAAGCATTCTTTCTCTACGAGACGCACTCGCGTTCGCGCCACTTGCGGGCGAGGTTTTAAACCTTCACTTTTTTCATAAAAGGTATGATTGCAAATCTAGCTGATCCTCCTAATATATATAGCGTTAAAGTTACTTTTGCAAGATGTCTATTGTGTTGAGTGCATTTGGCAATTTGGCATCCAAAGTTTTTCTGTTGCAGTTTTAATTTATATATCAACAGGGTTACAGGGACATTGAGAAAATTCTACAAGGGATCAATTCCCATCTCAAAATCCCACCCAATGGCCAGTTGTTGACGTTCACGCTCTCCGAACCACCTTAAGGTGGATGCAGCACAAGCGTCACCGCTTCACCACAACTGGCTAGAAATCAAACAGAAAATATATAGTACAAATGCACGGACATTGTTGTGTTATTTGTAACGATATATTAAAATTATATCAAAAGTTTGACCACGCAGAGAATGTGTCCGGCGATCGCGAAGGTGCGATAAGCATCTTCTTTTGATACGACTTATGAAAATTTTGTTGGTAGAGGATGACGTATTACTGAGTACAGCACTCTTCGAATTGTTGAATGCAAATCGTTATACTATCGACATCGCAAGCAATGGACAAGCTGGATTAGAACTAGCGCTATCGACTGAATATGAGTTGATTTTGCTGGACTGGCTAATTCCGAAACTGGATGGGATTACCTTGTGTCGGCAACTGCGATCGCAAGGCTACCGTAAATCTATTCTGTTGTTAACAGGGAAAAATTCTAATGCAGATATTGTGGCGGGGTTAGATGCCGGAGCAGATGATTACGTTATCAAACCCTTCGATCCAGAAGCATTACTAGCAAGAATTCGCTCTTTATTACGACGCAATGGGGCGATCTCATCATCTACGTTAACCTGGGGAAATCTCTGTTTAGATCAAAGTGCCGGGAGAGTAACTTATAATCAGCAGGAAATTCCCCTCACAGCCACAGAATACAAACTGCTGGAATTGTTTTTGCAAAACCCAGATCGGATCTTTAGTCGGGCAGTGATTCTGGATCGGCTTTGGGGATTTGATGATGCACCGACTGAAAATGCAGTTTCGACTCATATTAAAGACTTGCGAAAAAAACTCAAACCAGTAGGTCTGACAGAAGAATTTCTAGAAACGGTATATGGCATGGGTTATCGCCTCAAGCCTGCACCTAATCGCTCCATCTTTGTCATGGAAACGAATCAAGACGGGAAGAAAAAACCCGGCCCCAAAGATATGACTTCTGTAAATCGGGTGCTGGAGCGATTCCGTAATTCCTTTGTGGGACAGGTTGCAGTGCTGGAACAAGCAAAAACTGCACTCTTGGCAGGGAATTTAAATGAAGATTTACAGCAGAGGGCATTGCGTGAAGCCCATAAGCTAGCAGGCTCAATGGGTTCGTTCGGTTATCCAGAGGGTTCCCGACTTGCACGGAAAATAGAGCATTTGCTGCTTGAACAAGGAGCAGGGGGCAGAGAGAATGTTCCTTCACAAGAACCACGAAACAAAGTGGAGCAAGGGTTTCAATCCTCTCCTCCCCTGCCTCTCTTTGAAGATTCCTCGCTATCTCCAGAGCAAATCTCTAATTTCTCGCAACTGGTAACAGCATTACAGCAAGAGTTAACCAAACCTGCTGTCACTTCCACTGCTGCAAACGTCCCGATGAAACAAACTCATCGGCTGTTAGTAATTGATGATGATACTATGCTGACGGAGCAGTTACAGGCAGAAGCCGATTCGTGGGGAATCAGAATAAAGGTAGCACCAAACTTAGCAACCGCCCGATCGCTTTTTTCCTTAAAAGCTCCTGACGCTGTTTTACTGGATTTAAGTTTTACAGAAATAGAGGAAGACGGATTAATATTATTGAGCGAGATCGTAGAGCGATCGCCAAACATCCCAGTAATTGTTTTTACAGGACGAGATAGCTTGGCAGATCGACTGAGAGTATCCCGTTTAGGAGCTAGACAATTTTTGCATAAACCGGCGACAACCGAGGAGATTTTTCAGGCGATCGCTCGTGTCTTACCTCAACCTCAAACTTCCGAAGCCAAAGTTTTAATCGTAGACGATGACCCTGTAATCCTGGCTGGATTATCGGCGTTACTAACTCCTTGGGGGCTGGAAGTAATCACCCTCTCCCAATCACAGCAATTTTGGAAGGTGCTGATTGCAACATCTCCAGACTTGGTAGTACTAGATTTAGAAATGCCGATAGTGAACGGGTTAGAGTTGTGCAAAGTCGTGCGCCAGGATGCCCAGTGGGGAGATTTACCGATTTTAGTAGTTACAGCCCATATTGAACCAGAATTTCTTCAGCAAGCTTTTGCTGCCGGAGCCGATGATTTTATCAGCAAGCCAGTGCTAGGGCCAGAACTCGTGACACGGGTACTGAGCCGCATTCAAAGAACGCGTTGGCGCTCTCAGCCAGGGAAAAGTCAAGCATGATCAGAAATTATCAGCGATTATTAGCCTACGGTGTGGCTATTGGTTCAGCTGCGATCGCCCTGCTACTCTCACTCTGGTTAGAACCATTTATATCTCGAACTTTTGGTGCTTTTTTTTATATAGCTATCATCGTGAGTAGTTGGTATGGTGGCTTTCGACCAGGGATTGTTACAGTTATCCTTTCGACACTGGCAATTGATTATTTATTTATCCTTCCGCGATATCAATTCTTAATCTATCAACCACAAGAATTATTGCGGTTAAGTATCTTCTTACTGGTTGCTTTAAGTATTAACCTGATCACTAGCAATCTTCAGCACAGCAGACAAAAGATTAAACAACTTAGCCAAAAATTGGCTCAAGAAAATGCCGAGCAACTGCGGATGGCTCTTGACGAGCGCAAACAAGCACAAGAAACGCTGCAACATCAATTTGAGCAACAGCGCTTAGTGATGGAGATTAGCCAGCGCATCCGGCGATCGCTCAATTTACAAGATATCTTGCAAACTACTGTCGATGAAGTGCGGCAATTTCTAGAGTGCGATCGCGTCACTATCTTCCAATTTTATCCAGGTTGGGGTGGAACTACGATTGTTGAGTCTGTTGCACCGGAATGGATGCCGATTTTACCACTCCAGATTCATGACCCTTGCATTGGTGAAGAGAACGTCGAACCCTTTAAACAAGGCTTAGTCACGGCGAAAGCTGATATTTATACTGCCGGAATTAGTCCCTGTCACGTTGAATTTTTGGAAAGTCTCCAAGTGAGGGCAAATCTGGTCGTTCCCGTTTCCTTGGGAAGTGAATTGTGGGGATTACTGGCAGCTCATCAATGTGCGGCTCCTCGTGAGTGGCAATCTTCAGAAATTGCTCTGTTACAGCAGTTAGGAGCGCAGGTAAGCATTGCTATCCAGCAAGCAGCTTTGTTTGAACAGGTGCAGACAGAATTGACAGAGCGCAAACAGGCAGAAATTGCCCTGCAACAACTCAATGCCGAACTTGAGCAACGGGTGCAAGAACGCACTGCACAACTGACAGAGACGAACGATCGCTTAGTAAAAACAGTGAATGAGCAGCAACAAACCCAACTCACACTTTTAGAACAAGCGCATAAGTTGGAGCTTCAGGCTGTAATTACCCGAAATATGGCAGAAGGCATTTGCTTAATCAGAGCTGATAATTCCGTTATTGTCTATGCCAATCCGAAATTTGAGGAGATGTTTGGCTATGACTCTGGTGAACTAAATGGTCAGCACGTTTCGATTTTCAACTACGTCACCGAATCGGTAACTGCTGAAGATGTAAGTCGAGCCATTTTATCTGCCGTTTTAGAAAATGGTGAAGATACCTATGAAGTCCAAAATGTTAAAAAAGACGGTACACCATTTTGGTCTAGTGCGACGACTTCTGTATTCAGGCATCCCGACTACGGCAACGTTCTGGTTGCGGTTCACCAAGATATCACTGAACGCAAACGCATCGAAGATGCTTTACGCGACAGCGAAGAAAAATTTCGTCAGCTGGCAGAAAACATCCAAGCAGTATTTTGGATGACCGATAATCAAATTCAGCAAGTTCTATATGTGAGCCATGCATACCAAACCATCTGGCAAAGAAGTTGTGAAGACTTATATCACAACTATTCAAATTGGTTAGATGCAATTCACCCAGAAGATCGCCAGCGCGTCGAAATTGAACTCATTGAACAGATTAGAACAGGGCAATACGATCACAAATATCGGATTATCCGCCCTGATGGTTCAATCCGTTGGATTCGCGATCGCGCATTTCCGATCAAAAATGAACTAGGCGAGTTAGTTCGGATTGCTGGTATTGCTGAAGATATCACTGAACTAGAACAGATTAATCTGATCAAGAGTGAGTTTATTGGCATTGTTAGTCACGAACTCCGTACTCCCTTAACTGCAATTCGGGCAGCATTGGGCTTACTACAAACTGGTATCTACGACAGAAAACCAGACAAATTCAAGCGGATGATTGAGATTGCAGCCATCGATAGCGATCGCTTAGTGCGTCTTGTTAACGATATTCTCGATTTGGAACGCTTAGAATCGGATCGAGCTGTCTTAGAAAAAACCACCTGCAATGCGGCTGATTTAATTCAACAAGCAGTAGCCGTAGTGCAAGCGATCGCTAATCAGCAAAATATTACTTTTAATATCCACCCTACCAATGCTCAAGTTTGGGCGGCTCCTGATGCCATTGTGCAAACACTTACTAATTTGTTAGGTAATGCGATTAAATTCTCGCCTGCCGATTCTACTATTACCCTGAGTGTCCAACAGCAAACAGACCGCGTACTATTCCAGATCGCGGATCGAGGACGAGGTATCCCAGCAGATAAATTAGAAGCAATCTTTGGACGATTTCAGCAAGTAGATGCCTCTGATTCTCGCACCAAAGGCGGCACAGGTTTGGGATTGGCAATCTGTCGTAGTATTATTGATCGGCACGGTGGGCAAATCTGGGCTGAAAGTACTCTTAGTGTTGGCAGCACGTTTTTCTTCACTCTGCCATTACCGGGAAATTATGCAGGGGAGCAGGGGGGCAGGGGCGCAGAGGAGCAGGGGAGGCAGGGGAGAATAAGAAAATGACAAATGACAAATGACAAATGACTAAAAAATTGTTAATTGTGGATGATGAAGAACGAATCCGTGAATTAGTGCAAGCTTGTTTAGAAGACTTGGGAGGATGGGACACCCTGACAGCTGCATCAGGGTCAGAAGGACTAAAAATCGCCCAGACAGAACCTATTGATGCCATTCTACTTGATGTCTCTATGCCTGACATGGACGGCTTTGCAGTCTACGAAAAACTTCAGGCAAATTCTACAACCCAAGCTATACCAGTGATTCTGTTAACAGCAAAAGTCCAAGGGAGCGATCGCGCCCATTTCGCCCAGATGGGAATTGCTGGGATTATCACCAAGCCTTTTGAACCCACCTCTATTTGCAACGAAGTTACTCAGATTCTGGGGTGGGACGATTAATTTTTAAGTTGTGTAACAAAATCTATATCTTTATTAGTTTTTTATTTTTGTAATTTATCTTTCTTGGTTACAGATAAAAATCTTTTATCTGTAACAAAAAAGTATATGAAATAAAATGAACGTGCTAGAGGAGGTAAATATAATCGGCAAAACAATATTGCTCATTGATGATGAACTGCATGTCCGTGAGATAGTAAAATTTTGCCTCCAAGATTTAGCTGGCTGGAATGTGGTGACAGCAGATTCTCCATTAGAAGGATTGCAGAATGCAGTACACCATAGTCCTGATGCGATTTTATTAGATATCTCAATCCGCGATCTAGCTAGTTTTGAATTTATGAATAAACTAAGAAATCATCCAGAAACTCAAGCTATTCCTGTAGTATTGCTCAGTGCAAAAGCGCGATGGTTGGATTCGCAAATTTTGCGACAGTATCAAGTCGCAGGTGTAATTCCCAAACCCTTTAATCCAGTTACCCTCCCGGCTCAGGTTGCTCAATTGCTGGGTTGGGAGTTTACTTGACTAAAAGATTAAACAAGAATGGGTAAAACATCGAATATATAACAGGGTTTGTAATTACTTGGAGTACAAAAAATTGCAGTACGCAAGTTTAAGCTTGAATTTAATTTCACGTTTTGGGTAATTTAGAATAAAATGAGATGCTAGGACAAAAAACTACATGTAAGCAAGTGTATCTACATAGATTAGTATTATAATATTACTATGCTTTTGTTCAATCGTCTATCGGGTTATGAAATTGATTTAAAGCAAATCCTCAATCAAATTAGGATGCTGGGCGATCAAATTCATCAGTCACTTGAACTGAGTGAAATCCTCAAGATTATTGTCAGCGAAGTTAGAAAAACTTTAGAAAGTGATGTCTACGACGGGCTACGCCTACGCGCCATTATCTATCGCTTTTTACCGGAAGGAGATGGAGTCATAGCAGAAGAGTCTGTAAATAATGAATGGAAACCGATTCTAGGGCAATTAATTTACGATCTTTGCTTCAATGCGACATGGATAGAGCAAGATAGAGATGGAAGCGTTGGTGTGATTGAAGATATTCATACTACAACCCTTGATCATTGTTATAAAAAGCTATTAACTGACTTGCAGATTCGAGCTAATTTAGTAGTACCAATTTTAGTAAACAATCAAGAAATTGATGGAGTTTCTAGTACATATCCTCATTTGTGGGGCTTAGTAATTGCTCACCAGTGCAGTGACTCACGTCAATGGAGTTCTTTAGAAATTGAGTATGTCCAATTAGTAGCCGCAGAGCTAAGACTCGCT
The DNA here is from genome assembly GCA_003326195.1 of Nostoc punctiforme NIES-2108. Lineage (GTDB taxonomy): Bacteria > Cyanobacteriota > Cyanobacteriia > Cyanobacteriales > Nostocaceae > Nostoc > Nostoc punctiforme_A. The sequence continues at coordinate 354,382 of LXQE01000136.1, forward strand.
CTTGGGGAAAGAGAACGCCATCAGCGAAGGGCTACATCCAACCAAAACCTAACGCCGCAACTAAATCAAAACCTGAAAAACTTGACAGTTCAGCCAAAGTTGAAGTTAACGTTAATACCAAGAACTCCGTATAAGAATTTTAGAGAGTCCATCATAACAAGAACAGCATTGCCGAAGAATATATCAGTTGCAGACTTGATTGCATTTGACCGATTACAAACTCCAGTTTGGATTTATGATATTCAAAACTTGCATATGTGGTGGGCAAATCAGGCTGCTGTGCGTATTTGGAATGCTCAAAGTAGAGAGGAATTACTCAATCGCAACTTCAGTGATATTTCCGAATCTACTCACACACGAATGCAAAGCTATCTGCAAGAATTTCAGCAAGGGAGAACCATCACTGAAAACTGGACATTTTACCCAGAAGGAAAACCTGTTTCTGCTCGCTGTCTCTTTTCTGGAATTCAAATTGAACAAGGGCGAATGGCAATGCTGGTTGAAGCAACAACAGAATTTATCAATCAGATTGATCAAGGAACACTCAGATCGATTGAAGCTCTACGTCACACTACAGTAATGATCTCGCTTTACACGATGGATGGTGTACCTTTGATGCAAAACCCGGCATCCCTTCGCTGTTATCGGGATACCCTGCACCCTAACTCGTCAACTGAGAATATTTTCCTGAGTCACTTTGTTGACAAGAGTGCTGGGGAACAAGCTATGAAAGCAGTTAATTTCGGTGAGGTGTTCAGCATAGAGGCTCAGGTGTTCACCACTGAGGGGATTCAATGGCATGAGATAGATATACGATGCACTCGCGATCCCGTAACGGGTAACTCCATCATCCTCGTCAACGAAAAGAATATTACCAAGCAACAAGCTGCACTACAAGAACGCCAGCGTGCAGAGTCAGAATTGCGCTGGCGGGAAGCTTTGCTGCGTTCCATGACTGAAACTTCTTTGCTGGGATTCTTTGTTGTTGACAATCGCACCGATGAAATCCTCTATTTCAATCACCGCTTCTGTGAAATATGGGGAATCGAACATCTAGAAGCCCAAATGCGCTTGGGTGCTTTAAAAAACAATGACATCATTTCTGACTGTATACCTGCAATTGCTGATGTACTCGCATTTGCCGAATCCTGTAAACCTTTGCAGTCCGAAGAAAATCGTTGCATGATTGAGGATGAAATCTTATTTGTCGATGGGCGAACGATTCGCCGTTTTTCCAGCCAAATTCGAGATACTCAGGATCGATACTTTGGGCGGTTATACATTTTTGAAGACATCACCCCACGAAAACAAATCGAAGCCGCACTCAAAACCAGTGAAGAAAGATGGCAATATGCCTTGGAAGGAAATGGTGATGGAGTTTGGGACTTGAATGCTGAAACTAACGAAGTCTTTTTTTCGCGACGATGGAAAGAAATGTTAGGGTTTGCAGAGCATGAAATTGGAAATACTCTCAGTGAATGGGAACAACGGGTTCACTCTGATGATAAAGCGAGGGTGTACGAAGAGATTAGCAAGCATTTATGCGGCGAAACCCAGCAATATGTCAGTGAATATCGGATCGAGTGCAAAGATGGAACCTACAAGTGGATTCTAGATCGGGGTCAAATTTCGAGCCGCGAAGAGAATGGTCTTCCCCTACGGATGCTAGGAACCCACACTGATATTACTGAACGCAAGCGTATAGAAGAAGCGCTGCGAGAAAGCGAACAACGCTATCGTTCTGTAATTACAGCGATGGCAGAAGGTATTGTCCTCCAGCAATCCGATGGGCGAATTACCACCTGTAATGATAGTGCCGAAAAAATTTTAGGGTTAACAGCCGGTCAAATGATGGGGCTAACTTCCACCGATCCGCGATGGCAAGCTATTCATGAAGATGGTAGTTCTTTTCCAGGCGAAACTCACCCCGCCATTGTCACCTTACGGACTGGAAAACCCCAATTTAATGTGATTATGGGAGTTCACAAACCTGATGGCAGCTTGACTTGGATTTCAATCAATTCTCAACCACTGTTTGAATCTGATGAATCAAAACCATCTGCGGTGGTGACATCATTTACAGATATCACAGACCGCAAACAGGCACAAATTGCCCTGCAACAGCAAACAGAACGGGAACGCATGGTCTATGCGATCGCTCAACACATCCGCGAGTCTTTAAATTTGGATGAAATCTTAAATACAACTGTTGCTGAAGTTCGGCATTTTCTGCAAAGCGATCGCGTTATCATTTATCGCTTTCAGCCAGATTGGAGTGGTGTAATTGTCACGGAGTCTGTAGCAGCAGGTTGGCAATCGATTTTGAATATGGAAATTACAGACAACTATTTTGTCAAAACACAGGGACAGTGCTATCAAGAAAGTACACTCAGAGTCACTCCAGACATCTACATCGCCGGATTTTCTCCTTGTCATATAGAGTTATTGGAAAAGTTGCAAGTCAGAGCCAAGCTAGTCGTACCAATTTTACAAGGCGATCGCCTTTGGGGTCTTTTGGTTGCTCATCATTGCAGCGCCCCGCGTCAGTGGCAACCTTGGGAAAGCGAACTGCTTCAGCAATTGGCAACCCAGTTAGCGATCGCTATTCAGCAATCAGAACTTTATCAACAATTGCAGCGTGCCAACTACCAACTTGAAAATATGGTGATGGTAGATGAATTAACTCAAATCGCCAATCGCCGATGTTTTGATAAGCGCCTTAATTCTGTCTGGCAATATCTTTTACGAGAACAAGGTTTTGTCTCACTACTTTTATGCGACATTGATTATTTTAAACAATATAACGATACTTATGGTCATGCGACCGGAGATGATTGTTTGCGCTTTATTGCCCAAGCTTTCAAACAAAGTGTCAAACGTTCTAGAGATTTAGCTGCTCGTTATGGCGGAGAAGAGTTTGTTGTCATCTTGCCTAATACTGCTAGTGATGGGGCTTTTTACGTTGCCCAAGAAATTCATAAAGCTATAGAACAGCTAAATATTCCCCATGCGGCATCGCCTCTGAAGCATCACGTCACCTTGAGTATCGGAATTGCCACAGTGATTCCAACACCCAATATGGTTCCTTTGGATTTGATTGAAGCAGCAGATCAAGCCCTTTATCAAGCCAAAGCAAACGGGCGTAATCGTTCTTGTATAAATAGACTGTCTTAGACTATGTTTGAAAAGTCGTGATTGATGTATCAAATATTTTTTACCCTTCCCTAACCCTCCCCTTATAAAGGGGAGGGGAGGGGACTGGATTTTCTGGTTTCCCCCCTTTACAAGGGGGGATTAAGGGGGGTGATTAAAATCACAGTTAAACACTTTTCAAACATCCTCTTAGAGAGTGAGCTAATACTTCTCGCTTTGTGCATTTTTAATTCGGAATCGGGTTTTGGGAAAAGGGTACTGGGTTTGGGTTAAAGGTTTTTTCTTTCTATTTTTCCCCTTAACCGAGAAATATTAGGGAGTGAGCGATGCCTGCGATTCTTGCCACTCTCCGCTAATCAAGTAATTGTTAATATTTTCTAAAGCTTTTTAACTACTTTCATTTCTTTATTAGTTCTTTATTTTCTGTTTATAAATTAAAGCTATTGGTAGTGAAGCCAAGAGCGAACTACTAGTTTGGGTTTAACTTTTTTAATAAAACAACAATTTTATGACAAACTGCCCTTGTTGTTCCAACCAAATGCTTCGTCACATTCGTTTACAAGAAACCTACTGGTTCTGCCGTCACTGCTGGCAAGAGATGCCTAACCTGAGTTTAGATAGGAGTACTTTAAATTTGACTAGAAAAAGTACATCATTAGTCAGAGAATCAATTTCAGTCAACTACAAGCTTTTGACAATAAATGTAAGAACAGAGCTTTGTGCTTGAGTGAATCAGGAAGCAAACACTAGACAAGCTACGCTTACGCTTTTAGAGGTTGTTTGAAAAGTTTAATTTATTACTACCTCGGCAATTGGAAATCGCGGCTACACAGACAAAACCCTTGTTTTAGATTAGTCTACAGACGTGGACGAGAGTTTGTGTATTACCTAATTCTATTCGCCCAATACTTTTCAAACATCCTCTTAAATAGCTAGGGGTATCGTCTCAATACTGACTAATAGATTGAAAGATAATATCCTTGTATTAACTGAATTGTATTGGATTTTAATCACTCTAAATCATGCGAATATTAAATGACTCTTAAACCGTGTAATCAGGTACTCTTGCATCTTACTTAAGCCTGATATCTTCTTGGGAACAGCTTTATTGTTGTCAGGTAAATTGATGAGTCGAATTAATGGATTTGTCGGGCGACGTAATTTCTTGAAATTCGCCAGTGTTGTAGGTATTGCAGCTACTACTTTTGGTGATAGCTTTTGGAATATAGAGCAAACTGCTGTTGCTGATATTCACCCAGTTAACCCTAATTCAATCAGTCCGAATGAAGCCATCAGACGCTTGCTTGATGGTAATCAAAGATTTATTAATCAAAAACGTCAATATCCCGATCAATCACTAGAACACTTACGATTAGTTGCGAAAGCTCAGTATCCCTTTGCGGCTATATTGGGCTGTGCAGATTCAAGAGTACCTGCGGAAATTGTCTTCGATCAAGGACTTGGAGATTTATTTGTCGTGCGAGTTGCTGGTAATGTTGTCAGTGACACGGTTATAGGTAGTCTGGAATATTCTACAGCAGTATTGGGTTCGCAGTTGATTATAGTTTTGGGTCATAGAAGATGCGGTGCAGTAGCAGAAGCAATCAAAAACGAACCACTTCCTGGCAGAATTGGTTTGATTATTGAAGGCATCAAACCATCTGTAGAAAGGGTAAAGTTCAGAACGGGTGATAATATGCAAGACGCAGTTATCGCCAACATTCAGTATCAAACTGAAAAATTGCAAGAAAGCTCAACTATTTTAGCTAAATTGCTCGGTGAAGGTAAACTAAAAATTATTGGTGCTTGTTACGATATTGACACTGGTAAAGTCAACATTATTACTTGAATATTTCACACCTTTTAAGTGTAGGATTCTTAGTTCAATGATGTTGGAAAAATGTTTGAGTTGATCTACGCTAACGCAAACTCACGAAAATTTAGAAAAAACTTAAAGCTTGTAATAAATAAACCCAGCAGGGACTATATAACAAGGCCGCCTGCCAGGGAGGTATAGTATATTCTGGCCATGTTTGATCGGGTTAACGCTTATTTGTAAAAAATAATTGCGTATCCCTAGATACAATAACTAAATACTTTGGAAAACACAGTTAAGAAAAGTTACTAAATAGGTTAATTTTCAATTAAAACCCAATAGGCTTGGGTTAAGAGTTATTCGATGTAGATAATTGGTCTTTCAAGACGCGATTTATCGCGTCTCTACATAAGGGTTTTGTTTCTCTATCTGAACTGTATTGAATTGAAACCAACAATTTCCCCAATGGGGAGAATAGGGGGGGCAAGGGAGAATGATTGAACAAATTTCTTCTTTGTCTCTTCCCAATGGCCAATCCCCAATGCCCCATAATATAAGAAAGCGCTTCACACTTCTTAAATAATCAGCTTTATTAGAACAATGGCGAGAGACTTGCGGGGATTCATTAAAATTTTGGAAGAAAGAGGACAATTACGGCGAATTTCTGCTTTAGTTGACCCAGACTTGGAAATTGCTGAGATTTCCAACCGAATGCTGCAAAAAGGTGGGCCAGGGTTGTTGTTTGAAAACGTCAAAGGCGCTTCCTTCCCGGTAGCGGTGAATTTGATGGGAACCGTGGAAAGGATTTGCTGGGCAATGAATATGCAGCATCCAGAGGAGTTGGAAACTCTGGGGAAAAAATTAAGTATGCTGCAACAGCCAAAACCGCCGAAGAAGATTTCCCAGGCGATAGATTTTGGGAAAGTGCTGTTTGATGTGGTGAAAGCGAAACCAGGACGAGACTTTTTCCCCGCTTGTCAGCAAGTTGTGCTTCAAGGTAATGATTTAGATTTAAATAAGTTGCCTTTGATACGTCCTTATATTGGTGATGCTGGCAAGATTATCACGCTAGGACTAGTAATTACCAAGGATTGTGAGACGGGTACTCCAAATGTAGGTGTGTATCGCTTGCAACTACAATCTAAAAATACGATGACGGTTCACTGGTTATCGGTGCGGGGTGGGGCGAGGCATTTGCGAAAAGCAGCCGAACGTGGGAAGAAATTAGAAGTTGCGATCGCACTTGGTGTAGATCCTCTAATTATTATGGCAGCAGCTACACCCATCCCTGTAGATTTATCAGAATGGCTGTTTGCTGGACTTTACGGTGGTTCTGGTGTGCAGTTGGCGAAATGTAAAACTGTAGATTTGGAAGTTCCCGCAGATTCCGAATTTGTTTTGGAAGGAACGATTACACCAGGAGAAGTTTTACCAGATGGGCCTTTTGGCGACCACATGGGTTATTACGGCGGCGTGGAAGATTCGCCGTTAATCCGCTTTGAGTGTATGACGCACCGGAAAAATCCGATTTACTTAACAACATTTAGCGGTCGTCCACCCAAAGAAGAAGCGATGATGGCGATCGCACTAAATCGCATCTATACACCTATTCTGCGGCAACAAGTATCAGAAATTGTCGATTTCTTCCTGCCAATGGAAGCTTTGAGTTACAAAGCGGCAATTATTTCCATTGATAAAGCATATCCGGGACAAGCGCGACGGGCGGCTTTAGCGTTTTGGAGTGCTTTACCACAATTTACATACACCAAATTTGTAATTGTGGTGGATAAAGACATAAATATTCGCGATCCGCGTCAAGTTGTCTGGGCGATTAGTTCCAAAGTTGACCCAGTGCGGGATGTCTTTATTCTGCCAAATACACCTTTTGATACCTTAGATTTTGCCAGTGAGAAGATTGGCTTAGGTGGACGGATGGGAATTGATGCAACTACAAAGATTCCGCCGGAAACAAACCATGAATGGGGTTCGCCTTTAGAATCCGACCCAGATGTGGCGGCGATGGTTGAGAGACGATGGGCGGAATATGGTTTAGCAGAGTTGCAGTTAGGAGAAGTAGACCCAAATTTGTTTGGCTATGATATGAAGTAACCTGTTATAGATAAATACAGTTTAGATAGAGCAACAAAACCCTAATGTAGAGACGCGATTTATCGCGTCTTGAAAGACCAATTATCTACACCAATAACCATTAACTAAAAGTATTGTGTGATAGATAGATAATGCAGTAATAGCACAGCAAGGCTATATCTTACGACAGATATTATTTAAACAAATGAAACCTGCTGTAATCAAATATCAAAATGAAAAAGCTGGAGAACATAGCCTGATATAAATATCTCTTTGATCGTCAGCAAAAGACCTTCTACCATGAAGTATTCTTGTATTATCAATCATTAAAATATCGCCTTTTTGCCACGAAATTTCCGTGGTTATTTTTTCAGCAATCTCATTCAGTTCAGATACAACCTCTTCAGGAATTTCTGAATCATCTTCAAAATTAATAATCTTTGGGTTTAACTGCTTTGTGGGCAATAGACTATTAATAAATACCTGATATTTTCCACATCTGCTAGGGATAATAGCTGGAGAAATGTATTCAAGCAGAATCGATTGATCCTCATTTACTGTCAAATGCGTATTATTTTTCCGACACATTTCTTCTAGCTGATTCAAATCATCTGTTTGGTATTTTTTCTGCCAGTCTTCTTGAGATATCCGAACATTAAATTTTAACTTCTTTTTACTGAATAACTCTTTGGTTGAACTGCTAATTTCATTAAAAAATTGTCTACCATCACATACCGTAGTTTCACCATCTTCTAATGGTGGATTAGCACAGAAAAACCACAGCATAAGTGGGATATTCTGCTGATAATACATTTCTCCGTGCAACTTAATCTCAGATTTAAAATCATTAACGCTTAAAAGAGTCTCATCTCCATTAATTACCCTTCTACTGAATGCACCACCAGCATAATTTATAAAATCGATACTCAAGAGATTGGTAAATTCTTTAAAAATATCAACATCAACATCAAATCCTCTAAAAAGTAAGATTCCATTAGCCTTAAATAAATTAATAATTTCTTCCTTGTCTAATTTTAAAATACTCACATTATCGAGATTATTAATTTCTTGGACTATGCTATCTGACATGGAATGTATTTGATTATTCATATAATTTAATAAATCTTTGTCGAAATTTGAAATTACCGTTGGTGTTAACTATACTGATATTTTAATACTCAATGATGTAATTGTGTTTTATCCATTAGCGTAGGTGTAGCCCGTCGTAGACATCGCAGAACTAAATTTTGTAAAATTAAAAGTGTTATTACAGTACTAAAATCTCTTTGATAGAACTACGTTACAAAGTTAACCATAATTTGTTTATGTAGATTCGGAGATATCCATAAGACTCCAGGCTTGGGTACTGATGCCAGAAACTTGAAGAGATTATGACAAAAAAAGTGAAAAATCCAGCATCAAAGTTAGCGATCGGATTGGCATTCAGTTGTATTAGTGTGATACCCAATACTGGTATAGCTAGTGAAATAAGTTTAGCGAAATCAAGTAATTCTCAAAAGTGCGATATTTTTGCCTACGTCACCGATACAGATTCCCATGGGTTAAATGTGCGCAGTGGTGCAAGTACAAATAATGTCATTATAGGACAAATACCCATTAACGAAACAGTTCATGTTATTGGTGCTGCTGGAAATTGGGTGCAGATTACTAATGCTAGCAATGGTTTTCAAGGAACTGGATGGGTATTTGTGCCAAAGTTAGGCTTAACAACGCGGGGCTACGGTACTAATGGTGTGGATTTCTATACTAGTAGCAGTCAAAAAAGCCAAAAACTGAGAAGAATTCCTGCTAATACGGCTGTCAAATTGTTAGGCTGTCAGGGAGATTGGGCGCAGATAGAATATCAAGGTGTTAAGGGTTGGTTGACAAGGAAAGAGCAATGTGGTGCAGCCCTTACTAGTTGTTCTTAGAACCCTTCCCACTGTTTCGTGGAGGAGGCTATGAAAATTACTTTTATATACTTATGTAGTCGCAATATTACCTTGGTTTTTCCTTAACGCTTGATACATATTTCGAAAAAATTAAAGAGTAATTTTTGACATGATTATTGTCAGAACTCTGAGAATAACCATGTCACGCATTTAATTTTTAATTCCGCCTTGCAGTACTAGCGCTTGTGATGATTTCGCATAGATTTATGAATCTTTTTCCATCTTTCTTTCTCAACTAATTGCGCTCTCTGGTCTTGTTTGCGGGTCAGGTAGTCGAGTTCTTTTTGTAACTTTTGGTAGCTAAGAAACCTGGAATAATCAAGTTGTCCCTCAGCCAAAGCTTGCTGCACGACACAACCCGGTTCGTTGTTATGCTGACAATTGCGGAAATGGCATTCTTGCGCAAAGGTTTCGATGTCTGCAAAAGTTTCTTGCAAACCTTCATCACCTGCCCAAATTTGGATTTCCCGCATTCCTGGAGTATCAATAATTAATCCGCCAGTAGAGAGCAAAATCAATTCACGATGAGTTGTCGTGTGTCTACCTCGGTCATCACCTTGCCGTACTGGTTGCACAATTTGGACAGATGTACCTTGCAGTTGGTTGGTGATAGTGGATTTACCAACACCAGAAGACCCTAACAAAGCAACTGTCTGTCCTGGTTGCAAGTAAGGTTTTAAGGCATCCAATCCTTGATGATTGGTGGCACTTAAAACTACAATTGGTACACCCAAAGCAACTGCTTCTACTTGAGTTAAATAGTTTTCTAGAGAGTTGCACAAATCTGCTTTATTTAACACGATTACCGGATTTGCACCACTTTCCCAAGCCAGAATGAGATAACGTTCAACTCTTCTTGGGTTAAAATCGCCATCCAATCCTGAGACTAAGAAGACTGTATTAATATTCGCTGCAACAATTTGTTCTTCTGTTTTACTACCCACAGTCTTGCGAGAAAATTTGCTTTTCCTGGGTAAAATTTCGTTGATAGTGGCTCGTCCTTCAGATTCTCTGACACTAATCACAACCCAATCTCCAACGGCGGGAAAATCTTGTGCTTGAGAAGCCTGATGCCGCAATTTACCTGAAACTTCTGCTGAAAGTTCCCCTTGTTCACTATAGAGGGTGTAAGTATTTCTGTATTCAATGGCAACCCTACCAACGCTAAATCCTTGTAAGCGATAGGGTTCAAAGCTGCGAGCAAAAAAGTCACTCCAGCCTAAATAATCCAAATTCATTGATGTTTCCTCGATGTGTGCTACTTGTTTTGCACAAGGTTCCACAGAGGAGACACTTCTATGCAGGGGAACTCCCCGTACCAGAATGTCTGTGAATTCTAGTTTTCATTCCTGTAGAAAAGAGGACTGAACAGAATCTCTGCGCCTTGCGTTCTTTGAGTTGGGATGGTCAAAGTAACCCGGACTGCTAGCAACTCAGTCATAGTTCGTCTTCCTTATGTACTACAGTAAATAATCTACATTAATACATTAGCCTATTCCAGAAAATTCGTTTAAATTAACGTGAGTTCGACAAGTCTTATTTGACCTCTCCCCCAACCCCTCTCCGACACGGAGAGGGGAGCAAAAAGCTGAATTTTTCGTTGCTCCTCCCTCGCCTTGTAGGAGAGGGAGGTTGGGAGGGAGAGGTTCATCGAATTGACGTTAAATTATCCAATTTAAACCCTGATGTAGAGACACGATTTATCGCGTTTTGTAAGACCAATGCACAAGTTTGCACATTACAAAAATAATCTTGGTAAAAAATATTTGCTCATCTTTCACCAACTTCTAGCGAAAGAAAGAGTTTGAGGCTGAGTATCTCTGTAATCATGAATGCGGACAAGTGTTTACCTGCTGAATAACTGATATGCCGCAATATTTCGGAAAACTACCCACAACTAACCAACCTTGGACAACTGTTAGCAATGTAAAATCTGTAACTTGGAACAATAATATTGTTAATCTTGACTGTGGCGACTCACACCTTACCATCAGCATACTTACTCCGAATTTAATCCGCGTGCGTTTTACACCGACTGGGGAATTTATGCCTCGCCGCTTTTGGGCAGTGACGTTGGATGATTCAGAATGGGCAATAACACCTTTTGCAGTGCGGGAAACTGAAGCAACGGTCGAAATTGAAACAGAACAGATTCGTGTGTACGTTCAGCGGGAAAAATGTCGCATCGCCTATTTTGACAAAGCTAATCGTCCCTTTGCTCAAGATGCAGATATAGGTATAGGTTGGCGGATGGGCGCAGTTGCAGGGTGGAAGGAAATTGCAGCCGATGAACATTTCTATGGCTTTGGTGAACGCACAGGCTTTCTGGATAAACTCAGCGAAGTGAAAACCAACTGGACAACGGATGCTCTAGATTATGATTCACTGACTGATGAAATGTACCAGGCAATTCCATTTTTTATGGCTTTGCGCCCGCAGGTAGGCTATGGCATCTTTTTTAACACCACTTTTTGGAGTCAGTTCGATATCGGTGCTGAACAACCAGGTATTTGGAAGATGGAAACTCGTGGCGGTGAATTGGATTATTACATTATCTACGGCCCCGAACCAGCCCAAATCCTGGAGACTTACACTCAGCTAACTGGGAGAATGCCATTACCGCCGAAATGGGCGCTAGGCTATCATCAATGCCGTTGGAGTTACGAATCAGAAAACGTTGTGCGGGAACTAGCAAAGGAATTTCGTCAACGCCGCATTCCCTGCGATGTTATTCACTTGGATATTGATTATATGCGGGGCTATCGAGTGTTTACTTGGAGTCCTCAACGTTTTCCCAATGCGGCAAAACTCATTAGTGATTTAGCAAAGGATGGTTTCAAAACAGTCACAATTATCGATCCTGGTGTGAAGTATGAACCAGAAGGTAATTATCATGTTTTTGACCAAGGCATAGAAAACGACTATTTTGTACGTAAAGCTGATGGTACGTTGTTCCACGGCTACGTTTGGCCTGAGAAAGCTGTTTTTCCTGATTTTTTACGTCCTGATGTGAGTAACTGGTGGGCTGATTTACACAAAAGCCTAACTGATATTGGTGTGGCAGGAATTTGGAATGATATGAATGAACCTGCCATAAACGATCGCCCTTTCGGCGATGATGGGGAAAAGATTTGGTTTCCCCTAGATGCGCCGCAGGGGGGCAGGGGGGCAGAGGAGAATTTACCTACCTCCACTCATACAGAAGTGCATAACTTGTATGGGTTGATGATGGCTAAAGCTTGTTATGAAGGGTTACAGCGGTATCGAAGTTCAGAGCGATCATTTGTGTTAACGCGATCGGGTTATGCTGGTGTGCAACGCTGGTCTTCTGTGTGGATGGGAGATAACCAATCGTTGTGGGAGCATTTAGAAATGTCTCTGCCGATGCTTTGTAACATGGGACTTTCGGGTGTGGGATTTGTGGGTTGCGATATTGGCGGGTTTGCTGGTAACGCTACAGCTGAATTATTTGCTCGCTGGATGCAGGTAGGAATGCTTTACCCATTGATGCGCGGTCACTCGGCAATGTCTACTGCTCGTCATGAACCTTGGGTATTTGGCGATCGCGTTGAAAATATCTGTCGAGAATACATTAATCTACGTTACCAATTACTTCCCTATATTTATAGTCTTTTCTGGGAAGCAGCAACGACGGGCGCACCGATTTTAAGACCACTATTGTACCACTTCCCTAACGATCCGAAAACCTATAGCCTCTACGATCAAGTATTGCTAGGTGCATCGCTGATGGCTGCACCAATTTACCGCCCTGGAGTTGAGCATCGATCTGTCTACTTACCCGCTGGCACTTGGTATGATTGGTGGAGTGGCGATCGCTATGAAGGCCCAATTCACATTCTTGCTCATGCACCACTAGAAACAATGCCACTGTATGTTCGTAGCGGTGCGATCTTTCCTATGCAACCTGTCAGGCAATACGTTGATGAAGCCCCACTCGACCAGATTCGGTTACGAATTTGGCCTGGTAACAACGAATATCAGTTATTTGAAGATGATGGACAGACAAGCAAGTATCAAGATAATAACTTTTCACTAACAAACATCCGTGTATTTACTCAGGCAAAGCAAACAGTAGTGGAAATTGCAGCAAGAGTTGGGGAATGGACACCTCCAACGCGAGAAGTGATTGTAGAACTTGTTGGGGTTGGAGAGCAACGGTTTCAAGATGATGGTAAGCGACATAGCCTACAATTCTGAAATACTCGCAAAGGTGGTTTTTAAGCCACCATTATTTCCTACTTTAAATTATGCAAGAAAAATATGCATAGAGGTAGATGAAAAATCAAACAAAGTGTAGCCTAAAATACAAAGAGCATCAATGATTAGATCGTGAGAAATACGTAAGTTTACTACGTTAGATAGATGCGGTTAGAGAACACTCAATGTTAAGGATTAACCGCTTGCGGCTGCAAGATAGATTTAAAATCTCTACAAATGCACTTGTGGCAAGAGTCGCAAGTGCGATCGCTGTTTTTGTTGGTAGCTTGGTATTAGTTGGCTGGTGTCTTGGCATTGAAGTTCTGAAGCGCGGTTTCCCTGGTAGTCCTGCCACAATGAAAGTCAACACAGCGGTTTGTTTTGTGTTGTCTGGTGTGTCACTGTGGCTATTTTTAACAGCAGGGGAGCAGGGGAGCAGGGGAGCAGGGGAGTAGGGGGGAAAGAACAACTCAAAATTACCCGCACAGTTCCACAGTTCCCTTGCCCGCACTCACTCTTCTAATCTCTCAGGTTTGTGCAATAGCTGTCACCACAATTGCGGCGCTTACCCTCTGTCAATATCTGTTTGGCTGGAATCTTGGCATTGACGAACTGGTGTTTCGTGATTCGCCAACTAGTATAGCGACATCGCATCCAGGGCGAATGGGGTTGAACACAGCACTGAACTTTATACTGATCAGTGTCGCCCTACAGATTTTGATTCATCTAACAACCCATCGCAGTTATTGGTATGCCCAAATTATCGCTCTGATTGCTACTTTAATTTCCTTTCAGGTGCTGATGGGCTATGCCTACCAAGTGGAAGTTCTCTACGGACTTGCCCCTTATACAACATCAATGGCGTTACATACAGCGGTGTTGTTCCTCTTGCTAAGTATAGGTATTCTGTGGGCGCGGGCAGAATATGGCTTAATGAGGGTAGTTACAAGTGATAGTTACGGCGGCTTACTTGCACGTCGTTTACTAGTTGCCGCGATCGCAGTACCTTTTATATTGGGATGGGTAATTGTTGAAGGGCAACGGGCAGGAAAATACGATCCGGCATTTGCAGTATCGGTGTTTGCGATCGTTCTGATTGTAATTTTTACTATTTTGATTTGGCAAAGTGCCAGGGTTATTGAACACCTCAGCTATCAACGCGACCTTGCCCAAGAAGCACTGAGAACCTACGAAGCTAAACTAGGGAGTTTTGTAGATTCTAACGTCATCGGTATTCTGTTTGGCGATGTGTATGGCGGTATCCAGCAGGCAAATGACGAATTCTTGAGGATGATTGGTTACACGCGGGAGGATTTGTTAGCAGGTAAGTTAAGTTGGAGTCATATCACACCACCAGATTATCTATACTTGGATGAGCAAGGTGTTGCCGAAGCCCAAGGAAATACCAACGCTACTTGTACGCCCTACGAAAAAGAATATATTCGCAAAGATGGTAGCCGCATCCCGGTTTTAGTTGGTTACGTGCTGCTAGGAGAAAACCGGGAAGAGTCAGTAGCGTTTATCCTCGACTTGAGCGAACGCAAGAAAGCAGAAGCAGAGCAACAAAAATTAGTGTCGGTAGTAGAAAATAGCTCTGATTTTATCGGCATTGCCACCCTTGAAGGTCAATTACTCTATATAAATGATGCAGGTCAAAAGCTGGTAGGTCTTGCCAGCTTTGATGAAGTGAGGCAAAAAGCAGTATTAGATTACTTCATGCCCAAAGACAAAGCCTATTTCCAAAAATATATACTGCCGACTGTGCTATCAGAAGGGCGCTGGCAGGGAGAATTCTGCTTCCGGCATCTCCAAACAGGTCAACCGATACCAGTTGATTACAACATCTTTACTGTTACAGACAAGAACACAGGTCAGCCAATTGCTTTAGCAACGGTGACTCGCGACATCACCAAGCAAAAGCAGACCCAGGAACAAATCTTACAGCTAAACAGGGATCTACAGCGCCGCATTAGTGAGTTACAAACTTTGTTGGAGGTAATTCCCATTGGAATTGGTATTGCCGAAGATCCAAAATGCCAAAATATCAAGGTCAACCCTGCTTTTGCCAAGCAATTGGGGATATCGTCAGATACAAATGGTTCTCTCAACGCTTCCTTGGACGAAAGACCACCAAGCTTTAAGATACACCGCGAGGGAAGGGAACTGTCAACAGAAGAACTCCCAATGCAGTACTCTGCTGCTCATGGTGTCGAAGTTCTGAATTCTGAACTTGATGTCGTCCATGAAAATGGCAAAATCGTCAAGCTGTTGCACTATGTTGCACCCCTGTTTGACGAAGAGGGTAAAACTAGAGGAAGCGTTGGTGCATTTTTAGATATTACGGAGCGCAAACAGGCAGAGGAAGTACTCCTAAATCAGCAAAAATGGTTAGAGGATGTGTTAAATCTGATGCCAAGACCGTTGCTGTTTATTGAACCAGGAACGGCGCGGGTAACTTTTGCCAATCGCTCTGCTGATGAATTAGCTGGGGGCGAATTTCCCAAAGGTATACCCGCCGAAGATTATCACACAGCTTACTACTATACAGATGCCGCTGGCGATCGCATCCCCAATGAACTTATGCCAGGAGTGCGGGTTGCCCGTGGCGAACGCCTGAATGGATTGGAAGTGGACTGGCACACTCCGGCTGGTGTGCGCTCTCTACTAGTATTTGCTGATACCTTACCAGGAATGCACGGTCATGCGGCTACCTGTATCTTAGTGTTCCAAGAAATCAGCAACCTCAAGGCTGCACAAAAAGCCCTCTCATTAAGTTACAAAAGGCTAAAGCTACTATTTGACACAGCCAACGATTTATTATCGAGTCAGCAACCAGTAGCACTAATCGATAGCGTCTACCAAAAACTAAGAGACCAAATTGGTTTAGATATTTACTTTAACTATTTGGTTGAGGATAACTCTCAGGTAATGCGGCTAGAGTCTTACAGCGGCTTTTCCCAGGAGATAGCAAAGCAAATCGAGTCCTTGGAATTTGCTGAAGCGGTTTGTGGGACTGTCGCCCAGGAGCGTTATGCAATTGCTCTAGAGAATGTGCAGCAATCAATTGACCCGAAAACAGAATTGATTCGTTCTTTAGGGATTACTGCTTATTATGGTTATCCGTTGATTGCCCAAGGACGGTTATTGGGTACTCTTTCTTTTGGCAGCCGCACTCTGTTGAGCTTCACCGACAATCAAAAAGGGATGATGCAAGCAGTATGCGACCAAATAGCGATCGCAATGGAACGGGCTAGTTTAATTGCTTCTTTGCAACAACAAACTGAGCAGTTACAAGAAGCCAACCGGATGAAGGATGAGTTTCTAGGAATATTATCCCACGAATTGCGATCGCCCCTTAATGCCATCCTTGGTTGGGCGCAATTACTGCAACGAAGCAAGCTTAGTGATACCCAAATGGCTAGAGCAACGGAGACAATTGAGCGCAACGCCAAAGCGCAAACCCAGCTAATTGAAGACTTGCTGGATATATCGCGGATGGTTAGAGGCAAGTTACACCTCGATGTCAGTACTTGTAATTTGGTTCCCATCATTGAGTCAGCCATCAAGACTGTTAGTTTAGCCGCCCAATCCAAGGAAATCGATTTGAGATTTTCCCTGAGTCCCTCAAAAAAAACGCGAAATTCAGATTGGGAATTAGGAGTTAATCACGAAAATCTCGAATTTTCAGCAGCACAATCCCAAACCAATCAACATTCACAGGACAGTAAACTGGGTGAAAATTCTCAATATTTAGTTTCTGGGGATGGCGAACGCTTGCAACAAATCATTTGGAATCTGCTATCCAATGCCATCAAATTCACCCCAGTTGGCGGAAGGGTAGAGGTGCAATTGTCAGTAGTCAATGGACAAGAAAAACAACAGACAACAGATAAATATGCCCAAATTCGGGTGATTGATACAGGCATTGGTATCAGTCGTGATTTTCTTCCTTACGTTTTCGATCGCTTTCGTCAAGCTGATAGTTCTAGCACTAGAATCTATGGTGGATTAGGACTAGGATTAGCGATCGTCCGTCATTTAGTAGAATTACATGGTGGTACTGTCCACGCAGATAGCCCAGGTACAGAACAAGGAGCGACGTTTACAGTCAAACTACCACTTCTGAAAACTCCTCCCCAGTAGTTGCCAGCCCTAGTACAACACGGCGGAAATCAACCAATCATTTCAAATCAACGAAACCCTTATGCTGTATTTATTTTTAATTTTTAATTTTTAATTCCGCCTTGCGGTACTAGCTATCTAATTGGTATACAAAAAAAATGCTTCAAACACCCGTAAGTGGTATCAACAGATTGCTGCTATCTGTTTCCTTTTCTATATTTTTCATGAATCTTCCTATAGTAATTAACCACTTACTTACCACGTGTTTGGATTTAAGTAGTCCTCCTATTTACCGAGGTTCAGGAGGTTGTTGCAGGCGTAATAAGGTATTGTAAACCTGCCTTTTTAAGATAGTATTATTTTGTAGTTCTATAGTAATTTTGTTGAACTGTTCAAATTTCAACCCATTATCTTCGACAATTTTTTGAGCGTGGTTACAGTAGTTGACTGCAATATCTTGAGCCTTCCTTGGAAGACCATTTATGCTATTAGAATCGTTGCAGACAATATTGGGAATTTCTCCATTGCCCATAAGTTTTTTAATTTCTTCAAAAGCATTTTGACGAGCTGGCTCCATTGCTAGCACGGCTTGAGCGTAACTGTCAATTTCAGTATTGTTAACTATTGGTGGTGGTGGAGTTTGAGCGTCAGCTTTAGAACTCAATGAAAAAGCATTGGAAATGACACCCACAGTAGCGATCGCGCCGAAAAATAACGCTCGCGAAAGAGTTCGCTTTCGGCCAGTTCGGAAAAATAAATCAGAAATTTTCTTCATATAGTGTGTGACACAAAACTACATCAGGGATATTATAAGAACTTTGAATTATTTTCAGAGTTGGAAGTTCCAGGAACTTTTCAATAGATCGAGCTTTTATATTTGATTGTCAATTTCCTCGGCATACTTGACAAAGTTCGATTACTTTAGTCTGGAGAGTTGACATTTCTGATGCTCCTTGCTTGAGGCTGACTTCTAATTCCAGCAGTAGGGGTAAGCAAGAGATTAACTGTTGCACAGAAAGCAGCTTGATTTCTTGCTGTAAGAAGTAAATCCGTTTGGGATTACTGATATCAGCGGCAATAGCTATCGCTTGTTGATTCCGTTCCCCACTTTCTATCATAATCTTTACCCACAGCCAGGTGCGAAATTGTCCAATCAGCGTCGCAACTATCCGTAATCCCGGCTCGGAAGCATTGCTCAAATCTACCAGTGTTGTCAAAGCTTTAGCTGTATCTCCTGTTCTGATTGCTGCTGCTAATTGTAAGCTATTTTGAGTAGTATTTCTTACTAAATTCGTAACAGTATCTATGTCTAAAGGCTTATTGCTACCTTGGACATATAGCCGTAATTTCTCTAGCTCATTGTAAAGAAGGCGTGTATCATTGCCTACAGATTCTGCTAATAAATGGGAAGTATTGGCAGTCAGTTTCACACCCACAGTCTGGGCTGCTTGATTAACAGATTGCACCAGTAATTCTGTTTTCCAAGGGGGAATGAGGGGAAATTCTCGGAATTCGGTAGCAAACTGTTTTAACAATTTCGTGGATTTGAGGCGTTCATCTGGCTTATTGCGGCTGGTGAGCAATAAAAATGAGTTTTCGGGAATCACAGGTAGCGATCGCCCCAATTCTGCCAACACATTCTCTGGACAGTGCTGACACAGAGTAGTGTTTATCAGCCATACCAAGCGCCCACCAGCGCCAAAAGTAGGCGTCATGACCTGATTTAAGCCCTGGATAGTAGCATCAGCTTGATCTGGCGAGAATGCAGTGTAATTAAAACTTGTCCATTGGGGATCGAGGACGCGATCGCGCAAAAGTGCGATCGCCTTTTCCATCGCAAAATCATCCTCACCCCAGTAAACATAGATTGGCATAGATAAACCTCTTAGTAGATGGAGAATGGACCATTAGGAGTGCTGAGTGCTGAGTTAGGAGTTTTATTTACCCCTTTGTCCCCCTATCTCCCTCATCTCCCCACTCCCCACTTCCCACTTCCCACTTCCAAAAATTAAATACTTTTGAAATCATTCTCTTAATCAAGGTAATTTTCCCTAAAATCTATCAAGTGAGAGCATGAGGCTATGAAGATTGGACGACAACTATCAAACTTACTTAAATCGGTTAGCACGACTGACGCTACCAGAAGCCTACAGATCCCAAGCCCAGCATATTCAGGAATCTTCTAAATTTCAGCCACATTCTGGCTTGAGACAAGCAGCGTCCTTTCCTGGCTATACCATAATTACCCCGCCGGCAGAAGAAGAATCACAAAACTCTGCTTTTTATGCCAAATTACAGACTTACCAACAGGAACTTTTGCAGTTGCCTGTAAACCGTAATTTGATTGTACCTGTACCTCCTGCTAGCTTCCATCTGACTTTAGCGGATTTAATTTGGGACAATGCTTACCTTGACGCCTACGAAAAAAATCCTAAATTTGACGAGGAGTTACATTCTTGTTTAGCTGAAATGTTTCAGCAATATCAACAATTGATGACAAATAGGAATAATCCGATTAAATGGCAAATGCTGGGGCTGATACTGATGCCAAGAGCTATAGCCGTTTGTTTAGTACCTCAAGATCAACGCTGCTACGAGGAAATTATTCAATTTCGCCGAACAATTTATCAAAATCCCAAGTTAATTGCCTTGGGTATTGAGCAGCATTATCACTTCACAGCCCATATTACATTAGCCTATTTTGGGGAGGTTCCGTCTGACCTAGACCGCATAAGCTTCAGCACCATGCTTTCTCAATTGAATGAACAATGGCTGTTGAATTTGCCAGAATTTTTGATTGATCGTGTTGAATTGCGAAAGTTTGACAACATGACACGCTATTATCGTGAACCAGACTGGCCGATTTTAGCTTTTTAAGTAATTAGTTAGTAGTTAGTAGTCAGTAGTTTCCACTCACTGACAACTTACTACTAATGATTAGTTATGTCTGCCTTTTTGAAAGAATTAGGATATACCCAAGAGTAAAGACGCTAAAATTTACAGATGTTGACAACGGGTTAGATTGATGAGTTCGTCACTCGAAAAAATTTTAAGCGAGATTGAGCAACTGACTCCAGAAGACCAATTGACGGTAATGGGGCATTTGGTAGAGCGCATAAAAAAGCATATTAACCAAGCCCAACCAAAACGCAAGTGGAGCGATTTGAAGGGTATGGCTCCCTATCCGCTATTGGGTGAGGATGCTCAGGAATGGGTTTCGCGGACTCGACAAGAAGGAGATGAGTATCGAGAACGTTTGTTGCAAGGAGAAGAATGAAGATTAGTGATGCATTAGCTAATGTTTCTCGCTTGTTTCTCGATACAGCACCCGTCATTTATTTTGTAGAACGCAATCCGCAGTTTGTGGATTTAGTCGATCCAATTTTTGAGCGATTGTCAACTGACATTACAGCAGTAGCATCTGGGATAACGTTATCAGAGTGCTTGGTAGGTGCTATACGTCTGGGGTTAGCTGACTTAGAGCAAGCTTTTGTCGATGTGTTGCAACAAGAACAAGTGGTTTTTGTGGAGATTAATGCTGCTATTGCGCGAGAAGCTGCGAGAATTCGGGTACGTTATAACCTTCAGTTACCCGATGCGTTGCAGGTGGCGGCGGCAATAATTGCTGGTTGTGAGGCGTTTTGACCAATGATGCAGCTTTGAAGCGGGTAACGAAATTGAGGGTTTTGGTGGTGTGTGAGTTGGAAAGCCAGAACCCATAATTACGCGCTTGGCGATCGCTTACAGTGCTGGTTGAAGTGGTTAGCAGTAATTGTCTAAAATAATTAGCTCAAAGATAAATCCTATGATTTTGTCTTATAGGTAAACCTAGCTTTTTATCAATGCTCTAAACAAAATCTTCAGCCTAAAATTTTGGTTGTTGATATCCGAGGTAAATTGCCTCTAAAAATACATCAGGTGTAATAGCTTCTGGCAACTTTTCTAAATTAATAATAGCTACAACTTGCTCGGCTAACTTTAAAGATAATGAGGCTCTTGCCTTTAACGACATTGCACCACGTCGCTGTAAATACTCACGAATAACTGCAAAATCATCTGGCATCAATGGTGATAAATCGGCAATCTGTACTAACTGTTCATGGAGTGTCTTTGCCTGTTCTGAAATTACCAATGTTGAAGATGGGGTGGGTGTTTGGGCTTGAATTACAATTGTGCCAGCAGCCAAATCACCTAAGCGCTTTTCGCGGCTACCCAGCATAATTAAAAAAGCACCTATAAACAAAGTTTCATCAAAGGGCCGCAGTAAAGCACGTAGCGTTGCTTGTTGTAGCCCGATCAGTCTACCATCATCTCGAACTACGCGAATTTTAGCAACCCGTTTACCAGGAGTTTCCCCAAACCACAAAGTTTCAAAAAATACAAAATAGCCGATGTAAATTGCAAAAGCGATAATGAAGAAAATTGCTAACAACCAAATATCTAAACTTGGTAAATTTTTAAAAAAGTATTCAACGAAATTTAACAGCTGTGTCGATAAGACACTCCAAGTAAGGACAAACAGAAGCAAAGTTATACCCAATACTGTATAGTCAATCAGGAGTGCCAAAGCCCGATTACCGATTCCCGCTAGAGTGAATTCCAACTCTACACTTTCTGGAGTCTGGAATGTGATGCGATTAAAAAAGCGCATATTTTAACTAATTCAAAATTAATAGAGTTGGATTAAGGTGTTGAGTTAACGAAAATCTTGCGAGGGAGGTTCTCGTAATTGTAAACCTAGACCTTCACGCCGACTACGCAAGTCCAAGTATAAAACAGCTTTTAGTGCTTGCCAAAATGGCATGACTAAAACTCCACCGATCAAGCTTCCAATCACAGAAATAAGATTAACAATCGAGTAAATAGCAGTACCAGGCTCAAGCCTGATTAGGAATAAGCTAGGTATATAGTTTAATACAAACACCAACGGCAATGTAACGATAAAACCAACTAAAACAATGCCTTGAATGCGAAATACTGAGGCTTTAGTTAACTCCCAACTTCTGGCAACACTTTCGCCACCATTGATATTTTCCTCAACCGCTAAGGGCACTTCAGCTACTATCCAACGGGAGTAGAACCAGGTTAGTCCTAACAGCACAAGAACTACCGTTACAATTCCTCCCACAATTATGACTGTAATACCTGTACTAACACCAAATATCCCTCCTAATACTCCTCCGATCAACGCACCTAGCACACCGCCCACGATCGCTAATCCAATATAAATTATCAGTAAAGATATACCTACTTGGAAAGCAACTCTTAAAAAAGACCAAAGACGTGGATTAATATGGCTCCTGGCAGTTTGAACACCTTCAGGCTGGTAAATCAATTCTCCAAAAGCCAAGCGTGAAATTAGTCCAGAGATGGCTGCATATTTTGCCCAACCATACACAGGAACTAAAACCCACAAGTGAGCGATCGCAGCTAGGTTAAGATAAGTCTTCAAATGAGAACGATACAACCGTACTGCAGCACTGACAACGTTACCGATACTCAGTGGTTGTATCTGGCCGGAAGAGCCAAAGTTTTCAGACATAATGGTAAATTTCCCTTGAAATTACGGAGATGAATTTGAGGCTATCTTAAACTAAGTTAAACTCAGTGTTCCCAAAATTCATGAATATTCAACGTTGGATTGCGCGACGAGAACCAAATTGGCAGCGTTTGGATGCCCTACTAAAGCAGATAGAAAAAAAAGGGTTAAAGTCCTTACGGGCAGCAGAAATTAGAGAGTTAGCGAGTTTATATCGTTCAGTGGCGGCAGATTTGGCACGTGCCCGCACTCAGCAAATCAGTAATACTTTGATCCAAAGTTTACAATCTTTAACAACTCGTGCCTATACGCAGATTTACCAAGGTTCCCGGCGACAGGAATGGCAGGCAATCCTAGAATTTTACCGCTGGGGATTACCATCTGTAGTCCAGAAAGCTTTTGTATACATTGCTATGGCAACGGCACTATTTTTACTAGGCGCACTAGTGGCTTGGTGGTATTCCTGGCAAAACCCCAGCTTTATGCCTTTAATCGTACCTGAAAGCTTGATTACCAAGGTGCGAGATGAGCATAAATTATGGATGGGTTCAATTGTCGGTGTTGAACCTCTGGCATCCAGCGGTATCATGATCAATAATTTATCAGTGTCTTTTGGGGCTGTTGCAGGTGGTATGACGGCTGGAGCATACACAGCCTATTTGATGGTATTTAATGGTTTATTAATTGGTGCTGTTAGTACTTTAGTTGGTCAAAATAATCTGGCTTATCCTTTTTGGGCCTTTGTGTTTCCGCATGGTTCCTTGGAATTACCCGCGATCTTTTTTGCTGGAGGTGCGGGATTTTTATTAGCAAGAGCAATTTTATTTCCTGGTAAATATCGCCGTGGGGATGCACTGAAATTCTATGGTTATCAGGCGGTGCAGCTAGTATTTGGGATTGTACCAATGTTGATTATTGCTGGTGTGATCGAAGGCTTTTTCTCTCCTAATCCTAATGTACCTGATGCAATTAAATATTTGGCAGGGATAGGATTATTTATACTTTTAGTGCTGTATTGTAACCGTAAGCAAACATAAAAAATATTTTAATTGAATATTTAAACACACCTTAATTTCTTGCTTATCAATTGTTAAATAAGCTTTAACCATACAAAATGTAGCCTATTTAAGACTGGAATTACAGCAGTAAAATACTCCTGGAATCAGAGATAATATGATTTTTTCGACCGCCATATTGAATCGTGTCGTTGCTACTTCAATGGTGACAACTTCTGTTGCACTTAGTCCATTTTTTGGTGCGATCGCACAAGCTGAAACTCTAAATGGTGCAGGAGCAACTTTCCCGGCTCCGCTTTACGAACGCTATGCTCGTGAAGTGAAGAAGAAATATCCAGACTTAAAAATTAACTACCAAGCAATTGGTAGTGGTGGTGGTATTCGTCAAGTCATCGCTGGAACCGTTGACTTTGGTGGTAGTGATGCTGCAATGAAAGATGATGAAATTGCTAAAGTCAAGAATGGTACAATTTTAGTACCTACAGCAGGCGGTGCTGTTTCTGTTGTTTACAATCTTCCAGGCGTTAACGATCTCAAATTATCCCGCGCAACATTACCAGCAATTTATTCGGGTCAAATTACCAAATGGAATGACGCAAAAATTAAAGCTGATAATCCAGGCGCTAATCTACCAAATCAAACAATTAAATTTGCTGTTCGTGCCGATGGTAGCGGTACAACTTTCATTTTTACGAATCACTTAAGTGCCATCAGTGGTTATTTTAAAGGCAGAGTTGGAACTAACACTGCTCCAAAATGGAATCTGCCAAATGTTCTTAAAGGTAAAGGGAATCCAGGTGTAGCTGCTATAGTAGCTCGTACTCCTGGTTCTATTGGTTATGTTGAATATAGCTACGCTGTCCAAAATAATCTGAAATCAGCATTGGTACAAAATAAGAAAGGAGAATTTATTGCTCCTTCTTTAGAATCTGCAAATGCAGCTTTATCAACTGTCAATTTCCCAGACAACTACCGCGTTTTTGTAGGAGATCCAGGACAAGGTTATCCCATTGTCGGTCTTACTTGGATGATGGTTTACAAACAGTATGCTAATGCTGCTAAAGCTGATGCAATTAAGAAATGGATTAATTGGGTATTGAAAGACGGTCAACAGTATAACGATGATCTTAACTACACCAAAATTCCATCTGATGTAGCAAATCGAGTGCTTCAGACAGTGAATAGCTCTGTCAAGCCTTAATTTGTAATTTTTAGAAATTACGCAAAAGAGATTCCCAAATTCTCTCAAAAAGAGAAAGGTGCTTTGAATATATCCCCCTTTTAAAAAGTTTAGGGGGATTATTTTACTACTTTCTTCCCCTAATAAACTGAGTTACCAGTAATAAAAAATCTATTTTACTGATTTGTAATGGCAAATTTATCAAATGATTCAAATCTAGGCGATGAAAATTTCAATCTAACTGCTACCAGCGGTACAAATTTCTGGTTTGACCAAGGTTTTACACGGTTAGTATACTTTTTTGCTGTGATTACCGTTGCAGTACTATTGTTGATGAGTTGGGTAATTTTACACGAAGCTCTACCAGCCATTAAGCAGTTTGGAATGGGGTTTTTGTGGGGACAAGATTGGGATACAGGTAATCAGATTTTTGGTGCATTACCCTACATTTATGGAACTTTGGTAAGTAGTGCGATCGCTATTTTATTTGCTGTCCCAGTAGGAATAGCAGTAGCCTTAGTCACAAGTGAAAACTTTTTACCTAAATCGCTGGGAACCATCCTAGCATTTGTTGTTGAATTAATTGCCGCAATTCCCAGCGTAATTATTGGTTTATGGGCGATTTTTGTCTTTATTCCAGTTCTAGAACCTCTACAAAAATGGTTAGCCAGCACTTTTAAATGGATACCACTGTTTAATACAGAAGATCCTTCTGGGACTAATATGTTGACTGCTGGGGTTATTCTCGCCATCATGATTTTGCCCACAATGGCAGCAATTAGTCGTGATGTTTTAATGGCTATCCCTAAAGAATTACGTACCGCATCTATGGCTTTGGGTGGCACTCGTTGGGAAACAATTTTTCGAGTCTTGCTACCATCTGGGTTTTCTGGAATAGTGAGTGCAGCAATGCTTGCTTTAGGACGTGCTTTGGGTGAAACAATGGCCGTTACTATGGTGATTGGTAACTCTGCTCAAATCAGCGCTTCTTTACTCGACCCAGCTTATACAATTCCCTCTGTATTAGCTAATGAATTTGCCGAAGCTGAACCGGGTTTGCATATAGGTGCTTTAAGCTATTTGGCATTGATTTTGTTTGGGTTGACTTTAGCTGTAAATATTGGCGCTGTACTATTGGTGAAGTGGGTTGGCGGTAAAAATAAATAACACTATCTCATTTTTAAATTCCTACAAATAACTCAGTTAACAAGACGTTTATCAATCAAAGTTTGTCAAACTTATGAGTGGTTACATCCAGTCAGAAACAGATGAATCTTTGGCAGCAGAATTATGCAGTCCTCTGCCAACAGAGCGAGTAATATTTACATACTTAATGAATGCGATCGCCTTTGGTCTTACAGGTCTAGTACTCATTCCTTTATTATCAATTTTATGGGAAATTTTTATCCGGGGAATATCTGGACTCAAATCAGAAATGTTTCTCAAAGCAGTTATTGATAATGGCTTTGGCAATGCCATTTTGGGAACCATAATCATGGTGGTAATTGGTGCTATTTTAAGCATTCCCACAGGTATTATGACAGGAATTTTCTTAGCAGAATTTAATCAAACTAACCCAGTTGCTAGTATTGTTCGCTTTGTCACTAGTATTCTTACAGGCGTGCCTTCAATTGTTGTCGGCGTGTTTGCTTATGGTGTGATAGTTTTGGTAACTAAAGGATTTAGTGCGATCGCAGGTGGTTTTGCTTTAGCCGTGATTATGCTACCTGTAATTATACTGACAACCGAAGAATCCTTAAAGCTGATTCCTACATCTCAACGTCTCGCCTCTGCTGCTTTAGGTGGAACTCACTTCCAAACTACTTTTCGCATTGTTGTAACTACTGCAATCCCCGGAATTACTACAGGCATTTTATTAGCTGTAGCTCGTGCGGCTGGTGAAACAGCACCCTTAATTTTTACCGCTTTATTTAGTTTAGATTGGTCAGAAGGATTGTTAAGTCCTACAGCTTCTTTACCAGTATTGATTTTTAACCTTTATAACGACCCCGACCCACAAAAAAGTCAATTGGTATGGACTACTTCTATAGTTCTACTCGGCTTAATTTTATCTGTCAGTATTCTTTCTCGCTTAGTTATTAGGCAGAGAAAAATAAATTGAAGAATAATTCATACTGAATTCTGAATTCTGACTCCTGAATTCTGTTTTTATAATTTTTATTTCGCACCTTAAGCAAGCATGAGTAACCTAATTCCAGCTATCAAAGTTAAAAATATCAGCTTTTACTATGGCACAACAAAAGCAATTGAAAAGGTGTCAATAGATATTTATCAAAAACAAGTAACCGCAATTATTGGCCCTAGTGGTTGTGGTAAATCTACCTTCATCAAAATTCTTAATCGCATTAGCGAATTAGAAGGGCCTGTGAAAATTGAAGGACATGTAGAATTTTTTGGTCAGAATATTTACGATCGTCGTGTCAACATCAATCGGTTACGCCGCCAAATTGGTATGGTGTTTCAAAAACCGAATCCTTTTGGGATAAGCATTTACGAAAATGTTGCCTACGGGATGAGAATAGCAGGCAGATATTCAAAATTAGAATTAGATGAAATTGTTGAATCTGCCCTTAAAAGCGCTGCTCTTTGGGATGAAGTGAAAGATAAGCTCGATAAATCAGCTTTAGGGCTTTCTGGTGGTCAGCAACAAAGATTATGTATTGCCCGCGCTTTAGCAGTCAAGCCGAAAGTTTTGCTGATGGATGAGCCTTGCTCCGCTCTTGACCCCATTGCCACTATGAAAGTTGAGGAACTACTCCACAGTTTACAGTCTGAGTTGACAATTGCGATCGTTACTCATAATATGCAGCAAGCCGCTCGCGTCTCTGATTTTACGGCTTTCTTTAGCACCGATGAAAGTCGGATTGGTCAAATGGTTGAATTTGGCGCTACAGAGCAAATCTTTAACAACCCATTAGACCCCCGCACCCGCGACTACATTTCAGGACGTTTCGGTTAAGATACTTTCAAGCGTGACTTATTGATTTTTGTCAATCTAGCTTGCACTAGAAGATATTCATAAAATGTAGTTTAAAAAAGTTACTAATTTATCTTTATAAAAAAATAACTCCTCACTATCTATGAGAAATATACAGCAATACAGTTCAGTTAAGCCTAAAACTCAACTTCTACGTAGGTTAGCTTAAGGAACGAAACCCAACACTTCTTTGACTTTGTTGGGTTTCACTTCGTTCTACCCAACCTACAATTTTCTTAACTTAACGGTATTGAAATATACATTAAAATTCATAATTCAGGAGTAAAACACGCTTTATATCTGGGTAACAGACTTAGCTTGTGTACCTCACAAAATTGAAATCTGCTGTATGATATTCATATTTTGATTTCTACGTAGCTATTTTAAATCGAAGTAGACCTAATCCTTTTTCATAAGAAAGGATGCTATATCAGTCAAGGTACAAAAGGATCGGTATAAAAAGTCTGTAAAAGATCAATTTTAGAACACAGTCTTGATACAAATATCTAATAACACTTTATTTGCTGTATGACTACTGTGTAGCTACGTAATTTCCATGAATATCTCATTTTGGCAGTAACATAGTGAAACAGCATTGCTGATTTGTACTGTTTTACTTAATCAAGTTTTGTTTCACACGTTTTGGGAATATGAGTAAACTAATTCCAGCCATCAGAGTCAAAAACTTCAGCTTCTCTTACGACACTCAAAAGATAGTTGAAGGCGTGTCAATGGATATTTACCAAAACCAAGTCACGGCAATTATTGGTTCTAGTGGTTGTGGGAAGTCTACTTTTCTTAAATCGTTAAATCGCATGAGTGAATTAGAAGCAGAAGTAAAGGTTGAAGGAAAAGTAGAATTTTTTGGGCAGAGTATTTATGAGCGTCGTGTCAACATCAATCGCTTACGTCGCCAAGTTAGTATGGTTTTTCCCAAACCAAATCTTTTTCCCATAAGCGTTTACGATAATGTTGCTTATGGGGTGAAGTTAGTTGGATGGCATCCGAAAGTAGAATTAGATGGAATTGTTGAATCTGCCATCAAAGCTGCCGAACTTTGGGATGAAGTGAAAAATAAGCTGCACAAATCTGCTTTAGACCTTTCTGGTGGTCAACAGCAAAGATTATGTATTGCCCGTGCTTTAGCGGTCAAGCCGAATGTTCTTTTGATGGATGAGCCTTGTTCAGGCCTCGATCCTATGGGTAGTATAAAAATTGAGAATTTGATCCATAATTTGCGTTCTGAGTTGACAATTGTGATTGTTACTCACAATATGCAGCAAGTTACTCGCCTATCTGATTTTACGGCTTTCTTTTATAGCAATGAAAATCGTATTACTCAAATGGTTGAATTTGGTACTACAAATAAAATCTTTACTAACCCTGTGGATTCTCGCACCCGCGACTATGTTTTTGCTCGCGTCGGTTGAAGCGCTTCTTAAATTCTAGCTATTCAGAGGGTTAATACATAGTGCCAGCGGAAATGAGGAGTTGAATTTAATTTCCGCTTGCTTTAAGTTTTTCTGGTGTTGGGCAATGCAGTCTGATATTGACAGTATTTTTTTATACTATATATTTAAAGACAAGTATTTGCTCTAGACCACCTGAATCAAAAAATGAAATGTCCCCGGTGCGAATCTACTTCATGTCGTCAAAATGGTCGTCGGAATGACAAGCAGAATTACCTCTGCAAAAATTGTGGTAAACAATTCCTTGAGCCTGCATTCCCTCATTCCTTGGAAAGTGACTTGCTTTCTAACAGCGACGGGCACAGTAAAGTATCTATGACTGAAGCGACAGAACTTTCTTTAATGAAAAACCTGCTAGAAGAAAAAGTCACAGAGAAAATTCTTGGCTCTTTGAGTTTGACATTAGCTGAAGAATTGCTGCAAACTATATTATCGCCTGATTGGCTAGAATCTGCTATATTCAGCCAATTTATCCTGAAAATTCAGCAAAAAGCTGAAATTAAACATCAATTAGAAACAGGAATTTCACTTCTGCTTTTGGATGCAGAAAACTTAAAATTAGATGTGAATTCAGAATTATTTTTAGCTAATGTCTGTAAGTATCCTCTCCAAGTTAAAATAGCATTTGCTAACTGGAAAAATCCAAGTATTGGAAAGCAAGATATTGAACTATATAACCGTGGCTATCAACTTGTCCATGTGCCGGAAGGTAAGGATAGTGCTGATGCAAAAATGATCGCATTTGGTGCTTGTGTTTTACGCTTTTATCCAAGAGTTAAAGAAATCTTGGTCTGTTCTAGTGATGGAATTTTAATCCACCTCTGTAACGAACTCCAAAATCAAGGACTGATTGTCTATTGGGTACGTAGACAAGGGCAAAATTTGCATATAGAAAACAGAAATACTGGCAAATTAACTCATTATTCTTTAGCAATCGCAACAGAAGTTCCATCCTTAGAAAAAGTGGTTGATACAATTCAACATTTAATTAAAAATGAACATGAATCAATAAATGCTCGATTAAACAGTTTAGTCGCTGTTGCCACTTTATTTCAAGAAAAATGTGATATCAAAGATATCAATATTAAACATAATCCAAACAAACCAGAATCAGATAAAATAATCCCTGTTTTAGATAGCTCTTTTACAAAAGATATTCAAGAACCAATAAAAGAAGATATTGCAAAAATTTCTAATGAGAAAACATTAAATAAATTACTATTAAAAACTATTCAAGATATCAAAAAAAAATCTCCTAAAACTAAATTATCTGTGTCCCAATTAGGTACAGAGATACGGAAAATAACCGGAGAATCCCCTAATTCAATTATTAAAAAATTAAAGTTAGGTTCTAGTTTTGCTAAATATTTAGAATCATCTCCCACATTTACATTAAAGGCGAGTGGCAAGGAATATGAAGTAATGCCGCTACTCTCCGAATAGATACTTTCTGGATGTTTACGTATAACCTGAGCCTGTAATTCTGTATTATGTAAAAAGATGTAAAGAAATGTAAATAATACAATGCAGGATAAAGTTGTTATTATTGTCGGTGCTACTGGTGGTATTGGTTCAGCTTTAACACAAAAACTTGCGTCTACTGGAGTCCGGTTGGTACTGACTGCCAGAGATGCGGTGCGTTTAACTACATTGGCTGCTGATTTGCCAGGACAAGTTTTGATTGTTCCCACCGATATTACTGACCCCAAACAGGTAGATACTTTGATAGAAAAGACCATCGCTGAGTTTGGTCAAATTGATATTTTAGTGAATGCAGCTGGTGCTGGTATACTCAAGCCCTACAACAGCCTGGAACCTGCTGATTTAGACAAGATGTTAGATGTCAACTTAAAAGGCAGCTTTTACACCACTCAGGCGGCTGCTGAAGAGATGCAAAAGCGCAAGTCTGGTCACATCTGTAATGTGGTAGGAATTCTGGGCAAGCATTCGATGGGGATGGCGGCAGCTTATTCGGCTTCTAAGTTTGGTGTTGTCGGTTTTAGCAAGTGCATGGCAGAAGAACTCAAGCGTTTTGGTATCAAGTTCACGCTATTCTACTTTGGTGGGGTAGATTCTCCTTTTTGGGATAATGTCAACCTAAAAGTAGACCGGAAAAAAATGCTCAGTCCTGAAACTGCTGCCAATGCGATTTTCTTTGCCCTTTCTGCCGAACCGCAAGCTGTACCAATGGAAATTAACATTCAACCTGATAGTCATTTGTTCTTTTAGAGTGGGAGTACGTGTACATAATTCTTGCTTAGGAAGGACGTGAAAATCTAGCAAAAAAGGCAAAATTTACAGATATATAAACTGTTATGCTGGATTTTCAATATCTATGAAAATTGATCACGTTCATTTCTATGTAGAAGACGCCAAAGTATGGCGAGATTGGTTTGTACGCCATCTTGGTTTTCAAGCAGTAACCGATCGCATCAGTTCATTTCACACTTGTACAGAAGTGGTGAAAAATGGTGATGTCTGCTTTTTTCTGTCTTCACCACTGTTGCCTACAAGTCCAGTAGCGGAATTTCTGCGTCAATATCCACCTGGTGTGGCAGATGTCGCTTTTGCTGTCGAAGATGTCGAAGGCGCGATCGCACAAGCTCAAAAACACGGTGCTACAATCCTACAACCCATCCAAGAACGCCAGGTAGGTACGGCGTTCATCAAATGTGGCAAAATTGCTGCCTGGGGTGGACTGACTCATACATTGATAGAAAGGTCATTTGTCATTTGTCCGTCGTCATTTGTAACTAACACAAATGACAAAGGACAAATGACAAATGACAACACTTTTACCGCCATAGATCACGTAGTGCTAAACGTGGCAGTTGGTGAATTGGATCGTGCTGTGGCTTGGTACGAAAAAATCCTAGATTTTCAACCCCAGCAGGCGTTTAAAATTAAAACCAATCGCTCTGCTTTACACAGCCAGGTGATGGTTTCACATAATGGTAGCGTCCAATTGCCAATTAATGAACCAGCTTCTAGAAATTCTCAAATTCAGGAATTTCTAGATGTCAATCGGGGGCCAGGAATTCAACATATTGCCTTGCGGACAACTAATCTTGTGAGTGCGATCGTTAAATTTCGTGCCAGTGGTTTATCTTTACTCTCGGTTCCCCAAACCTATTACTCGCAGCTAAAACAGCGTCCAGGACTCACGCTATCACCCTTAGAATTAGAAGCGATCGCTCAACAAGAAATTCTCGTAGACTGGCAAGAATATACTTCTTTAGAGGGAGGAAATACTGCACCCTTATTACTACAAATTTTTACCCAGCCCATTTTTGAACAGCCAACATTTTTCTTTGAATTTATTGAACGCCGTTTCCAAGCTCAAGGTTTTGGCGAAGGTAACTTTCGCGCCTTATTTGAAGCCATTGAAAGCGAACAAATTAAACGCGGTACTTTGCAATGATGCCTGAGTACAAAATCTCAATTTAAATTAGCTAAACTTGATAGTCTCCAAAAATAGCCATACATCTGAGATAATTTTAATAAAAATTAACATTTTCCGCCGATGCTAAGACTGATTACTGACTTCGACGGCCCAATTATTGATGTTTCAGAACGGTACTATCATGTTTATCAATTCTGCTTGGAGAAAACCCGTCGCCCAAGCCAAGTAGTACAAGAACTTCCGAAAGCGGAATTTTGGGAGTTAAAGCGATCGCGTGTTCCTGAAAAACAAATCGCCTTAAATTCTGGGTTAGACGAAGCCCAAGCCCAAGAATTCGCCCAATTACGACGGCAAACGGTTCATACAGAAGCTTATTTTAACTATGACACTCTCGCACCTGGTGCTGTGGACGCACTGTTAAAAATTCAAAAAGCTGGAATTGATTTGGCAGTTATGACGATGCGCCGAGTTAGAGAACTAGATTATGCCTTTAAAAAATACGATTTAGGTAAATTTTTCCCGGAAAATCGCTGTTATTGTCTGAGTAACGACTATGTTAAAACTCGCGATATTGAAGATAAGCCCTTGTTAATGGCTAGGGCATTAAAAGAACTGCCCCCGGCTACTGATACCTGGATGGTGGGAGATACGGAAGCCGATATCACCGCTGCAAAAAATTATGGTATTAAGGTGATGGCTGTAGAATCTGGGATTCGCGATCGCACCCAACTAGAACTTTACCACCCCGACTTAATTGTTCAGGATTTCAGCACTGCTGTAGATATAGTTCTAAAACCTAAATATCTTGTCTAAAAAGACTCTGTAGAAGCAATTCAGGTTGCAAATTAAAATAGGAGTCAGAATAGCTATTCTGACTCCTGACTTTTTTATCTCAGAAGAACACACATAAACCATGTCTTCTTTATAGAAACCTGCTTACGAGAGTGGTTTACCGTAGAAAACTACTAACTAACCACAACAATATAAACGTCACTACAGTAGAGAACTGATTCGTTTCCAGACTGATCAATGATATTTGTGGTAAGAGCCAGCTAGCAACTAGTCCCCCAGCAATTAGGCCAATTATTAAACTGACCAGGGTGAACAAAACTGCTCGGCCAAATTTGCCTTCCTTGCGATTGAGAAAGTAAATACTAGTGCCTACGCCAACCACCAATGCTAACTGCAAAACCTGATCGCCCCCCTCTGGATAGAACAGGCTAATAGAACTCAAACCGAGAAACCAAGCTCCTGGTAAGAGTATATCCGCAGGCGCTGGCTGATCCAGCATCCGTTGCAGCCATGCAGGTGACTGCTCGCGAGGGGTTGGACTTTCTTTAGGAGGCGATTGCACTCGCAACTCTGGAAACCGTATCCGCTCAGGGACTTTGATTTTACCTTCCTGGCGCATCCGTAAGCGATCCATTAAAATCGCATCGTAAGCAGCCTCAATCACTTCTAAATGCTTGGCATCGCCATTATGTTGCTCGAATAGGCGATTACGAGCATCCTGAATTTCATCGAAGCTAGCCTCTTCTGATACCCCAAGTTTTTCGTAGGGATTTTGATCGCTCATGGGAGTTTGTTACTTCAGCCTCAATCAGCGGCAGTCTTTTATCGAATAAAAAACAGCTTTAGGTTTTATTTTGATCGAAACTAAAGTCTCGATCTATTTATATGCTCTAACAGGATAGTAGCACGGGTTAGTTTGATCGACTTTGTAATTTCAACTATAGTAACTTTAACATATCGCTATAACTCCGTGTATACCCTCATGTCGATGTCTAATTCTGGCTCTAATCTAGAATTTGAACGGAGAGTACCTAAAATTCATGTTTTTTATGAAGAAATCAAGTTTACTGTTTCAAATTTGGCAACTTACTGTGCCCTAAAAGACTTTTTTTAATTATACTGAATAATCGCTTGTGGTATATATCCACATATCGATTTAAAATTGAAACGTTTTAAGTTACCACCTAACTGGGATCAAGAAGGTGTCTTGCTATCAAGAACGGTTGCAGTTAAAGTCAGAGCGCTTATATACTGTTGGCTAACAGAAGTTTCGCCTTCTGATTACCCACAATCCTGATTAGAGTATTTATTTTTGAGCGATCGGGATTGTTATACCGTAGCCATGTAGATTCTTAGTTAGTCCTAAAGTGGCAACTGCGTTTTTACGCAATTCTCTTGTTAATCTTACGAATTTTTGTGCAAAGTAATGGTCATGGCTCCTGCCAAGATTCTTGTAGTTGACGACGACCCTGCGGTTCGGAATTTAATCCAACGCTTTTTAATTAAGCAGAACTATCAGGTGGAGGCTGCCGAAGATGGAAAGACAGCCTTAACTCTATTTGAGCAATTTAACCCTGATTTGGTGATTCTGGATGTGAATCTACCAGATGTCACAGGGTTTAACCTCTGCCAAGAGATGCAAAGTCGTAATGGTGTTTTTGTTTTGATGTTGACTAGCCGTGCTGACGAAGCCGACAAAATTCGCGGCTTTGCTAAAGGTGCTGACGACTATCTCACCAAGCCTTTTGGGCTAGGTGAGCTAGAAGTGAGAGTTGGAGCTATTTTGAGGCGTCAGCGAGTGATAACTACTGCCGAGCAGAAACGCTTGGTATTTGAAAAACTTATGATTGATCCAGTGCGACGGGAGGTAGCACTTAATAATCAAGCAGTACCCTTAACTGCTCTGGAATTTGACTTGTTGCATTTTTTAGCTAGTCATCCAGGCCGAGTTTGGCGGCGGGCAGAACTAATCCAAGAGGTGTGGGATTATGAATATGTCGGCGACCAGCGGGTTGTAGATGTTCATATTGGCCAAATTCGCAAGAAGATTGAAATTGATGCTAGTCAGCCAGCATTAATTCAAACTGTACGTGGCGTAGGCTATAAATTTGAATCTCCTGCTCATCCCCAGCATTTGGAAGCCAAGTCCTAAGTTTATAGTCTAGAGTTTTTTAACTCTTGACTGTTGACTTTTGGGGTAGTGGTTGATGAATTTTCTTGGTTTTAGTAACAGACAAATTTAGATAATCAAAATAAGTAGATATTCCTCAAATACACGCCAAACAGTGATTTGAGATATTTATTTATCTATCTATTTAAGATAGTGGACAGGGGAGAGAGTCCACTGGAAAATATTTCTTGGTATGTTACCGTTTTGGTAGATATAACGGTGCTGAGATTGGAGTTCATAAGGCAGATAGCTGTGCATTGGTGTCAACTTCAGCTAAAGTCCCCTTAAAACTAAGTTTCTAGCCTCTGTCTGGAAATACTGCTGATTGATCTGCTGCTGTAAGCCAGGGAGGCGGCAGTCTCACAACAGGTATCCCAGTCGGAGACTGAGAACAAAGGTAAATTCCGCCTTATTACCAATTAGTTTTGGCAATAATAAGAGAAACTATTAAAACTTTTTTATGGATCGGAATCTACCGATCTTTTTTATTTTAATATTGCCGATCGCTATTAGCTTAAAATCCCGTTAATGGGGCACGGTATGACGTGCCCCATAATAGATAGGGAGTATAGGGGAATAACGCCCTTCATACCAGTACCTATGGGGTGTCTAGTAAATTAGCTGTTGCTGGTGAGTCGGTACAGGGCATTTCTACTGAGGAGTGGTGGAACAAAGTTTCCAGATAGACTCGTGCAGCACGGCGATCGCTATCTCCATTTTGGAGTAAAAACAATGATAGCGCCGCCGTCAATACTCTGTTTTCATCCCAATCGGGATGGGTTTCTAAGTAGTTTTTTAAGGATTCGTGGAGTGTTTCAGGAATTTCTGTAAAGATGCTAACCGTTGATTTCATGAGATTTTCCTCCTATGAGGATAATCAAGAGGGACAAGTTGCTTGCGGTAAAGCGGTTTAGGGCTTCACACGCTCTTTCGCTCTCCCGACAATCTGCACTTACATCTGAGTAGTAATATATTTTACACATTTGATGGCAGCCGATTGAATGGATTATAAAAGCAAGCCGCATCATTGTGCGCCAAGAGGGGGTGGGTTTGTCAATGCTGCGAAATGTTAAAAACGATTGTATAAAAAATAAATGCGAACGAAAGAATCAGGATTTAAGCCGAATTTTTGTTACTTTACTTCACAAAAACTCAGTCCTTAGACTTCTTTGGTACTTATAATCAACAATCCCCAGTAAGACCGCAAGAAGCCTATTAGCTCGTATAGCACCTGTGGAAAACTGCTAAAATCTCTGTGGAAACCCTGTGGAATGAGTGAGGAAAATAGTAGCCAATGATAAGAATTACAAAAATGTCATCAACCTATGACATTTAAGCTCATGAAATTAGCTTCTCAATCTCAGTTATCATCGTGGTTGCCCTCGATACATCCCCAGGTCTGGATTTTCGCAATTGGGAGATTTTTCTC
Source organism: Nostoc punctiforme NIES-2108 (assembly GCA_003326195.1). Lineage (GTDB taxonomy): Bacteria > Cyanobacteriota > Cyanobacteriia > Cyanobacteriales > Nostocaceae > Nostoc > Nostoc punctiforme_A. The sequence goes on from LXQE01000136.1 coordinate 391,727, forward strand.
GGAAGTTGGTACCGGCTTTACCCTGTTTTATGCGCCCATCTTTTTTGTTAATCAACTTGGTTTATCTGCAACCAGTGTTGGGGTAGCCTTGGGTAGCGCCTCGATTTCCGGCATCGTAGGGCGGATTGCAGGTGGTTCTTTGGCTGATTCTGAATATTGGGGACGCCGCCGCACTTTGTTGCTAGCGACGGCGATTTCAGCAATTGCTTCTCTAGTTTTAGCTACAACCAATAACTTCACTTCTTTGGTAGTCGGTAGCTTGATTAGCGGTTTAGGGATAGGTTTCTATTGGCCTGCGGCTGAAGCTGTGGTTGCTGACGCTAGCCAAATTGACAATCGCCGGGAAACTTTTGCGATCGCCAGACTAGCTGATAATCTGGGGTTAGCGATCGGAATTGTGCTGGCTGGGTTTTTGATCGCGATAATTGGGAGTTATCGCTGGCTATTTGTGATTGATGCCATCTCTTTTATGGTATTTTTTGCAGTTGTCTATGTAGGGATTAGTGAAACTGAACAACAGCAGATAGAGGAATTTGAAAAGACAGAACATTTAACTGCTTGGATGGCAGTATTAAGCGATCGCCGTTTCCTGGTTTACATTACAGTTAATATATTTTTCACAATCTATATTTCTCAAATCCACAGCACCCTGCCGCTTTACTTCAAAAACTTTGTCTTTGTCGAAAGTACCGCCAAGGGATTTGCTGAAACTACCATTAGCGGACTATTTGCTTGGCATTTAGTGTTTGCAATTATTTGTCAGTTGCCTGTCACCAGCATTTTAAAACGCTGCTCTCACACACTTGCGCTCACTGTTTCCGCCATTTTCTGGGCAATTGGTTTCGGACTGATTTGGGTTAGCGGTACAGCCCCATCTCATCATCTGCTTTGGGTAACATTGGCATTGGGAGTATTTGCTGTGGCGATTGTTTCCTATACCCCATCTGCTGCTTCTTTAGTGACTGAGTTAGCCCCGAAAAATCAACGCGGCGTTTATTTTTCCATCAACGCTTTGTGCTGGGCTGTTGGCTCTTTTATTGGTCATCCCTTGGGTGGATGGGCATTAGATCAACCACAAATTATTACTAATAGTTACTGGCTAGGCTTCATCTTGAGTGTAGCGATCGCTGTGGTAATTTTACAGTATCTCAATCGAATTTTGGCTGAGTAACATAACACCCCACGGTAAGATGACTTGTTTTTTGGCTCTATTGCCGACGTTCTTGGAGCTTGCGATATACGGATTTTAAATCCACTTGATGGTGAGCTAAGGCGACCAAAGTATGATATAGCAAATCAGCCACTTCACCTGCGATCGCATCTGCTTCATCATCCTTAAAAGCCATTACCACCTCAGCGGTTTCCTCACCTATCTTTTTCAAAATTTTGTTATCGCCACCTGCGAATAGTTTACAAGTGTAAGAACTTTCAGTAGGATGATCGCGGCGATCGCATATTATTTGAAACAATTGCGACAATGTATCTCCTGGTGGTGCAACAATTTTACCTTCTATTTGGTGAAAACAACTGCGCTCTCCAGTATGGCAGGCAACATCTCCTAATTGTTCTACGCCAATGAGCAGCGCATCACTATCACAGTCATAACGGATACTTTGCACCTTTTGGATATGCCCAGAAGTCGCCCCCTTGTGCCACAATTCTTGCCGAGAACGGCTCCAAAACCAAGTTTCTTCAGTTTCTAAAGTCTTTTGTAACGACTCCTGATTCATCCACGCCATCATCAGGACAGTACCATCTAGATAGTCTTGGACTATTGCAGGCACCAGACCCCGTTCATCGTAGCGAATTTTCTCAACCGGGATGGTGTAATGCAGCGATCGCGAATCGTTAGAAGACATACCAGCTAGTTTGCTCTAATGAGAATAATTTATGGATTCACGATACCATTCAGAATAGGGCAGCTGGTATGTTTTTTTGAATTAAATATCTCAAGTCAAGTCTTCATTGGACTTGCATAACATAATGTTATTTTTTTGGTTCCGCTAATTTTATACGATAGAAATTCTAAGCAGTGTTTGACCCTATTCTAAGATAGAGCGTTTTATTGCCCACTGTTAGGAGAGAACTTTGGTAAATACCACAATTAAAACAACAAAATCACAAGAAGTCTTCGCCGCTGCTCAAAATCTCATGCCCGGAGGAGTCAGTTCTCCAGTTCGTGCCTTTAAATCTGTGGGCGGACAACCCATCGTTTTCGATCGTGTCAAAGGCGCGTATATTTGGGATGTAGATGGCAATAAATACATAGACTATGTAGGCACTTGGGGCCCAGCTATTTGTGGTCATGCTCATCCAGAAGTAATTGCAGCGTTGCATGAAGCTTTAGAAAAAGGCACCAGTTTTGGCGCTCCCTCAGTCCTAGAAAATGTTTTGGCAGAAATGGTCATCGATGCCGTTCCTAGCATCGAAATGGTCAGATTTGTCAACTCTGGAACTGAAGCCTGTATGGGAGTTTTGCGACTGATGCGGGCTTTCACCAACCGGGAGAAAATCATCAAATTTGAAGGTTGCTACCACGGACACGCCGATGCGTTTCTAGTAAAAGCGGGTTCTGGTGTTGCTACACTTGGTTTGCCAGACTCACCAGGAGTACCTAAATTAGCAACTAGCACCACTCTAACTGCGCCTTTCAATGACTTAGAAGCCGTTAAAGCTTTATTTGAAGAAAACCGCGACGAGATTGCCGGTGTTATTCTTGAGCCAGTCGTCGGCAATGCTGGATTTATTGCGCCTGACGCTGGCTTCCTAGAAGGGTTACGGGAACTAACTCACGAGTATGGAGCGTTATTGGTATTTGACGAAGTGATGACAGGCTTCCGCATTGCTTACGGTGGCGCTCAAGAAAAATTTGGCGTCACTCCCGATTTAACAACCTTGGGTAAGGTGATTGGTGGTGGTTTGCCAGTAGGGGCTTATGGTGGTCGTCGAGATATTATGTCAATGGTTGCGCCCGCCGGCCCCGTATATCAAGCTGGGACTCTTTCTGGTAATCCTTTAGCGATGACTGCTGGTATTAAGACTTTAGAATTGCTGCAAAAGCCAGGTACTTACGAGTCTCTTGAGCGGATTACTAAAAAGCTAGCAGATGGTTTGCTGCAAATTGCCAAAGAAACTGGTCATGCAGCTTGTGGCGGTCAAATCAGCGCCATGTTCGGCTTATTCTTTACCGCTGGGCCAGTTCATAACTACGAAGATGCGAAAAAGTCTGATACAGCCAAATTCGGACGCTTCCATCGCGGGATGTTAGAGCGTGGTGTTTACTTAGCACCTTCTCAATTTGAAGCTGGGTTTACATCTTTTGCTCACACAGAAGAAGACATTGAGCAAACTTTAGCAGTTGCACGGGATGTAATGTCTAGCCTGTAACCTGTTAAGGGTAAGGGATTTCCAAATAAAAAGTATCCTGTTATCTCTTGTGGGGTAGGCATCTTGCCCCACAAAATGGATGATTTATAGGAAGTCCCTTTTTTGAGACAGAAACAAGCGTGCAGAATTTTCAGCAGTTAATGGTATTCAATCCTCTGACGCTGTTGGGGATAAAAGAAATTTTTTAACAGGTTTGTTCTCTACCGTCATTACTCAAGAAAGGTCACATCTTCGTCATCATTTCGCAATGGCTTCGTCAAGAGAATATGCAATATTTAGCCTACATTAAGATTCATAGTTAAATGAGGCAGGATTAATAAATTATAGGGGGTAAGTCCCTGGCAACTAAGAAGTGTCAAGTTTTGTGGCTCTTGTCTGGATATCTGTTGCAAAACTTAACTTAATTACAAATTATTTTACTTGCCTTTTGCAGTTCTCGAAATTCCCCTCATACCCCATAGATTACAAAAATTAATGCTTAAGAAGGTTCTCACCTTTAGGGTGAGGATTTTGCTTATAGATATTAGATTATTCATCGGGTAAGGTATTTTTTCAGAGTCACGGTTGGAGCTAACTTAAAAAAAGATACCAATCATAACTGTAGCTTGTATGGCAAGGCTTACAGAGTAGAAAAAGCTGCGATAAGTATTGTGAAAAAAAAGACGGTTTGACATGGAAGGAGCTATGAAGTGGACGACAATAAGTCATTTTTTGGTCTGCAAAAAATATTAGTTACGTTGCTTGTCTTGAGTGGGAGTGTGATTTTTAGCACGATAATGCTTATTAAGTCAAGCTCCTCTAATGCTCAAAGTACAGAGAATATAAATGTAAACAATCAACCAAGCAAAGTTGGAATTCAGCAGCAGATTGAAGAACTAAAAGCGACGATGCTTAGAAGTTGGCAGCAACAAGTACAAACAAAAGGTTTTTCATATACTGTGCCATTACGTTTTCAAGGGGCAATAGTTGATGCAGCAAAATTGACTCCCCAACAGAAAGTAATTGCACTCACCTTTGATGATGGGCCATGGCCTGAAAGTACCGGACAAGTACTGGATATTCTCAAAAAAAATCAGATTAAAGGGACATTTTTTCTCATTGGGCAAAACGTAAAGAATTATCCAGGCTTAGTAAAGCGGGAGATTGCTGAGGGTCATGTAATTGGTAATCACACTTGGCATCATTGGTATCAATTCTTAAATCCACAAGCAGCTGCCTATGAGATTGATCACACAGCAGACTTGATTTATCAAGTGACAGGGATTAAAACAAATTTATTTCGACCACCAGGGGGAATCATGCACAATGGGGTGGCTAGTTACGCTAGAAATAGCAAATATGCCATCATTCGCTGGTCATCTGACTCTGTAGACTACTCACGTCCTGCTGTACCAAAATTAATTAATAATGTGTTTAGGAGGGCCAAGCCAGGTGGTATTGTGCTAATGCATGATGGTGGTGGTAATCGCTCTAAAACTGTGCAAGCTTTACCAGAAATTATTGCCAACTTTCGGAAACAGGGCTATAGGTTTGTTACTATTCCTGAACTTTTAGAAATGCAAGATAAAGATCAAAAGCTGACTGCAAACAAAAAAACCGTCCAAAACTAACATCTGAACGGAATTTTAACGTATTAATATTTTATGCCAATCTAGTTATGTTGCCAGTTGTGCTGATACCTTACAACTACAAGTCAGGAGGTAAAATCACCTGATCGATTGCGTGGATTACGCCGTTACTACCTGTGATATCTGCCTGTGTCACTTTAGCATCATTGACAGTTACACCAGTAGCAGGATCGACTTTAACGTTGATTGCGCCACCTTCGAGACTTTTAACTTCGCCAGACTTTAAGTCAGTAGACAATACCTTACCAGCCACCACATGATAAGTTAAAATCTTGAGCAATACTTCTTTGTTAGCTGGCTTTAACAATTCTTGCAAAGCATCTGCTGGTAACTTAGCAAAAGCTGCATCTGTGGGTGCGAAAATAGTTAAGTTATCTTTGCCTTGCAAAGCTCCGGTCAATCCTGCTGCTTTCAAAGCCTTGGTCAAGGTGGTAAAGGAAGCGTTTGACTCTGCCAACGCTAACAAGTTTTTGCCTTGATTGTCACTAGCCCCTGGCCCTGGTGGAGTTGTAGATGGTTTGGTAGGTTGAGTTTCTGGGGTAGTACCTGGGGTGATGGGTGTAGGTTCACTAGGTGTAACACTACCACCACCACGGTTATAGGGAGGCTCGTTGAAAATACTTGGTCTGGGATTTACCGTTCCACCACTTTTCTGTGCTACTGGTTTGCGTTTGGTATTGCCCTTTTCTATTTGGGAAACGGTTTCGGCAGGTGTGTATTGAGTGTTTGCTTGAAGGCGTTGACCTTGGTTATAGGGAGCTTCGTTGAAAATACTGGGGTTAGGATTTAGTACCTCTTTCGCATCAGATGGTAAAGTAATGAGGACGCTGAAACTAGTAAATCCTGCTATGCCTGCCAACGTGGTCAGTAATTTGCTGTAATTTGTCTTCATAAATTTTGTTTTTCTTTTTGTCCACACATTACATAAAGATTTATAACATTTTGCTATGCACAAAATCTAACTCAAGAGGGAAGTAAGATTTTGATCTAGAAGAGTTTGTGCTAGTGAGGTAAAATATTTAACCTCGATTCACGCTGATAACTATGAAATATATCTACCATATATTTCATGTAAATTGAGCAAATTTTCTCCATCACACGAAAATTTAAAAATCACACTCCGTGTAACATAAATTCTCAGAAAGTGTGAACATCTCACCTCTACAAGTTATGAGTGGAGAAAAATTATACTTATAAAGGCAATTTATATACAAGCTTGTACGTAAAATAATAGTTGATTCATGAATCCTGAATTATATAGAGAAGAAAGCTATATTTCAGAATTAACCATTGATTATTCAGAAAAAGCACAGAAATTAATTACCAAAATCTTTTAACGTAGACTAAGGCTGACAAAAATTGAAGTAACTGTTGAAGACCCAGGAATGAGGGATTGAGTTTATTTATATCCTGAATTAAATTACTTAATTATTTGAGATTGTCATCAATCAGAAAACAATATTTTTTTAATCGATAATTTTGCCAAAAATCAGGCATCGATTAAACCCTAATGTCAATTAAATAGACAGCAAACCAACTAATACCAATAAAAATTACTTAAACTAAAGATACAATTGTAAAGTTAATAAGTTGACCAGTTACAAGAGATAGAACACATGCTGGAATTATACCAATGGGAACTCTCTCAATACTCAGAGAAAGTGCGCCTAATTCTAGATTTTAAAGGACTAGATTACCGCAAAATAGAGGTTACGCCTGGGATAGGACAGGTAGAACTGTTCCGGCTGACTGGTCAAAGACAAGTGCCTGTATTAAAGGATCGTAATAAATATATTGCGGATTCTACGGAAATAGCTAAGTATTTAGACTTAGAGTATCCCGATCGCCCCATAATACCGCAAGATTCTAAACAACGGGGTTTAACTTTATTAATAGAAGAATGGGCGGATGAGTCCATAGGCATCAAAGGTCGCAAAGCACTATTTGCAGCCGTAAGTCAAGATCAAAATTTCCGTAAGTCTTTATTACCCACCTCAACACCAGATATATTTAAAAGTCTGGTGCAAGGAGTACCTACCGACTTACTGACAGTATTGGGTTTTGGCGTAGGTTACAGCCCAGATGTGATACAGTCAGCGATCGCATCTTTAAAACAAGACTTGGAAGCCTTAACGTTATTATTGGCAGATAGTCCCTATTTAACAGGAGATGAGCCGACTTTAGCTGACTTAGCGGTGGCTGGATTATCGATATTACTCAAGTTCCCCTCTGGGCCCTATCTAGATTTACCAGCTTCTATTAGAGGCAAAGGATTGCCAATCTTTGCCGAGAATATAGATTATGAACCATTCTTCACCTGGCGCGATCGCCTTTACGCCCAATTCCGCAAACCTTTAATTAGTACCACTCCATCAACGGGAAGTGCGCCAACTTCGATTCAGATTGATTAGATAATTGGACATGGGGAATTGGGCATAGGGCATAGGGGATGGAGAAGAAAAACAAATGACAAATGACCAATGACCAATGACCAATGACCAATGACACATGACAAATGACAAATGACTAATCAGATGAATTCGGCACAGCCATTAGGTTCGGTCATTCAAGGTTCTTTAACTGAAGGTTTAGAAGTCCGATTGCATCCTGACATTTCTGTAGAAGATATGCGGGTGGGTAAGTTTCTTGTTGTGCAAGGGATGCGATCGCGTTTTTTTTGTATGCTGACAGATGTAGCATTAGGAGCTGCTAATGCCCGAATTATTGCTAATCCCCCCAGTTGGGAAGACACTTTTTTACGAGACGTTTTAGCCGGAAGTGGTACTTACGGCACTATCAACCTCGCGCCGATGTTGATGTTCACTCCCGAAACTGAAGAATCTTTCTCCCCAACAAATGGTAAATCGGCAAATCCTTTCCTCCCATCGGTGACGGGTTTGGCTTCATTTGTGCCACAAACCAGCACGACAATGGAATTGTTGCCTGTTAAAACTATTCCTAGTCACTTTAGTCAAGTTTACGAAGCAAGTGTTGACGATTTTCGCCGGGTATTTGGTTGGGAAGATGACCCCCAAAGGCGTAACTTTTCCATCGGGAAACCTTTGGATATGGATGTACCCGTTTGCATCGATTTAAATCGCTTTGTGGAACGGAGTAATGGGGTTTTTGGGAAATCTGGTACTGGGAAATCCTTTCTCACACGGTTACTTTTAGCTGGCGTTATCCGTAAAAATGCGGCAGTTAACTTGATTTTTGATATGCACTCCGAGTATGGGTGGGAAGCCGTTGCAGAAGGTAAGAATGTCAATACGGTTAAAGGTTTAAAGCAACTTTTTCCTAGTAAAGTGGAAGTTTACACCCTCGACCCAGAATCGACAAAGCGCCGTGGTGTGCGTGATGCTCAAGAACTTTATTTGAGCTATGAGCAAATAGAAGTTGAAGATATTAAGTTATGTAGCCGAGATTTAGGACTCTCTGACGCAGCCTTAGATAACGCCAATATTCTGTACAGCGAATTTGGCAAGTCTTGGATTGTCCAGTTGTTGAATATGACTAACGAAGAAATCGAGATGTTCTGCGACGAGAAGCGCGGACACAAAGGCTCGATTATGGCATTGCAGCGCAAACTCTTGCGGATGGATAGCTTGAAGTATATGCGAGCAGTTTGCCCCCAGAATTATATTAGTAAAATTGTGCAATGCCTGGAATCTGGGAAGAATGTTGTGATAGAATTTGGCTCCCAGTCTAATATGCTCTCTTATATGCTGGTGACGAATATGATCACCCGACGTATTCATGAGCATTACGTCAAAAAAGCAGACAAATTTCTGCAAAGCAAAAATCCTTGCGATCGCCCAACGCCATTGATGATTACCATTGAAGAGGCGCACCGTTTCCTTGACCCGGCTATTGTACAAAGTACTATCTTTGGGACTATTGCCCGCGAACTGCGAAAGTATTTTGTCACACTTTTGGTAGTTGATCAACGCCCGTCAGGGATAGATAATGAAGTTATGTCGCAAATTGGGACTCGTATTACTGCTTTGCTGAATGATGAAAAAGACATTGACGCGATTTTTACAGGTGTATCTGGTGGTAGCGGACTGCGATCAGTATTGGCAAAGCTAGACTCGAAACAACAAGCTTTAATATTGGGTCATGCTGTGCCTATGCCAGTAGTAGTACGTACCCGACCTTACGACGCAACTTTTTATGCAGAAATTGGTGAGCCAGCCTGGGAAGAAAAACCTGACGCAGAAGTATTCGCCGCTGCTGAACTAGCCAAAGCTGACCTTGGATTTTAGATTGTCATTTGTCCTTTGTCTTACCCTGCGGGAAGCCGCTGGTTCGTCTATGTCCTTTGCAAATGACCAATACAACTCTTGGAGAGGCTCTGCCAATGACTACGCTCAGTACAAGTGACTAATGACTAATTCGTGACCGAAGAACACTTATGATACAAGCCTCTAAATTTATTTATGGGGATTATTAATTTTGAATTTTGAATTTTGAATTCCCCGTTCGCGTAGCGTCTCGCAGAGAAGGGGTTGACATCCCTCCATTGTCACAGCAAATTAAGTTCGGTTATCCGGCTAGTTTTTGGCAACAGAAGAGGGGTTTTTGGCGTCACTATAGATGTAGTCAGTAATTTCAAGGAAATTTAAATTTTTTTTCTATAACGACTGCTTTTGAATTATAATGATAGGTTTTATCTTAAGATAGTTTACTATTTGCCTGATTTATCGTATCATAAGTTAAGTAGAACTCATACCGACTTCGGATTTACCGCTCGGTGTTAGTAACTGTCCAAGAGAATAATTCTCAAAAATAACCAGCGTGCTTATAAAAGATTGAAAATTTAGGGAAGGTAGGGGAACCTATCATTGGGGGCTGACCGTCTTGACAACGGCTGTATCAATTAATTTCTTTTGGTAGCTCCCTACATTTCGTGATAGATGTACTACTTTTTCCCATCCATTTTAGTAATAAAACATACATTATCTTTACGAAGTAGAGGACATCGCACCAATGCCTACTGTCAATACCCAAACCGAAAACCTCAACACCAAATTCACGGCTGATATGGTGCGAACCTATCTGCGAGAAATTGGTCGTGTACCACTGCTAACCCGCGAACAAGAAATTGTCTTTGGGAAGCAAGTGCAACAAATGATGACGCTCATCGATGCCAAGGAAGCTTTGGCGAAAAAGTTGCAACGCGAACCAGATATTTCAGAGTGGGCCGCTCACGTTCAACAATCGGAAACCGATGTGCAACAAACAGTGGCGCAAGGTAAGCGGGCAAAGCAAAAAATGATCGAAGCGAATTTGCGCTTGGTTGTTGCTATTGCTAAAAAGTATCAAAAGCGGAATATGGAGTTTCTGGATTTAATCCAGGAAGGAACACTGGGATTAGAGCGGGGCGTGGAGAAATTTGACCCGATGAGGGGTTATAAGTTCTCAACTTACGCTTACTGGTGGATTCGCCAAGCAATTACTCGTGCGATCGCTCAACAAGGTCGTACCATCCGCTTACCGATTCACATTACCGAGAAACTGAACAAAATCAAAAAAGTGCAGCGCGAGTTAGCTCAAACCTTGGGGCGATCGCCGACTCCAGCCGAAATTGCCAAAGCACTGGAACTAGAACCTGCTCAGATTCGTGAGTACCTGAATATGGCTCGTCAACCAGTTTCTTTGGATGTGCGAGTTGGTGAAAACCAGGATACTGAGTTGCAAGAAATGCTCGAAGATGATGGCCCATCACCAGAGTATTACACCAACCAGGAATTCTTACGCCAAGACTTGAACAATCTGCTAGCAGAACTAACCCCGCAACAGCGAGAAGTTGTAGCCCTGCGCTTTGGTTTAGAAGATGGTAATGAAATGTCATTGGCGAAAGTCGGTGAGAGATTGAATCTCAGCCGCGAACGTGTTCGTCAGTTAGAGCATCAAGCTTTGGCTCATCTGCGTCGCCGTCGTGCCAATGTCAAAGAATACGTTGCTAGTTAAAACAAGAGACGCGAAGTTCGCGTCTCTACACCACCTTGGTGATCCGCCTCCTGAATTCAGGGGGCGATTTTTTATACTGAAAACCAGAAAAATGTGTGCTTGCTTCCCCGTAGGCAAATTTTTAAATGTCAAAAGGCTTTGAATTTGAAACCCCCATTCACTAGTAGGGAATGGGGGCTAGGGAGGTTAGGTTTTTGAGGCTCAGATGTGAGCAATGATACTTTTCAAACACCCTCTTAGGAGACTGGATTAGAGAATGAGAGTGATCAAACTTTTTTCCACAATTGGAATGCTCCCCTGGCAAGTGGATTTTTAACTTCCTTGGTTGTAAATACAAGAGTGTAAATTCAGATAAATAAAGCTGAAGAGCGAGCTAAAATTGCGTTGCTCTAAAGTCATCAAAGATTTGTAACTGTAGAGTTATTTCCCAACTGTAGTAGAACTAGACAAAGCTAAAATAATAGCTGGTTAACTCTATACCAGTCTTATCTTGAACTACTGCTAACAAGTCACCATCATTCTGATATATAAGTGTATCAAGGTCACTAGTTCCCTCATAATCTCCAGTACCAAGATAAAAAGAACTTGCACTTCCTTTAAGTTGGATATAGTCATTCGCAGGATTGTAGTCTTGTATCGTAGCATAGCCATTTCCCTGATAATAGTTTCCATCATAGGATGTACCTAAAACAAACCTATCGTAGCCATCGCCACCACTTAAGACATCATATTCATAACTGTTGTAGGCAGTTGAGCTAGAACCGTATAAAGTATCGCTACCAGATCCGCCATATAAATTGTCACTACCAGAGTCTCCGTATAAAACGTCGTTACCTGTGAAACCATATAGGTAGTCATCGCCACTATAGCCATAGAGGTAATCATTGTTAGTATTGCCATAGATGGTATCATTTCCCTCATAAGCATAGGCAAAATAACTTTCTGAACCAGTGTAGTTTTGATAATCATTTCCACTTGTGCCGAAATAAATAGCCATGTCTTTGCCCTCAATAATTTGGTTACATTCTCGATCGCTTTGATCTTACATAGATACTAAAGGGCTAGTATCAAGTTTGTCGGTCGGAAAAGGTCGGGAAAAGATCGGGAAAAGGTCGGGTTCTTTTTCGTAGATTTACGTAAACTTTTTACAAAAAATCAAGTTTATAGTGTGAATATTGTAGTGAGCCTGTATTACTACTGAAAGACATGACGGTTGAAGAAGCGATCGCAATAGTTGAGCAATTATTGGAACGAGGACGCTTAACGAGAGCGCAAGAGATTGTATTTCGCTACGCTTGGGAAGGGAAAACTTATCTAGAAATGGCGCGAGCAGTCACTTATGACCCCGGTCACATCAAAGACGTTGGCTCGGAATTATGGCGATCGCTCTCTCAAGCTTTGGGCGAAAAAGTTACCAAAAATAACCTGCAAGGAGTGCTGAAGCGAACCGTACAGCGACAACACTTTCAACCCTTTACGAACTATACAAATTGGGGGGAAGCAATCGACGTTTCCCAGTTCTATGGACGTACTACAGAATTAGAAACCCTCAGCCAATGGATTGTGAGAGATCGCGCTCGTGTAGTCACACTATTAGGTATGGGTGGTATGGGCAAAACTGCGCTCTCGGTGAAGTTAGCAGAACAATTGCAGGGAGAATTTGAATATGTGATTTGGCGATCGCTCCGACACGCACCTTTTTTTTACGACAAGGTGACGGAGTGCATCAAAATCCTTTCTCATCAACAAGTTACCACATTGCCTGCTTCCCCTTATGAGCAAATTACTTGTTTAATCGAGTATTTCCGCAAATATCGATGCTTGCTGATTCTGGATAATTTCGACACATTATTGGAGCAAGGTAAAGGGACAGGCTGTTATCGTGAGGGCTACGAACCCTACGGCGAACTTCTGTGGCGATTAGGAGAAACTGGGCATCAAAGCTCTGTCCTGCTCACCAGCCGGGAAAAACCTACTGAAGTCGCTGCCTTGGAAGGTGATGGTTTGCCAGTCCGTACCCTTGCTTTATCAGGATTAGAAGTCGCAGCCGGGCAAACAATTCTGAAACTCAAAGGGCTATCAGGCTCCGAGGACGAAACCCGCAAACTGGTTGAATGTTACGGTGGTAATCCCCTAGCTTTGAAAATTGCCGCCACTTCCATTCGGGACTTACATGAAGGTAACATCGCCTGCTTCTTTGCTGAAGGCACAACCGTATTTCAAGGCATTGGCAATCTTCTAGAACAACAATTCAAAAGACTCTCCACGTCTGAGCAGCAAGTGATGTACTGGCTGGCAATTAATCGGGGCAAGCTTTCCTCGACAGAATTGCAAACAGCTTTTACACCAATATTGCCTAAGCCTAAGTTAATCTCAGTCCTCGAATCTTTACGCTGGCGTAGCTTGATAGAAAGCAATACTGGAGGGTTCACACAGCAACCTGTGGTGATGGAATATATGACAAAGTGCTTGATTGAGCAAGTCTGCGAGGAAATCGTAACAGAATCACCGCAATATCTGCTAACTTATGCTTCGATGCAAGCCCAAGCAAAAGACTACATCCACGATAGTCAAATTCATCTGATTGTAAGACCTATCTTAAATCAACTACGAATAACCCTTGGCTCTGCCGATCAGCTTGAGGATAAACTTGGCAGACTAGTTAGAAAGCTCCAAAATGAAAAACCCCATCCACAAGAGGATGAAGTTTTTAGGCATGGGGAATGGGATAAGGAGATAAGAGGGGGCGGGAACAAGGCATACTCAAACAGTGTTTGGGCAGTTGCGGTGAGTCCAGATTCTCAACAAACGTTGAAACCAGCTGCACTTATGAAGGCATGATTATTACTAGGGTGACAGGGTTGACTGAAGCAGAGGTAGTAACTTTAAAAACTTTAGGAGCGCTAGAAGTAAATTGATACAGCAGAATTCAGAATTGAGAATTCAGGAGTGTGTACCTCACCAACTTGAAATCTACTGTATGTGTCCCAGTCCCTAATCCCCAGTTACCAGTTCACTTAGTTGAAAAACGTTTCAAATCTTGTAAAACTGCGGTGGCTGATTGATAGCGATCGCTAAAATGATAGCAAACCATCTTATCTAAAATTGCCCCTAATTCTTCACTCACTTGCACTGTTTGTCGCCACATCACATTCCCTGTTTCTGGATGTGGGTAGAGTTCTTGCGGTGGTATCCCAGTTATGGCTTGAATAGCAATCATTCCTAAAGCATAAATGTCACTGCATAAACGGGGATGACCGGCAAATTGTTCTGGAGGTGCATAACCTCGCGTTCCGATGGCTACTGTGGCTAATTCTGTTTGCTCACTACTCGGCGGTTGCATCAATTTGACAGCACCAAAGTCAATCAATACCAAGCGACTATTTTGAGCGCATCTAATAATATTAGTCGGTTTGAGATCGCGATGAATCACTCGATGTTGATGAACAAATTCTAGGACTTCTAAAACTTGTTTGAGCATTTCCATCACAAATAATTCGTTTTGCACATTTTGTACAGGTGGTAATTCTTCGCTTAGGGTATGTCCCTCAATATATTGTTGAATTAAATAAAATTCTTGGTTATCTTCAAAATAAGCAAGTAGTTCAGGAATCTGATGATGTTTACCCAAAATTTCTAAAATTTCAGCTTCACTATGAAACAACCTACGAGCGACTTGCAAAAATCGTGTATCTTGACGGGCTGGCATTAACTTTTTAACTACACAAGTAGGATTACCGGGTCGTTGAGTATCCTGTGCTAAATAAGTCCGACCAAATCCACCTGCACCAAGAGTTTTAGAGATTTTGTAGCGTCCACTCAAAAGCAAATCACCTGATTTTATTTCTGGTGAATCAATTGGGGGAGGAAAGTCAACAGACGAATCGGGAATTGCTGTTTTATCTTCTAAGAGTACATTTAATTGGGCGATCGCTTCTTGTTGTTTTTCAACTTGCAGAACAATCACTTGAGTTTGCTGTTGATTTTGGTAGCTAGTATAAGCAATTACACAGATACTACTAATCACCAAAGCAAGAGCAGAAGGGATTAACGGCACCCATCCAGCTTGCAAAAACAAAGCAACGCAGATTACTACTAAGCCAAATAGAGTTATCGCTCCCACCACTAGCAAAAGCAGCGGATTTTGCCACCGCCATACTAAAACACCACCTAATAGCGACCAGCCCCATATCCAAATAAGTTCCGCCCAGTTTGGCCAATACCAAATCAAGGGTCGCCCATCCAACACTGTACTGATGAGTTGACTTGCTATCTGTGCATGAATAAATAGAGCAGGCATTCTGGCTGGTTGATCTGGCAAAGCGCTGTAGGGCGTATAAAAGCCACCTGGAGGGATATTAGCCGCTGTAGTGCCAATAATTACCAGACGGTCTTTGAATAAACTGGGGTTGACTTGCCCACTAAGAACATCTGTGAGGCTTACTTGGTTGGCGAGGCTATTGGGGTGACGGTAATTTAATAATATTTGATAGCCCTGTGCATCCAAATGTTGGTAGCCAGCAGAATTAGGTTGTAAAGGCGCAAACAGGGTTTTACCTAACAGAAAATCTCCTTTGTTAGTGAAATCGTATTTAATGCCTTGTTTGTCTAGATAATTAATTGCAATTAATGCACCAAATGCAAATGATGTTGTACATTTCTTGTCTGTAGAGTTAGCAAATAATAAAGTGCGGCGGAGAATTTGGTCGTTTTCATTATCAGCAACCACATCGCTAAAGCCAACATTATCTATAGGGGCATTCGGCGGCGGTGGAATTTCATCTCTACCCAAGCTGCTGAACAAACAGGTAGTGACAATGTTATCTTGATTTTGGAGATTAGCCACCAAATTATTGTCTTCTGGTCGGAAAAGATATAAACCAACAATTCGCGGTTGATAAGACTCTATTTTCTTTAATAGCTCGTTGATTGTCCGATCTGATAGAGGCCATTTCTCGCGTTTGAGATCGTTATCAGTAATTTTAACTAGCAAAATCCGCCGATCGGGTGCTTCTGCTTGCCGCGATCGCAACATCTGGTCATAAACTCTTAACTCCCAAGGCTGTAACCATTTGAGTCCCCGAACTCCCCAGATAAAGGCGGTGACTCCTATACTGGTAACAAAAATAATTTGCAACCAGCTTTTGCTCTTAGAAGTTACACGGGAATCCTGAACTTTGACAAAAGGTACACGGAGTTTTTCTAATAGTCCACTAAACACGGCGTTGAGGTGGTAGCCCGGATTGGGTAGATGTTGCAGGCGCAGAAGTCAATTTTCAGAATCTAGGTTAAAAGCTAGTTAACTTGAAGCTCCTATTAATGTAGCAATTTACTTGCTATTTAGAGACTTTGACGTATTCCTACTTTTAAAGCAAGCTTACGTCCAGCGTCAACCATAGAATCAGACAAGCACTAATCATCTGTTTGAGATGTTTGAACATCTTCAACAGAATTGGTAATTGGGAAAGAAATCGGATTAGTAGATGGAGTTAGTGAATCTAACTGAGGTTGTTCAAGTGATGCTTCAATGCTTGAATCATCAAAATAGGAACCAACAATTTTATCATAGTTAGAAGCAACAGCTAAAAAAGCGCCACCCAAAATATAGATAGGTAATGGCAGATTAAATTCTTGCAACCAGTCAAAGAGTTCCGCTAAGGCAAACAGCACCAAAAAACAGGCAAGCCAAACCTTCATATCTTTATCCCCTGAATTGAAACAATTCTATTACTAGCTTAAATAGCTTGCATAATAGTTGATGTAATACATAATCACCAACTTACAAGAATGCAGAGGGGCAGAGGAGAAAAATGATTTTCGGTATAAGCCCCGCCCCTTATAGGCGATCTTCTTCCCATTGCTCCCCTTCCTCTTCTTATAACCTTAGATGGGTGCAGCTAGAGCTATAGCATCTGTTATATTGCATGAGAAAAATCAAAATATATTTAGCTTATGCCAGCAATCGAACAGCCAAGAATTGCACAGTTGGTTCGTGAAACTCGGCAACGTCTTAAATTGACACAGGTAAAACTGGCTATGATATTAGGGGTTTGCTTCCACACCATAAATCGATGGGAAAATCGACATACACAACCTTCGCCACTGGCGATGAAACAAATTGCAGAACTATTACAGCAGATGGGAGAACCCGGTGAGTCGCTTTTAGCCAAATACTTTTAAAATGAGTGAGAACCTGAAAGCTCAAGAGGTTACTGATTTGCAGCAATATTTGAGCGAACAGCAAGTTGCGCTGCGCGATAGTGAAGCACGCTACCGTTCACTGGCAGAGGCCAGCGCATCCATTGTCTGGAGGGCAGCACCTTGGGGCAATGTTGTTGATGATATTCCAACTTGGGAGGCCTTCACAGGGCAAAGTCTCGAACAATATAAAGGATGGGGTTGGATTGAGGCACTACACCCAGAAGATCGTTCATCGATGGTGGAAATTTGGCAACAGGCGTTTCCTACACGCAGTGTTGCAGTTGCTGAGTATCGTGTTCTACGGCATGACGGCGAATACCGTTATATGAATATACGCGGTGTGCCGATACTCGATGAAATAGGCGAAATCCGCGAATGGGTGGGAATGTGCGTCGATATTACCGATCGCAAACAAGCTGAAGCCAAATTGCGCGACAGTGAGGCGTGTTTTCGGCTGCTGGCTGAAAATTCAACTGATATTATTTCCCGCCTTAGAGTAGATGGAATTATTCTGTACGTTTCACCAGCTTGCTACACAGTGCTGGGATATCAACCAGAGGAACTAGTTGGTCATCACAGCCAGGAGTTAGTTCACCCAGACGATTTGGCAGAGATTGCCAAGAATTACCCAGTCAATGCCGATTTACCAGATATTTATACCATTACTCACCGTGCCCGTCACCAAGAGGGACATTATATCTGGTTGGAAACAACTATTCGAGCGATCCGCGATCGCCAAACTCAAGAAATTTTAGAAATGCAAGCGTCTTCGCGAGATATTACTAAGCGCAAACAGGTAGAAGAGGAGCAGCGTTTCTTAGCTGAGGCTAGTGGGATTTTGGCTGCATCATTAGACTACGAGACAACTCTAGCAGGTTTGACGCGTTTAGCAGTGCCGGAAATAGCTGATTGGTGCTTAGTTGATATTATTAGTGAGAATCAATTAGTTCGTCGGCTTGCAGCAGCCCATGCCAATCCAGCGAAACAAGAATTGGTAGAACAGTTACAAAATTATCCGCCTGATTTGGCACAAACAGCAGGTGTTGCGAAGGTAATACGGACGGGCAAATCACAAATTACTCATTTTGTTTCTGATGAACAGATGCAAGGGTTAACCCACAACGCCAGTCACTTTAAAATCCTGCAAGAACTAAATCCGACATCTGGTATGAGTGTACCGCTGATAGTTCGGGGACGGGTGTTGGGAGCGATGACTTTAGTCTCTTGTTCAGGTCGTCGCTACAACACCAAAAGCCTAATGTTAGCTGAGGAGTTGGCTTGTCGTGCTGCCGTAGCCGTTGATAATGCCCGACTCTACAGAGAAGCACAGCAATCTCAACAGTCCGCTTTACACGCAGCATCTCGCACTACCCGTCTGCAAGCGATTACCGCTGCACTTTCTGAATCTCTAACTCCGACACAAGTTGCTGAAGTAATTGTAGAGCAAGGTATGGCAGCATTGGGAGCTAGTTCTGTTTTTGTCGCCCTACTGACTCAAAGCGGTACTGAATTAGAAATTGTCCAAACTGTTGGCGGGCAAAAAGAAATAGTAGATTCGTGGCGTCGATTCTCGATTAATGCTTCTGCACCACTGGCAGAAGCAGTAAGAACTAAGCAGCCTATTTGGCAAGAGCCGACAACAGCGAGGATTGCTGGTTACGCAAATCTTGCCAAAGAATACGCTCAGTCCAACTATGGCGCTTGGATTTCGATTCCATTGATCATCGAGGGACGAGCTATAGGTGGAATGTCTCTAGCTTTTACCGAAATTCAGCAGTTTAATCAAGACGATCGAGCTTTTATGCTGGCACTAGCACAGCAGTGCGCTCAAGCGATGGAACGTGCCCGTTTATACGAGGCAGAGCAAACCGCCCGGAAAGCAGCAGAAAACGCCAACCGGATTAAAGATGAGTTTCTGGCAGTACTTTCTCATGAATTGCGATCGCCACTCAACCCAATTTTAGGTTGGTCTAAGTTACTCCAAACCAAAAAACTTGATGAAAAGACGATTCCTCAAGCGCTGAAGACTATTGAGCGAAATGCAAAGTTACAGGCTCAACTAATTGAAGATTTACTGGATATCTCCCGGATTTTACAAGGTAAAATCAGCTTGAATATCTACCCAGTTGATCTGACATCTGTGATTTCGGCAGCAATGGAGACAGTGCGGCTATCAGCAGAAGCTAAATCAATAGAGATGCACATCAGCCTGGAACCAAATTTGGGACAAGTTTTGGGAGACTCCAACCGATTGCAGCAAATCGTTTGGAACTTGCTCTCAAATGCAGTTAAATTTACACCAGAAGGGGGACGGGTTGATATTCGACTATCATTATGTTCTAATGTTAACTCAGCACCCAGCACTCATAACTCAGCACTGATTCAAGTCAGTGACACAGGGAAAGGCATCGACCCTAATTTTCTGCCTTATGTGTTTGAATATTTTCGCCAAGAGAATAGTAGCACCACCAGAAAATTTGGTGGATTGGGGTTAGGATTAGCGATCGTTCGTCACTTAGTCGAACTGCATGGCGGCACAGTCCAGGTAGAAAGTGAGGGCGAAGATCGGGGGGCAACTTTTACTGTAAGATTACCGCTAATCCCAAATCAATTAGAGATTAAACAAGATAGTAGCAATTCTGAGCCATCTTCAAATTTGAATGGTGTGAAAATTTTAGTAGTGGATGATGATACAGATACGCGAGAATTTATTGTCTTCTTACTAGAGCAGTATGGGGCAAATGTGACAGCAGTAACATCAGCCAATGAAGCCTTAGCTACTTTAGCCCAATCCTTGCCAGATATACTTTTAAGTGATATTGGAATGCCAGAAGTGGATGGATGTATGTTCATGCGACAGTTGAGAACACTGCCAGCAGAGCAGGGAGGTCAAATTCGCGCGATCGCACTTACCGCCTATGCTGGAGAAATGAACGCTCAACAGGTACTAAGAGCCGGATTTAACAAGCATATTGCTAAACCAGTAGAGCCAAGCGAATTAATAGATGCGATCGCCAACTTAATCGCTGAATAAACCTGCCTCTACCTTCAGTTCTAAATCATATCTGTAAAAATATTTGCGATCGCTTGTTCCTTCCTCTGTTTTTGCTAATCCACCTACCATCCATCTCAATTAACCAGACAATAGGCTTAACAAGTTGGTTGAGCAACTTGTTAAGCCCCTTGTTAAAGTTAGGCAAACTTCTGCTACAGTGTATTAGTTACTTTCATCCAAATGCTGGAGAAATTAACGGAAAAAAATATTTTCAGCATGATTTCACAAGCATCTTGCCAAACCAATAGAGCCAGCCAAGTTAAAAGCTGAATAAATCTGCCTCTATCTGCTTACC
This sequence comes from Nostoc punctiforme NIES-2108, assembly GCA_003326195.1. Classification (GTDB taxonomy): domain Bacteria; phylum Cyanobacteriota; class Cyanobacteriia; order Cyanobacteriales; family Nostocaceae; genus Nostoc; species Nostoc punctiforme_A. Next base: position 412,266 of record LXQE01000136.1, read on the forward strand.
GTTACTTGATATTGTCAGGAAGGATAGCTTTATATACTAGAGGAGCAAGAATTGCTTGTTTGACATCAATCTTAACCGGGATGATTCTTTCTTGAAAATAAAAATCAGCAACGCTCTGCTGTTCGGCAATGATAGCAGGTGTCAGTCTTCTCAATTTATAAGTACGACGGCTTGCCACCTTTTGTGCAACTGATGGATCTAATTTCTGTTCATCAACTAAAATTTTGGCATAATCGCTTGGGTTTTTTTCAGCCTGCTCACCTACCTTCTGTGCTTCCTCTAAAAACACTCGCACCAATTGCGGATTTTGGGTGATAAATCCCCGCCTGCCAATATAAAACCCGCCAAGAGTGTTAATTCTTGCTGCATTTCTCAGAATCCGAATCGGGATATCTTTTTCCACAGCAGCTAAAAGGGGATCGCTACCCACCCAGGCGTCAGCTTTGTTTTGAATAAAGGCGTCACGGGCTTGAGGTGGAGTCAAAGCAACGACTTGAATATCGCTAACTTTTAACCCTACCTCTTTCAAAGCTTTCGCTAGTAAATACTGTGCATTAGAACCTACTTGAAAAGCAATTTTCTTGCCTTTAAGATCCGCTACTTTCTTAATGGGAGAATTAGCTTTCACCACAATACCTTGGTTGCTACCATCGCTGGGCGTGCGTCCAGTCAGATAGACAACTTCAGGAATGATACCTGGGCGTGCAGCTTGGTCAAATATTGGAGGTGTCTCTCCGACATTACCGATATCCACCTCACCTTTATTCAGCGCAGCTATCAATTGCGGTCCTGCTGCAAATGGCCCAACCCAATTCACGGTTACACCCAATGCTTGAAAACGTGGCTCAACAGCTTTTTTGGACTTGACAAGATCGCCAGAACTTTGATAAGCCAGGTTAATTACTTTGGCATTTGGCAGCGCTTGGGTGGTTTGCACAAGGCTACCTGCAAAGGGAGATAATAAAGTAAATAGTCCCAATGCTGAATATTGAAAAATATGCTTTAAGACTATACGGCGTTGTGGTTGAAATGACTTGTTCATCAGTTATGATTTTCCTCGGAAGTTTTAGCTTTTATGTTGTCAGTCTTACTTTCAAAAGCAAGTAAGATTATAGGAAGCTATGATTTAAACCTCCTAGAACACCAAATTATGGTGAAAAATTGAGATTATGCTAATTCAACAAATCTCCTAGTGCATTTAGTAAATTGGTATTCTAGTTTGTTTAAAAAAACAAACTTCATGTTTGATTATTCTCTACTTTTCACTTATTAGTGTCGGTGGAGTGATAGCTGCATATTCTTGAGGCGTGAGCAATGCTTCTTTAACATCAATCTTTTTGGGTAAGATTTTTTCGTTATAGAATAAATCAGCAACGCTTTGCTGGGCTTGCATTAGTTCTGGGGTAATTCCTCTTAAGCGATAAGTAGCACGGCTAGAAATTACTTCCTGAATGGGTAAATCAATTTTGAGTACAGGTGCTATGAGTTTGGCGACTTCTTTACGATTCGCTTCTGCCCATTGACCATTTTTATCAATTTCTTCTAAAATGATGCGAACTAATTCGGGATTTTCCTTAGCAAATTCTCGTGTTCCTACATAGTATCCGCCGGGAGTACCTATATTGGTTGCATCTCTCAGCACACGCGCACCGTGGAGTTTTTCTACCAAAGCTAAATGAGGATCGCCAGTTACCCAAACTGGAATAGTGCCCTGAATAAATGCACCACGGGCTTCGACATTGGGCATACTCAAAACTTGAATATCACTATATTTTAAACCTACTTCTTTTAAGGCTTGGATGATAAAATAGTGAGAAGCAGAACCTTTTTGAAAGACTACTTTTTGACCTTTGATATCAGCTAAAGTCTTAATTGGAGAACCTTTCGGAACTGCGATCGCACTACCTTTACCAGAATTAGGGCCAAGTCTTCTCCCAGCTAAGTAGATGATTTTTGCACCCGCAGCTTGGGCAAAGATCGGAGGCGTTTCTCCAACTGAGCCAATATCAATTTTGCCCACATTCATCGCCTCCATAAGTTGTGGCCCTTGAGCAAATTGTGACCACTCTACTTTTAAGCCCAAAGGCTCCAAACGTTTTTCTAAAACTCCTCTGACTCTAACTAAATCACCAGAGCTTTGATATCCTATTCGCAGTAATTTTGTTTTAAAAGTTATAGTCTTAGCCCCTGCTGGTTCTGCTTTCGGTTCAGTTCCTGTATTTGTGTTAGATACAGTTGACGTACAACTTACTAAAGTAGTAGATAAAGCTACAAAACCAGGTATTACAAATAAGGCTATCTTACTGATTATTGTTGTCTTAGGTTTCACAAAATTATTAAACATTTTTGCACCTCAATTTTTAATTAACTACTCATATAAAAACATCAGCATACTCTTACAGAGAAGCAAGCTACGCGCAGCATCTCGAAGAGAACGTCTTAGATATATGTTTATTGTCAATTTTATATTTTGCTTTTATAGGTTTAGTATTTAGGCTATGCTTATATACTATCTTTGTCTTGCTTGTTTTTGATTTTTGCGGTTTATTGATAGACAAAATGAGACTTTGCAAAAATTGGAAAATTGCCATAATATTTTTTCTATTTAAATTTAATAATTTTCGTTGTAGCGCTTTTAATGAGTGCTATTAACTCTCAATTTCAGTTTAGATATTATCAAAGTTAATTTTGAAATAAAGTATTCATAAACACTTGTTTTAAATAAAAAAGAAAGATTTTTATGATTTCTGTTTATCAGCATATACTATGATATTTAGACAAGTTTAATCAGTCAAGAATCTAGAATAACTCTTGACTCTTGACTGCCTTAAGAATATATAGAATCAAATGCCCATTAGCTTAATCTTCTGAGCTATAAATCCTAAAATGGACGACTACCTGCAAGGCTAACTCGCTTTAATACTCGTCGCTCATTTGGATCAAATGCTTGACGGTAATGCAAGGTAGCTTGATTATCCCAGTAGACAATATCACCAACTGACCATTTGTGTTCGTAATAGAACTTGGGTTGAGTTAGATGTTGTCTCAACTGTTCAATCAGTTTAGATCCTTCTTCCGGCTCTAACCCGACAATTTCAACTTCTGTAGCAGCATCTAAGTAAAGATGCTTTTTACCACTTTCTGGATGTGTCCTAACTAAAGGATGGGGAAAGGTCGGACTGATTAAAGGAATAGTTTTGTCTAAACGATACAAAGAGCGGGGTGCATTCCGATCTCGCAAAAATGGGTTGTAGGTAATTAGCTGTAAATCTGCAATCCGTTCTTTGGTGGCTTCATCTAATGCCTCATAGGCTAAATTGGTATTTAACCAATAGGTATCTCCACCATGAGTTGGTATTTCCAAAGCATAAAGAAGCGAACCACTAGATGGGGTAGGAGTCCATTTGTGATCGGAATGGAAAGTTAATTCTCCAGTACCGGTATAGCCACCATCAACATTGGAAATCGGAATCACCACCGGAGTTTCTCCTGGTTTAGAAGCCAATACTGGAGTTTCATCAGATGGTACAAAGAGTGCGCCAAAGTATAGAGAAAAGTTCAAAAGTTCTTTATCGGAGAGCTTTTGGTCTTTGAAGATTAAAATGTGGCGATCGCGCAGAGCTTCTTTAAGTTGTAATATGACTTCAGGTGCGATCGGTTGACTGGCATCCAGATCGGTAACTATGGCTCCCAAAGGGGCATCAATAGGCCTAATTTTAACCTTTGTCAAAGTCGAGGTAGGCATAATATTCTCCTGTGCTTTAATTTTTTCTTGAGATAATTACTTATTTGCTAGAACCTCTGAAGGAGTAATTTTGGCGTACTCTTCAGGTGTCAAAAACCCGTCCTTAACATTTACCTTCTTAGGAATAAGACCTAAGCTGTACCACTTATCTGCAACTTCCTGTTGCTTAGTAATAGTTTTATCAGTGATTGGTAGCAACCCATAGTCATATTTTTTATGCATTATTTCTAGAGTTGGTGGATCTAGTTGAGTTACAGGAGCAAGTAGTTGTGCTACTTCTTTGGGATGATCCTTAGTCCAGATTTCTGCCTTTTCAAGTTCCTCTAGAAACACTTTGATAACATCAGGATGAGCCTGATAAAATTGGCGTGAAGTTGAATAAAAATTGCCAGTATCCCGTAACTTCCCACCATCGGCTAAAACACGAGCTATTTTATTTTGTACATTTCTAGTAGCGAATGGCTCCCAAATATACCAAGCATCCACCTTGTTCTGACTAAATGCCGCATTTGCATCTGGCGGCGCTAAAAAAACTGATTGGACATCGCTCAGTTTTAGTCCTGCATCTTCTAACGCTTTAACTAATAAGTAGTGGCCGATAGAAGCTTTCTGGAAAGCTACTTTTTTACCTTTCAAATCGGCAACACTTTTAATCGGAGAGTTGACAGGAACTAAAAGTGAAATAGCTTTACCACTGGGGCGTGTAGTAGCTAGATAAACAAGAGGCGCTCCGGCTGCTTGTGAAAATACAGGAGGCGATTCGGCTGTAGATGCGATATCCAGTCCATTGGCATTCAATGCTTCTAGCTGTTGTGGCCCAGCCGCAAACTCAGGCCACTGTACTTTAAAACCCAGAGGCTCTAATCGCTTTTCTAAGGAACCCTGTTTTTCTAAAACTGCTAAAGCAGAAAGTTGTTTTGAACGTACAATCCGTACTACTTGCTTCTCAGTTGACTTCTGTGTAGTGCTAGATGCAGCTACAGATTCAGGGGAAGCTGATGACTGCTGAATGTTATTTTTGGCTTCACCACAACTCGATAAGACTGTCGATAGCATTAAGCAGTAGCCCAAAGCAAACAACAACGAACGACGCGTTGTTCTCTGGTTTTTCCTGAATTCAAACTTTCCTTTTAAAGCTGGCATGGGTTGTTATTTTTATTCCTCGATCGGTGGTTTAAACGATTATGATTAATTCCGAATGAAATAATCATAAGAACTCTCATAAGAAGAGAGAAGAGCTTGGTTAATCCTGAATTCTGTTAGCGCAGTGGGGCGTAGCCCATTCTGAATTCTCTTTTAATAAATCAACTCTTAGGTTTCCATACTGCATCTTTGATTTGAAAAGTTTTAGGAATCAGCTTTTGACTGTAGAAAAGTTCAACTACCTGCTGTTGTTCGGCGACAAATTCATCAGTTATATCAAATACCCCTAAGATCGGTCGCCTTTCTAAAGCCCATTTCCAGACTCCTGGTTCTTGTCTAGTTTGCGCTGCCAATAAATTAGCAACTTCATTGGGATTAGCTTTAGCCCATTCTTCTACTTTTCTTTGTTCTTCCAAAATTACCTTCACTAAGTCGGGGTGATTTTCAGCAAAATTGCGTGTAGCGATATAGTAGGCTCTTTGAGGAGCGACATCAGAACCTTTGGCTAGAACTCGTATTTCATTTGCTCGCTCTTTCCGAGCATAAAACGGATCGCTAGTAGGTAAAACATCAACCCTGGCACTTTCAAAAGCAACCTGACTTTCTGGAATAGTCAGGTAAACAGGTTGAATATCATTGAGAGTTAATCCGGCACTTGCTATAGCTTTCAAAAGCAAATATTGCAGAGCTGTTCCTTTTTGGATCGCAACTTTCTTACCCTTGAGTTCCGCAAGAGTTTTGATTGGTGAATCCTTACGGACAATAACTGCTTGAGCGCCTGCGTTGGAACCAGTTGCAGCAACATAAACAATAGGATTATCACCAGCTTGAGCAAAAATCGGTGGTAGATTTCCAACGTTGCCAATATCAACACTGTTTGCGGCCATTGCTTCCATCATTGGCGGGCCGCCCCGAAATTCTATCCACTTGATAGCAATGCCATCAGCAGCAAAGCGCTTTTCCAAATAGCCCTGAGCTTTGAGTAGGTTTAGACCTGGTGTACCGCTTTGATGACCAATATTGATAACCTCTAATTTTTTTGAGCTTGCAATAGTTGGCTCAACTTGGGGACTATTGCTTTGAGTGCTTGGAGAGCTACAGCCTGTAACTAACAGAAAAGTCGTAAACGCCAGCAAAAAATAACGAGCTATATTCGCAGGCAACCATGACTTTCTGTAGCTTATGAACATGATTAAATGTAATTTCTTGAGGTAAGTGGATATTTTTAGTTTTGATTTTTTTAGACTGAATTTTATTGATAATTCAGATTTAAAAAGTAGACAATTGGTTTTTCAAAATACGATAAATCCAAGACGCGATTTATCGCGTCTCTACAAGGAGATTGGGCTTATATGAATGTATTTAGTTATAGATACTCTGACCACTTTTATAAAAACCATTTCTATCATGTTTACGCGTCATGGAGAACATTTTTTTAATAAATAAAAATAATTTTTGGGATTTTTTTAAATAGAAAAGAGAGTGGGTATTACCCACCCTATAACGACTCGAGGAACTGAGAATTTAAGAGTTGAGAGGGAAAAATTTAGGAAGTGGAGTGAGTAGTGCCCACTCCATGAGGGTGCTAGTGGAAGATTTAAATTTGTGGCGTTTTGATTCTGACTCCTGTTAGCGCAGCGGGGTGTAGCCCATTCTGACTTCTGAATTCTTCTTCAATCGTGTTCAATTTTGCTATTGCTTCCAAGCAACTAAAATTGTAGCTTTGAGTTCTTCTGTAAAATGTCCAGACGGCTCAACTGCTAGTAGCGCTTCTCTAAGATCCTTTTCAAATGCTGGAGCGTTATCGCCATAGAAAATTTTCAGAGAGAAGGCTGTAGTGTATAAATAGCCTAGATAGCTATCGACAGTCCAAGATTTTTCAAATGGCACTTCATAGGTTTCTTGACGAGCAAAAGCCGAGTTGCCAATTACGACTTCATGGGGAGGATCGAGTGGTTTACGAGTGCCTTGTCCTCGTTGTCCAGTCCGGCGTTCTTCACCTAACCATTTTTTCACTACTCCAACAGCAGCTTGTTTCCAAGGTAGATTGCTTTCCCAAGGGTTATCACCAGTGTTAAGCAGTGCTAGTCCACCATCATCAGTTAGCAATTCAAAAAGGCGCTCAAGCACTAGTTCGCGTTCCATCCAGTGGAAGGCTCTACCAATAGTGGTTAACTTAAATTTCCCTAAACTAGAGTCGATGAATTCGGCTCCTTGTTCTAACCAAGTAATATTATTTGTTCCGACTGCTGCTGCTTGCCGTTTAGCTTCTGCAATCATTTCTGGATCGGGATCGATCGCAACAACTTCCTCAAATCTGGTTCGCAGAGGAATGGAAATTAATCCTGGGCCAGTACCTAAATCAAGGAGTCGTCCTTGACCATTGAGATTAAATATTTCGGCTAGTTTGTCGAATACAACCGATGGGTATTTGGTTCTATATTGAGCGTAGCCCTCAGCAGCTCCCTCAAATAAACTTGGGTCGTAGGTAGGAAGTGTTTTTAGTTGAGTCATATCAATTTTAGATTGTTGGGCATTGGGTATTGGGCATTGGGCATGGGGCATTGGTTATTCCCCTTGTCTCCTTTATCACCCTTTTCTCTAAGAATATTGGGTGATTACGGGTAGTTGATCGTTAAGTACCCAATCGCCGATCGCACGCAATTTGTAATCCACAGGATCGTGCAGGGTAAAGGTTCGCAAATCCCGCCAGTAACGGTCAAATCCATATTTGGTTGCTGTAGCGCGAGTTCCCGTAACTTCAAAGATGCGGTTGGTTATATCTATACCTACACGGGTAGCTAATGCTTTGGCTGCGGAAACTGCGATCGCAACTTCTCCTCTCTCTTGATGAGTCAGCAATACATCCTTTTCCCAGGCTGCTTGTACCTTCTCGGCTGCTTGGTCGGCTAGAGCGATCGCAGCCTGAATTTCCACCCAAAAGTCTCCGTAATGATGCAGAATATATGGGTCTTGAGTCGCACTATCTACCCCTGATGTAATCCACGGTTGAGTAGTAGTTTTAGTATATTCACGAGCAGCAATGAAGGCTCCTTTAGTAATTCCTAGATAAACGTTAGTTTTTGTTAGCTGGGCAATAATACCAAGAAAAGTTGAGAAGGCACTATCATGGGGATTTGGTGGCCCCAAAATCTCATCTTTTTCTACTAAGACATTGTTAAATGTATAACTACCGCTATCAGTGCGACGTTGCCCAATATTATCCCAATCTTGATTAGAAACTAACCCTTCTCTATCTTTGGGAATTATAAATATGAAGGGCAATTCTACACCATCTTCTAAAGCGGAGAATACCCGATAATCTGCAACGGAAATACCTGTACCAAAGCTTTTAACACCATTAACCCGAAAATTCTCACCTTCCGGGTTAATTTTCAGCCTACTATCCTTTGTATTAATGGCATTTGCCCAAAATAAGTTTTTCTTAGCAGTTTCTCTATAATATTTTTCCTTTTGGGCTGGTGTCCCGGAAACGTGACCCAAAGCCGTCAAATTGAGATGATTACCATATAACTGACCAATTGATCCATCTACTTTTGATAGTTTTCTAACAATTTTTAAGGCATCAATCCAAGTTGCGCCAATGCCACCATATTGCTTGGGTACAATCAGTGGTAATAAACCACTTTCACGTAGTTTATTAATTTCCTCTTCTGGAACTCCAGCTTTAGCATCTCGTTCAACTGCGGATTGAGCAAGTTCCTTGAATAGAGAAGTTGCTAAGTCAATGTAATCCTTTGGTTTTGTAATATCTAGTACCATAATCAACAAATCATCCTTTTAGGGATTTCCAACCACCAAATTATCCAAATAAACGAACCACAGAGACGCAGAGAACGCAGAGGGACGAGAAATAAAGAGGATTTTTGCATCAGTTTTAGGATATTTTTTCAACTCTCATTTCTCCGTGTCCTCTGCGCCTCTGCGGTTCGTTATTTAAGAGAAATGTAGGGTGGGCAAGGCCCACCTACAAGTGAACAGAGGAAATGGAACATGGAACGTTGCAATTGTCCTTTGTCATTAGTCCTTTGTCCTTTGCATAATGACTAATGACAAATGACAGTTATTTCTTAGCCGCCAAATATTCGTTTGCGGCTTTCTCAACACCTGTACCCTTGAAGAAGTCTTGATTGAGACTGGTGTACAATTCCAAGGGATGGATTGAGAGGAAGTAGCGGAGGTCTTCTTCGGTAATGATTTCGCGTTCTGCCATTGAGTAGGCGTTGGCAGTAACGGCAGTAATATCTGGCACATCCCAGTGACCGGAATCGGAACCCAAGAAGGCTTTAACGCGATCGCCAAAAGGATTAGCTGCACGATTAAAGGCTTGACTGACACGGGTATCGTCTGATTCTGTACCGAAGTAGAAATGATTCAAGAAGCGATCGCGTACATCTTCTGGCTTCTCAATTCCTGCTAGTTCAAATTCGTCGAGTTCGCCTGGATCTTCAGGAGCCAATAATTGATGGTGGAATCCTAAACCGTCACCAATTTTATCTAAGCGTCCATCTACAAGTTCGCCACCGTAACGAGTGTACAACTCAACAAGTGCTTCCTTGTCGATAATGGCAGGGTTGTTATTTGACAACAAATGTTGTTTGTTGCGGGTTTCCCAATGCCAAATAATATCAGCGTAGAGACTAGCACCCCAAGCTGAACCACCTTCTAAAAAGGCAAACTTTAATTGCGGGAAGCGGCGGGTAACTCCACCAAAGAACAGCGATTTGCATAATGCTTCGGCTGCAAAGGCAAAGTGATTAATGTGATTGTACTGGGCGTTGGTGACAGAACGCTGAGTTGTCCAACCTTGGCTAGAAGCGTGAGTTGTGGGTACAACTTTCAGTTCTACGCACTTAGCCCAGAATGGATCGTAATCATACTCACTATCTAAGCCAAAGTTATCAATCCAAACCACTTCGTTAGCTACTTCTTTGCCATATTTCTCAAAGGCGGGAATTGGACGACGGACGTAACCAGGAATTTGAATTGCTTTGAGTCCCAGAACATTCACTGCATATTCCAATTCTTCAATCCCTTCTTCGGGAGTGTGCAAGGGAATTGCCGCAATGGGTGTTAATCGGTCAGAATAAGGACGGAAAATATCAGCATGGTAGGTGTTAACTGCCCGACAAACAGCCCGCCGCATTTCTTCGTTACCGATATTCGGGGCCATTGTTGCTAAGTTGGGGTACACAACGGCAAAGTCTGTACCTGCTTCTTGCAAGCGTTCGTGCAGCAACTTGGGCAAGCTAATGGTAGCCAAATTCAAAGTATTTTTTGTGGGACGACCCCACCAGTTAGGGCGATTGGTACGATAAGCAAAACGTTCTTCCCAAGTTTGCTTGTACCACTTAAAGCGGGAAGATCCTGGTAAATTTTCTTTGAAACGTTCGACAAGTTCAGTTCCACCAACTTGTTCTAAATAATCCAAGACTGCTGGTTCAAATTCTTGGGTATGTACATCGGTATCAATGATTGGATAACCAAGTTTTTCCCGAATTTGAGCAGACCTGGTTTTTTGTGGGCGGTCTAAAGCGATCGTCATGATAGTTTACCCTCATCAAATGTTTATGATTCTTGTAGAGACGGCGATTTATCGCGTCTCTTTCGCAGCCAAAAATTCATCTGCTGTTTTCTCCACAGCCGTACCTTTGAAGAAGTCACGATTCAGGCTGGTGTACAACTCCAAGGGATGAATTGACAGGAAGTATTGCAAATCTTCTTCGCTGATAATCTTGCGTTCTACCATTGAATAGGTATTAGCAGCGATCGCAGTAATATCCGGTACGTCCCAATGACCGGAATCGGAACCCAAGAATGCTTTAACGCGATCGCCATAAGGGTTAGCTTTCCGGTTAAAGGCTTGAGCTACACGGGTATCATCTGATTCTGTCCCGAAGTAGAAGTGATTCAAGAAGCGATCGCGGATATCTTCTGGCTTGGTAACTCCTGCAACGGCGAATTCATCCAAATCACCTGGTTCTAGGGGAGATAATAACTCAGCGTGGAAACCTAAACCACTACCTAGCTGATCCAAACGACCATGTACTAATTCGCCACCATAGCGGGTATAAAGTTCTAGCAGTTCTTCGCGATCGATATTGGCGGGATTGTTGTTTTCCACCAAATGATCTTTATTGCGAGTATCCCAGTGCCAAATCAAATCGGTGTACAAACTAGCACCCCAAGCTGCACCTCCTTCTAAAAAGGCAAACTTGAGTGTGGGGAAGCGGTGAGTTACACCACCAAAGAACAGAGATTTACATAATGCTTCCGCAGCCGATGCAAAGTGACCAATATGGTTGTATTGGTAATTGCTAATGGAACGCCGATTGATCCAGCCCATACCGGAAGAGTGGGTGGTGGGTACAACTTTAAGTCCTACGCACTTTGCCCAGAAGGGATCGTAATCATATTTACTATCCAAGCCAAAGGTGTCAATCCAAATGGCTTCGTTAGCTACTTCTTCGCCATACTTCTCGAAGGCGGGAATGGGGCGGCGGATATGTCCGGGGATTTGAATTGCTTTGAGTCCCAGCACTTTCACCGCATATTCCAACTCTTCAATCGCCTCTTCGGGCGTATTCATTGGGATCGCAGCAATGGGTGTTAAGCGATCGCTATAAGGACGGAAAATATCAGCGTGGTAAGTATTAGCTGCCCGACAAACAGCCCGCCGCATTTCTTCATGACCGATGTGTGGGGCCATCGTTGCCAAGTTGGGGTACACAACGGCAAAGTCTGTACCAGCTTCTTGTAAGCGTTCGTGCAACAACTTTGGCAAGCTAATGGTAGCCAAATTTAGGGGATCGTTAGTGGGACGAGTCCAAAAAGGAGGGCGGGCGGTGCGGTAAGTGCGACGTTCATCCCAAGATTGTTTAAACCATTTAGAGCGAGATGCACCGGGTAAATGCTCTTGAAAACGCTCTGCGATCGCAGTTCCAGCAACTTGCTCTAAATAGTCTAAGAATGCTGGGGGAAATTCTTGAGTATGTACATCAGTATCAATGATCGGATAACCAAGTTTTTCGCGGATTTGAGCAGACTTGGTTTTATGTGGACGGTCTAGTGCAATAGTCATGGCCATTTTACCTAGATTTTCAAATGTATTGGTCAACAGGGAAGCGGAAAGTTACAGGACTTACGCAAAATAATGGAAAAACGAACCGCAAAGGCGCAAAGGACACGTTCGCCCTTGGCGTTCCCGAAGGGTAGGAATGAGAGTTTTAGAGAGTTATTGCGTAAGTCCTAAGTTTATAAGTCTGGAAATTGAGCCTTTGAGCTTGGAAGTTGAGCCTCTGAGCTTGGAAGTTGAGCCTTTGAGCTTGAAAGTTGAGCCTCTGAGCTTGGAAGTTGAGCCTCTGAGCTTGGAAGTTGAGCCTTTGAGCTTGGAAGTTGCACCTTTGAGCTTGGAAGTTGAGCCTTTGAGCTTGAAAATTGCACCTTTGAGCCTGGAAGTTGCACTTTTAAGCCTGGAAGTTGCACCTCTGAGCCTGGAAGTTGCAACTTTGAGCCTGAAAGTTGAGCCTTTGAACCTGGGAGTTGCACCTTTGAGCCTGAAAGTTGCACCTTTGAGCCTGAAAGTTGCTCCTTTAAAAGACTTAATTACAGAAATTTGTTTTTCTTGCTCAGAAAAGTTACTGATTTCTGCCTCCTCATCTTCCTCATCTCCCCCACTCCCCACTCCCCATTTCCTATTTTTCTTCAGCAACCCAGTCTGTTAATTTAAAGTCCGACTTTGCTAAACCCTGCGAGACTAAAAATTTCTTTGTTCCCTCTAAAAGTTTCACTCCCTCGGCTGGTAATGGTTCTTCTGATACCTGTTTGAGTGGGAACGATACTTTTATAATATCGATGGGATATTTAGTAGTTTGAGCATGATACTGATAATATTCTTCAGAATTAGCTTTTAAATCCTTCGCTGCTTCTGTGAGAATTGCATTAAATTTCTGTGGGAAATCAGGCTGTTTTGCCAAAAAACTTTCAGTTGCTACAACTAATGATGTCCCTGAAAGACCTTTATGATTCGCAGAAGAATCAATCACTGGGAACCCTTGTGATTTCAGAAAAGGCCCCAGATCGCTAGAGGTTGCATAAGCTGCTACATCACCACGTTCTAAAGCCGCTTTTGCCTCAGTAGTCATCAAGTGAACAACTTTTACATCCTTGGCAATTTTAGCTTCAGCTAATAGACCCAACAGGTATCGGTGCATATAAGAGCCTTTTTGGGTAGCTATTTTTTGACCCTTAAGTTCAGCAAGCGATCGCGCACCATTCTTTTTCGCTACTAACCAGGCGGTTGTATTAAATTGGCTGATCCGCAACAGTCGGGTTTCCTGACCTCTAGCTTTCAAAACTATCGCTGGTGTATCGCCTAAAGAACCAACATCTAATTGTCCGGCGACAAGCGCCTCATTTAGATCCGGCCCGTTAGGAAATCGAGCAAAAGTAATGTTTTTAAATCCTGCTTTTTGCAACTCGCGTTCTAATATTCCCTTTTTCTTTGCCCAACCAAGTGCCCCTGTAGGTTCTGAACTACCTACATAACCTATACGCAGCGTAGAAATATTATTGGATGTAGCAACAGTGTTATTGACATTAACAGCCTCAATGGATTGAGCAGATTTAGTTTCGCCTTGGCTACATGCTGTAGTTAGTAGCAGTAGGACACAAGCCACTGAAGTTGAGAATCTGGAAGTAAATTTATTTTTACTGATAGAACCTGTTACTACTTTGAACGACAGCATGACTTTTTTCTCCGCTGTACTATACGCCGTGTGAAACTTTCTCTTAGACCTAACCCCCAACCCCTTCCCTATAAGGGAAGGGGAGTAAGAATCAAAGCCTCTCTCCCTGTGGGGGCTGTGGTGTATACACAAGTCTGAAATACTTGATGAATCTGGATTTTACCCCACCCTAACCCTCCCCTTGAAAAGGGGAGGGAACTAGATTTTCCGGTTTCCCCCCAAAACATCGGGGGGATTAAGGGGGGTAATTCGAGTTGTGTAACACCGTAGCCCTGTAGGGGAGAGGAATGGAGGTAAGGTTCTAAGAATAAGTTGCACATCGCGTTACTATTTCATCTGCTTCAGAATTTGGAATGTTTGATCCGCTTTTGCTGTTGAAGTGCGTTTATGCCCCCAACCAATATTTTCCCGGTAACTACCCAGTAGCCCAACTTCTGCCAATTCTGCCTCATTGACTGAAGTCGTCACATCGCTTTCTGGTGCGACATAAAGGGCATCAACTGGACAATACAATTCGCACATATAACAGGTTTGGCAGTCACTCTGTCGGGCAATGGTTGGCGGCGCATTAGGTACTCTATCAAACACGTTAGTTGGACAAATATTCACGCAGATATTACATTCTATGCACCGCGACTCGCTGACCAACTCAATCACACTGCCACCCCTATTTTGGATTTTGGATTTTCGATTTTGGATTGCGAAATATCTTCTGTATTTAGTAGCGGCTGACTCTTTACCCAAACCTGATCTAATCCGCCACTAATCAAGTGATGTTGTTGGTTAGCATCTTGTTCTGGATAGTCTTGATGTTTGTGCATACCACGAGTTTCTTTACGTTCAATGGCACTGCTGTACATCCACCGAGCTGTAGCTACCATTGCCGTAGCTTCTCGTGCCCGGATTAGCTCTTTCTCTGATGTTACCTGGCTACTGCGGAGTTCTTGCCAAAGATGATTTAGCTTACTCAAAGACTCGGTTAAGCCTTGTTCTGTACGGAAATAGTTCTTTTCGTAAGGGAATACTTCAGCTTGAACTGCTTGAATAATTTCATCAGTCGCTAAGGAGCGATCGCTCCCACTTTGTAATCCTACCTCTCCAACACCCTTAACATGGCGTTGAGTTTTGTATTCTCCCAAACTGCGGCTATATTCAGCAGCCGATTTCCCTGACCAATAGCCAGAAGATATTGCCCAAGCCGCGTTATGGCTACCACCGCCAGTAAATCCGCCACAAATCAGTTCCCGTGTAGCGGCATCTCCTGCTGCATAAAGTCCCCGTACAGAACTGGCACAAGTCTCATCGACAATCCGAATTCCTCCCGTACCGCGCACAGTTCCTTCTAGGCGCAGAGTCACAGGGAAACGTTGAGTAAATGGATCGATACCTGCACGGTCAAACGGTAAAAAGAAGTTGGGCTGTGCTAAACGCATAGATGGCCGCATCGATTCCGCCGCTTTGTCTATGATGGCGTAAACTGGCTGTTGCAGTAATGTCTGGGCAATTATTGACCGTCTATGAGAACTTGCCCCTGGAATTACAGTACCGTCTTCGTAGGTGAAAGTCGCCCAATTATAAAACAGGGTTTTGGTAACTGAAGAAAAGGCGGGAGAGATGCCATAAGCATTAGAAAACTCCATACCCGACATCTCGGCTCCTGCTTCTGCCGCCATCAGATAACCATCCCCCGTCAGGACGTTGCATCCTAACGCTTTACTGAGAAACGCACAGCCACCAGTTGCGATAATTGTGGACTGCGATCGCACTATCCATTTCTCACCAGTCTGACGGTTCACACCTGTTGCACCAGCAACAGCACCATCGTCATCAACCAGTAATTCTAAGGCGGGACTATTGTCTAAAATCTTGACTCCAGCACGTTGAATTTGCCGCCGCATCAGCCGCATATACTCAGGCCCTTGCAGCGATCGCCGGTAGGGTTTGCCTTCATCGTCGGTAGGGAAGGGATAACCCCACTCTGCTAACTGATTAACGTTTGCATAAGTCTGATTCAGTACCCGATCCATCCAATTGCGATCAGCTAAAAACCCACCCAACGATTCCCGACTCGCCTTTGCAGTTTCCCGTGCTTCTGGATCGGGTGGTACATACCATACACCATTTCCAGATGCAGCAGCGCATCCAGTTGTGCCACAATACCCTTTATCTACAAGGATCGCTCTAGCTCCATTTGATGCAGCACTCCATGCCGCCCAAGTTCCCGCTGGCCCACCTCCAATCACAAGCACATCTGCTTCTAAGTCGAGTTCAAAATCGTTTGTTAACGTCTTCAGCATCTACCATTTCCCCCCATCTATAAAGTCTTAAGCATCAAGTTTTCGCCCCATCCATGCTGCAAAATAAATATTTAAAAATCTAGAAATTGTGAATCCCTTAATACAGGTTCTTACTTGCTTGATACCACATAAATACTTTATCTTGATCGGTAAACCGTAGTTTAAAGTATAGATAAAGCTTTTCACAGTTTTCGACAAAAAGCAAGCATTTTACCGAACAACTTTAAATGTAAATTTATGTAAAATCAATTGAGTTATCTTCCTCAAGAACTTGCTTTTTACCGTCTTTTGTGTGGTTGTCCAATTTTTATTCACAAAATACTTAATTTCAATAAGCTTACCGTAGTTAAATAAAATTTTCTAATCGGTTTTGTCTAGATACGTAGAGACGCAAAATGGGATTGGGCTTTGTCTTGCGGCGCTAATGTGTCTCTACTTGCGAGTGAAGCCGCTCCCTTAAGACTCAAGAATCCCCGGACTTTTGATTAAAAGAGTATAAGCAAAGTTTAATCAGTCCGGGGAGTGTCAAAGGTTAAAACCTAAAAACAGTACGAACCCAAGCAAATAAACTATCAGGATTGCTGGCATCCGAATCAGGTGCAGTAATCCAGATCAAACCTGGCGTAACCTCAATATGATCTCCGATTTTATATTGGTAGAATGCCTCAACGTGCAGAGAAGTATCTCTGTCCGCTTGTCCTAGACCTTTTCCCAAATTTACATTATTACTAAGACTGATGAGTTTTGGCTCCATACCAACTAAAATCCCCCCTAAAGCACCTTCACTAAAAAGATCCGGGAATGCCAGTCCTACGGCCCAATCCATAGCTTCAGCATCTCCACGTCCTAAATAACGGTGTACCCCATAACTTACCCAGGCATTGATTGCCAACTTGGAATTAACTTGATAGAACGCCTGTAGTCCATAAAGGTTGCCTAGAGTTGCTACTCCAGGCACGGTGCTGTTTACCAGGTTACTCCCGACTGCTGGCCCGAAATTTGTTCCACTAAAACCTAGAGTATTTGGTGGGCTATAGGTATTAACGTAAGTTGCAGCCACCCGAAAATTCTTATTAGCGGAGTAGTATATTAACTGTGCTAAAGCTAAATATCTGCCTGTAAATAAGCCGTTATTAGTTGTGGGATTACCACCATTTGGTGCGCTGTACGCTATCCCGAATTGAACCTGTTTGCCTAATCCCTGGAGTATAGCAATTCCAGGGCCACTATCTCCATAGTTATAGACCAAAGACCGTCGTGAAAATCGTGAAATCCCATTAGCACCAGTCGCAGAAGACGATTCAAAATATGGGTTAATGGGGCCAGAAAGACCTATCTCACTAGCTCCATCGGACAAGGGATAAATGTTGACTTGGGTCTTTGGAAAAGGTAGAAACCGATAGCGGACACCACTGAGAATAATAGTGTTGCGTGCAAAAGTAATACTGGAGTTATCAGCAGTTCTCCCCTCATAAGTTCCCAATAATCCAGCTCTTGTTTGTCCCAGTGATTCAATATTTCCACCTCCTATTGTTATACCTAGTGAATCTTTTCCGTTAAAACTGGTGTTTAACCGTAAAGTCGTTGAACCTTGAAGTGTGGCATTGTGAGGTGCTGGTCTCTTGGTGACGACGTTATTGCCTGCTATAACTTCGCCAAGGACAATCTGAGATCGACCTATAAGTTTGGTTGTGGTCGTAAACTGAGTTGCTTCTAATTTCGCACTTCGTGCTTCCAGGCTATCTACGCGTCCCCGAAGTTGGGCGAGTTCTGGAGAAAATTGTTCTTGTAGTTTTTTGATGGTATCCAAGTCTTCGCGTTTGACTAAATCTGTTGTCGAAGTCGCTATTAGTTCATTGAGGCGATCTAAAGCTGCATTCAACCCAGCTGCAAATTCATAGCGTGTTAGGGAGCGATCGCCTTTAAATGTACCATCTGTATATCCTGCAATTACACCGTAGCGCTCAACTAGAGACTGTAATGCTTGAAATGCCCAATCTGTAGGCTTAATATCTGATAGTTGCGAGACGGATGTCACTTGCCCTGCTACATTATTTGGAGCTTTTTGGTTAGTCGGTGGTGCAACTTGCAACAATTGCGAGACAGGTGTCACTCGATCTCGGAGATCGTTTGGAGCTTTTTTAAGAGTGACTGGTGCAACTGAAGTATCTACTGTTTGATTGACAACTGCTTCTGGAGCTTTGTTCTTTTCTACTTCAATAGTAGATACATCAGATTTAGGTAATTCAGCCTGGCTTTTAGCTGGATGAATTACCAGGATAGCTAGAATATCTAGCATCGAAAGCAGAAACACTATGGATCTATAATTCCAGCGAAATTTCGACATGACTCCTTAACTCCTCAACCTTAAAGATGAATAAATTAGCCCTTCATTGGAACTAAAAGACAAGACAAATCATTGTTCTAATGTTTCTAGCAAACGATTAGAACATAGCTCCACCAAAGCTTTAGCCGCTGAAAAAAGCACAAAATTTTGATAAATATCGAAATCGGTACTAAGTAGTTGAATGTCCAATTCAAAATTCGCTGCCAATTAGGAATTTTGACGTTTAAAAAAATCCTAAAAACGTCTGGAATCAGACAATAACTGCTTTAGCAAAGACTTCTCTACTTTTAAGGAAAACTCAACCACACACTATATGAACTAACACTTCTGAGACATCCTAAAATCCGTTTTTTGGGTTATACTGTACAAAGTTCACCAATGGCTACTGACATCGACTCAAGCTTGATTTAGATTCAAGTGATTATTTGCCAATTAACATTAATTGAAAACACTATTTTCTAATCAGCTATATTTTGACAGCATCAATTGTTAGCTAAGTACGATACTTCTATCGACTTGCCGTACATTTGTAGGATTATCTTTGCATAGAGCTTGATACAATGCAAGACCTAGTACTTTTTCTTCGTAGATGCGCCCTATATATTCGCCTCAAATGCCAACACTGAACTAACTGCACAGATCCGAGGCAGAAAATTGCCATCAAAATAATCGTAAACCCGGTTAAAGGCGAATAGGGGACAAAAAGACGCCGATACAAGACTAAGCTGTTAAGTACTTAATTTACACGTTGAGATCGCAGGGGAGCAGGAGAGAGGGTTTGAAGTTCTTACCCACAATTTAAATTGTGCAACTTGTATGCACAACAGCTTAAGAAAGCTTTCGCTGCTACTAAGCTTAAGTAGGTTGATAACCACGGTGGCACTATTGAAAAGGACACTACAGTAGATAATTGATAGCAAGAGCTAAGGATTTGCTAAAAGTGTATTTAACTTCCCCAACCAAACGGGGGTTGCGCTCAAACCGAATTGCTGTTTGCTGAAAGCCAACCCAAGAACACAGAGATCGTAACCTTTATCCAAACACAGACTTAGAAAGTGCAAGTTAGCAAGGTTTCTGTCGATGAAACTAGAAGTGAACACTTCAAAGTTGCAAAAATGTTGGTAATTGACATAAAACTTGTATTCTTCACGACAGCTATTGTTGCAAAAAAAGTGTCATGATTATTGGAATTGTGCGTGAAAACGTCAATCTTGTGGGCAGTTATTCTTTATGAATCGTTAATTTATCACTGGCGTTTTAAATAATTTCCTGTAAAATGCTGACTATAAACTCCGGTAATTCGATCGATCTGCCGTAGGATATATACTTGTACCCTGTCTGACACAAATGCAAATTCTTTGGTTTATTCCTACTGGATCTCATGACGGACGCTATTTAGGCACAGATATTGGCTCTCGTGTTGTCACACCTGATTATTTACAACAAATTGCCCAAGCTGTGGATAGTCTAGGCTATACGGGCGCATTGTTACCCACAGGAAGTTCTTGCGAAGATGCTTGGATAACTGCCGCCGCTTTCATATCTGTCACCAAGCAGATGAAATTTCTGGTGGCAATTCGTCCAGGGATTACTTCCCCAGGTGCTGCTGCACGGATGGCAGCAACATTTGACCGAATTTCTAAAGGAAGATTGTTGATTAATGTGGTGACAGGTGGAGATCCGGTGCAGCTGGCTGGGGATGGCTTGCATCTTAGTCATGACGATCGCTATGATTTAACCGATGAATTTCTCAGAGTTTGGCGGGGTATTGTCAGTGGGGAAACAGTCGATTTTAAAGGAAACTACCTGGATATTAAAGGCGGTAAACTCTTATTTCCACCAGTTCAAAAACCCTATCCACCTTTGTGGTTTGGTGGCTCATCTGCTGCYGCMAAGCGGGTTGCTGCTAAACATATAGATGTTTAYCTRACTTGGGGYGAACCTCCACARCAAGTKGCYCAAAAGATTGCYGARGTTMRRCGACTRGCGGCTGAACAAGGTAGAACAGTCCGTTTTGGGATTCGCTTGCATGTAATTGTGCGAGAAACCGAGTCAGCTGCTTGGGATGCAGCCAATGAGCTAATTAAGTATGTGGATGAGGATGCGATCGCTAAAGCTCAGAAAGACTTAGCTCAATCTGATTCTGAAGGACAGCGGCGTATGAGTCAACTACATAGTGGTAGTCGAGAAGTTTTAGAGATTAGCCCCAACCTCTGGACAGGAATTGGATTGGTGCGAGGTGGTGCTGGTACGGCCTTAGTCGGAGATCCTGACACCGTTGCCGCTAGGATGCTGGAATATCGCAATTTGGGGATAGAAACATTCGTTTTCTCTGGATATCCCCATTTAGAAGAAGCGTATCGCACCGCTGAATTATTATTTCCCCGCCTACCTTTGCAAAGCGAACCTACACCTTTAACACCACCAGTCTTGAGTTCTGTTGGCGAAATAGTCGTCAATGAAAAATTTGCGAAACAACTCACAAGTGCTTCATGACCTAATAATTAGTAATTAGTAATTAGTAATTAAAGAGCAAATTACTAATTATGTTGGTGATGCTTATAGATTCATCCTTTGGAACAATCTAAAATCCCAAATTCCATGACTATTACCTTTAAAAGCACCAAAAGCAAAAACAAGATATCCCTGAGCGAGGTATTAGACAACCCGCAAATCGAGAAAATAGTTCCTTGGATTGTGCCTGTTACCATATTAATTCTTTGGGAACTTGCTTCTAGAACTGGTCTACTTTCAACCAGAATTTTACCAGCACCAAGTGGTGTAATCGCTACAGCAATTAAACTAGGCTCAACTGGAGAACTGTTCCAACATATAGGAATTAGTGCTGGGCGGGCGATATCTGGTTTTATAGTTGGTGGCAGTATTGGCTTCGGTTTGGGATTGCTCAATGGCTTTTCCCGAATCGCAGAAAAGTTATTGGATAGTTCCTTGCAAATGCTCCGTACTATCCCTAATTTGGCATTAATTCCGCTCGTAATTCTCTGGTTTGGTATTGGCGATCAAGCTAGATTATTTCTAGTATCTATGGGGGTATTTTTTCCGTTATATCTCAATACATTTCATGGTATCCGTAGTGTTGACCCTGGACTGATTGAAATGGGAAAAGTCTATGGATTAAAAACACCACAACTTCTGTGGCAAATCATTTTTCCAGGAGCTTTGTCTTCAATTCTCGTTGGTGTTCGTTTTTCGTTGGGGATTATGTGGCTGACACTAATTGTGGCAGAAACGATCGCAGCAGATTCCGGTCTTGGTTATATGGCAATGAATGCTCGTGAGTTTATGCAAACCGATGTTGTGGTTTTGAGTATTGTAATCTATGCACTACTAGGTAAATTAGCAGATGCTGTTGCCAGAGGATTAGAAACAAAATTCTTGGCTTGGAACCCCAATTATCAAAAGTCATAAATGCTAAGTTCACCAGAATCAAAGGTTGAAAAATCTTGATTTCAAATGTGGTTTCCTTTCTTCAATATCTCATCAAATAATTAAATTCTAATTGTTCTCAAAAGGAGGTTTTGCAAGTGAGTTCAAATGTACAGGGTACACAACTAAGTATTTTGGATTTAACGAAATCTTTTGGCAATAAAACTGTTTTAAACTCGCTGAATTTAGAAGTTGAAGCAGGTGAGTTTGTCGCTATTGTCGGACGAAGTGGTTGTGGTAAAAGTACCTTATTGCGTCTTGTATCAGGATTAGATAGAGCAACTTCAGGTGGAATACTACTGGATGGAGAACCACTACATAGACTCAGCCGCTCTGTAACAGTAATGTTTCAAGATCCGCGCTTGCTGCCGTGGAAGCGCGTTATTCAGAACGTGGGGTTGGGCTTAGAAGGTAATTGGCGTGAAAAAGCTTTGTGGGTACTCAATAAAGTCGGACTCAAAGATAGAGCTGATGAGTGGCCTTATGTTTTGTCTGGAGGACAACGGCAACGGGTATCATTGGCCAGAGCGTTAGCCAGTCAGCCCCGTTTGTTGTTGCTAGATGAACCTTTGGGAGCATTGGATGCTCTAACTCGCCAAGAAATGCAGCATTTGATTGAAAACTTGTGGCAAGAGCGAAGATTTACAGCGTTTTTGGTTACTCACGATGTGGAAGAGGCTGTAGCGTTGGCAGACCGAGTGATAGTGATTGATCAAGGAAAGATTTCTATGGATTTACCTGTGAGACTTTCACGCCCGCGAGATCGAAGTAGCGAAGTGTTTATCAATATCAGAGAAGCTGTTTTAGAACGAGTAATGAGCAATGAGAATACTCAGGTAAACAACCAGTTATTACAGCTGAGTAGTTGAGATTTAAGCTTTTTGTAGTCAATCAATATTAAACTTGAGGTAGCTGCGGTAAATAGGCTACTTCGAGATTAAAACTTGCTCTTAAAAAACAGCTATAGCAATAAAAAATTATTAATGAACAATCAAAATATCTCTCAGGCTTGCTCTTTGCTAGTCTAGGTGATTTTTTCTATATTCACGATCTAGATAAACTAAAATATAATAATCTATATCGCTTGATTGAAAAAAATAATAAATAAATATCTAATGATCGTCAAAAAATTAACAAAGTATGATGCAGAAGATTATAGACAGATCAGATTAGAAGCTTTAGATAAAAATCCAGATTCATTTGGCACAACATATCAAGAAGAAGTAATTAAGACGATAGAACAATTTCGGGCTAGAATTCCAGTAGATAATAATAACTTTATTTTGGGATGTTTTGAGGATAAAAATTTAATTGGAATAGTCGCATTTCAGCAAGAATCAAGAATCAAACTCCGGCATAAAGCATATATTAGTAGCATGTATGTTCAACAAGAGTATAGGGGAAAAGATCTAGGTAAATTATTACTACATGAATTAATTGAAAGAGCAAAAATTATTAAAGATGTAGAAATATTATTAATTGATATTATTAAGAGTAACTTTTTAGCAAAACCACTTTATTTATCATTGGGGTTTCAAATATATGGAACAGAGAAAAGAGCGTATAAATATAATAACCAATATTTTGATTTAGAGTTTATGTGTTTACATATTAAATAATCATCCATGAAATATTAGTAAATATCATCATAATTTGTGCCAAGAAAAAATGGCACTCATTTTTTTGTCACATATAGGCAATTTCCAGAAATAGCCTTGTAAATAAAGAAGAGGTAATCTACAATGAAGCTCATTTTGCCGCTCGAGCTGGTTGCTGACATTGAGCCACATCTACCAGCCAATACACAGATTGTACGAGTAGATGTTGAAGGAAATTTAGATGGGGATGCTAGCGATGCTGAAGTTTATTTCAGTTGGTTTTTATCGAGAAGTCCTATACTGCATAAAATACTAGAAGCAGCACCAGCACTACGTTGGCATCATGCACCAAATGCAGGGGTGAATCACATCCTGACACCAACTTATTTGCAAAGAGATATTATCCTCACAAATGGGGCTGGAGTGCATGGAATTCCGATCGCAGAATTTGTAATTACTTATATACTGGCTCATGCCAAACACCTGCCAGAATTATATGCTTTACAGGCTGAACGTCACTGGAAAAGAGGCTTTGCTATCCAAGAATTAACAGATGCAACCTTGCTAATTATTGGTGCTGGTGGTATTGGTCAAGAAATCGCCGCCCGTGCTAAACCCTTCGGCTTAAGAATTATTGGCAGTCGCCGTCATCCCCAAGAGCTAGCAAATTTTGATAAAGTAGTGGGTGCTGATGAATGGCGATCGCTCCTGCCAGAGGTAGATTATGTAGTTATTGCAACACCCTTAACTCCCGAAACCAAAGAATTTATTGATGAATCTGTATTGCGATCGCTCCCAAATCATGCCTACCTAATTAATATTGCTCGTGGTGGCGTAGTCGATGAATCAGCATTAATAAAAGCGCTCACAGAAGGTTGGATTGCAGGTGCAGCATTAGACACAGTTAATTCCGAACCTTTACCATCAGAAAGTCCTTTGTGGTCACTCCCTAACATCTTTATTACACCTCATACTTCTGGTCATTCACCAAAGAGTAAACAGCGTTCAATAGCCCTATTTATCGACAATCTAAAGCGTTACCAAGCTGGTCAGCCGTTACGAAATGTAGTAGATAAAGAAGCAGGATACTAAACAATTAAAAATTAAAAATAAAGAGGTGCTGCCAATTGGGTTGCACAATCCAAAATCCAAATCCAAAATGGAAATAGGGAGTAGCTAATGGTGAAACTAATTTTACCCGATCATCTCATTGCAGATATAGAGCCACACCTACCATCTAATATAGATGTTGTAGAGGTGGATAGTGAAGGTAATCTCGATGGTGATGTCAGTGATGCAGAGATTTATGTCAATGGATTTTACCTGAAAACCTCTACTCTTGACAAAGTACTAACAGCAGCACCCGCGTTGCGTTGGCAACAGTCACCAAGTGCTGGCGTAAATCACATCCTCACGCCAACTTTTTTGCAAAAGGATATTATCCTTACTAATGGTGCAGGGGTTCATGCAATTCCAATTTCGGAATTTGTACTGGCATTTATGCTCTATCACGCCAAGAATCTGCGGAAATTGCAAACTTTGCAGAATGAACACACTTGGGTAAGAGGAGTGTTTCTTGAAGAGTTGGCAGACGCGACTTTATTAATTCTCGGCACAGGAAATATCGGTCAAGCGATCGCATCTCGTGCTAAAGCCTTTGGAGTCACAGTTTGGGGTAGTCGCCGTCATCCCGAACCCCTACCGAATTTTGACAAGGTTGTGGGTGCTGATGAGTGGCGATCGCTCCTCCCAGCCGCAGACTATGTAGTTATTGCCACACCATTAACCCCAGAAACTAAAGGCTTGATCGATGAAACTGCATTGCGTTCTATGCGTCAGTCTGCTTACCTAATTAACATTGCTCGTGGTGCGATCGTGGATGAAGCCGCATTACTCACCGCACTACGTGAGGGATGGATTGCGGGTGCTGGATTAGACACTGTTGCAACCGAACCTCTGCCGCCAGAAAGTCCCTTATGGTCGCTACCGAATGCCTTTATCACTCCCCATTGTTCAGCCTTGTCGCCACGCCTGAGAGAGCGCATAGCACAACTATTTATCGACAATCTTCAACGCTACCAAAACGGTCAGCCCTTGCGGAATGTTGTAGATAAGCAAGCAGGATACTAAATATTGGGTAGTGGGCATTGGGCAGTGGGCATTGGGCATTGGGATGAGAGAGACAATGTGACTCCAATGAGAACTTGCAACAAGTCTTCCTCCATGCCCCATGCCCACTACCCAATACCCATCACTTAACTTTCAGCACCGACTTCCCTAAAGATTGGCAAATAACATCATTTTGCGGCGTATGTATACGGCTGCACAAAACGTCACGGTAGTGACGCTCTAAAGGATTTCTTTTTAATAAACCAGGATTGCCAGTTAGTTCTAAGGCAATTTCTACAGCACGAATCGAGTTGGTTGTGGTGAGGTATTTAACAGCCTGTGCCTGTAATCCTACGTTAGGCTCATATTCGCCCTTGTCAATATCTTGAGCCAAACTATAAATCAATCTATTATTAGCAAACAGCAGTGCTTCTATCTCACCCACGGCTGTTTGGAAGCGTGGCAGAGTTGCCAGTGGCTCTTGGAGATTAGAAGGCGATCGCTCCCAAAGATATTTAACAAGCCAGTCTCGCGCACTACTCGCAACACCGAGATATAAGGCACTTACTGTCAAACTGCCCCAAGTGGAAATCAGTGGATCAAAAGATGGGGCAGCAGATATGGGATTGATATTTAGAGCATACTCTGAAGGAATTAATACATTCTCTAAAATGAGATCATGGCTGCCCGTAGCTCTCATCCCCAAATGATCCCAGGTTTCGACAATTCGCAAACCTGGCAGATCGCGCGGAACTAGAAAATTCCCAACTTGTGGTTCATCTTCAGTTGTCCGTGCCCAAACAACAAAATAGCTGAGGATAGGACTGCCTGTGGTGTATTGCTTATGTCCTGTTAAACGCCAGCCCTCTGCTGTTCGTTCGGCAATTGTCGCTGGCAATCCGCCTCTCGCTGGCGTTCCTAGCTCTGGTTCAACACGGGCAGCATTCAGCAGGGCAATGCCTTCAATTGATTCACGACACAGCCGCTTATATACTTCTGGATGCCAGCGACGGCTACGGGCTGCATGAGCATGTTGAAGATAGTGCATTGTCAGTACTAATGCGGTCGAAGCATCGCCACGTGCTATCCCTTCAATTACCCGGCAGATAATTGCCAACCCCAAATCCCGGCCACCGAATTCACGTGGAATGGTGAGGTTGAGCAATCCTGCTTCATGCAAAGCTGTAAAATTTTCGAAAGGAAAGGAAGCATCTCTATCGTGTACCCCTGCACGGGTGGCAAAATCTTTGGCCAGAGCCTCAACTCGGTCGAAAATATTGGGGAGAGTTTCTAAGCCTTGCGCTACAAAGGTGTCTGGCACTGCTTGCTCCAACTGTGACATAAATACTCCTTCGTAATTCACTGTACTACTAAATCAGAGATGTTTTTCAATATGGAAGCATCTCAAATTTGCAGGAACATCAATTTTTCGCACGATACCAGTCTCCCTCAATCCCCAATCCTCATTGCCCTAACTGTATTACTTCTAGCGCTTGTGAAAATACTACTTAAAATCGACCGAGATTTAGTAATTATTATTTCTGTAATTATGACACAAACTACTTTCATAGAGCAAGCCAAGCAGAGAATTCAGCGATCGCCCCACAACTTAGGAACTGAATTCCCTACTGGTCTTTTAAGCTAATCGTCATTCAAATTAAATCTCCGCATTTGGAACTAAGCACGAATAAACAAGCGTTTAAATATTCTCTGTTGAGAGTAATATAAAGATCCCTAGATAACACAGGGATAATTTCCTCATCAAGTAGATTTTCCAATGGATAAATATACAGCAACAACATTGGCGATCGCAACTAAGGTGATATTGGTTGCTTTTATAGCGGTTCCTCTGCAACTGAGGTATAACTAGACTTCATAGATAAATTTTTTCAACTTTGAGGATGTACTTTATTTGATTGAGAACCGCTATGGATGATTTCCTATATTTAACCAAATCTATGGTGTCACAATTTCGTCAGGACACTGGCTCTATAACCACCATTCAATTTATCCATTTATTACTTGACTCGATCGCATCGCAATCTTAGGTTTTAAAAGATGAATTTACTACTTATTGTCATTTTTTGAACTATAGGCTCATTTAAACATGATGGTTATTTCTCAACTTCTATCAAGCTGTAATATGTATTACTGCTATACCCTTGATGGGAAAAATGCTAAGATTGCCGTATTTAACTAGTGTGTGTGCCCGATCACAACATTAACGTGTTTTACCTCACAGCTAATTTAAACAACTTAAATATCACCTTTGAGCAAACAATAGTCACCGTTATGACTAGCATCATGTTATGCCGCCTCGCTATTTAAAGATTTAATGTATAAATGGTTGTGAAATATATTTTTTTTGTTAAATATCATCTATTAGGTGACTTGTCAGAAAATTTACATTAAGAAACTACTAAAATATCTAAATTTAAGAGCTAAGGAGTGTAAGCTAATTGTGTAAATATCATGTTTGTATGTAAATATGATGATGTTCGCAGTCTCTTTTGCTCACTTGCATTTATTACACTAGAGGAGGTATAATACAAACGTTAAATAACTTGCTAGATGCTACCTTAAAGATACTAAGCAGTGCGAAGAAAAGATCCATTCTGGAATCTTAAAGCCAACTTAAGCAATATTTGTTTAAGTGGAGTTTTGCTTAATTGGTAAAATACTACTTAAACGAAAATTACGATGTGCTTTTATAGCTTTACAGTTTTTATAGTCTTCTGTTTCCTGTAGCCTACTCAAAATCCTCTTTTGTTCCAGGTTGCACGATAAGGATGAAGCTATCCCGGAGACTATCCCCTAGACTCACAAAGCACTAGGGAATATGCCGGAACCTAATTGCACATTGTATAAATTTCTGATTAACACTACAACGTTAGTCAGATTTGTAGTTGTGGTTTTTTTGCTGTCAGGCTTTGATCACACAACTGCAATGAATTATGTTTTTCCACAATTTACGACTCAATGCAATTTCTAACTACAATTATGTCACACCATTTAAGTCAAGACAAGGCTGTTAACAAGTTAGGAATGTCTGAAAACATTCTTTTAAGAATTCTTCCGATTCCGGTCTTGTTCAAGAGGATGAAAGCTAACTTTCAGCCATAACATTGTTCCGAACTAGAAAAAACTTCGAGAGTTTGTGATTGAGAAATGAAATACTTTGAATAGCTATTGCTGCATATAGCAAATTATGCTCCAAAAAGAATTCCTCTTAATCATCACTTACAACCACTGCTGATTGCAAAAATAAGCAATCCTTATTTGTGTGGAGTCATCAATGCAGTTAGTTGCTGTTGAAGCTAAATGTCGTTAAACAAAGCTCTAGCTAGATATTATGGCATTTACACTAGTTATTGCCACATCGAGAACTTGCTGCAACAAGTAGATTGTCCACTCAAGAAAAATACCTTGCATATAAAAGATAGATGCTTTACTAGCATACTATTTCTCTCTAAACTCTACTCTAGTCAAGCTTAGAGTTTCCTCGGTGAAAATACGGGATTAAATAATATTTTTAATGAAGTTTTGAATTGGATTTCGACTGATAACTAACTAAATTTTTTTGCGGAGATTAAAAAATGCCACCAGTGCTTTCTGAGCAACATGTGGGTGAAAGAATTTTGTACACCTTGGGTACAAAACTTTCAGAAAAAGAATTAGAGAACTTCTTGGCAGAAATGGAGATTGTGGAGCCACCATCAGCAAAGCAATTCTGGCAATCTGCACAGACGAATCCTGGTATATACATTATTCTTACAGGTAAAGTCCGACTATTAGATAGCTCTGAGAATTTAATTACTACCTTTGGTGCATGGTCTGTTTTTGGTGAATTGACCTTGTTTCCCGAAGCTAACTTTAGTCCTTATGCAGTTAGAGCTTCGACAAGCTTGAAACTTGGCTATTTCAGGCAAGAAGCATTGCAAAAGTTGATAGACAAGTATCCTAACATTCACGATCGCTTATTTGCCCGTGCAGAACTTTGGGATTTGTTGTTGTTATGTCGCCAAGTATCACAATTCCCACGCCATACATCACAAGTTTCAGGAATGCTCAAAGCCTTATCTTTGTTTGAGCGACACCAGTTAGAAACTGGTTCTGTAAGTCCACAAATATCCCAAGATTCACAGTTGTGGCTATTGTACAAAGGTCAACTGCTGCATTCTGAAGGCGATTCTTTGACACCAGGTACAATCTTTGCTCAACCAGAACAAGGAGATTGGCAAACAACGCAACCAACCATTGCTTACATTCTGAAAAACGACCAGATGCAAACAGCACTAGAATACTTCCCAGAGTTAGGGGAGTGGGCTTTTGCCATGAGCGTCAGCGGAACAGGATTGGAGGCTAGGGACTGGGGACTAGGTGCTAAAGAAAAAACTTTTCAATCTCCAAAATCTAAAATTATTCCTTTTCCCCAAAGAGAGAAGCAGTCACAACAACAGCCAACAAAAAAATCACGTTTTTACTTTCCCAGTCCGAAAGTACAAGTGGGGCATTGGTGGAAACGCATCACCAAGAGCTATCCCTTCTATGCCCAACAAAGTGCAGCTGATTGTGGCTCTGCTTGCTTGGTGATGATTGGTAACTATTGGGGCAAACATTTTAGTATCAATCGCCTACGGGATATGACCAATGTCACTCGCAACGGTGCATCCCTAAAGGCTATGGCAGCAACAGCAGAATATCTGGGTTTTGCCACCCGTCCAGTGAAAGCTACTCTTGATAAATTAGCAGAACAACCTTTACCTGCAATTGCTCACTGGGAAGGTAAACACTTTATTGTTGTTTATGAAATCACCAAAAAGCGGGTGATTGTATGCGACCCAGCCCTTGGTCAACGCAGTCTGACAAAAGCTGAATTTCAAGCAGGTTGGAGTGGTTATGCATTGTTACTGCAACCTACAGCTCTACTAAAAAGTGCTAAGAACGAAAGTAGAAGCTTCTGGAAATTTTTTGAGTTAGTCAAACCTCACTATCGAACACTGCTAGAAATTTTCATAGCTTCGATAGTCATTCAATTATTTGGGTTAGTAACGCCAGTATTTACTCAGTTGTTGCTCGACAGAGTACTTGTGCAACGCAGTGTTCCAACCTTAAACGCCATTGGTTTGGGAATGATTGTTTTTGGGTTGTTTGGTGTTGCTGTCAACGGTGTACGGCAATATCTCTTATTTCACACTGCTAACCGCATTAGTATCGCCTTACTTGTAGGCTTCATCAAACATACCTTCCGTTTACCCCTTGCTTATTTCGAGTCGCGTTTCGTTGGGGATATAATCTCGCGCATCCAAGAAAACCAGAAAATTCAGCACTTCCTGACTGGTCAGACACTCTCCATTGTGTTGGATATGCTGACATTAGTGGTTTATCTGGCTTTGATGTTCTCCTATAGCTGGCGAATGGCATTATTCGTGCTGTGTACTGTACCGCCATTTTTTATCTTGGCGCTGGCCAGCACAAGTATCTTGCGCCGCATCTCCAGAGATATTTTTAATGCAGCTACCAAAGAACAAAGCTATCTCATAGAATCCCTAAGCGGAATTCGTACCGTCCGTTCATTAGCAATTGAACAGACAGTACGTTGGCGCTGGGAGGAACTGCTGAATGATTTAATCAAAAAAGATTTTAATGCTCAAATAATTGACAATCGCTTGCAAATTATCAGTGGCGTCATCCACACCTTTGTAAATACTTCATTGCTGTGGTATGGAGCGACCCAGGTAATTAATGGCGAACTAACTATTGGACAATTAGTTGCTTTCAATATGTTGGTGGGTAACGTCTTGAGTCCTTTCCAGAGACTGGCTTTGCTATGGAATGAATTACAGGAAATCGTGATTTCTACCGAACGCATTAATGATGTGTTGGAGGCGGAACCAGAAGAAGACTTAGAAACTAAACCCCGCAAATCGTTGGGTAAACTCCGCGGTAACATTTGTTTTCAGAATGTTACCTTTCGTTATCACCCAGAAAGTGACACTAACGTATTAGAAAATCTCAACTTTGAAATTAAGCCGGAACAGATGGTTGCAGTCGTAGGGCGCAGCGGTTCTGGAAAAACAACTCTCAGTAAATTGATTTTGGGTTTATACCCACCGACGGATGGGAAAATACTCATTGATGGTAATGATATCACCAGTGTATCTATGCGATCGCTCCGTTCCCAAATCGGCGTTGTAGACCAAGATACTTTTCTGTTTGGTGGAACTGTTCGCGAAAACATTGCGATCGCTAATCCAAATGCTTCTTCAGAAGAAATTATCCAAGCAGCAAAATATGCTGGAGCCGATGAATTTATTCAAAAATTACCGATAGGTTACGAATCAGAAATTGGTGAAAGCGGCGGAATGCTTTCTGGTGGACAGCGCCAACGCCTAGCTATTGCTCGTGCTTTGCTCGGAAATCCTCGGTTATTACTGTTTGATGAAGCCACTAGTCACCTAGATTCAGAATCAGAACGGATTATTCAAAACAACCTCAAAACAATTCTTAAAGGACGCACAAGTGTAATTATTGCCCATCGCCTCTCTACAGTCCGCAACGCGGACTTAATCCTAGTTTTAGATCAAGGTATTTTGGTAGAAAGCGGTACCCACGACGAATTAATCGCTAAAAAAGGTCATTATTACTACCTGAATCAACAACAGATGTCTCAAGTTAGTTGATGGGGCATTGGGCAGTCTTTTTATTCTCGACGAGACTCTGCGTAAACAATTTTGAATTTTGAATTGATTTTTCCCGCACTACCCATCTACTGTTATTGGAAATAAAACCATGCCACATCCCAATAGATCGTCCCCACTTCCCCCAGATGAGCAAGATAAATATCAAGATTACAAACAGCAAGAGGAATCGGTATTTGACGAGCAGACAGAGGCAGAAAATGAAAGTCAAGATTTGTACTACGGTACAGAAAAACTACTCAATGCCTTACCTCGAATTTGGACTCGTGGTTTGTTGTATACGCTCATCGGCTTTGCTGGTCTATTCTTGCCTTGGGCAACCCTCTCGAAAGTCGATGAAACTGGTAGCGCCAGAGGGCGTATAGAACCTAAAGGCGCAACTCAAAAATTAGACGCTCAAGCTGCTGGAAGTGTCAAAGCAGTTACGGTCAAAGAAGGAGATACAGTTAGAGCCGGCCAGGTTTTACTGGAACTGGATTCTGATTTGCTACAAACCGAACTCCAACAAGTCCAGAGCAAATTGCAAGGGCTACAAAATAGGCAATCCCAACTGGAACTGCTGAAAAATCAACTCTTAATGTCAACGAGTCTTTTAGAACAACAAAATAAATCCCAAGAATTAGAAAAATTGGCTCAACTCAACCAGGTGCAGCAAAACTTGGATGCCAAACTGAGTAGCTATAACCTCCAAAAGTTAGAAAAGCAATCATTAGTTAAACAAGCAGAGGAGCAAATTTCCACCAGTCGTGACGATTGGGAATCGGCTAAAAAACTTTTGAGTATAAATTCTAAGCAAACTGAACGTTATAGCCAACTTGTTGACAAGAAGGTAGTTGCTGAAATCCAATTAGAGGAAAGCAAAAAACAAGAGCAAGAAAGCCAACGAGTTTATAACAAGTCTCTATCAGATATTAAACAAGCCGAATTGCGTTTAGCCCAAGAGGTAAATAATTATCAAGTAACTATCAAAACCTTGGAGTCTGATATCAAACAAGCAAAACTCCGACTGCAAGAAGAACAAAGTAGTTATAAAAGTGCCGTGCAAGCCGGACAACTAGCTGTAATGAAAAATCAGGAGCAGCTAAAAGATATACAGGCACAAATAACAGCAACGCAATCGGAAATCGCTCAGACTAAAAGTCAGCTTATATCTACAAGATTGCAAATTCAGCAGCGCGTGGTGCGATCGCCGATTAATGGGGTGATTTTTGAATTACCCACCACTAAACCAGGAGCAGTGGTACAAATCGGTCAAAGGATTGCCCAAATTGCACCCACGAAAACAGACTTCGTACTCAGAGCAAATATGCCTAATCAGGATAGCGGTTTCTTGAAGTTAGGAATGCCAGTAAAAGTCAAGTTTGATGCCTATCCCTTCCAAGAGTATGGCATCGTGCCAGGGAAAGTTACTTGGATCTCGCCTGACTCGAAAGTTAGCCAAACACCCCAAGGCAACATCGAAACCTATGAGTTAGAAATCACCTTAGACCAGCAGTATGTCCAAAATGGCAACAAACGTATTCCATTAGGTGCGGGTCAGACAGCAAATGCTGAAGTCATCATTCGTCAACGACGAGTAATTGACTTTGTTCTAGATCCGTTCAAAAAACTGAAAAAGGGCGGTTTGGAGATGTAGTTAAAGGTATCGGAATCAGGAAATAGGACAAGGGAGATTGGAGAAATAATATAATGCCCCATGCGCACTTGCCCTCAGCAAAGCCAAAGCGATGCCCAATCCCCAATCCGCTTAATTAATTGGAGATATCATGTTATGCCCCACAATCTGACTATTTCCACCTCAGATATCATTCACAGTCTTAAACTCTCCTGTCAGATACCTGCTGTTGTGGAAGCGATCGCATCGCAAAGTATTATTGCCGAAGCAGCTCAAGCGGCAGGAATTACAGTCACGCCAGAAGAACTACAGCAAGAAGGAGATAACTTAAGGTTCGCCAAGAAGCTTGTCAAAGCTAAAGACACCTGGTCATGGCTAGAAAAACACCACCTCTCTGTGGTTCAGTTTGAAGAATTAGCCTATAACAACGTCCTTTCGCGGAAGTTAGCGAATCATCTATTTTCCAATCAACTGGAAAAGCACTTTTACGAACATCAGCTAGATTATATCGCCGCCGTTACCTACGAAGTTGTCTTCGAGGATCGAGACTTGGCTTTAGAGCTTTTTTATGCCCTAGAAGAAGGCGAAATCAGTTTTCCAGACATTGCTCGTCTATATATCTCAGAACCAGAAGCCCGTCGTGCTTATGGATACAGAGGACTCCGATACCGCAAAGATTTTCGTCCAGAGATTGCAGCTGCTGTCTTTGCTGCTGCACCACCAGAAGCTCTCAAACCGATAACGACTCCCAAGGGAGTGTATTTAATTTGGGTGGAAGAAGTCATTCAACCCAAATTAGATGAACAGTTGCGCCAAAAAATCATTACAGAATCCTTCTCTGATTGGTTAAAGCAACAAATCAACGCCATGAAAATAGTTACTCAAATAGACTCAGACGGTTCACAAGAGGAATTAAAAGATATGTTATTCACCAAGACTAAATAATTTAGGAAATTTAAAATGTTTTTGTCGCTAAGTATCTACTCTAACTTAGGATAAATCCCTCTAGTATCCAAAAATGTTGCAGATACAGTTTTGATCTACTTTAAAACTTAATCGCTTTTCTTTTTTAGTGTTTTGTGAATACATCTACAAAGTGCTTTTTTTGCGTTATTTAAAAATTAAATTAAATCGTTGTAACTCTTGCTAGGCAGCAATTATTTTCATTTCTGCCTAAATTTTTCATGCAGTTTTTTCTAACTTTAAATAGAACTTTTAAACATAAATACATTAGTTTTTCAAATAATAAATTCTTCCAAAAAGCATTGACTTTTTGAAAGAATAAAGTATATTAGATGTATAGCCAAATGAAACAAGTTGGTTACACCAAATATTCCCAACAATAGTTACAAAAATTAGGAGAACTCAAATGATCATTTCTGATCTGAACTACTTGGAAAATACCTCAGAAGAAATTATTGGTGGTGGTAACAGCAAGCCAGTAATAATAATAATCAAACCCACCAAGCCTGTTAAATACACCAACTTTGCACAAGCAGTAGCAAATGCTTCTGCAACCGGCGGCGTCAACAATTCAGCTTTCACCGAAACTAACGCTACCACCACTAAGAATAGTGCTACTGCTTCGTCAGTAAGCGTAGCTTCTACTTCTTACAAGTAGTAATAATTAAACTCTACTCACAAAAAGTATTAACTTCTGCAAGTAGAGTTAGGCTCGAAAGCTTAGTATATTGATAAATTGCCGAAGGCTCTTTGCTCATTTGAGCCTTCGGCTTTTACCAAAAATACATCCTTTGGTCTTAAATAACTGTTTTCGCAATAAAATTTTACAACTTACAACATTTAATCCTCAGCACAGTTTTCAGTCTGTGTTGTTTGCCCGCCCTGAATTAAAACTCTGGGCTAATAGTCATAAGAGGAACACTTTACCGTGACCTTAAGCTTCTCGTAGACCCCCGAAAGGTAGAGAAGAGTAAAATTACTTTTAATTAAGTTTAGGAAGTAATCAAGCAGACATGATATAAATCGGTATCAGTTATAAGTTTCAAAAGCTTGAGTTCCTTGCAGATATAGGAACAAAAGACATTTTAACTAAAAAAGATTGTATAAATTATAGCCCATAAATAAAAGGATATAAGCTCCTAAGTTTATTTATGGAGATTCTTAATTTTGAATTTGGAGCAAAGCGACGTGACCACAATTCCTGATGCTCTCCAACTCGCAAGTCAATATCACCAAACCAAGCGCTTCGCCCAAGCCGAAGAGATTTATTGTCAAATTATAGATGTAGATCCCAAGCAGTCAGAGGCATTATATGGATTAGGTCTGCTGGCGCAGCAACGGGGACAATATCAAAATGCAGAACAATTTTTTCAAGCAGCCTTGCAATTACAGCCAAAAGTAGGGACAATATACAACAGCTTGGGGTTTACTCTGCAACAACAGGGTAAAGTAGAAGAAGCGATCGCTTGTTATGAAAAAGCACTGGAAATTCTCCCTGAGAGCATAGAAGTGCAAATCAATATTAGCAATATTCTCCACATTCAAGGAAAGCTGTCACCAGAAGAACAAGTCCACTACGCAGAGTTGAATGAGCAGTTTGGTTTAAATAGGCAAGAGGCAGGCGATTTCAAGATAGCAGAGTTATATTATCGCCAAGCTATTGCATTGCAGCCAGATTTAGTATCATCTCATACTAATTTAGGAGAGGTACTCCAAAATCAAGGACGATTCAATGATGCTATCGATTCTTACCAACAAGCACTAAAAATTAAACCAGACTATCATCACGCCTATCATAACTTAGGGTATCTTTTCCAGGGAAAAGGAAGATTTGCAGAAGCAATAGAAGCTTACGAAAAAGCTTTAAGCATTCAACCTGATTTGGCAACCACCTACAACAATTTGGGAAACATTCTCAGGCAACAGAAGAGATTTGATGTTGCCATAGAAACCTTTCAAAAAGCTATTAAAATTCGCTCTGATATTGATTACATCTATTGCAACTTAGGAATAGCATTTATAGATATTAACAACACAGAAGCAGCAGTCCAAGCATTTGAGCAAGCTGTCAAGGTAACGCCAAACTATGATATGGCTAAATTTGGTGCTTGTATCTGCCAACTACCAATTATCTATTCTAGTGTTGATGAAATTGCATTTAGGCGAAATCAGTATCAACAGCATTTGCAAAATTTAGCTAAATATTATGAATTAACCGATCGGGAAGAACGGGCAAAAGCATCTGAGGCTGTGGGAGCATTTCAACCTTTTTATTTGACATATCAAGGCTTAAATGACCGAGATTTACAGCGAACTTATGGGGAAATGATTTTCCAGATTATGTCGAGTTGCTATCCTCAAGATAGCCAGCCGCTTGTTTTGCCAGATTTAGATAAAAATCAAAAGGTTCGTATTGGTATCGTTTCTGGATTTTTATCTAGTCATTCTAATTGGAAAATCCCGATTAAAGGTTGGGTAGAAAATATAGATCGAAGTGAATTTGAATTATTTGGTTATTACACTGGGGGCAAAACAGATAACTCAACAGTTAGTGCAGCCAAGGCTTTTGATAAATTAGTTCAAGGTGTTCGCTCAGTTGAACAATGGTGCGAGATAATAACACAAGATAAATTACATATCCTGATTTTCCCAGAATTTGGAATGGACTCAATGACGCTCAAGCTGGGTTGTTTGAGATTAGCGCCAATTCAAATGACATCTTGGGGACACCCTGAAACGAGTGGACTCCCCACAATTGACTATTACTTGAGCAGTGATTTAATGGAACCAGAAAATGCTCAAGAACATTATACAGAAAAATTAGTTAGATTACCCAATCTATCTATTTATTACATACCTTTATCAATTCAACCCGAAGAAATTAAGAAACCAGATATAGGTTTAAAAGAGGATGATATTTTCTTTTGGTGTTGTCAGTCATTATATAAATATTTGCCTAATCATGATGATGTTTTTCCCTCTATTGCTAAAGAGTTAGGAAATGCTAAGTTTGTATTTATTAAAAACTCAAGTGAAGAGACTACAGAAGTATTTCGCCAGCGCTTAAACCATGCTTTTGCAGCATTAGGGTTGGATTATCAAAATCATTGTTTATTTTTGTCTGAACTTAATAATAGAAAGTTTGCTGGGACTACAGCCTTAGCAGATGTCTTCTTAGATAGTATTGGTTGGTCTGGATGTAACTCCACACTCGAATCTATTGCTCATAATATTCCGGTTGTCAGTTTACCAGGAGAATTGATGCGGGGACGGCATTCTCTGGCAATTTTGCAGATGATGGGTATAGAAGAGACGATTGCTTCAAATAAATCAGAATACGTCCAAATCGCCATCCGTCTGGGGAAAGATGCTAAATATCGGCAATATATTTCCCAGCAAGTTGCAGAAAATAAACATAAATTATATGGCGATTTAAAGCCAGTCAGAGCGCTGGAAGATTTTATTTTGCAGCTAGTTAATAAACCAAGACAATTTAACGCCGAAGAAGTTGCTGAACTTTTTCAACTTGCACTTCAAGATCATCGAGCTAATCACCTAGACACAGCCGAACAACTATATCGTCAGGTGATAGAAAAACAACCAGACTATTCAGAAGCATTATACGGTTTAGGGATGCTGGCACAGCAGAAAGGTGAGTTGCAGGAAGCCGAGAAGCATTTGAGTGCAGCTTCGCAAGCTCAGCCTAACTCTGTGAAAATTTGGTTTAGTTTAGGCAATTTGCTCCAAGGCCAAGGACAGTTACCAGAAGCTGAAGCCGCTTACCGAAAAGCTATTGCATTGCGACCAGATGCAGGGACAATTTACAACAATTTGGGCTACACCTTGCAACAACAAGATAAGTGGGAGGATGCGATCGCATCTTATCAAAAAGCTCTGGAATTTCAGCCCAACTGCATAGAAGCAGAAATCAATTTAGCGAATGCGCTGTTTGCCCAAGGGAAGCTTTCACCAGAGAAACAAGCCTATTACGCAGAATTGAATTATCAGATGGGCATTGCCCACCAAGAAGGAGCTGATTGGCAAACTGCTGTTGTTTACTATCGAACTGCGATCGCAATACAGCCTGATTTGGTAGAAGCCCATTATAACTTGGGGGTGGTACTGCAAGAACAAGGGGAGTTAGAAAAAGCGATCGCTTGCTATCAAAAAGCTTTGGAGTTCAATCCCCAACACCAGGAAGCCAACATGAAATTAGGAGAGATTTACCAAACCCAGTAATAAGAATTTACACAAGTTTACTCGCTAAAATTTTCTGGCAAAACGGATTTATTTCACGCGATCGTCAATTTTCATCAATCTAAACTTCAACTTTCAAATTAAGGAGATAAAATTTATGTCATTAACAATTTTCGAGAAAGTTAAAGAGTTCATCATCAGGCTAGTTAAAGACGAAGCTTTTTACACTCAATTGATGAGCGACAAAATTGATGAAGTGATAAAAGTCATGGAAGAAGGTGGCTATAATTTTTCTCAAGAAGAATTTGAAATAGCCTCCATTAAAATATTGGAATTAAAAGAATTAGGTCAGTTTGACGACCTCAGTGAAGAGGAATTAGTAGGAGCCTTTGGCGGGCTTACAAACACAGTCGTTCAACCATTGTATGGAGTTGTAGTCTCACCTCCCGAAGAATGTGGAAAACCACCAGTTAAAAAATGTAGATGGATTCCTAAACCAAATCCAAAGCCAATAGCTCCAATTATACGACCGTTATATGGAGTAGTTGTTAGTCCAACAGAAGTACAATAACACGATAAAACGATTAAGAAATAGAATGCTTAGTTTATCCCTCTTTTGTCACTCTCGGAAAACAATAATCGAACCCAAATTCTGAGACTTTGAATTAATCAAGCTTTGAGACTTTATTTTCTAACAATAGCT
Organism: Nostoc punctiforme NIES-2108; assembly: GCA_003326195.1. GTDB lineage: Bacteria > Cyanobacteriota > Cyanobacteriia > Cyanobacteriales > Nostocaceae > Nostoc > Nostoc punctiforme_A. The sequence goes on from LXQE01000136.1 coordinate 451,899, forward strand.
ATTTTTAATTAAATAGTGGGAAGTGAAGCTCCAAAAGGGTTTTAGTAGTTGGATTTTACTATTCTGAGAAAAGAGGGTTATTTTGAGGGTTGAGATTGAGAATTAACCTATGACATATCACCGCAAAAGCTACGCAGTTTGGGAAATTACCTTAAAGTGCAATCTAGCTTGTAGTCACTGTGGTTCCCGTGCAGGACATGAGCGCGCCAACGAACTTTCCCCAGAGGAAGCTTTGGATCTCGTCAAGCAGATGGCAGAAGTTGGAATTAAAGAAGTTACTCTCATTGGAGGTGAAGCTTTTCTGCGTCCAGACTGGCTGGAAATTGCCAAAGCTATCAACGAGGCGGGAATGTTATGTGGTATGACTACAGGCGGCTATGGCATTTCGTTAGAAACCGCCCAAAAAATGAAGTCAGCAGGAATTCGTACAGTCTCTGTTTCTATTGATGGCTTGGAAGCAACTCATGACCGCCTGCGGGGAAAGAAAGGCTCTTGGAAATATGCATTTAAGACCATGAGTCATCTGCGAGAAGTCGGTATTTCTTTTGGTTGCAACACCCAAATTAACCGCCTGTCAGCGCCAGAATTTCCGTGCATCTATGAGTGCATTCGTGATGCCGGTGCCCGTGCTTGGCAAGTTCAATTAACTGTACCAATGGGAAATGCAGCCGATAACGCAGATATCCTGCTCCAACCCCATGAACTGTTAGATATCTACCCCATGCTTGCCCGTGTGGCGCGTCGTGCTTACCAAGAAGGTGTGCAACTTCAGGCGGGAAATAACATTGGTTACTACGGCCCTTATGAACGATTGTTGCGGGGACTGGGAAAGGAGCATGATTTCTCATTTTGGCAAGGTTGCGGTGCAGGACTCTCAACCTTGGGAATTGAAGCTGACGGAGCGATTAAAGGTTGTCCCTCACTGCCGACTACTGCCTATACAGGTGGTAATATTCGAGAACATACCTTGCATGATATTATCGAGGGTGCAGAAGAATTACGCTTCAATCTAGGAGCAGGAACACCTGAAGGGACAAAACACCTGTGGGGTTTCTGTAAAACCTGCGAATATGCTGAACTTTGTCGTGGGGGTTGCAGTTGGACTGCCCATGTTTTCTTTAATAAGAGAGGTAATAATCCTTACTGTCATCATCGCGCTCTTGTTCATGCCAAACAAGGTATGAGAGAGCGTGTAGTTCCCAAAGTCAAGGCGCAAGGATTGCCATTTGATAATGGCGAATTTGAGCTAATTGTCGAGCCTACAGATACTTTATTGCCAGCAAACGACCGATTACACTTTACTGCTGACAGCATTCAGTGGTCGGAAAGTTGGCAACAAGAACCCGAATTTTCTTACTCTTTAGTGAGACAATAAATCATGGCAGAAAATTCAGAAATTAACACAATTTCAGAGAACAAAACTGACCTTAAGTCATTACCATCTCAAGACTTAGAGAAAATCACACTGCTTCCACGTTCAGCTTGGAATAGTCAATTAGGTTATTTAAAAGTGCTGTTAAAAGCAAAGCAAATCCTAGACAAAAGCTGACAGTTTTATAGGGCTATCGAGAGATTTAGCTCGTAAATTAGGAGAGAATTACTCCCCGAATATTTACGCGCAAATTTGTTAACTAACAAAATCAACACAGGTTTTTTATGGCATCAAGAGTAAGTCTACAACTGACAACCCAAAAGTTACTTTCTTTCAATGGTAGAACTAATCTCAATAATAGACCCGATCCCAAGCCTGATCCTAGCCCTAATTTTGCTACCGCTGAAGGGGATGCAACTTTTTCTAACTATAGTGAAGGTGCTTCCAGCATTTTAACTTCTACCCAGGCAGATACATTAGTTAAAGGTGGCGTAACTGCTGCAATTGCTGAGGCTAAAGCAAGTTTTGATCCAACTTTTTCATCACTTTTCACTCAGTCTGCTGTCGTTGGATTAAGTGGTCAGTTTGAAGGTACTTCCAACAGCGAAGCAAAGGTACTTGCTAGTTTTGCGGTTGGTCGTAATGAAAGCTTCTCTTTTGATTTTTCAGCAAATTTAGAATTGGCAGCTAAAGAAATTGAAAATCCTGACGTTGAATATAACAAGGCTCAGTCTACAACGACTTTTTTGGTATTAGATACCACAAATCCTAACAGGGCCAGAGTTTTAGATTATTTTGGTATCCAAGGTAAATTAGTGTCCTCCGATAAAATCGGGGATCTAACATTTGGTCGTAGTCGCAATGTCACAATCGACAGTCGTGATAAAGATTCTGATATTAATGGCAACAATGGTAGTGACTTTTTGGATGGTAGTGCTGTTGGGACTTATGAACGGAATTTTAATCGCAATACCAACCTAACTATAGTCAAAATTAATACTACCTCTGTTGAATTGGCAGGAGATACTTTAATCGGCAACCTGGGTAGAGATGTTATCTATGGCACGATTCGGAAGGATAATCTGACGGGAACCAACGGGGCAGACAAACTTTATGCCAGCTTGGGGGATGATAAGCTATCTGGAAAAAAAGGTAATGATAACCTCGACGCCGGACAAGGTAATGATTCGCTAGATGGTGGCGATGGCAATGATACACTCTATGGCGGTAAAGGCAATGATACACTCTATGGTGGTAGTGGTAATGATGTCTTAGTTGGTGGCGAAGGTAATGACACGTTTACTTTCAAACGTAGCGATACCTTCTTTAAAAAAGACTTTGATGTTATTCAAGATTTCCAGGTTGGTGTTGATAAGCTTGTATTAAATGGCTGGGGAAGTCGAAGCAACATAACAGATACCGACGATGGCGCTCTTCTCACCTTAAATTCTTCGTCTCTCTTTAATAATCCTCAACAAAGCATACTATTTTCAAACCTGAGTGCCAGTGACATCAGCTCGGTAATATAATTTGCTTAAGGCTAATTGCTCGTTTCATTCCCTAACAGACTCTAATTTACAAGCATCTCAGTCAAAACAATCGGGTGAGTAAAAAATCTGATTGTACAAGAAAATGTCGACACCTTTTCTGGGAGAGGTTTTGCCAACAGCAACGCCTATAGTGTACGCACTGAAATTACTTGAATTGGTAATGTTTGATCGCTAGCTTCAGGCTTATTTCTCGTCTATACTGTTGACAAAATCTCTCTCTTCTCTTAATTAAATAGCCTTGCTCTATTAACAGGCGAAAACAGGTAAAATATTTTATTGATAGTTATCACCTATCTTCTGAAGTTATAGTAATCTATAACAATCTAATATCAAATTAAATATAGTTATAGATACTACATAGTTATGGATACTACGAATATTTCAGAATCTAAAGTTAAATCTCTTATTCAAATTGCGGTACAAACGCATCAGTCAGGTGACAAGGATGAAGCTAAATTGCTAGATAAAATAGAAGTAGCTGAAATCCTCGAACTAGCAGCTCAACAGCAACGAGACAATAGTTTATTGGAGGCGGAATATCTATATAGTCAAGTTCTGCAAAAACAACCTGATAACCCTGAAGCTTTATATGGTTTAGGGATGTTGGCGCAGCAGATGGGGCAACCTCAAACGGCTGAACAATGGCTAAGTGCGGCTTCAAAAGTTCAACCAGATTCTGTTAAAATGTGGTTCAGTTTAGGTAATTTGCATTTAGTTCAAGAACAGTTTTCCAAAGCAGAGAAAGCTTATCGACAAGCTTTAGTTTTATTACCTAACTCACTACCAATTTACAACAACTTGGGCTATACTCTGCAACAACAAGGATTATTTCAAGAAGCAATTCACTATTATCAAAAAGCTCTAGAGTTAAAGCCAGACTTTATAGAAGCAGAGGCTAATTTGGGCAATGCGTTACACGCTCAAGGTAAGCTCTCCAGCAATCAACAAATGTACTATGCACAATTAAATAATCAATTGGGTGTTGTCCGCAAAAAAGCAGGGGATTTGAAAAATGCTGTTACTTGTCACAAGCAAGCGATCGCACTACAGCCAGATTTCTTAGAAGCTCATTATAACCTGGGGTTAGCGCTGCAAGAACAAGAAGAGTTTGAAGAAGCGATCGCATCATATCAAAAACTCTTGGAACTTAATCCCAACTATGGAGAAGTTTACCTGAATTTAGGCAAAATTTACCAACAGCAGAATAATTTAACAGAGGCGATCTCTGCTTATCAACAAGGGTTAAAGCTGATTAATCCACATTATGCCAAAGCATTTGCAGCTACCCAAGAAAACGAAGATGAGATATCAGCAACTCCCCTACTTCCTCAAGGAGAGGTGCAAATAGGTGAATATTACTTTCCACTAATCCCTCCAGTATCGGAAACAAAAGACAAGCGACCATTTTGGAGTGTGGTTATTCCTGCATATCAACGTCCTGACTATCTGCTAGAGTCCCTAGTCAGCGTCCTAGCTCAATGGTCAGGTATTGAGGAAATGGAAATTATTGTAATTGATGATGCAAGTACGCCACCTCTGTATCAACTAGTAAATGCGATCGGGCGAGGTATAGTACGCTATTACCGCAATCCGCAAAATCTCAGACAGCAGGGAACTTGGAATGCAGGAGTTACTAATAGTCGAGGATTGTGGATTCACTTACTTCATGATGATGACTATGTGTTGCCAGGTTTTTATACTCGCCTCAAGCAAGGTCTCGAAGGTTGTCCAGATTCCGTTGGAGCAGCTTTTACAGGTTATGAAAATATCAATGAAACAGGAGAAATTACTTTCCGCCAACAATTATACGGGACAGATAAAGGTATAGTTTCAGACTTGTTACTATATGTTGGTGTAGCAAACCCATTGAATCCACCTGCTGTTGTGATTCGTCGAACAACCTATGAACGGCTAGGTGGATATCATCCAGAATTAACCTCTACTCTTGACTGGGAACTCTATAAACGGATCGCTACCTTCTATGATTGGTGGTACGAGCCAGAAATTTTGGTTCATTATCGCGTGCATTCTCAAAGTATGAGAACTGAACTTTCCTTATCTGGAGATCGGGTAGCATCTATCCGTCGTTCTATTGAAATTTCTGAAAGCTATCTTCCAGCCGATCTTTGTGCAGGAATTACAGCACAATCACGTAAACATTACTTCATTAGTTGTTTAGCAGATACAGAAGTTCCTCTCAAGGCTGGTCATCTGACTGGCGCTTTTCGCACACTTGAAGAGATTCTCAAAATCGATCAGTCTGCTGAGTCACTAGCACAGTTATTTGCTTGGCTGAGAACAGATATTGCCACTCCTTTGAGGGATGAGATCGCCTTCAGGTTGATCTCTTTGCCTCTCAATAATTAGATAGTCCAAACCTTAACTAAATACTGGGAGTTCGCCCATTTTTTTTGAAGTTAGAGAAATTGGTAAATGACGTAGAAATAAGTTTTTTGGATAATAGCGATCGCAATCTGGGACAAACGCTATAACCCTTATTTTTACGTTCCGTCTTTTTATAACTTTCTAGGAAATGAGCAAACATGGAGTAATAAATAATAAAAAATACTTAAAATGACAACAATTGCTGAATCTCTCCAAATAGCATCTAAACATCATAGAGCCAATGATTTAACCAAAGCCGAACAACTGTACCGTCAGATTTTGGAAAAAGAGCCTAACCACCCAGAAGCTTTATATGGGTTAGGCATACTGGCACAGCAGGTCGGTCAGTTCCAAAATGCTGAACAGTTTTTAAATGAACTCCTCCAGATTCAGCCCAACTCCGTCAAGGCTTGGTTCAGTCTAGGTAATTTATATCAAGCCCAAGGTCAGTTACCAGCAGCGGTGGAAGCATATCAGCAAGCCATAGCACTAAAGACAGACTCGGCGCCACTTTATAATAACCTTGGCTATACCTTGCAACTACAAGGCAAATGGGAAGAGGCAGTTGCTTGCTATCAAAAATCATTAGAGTTACAGCCCAACTGTATTGAAGCTGACGCGAATTTGGGTAACGCATTGCACGCCCAAGGAAAGCTTTCTTCCCAACAACAGGCTCAATACGGGAAGTTAAACAATGAGTTAGGCAGAAGTCGGCACCAAGTAAAAGATTTAAAGACTGCTGTGGCTTACTATCGAGTTGCGATCGCTTTACAGCCTGATTTGCTTGATGCTCACTATAACTTGGGAATTGCGCTTCAACAACAAGGTGATTTTGAAGAGGCAGTAGCCTCTTATCAAAAAATATTGGAACTCTATCCTCACAACGGAGAAATTTACTTCAAATTAGGCAAAATTTACCAAGATCAAAACAAATTACCAGAAGCAATATCTGCCTATCAACAAGGGTTGAAGCTCACCAATCCCCACTACCTCAAAGCGTTTGTAGCTGATGCAGAAACCGACAAACATGAGGAAGTGCCGATTACACCGGAGCTTCCTCAAGAGGAAGTAATTGTGAGAAACTATAAGTTTCCCAAAATTCCAGCCGTTGTGGCTGGTGAAAAAAAGAGGCCATTCTGGAGTGTGGTGATTCCTGCATATAAACGTACTGACTATCTTCTCGAATGTCTAGCTAGTGTTTTAGCACAATGGACTGGAGAAGAAGAAATGGAAATTCTGGTAATGGATAATGCCAGTACGCCGCCACTTTTCGATCTAGTGAATTCTATTGGCAGAGGTATAGTAAACTACTACCGAAATTCGCAAAATATTGGGTTAGCGGGAAACCATAATACAGGGATTACACTCAGTCGAGGGCAATGGATTCACATACTTCACGATGATGATTATGTTCTCCCTGGTTTTTATTCCCAACTCAAGCAGAGTCTAGAAGATTGTTCGGATTGTGTTGGAACAGCTTTCACAGGTTTTGATAATATTAACGAAAAAGGGGTATTTCTTTCCAAAGGGGATATTTGTGACTGGTATGGAGAGCACAGAGGTATTATTCAAGATTGGCTGTTACAGATTGTAGTGACAAATCCGTTGAGACCCTCGGCAATAGTTGTTCGTCGGCAAACCTATGAAAGACTAGGGGGATATTGTTCTGAGTTGAGCGATCTTAACGGGTGGGAAGTGTGTAAACGGATTGCTACTTTTTATGATTGTTGGTATGAACCAAAAATTTTGGCTTGTTATCGCGTAGATACAAGTTGGTACACTAACAAAATGTCGAATGATCTTTTTTTGACAGGAAATCATGCAGTATTTCTTCGCCGTGCTATCGAGATTACAGAGAGCTATCTTCCAGACGATCTTTGTACAGAGATGACAGCAAAAGCCCGTAGCTATAACTTTGAATATCTTCTAGAAAGTAAGGTAATCATTCCTCTAAGAGCTGGTAATTTGACTGGTGCTTTGCGTATGCTCCAAGAAGCTCTAAAAATCGATTGTTCTCCTCAAGCGATTGCCAAGTTATTTGCTTGGTTGACTAAAGATGAAGCTGCTCCCTTACGGAATGAGATTGCTACCAAGTTGCTTGCTATTCCTGGAGAAAATATTCTAGACAATACTCCTACTGAATTAAAATCCCCACAAACTGCGATCGTAGCTTAGGATATGAAAATACTTGTAACTGGAACTGAAGGTTATATCGGCTCGTTATTAGCTCCCCTGTTGATTCAAGAAGGTCATGAAGTTATTGGTTTAGATACTGGCTTTTATAAAGTAGGTTGGCTATATAACGGCACCAAGGTAACTGCCAAAACCCTCAACAAAGACATCCGCCACATTACAACAGAAGACCTGCAAGGTGTAGAAGCAGTAGTTCACATGGCAGAACTCTCTAATGACCCTTTAGGTCAGTTAGCCCCTGATATCACCTACGATATCAACCACAAAGGCTCGGTACATATAGCGAAACTGGCGAAAGCAGCTGGAATCCAACGCTTTGTCTATACTTCGTCATGCAGTGTCTATGGTTTTGCCACTGAAGACTACGTTAGCGAAGAGTCTACCATCAATCCCCAAACAGCTTATGCCAAATGCAAAGCACTTGTCGAACAGGATGTAAAACTCCTTGCTGATGATGGCTTTTCTCCCACCTTTCTCCGAAATGCCACAGCCTATGGCGCTTCTCCAAGAATGCGCTTTGATATTGTCTTAAACAATCTAGCCGGTTGGGCATGGACAATTAAAGAAATCAAGATGAACAGCGACGGTACACCTTGGCGTCCCCTAGTGCATCTATTGGATATCTGCAAAGCAATTATCTGTACCTTAGAAGCTCCGCGTGATGTAATTCATAACCAAATTTTCAATGTCGGTGATACAAATAGCAATTATCAAGTTAAACAAATTGCTCAAATAGTTGCAGATGTCTTTACAGATTGTGAATTGAGCTTTGGTAAACACGATCCTGATAACCGCAGCTATCGGGTTTTATTTAATAAAATTAACCAAAACTTACCAGGATTCAAATGTGAATGGGATGCCCAACGCGGTGCCCAACAACTATATAATGTCTTCCAGCAAATTGATATGGATAGAGGAATATTTGAGTCTAGAGGCTTTACTCGCCTGAAACAACTGGAATACCTCATACGCACTCAGCAAATCGATCGAGATTTCTTCTGGCAGACTGTTTAAAAATTTTATATAATAAGTTATGAATTTACTAAAGCCAACAAATAATCAGCTAATAACTGGTAATTGTCTATTCTGTGGAACAAACTTACACCATAGCTTTGTAGACTTAGGTATGTCTCCTCCCTGCGAAAGTTATCGCAGTCTCAAACAACTCAATGAAGTAGAGCCATTTTATCCTCTGCATGTCTATGTTTGTGAGGAGTGTTTTTTAGTTCAACTCCAAGAATACATTAGTCCAGAAAATATTTTTAGCGACTACGCTTATTTCTCTTCCTACTCTGATAGCTGGTTACAACACGCCAAAAAATACGTTGATTTAGTAGTAGAACGTTTCCAATTAAACCAGGAAAGTCAGGTAATAGAAATTGCTAGTAATGATGGCTACTTGCTGCAATACTTTGTTGCCAAAGGCATCCCGGCGCTGGGAATAGAGCCAGCAGCAAATGTTGCTGAGGTAGCAATTCAAAAAGGTATTCCTACAGTTGTCAAATTTTTTGGACAGGAGACAGCCCAAGAACAGGTTGCTAAGGGCAAACAGGCAGATTTATTACTCGGAAATAATGTCCTTGCTCACACACCATATCTCAATGATTTTGTCAAAGGAATGAAAATTATCCTCAAACCGCATGGTGTAATAACTATGGAGTTTCCCCACCTGATGCGCTTAATTGAGGAAAATCAGTTTGATACTATTTACCACGAGCATTTCTCTTATTTTTCCTTTCTTACTGTAGACAAGATTTTTGCTGCTCACGGGTTGACAATTTTTGATGTAGAAGAATTAACCACTCATGGTGGTTCTTTGAGAATTTATGCCCGCCACAACGAAGCCTCTTCTAAACCTATTAGCGACCAAGTATCAGAACTGAAAAATAGAGAAGAAGCGGCTGGTTTTACGCAATTAGAATACTATTTTTCCTTTAGTGAACAAGTTAAAGAAACTAAACGCAACTTATTAGATTTTTTGATAAAAGTTAAGCGAGAGGGAAAATCGATTGTTGGTTACGGTGCTCCAGGTAAGGGAAATACTCTCTTAAATTATTGCGGTATCCGCACAGATTTTCTTGACTATACAGTAGACCGTAACCCTTATAAACAGGGTCAATTTTTACCAGGAACTCATATTCCGATTTTTCATCCAGACAAAATTGCCGAAACAAAGCCTGACTATATACTAATTTTGCCCTGGAATCTGAAAAATGAAATTATGATACAAATGGCTTACATTCGGGATTGGGGAGGTCAATTTGTTGTACCAATTCCTGAAGTTAATGTCTACTCTTAAGTATTTAATATTTTTGCTCGTCAAAAAGGGGTAAGTGACATGAAAGTAGTTTTATTTTGCGGTGGCTTAGGAGCCAGAATGAGAGAATATTCAGAAAGTATTCCTAAGCCAATGGTGAATATTGGTTATAGACCAATATTATGGCACGTCATGAAATACTATGCTCACTATGGGCACAAAGATTTTATCTTATGTCTTGGTTACAAGGCCGACCTCATTAAAAGTTATTTCTTAAATTACAATGAATGGCTTTCTAATAACTTTAGCCTTTCCAATGGTAGCCAAATTCAGTTATTTAATCGGGATATTCAAGATTGGAATATCACATTTGTAGATACAGGGTTAACTGCCAATATTGGACAAAGATTCAAGGCAGTAGAAAAATATTTAGAAGGAGAAGAAGTATTTTTAGCTAACTACAGTGACGGTTTGACAGACTTACATTTACCAACGTATATCAATAATTTTTATCAGCGTGATAAGATTGGTAGTTTTTTATCTGTCAGGCCAAGCCAAACTTTTCACTTAGTTGATATGCAAGAGGATGGTTTGGTAAAAAATATTCAAGATGTAAAGCAATGTGATATTTGGATTAATGGAGGATATTTTATTTTTAAAAAAGAGATTTTTGACCATATAAATTATGGTGAAGAACTGGTTATGGAGCCTTTTCAAAGATTGATTGCGAAAGAAGAACTTTTTGCATATAAATACACTGGCTTTTTCGGAGTAATGGATACATTTAAAGAGAAACAACAGTTGGATGATATGTATGCTCAAGGTAAAAGACCTTGGGAAGTTTGGGGAGATGAACAAGTACAAGTCGACCATGTATGATCCAACTTAGTTTGAATAAAATAGAAGAATCTGAGTACAAAATTCTTTGTCTTGGCTCTCATTGTGATGATATCGAGATTGGTTGTGGAGGCACAATCTTAAAGCTAATAGAGAATTATCAAGATGTTGTTATCTATTGGGTTGTCTTTAGTTCCAATGAGCAAAGAGCAGAGGAAGCAACCACAAGCGCTAATCTCTTCTTAGAAGAAATCCCAGTCAAGAAAATTATCATTAAAAATTTTCGAGATGGCTTTCTACCTTTTCAAGGGATAGAGGTGAAGGAATGTTTTGAACAGTTGAAGCAAGAATTTTCACCAGATATAATCTTTACTCATCATCGAGACGATCGACATCAAGATCATCGCTTAATTTCTGACTTTACTTGGAATACCTTTAGAAATCATTTAATTTTAGAATATGAAATACCCAAATATGATGGTGATTTGGGTATTCCTAATTTCTTTGTCCATTTAAATGAAACACTCTGCCGCCGAAAAATTAAATATATTTTGGATGCATTTGCTACCCAGAATAATAAGCAGTGGTTTACAGAAGAGACTTTTCGTTCAATTCTCAGAATTCGTGGAATTGAATCAAATTCACCGAGTAAATATGCGGAAGCATTTTACTGTCGAAAAATATTTTTCTGAAAAATTAGAATTTTAATTCTATCTCAAGTTTGTAAATTTATGATCTTCACTGAAACTAAAATAAAAGAAGCATTTATTGTTGATTTAGAGTTGCATCAAGATATTCGCGGCTTTTTTGCTCGGACTTTTTGCGTTCAAGAATTTCAAAATCGTGGTCTAAAACCTACTATTGCCCAATGCAATTTATCTTTTAACTATAAAAAAGGAACATTGCGGGGTATGCATTATCAAATGCCTCCTTCTCAGGAAACAAAATTAGTGCGTTGTATCAGGGGGGCTATTTATGATGTAATCATCGATTTGCGTCCAGATTCTCCTAGCTATTTATCTCATATTGGTATAGAGTTAACTGCTGAAAATCGTCTTGCTCTCTATATCCCAGATAGGTGTGCTCACGGTTTTCAAACTCTAAGCGATGAGACGGAGGTGATGTATCAAATGGGTGATTTTTATGCACCAGAATATGCTGGCGGGTATCGCTATGATGACCCAGCTTTTGGTATTGAATGGCCTCTATCTGTGACTGAAATTTCGGATAAAGATCGGGCTTGGAGTTTATTTGAATCGAAAAAAATTGTAACGACTACGGTGATGTAAGACTTTTAAGATCAATTTAAAAATATATAGTTGCTGAGTAAATATAGGATTAGGAACGCACAGAGGCGCAGAGACACGGAAAATCAAAATTTGAAAAATTAAATTTTGATTTTCATACTTAACACTCTGTTCAAACTTTGTTACAGCAGATGAGGGGCGAAGTGAGTACAATTTATTTTGATTCGATTTTTAGTGATGAAATCAGACGCAAGCATCTTTATAATGGACAAGTGTTTGTCTTTTCTCCTTGCGCCAGTGCGATCGCACTATGTGATTTTGCTCGTGGTCTGGTTGAAGAAGCATTTGCCCCTTTAGATCCGAGAGAAGCACAACATAGCCTGCCTGTAGAGAAATACGTTGAAATTTTAGCACAACTCAAGCCAACTTTTATCCATCACCCTGAATCTAAACAACTCATTCAAGGCATCTTGAAAGAAAGTGGATGTGACTTGAACAAAACCTATTTCGATGTACCTCGCCTAAGAACAGCAACCAGCGATCGCTATCTGACTGCTGGTATTGCTTACGCTTTCCATCCTCATCGTGACACCTGGTATTCTGCTCCTATGTGCCAGATCAACTGGTGGATTCCTGTCTACGATATTACCCCAGAGAATGCAATGGCATTCCATCCGCGCTACTGGAGTCAACCAGTTAAGAATAGCTCAAGAGATTATAACTACGCTCAGTGGATTAAAGAAAGTCGCAAAAATGCGGCACAGCACATTAAAACAGATACACGCAAGCAACCCCATGCAGAAGAAACTTTAGAAATGGAGCCGCAATTGCGGTTAATTACACAAGTCGGTGGCATGATTCTCTTTTCAGGAGCGCAGATGCACTCCACTATTCCCAACACATCAGGCTATACCCGTTTCAGTATTGACTTTAGAACTGTACATTTTGATGATGTCATAGCTCAAAAAGGTGCGCCAAATATTGATTCAGCTTGTACAGGAACTTCTTTAGGCGACTTCTTACGAGGCACTGACTTCTACCCGATTACTGACACATTGTTGTTGTCTACAACAAACAATCTTTTGTAGAAGAACTTTTGTTTTCCATCCAATCTGTGAGCAATAAATGGTGAACTCTGTTGAAAAATTGTCTGGACAAACAATACTAATTACAGGTGCTAGCGGATTTATAGGATCTCATTTAGTCCGTCATTTATGCCACAATGGTGCAGAAGTACATGCTGTTTCTCGCAGTTTTCATACTTCTGATATCAGCTGCTTGCGATGGTGGCACGGTGACATCGAAGACATTAAGTTTGTTCAAAACCTTTTCCACAGCATTAAACCTGATGTAATCTTCCATTTATCCGGTCTTGTAACAGCAGTTCCTAATCTAGAGTTCATATTGCCTACCTTTCACAGTTTACTGACTAGTACTATTAACTTATTGACGGTAGCTGCCGAAATTGGCTGTAGTCGCATTGTGTTAATAGCTTCTTTAGAGGAACCAGAACAAGATCGTCCTGAAGTAGTTCCTTCTTCTCCTTACGCTATTGCTAAATTTGCTAGTAGTACTTATGGTCGGATGTTCCATCGACTCTATCAGACACCTGTAGTTCTTGTTAGACCTTTTATGACCTATGGGCCAGGGCAAAATGTGTCTAAGATCGTTCCTTCTGTTATTCTTTCCTTGTTGCAAGGGCAAGCTCCAAAACTTAGTAGTGGAAAGCGTCAAGTTGATTGGATTTATATCGATGACGTGATTGCAGGACTTCTTGCTGCAACACAAGTTCCTAGTGTAGAGGGTTGTACATTCGACTTAGGTTCGGGAGAACTTGTACCCATTCATGCAGTTGTGTCCCAGCTTGTTAATCTGGTTAACCCTCAAATCCAGCCTCTATTTGGTGCTTTACCTGAGCGGCCGATGGAAAAAATAAGAGTAGCTGATACGGCTTATACATACGATAAACTAGGTTGGCAACCTTCAATTTCTCTAAAGAAGGGCTTGGAATTGACTGTAAATTGGTATACAAAACATCAACAAAAGATTGGATACACCAGTTAACAAGGATTTTACTTATGGTTGCAGATAGACTTCAGAATATTAATTTAGTCGATCTAAAAAATTCTTTTAACTTAAAGGATATCAGTCTAGAAATTTACCAGCTAATTTCTGATTTATATCCCATTTGCCGTAGTATTACAGGTGATGGTTTTAGAGAAACTTTAAAAATTCTCCAGCAGCATCTTCCTTTGTCAGTTCATGAAGTGCCAACAGGAACAGAGGTATTTGATTGGACAGTCCCTAATGAGTGGAATATTAAAGATGCCTATATTAAAAACTCTCAAGGTGAAAAGATTGTAGATTTTACTAATTCAAATTTGCACGTTGTTAACTATAGTATTCCCATACATCAAAAAATCTCTCTTCAAGAACTTAAATCGCATCTATTTACACTTGCCGATTATCCTAATTGGATTCCTTACCGAACTTCATATTACAAGGAAAGTTGGGGTTTTTGCCTGACTCACAATCAATATTTGCAACTAAATGATGAAGAATATGAAGTATGTATTGATTCTTCTCTAAAACCAGGTTATTTGACTTATGGTGAGTATTATATTCCCGGAGACAGTACTGATGAAGTCTTGATTTCTTGCCATGCCTGTCATCCTTCACTGTGTAATGATAATCTTTCGGGAATTGCGATCGCTACTTTTATCGCTAAATATTTAAGTCAAACTACACCAAGATATTCCTATAGATTTCTCTGGATTCCCGGAACCATTGGCTCAATTACATGGTTGGCTCTCAATGAAGCTAAAGTCAATAACATTAAACATGGCTTGGTATTAACTTGTTTAGGAGATGCAGGCAACTTTACCTACAAAAAAAGCCGTAGAGGTGACACTGAAATCGATAAAGTTGCTGCTTATGTACTCAAAAACTCAACACAAGATCACAAAATTATAGATTTCTTCCCCTATGGCTATGATGAGCGACAATATTGCTCACCTGGATTTAATTTAGCTGTAGGTTGCTTCATGCGATCGCCTCATGGTAGTTTTCCTGAATACCATACCTCAGCAGATGATTTAAATTTTGTTCAACCCCAATATCTTGCCGAGTCATTCTTTCAATGTCATTCGATGTTGTATATCCTCAACAATAACGAAATCTACTACAACAAAAATCCCAAATGTGAGCCACAGTTAGGTAAAAGAGGCATATATCGGGCAGTTGGTGGTAACAAAGATAGTGGGCTAAATGAAATGGCAATCCTGTGGGTTTTAAATTTATCTGATGGTCAACATACTCTATTAGATATTGCAGAAAGGTCGGGTATGCCATTTGATGTGATTAAATCTGCTGCCGATACATTATTAACACATGACTTATTAACAATTAAAACCAACTAAGTTTGAAAAAGATTGCAAAAATGAAATTCCCTATGACAATGACAAAAACGTAGGCAAGTCCTTACCACAGGGCAGTTTAAGAGAAAATTAAGGGGTTAGAACCTTTGGAGGTGGGTCAATACTTCTCAGTTAGGCATTTTTAATTCTGAATTGGGTTTTGGGAAAAGGTTGCTGGGTTGGGTTAAAGGTTTTTTTCCTTTTCCCCAAAACCCGAGAAGTATTGGGAGGTGGATTTGATGTATGTAGTCGCAAATTCTATTTGCTAGGGCTGCCAACTTTTTGTATGTTCTTATCCTCAACTCTTATGTAATAATACTGCTATTGTATTGATATATTTGATGTTATTTTTACATTCTATTTATAATTACTGCCCACTAAGTAGCTGAACTTTATAATCTATAATCTACTTCACCTCTTCACTATTGCCTGGAAAAATATCCTATTTAGCTTCATGATTACTTGAACTAAATGTCATTACTTATACCATTGTAAGAGCAGTTTAGATGATTGATATTAGAGAAGTAGTTTAAAAACATAGCTTGTCTAGTACATGAATAAAAAATGGGCTGTTAAACGACTCACAATCAATCTCACATCAGGTGAGGCACAGAAGCTTGAACAATACTGTTCAACAACGGGGAGACCAGCAACTGATGTAATTCGGGAGTTAATTCGCTCTCTTTATCCTAAAGATGAAAAAGCCTCTGAAACCTCGTGAATCAGACTGCAAAAAAATCAAATCAAGATAAGTACATCTTAATTTGCCAGTGAAATATGCTGCTTAACAGTTATCAGCTAACAGTGAATCCCGATAATTAAAGTTAGGGAATCGAAATAAGAATACTCTCTTACAAAGTTCAGAGCCGAGGAAATCTTCGCTCTGACTTTTGCTTTGGATATGGTGCAATCTGATGCACTTGCATCATTAAAAATATCAAATTAATTGAATAAAAGGTAGAATTCAGAATCAAGATGCTCTTACTAGTACAACACGGCGGAAATAAACCAATCATTCCAAATCAACGAAAACCTTATGCTGTATTCATTTTTAATTTTTAATTCCGCCTTGCGGTACTAGCTTGCTTATCCGTAGCGGTAGCGAGTTTGCAAACGTTTTGTAAAGCACCAAATTTAAAGTTTTGTGGGTGTCTTTAACCAGTAATTTATCCATTTTTTCGGGTAGAATACCATTCTTGTCTCTAGCTTTGCTCTTGAATCTTTTTGACAAATAGTAATATTACTGATCTTTTCGGAATATTTTTAAGCTAGATATAATACTTACCACTTATTTACTTATACTTCCCAAAGTATTAAGAATTTAATCCCTAATTTATTCAATTACAAATAATGGTTAGAAAAACCTTGGTTAAAAATCAGCCAAAGGTAAGCAAGTCTGTGGGCGAACTCAGGATTTGTGCTGGATTTATAACACTTAGCTTTGCGATCGCCGCAATATTGTGTAACTATCAGGATGCAATCGCCCAAACTCCTGAACCTCAGACGTTACCCCCAGGTCGGTTAGATGATCTTCCTGACACCCCGTTACCGTCGGATGTGCTACCCAAGCCACCAGACGAGAATCAATTGCTTCCATCCCTAAAACTACCGAATCAGCCGATTCTGGAGCAGAATGACCCTAATACCAAATTTCGGGTCGATCGCATTGAAGTTTTGGGCAGTACAGTTTTCAAAGCAGAACAGTTTGCCGCTGTCACAAATTCCTTTGTGGGACGAGAACTGACATTTGCAGAGTTGTTGCAAGTTAAAGATGCCATCACCAAGCTTTACACTGATAACGGCTATGTCACCACAGGCGCATTGATTACACCACAGACAATAGAAGCTGGGACAATCAAAATTCAGGTGATTGAGGGTAGTTTGCAAGAAATTAAGATTGTCGGTAATAGGCGATTACACACTCAATACATTCGCGATCGCATCAAACTTGGTGCAGGTAAACCCCTAAATGTACCGCGTTTAATAGAAAAGCTGCAACTACTCCGCCTCGATCCGCGGATTCAAAACCTGTCAGCCGAGTTACAGACAGGCGTGCAACCGGGAACTAATGTGTTGCAAGTGGAGGTTAAAGAAGCAGAAACTTTTAAGCTGACAGCAAGCGTGGATAATGGGCGATCGCCAAGTGTGGGCAGTTTTCGCCGGGGAGTGGATCTGCAAGAAGCCAATTTATTGGGTTTGGGCGATACACTGAGCCTAGGATATGCCAATACCGATGGCAGTAATACAATCAATGTCAATTACACGCTGCCAATTAATGCCCGCAATGGCACTGTATCCTTCGGTTTTAACCAAGGATGGAACCACGTGATTGAGGAACCATTCAGTGTCCTTGATATCCAGTCAAATACTCGCTCTTACGAATTGAGCTATCGGCAACCACTGGTGCAAAAACCAACCCAAGAGTTGGCAGTGGGACTATCGTTTTCGCGCCAGTCAAGCCAAACTGAGTTAGGTCTTGATAACATTGGGCCGTTCCGGCTTTCCCCAGGTGCAGATGCGAACGGAAAAACCAATATTTCTGCCCTGCGCTTTTTTCAAGAATATATCCAGCGAAGCAACCAGTATGTATTTGCGGCGCGATCGCAATTGAGTTTTGGCGTAGATTGGTTCTATGCTAATGTCAGTGATAATGAACCAGATAGCCGCTTTTTCGCATGGCGGGGGCAGGCGCAGTGGGTACGGCAATTAGCACCGGACACTCTATTTTTAGCTAGGGGCGATTTCCAATTGGCAGCAGATTCTTTAGTGCCTTTAGAGCAATTTGGTCTTGGTGGACAGCTAAGTGTACGGGGCTATCGCCAAGATGCATTACTCACAGATAATGGTATGTTATTTTCAGCAGAATTTCGAGTACCAATTGTCCGCGCTGCTAAAATTGGCGGAGTGTTGCAAGTGACACCCTTCATTGATGTAGGTAAAGGCTGGAATACCAAAGGCGAAAATCCATCACCAAGTACGCTTGTTAGTACTGGGTTGGGGCTGTTATGGAAACAGGGTGATGACTTCTTGACCCGCATAGATTGGGGCATTCCTTTGATTTCAGTGGACGGTGAAAGGCGATCGCTCCAGGAGAATGGACTGTACTTCTCAGTAAGTTATTCAGCGTTTTGAGGCAATCAATAATCCCTATGACTATGAATATAATGCCGTTTAGGGAACCCTATATATATTATTAATAGAAAGTGAGCGATGAAAGCAGCTTCTGTTTGCTGGGGTTTGATTAATTTAATGCTGACAGGTGGGATGCTCCTTTGGTGTGCCTCTGTGAGTGCCCAGCTAACTCCCGATGGCACCCTCAATACTGCTGTCTCCCAAAGTGGTAATAATTTTACCATTACTAACGGTAGTGCCGTCAACAGTAACTTATTTCACAGTTTCCAGCAGTTTTCGGTTCCCACTGGCGGTTCGGCTACTTTTGATTTAACCAACACGCCCAACATTTCTACCATCTTCAGCCGTGTTACTGGCGGTAATATCTCTAGCATTGATGGCTTGATTCAGACGATTAACGGCAACAACCCCGTCAGTCTGTTCTTGATCAACCCTAGTGGGATAATCTTTGGAGCCAATGCTCAACTAAACATTGGGGGTTCATTTATTGGTAGCACTGCCAGCAGTATTAAATTTGCCGATGGCGCTGAGTTTAGTGTAATTAATTCTGAATCTGCCCCCTTGTTAAGCATCAATGTTCCCATTGGGTTGCAACTGGGTAACAATCCCGCACCCATCAACATTCAAGGTACAGGACATACTTTGAGGAATGTCAGTGGACTGGCTCTGGTTCCCCCGATTCAGATTCCCAGTTCTACAAAACTGCGGGTAAAGCCGGGAAACACCCTAGCTTTAGTGGGTGGCGACATACATCTAAATGGGGCAAACCTGATCGCTGAAAGAGGGCGAGTTGAATTGGGTAGTGTAAGCGGTGCAGCATTAGTAAACCTGATATCAACCGCACAGGGCTATACACTGGGATATGGGAATGTACAAAGCTTTGGCGATATTCAGCTGGCACAGCGATCGCTATTAGATATCAGCGGCGTGAATGCAGGTTCGGTTCAAATTCAGGGTAGGCAAATTCAATTCACCGATGGCTCTTTGGTACTGGCGCAAAATTTTGGCAATCTCCCCGGTGGTGACATTCGCCTTCAGGCTACAGAGTCCATTAATCTGATTGCCAAAACAGCTAATGGCACAATTCAGAGCGGAGTGCGTAGTGATGCTTTGGGTAGCGGAGCTAGTGGGAATATCAGCGTTATTACTCCCAACTTCACTATCAAGTCGGGAGCGGGGTTGAATAGCACAACTCTTGGAGCAGCTCCTAGTGGCAATATTTACATTGATGCAACCGCCATTGAACTGTCTGGCTTTTCACCCAATAATCCTGCTAACGTCACCACGGTAAACACTACTACACTAGGCGCTGGAAATGCTGGTGATGTTTTCGTCAATGGTAATAGTCTACTAGTATCAAGCGGTGCCTCACTATCTTCGGCTACCTTTGGCACTGGTTCTAGCGGCAAAGTGACGATTCGCAACACCAACACCACGGTGATGGGAGAAAGTCCGTCTGGACTTTACAGCAACATTAGTTCAACTACATTTGCAACCGGAAGTGCCAAAACCTTGACCCTGAATACTGCTAAATTGCAAATTCTGGATGGGGGAGCAGTTGCTACCACCTCATTTTTTGCAGGTAATGGGGGAGATTTGAGTATCAATGCTACTGAAGCGATCGTTATCAGTGGTCAAGGTCGAGCAACTAATAGTAGCATTAACGCCTCCACAATCCGACCCGATCCATTAGTGCGCAAACGATTCGGTCTGCCAGATATATTAACAGCGAATGCCGGTACTTTGAGCGTTACGACACCGAACTTAACGCTGATGGATGGCGGGACAGTCAGTGTCACCAGTCAAGGTAGTGGAAATGGTGGCAATATTAATATTAGTGCAGATACCATCCAATTAAAGAATCAAGGGTTTATTCAAGCACAAACAGACTCCGGTAATGGTGGCAATATTAAATTGTCCACCAAAAATCTGTTGCTTCTGCAAGACAATAGTTTGATAACCTCAACAGCTGGCGGTTCAGGGAATGGAGGTAATATAAACATCAATGCACCCATCATCATCGGCTTAAAAAACAGCGACATTATTGCCAATGCAGTACAAGGCAGAGGTGGTAATATCCAAATCACTACTCAAGGCATCTTTGGGCTGAAGTTCCGCAACCAACTCACTCCTGACAGTGACATCACCGCCAGTTCCCAATTTGGTGTAAGTGGCACGGTTCAAGTTAATACTATCGGTATCGATCCAAATTCGGGTTTAGTCGAACTGCCTGCAAATGTCACCGATCCATCCCAGCAAATTGCTACAGGCTGCGCGGATAGTGAAGGCAGCCGCTTTGTGGCAACGGGACGAGGTGGTGTGCCGCAAAATCCTAATCAGGTGACGAACGATGTCTACGATGGGCTGCGCTTACGTACCTGGGATGATATACGAGATTTGTCTGCTTACCGCAAAACTGGTCAGCTAAATGTCCAGATTCCAGCATCCTCAAAGGTTCTCGTCGAAGCCACAACCTGGCATCGCAATGCTGACGGTAAAATTGAATTGATTGCGGTTAAACCAGCGTATGTACAACCATCTTTAACCTGTGCTGCCGTTCGTAAAAGTTGATGATGTTAGCGAAAATACAATTTCGGTAACACTAACTTCCAAACCACAGAATTCGTAGACTTATTGGGAATATTTGGTCTACGGAAGTAGTAGTTAGCGATCCGGTATTCGATAGTTTTAGCAAGACGTTTAGTGGTATTACCGTTGCAGTAGCTAAGGATGCGGTTGATCAGGGTGGGAATATTAACCTACAAGCCGATCGCCTGCGGGTTTTTAACGGGGGACAGATCACCTCATCAAGTTTGGGTCAGGGTTCTGCTGGCAGTGTCAATCTGCGAGTCAATGACATAGATGTGCAGCGAATCTCTCAACCTTTATCCGATGGTGGGATACTGCCTAGTAGCATCACCGCATCCTCAGCAAATGCCTTTACTGCTCGGTCAGTGAATATCAGATATGACAGCTTGTGTGTGCGTGATGGCGCAGAAATTACCGTCAGCAATAATTCTGGAACAGGGGATGCGGGTAATCTCAATATTAACGCTTGTAATATCTTCCTCGATAATGGAGCCAGCGAGCCGAAGTGAATGGAGGTAGTCGTGGTAACATCCGTCTCCAAGCAAGCGATTTTCTCTTGTTGCGGCGCGGCAGTAGCATCATTAGTTAATTAAATTTTAAGGTTATATAATATACAAAATAATTAATCTCTTTAGTGATATTACTTATGATTTTCCAAGTTAAACAACTTCGTTGGCTATATATCAGTCTGGGTATTTTGAGCTTGTGTTTGGCAATAACCATTACACCTACTAGAGCATCTCTGTCAGTACCAACAACTTCTAGCCTGAATGTGTCAGCATCGACTTCTCAACCGACTAATTGGCTAGAACAGGGACGAAACCTTTACCATTCAGGACGCTTTGCAGAAGCAGTGACGATTTGGCAAACGGCAGCACAACAGTATCATACCCAAGGCGATCGCCAGGGCGAAGCTCTAAGTTTAAGTTACCTGTCACTGACACAACAGGAGCTGAATCAATGGCAAGCAGCTCAACAGTCTATTGAGCAAAGTCTGAAACTGTTGCAAACCTCCATTCCCTCTGCTGATGCAATTCTCTGGGCACAAGCACTCAATACCCAAGCAAATTTGCAATTGCATACTGGCAAAGCCGAAACCGCCCTCGAAAGTTGGCAACAAGCTCAAAAATTTTATGAGCAAGCAGGTGACGCAATGGGAAGCCTGGGTAGTCAAATCAACCAGGCACAAGCTTTACAAACTTTAGGATTTTACCGCCGTTCTAAACAACAGTTAGAGGCACTGACTCAAAAACTCCAAGGGATGCCGGATAATGAAATCAAAGTCAGTGGACTGCGATCGCTTGGTTTAGCCTTGCAAATAATTGGCGATTCTAGTAAAAGTCAACAGATTTTAGAGCAAAGTTTAGCGATCGCCCAGAAAATTGCAGCGAAACCCCATTTGAGTTCTATCCTGATAAGCCTCGGTCAAACTGCCGTTGACTTGGAAGATCCAGAATCAGCATTAAATTACTTTGAACAGGCTCAACTCTTAACAACTAACCCAAGCGATCAGTTACAAGCGCGTTTAGCTCAGTTCAAACTTTTCCTCAATTACGACAAACTGGAGTTTGTTAACCCACTCGCACCTCAACTACTCCAACAACTCCGGGAACTGCCCCCCAGTCACACCTCACTCTACGCAGCGATCAATTTTGTTGCCACCCTAGATCGTCAGTCAAATCCTGACCAAATCCTACCTCTGAAGGATTTGGCGCAGCTGATGGCAGTCACAGTCAAATCTGCACAGCAAATTCAGGATACTCAAGCCGAAGCTCATGCACTAAATCAGTGGGGAAAACTCTATCAGCGTACACAGCAATTATCTGAAGCGCAGGAGTTAACTCAGAAATCCCTCAACATTGCCCACCAACTCCAAGCTAACGATATTATTGCTCAATCTGCTTGGCAGGTGGGACAGTTGTATAAACAACAAGGCGATCGCTCAAAAGCGATTACCGCCTATACAGAAGCAGTCAACGCCTTAAAGGCACTGCGGGCAGATTTGGTGGCTATCAACCCTGATGTCCAGTTCTCTTTTCGCACTAGTGTGGAGCCTGTCTACCGGGAACTGGTTGATTTACTTCTAGAGAATCAACCTAGTCAAGCAGAACTAATACAAGCTCGTGAATTGATTGAGGCACTTCAAATTGCGGAACTCGATAACTTTTTTCGGGAAGCCTGTTTAGATAAAACTCAACAAATTGATCAGGTTGATCCTACTGCAACCGTCATTTATCCAATCATCCTGCCAGATCGTTTAACAGTAATTCTCTCCAAAGCAGGGCAACCACTCCGTTCCTATGTCACTCACAAACCTCAAGCGGAAATTGAGCAGACTTTAGACAATTTTTTGGTTGCTCTTAATCCTGTTTCCGATTCCCAAGACAGAGATCGATTGTCTCAACAAATTTATAGTTGGTTGATTCGTCCAGAGGAGGCAGATCAAGCATTGATTGATACCAAAACATTGGTGTTTGTTTTGGATGGTCGATTGCGGAATATTCCCATAGCAGCTCTTTTTGACGGTAAGCAATATCTGATCGAGAAGTATGCTGTGGCGCTCTCGCCAGGATTGCAACTGATGGCGATGCGATCGCTTCATCAAAACCAGATGAATGCGATCGTCGGTGGCATTAGCCAATCTCGCGCTGGCTTTAGTGCTTTGCCTGCTGTGGAATCAGAGGTAAAACAAATTTCCAAGTCAGTATCGTCCTCTGTGTTGCTAAACCAGGAATTTACTAGTCAAGCCCTCGCTAAACAAGTGAAATCCAGTAGTGCAGGTATTGTCCACCTAGCAACCCACGGACAGTTTAGTTCCCGCCTAGAAGATACCTTCTTGCTCACTTGGGATGGACAAGTCAATGTTAAAGAGTTATCTGAACTCCTAAAAAATCGGGGTAGCGATCCATCGAAAGCCATCGAGTTGTTGGTACTAAGTGCCTGTGATACAGCAGCAGGAGACGATCGCGCCGTCCTGGGACTAGCAGGCTTGGCTGTCAAATCTGGCGCTCGCTCAACTATCGCCACCCTATGGCCCGTCAAAGATCGGGCAGCCGCGATGCTAATGACTCGTTTCTATGAAGAACTGCGACAACCCAAAATCACTAAAGCCGAAGCACTAAGACAAGCACAAATTAGCCTAATTCGCCAAACTGATTTCCACGAACCGTTCTTTTGGTCTGGCTTTGTTTTGATCGGTAACTGGATTTAGGTAAGTAATACAACGGAGTATTTTGCCAATAACTTACGCTATTTTTTACACGATTTCAGATCAAGCTCGCCTATACTGCTAATAGAAGTTCCCTAACTTTACTGTTACTTAGACTTATTCTCTGAGCTTCTGACCATAGTCGAAACAAACGTATTTTGTTTGTATCACATTGCAATGACATAAGGAAAACATCATGAAACGTCGATATTTAGCTAGTACATTGAGCGTCATCGCTCTGATCGCTAGCACTACATGGACTAGTGCTCATGCTATTACATTTACCCCACCCGCCAACAGTGGCGCTCCTAGACAAGCAACCGGAGGAGCTTCTCGCGGTAGTATATTTACACCTACTGCTGGGAAAGGTGCGCCTAGACAAGCAACCGGAGGAGCTTCTCGCGGCAACCTCTTTACACCTGCCGTCGGGAAAGGTACACCCAGACAGGCAACAGGAGGAGCTTCTCGCGGCAACCTCTTTACACCTGCCGCAGGCAAAGGCGTTCCCCAACAAGCAAGTGCGGGTGCTTCTCGCGTTGGTACTTACTACTTAAATCCATCGATTACAAATACAACGCAACCAGCAGCGCTAATCGCCCTCTTGCCCCAAAACTTCTATGGCACAACAGTGTCTGAACGTCCCACAATATTGGTGTATATCCCGGCTTCTAATGCCCAAGAAGCAGTGTTCAGCCTCAAGGATGAAGCTGGCAATATGCAACATCAAATGAACATTTCAGTTCCAGAGAAAACTGGAGTAATCGCGATCAAATTACCAGCGAATGCACCCGCTTTAGCCGTTGGTAAAAACTATCAATGGTTCCTAGCACTTAAAGTAGATGGTCAACTCAGTCCGAGTACGCCTTACGTCGATGGTTGGATTCAGCGTATCCAGCCCAGCGCAGAGTTGGCAACAGCAATCCAAGAGCAAGATGCTCTGAAGCGGGCTACTATTTTGGGTAAAAACGGTGTTTGGTATGACTGTGTGGCAACACTTGCATCGGTATATACTACTCAACCTAACAATGCAACTCTCCGAAAACAATGGGAAGAACTTCTATCCTCAGTGAGTTTGAAGGAGATTGTAACAGCGAACTTATTAGCATCTACTAACTAATGCCAATTTGGGGATTGGGCATTGGGTTAAGAGTAATTATTCTCTTTATTCTCTTTGTTCCCCTCTTTTTCCTTCCACCCAGTCCCCAATTATCCCTTATCCCGTTCAGGGGCACCACCTTCCCCAATCCCAACCCCCATTGTATGGCACAAATATGTGGCGCAGATTCCAGGCTTTTATCCAACATACTCGCAGCGTTTTAATTATTACTCCCAGCGTTGCCTTGACGGTTATAGTTGGGCAATCGTTGGGACTTTTCAATTTACCGGAATGGAAAATTCGCGACGAATGGGTTCGTCAGCGATCTTCAGAGGCGATGCCTATGGCGGGCTACGCCTACGCAGATGAGATTGTGATTGTTACAATTGATGAGCGCGATATCCAATCAGTACGTAAATGGCCAGTTCCAGACTGGGCGCTAGCACGATTACTAGAAAAAATCCGGGCGCAGCAGCCGAGAGCCATTGGCTTGGATCTCTATCGAGATTTACCCGAAGGAAGCGGACACGAGCAACTTGTTCAAGTCTTTCGCAATACTCCCAATTTAATCGGAGTTGAGAAAATTACCGGTGAACGCGTCAATCCTCCACCGGAATTGAAAAAAAAGGATCAAGTAGGATTAGCAGATTTAGTCTTGGATGGCGATCACTTTGTACGTCGTGCCCTCCTGACAGCTGAAGATGCTAAAGAGCAAAACACTATTAAAGCTGGACTGGCAACCCTAGTAGCTCTAAAGTACCTCGAAGCTGAAAAAATTAGCTTAGAAAGCATTGACCCCCAACAGCAAAAGTTTCAGTTGGGTAAGGAAATTTACTTACCACTGCAAAATCAAGAAGCAGGTTATACCGATGCCGATTTAGGAGGCTATCAAATTCTGCTCAATTGGCATGGTTCAGAAGCCGCATTTCGGACAGTTGCGATGCGCGATGTATTAGCAGGGAAAATTCCGGTAGATTTGATGCGCGATCGCATGGTATTTATTGGGTCAATCGCCTCCAGTACCAATGATTTCTTCAGCACACCCTTCTCTTCCTGGATCTCTGCTCAAAAACCCACTCCAGGTGTGGTTGTTCACGCCAATATTGCTCATCAACTAGTACGAGGAGCAAAAACAGGAAAAGCCAGTCTGCACGGTGTTTCTGGCATTTATTTATCACTCTGGATTGTTTTGTGGTCTGTCATTGGTTCTACGGGCAGTTGGTTATTATCCAGTAACAGGCTGCGGATTCCCGGCGGCAAAATTCTTTGGGCAACTGTAGGCATCAGTGGAGCCTGTATATGGGGTGGCTATGGGATGTTTTTGTATGGTGTTTTAATTCCAGTAACACCCACTTTAGCGGCGTTTATCGGTAGTGTGATTGCAACAACTAATGCCTATAAACAGCGCAAGTTAGAAGAAACAAATCGCCAACTGGAAATTGCCAACAGTCAACTATTGGATTATTCCAAAACCTTAGAGACAAAAGTCGAAGAACGAACTCATGAATTAGTTGAGGCAAAGCAAGCTGCCGATGCTGCCAATCAGGCCAAGAGTGAGTTTCTCGCCAATATGAGCCACGAACTACGCACACCTCTCAATGGCATCCTTGGTTTTGCCCAGGTACTAGAAGGATCGCCAAACATGACAGCTAAAAACCTAGAAGGGGTTAGCATTATCTACCAATGCGGTTCGCATCTTTTGATGCTGATCAATGACATTCTCGATCTCTCGAAGATAGAAGCAAGGAAATTGGATTTGGTTGTCACTAGTGTGCATCTGCCCAGTTTCTTACATGGTGTAACAGAGATTTGTGGTATCCGGGCTGAACAGAAAGGGATTAGATTTAATATTTTAATTAGCGATCGTCTACCACTTGCCGTTGAAGTTGATGAAAAACGGCTGCGGCAAGTGTTAATTAACTTGCTGGGCAACGCAATCAAATTTACAGATAGCGGTAGTGTAACGTTCAAAGTGGAAGTCATTAGTCAAGAGTCTAAACAAACGACGCCACTTGCTTCACTTGGGGAGACCCCAAGACCGCAGTGGCTCACCAATGACAATGGACAAATGACACATCAAAAGATTCGTTTTCAAATTGAAGATACGGGTATTGGGATGTTACCAGACCAACTTGAGAAAATCTTTTTGCCCTTTGAGCAAGTGGGTGAAGCAGGACAACGATCTGAAGGTACTGGCTTGGGATTGGCCATTAGCCAAAGAATTGCGGCATTGATGGGGAGCCAAATTCAGGTGCAAAGCCACCTGGGTGAAGGAAGTCTGTTTTGGCTGGATTTGACAGTATCAGTACCACTCGATGTCTACGACGGGCTACGCCTACATGATTGGCGTGGAGGAGCGATGTCTAAGACTGATTACAACCCAACTCCCCAGAAAATTACTGGGATTCAGGGTAGTGCGCCTCAGATTCTGATTGTTGATGACGATCGCAACCACTGTTCTATGTTAACCAGTCTGCTGCAAGAAATTGGCTGTCAAACCCTAGAAGCGACCGATGGCAAACATGGGCTACAGATAGCAATTGAACACAATCCAGATGTGATTCTGCTTGATTTAGCCATGCCGAATATGGATGGTTTTGAGCTAATGGTTCACCTGCAAGAGAATCCGCAAACCCGTTCTATTCCTATTATTGTCTCTAGTGCCAGCGTTTTTGAGTCAAATCGCCAGCGGAGTTTAGAAGCAGGGGCAACAGCCTTTCTAGCCAAACCTCTCCAGATTGAGGAACTACTCAATAGACTGCGATCGCTGTTGGGGGTGGAATGGATATATGCCGAATCTTCGCCTCCCAAAGGCGAGCAGATCGCTAGTAGTGAATGGATTCTACCATCCCAAGAAGTTTTGCAACAACTCTATCATTTAGCAATGATGGGAGATATCTCGGCGATTGAGGGAATGTTAAGAGAACTAATTGAGCAAAATAATCAACTAGCTCCCTTTGCGGCAGAGTTAAGCAAACTCACTGCCAATTTCCAAACCGGAAAAATCCGTAAGTTACTCAAATCATTTGTTACAACGGAGTTACATCCATGATCGCTGTTCCTATCTCGAAACCCATACATATTTTATTAGTGGATGACAATCCAAACAATCTCAAGGTGCTAGCGGAAGCGATTCACAAGTGTGGCTGGAAAGCCCTGATGGCAACAGATGGGGAGTCAGCGATCGAACAAACAGAATATGCTCATCCCGATCTCATACTCTTGGATGTAATGATGGCAGGTATTGATGGATTTGAAACTTGTCGGAGACTGAAAATCAATCCCATCACTGAGAATATTCCGGTGATTTTCATGACTGCCCTATCCGATTCTACAGACAAGGTGGCTGGACTGGAAATAGGTGCGGTTGACTATATTACCAAACCCTTTCAACATGAAGAAGTCATTGCCCGTTTAAAGTTACACCTCAAAATTTCCCATTTCACCCGCACATTAGAAGAACGTGTGCAAGAACGCACCGCAGAATTAACTCAATCTCTACAACAGTTACAGCAAACCCAACTACAAATGATCCAGAGTGAGAAAATGTCCACATTAGGGCAGTTGGTTGCAGGTATTGGTCATGAAATTAATAATCCGGTTGGTTTCGTTGGCGGAAATTTATCTTATATTGAAGAACATGTAAATAATCTACTTCGCCTGGTGAGCCTGCAACAGGAGAAGCTAACGCAGTCAGACTCGGAAATTCAAGAGCTTCTTGAAGAAATTGACTTGGAGTATCTGGCACAGGATCTGCCGAAACTACTGGCATCAATGCACCAAGGCATTACCCGTCTGAAAGATATCAGTCTCTCTCTGAGAACTTTTACTCGCGCAGATATTTCATCTCAGATAAAGTTTCAGATTCACGAAGGAATCGATAGCACCTTAATGCTGTTGAAACATCGACTCAAAGGCAATGGCGATCGCACTAAAATCCAGGTTGTCACACAATACGGTGAGTTACCTCCAATCAGTTGCTATCCCGGACAACTGAACCAGGTGTTCATGAATATCATCGCCAATGCCATTGATGCATTTGATGAACTCCATCAAAAAAATTCCAATCAAGATATTACTGCTGTCCCGAGTATAATCACCATCACCACATCGCTTGATCCTCAACAACAAACTGTCACAATTTGTATCCAAGATAATGGCCCCGGTATGCTTACTGAGGTGCAATCTCGAATTTTTGAGCAATCTTTCACAACCAAGGCTGTGGGCAAGGGAACCGGGCTGGGATTAGCCATTAGCTACCAAATTATTGTTGACAAACACAACGGACAAGTCAACTGCTTATCAATACCTGGTGAGGGGACAAAATTTATTATTACTCTGCCAATGTAACTGAATATACATGATTGTTAACAGGAATTCTGCAACTCAACATAACTATACTTGATTTAGCCTATCCTGAGTAAAACCAGATTTACTTTACGAATCAGCTCTAAAGGTTGCACCTGATTTTATTAATTATTTGGAAGTATACAACAAATAAATTATCCAATCTTGTCAGATGGACTGAAAAGCCCGCCTTTGGCTACAGTTGGGCGAGACGCCCAGCCCACAAGAGTTAATTGGATATTTTTTGATTTGGAAGTCCCTTAACCAATGCAAGAGCAAGGCGATCGCTCTAAATAAATCACAAACCCTCTTGAAAAGTTTTTCAAGAGGGTTTGTGTAATTACTTATTGTAGTAGTGACAAAAAGTTCCCTCAGTAAATTGTTTGTTCCGTTAGGTAGTGCCAATTTAACCATCAGAACCCCAGGTTCTAGCCACTGTCACTTAAAAACTCGGCAGGGTAACTCTGATATCGGGTGTTTAAGATATGCCCCAACATCCACTGTAGGTCACTTTTCTTGGTAGCGCCGTTACCACCCATAACAGTAGTACTATTGCGCTCTGTTCCCAGTTTCACTCTGTAAGAATCGAGCTTACTCGGTGTGGGCAGATAAAGAGTCAAGCATGAACCTTGCTGGTAGGACTTACAACGAATCGCACTAATCTTCGTGGTCATCAAACGGATCGTTCAATTCCTTGCTAGGAGGGCCAAAGGAGGTATAGATCGAAATTCCAGTGATGGCAACTACGACGGCAGCCATAGAAATGCTAAGAACTATTGCGGGTTCCATAATTGAGAGATAGATGATGAGTGCTATTCTTATAGAATATTACAGAAGATTAAAAAAAGCTTTGGCAAGTAATCTTAGGTGGACTATGGCACAAAGGACTAGGTTGGGAGATATCCTGAAACCACTGAACTCTGAGTATGGGAAAGTGGCTCCAGGTTGGGGTACTACCCCTGTGATGGCTGTTTTTATGGCGCTATTTTTCGTGTTTCTGCTGATTATTCTGCAACTTTACAATAAATCACTGTTGGTTCAGGATGTATTTGTCGATTGGCGCAGTTTAGGACGCTAACGCATATCACAGCGAGTGAGTTTGGATAACAAGTTAAGTTACACCCGGTTCTTCCGGGTTTTTTTGTGAGTTGCGATTTCCGACTAGACTAACTATATATGTGAGTTTCTGTAGTGGTTCTAAAGTTTACAGGAGACAAAAAATGAATATATTTGGTATCGGTCTGCCGGAAATGGCTGTAATTATGGTAGTAGCGCTGTTAATCTTTGGCCCAAAAAAGCTACCAGAGATCGGTCGGAGTGTGGGCAAAACAATTCGTAGTTTCCAAGAAGCTTCCAAGGAGTTTCAAAACGAGTTTCAAAAAGAAGCAGAACAGTTAGAAGAAGTTGTCAAGACTACTGCTGAATTGGAACCTAAGCAAATCCACCCTGCTAAATCTGAGCAGGATACCGCTAGTTCTTCCCAACCTAGCTAGTAGTCTGTCAAGTTCGTAGTAAGGACTCTAGTCCTGGATTTTAAGCACTGAAGTGCTTACTACGAACTCCCCAAAATTAATCAGACAGACTATATAGAAGAGTGCTGCATATCAATTGACTCTAGGCAAAATGACAGAAGCTGTTACGCAACCAGCTTTGGTAATTCCCCAACTAATCGTCGGATTAGGGAATCCAGAAGCTAAGTATGACCAAACACGCCATAATATCGGTTTTGCTGCTTTAGAAACTCTCTCCCGTTCTTGGCGCATTTCCTTAGCAGAAAACCGGAAGTTTCAGGGTGAATATGGCGAAGGTATAGCCCCAGGTGGAGGTAAGATTCGCTTGCTAAAGCCGTTAACTTATATGAATCGCTCAGGGCAAGCAATACAAGCGGTGACAAGTTGGTATAAATTGCCGCCTGAGTCAGTGTTGATCGTTTATGACGATATGGATTTGCCCTTGGGAAAAACTCGTTTGCGTTTATCTGGTTCATCTGGGGGACATAACGGCATGAAAAGTGCGATCGCACATCTTAATACCCAAAACTTTCCCCGTTTGCGAATCGGTATTGGTAAACCCAAAGATGCAGCTAATAAGGATGATTCCGGTGCTGTCTCTCATGTGCTGGGGCGATTTTCCGCTGCCGAAAATCAGCAGATGTCTCTTGTACTTCAGTTCATAGTTGAGTGTATTGAACTAAGTCTCAAGCAGGGAGTAGAAAAGGCGATGAATGTTTGTAATAGCCGCACCATTAATAATTCTGAGTCTTAGGGCTGGATGAATACTGTCCTATTAGCTGATTAAAGAAAGCTAACCGATGTTTAAAGGCGCTTATTTTGGTTGATGGGTAGCGATTTTAGCTTGCTCCATCCAACCAAGATAAAGCCTCTAAGGCTCTCTACATATAGTAAAAGTAACTCATCTACACCCTAATTAGCGGTGCGGCAGACTTTGCTTAATGTTTGTATGAATAATGGCGATGTCTACGATGGGCTACGCCTACGCGCTGTTGCCTGTTTTCGGTCATAACCTTAAGCAACGCCGGTATCACACCAAATTGGTTTATTTAAAACGTCTTGTGCGTCTAGCTGCCACTGCCTTACGTTTGCGTTTTTCTATCGGTGTTTCAAAGTGCCGATGATATTTCACATCAGCTAATATCCCAGCTTTGGAAACCTGGCGTTTAAACCGACGCAAAGCTGAGTCTATTCCTTCGTTCTCTCCTAGAACCACCTGGGTCATTCTTCCCTTTTCCTCATCATCAATAATTTCCATTCTAATATTACCCTCAACCTTAGTAAAAGCCCTCTGAGCTAAAGTCATGATTAAGAGGCTATTCGTCCATCTGACGAGGGTTATGTGTGCTTCTGTATCGTGAAATCGTTACTTAACTAAAAGTTAATCTAAGTTCCCTAATGCACTCTCAGAACCAATAAAGAAGATGGGAAAATTATAATGCTAAATTTTTCTGACTGTACTGTGAATGGGGGAATAATGTAATCTTAGTTACTAAGATACATGATGAAAACAGATTTTAAAAATTGATTCTGCCCTCATTTAGTAATTTATATCCAGTTGCTAATGCTGTAAAAGCAATTATGAAATTCCATAAGCTAGTTGGCTTTAAAATAACTCCACCGCTTAAGAAAATTAGTACTATGCCAATGCCGAGAAAAATCCATCCTAAGTTACCAGTTTCTCTCCGAAAAAAGACTAATGCAAATATACCTATCATCGTTGCCAAAACTGAAGCTGTAGCAGGTAAGCTCCGATAAAAATATGAATAGTAACCGCTAACAAATATGATGTTTTGACCAAAAAAGTATAATCCTGTGAAAAGTAGAATTAAACCTATAAGTTTGATTAACAACCTGCCCATAATATTTTGATATTTTTAATGGCCCAAGCCAATTTTTATCCGATTATAGTGGGGTTTTTAAAATCTTGCCAAATTTTACCTTGATTTGGTTAGTTTACGTAAATATACTTAAAATAAATCCAGGCTGTCTGAAAATGTCAGTACAAGTAATGTTGATTACATCAAGTAGTCCTTGCCAGCGTTTTATCAAGGTGCTTTAATAGCGATCGCATTCCGCAAAATAGTTTTACTTACAAAATATGTACAAAACGTGCAGCGACTCGACATAGCTGCCGATGTTGATAAAATTACAGACTCAAAACATTAAACTCAAAGATATGACAAGCTAGTAGCATATCTTTGACACTAAATTCTCCCCAAAGCTGAATAGGAGCATACATGGAGCCAATTATTGCTATAGTTTTAGCCCTTATAGGTTATGCATTAGGTTCTGCAAAACTGATTAATCAAGGAAATGAAGCCTTAGTCGAACGCTTAGGGCGGTATCATCGAAAACTTAAGCCGGGGCTGAACTTTATTGTTCCCTTGGTCGATCAGATTGTGATGGAAGATACTACACGAGAGCAGTATACAGACATCAAACCTCAGAATGTGATCACCCAAGATAATATTTACGTAGAAGTGGATGCTATTGTATACTGGCGCATTCGAGATATTGAGAGAAGCTTTTACGCGATTGAGGATCTGCAAGGGGCATTAACACAGATAACCACAACTACGCTCCGAGAAATCATTGCCCAAAATACCCTAGAGCAGACCAACGTCTCTAGAGCAGAGATGGACTCAGCTATTTTAGATCAGTTGAATCATGTAACGGCAGATTGGGGAGTTGAGATTCTTCGGTTAGATATTCAGAGAATTACCCTACCTGAGAGTGTGCGAAAGTCTAGGGAAGAGGAACAAGCCGCCGTCATCAAAAAACGGGCATTGATTACCGAAGCAGAAGGGGAAAAGGAAGCTGCGATTAAGAAAGCAGAAGGAACTATGGCTTCAGTGCAAATCATTTCTCAAGCTCTCCGTGCCAATCCCGATAGTAGAGACATTCTGCGGTATCTCGTGGCTCAAGATTATGTAGATGCTAGCCAAAAACTTGGTGAGAGCAATAACGCCAAAATTGTCTTTGTAGACCCGGCTAACTCAAGTGAAATGTTTCAGGAGTTGATAGCCGAGTCGGTAACTCAAGAAGGTAACGGCAAAAAAATCGAAGAACGGAATACTTAAGAGTCACGCTGTCTAGCTTGTCTCAATAAGGCATCGGCTACTAGTGAAACATCGCGCATTTCTTGAACATCGTGAACTCGGAGGATATCAGCGCCATTAAAAATAGCAGCACAACAAGCTGCTGCCGTTCCCCAAACTCGTGCTTTGGGATCTGGTTGATTTAAAATGCGACCAATAAAACTTTTACGAGATGCTCCTACCAAGATAGGACAGTTGAGTGGTGCGAGCGATCGCAAACTGCGAAAAATTTCTAAATTTTGCTCATAGTTTTTAGCAAAACCAATACCAGGATCGATAATAATTTTATCCAGGTCAATGCCCGCAGCAGTTGCTGCCTTAATTTGTCGAGCCAAAAAACTATAAATTTCACCGAGCAAATCTTGATAATCGGTCTGTTGTTGCATTGTCTGTGGTGTTCCCCGGATGTGCATTAAAATCATCGGCACACCTAACTCTGCGACTGTTGCCAACATTTCTGAGTCAAAAGTGCCGCCAGAAATATCATTAATAATATCTGCTCCAACTTCTACAGATGCCTTGGCGACAGCAGCACGGGTTGTATCTACAGAAATCGGGACTGAAATCTCTGGTCTTAGCACCTGTAATACCGATAGTATCCGGTCAAGTTCCTCCACCAGAGTTATTTGCTTTGCCCCTGGTCGAGTTGATTGACCGCCCACATCGATGATGTCAGCACCAGCAGCCACTAGTGCTTGCGCCTGTACTAAAGCAGCAGAGGAAGTGTTAAACTCACCCCCATCACTAAAGCTATCAGGCGTTACATTTAAAATGCCCATCAAATAAGTCCGCTGTCCCCAATCGAAACAGCGTCCTCGAATTATCAAGTTCCTTGGCATAAATCTACATTAGGCATTCCCATGCTCTGCATGGGAACGAGAAAAAAGCACATCACACTGACTTAAAATTCACAATCCGAGCGAAACTCTCAGGTTCTAGACTTGCTCCTCCCACGAGGACACCATCAATTTCTGGTTGAGCCATAATCTCATCAATATTATTCGGCTTGACTGAACCGCCATATTGAATTGATACATTTGGATTAGTCAACTTGCTACGAATTAAGCCAATTATTCGATTAGCTTCCTCTACTTCACAAGTGTCACCAGTACCAATGGCCCAAATCGGTTCATAGGCAATCACCAAATTATCCTGATCGATATCTACCAAGGCTTTGTCGAGTTGGAGAGCAATCAGTGATTCAGCTTCTCCCGCATCTCGTTGTTGTTTACTTTCGCCAACACAGAGAATTGGAGTCAAACCAAACCTTTGAGCAGTTCGGAGGCGCAGATTAACGGTGGCGTCCGTTTCCCCAAAGTATTGCCGTCGTTCGCTATGACCGACAATCACAAAGCGCACACCACTTTCTGTCAGCATCGGGCCAGAAATCTCACCCGTATAGGCTCCATATTCTTCCCAATGGATATTTTGTGCCCCCAGTTGGATGAGGCTACCGTGCAAGGTCTTGGACAAAACACTTAAATCAGTGAAAGGAGGACACAATATCACTTCTCGCCCTTCGGGGGTTTCCTCTAAGTGGGGCAGAAATCCTTGTAAAAACTCCTGGGTTTCTGACTGGGTTTTGAACATTTTCCAGTTGCCGGCAATAACGATTTTCCGCACAGGTAATTTAGTCAAGATCCTAACGCGTTATATTTAGATGCATTTTTCAGTTTATGACTTTTTGTTAGCCATTGGTCATTAGTCATTGGTCATTGGGCACAAGAGGCGGAGGGGAAAAACTTACTGCAACTTATCCTCGGTCACTGAGCGTAGACGTACCACTTGCCTACGGCACGCTGCGCGAACGTGGAAGCAAGCTCACGCGCAGCGTCTCGTAGAGAAGTGCTACTCCGCTGCTCCCTAATCTCCACAAACCTCTGTTAAAAATAACTAGGATAAGAGACAGGGCTAATTTAAAAATCCCAAATTTCAAATCTCAAATTGATATGACCTCGACATTGCCCGTGCCTGAACCTCATCAAAGCGATTCCGCTAACACTGACGTAAATTCTCTCAGCTGGGAGGAAGAACTGGATAGTGCTATTTTTAGTTTTGAAGACATTCAGACGGAACTGAACTATAAACAAGCACAAACAGCGTTGCGAAACTTAGTAGCTAATCTCGACCTTACTCCCCAGGAAAAAACCGGGTTAGAGAGGGAAATTGCTGATTTGGAAACCATGCTGGGAAAGTTAGACCGCATGGTAGTGCAGATTGCGACTTTTGGCATGGTGGGACGTGGGAAGTCTTCTCTACTCAATTCTTTGGTTGGGCAAACGGTATTTGAAACTGGGCCACTGCACGGTGTCACCCGTACTGCTCAAACAGTTAATTGGAGTATTAGTGAGGAGATGATTGGGGAAACTGAACGTGCTTTGCGAGTAACTCTTCCTGGTGTAGGTCAATCTCAGGTGGAATTAATTGATACTCCTGGATTAGACGAAGTAGATGGTGCAACCCGCGCCGCTTTAGCTGAACAGATTGCCAAACAAGCAGATTTGATTCTGTTTGTGATATCTGGTGATATGACAAAGTTAGAATACGCCGCCCTTTCGCAGTTGCGAGAAGCAGGTAAACCGATCATTCTGGTATTTAACAAAGTAGATCAGTATCCAGAAGCAGACCGGATGGCAATTTATCACAAAATCCGGGATGAAAGGGTACGGGAATTACTCACACCTCTAGAAATTGTCATGGCTGCGGCATCGCCATTGGTGAAGACGGCGATTCGTCGCCCTGATGGTACGAGGGGCATACAGTTGCGTACAGGAAATGCCCAAGTCGAGGAACTGAAGCTGAAAATCTTGGAAATTCTGCATCGTGAGGGCAAAGCCTTGGTTGCCCTTAATACCATGCTTTATGCCGATATCGTAAATGAGCAGTTGATAGAACGAAAACTGATGATTCGGGAACAGAATGCTAATCAGTTGATTTGGAAGGCTGTGATGACTAAAGCATTAGCGATCGCACTCAATCCTGTAACTGTGGTAGATATTCTGAGTAGTGTGGTAATTGATATTGCTCTGATTTTGGGTTTATCTAAACTCTATGGCTTCTCTATGACCGAGGCTGGGGCTGTACAATTGCTACAAAAAATCGCCTTGAGTATGGGCGGTATCGGTGCTAGTGAATTGTTAGCAAATTTAGGCTTGAGTGGATTAAAAACTTTACTTGGGATCTCTGCAACAGCTACGGGTGGCATTGCACTAGGCCCTTATATATCGGTAGCAATTACCCAAGGAGGAGTCGCTGGTGTTTCTTCTTACGGTATTGGACAAGTTACCAAAGTTTATTTAGCCAATGGCGCAACTTGG
Organism: Nostoc punctiforme NIES-2108; assembly: GCA_003326195.1. GTDB lineage: Bacteria > Cyanobacteriota > Cyanobacteriia > Cyanobacteriales > Nostocaceae > Nostoc > Nostoc punctiforme_A. Next base: position 489,457 of record LXQE01000136.1, read on the forward strand.
GGGCCTGATGGACCGAAAGCAGTAATTAATCGGATTTTAGCAAACTTGGATGAGACTTCAATTCTTAACCGGATTAAAGATGAATTACTCCACAAAGTAAAACTGAAAAAGTGATGCATCAATAAGCTTTGGTTAGCCATATTTATCCTTAAAGCTAGCTGATTCGTCAATAAAAGCTTTATGGTGCCATTCGTTTTACCATCAGACGAATCAATGATCCATAAATTATTGCGTCACTTAGCTTTGTGTACAACTCATAATCCTTACCCAAACGCTGAAATCGATTGCGGCATCTAATTTGTGAATGTACAGGTGCGCTACCAACTGTGCTATAAGCCCTTAGAGGAGGTTTTAAAAAGGTCTTTTGCTCTGATAATTAGCACAGCCAAGCATTTAAGTATATGGCGAAAACCTTAGTTTTTAGTTGCACTTACCGTACTCTAGAAGGCAAAAATTATACTTCTAGTACTTTGAAAACATCCTCTTAAAATAAACTATATATAATTGCTTAGTTATTATTACTTTGTCAAGCTTTTTATAGGAGACTAAATTTTAAATATCTCCTCTGGTACTCAGCACTCTCTAGGATACTTGCAACAAATAGGTCATACAATGACCCATCAAAAAGTAGACTACTAACATGGCAGCAGCAGCAAGAGCAACCAAGGTACCAGCTAACATTAGAGAAAATTCTTTACTCTCGTAGGCTTTTTCCATTAAGTGCAGCGACCACGCTACCAGGGCTACATCAAAAAGTAAAATAGGAAGCAGCATATTTCTTAATATTTGTTAATACTTGTAAAATAATATTAACACCCTTTTCAGGAAGTGTGTCTAACCTTAGATGGATGTCATTAAATGAGAAATGGTGGATCAAGATAATGTTCTGACTGGCACGTTGCGATCGCGCAAGTAACTTTTAATTTCTGCTACGCTTAATTGTCCGTAATGTAACAGTGATGCGAGTAATGCGGCTTCAGCTTTGCCTTCAGTTAGGGCAGTGTAGATATGTTCACAATTACCTGCACCACCAGAAGCAATAACTGGAATTTCTACAGCATCGGCAATTGCCCGTGTGATCTCAATGTCATACCCAGCTTGGGTTCCATCAGCATCCATACTTGTGACTAGCAGTTCTCCGGCCCCCCGTTTTTCAACTTCTTGTGCCCACAATAGGGCATCTAAGCCTGTATTTTCTCTGCCACCCCGCACATACACATCCCAACCTGGATTTTCCGGGTTATTTCTGCGTCTGGCATCAATAGCAACAACTATGCACTGATTACCAAAGCGATCGCTAGCCCGATTAATCAAGTCTGGATCGCGCACCGCCGCAGAATTAATACTAACCTTATCTGCGCCGGCTCGTAACAAAGCTTTAACATTTTCTAAGGATTGAATGCCACCACCTACAGTCAATGGAATAAAGACCTGTTCGGCAGTGCGGTACACCACATCTATAATTGTAGCTCGGTCTTCATGAGTAGCTGTAATATCCAGAAATACTAACTCATCAGCACCGGCTTCGTTGTAAACCTTGGCCAGTTCTACCGGATCGCCTGCATCTTGGAGATTAACAAAGTTAACTCCTTTTACAACCCGTCCCGCCTTCACATCTAAGCACGGTAAGATTCTTTTAGATAACATAATAACTTTTGTACTTCTGGGTAATTGACCGGAATTTAAATTTTAAATTGGCGCGGGTATTCTCAAACTAAAATTTTCATGGGTATTGAGTATGGGGCATTGGGCATTGGTTCTTCTTTCTCCCCCTGCCTCCACTGCCCCCCCTGTCTCCCCCACTTCCTAGTCCCTTAAAAATAGATAGCTGAATTATGGCGATAATTTCATCGAAAAAACAGCCTCCAGAACCCAACGGAGAACCAAAACAGCGTCGAGAGTCGGCGAAAGCACCATCCACAGAAAATATTTTGAAGCCTGAAGCTGCTATTGATGAGCAAGAACAGCAAGAAGAAGGTATTCGACCACACCGATTTGCTGATTACATCGGGCAAAAAGATTTAAAGGATGTGCTAGATATTGCCATCAAAGCAGCAAAGTCTCGTGGTGAGGTACTGGATCACTTGTTGCTATATGGGCCGCCGGGATTGGGAAAAACCACGATGGCAATGATTTTAGCATCGGAAATGGGGGTAAATTACAAAATTACCAGTGCGCCAGCCCTAGAACGTCCACGGGATATTGTCGGGCTACTGGTGAATATGAAACCAGGAGATATTTTATTTGTTGATGAAATTCATCGCCTCTCGCGGATGACAGAGGAAATTCTCTACCCAGCGATGGAAGATTATCGCTTAGATATTACTATTGGTAAGGGTTCCAGCGCTCGCATTAGAAGTTTGCCGCTGTCAAAGTTTACTCTAGTGGGAGCTACAACGCGTGTGGGTGCTTTAACTTCACCACTGCGCGATCGCTTCGGTTTAATTCAAAAACTGCGATTTTACGAAGTTGATGAATTGACTCAAATTGTACTGCGAACCGCTCAATTACTCAAAACCCCTGTTACAGAAGATGGTGCCACAGAAATTGCTCGTCGTTCACGCGGAACGCCACGTATTGCGAATAGGCTACTTAAGCGGGTGCGTGATTATGCGGAAGTAAAAATATCTGGGGAGATTAATGAAAGCATCGCATCTGAAGCATTGCAACTATTCCAAGTAGATCCCTGCGGTTTAGATTGGACAGATCGCCAGATGCTGAGTGTAATCATTGAACAATTTAACGGCGGACCAGTGGGGTTAGAAACAATGGCAGCAGCGACAGGTGAAGATACTCAAACAATTGAAGAAGTATACGAACCTTACCTCATGCAGATTGGGTATTTAACTAGAACTCATCGTGGCAGAATGGCGACAAAGGCAGCATATAAGCATTTGGGATTTACGCCGCCTAATGAACAGTTGTCATTATTGTAATTATGGGCATGGGGCATTGGGCATTGGGCATTGATACTCGCCGACAAGTCTTTGAACTCCGTTAATGAGTCTTTAATACTCGCCGACGAGTCTTTGAACTCCGTTAATGAGTACTTTGACCTCCACTCCTCTGCCCCATACCCAATGCCCCATGCCCAATGCCCCATCTTCAAGATAGACAGGTAAACCTAGATGATTAAGTTGATTGGTATTTTTCTCAGTCTGTTAATTGTGTTTGGCTGGGGTACACCAGTTATGGCACAATCTCAGCCGCCCATTACTCAAGAACAGTTAAAACAAGGTGATGAGTGGGCAAATCAAGCGTTTATAGCGACGAATCAAGGTGACTTTGCGACGGCTGAAACTTACTGGACAAAAATTATTGAGCAATTTCCCACAAATGCAGGGGCCTGGAGTAACCGGGGAAATTCGCGGGTGAGTCAGAATAAGTTACCAGAGGCGCTGGCAGATTATAACAAAGCCATAGAACTAGCGCCAAATGTCACCGATCCATATTTAAATCGGGGGGCGGCGTTAGAAGGGATGGGAAAATGGGACGATGCGATCGCAGATTATAATCATGTCTTAGAACTCGATCCTAACGATGCGATGGCATATAACAATCGCGGTAATGCCAAAACAGGTTTAGGAAAATGGGAAGATGCGATCGCAGACTACAAAAAATCTAATGAGATAGCCCCAAATTTTGCCTTTGCCCGTGCTAACTACGCTCTCGCTCTGTATGAAACTGGTCAAAAAGAGCAAGCAATCCGCGAGATGCGAAATATCGCCCGTAAATACTCCAAATTTGCTGATGTGCGTGCCGCCCTCACAGCTGCATATTGGGTAAATGGAGAACAAGGTGAAGCCGAAAGTAACTGGGTAGCAGCTTATGGACTTGATAGCCGCTACAAAGATATTGACTGGGTAAAAAATATCCGGCGTTGGCCTCCCAGCCTAGTTACAGCTTTGGATAAGTTCTTAAAAATCCAGTAATAGCTGGATTCATCTAAAAATACAGATTAATTAGATGAACTTACCAATTCTTGAATCTGCCTTGGGGTTAATTCTTGCACATTACGAAAAACTACAACTGCTCCTGCTGCTATTAGTGTCTCACCATAAGCATCACTACGCGGTGCTGTTTCCTGTACATGGGGCGGTAAAACCCCTACACCAATCCAAGGGCGAGAAGAATTTAAACTCCGCGCTTTCTCGACGGTATACATATCTGCTACCGTATCCCCCACATACACTACAGCTAATTTTTGCTCAATTTCATTATCTAACTCACGAACTGTAGCAAAAAGTCCAGTGGGGTCTGGTTTACCTGGCGCATCTTCCATCGCAATCAACACCGGAGATTCCAAACCCAGGCGTTTTTCTAAGACATAGTTAGCGGAAGCACGAGTTGCACCGCTAAAAAATCCCCAAGCAATCCCTGCTTGGGTAAGTTGTTCTAAATAGCTAGGTTGTAATAATAAGGGTTCATTACAGATATACCCTGTAAAATTATTTGGGTCTGGCCCACGGTAGCGGGATTGAAAAAAAGCAACGATCGCACCATAATCTAGTTGCAGTTGTTCGCGGCTCTGTTGTTGAGTTTCAAAGTAGCGATAAATTAATTCCTGCGATGCTTCCCAATCGTTATTCCACACGCCTTCAGACTTCAGTTGGTCAATATCTAGTGGGGTTGGCCGATATGCTTGGGTCGTAAAATATTCTACGGTATCTGCGATCGCACGGCGATAGGAACCGCTAACATCGCGCACAACGCCATCAATATCGAAAACAACGATCGCTTTTACAGAATTTGGTTGAGTCATGGGGTAGGAAGCAAAAGAGTTTTAAATCATCATAATGCGCTCATGACTCAGGTAAAAAATCGGGGTCGAGGGTTTGCTCTGGCGTGAAGGGAGATTGTTCGGGGAAGGCAGCTAGATGCAATTCAGTTTCATCAGCAGCCAAGAGTCTAGCATCGTTATAACACAGCCCAAAAACCTCAGAGAAATAGGGTTTGAGGCTAGGACTTTCTTCTAGAGCTTCTCTGAGGCGTTTGCGATGCTCACGAATTGTTGCTCGCCAACTACCAGAGCGCTTCTCGGCTTGATATTTATACTTCAAGAGGTGCATCAGCACCACTTCCAAATTGCTTCTCAGTGCTTTCTTTTCACTCCTGCCCATTGTTTCAATTTCATCAATCAAATTCTCCAAATCCAGTTCTGTGAGCCGACCTTGCTTGAGCAGTTCTGCTGTGGTTTGAATCCACAGGTAAAAATCTTGCTCATACAAATCTGAACCAGATGTTGTTTGAGATTGGGGCAGTTGAGCAGTCATAAGCATCTTTGTTAGCGCCGACTACACCTTATGCTAGCCCAATCCAATTACTGTTTGGTCATTTGATAGGGTATTGCGTTAAAATAAGCGATCGCTATCCTTGTTAAATAATGCCCGGAAATTCCCGGAGGTGTGATTGACCAAGTTTATTTTGAAAATTCTGTGGTTAGACGAGAACGTTGCTCTCGCAGTCGATCAAGTTGTAGGCAAAGGCACCAGTCCCTTGACTAAGTACTTTTTTTGGCCCAGAAATGACGCCTGGGAAGAGTTAAAAAAGGAATTAGAGTCCAAACATTGGATTACTGACGTGGATCGTGTTGAGTTGCTTAATAAAGCAACAGAAGTGATTAACTACTGGCAAGAGGAAGGCAGAAACCGTCCAATGGCAGAAGCTCAGTTGAAATTTCCAGAAGTTGCCTTTACAGGTAGCGCTTGATATTACAAAATTAGCTATTGTCCAGTTCTACAAGCTGCCACAGTTTGATAGTCTTGTCCCGGCTGCCGCTTGCAATTAATTGTATAACTTTGCTCACAGCAACAGCAGATACTGAGTCTATATGACCAGAGAGAGTAACAATCTCTTCTGCTGTGCTTACCCTCCAAAGTTTAACTGTTTTGTCGCAACTTGCACTTAGGAGTGTTTCGCCATCGGCAGTAAAAGCCACAGCCACCACTGACCAAGAATGGCCTACAAGTGTGCAAATTAGCTGACCAGTGTTTACCTCCCACAACTTAATAGTGTTATCATCACTACCCGTCGCCAAAATTTTCCCATCGGGACTAAAAGCGACTGTCAAAACCGCCCATGCATGACCCGAAAGGGTGCTTAACAAGCTATAGCATGGGCGGTTTTGAATTTCTCTCTGGGAACCTTCTATCTGCCACAAGCGAATTGTTCTGTCATAACTAGCGCTAGCTAAAAGCTGTCCTTGGGGACTAAATGCTACTGAATTTACCTGTAATTGGTGTCCAGTTATGGTGCAAATTTCTTTACCAGTATAGATATCCCAGAGTTTGATTGTCTTATCCCAGCTACCACTAGCGAGAATCTGCCCATCTGGACTGAAAGCAACTGATTTTACGGCGTGTGAGTGTCCCAAGAGAGTGCAGATTTCTTTTAATGTCTCAACCTGCCACAATTTGATAGTTTTATCATCGCTAGCAGTGGCCAGAACTTGACCATCTGGACTGAAGGCAACTGATTTTATAGCTTGGGAATGTCCTGATAAGCTAGCTAAAACTTTTTTGGTATTTAAATCCCATAATTTGATGTTTTTGTCATCACTACCACTGGCTAAAGTGTGACTGTCTGGACTAATGGCAAGGGTATTCACGCCACTCAATGTCCCAGAATGCCCAGTTAAAGTATGCAAGCATCGCCAAGGAGGATTTGGTAATTTCAAATTTTGAGTTTTACATTCCATACCCATTGCTTGCATAACTTGATCAGCCGATTGAAAGCGGTGGTTAATAGTCTTTTGCAGCAGCTTGTCGAGGATTTGCCCCAAGCGTAGACTCTTTGAGTCTTGTCGCCAGACATCGCTAACCTTAGTAGTAAGATATTGTTGCCAAACCCAGCAATCGTTAGCAATATCATATAAATCAAAGGGAGGAATCTGGGTAAGTAAGTAAATACAAGTTACACCCAAGCTATATAAATCACTAGCAAAAACTGCTTTTCCCTTTGCTTGTTCTGGTGCAGCGTATTCTGGACTGCCAATACTGGTTTCAAATGTTAACCGATCAATTTCTGTGACGATTTTCGCAGTGGTAAAATCGACTATAACGAAATCTCCCTTCTTAGTAATTGGGGATCTACGGATGATATTTTGGGGTTTAATATCGCGGTGGATGATGTGGCGATCGCTAATAAACTGGAAAACTGGCAACACATCTTCTAAAAGTTGCCAAATCTGAGTTTCATTAAAAGCGCCTTCTTCTTCAACCATCTGAGCTAAATTAGTGCCTGCAATAAATTCCTGCACTAAATAAAAATGCCCATCCTGCTGAAAATAATTTAATAATGCGGGAATTTGCGGATGCTTTCCTAATTCCTCTAGCTGTTGCGCCTTTTGCTGAAAAGTTTTAAATGTCTCGTATTCCTGCGAGATTTCTTGAACAACGCAAGGAATTGGCGGAAACTGACCCTCATCTACAGCAAGGAAGGTTTTACAGAATCCCCCTTTACCAATCTGCTTGATTAAACGATAACGTTCTTGTAAAAGCAAAATTCCCCTACCTACAAGGTGGGCATTTTGCCCACAATAAGATATTGCCGTTTGTTTTTTATAAGGGCACAACAATGTTATGCCCCTACCTCATGTTTCTGATGTTACTTATCTACAGGAAAATTCACAACTATCGGTGGAAGACTGTTTTCTGTGGTTGGTTGTCCTTTGTTAACTATTGGTTGTGGATGCAAAGGTGTTGGTGTCAATTCACCCTTACCAGTTTGATTCCATAAAATCATGGATAGTAGCCCATCCACTAAGCCGTTATTGCTGCCATTACTGCCAACTAAGACATCTGGAATCAAACGGACATTGCGATCGCCGATAATCTGCATCAGTTGCATTGCTGTATAACCTTGTGGTCCCAGAGCTTCTACACCAGCGCGGTAGGTTTCAGCTTTGGCATTACCTGTGGCTCGGATACCTTCAGCCTCAGCAATTGCCCGGAGTTTTGTACCTTCAGCTTCACCGTTTGCCTCTTTGATTTGGGCTTGGGCTTTGAGGTCAGCTATATGCACACTCTGCTCCGATTTCACCATTTCTTGCTGAATATTAGCCAGTGCCGTTTCCCGAACAAGCTGCTGTCGTTGGGTTTGCGCCATTTGCTGGACTTCATAAGTCTTGCGTTCTTCTTCGGCAATTTTCCGATCTGTCTGTGTCTGCATTAACGACGCTGGTGGCTGAATATCACCAATTAGAGTGTCGATCGCTTGCACGTCATAAGCCCGCAGTGCTGTTTTAATATACTCAGCAGCCTCAGTTTGTCGTTCACTCCGAGCAGTGAGAAAGTCTAGTACAGTACAGTTTTGGGCTGAGTTGCGGAAATAATTACCGATAGTAGGTTCTAATACATGGTCTACGAGATTTTGCATAGCACCAACGCGAGAAATTACCTTTGGAGCATCTAAAGCACCCACATGGATAATTTGCGCTACTTCCAAATCAAAGGCAAACCCATCACGCGATCGCACTGTTAAAGAAGCCAGTTTAGCATCATAGCTGTGGCGTTCAGTCCGACCTGACCAGTTTAAGACGATGTTGGTCGTTGGCACTAGTTCAATCTTCATGATCCGGGAATTAATCGGGTGCTTACCAGGATATAGCGGTTCGACCCACACACCCTTATGTCCCTGATTCACCAAGTTACCGTGGGTGAAAGCTGCACCACTGACATCTTGATGTGCTTTACCCACGAAAGAAATTACCACGCCAACATACCCAATGGGAATTTCCGTCATCGGCACTTGCTCAACCTGGACAAACCAAGGGTTCAAGTTCCAAGAACCAGAAAGCAAAGTCTGCTCTTGTAAACCTCGCCGTCCACCGCCATTAATAAATTTCTGACCATTTTGAAAGTTGTCGTGTCCGTCAATTATCGGGCCTGCGAGTTCACCTGCGGAAATTGGTACACCATCTAAAGTAGTAACAATCCCAACTTTGTCAGATGCCAGACTATATACCCGCAACTGTTCTGGATTCATGCCATGAGCGCTGGCATTTGATGCCATGATGACTTTAAATAGGGCAGTGTTGATCCGGTATGTACCAGCCGTAAGAAAACCCATTTGCCGCCCTTTTTCGCCACCTTCGATGAGGAATTTTCGAGCATCTTGGAAGTTGTCACAACCCACGATTTTCCCCAAAATCCGCTCTGGTGGGTTGGGTTGACCATCTGCTGCCACAATCAAAGCGATTTCCCCTTGGGGAACGACAATTACCGATTCTTTCTTTACAGAATACTGCCAAGGCCAATAGCCCCAGTGCCAGCCAGGAGCTAAAGTATCTGCCTGTAAGCCAGCTTCGCCGTTGAGGGCAATCAAACTGCCGGCGGGGAGTCCACGCCCAGAAAGGGTAAATTTCCTCACTACAATGCCAACTTCACGTTCGCCAATAACTACTAGTCCCCCAAAGAATAGGGGGACGAATATGACTAAACCGCCAACAAGTAGAATGGGAACCACTACAACAGGATTAATTCCAGCAGCTTGATATTGAGTCCTGCTAGTTTGTAACTGAGCAATATTTGGTGTGGTCTGGTTTAGCTGGACAGTCGCTGAAGTAATTTCTTTTGCAGTAGTTGTTTTGACAGAAGTAGCATTGGCAGAGTGAACGCTACCAGCGAGCGCTAACGTTGCTACGATAGATGCTGCTAAACGAGCTACCTTATTTTGTTTACGAGTACCAAGCAAAGATGAAAAGCTTTTCATAATCTGTGCCCATCTGGGCAACTAATTAGCTAATTTAACACTCCACCAAAGGTTGGCTCGATTTCTTAAACTTGACGTAATTTTTTTTTAATAAATAAATAAGGAGTCAGGATTCAGAATACTCCAGCCTTTTACGGATATAGTTTTAGCATCCGTAAAAAATTCATACTGAATTCTGACTCCTGAGTTCTTCTGAATAAATATTTTGTAGGTTGAACATTGCCCAACCTACAAAGTGGAAATATAAAGTTAAATTAGACCGAACCGCCAGCAGCTTGAAACCGAGCGCGGGCGCGTTTGAAGGCTTGGGTTGCCTGAATTTGGGCTTGGCGATCGTCTGCGGAAACTTGACTTAGACGTGCTTCTGCTTGGTTGTAAGCAGTACGAGCTTCATCAAGGTTAATTTTGTCGCCACGTTCAGCGCCGTTAACCAGAATTGTCACTTCATTTTCTTCGACTTCGGCAAAGCCACCCAAAAGAGCGATCGCTTCCCAATTCTGATTTTTAGCGCCACGAACTCGCATGACACCAGTATCTAGAGCGGTCAAAAGTGGTGCGTGTCCAGTTAGGATACCTAGTTGACCAGTAGTGCTAGGCAAAACGACTTCTTCAGCTGGAGCATCCCAGACTGTTTTATCTGGGGAAATTACACGAACGGTTAATGTCATTTGTCTTTTGTCCTTCGTCCTTCGTCCTTTGTCTTTTGTCCTTTGTCCTTTGTCATTTGTCCTTTGTCATTTGTAATTGCCATTAGTCATTAGCACTTGAACTAATGACTAATGACTAATAACCAATGACCAGTGACTAATGACCAATGACCAATGACTAATGACTAACCTTTGATTTTTTCAGCTTTAGCGATCGCTTCGTTAATATCGCCAACCAAGTAGAAAGCCTGTTCTGGCAGAGCATCCAACTCACCAGACAGAATTTTTTGGAACCCTTTGATGGTATCTTCCAACTTCACGTACTTACCAGGAGAACCGGTGAATACTTCTGCCACAAAGAACGGCTGAGACAAGAAACGCTCAACTTTCCGGGCCCGCGCGACGATTAGACGGTCTTCTTCAGACAATTCATCTAAACCGAGAATGGCGATAATGTCTTGGAGTTCTTTGTAACGTTGCAGAGTTGATTGCACTGCACGAGCAGTATTGTAGTGTTCTTCACCTACAATGTTTGGCTGGAGCATGGTGGAAGTTGAACCAAGGGGGTCAACTGCGGGATAAATTCCCTTAGCAGCCAAACCGCGAGATAGTACTGTGGTTCCGTCCAAGTGGGCGAAGGTGGTAGCAGGTGCGGGGTCGGTGAGGTCATCCGCTGGTACGTACACTGCTTGAATGGAGGTAATCGAACCCTCGGTAGTCGAGGTAATCCGCTCTTGTAGTTCACCTACGTCGGTTCCCAATGTGGGCTGATATCCTACCGCAGAAGGCATCCGACCTAATAGCGCCGATACTTCCGAACCTGCTTGTACAAACCGGAAGATATTATCAATAAACAGCAGCACGTCCTGCTTGTTCACATCCCGGAAGTACTCTGCTACAGTCAATCCCGAAAGACCAACCCGCATTCTGGCTCCGGGTGGTTCGTTCATTTGACCGTAGACTAGAGCAATTTTTGATTCGTTGAGGTTCTCGTTATTGATAACCCCAGACTCAATCATTTCGTTGTAAAGGTCATTACCTTCACGGGTGCGCTCACCCACGCCAGCAAATACAGATACTCCACCATGCTGGGTAGCGATGTTGTTAATCAACTCCATCATGATTACAGTCTTACCAACACCAGCACCGCCGAATAGACCAATCTTACCGCCGCGTCGATAGGGAGTCAGAAGGTCAACAACTTTAATCCCAGTCTCAAACACCGAAGGTTTGGTTTCCAGGTCGGTGAATTTAGGAGCAGAGCGGTGGATGGGTAAACTTGCCTCAGCATTTACTGGGCCCCTGTTATCCACAGGTTCGCCAAGGACGTTGAAAATCCGGCCCAAAGTGGCTTTACCAACTGGCACGGTAATGGGAGCGCCTGTATCGCTGACTTCAAAACCGCGCACTAAGCCTTCGGTGGAACTCATTGCAACAGTCCGCACCTGGTTGTCGCCCAGCAGTTGCTGTACTTCAACGGTGATGTTGATTTCCTGTCCAGCTTCGTTGGTGCCTTTGATTTTCAAGGCGTTGTAGATTTGTGGCAATTTCCCGCCGGGAAATTTAACGTCTACAACTGGGCCAATGATTTGGGTAATGTAACCAATGTTTGTTTTTTCTGCGGTTGTGACCATGCTGCGCCTAATGATTGAAGCTAGATTTCAGATAAGGTCGGAGAAGACATAAGAATAAGAAATGTCACCTTTCACTCTAGCACCGGACGGGGACATAACTCTCTTAGTAATTCCTTAAAAAGGTGTTTGGTGGCTATGGTTGTAGTCCCCATCTTGACTAGATTGACGGGATAGGCTCTAGTTTATCCCTAATCTCATTTTTTAGATGCGATCGCCCTAGCTATCTGCGCTGTAGCGAAAGATGCCACTCTGTTAAATTTACTAAATATTTACACTTAGAAGAAAAAAGCTAGATTTTGATACCTAGCTTTTGCTTAATAAATTAAGGATTCTATTAGCAGTGAACTTGCTGCTTTTGCTTGCGTTTGAATTTAGAGGTAATACCAAAAGCACCCAAACCAAGCAAGCCAATCAAAGAAGCTGGTTCAGGAACCGCAGCAGTGTGATATGTTACATTATCCAGCACTGTAGAATTACTGTCCCAATTTACACGAACTTCATCAACTAGTCCTGTATAACCCGATGACAGAAAAGTTGGTGTAGAAGAAGGTGTAAGCGATGCAGATGTTGCCTGTAGTGTTCCTCCATTGTAGAGTGAAAAGCTTGCTGGAACAGAGAAATCAATTCCAGCGATATAACCGCCATCAAAGATTACGGGTGATGCAAAGTAGAATGGAATGCTGCTTGGGCCATCCCACTTGTCATAGTTCCCATAGATTCGGTTCGGAATTGACTCAGGAGTGTATGGGTTTTGCTCGAAACCGTAATAAATCCAATTATTATCCCATCGGATTCCACCATAGCCATCCGGTACTAGAAGGTTATCACCTTTTAGATCGTCAAACGTTACGACAGTAGACGCATTGGCACTTGTGGAGATGGCTAAAGCTGACAAAGTACAAGTTGCTAGCGTAAGTGTTGCCTGTAAAACGTGATAAGTCTTCATTAATTAACCTCGTTGTATTTAAATGCACACAAATTTGCCAGCAAAATTAAACAAAATCTGCCATAGCTGGCGAAGATTTAGCCTGTCGCTGCGATCGCACATAAATCAGTATTTATTAGGCTACTGGCACAGTATTAACTTGATTTCAGCTAAATCATATAGTCATGAGTATTATTGATAAATAGAGTTGCAAAATCAAGTATTATTACTGGTATTCGTTAAAAATTTATAATAGTAATTTGTATTATTCTAAAATAGAAAAATTACCAAAAGCATAGTTTATAAAGCTTTGATTCCGATGTTACGGCTACTACTAAATTAATAAGTATATAAAAGTTGTATAAATTTATAGGAATTTATATCGCGCAATACATCTTTGTATTACACGATATGCTTTGCGTGGGTGCAGATCGTAGTAGATATCACCAACACAGCATTTGCTAAAAGTTCGGCAATAAATAAATATTATATATAAGGCTATCCATAAACTACATTTCCAAAGCTTCTGAATATCCATAAGATGAAGAAACTTGCTTTGTCCAGCCTGCTGCAAAAAGCTTCAGTTACCCTGAAGATAGATACAAAAACAGCTTTTAGCCAAGCTATGATGCCTGAGTTGGGCGTATCTGCGGCTTTATCCTCACACTTACACCGAGCAGCAGCTTATGAATTTCTCGTCAGCACGACAATATTTTTACCAGGAGATTCAGCAGTCTGACGAGCAAATTGACCTAGCAAAGGCAGCTTTGTACATTGCACAAGAAGAATATCCGAAGCTAGACCCAGAGGAATATCTCAACGCCCTTGATACAATGGCATGGGAGCTACAAGAACGCCTGCCTGATTCAAGATATCCTTTGCGGATAGTTCAAAGTATTAATCAGTATCTCTACGAAGATTTAAAGTTTTCTGGTAATAAAATTGACTATTACGACCCGCGCAACAGCTTTTTCAATGATGTAATTGATCGCCGATTGGGGATTCCCATTACCTTAGCGCTGATTTACCTGGAAGTTGCTCGACGGATTGATTTTCCGATGGTGGGTGTAGGAATGCCAGGACATTTCTTGATCCGCCCAGATATTCCCGATATAGAAATTTTTGTGGATGCTTTCAATGGCGGTGAAATAATATTTGCCCAAGATTGCGAGGAACGCCTATCTCAAATTTATCAGCAACCTGTGACGCTGCAACCAGAATTTTTAGCTGTAGTCAGTAATCGGCAATTTTTGGCTCGGATGTTGACAAATTTAAAATTTATTTACCTCAAACAGCAAGAGTTACAAAAAACGCTGGCAGCGGTTGAACGAATTTTGTTGCTATTTCCTGGTTTAACTTTAGAATTGCGCGATCGCGGTTTGATCTACTATCAACTCGGTTACTACCCCCAAGCCGTAGACGACTTACAAAATTATTTAGCAAAAGTTCCTGATGCCGAGGATGCATCTGTGATTCGGCGGCTACTTACCGAACTGGGTAAAGACAAGTAGGGAATGGGAAGCAGGGAAAATTTTAGTAAGCCAATGACTAATGACTAATGACTAATGACTAATGACTAATTTTGTTCTTCTGCGACTCGTTTGAGGCGGCGCAGTTGGGCTTGCATATCTTCTTTCGTCCACGACGCAGCAAAGGTGTTGAAGCCCCAACTTACTAAGGGGTTAGGAATATCGTACTCAAAGCGGTTGAGTAAAAGCGTTCCCTTTTCTGTGGGTTGACATTCCCAGCGATCGCGCCCTTGAAAAAATCCTTGAAATTCCCAAACTACCAAACCCGGTTGTCGTTCTACAACTACGCTATTCAAGGTGGGTTTTATTAGAGGAATTTGAATAATAAAACGACTTTTACTGCCGACATCGGTACTCCAAGCTTCGCCCACGGGTTCGCAACGGAGAACGGGGTTGAGCCAACGGTGCATGAGAGCTAAATCGCTAATACAGCGCTCCACCACCGTAGCTGTAGCATTAATTTGAATCGATTGTTCCAAAACTTGGGACATTCCACATCTTTGGTGCTGTTGCTGCAATTAGAGTAACGCAAAATTTTGGGGAATGGGGGATGAGGGGGACAAGGGGCAGTTGGAGTAAGTTTTCCCCTCTGCCCCTCTGCCTCTTATGCCCAATGCCCATAGATTAAATCAAATATGAGTAAATATGTATGTTTTTACTGGTAAATTTATAGGCAAAACACTGACTCAGTGTTTGCGGTGAATACTTAAGCTTAATTCCCGAAAACCATGAACACAACTTGGCAAGGAATAACCCAGGTGATAGGAGTTGCTTTGTCCACGAGGGTGCAGCAATTTTTGGCACAATCGCCTAGCCTGCAACCAATACAACCAGCAGTGAATCAAGGAATCGCTGATGTGCAAGGTATTGTACAACAGTTGATTTTGTTTACGCCTCGTCTTTTAGGGGCGGTAGCAATTTTACTAGTAGGTTGGCTCATTGCAGCGATCGCAGCGGCACTGACGCAAGGAATCCTCAAGCGCACAAACATAGATAACCGCATTGCCGCTGGGATAACGGGTCGTCAAGATGTTCCCCAGGTGGAGAAATTACTCTCTAGCTTAGTCTTTTGGAGCATTATCCTGTTAACTGCGGTAGCTGTTTTACAGACGTTGGATCTGGAAATAGCCTCTCAACCCCTGAATAATTTTCTTAATCAACTTATTGGCTTTTTGCCAAAGTTGGTTGGTGCTGGAATCCTTTTGGCAGCAGCCTGGTTTTTGGCGACCATTGTGAAGATTATCACTGTGCGCTCATTACAGGCATTTAACCTAGATGAGCGTTTGAATCCAGAACCAGAAGACAGAGCACCCAGCTTGAATCAGCTGTCTTTGAGTGAAACGATTGGCAATGCTTTGTATTGGTTTATATTTTTACTGTTTCTTGCCCCAGTTTTAGATACTCTCGGACTCAGGCAGGCTCTACAACCAGTACAAGCTCTAATTACAGAAGTTCTGCTAATTCTACCGAACATTTTAGCGGCGATCTTGATTGCTGTAGTTGGCTGGTTCATCGCTAATGTAGTACGGCGGATTGTGACAAACTTGCTGGCGACAACTGGTCTTGACCATTTAGGTAGTCGGTTGGGATTATCTGCAAGTGCGGGAGTGCAACCTCTATCGAGTATTATTGGCACAATTGTCTATGTTTTGATTTTGATCCCTGTGGCGATCGCAGCGCTCAATGCCTTGCGAATTGATGCGATATCAATACCTGCGATCGCCATGCTGCAACAGGTTCTCAACGCTCTACCTGCCATCTTTACAGCCGTGGCGATTTTGATTGTTGCCTATTTCGTCGGGCGGTTTATTGGGGACTTGGTTACAAGTATCCTCACCAATTTAGGGTTTAATAACATTTTCACTATTTTGGGTCTGACAACACCCAGCAGACGAATCGTCATCTCAACAGAATCAGCAACCCCACCGATTCCAACCCGCACTCCATCGGAAATTGTAGGCATTGTTGCCTTAGTGGGGATTATGCTGTTTGCCACGGTGGCGGCGGTGAATATCTTGAATATTCCAGCCCTGACAGCATTAGTGTCTGGTATTGTGATCGTATTCGGGCGGATTTTGGCAGGATTGGTGATTTTTGCCGTTGGCTTATTCCTGGCAAATCTGGCTTTTAACATCATTACCAGTTCCGGCGAACGCCAAGCCCAGATTTTGGGACAAGTGGCGCGGATTGCAATTATTGCCTTAGTTTCTGCAATGGCACTGCAACAGATTGGAGTTGCCAGTGATATTGTGAATTTAGCCTTTGGACTTTTACTAGGTGCGATCGCAGTTGCTATTGCCCTAGCCTTTGGTCTTGGAGGGCGCGATATTGCAAGAGAGCAAGTTCAAGAATGGCTAAACTCTTTCAAAGGTAGAAACTAAAAATTGATGAAGGCGCAATTTCATCTGTAAATCTGGGAAAGTGCAGACGTAAGCATCAATTGTGCAGAACATCTATCAGCAATTTTACCTAAGAGGTTAAAAGTTAGAGCTTAGAAACTCGGAGTTTGAGTAGAGAACTCGTAATATCAAGTTCTGAAGCTCAAGTTCCGAGTTTTAAAGCTCAATTTAATCGTATTTTCCGAGTCACCATTTTTACTAGCGTAAGTGAGAAATTCTTTAGTCTTAAGGAAAGTTGGGGATAAAGCAAGGACGCTTAGGCGCAGCCTTTCGTAGACATCGCAAGAAGGCAGGGCGTAGTCCATCACAGTAATAATCAATTCTCCCAAAATTACCGCTTTTCAAAGCCCTTCGTCAGCGACACCGACGCAATGCCGTCAGGTCGCTTGACATTTGGGCTTCTGCCTTAATTTGACACCTATGCCACCCCACAATATTGGATAATTTATTTCTTGGAGTTCCCTAATTTAAAGCATCAGCGATCTGAATACCAAGGTGCTGCAATGCTTTTTCTTTCACAAATTCAGCTGCACTACGAGCCGATTCAGCCAAAATCGTATCGGTGTTTGGAGTCAGCTTCAGCGCTCCTCCCAGGTATCCCAAAGCTTTGCAATAATAATCAGTTAAGTTGGTAAATGACAGTCTCTTGACAGTTTGATGATCGCCACTTTGAAAAGCTGTTAACGCTTTGTAATGTAAATCATTTTCTAGCTTTCCTAGTACTTCAAGAATTGCACTTACAGCTTTATCGACTTTTTCTTGTGTTAGTTCTGTGGATACTTTTGCTTGCATGTTTATCTCCTTTTGTTCATGAATTTGCAAGTTGTCGATAGCGTTCTTGAACTTCCTGAATCGAAAACAAAGTTTCAAACTTCAACCCCGCTGACTGGTACAACTCACCTCCCCCTTGTTGTCGATCTACTAGTGAAATTACTTGATTTACGGTATAACCTGCATCTTTAAGACGCTCAACCGCTTTGAGAGCAGATTGCCCAGTTGTTACTACATCTTCCAAAACTACTACTTTTGCGCCCTCTGGTAAACTGGGACCTTCTATATAAGCTCTTGTTCCATAACCCTTGGCTTCCTTGCGAATAATCAGTGCTGGTATTGGGCGGTTTTCATAAACAGAAACTATACTCACTGCTGTCACAATTGGGTCAGCCCCCATTGTTAAACCACCTACAGCCTGTGTATCTACAGGTAATAAAGGAAATAGTAACCGTCCGACTGCTAAAGCGCCTTGAGGATGGAGTGTTACCTGTGTCTTATTGACGTAATAAGAACTACGTAGCCCAGAAGATAGGAGAAAATCACCTTCTTGATAAGCAAGTTGGCAAAATAAATCTAGTAGCTTGTGGCGTAAAGCGGTCAAATCAGAAGTGGTTGCCCAAATATCAGAGTGGGTAAGAGTTTCAGTAGGATACGTCATTACAAAACATTAAAAGTTGTGCTACACCAAAGGTTGAACTCATCAGAGTTCTGAACTTCAGCATAAATTAAGATTCGCCCAAAGCAAAAGTTGAGGAGTCAGAAACGTGCGTATAAAATTTAAAACCTTTAGTGGTTTATTGGTGCTGCTTGCTGCTGGTATTGCTTTTCCCTCTATTGCATCTGCCGAAACGGCAACACCAAATTCTGAAACTACGAATGATGTATTTGAACGAGCTTATTTTCGTCACGATCGCAATTTCTACGAAAATGGCGGTCTCAAGCGTCAGCTAGACTCATTTTTCGGATCTGGTTCTGGTTTCGGTGGTTCCTTCCCAGAAAATGAAATTGCCCGCGACGCTAACTTGGTTAATACTTTATATCATGATGCCCTGACTCAGCAAGTTGGCAACGATCCTTATATTCGTACTCCTGATTTACCAAATCCTTATGACACATCGTTGCTCGTGTCTCCTCGCTATAGCAACAAACTTAAAGTAGGAACAGAATTCAGGTTTGAAACTTTACCATCTCGGTAAGATTGGGGAGTGGGGAGTGGGAAAATGCAGGTACAAGGAGAATAAACCATGACCAATGCCCCATGCCCCGTGCCCATTTTTGATGATTCAGTGCGCCCTGCTGGAATCGAACCAGCCTGAAGACGAATTATGAGTTCGTTGCCTCCCCAATCGGCCAAAGGCGCTTGTTTTTTGGTTTGTGGGTTGCTACGAGCAAATTACTTCAACTCTTCGTCAACCTTATTTGCTAATTTTAGAGTGAGAAAAATACCTCACGCACTGAGTTTAGCCAATTCCATGAATATAGCACAAATTTACCACGTGTGAATACTGGACAATAGTTTACTAGATTTTTATACTACATAATTTGATCATAGATATAGTGCAAACTAATATTGATTAAGTTCCTTTAAGGATTGAGGTCAAAAGCTTCACTATTCTTAAATAGACCAGCATTCTATTGTGATAGCTTGTCAGCGATGAAAATAAATTCTACTGTACTTCTTACTTTGATTTTGTTAATTCTGATGATGGGAGCAGGTTCTGTGAGCGCGTTTTTGGGCTTTGAACTGGGGAGTTCAGCACTTAAAGGCGTGACTACACCAGATGGGCGTCCTACAACCAAATTTGCCAGCAATAAGGCAAATAACTCCCAACAGGGAGGGCTAGTGCTATTAAAAGAGGAAGAAATTCTGAAAATTGTCAAGGCGCGAATTGAGGGTAAGACCAAAGCCGCTAAATCGGAAAAGCCAGAAGAAGATGATGAAGAAACCAATAGCAGCAAGCAGAAGCCAGAGGAAAAACCCCCAGAAGTAGTTGAAGAAAAGCCCCTACCAGGTTTTCCGGTTACTGCTCAAAGTCAGGGTGTAACAATGACTGTGCAATCTGCTCGCTACTCTGGTGGTGATTTACTACTGAAAGTGAAAATGCAGAACAAAGGTAAGGATTCTGTGCGTTTCCTATATAGTTTTTTAGATGTTACCGATGACAAAGGACGAACCCTGAGTGCAAGTACAGAGGGTTTACCAACAGAATTGCCTGTAAATGGACCAGCATTTTCAGGTACAGTAAGCATTCCTACAGCTTTACTTGATGATGTCAAGAAAATATCGCTTGCTCTGACTGATTATCCCGCTCAACAATTGAAGCTAGAGGCATCGAATATTCCTGTAGAAAGGTAGATTGGCATTGGGCATTGGGCATTGGGCATTGGGCATTGGGCATTGGGCATTGAGAATTGGTGATTATATGTTATTTTTTACCATTCCCTATTCCCTATTCCCCCTAAATGGAGGGCGTGAGTTTTACACGAGCTTTGGCGGTGAGTGGTTTTCCTAATTTAAGTTTGATAGAAGTGGCGCTGCGGTTGTTGTCAGTGCTACTACTGATTGCCATAAATGCCTTTTTTGTGACGGCGGAATTTTCGATGGTGAGCGTGCGGCGATCGCGTATTCACCAGCTAGTTAAGGCTGGGGATATTCCAGCGATCGCTGTAGAAATGTTACAACGCAGTATTGACCGACTGCTATCTACCACCCAGTTAGGTATTACCCTCTCTAGTTTGGCGCTGGGATGGATTGGCGAAAGTACAATTGTTGTGCTGGTGAATGCCTGGCTAAGATCCTGGCCTCTACCCAGTGGGATGACTACCTTCCTCGCCCATTCCCTATCAATTCCTATCGCCTTTTTCTTGATTGCCTATTTGCAAATTGTGATCGGAGAATTATGTCCCAAATCTTTAGCCATGCTGTACTCAGAACAGCTAGCAAGGTTTTTGGGGCCTCCGGTAAAAGCGATCGTGCGTTTTTTTGGCCCCTTCATCTGGATTCTTAACCAATCCACTCGTTTTTTATTACGAATTTTTGGCATCCAATACACAGGTCAAGGCTGGCGACCGCCTGTAACTCCCGAAGAATTGCAATTGATCATCTCTACAGAATGGGGGTCTACTGGGTTACAGCGTGCGGAGCGAGAATTGCTCAATAATGTCTTCGAGTTTGGAGATGTCATGGCGCAAGATGTGATGATCCCGCGCACCAGTATTATCACACTGCCAAAAGATGCTAGCTTCCAGACATTACTCAGGGAAATGGCTTCTACTGGTTACTCTCGCTATCCTGTGATTGGTGAATCTTTGGATGATGTTCGCGGTATTGTTTATTTTAAAGATTTGGCACAACCTTTGGCAGTAGGAAAGCTCAGTTTAGACACACAGATCCAACCTTGGATGCGTCCCGCTCGATTTGTTCCAGAACATACGCCCTTGAGTGAACTTTTGCCCATGATGCAGCAAGAGAAACCCGCTATGGTCATGGTAGTGAATGAATTTGGCGGTACTGTGGGACTAGTGACAATCAAAGATGTCATTGCCGAAATTATTGGCGATCCCAGCGACCTTGAAAGCAGTGAAGATTTACTGATTCAGATGCTAGGTGAGCAAAAATTTTTGGTGCAAGCACAAATCAACCTTGAAGACCTCAACGAAGTTTTGCATCTCAATTTGCCCCTGACCAGAGAATACCAAACACTAGGGGGCTTTTTGCTGTATGAGTTACAGAAAATTCCGGCCATTGGCGAAACCTTTTGTTATCAAAATCTCGAATTCACGGTGGTCTCGATTGTTGGCCCACGCCTGCATCAAATTCAACTGCGACGGTTAGAGGAAGAGGGGAGAGCAGAGGAGCAGAGGAGCAGAGGAGCAGAGGGGAAATAATCTGCCCAATGCCCAATGCCCAATGCCCAATGTCTCTACTGTGCATACACCAGTGGATCGACAAGTTCCAATTCAGCAAAAGCTGCTAGCCGCAAGCGACAAGAATCACATACACCGCAGGCGACATCTCCACCAGCATAGCAAGACCAAGTTAGTTCCCAAGGAACTCCCAATTGGTTCCCCAGTTGGATGATTTCGGTTTTTTTCAGGTTGATTAGGGGTGCAACAATATTAATTGGTTGTCCCTCACGCCCTTGTTTGGTTCCTAAGCGAAAAACTTCCTGCATTGCTTGGATATAGTCGGGGCGACAATCAGGATATCCTGAGTAATCTAGGGCATTAACGCCGATATAGACACGCTCTGCTGCGATCGCTTCGGCGAAACCAAGAGCAAAGCTTAAAAAGATGGTATTACGAGCCGGAACATAAGTGACAGGAATATTTTGAGACATTTCATCCAGCGATCGCTCCTGGGGTAAATCAATGGCATTATCAGTAAGGGCCGAACCGCCCCATTGTCGTAAGTCAAAGCTAACTACCTGATGTTTTGCGATCGCAGCTTTTTGAGCGACACTGAGCGCTGACTGTAACTCTCGTCGATGTCGCTGCTGGTAATCAAAGGAAATAGCATGACATTCACAGCCATCAGCTTGAGCTTTGTACAGAATTGTGGAAGAGTCCAATCCTCCAGATAACAGAATTACAGCTTTCATCTCGGTTGCAAATTTTGGATTTCAAATCACTGAATCAAACCTTAACAAGATGCCAGAAAGCAATGCCAAGGAGAATTTATACTTAAGTCTTACTGAAAGCTTTCAAGTTAATAAAAATACATATATTTTTATAGAAAGTGTAAAATCCAAAGCAAACTCGAAATATCTATACAAAAGATATTTGGATTACGGGAACCGATCACAAACTTTGAAATTCTTCATAAACATAGGCTCTATGTTACCATCTGGATGGTTTTAGACGGATCGTAACCGGCTTTCGAGTATAAACGCCAACGGCCGTAGCGTCTCTAAATTTGGTGGTTGAGGAGAGAATAATAGTGCAAAATAGCATGTCAGTGGCAGAACCGAATCCATATACACAGCGCAACCAGCCACGACCAATCCGCATAGGCGTGATTGGAGTGGGTAACATGGGACAACACCACGCTCGCGTGCTGAGTTCAATGAAAGATGTTGAACTAGTCGGAGTGGCAGATATTAACGTCGAGCGAGGATTAGAAACTGCCAGCAACTACAAGGTGCGTTTTTTTGAAGATTACTGCGATCTGCTACCCCTTGTGGAAGCAGTTTGTGTAGCTGTTCCCACCCGTCTGCACTATGCCGTGGGCATTAACTGTCTGTTAGCGGGAATTCATGTTTTGATTGAAAAACCGATCGCAGCCAGTATTTCTGAGGCAGAGTCTTTAGTAAATGCCGCAGCTGAGTCTGGGTGTATCCTGCAAGTAGGTCATATTGAGCGTTTTAACCCAGCTTTTAAAGAACTGAGCCAAGTTCTAAAAACAGAGGAATTACTGGCGCTAGAAGCCCACAGAATGAGTCCTTACTCAGATCGGGCAAACGATGTTTCAGTTGTGCTGGATTTAATGATCCATGACATCGACCTACTTTTAGAATTAGCTGCTTCCCCAGTCACAAAATTGACTGCTAGCGGTACTCGCTCCTTGGACTCTGGTTATTTAGATTACGTAACTGCCACTTTGGGGTTTGCCAATGGTATTGTTGCTACTCTGACTGCCAGTAAAGTCACTCACCGAAAAATTCGCCGGATTGTCGCCCATTGCAAAAATTCATTTACTGAGGCAGATTTTCTCAAGAATGAAATTTTGATTCACCGACAAACAACTGCCAATTCTCTCACCGACCACCGACAAGTACTTTACAGGCAAGATGGTGTGATTGAAAAAGTCTACACCAGCAATATTCAACCTCTAAGTGCAGAATTAGAACATTTTGTCAACTGTGTACATGGTGGCAATCAACCCTCAGTAGGTGGTGAACAAGCTCTCAAAGCGCTGAGACTGGCAAGTTTGATTGAACAGATGGCGCTGGAAGATCGAGTTTGGAATCCATTAGACTGGCAATCGGAACCAAGGGTACAATCACTGACCCCGACAGCCTAGAAGAAAAGGGGATGAGGGGGATGAGGGGGTAAGGTAAAATTTTCTCCCTACTCTCCCACAGCCACCAACTCAGAAGAAAACCCTAGAGTATGTTTTTAAATTTGCCATCAAGTATTTAGATCCTCCCTAGTTTTTTTACAAAACTGACTAAGGGGGATCTAAAAAATTAGAAAACAAAACCTAGTGATTCGTTTCATTAATTTTATGAGGTTTGTAGTGAGAGATTTATCGCTCAATGTCAAGGATTAGAGCTACTTACGAACTTTTCTAACCCTCGAAATTAATGAAACAGACCCCTAGCTTCCACTTCTCTTCCTCTATTTTATAAGTTGCGATGCAACTTTTAGTGCAGCCAAGTTATACCAACTTGAAAAAAGAATGCGACAGATACATACTCCCAAACCTTTGTTCTGTCTGGCTTTCTTAATGCGTGAATTTTGTTAGCGAGTCCGCGTTTGCTTTTAGCGTCTCGTAGAGAGCGTCATTTTGAATTGGTATTACCTTGACCCTAGCAAGCAGGGATAATTACCTTTTAAAAAACTAAGGCTCAATCTTAGTAACAAGACTAGTGCAGCAATTTCAGGAATTGACTCAATGCTTGAATGGATAACTAACACTATCAACTATTTTGGCTATTGGGGAATCGCCATACTAATGTTCCTAGAGAACCTTTTTCCCCCAATTCCTTCAGAATTGATTATGCCACTGGCTGGATTTACAGCAAGTCCATATCAACTAGGAGGGGCAAAGCTGAATATCATTGGTGTGTTTTTCGCAGGACTTTTGGGTTCTGTATTGGGCGCACTTATTTGGTACTATCCAGGTAAGTTTTTGGGTGAAACTCGTTTGAAAGCTTGGGCTGACAAGTATGGCAAATGGCTGGCTATATCCAGTAAAGATATTACCAAGGCCAAAGAGTGGTTTGACCGACAAGGTAAAACAGCAGTATTAATTGGTCGTCTTGTACCAGGAATCCGCACCTTGATTTCTGTTCCCGCAGGGATTAGCAATATGCCTTTGCTACCATTTTTGTTTTACACAACATTCGGTAGCGCTGCTTGGGTGGGTTTGTTAACATACTCAGGATACATATTGGGTAGTCAGTATGAACTTGTGGACAAGTACCTTGCTCCTGTATCCAAAATCGTACTTGGCGGTTTGGTTCTAGCATTTGTTTTCTGGATATTCAAGCGCCAGTTAAGACGCACTAGAAGATGAAACACGGACGCTTTTGGTTTGAAAGCAGTGAAAGCAGGGGTTACATCTGGCCAAAATTCGCCTACACTATGCCAAATAATACTAGATATGCGTTGGCAGAGCTTACCAGAGGTATCGCCGGAATTAATTTTTGGCGTATTTCTAGCTACACTTGACGCAACCTAGAATTTCTGGTTGCTCGCATTTTTGTAAGATGAGCATGACAACTTTTTACAGTTAAGTTTGAACTAGGAGCTTTCATGACAGACCAACCTTCCGCCGCTACCCCAATCAATGCTGCTGCTATACCCATGAATAGGGTGTCGGCATCGACTCCCATCAATGCTGTTAATAATACTCCCAAGCCAACCGGTGTTCCAGGGAAAACTATTCTCAGTGTTGACTTAGGCAGAACTTCCACAAAAACTTGTGTAAGTCGTGAACCCGGCAATGTGGTGTTCGTACCTGCTAACGTCAAGCAGATGTCAATCGAACAAGTACGCGGTGGTGTTTTTGAAGCCAGGGCTACTGACCCCTTAATGGATTTGTGGCTGGAGTATCAAGGAAATGGATATGCTGTTGGTCAACTGGCAGCCGATTTTGGGGCAAATCTAGGAGTTGGCCAATCTAAGGTAGAAGCTGCACTGGTAAAAGTATTAGCAAGTGCTGGCTACTTCAAACTCAGAGACGATATCTCAGTTGTACTGGGTCTGCCTTTTCTTTCCTTAGAGCAATTTGAAAAAGAAAAAGCACAATTGATTAGCCAAGTAGGTGGGCCTCATGTGTTGAACTTCCGAGGCGAATCTGTGTCGCTCAACGTCAGTAAGGTATGGGTAATGCCAGAGGGCTACGGCAGCTTGCTCTGGTCTGAAGCTCAACCCAAGAAAAACCCTGGCAGTCCCGATTTTACAAAAATATCGGTGGCGATCGTCGATATTGGACATCAAACCGTCGATCTTTTGATGGTAGATAACTTCCGTTTTGCCAGAGGTGCTTCCAAGAGCGAAGACTTCGGGATGAATAAGTTTTATGAATTGGTGTCTGCCGAAATCGAGGGAGCAGATAGTCAATCTCTAGCGCTGATTTCCGCTGTAAACAAACCCAGAGGTGAACGCTTTTACCGTCCTAAAGGCGCTAGCAAGCCCACCAACCTAGACGATTTTCTTCCCAACCTTACAGAGATGTTTTCTCGTGAAATCTGTAGCCGTGTACTAGCCTGGTTGCCAGAACGCGTCACCGATGTGATTCTCACTGGTGGCGGTGGTGAGTTCTTCTGGGATGACGTTCAACGTCTGCTCAAGGAAGCAAAGATTAATGCTCATTTAGCAGCACCTTCCCGTCAGGCGAATGCTTTGGGGCAGTATATTTATGGAGAGGCACAATTATCCTCCAATCGCGCTGCTAGGGCATAAAGCTGATGTTCCAATGGTCAAAAAAGGTAGTTAAATCCGTCACGTTCAACCCAGAGCTTGCTGATGAAAGCTTGTTAGCGCAAGTAGAAAGTTATTTGGAAAAACAACCAGACAAGACTTTCAGCGACCTCTGTAAAGAAGCCTTATGGCAATCTTTATGTGTACCGGAACCTGTACAACCTGCTCCACAAACAGCAGCAACAACACCGATTGATCAACAAATCGGTGAACTGCAACGTCAAGTGGCTGGACTTGAGGAACGTTTTTTTGCCAAGGGATCTAATCGTTTGGAGGCGATGGAACATCATCTACTGCAACTTTCTCAACAAGTTGCACAACTGGCGCTTATAGTCAACGATCGATCGTTCATTCCGTCTCCAAGTCAATTAGAAGTAGTAAATAATACTTCTTATACTGTTGCTACCCCTCCTCAAGAGGTTGACCCCGTAATCAGTCGCCTTAGTCAGTTTCTCGATGATTTTTAAGGAACAATCAGGTTTGTGAGCAGTTTTGGCTCATGTTAACAATCCTTAATAGTATTAACTATTAAGGATTATTAATGTTTATATTTTTTTAGAAAAGCGATCGCGTCTATTCAAGTTATACAGAGCGATATCCATAAAATAATTTTTATAAATCATGTTGAATATGAATTAGGAATTGAAAACTAATATTGCAAGCTCCTCTATTAGCTGAGTTTCAAGAAGCAGTTAATTTACCAATCGTTGTCAGTAGTGTCGATAACAGTCCCGACTCACTTAATCTCTGCCCTATCTTCTTCGATCCCATATTTAGTATCAACTTTCAAATCACCGATCTCCACACTAGACAACCAGCCAACGCCCAAATAACCAAAACATTTCTGAGTACCCAGTTAGCGCTCTTTTATCCCTCTGAAAAAATCAAATATTTATAGGTTGGGTTTAACTTTGTTCAACTAAGAAAATCAAGGATTCTTAGTGTTTGGTTTTATTCCTCTGTTCAAGCTACCCCTAAATTTTAAAAAATTAATCACAAATTTTGTGTTGAATATTATTAGTACATATTATTACTAGATTCTTTTTTTACTCTGCACACTGTATAAATGCTAGAATCCTCAAGTAGACAGTTAGGATACCTAGATGCCAGTTGTAGCTAACTCAATCAAGTTTGGTACAGACGGCTGGCGGGGCGTTATTGGTGACGAGTTCACCTTTGAACGCCTAGCCCTGGTCGCACCAGTTGCCGCAAAAGTATTATATGATACATATTTTTCTACGGTTGGTAGCCGAACAATAATTGTCGGTTATGATCGCCGATTCATGGCTGAAGACTTTGCTCGTGCTGTTGCCGATACTGTCAGTGCTGTCGGATTTGATGTATTACTGAGCGAGAGCTATGCCCCAACCCCAGCTTATAGTTGGGCAGCAAAACAACTCAATGCTTTAGGGGCGCTGGTAATTACAGCCAGTCATAATCCCGGTGCATATTTAGGGTTAAAAGTCAAGGGTTATTTTGGTGGGTCAGTGCCGCCAGAAGTCACAAAAGAGATAGAAGCGCAGTTGTCGGTTGGAGTACCACTAGCAACTACCCCAGGTAAGCAAGAGAAGTTCGATCCTTGGCCCAGTTACACCCAAGCACTAGAAGGTAAAGTTGATATTGCCAAACTTCGAGAAGCGATCGCATCTGGCAAATTGACGTTATTTGCCGATGTCATGCATGGCGCTGCGGCTGGCGGATTGGCGAGACTACTAGGCAATCAAGTCAAAGAAATCAACAGCGATCGCGATCCCCTATTTGGTGGCGGTGCGCCGGAACCCTTGCCAAAATACCTTTCAAAGCTTTTTGAAGTCATCAAGGCTGACCGAGAAACCGATAAATCAGGTTTAACAGTGGGGTTGGTATTTGATGGAGACTGCGATCGCATTGCAGCAGTGGATGGAGAAGCTAACTTCCTAAGTTCTCAGGTATTAATCCCGATATTAATCGACCATTTAACCCTGCGGCGCGACTTTAAGGGTGAAATAGTTAAAACTGTTAGTGGTTCCGACTTGATGCCCCTTGTAGCAGCACTACATAACCTGTCAGTCTTTGAAACAGCGGTTGGTTATAAATATATCGCTGACAGAATGTTAGTAGCAAAAGTGTTGCTGGGTGGCGAGGAGTCGGGGGGAATTGGCTATGGYAGTCATATTCCCGAACGYGATGCCCTAYTGTCAGCCTTGTATGTACTAGAAGCGATTG
Source organism: Nostoc punctiforme NIES-2108 (assembly GCA_003326195.1). Lineage (GTDB taxonomy): Bacteria > Cyanobacteriota > Cyanobacteriia > Cyanobacteriales > Nostocaceae > Nostoc > Nostoc punctiforme_A. The sequence goes on from LXQE01000136.1 coordinate 517,930, forward strand.
TAGAATCTGGTTTGGATTTAGGYGAATATWATCGCYACTTGCARAAACAAACAGGGTTTACCTCGGCATACGATCGCATTGATTTACCCTTAGCAAGTATGGAAGTGCGATCGCGTCTTTTGCAACAATTGCAAACCCAACCCTTAACGGAAATTGCAGGGAAAGCAGTGATTGATTGTCAAACGATTGACGGCTACAAGTATCGTTTAGCTGATAAAAGCTGGTTAATGATTCGGTTTAGCGGGACTGAGCCAGTTTTACGCCTCTACTGCGAAGCCTCAACAATTGATCAAGTGCATCAAACTCTTGCTTGGGCGAAAGACTGGGCGGAGTAAAATTAGTGAGGAGTTGAGAGTTAGGAGTTAGGAATTAATTAACTCATAACTGATCACTCCTAACTCCTAACTAATAATTTGTAATTCATGACATTACTTGTAGTAGCCACAGGAAATCCAGGTAAACTGCGGGAAATGCAGGCTTACCTGGAAAATTCTGGTTGGGAATTAACCCTCAAACCTGAAGAATTGGATATTGAAGAGACGGGCGAAACTTTTGCTGCTAATGCTTGTTTGAAAGCATCACAAATTGCTAAAGCTACGGGAAACTGGGCGATAGCTGATGATTCGGGCTTGCAAGTAGATGCCCTAAATGGCGCACCAGGTGTTTATTCTGCACGTTACGCCAAAACGGACTCAGAACGGATTGCTAGGCTATTGAAAGAATTAGACAACGAGGTAAATCGACAAGCGCAGTTTGTTTGTGCAGTAGCGATCGCTCGTCCCGATGGTGCGATCGTATTAGAATCTGAAGGTGTTTGTCGCGGCGAAATTCTCCATACACCCCGTGGTGATAGTGGTTTCGGCTACGATCCAATTTTTTATGTGCAAGAACTGCAATTGACCTTTGCTGAAATGACACGGGAGTTGAAAAGGTCAATTAGCCATCGAGGCAAGGCTTTTACGGCTTTACTTCCGCAATTGGAGAGAGTTAATAATTAGGAGAGACGCGATTAATCGCGTCTGTACAAGAGTTAGGAGAGACGCGATTAATCGCATCTGTACAAGAGTTAGGATTTATGAATTCTGCTAAATCTTCATTCATTAGTCCTGACTTATAACTTTTAACTCTTAACTCTTAACTCCTAACTTCTTTAAACTGCTTCTGTGTTCTTTTCGCCAGTGCGAATCCGAATCACTTGCTCAACAGGCGAGATGAAAATTTTACCATCGCCGATTTCACCAGTGCGGGCAGCAGCAATAATTTTGTCTACCACCATATCAACCTGATTGTCGTCAACTACGATTTCCACTTTGAGTTTTTGCAGAAACTCAACGGTGTACTCAGAACCACGATACCGTTCAGTTTGACCTTTCTGCCGTCCGAACCCTCGGACTTCAGAAACAGTCATGCCAACAATACCAGCGTTAACTAAAGCAATTTTCACCTCATCTAGCTTAAATGGGCGGATAATAGCTTCTACTTTTTTCATCTTCTTTACTCCTGACTTCTACTAGCTTCGTTTATATATCTAACCAGATCCGCTGTCTGAAGCTGTAACTAGCGGTGCTTTTCCTAAAAAATATGTAATAATTACAACTTTTTTAAAGTGTAAGTGCTTTACTTGAGGGTTTATGACATAAAAAGCGGCAAGGATTTATTAATTGGATAATCTTTGAGGTTCTAACATAAAGAAGTTGCTGTCAATTTAGCATTTTATGTAGCTTTTATAACCTAAAAATAGATCGTTTCCACCATTTAGCAGATTTGTTTGGATATTTAGAGAGTGATTGCAGCCAAATTATACGGTCGCCCGAAAGCCTGCTACTGCTGCTGACTGTGGGAATGTCAACTAACGTTTCTGGTGTTCAAACAAGGGACGCACAACGAAATATCCAGCACTAAAGGCAGTCAGCATGATTAACAAGATGGTAATAATTAACCACCAGCCATTGAGTCCCTTGACATTTGGCTCAGTAGTGGAATAGTAACTGACTTGTTGCTCTTCTATAAAAACTGGTTCTGGTATCGGAAAATTCATTTCCATTACAGGTGCAGAAAAGTCTTGGCGGCGGCTTTTTTCGGCTGGTTGTTTGGACACCACAGATGGACGCGAACGAGAAACCTGCTGAGGTGAACGCGCTTGCGTTACTGGCTGTTTAGCAGCACTTTTAACGTCGCCAGAAGCTTGGTTAGGTTGGGGATAATTAGCTGTAGCATGGGAATCCACAAAATTTTGCAAGCGAGAAAAAGACTCAACGACTTTGGTAATTTCTTGGCGTAATAGTTGATTTTCTTGCGTTAGTTGCTGATTTTGGGTGGTGAGTGCATTTAGCCTCGCCTGTGCTGCTTGCAACTCTGTTGACAATTCCCTGTATACAGATAGTGGTACAGAGGGAGGGTAGGCTTGAGTACTCGATGTTGGCGAATTTCTGTGAACAGAACCTATGGTTGTTCGCATCGGGGGCTTGGTATTAAAAATCAAAGTAATTAGATCGTACAGAGATGCTAACAGAGATAGTCACCCCTGAAACTATGCCCAAGAATAATAGAAAAATACCGAAAGGGCAAAGATTTTTTATTTGGGCATTGGGGATGAGGTACTGAGAAAACTTTTCTCTAGTCCCCATCTCCAATACCCAGTCTCCAAACCTTAATCCCTAGTCTCTAGTCCCTAGTCCCCACAATGGGAAGAAGTGTCCCACAGGGCCTTGCCCTTCACCAATATCTAGGGCGTAAGTGAGTGCGGTAGTCACATATTCCTTTGCCTGTTGCACTGCCTGCCACAAATCTTTTCCTTTAGCTAGATTAGCAGCGATCGCAGCCGATAGTGTACAACCAGTACCGTGGGTATTTTTTGTCTCTACTTGCTGACAAGTCAAAACTTCCAACTTGTCCCCATCAAACCAGATATCAACGCCACGCAAATCTCCCTGCATACCTCCGCCTTTGACTAAAACAACCTTCGTCTTTAAAGTCTTGTGAATAATTTCAGCAGCGGCTTGCATATCTTCTAAAGAATTAATTTGTAAACCGCTCAAAATTTGGGCTTCATAACGATTGGGCGTAATCATAACCGCTTTGGGAATCAAGGCATGGCATAAAGTCTTTACAGCATCATCATCAATCAATTGTGCTCCCGTGCGTGACACCATTACTGGATCAACGACTAGATTATTGATTTGTAAAGTTTCCACTTGCTGGGCAACAGCAAAGATAATTTCCTGATTGAGCAACATTCCCGTTTTGGCAGCTTGTACGCCAATATCCTCAACTACTGCCTGAATTTGCGCCACAACAGCCTCTGTTGGCATAGCGTCAACTCTCTTCACTCCTAGAGTGTTTTGTGCCGTGACGCAGGTTATAGCACTAGTACCGTGGACACAGTGAAAAGCAAAGGTACGTAAATCAGCTTGAATTCCGGCACCACCACCGCTATCTGAACCAGCAATGGTTAAAGCAACAGGTATTCTGGAGTTTATTTCAGTGTTCATATTATGAAGATTAAGTAAGTTAGCGTTATCAAACCAAACTATCTCAAAGATTGATGAACTAGGCTAAAACCCTCTTCCCCCTACCTGATTTCAACGACTGACTCCACCAAACACCTCCATAGTTTTTTGAGTTTTGTTGTAAAAAAACTTACAAGGTTCCGGGCATTTACTGATATCAAGTGCTATTTGTAAAGGTTAGTTTTAATCCAAGTTCACAACGCTCAGTTACACCGCTTAAAACAGGTTCAACTAAGTTGTTACATTAGTCCCCTTAAGTTCAAGGGTCAACCTAACTAAAGTTTCAACCAATTTTACTTTGATCGCTTTAACTTTAAGTCCCCAATTATCACTTAAGGGTGAATTTTACTATGCAGATTTGGCAACACCCTGACCTAAAACAACGCATAAAGTTCAGAGGAATAACTATGCCAAATACGATTTTTTTATCGAATATAGCAGATGCTAAAACTGGTTTTAAAAGAGCAGCGATGTCTACGGCGGGCTACGCCTACGCAGATGCTAAAGATGAAGTCTGGAGTAGAAGCGTCTGCGCACTAATCGTCCAATTATCTTCAACAAAACTCTGACGATTGACAGTATTGATATTCCTGATTTAACCATCAACGGTTGACAGTAGAAAAGTTTTTCAGGTTTATAACAGCGTTTCTACAATCGACGCGATTTTAAGTCGCGATCGGATAACTGTGACTGTCCTTAACAGTGCAGATAGATGAATCATTCAAATAACTATTTAGCAACTGAAAAAAGTTGCTGAAATTGTACTACCAAATTCCCTTACACATATTCGGAGTAAACAAATGGCTGGCACAACATACTACGTTTCTGCAACAGGCAGTGATAGAAATAATGGCTTAAATGAAAATTCTGCATTTCTCAACTTGGGTAGAGCCGTGTATGAGATGAAAGCAGGCGACACGCTCTACGTCATGAATGGTAATTATCAAATGAAAGGGGTTACGCTTTTTAACTTGAATGGCTCACCAGATAAATGGACAACAATAAAAGCTTATCCAGGGGCTACGCCTACGATCACGACAACAGGAAGTGGCATTAATATATTGAGTTCATCCTACGTGCGGATTGAAGGACTTGATATAAAAGGCAATCGGGAAAACATCACTCTCGAATATGCCTTACAAGAGAAGGATAACCTTAATAACCCCTTGACCAATAGTAATGGGATTGCTGTTAATGCATGGAAAAACGCCGAGGGTGTTGGTGGTACTAATCCCCATCATATTGTCATCACTGGTAACAAAATCCGTAACTTTCCAGGTGGAGGCATAGCATTAAGTAATTCAGACTATATAACTGTTGAGAAAAACATTGTGTCTGGAAACGCTTGGTATTCGCCTTACGGCAATCAGGGAATATCCTCTCTCCGAAGTTTTAATTTTGATAACAATACCACTGACTACAGAATGATTTTTCGAGACAACATTGTCTACGATAACCAAAGTTTAGTTCCGTGGAAAGGAGGAGGCACTGATACAATCACTGAGGGACATGGGATTATGCTTGATACGACCCATGTCAGCAAAGATAATGTGGACTATACAGGTAAGGCATTAATTACAAATAACATCACTTACAACAATGGAGGTGCAGGCATTAATGTTTTCAAAGCTGCCAATGTTGATGTTATCAACAACACGGCTTACAAGAATGGCCGAGTTATTCCAGATGCTGGAGAGATTGGTGTTACTTACTCGGAAAATGTACGTGTCTACAATAACATTTTGTATGCAAGCGACAATCAAAATGCTAACAGAATCAGGTATGCCACAAATGTCACCTTCGATCGCAATCTTGTTTATAACTCGAACCTATTCCAAGCTTCAGATGATTTAAACGCTACAGGGCTACAGAATCTTTTGGATCAAGATCCTCTATTTGTTGATGCAGACAAAAGGAATTTTGCACTCAAACCTGAAAGTGTTGCGATCGATGGTGGTTCTAATGCCTTCAATAACATCACTAAGAAGACTCCTTATGATGGTGATGGGAATGGCAGTATAGTGATTGATATTGGTGCATACGAGGCTCCCCGCAGTTCTAGCAAAACCCCAGAAATTGAAGTTCTGAATGGCACAGTTAATATTATTGATGGCAACACTGCTATTAACTTTGGCGAGACCCTTGTTGGTGAGGCCTTGAGCAAAACCTTTACCATCAAGAACATCGGTATAGCTGTACTCAACCTGAGTAATCTTAAACTTCCCAACGGATTTAGTTTGGTCGGAACTCTTCCAACGAGCGTGGCTGTCAATGCTTCCACCAATATAGTTGTGGCACTCAACCCCACTACACCCGGCATCTATAGTGGCAGCCTCAGTTTAAACAACAACGATATCAATGAAAGCACCTTTGACTTTGCCATTAGTGGCACAGTTAGTACCCCGGAAATTCAAGTTCTCAATGGCACTGTTGACATTACAGATGGCAACACCACTGCCATTAACTTTGGTGAAACGACTGTTGGTGATACCTTGACCAAAACCTTTACCATCAAGAACACCGGTACCGGTCCACTCAAGCTAAGTAGTCTTAAACTTCCAGACGGATTTAGTTTGGTCGGAACTCTTCCAACGAGTGTGGCTGTTAATGCTTCTACTACCATATCGGTGGCACTCAACCCGACTACATCCGGTAGCTATGGTGGCAGCTTCAGTTTAAACAACAACGATATTGATGAAAGCCCCTTTAACTTTGCCATTAGTGGCACAGTCAGACCCGCTCCTGTCCCGCAAATTCAAGTTCTCAATGGCACTAACTCCAATGACACCTTTCTTATCCGACGAGGCGATGGCAATTACAGCATCACTGACTTTGGTGGTGTAGGTACTAGCTCAAACCCTTCGGCTGCGGTGGTTGCCAAGATAGACACCTTGCAATTTATTGGGACTGAATTGACTGCGAGAAATCTGCAATTAACTCAAAATGGCAGCAATTTAGAAGTCACCTTTGGAAATGTGGCTAATACCAAAGTCACTCTGCAAAACTTTAAGTTAGAAAACCTAGACAACTTAGCTGCATCGACAACAAGACCTGCCATCGGCAATATCATATTTGACGGAGAAACCAGTGTTACCAAAAGCTTTGATGTGATTAATGCCAGCTCCACTGCAACGTATATTTCTACAGCAAACACTGTCACTTTCCTCAATGACTTAAACAATAACATCAGCGGTTTTTACAGCTCCAATGATGTGATTAATGGTCAAGGGGGTAATGATACCATCGATGGCAGCGGTGGTGACGACCTGCTGCGGGGTGGTACTGGCAACGATCTTCTGATTGGTGGACAAGGCAATGATACTCTTGTGGGTGGTGCAGGTGCTGACTCTTTCCTCTACGACACCAATTCCATCTTTAATAGCGCTGTTGTCGGTATTGATACCATCGCTGACTTCAATCGCTCTCAAGGTGACAAGATTATTCTCGATAAGACTACCTTTACTGCTATTACTTCTGTTGTGGGAACGGGTTTTAGTAATGCCAATGATTTTCAAATTACCAGTTTAGGGGCACTTAGCAATGCTGTAATTGTCTACGACCAGATGACTGGGCAGTTATTTTACAATCAAAATGGTAGCGCTGCTGGTTTCGGCACTGGTGGTCAATTTGCACAACTTGCTGGTGCGCCCTATGTTACTGCCTCTGAATTCATCATTCAAGCATAGCTGGGTCGGGTCAACTGAGTGGAAGTGTAATCCAAACATGAATCGACTTTTAAGACGGCTTTCAATTAGATAGACAATACCCATAGGGGCGCAAAAAACATAGGAGTGAAAAAGAATCTAGAGATGTAGCACGGCTACGTCTCTGCAAGGGTTTTGGATAACGTATATTTAATTTATGGAGATGTTTAATAAATCGTAGTCAAGTAAAAGCAATTCCAAAAAACATCTTTTCAATAAAAACGTCGTTACTTATGAATCATATCACCACTAGCGATCTAAATTTTTGACTAGAAATAGCCGTACTATTTGGAACTTATAGTTTTAATATAACTACTGCGGTGGTTGCGATCGCAAGTCTTGTAATCGCCCCTGCAAAAACTTCCCCCATTCTGCTGCCAAAGGGATTTCTGTAAACGGAACCCGCACTGAGTTAGTAGATTCGGAAAATAGAAATTCTAATTCTATAGAACGACCTTTATCCGGTGGATTGTTTACATCTACTGATTTTTCATCTACTAAAAACTGGATTTGTTTGATATCAAGCAAGGAGAATGTTTCTAGTTTAATAGGCCCTTGAGGCGTGGGTTTTCCCCAAGTGATATTGTTATCTTTTTGACCTAATACAGCATAAATATCATACTTGGCCCGTTCAAATTGCTCTGCCCAAGTGCGATAGGCTTCGACTTTTTGATACTCCTTTGAGCCTTGCCAAGCCAACCAGAAAAACATTACTAACAGCGGCAACCACAAAAGACCACGTTCCATCGTTAAAAAAAATCCTCAGTCCTGAGTGAAACTTGTAACTAAAAGTGCAAAATCTACCAACAAGGAGTCCAGATAAGTTATGGTATGAGCAAACTGGCAAAAAGCGGTGATGAGTTAATATGAGAAAACTTATATTATGGTGCTTGTTTGTCATTGGGCTGGGAGCTGCCATATTTGGTTTCCTGAATTTTCAGGGATTGGCAGCTAAAGGAGAGTTTGAGACGATTTTGCTTGATTTTCGGGAAGATATTCCATCACTTGTGGTGGAACAGGATTTGCAAGCGATCGCCAAACAATACAACGTTACACCCCAATTAGACAACAAGTTTTCTAAAAAAGATAATGTGTATATTATCAAGGGCGATCGCCAACGGCTGCAAGAACTGAAAAAATCTCAGTTTTCCCAAGCTACAGAATTCATTGAACCAAACTATATCTACAGCAATATTCCTCAACCAGGTGAAGTCGCTTGGCTGGGAGAATTTTTGCGACCCCAAGAAGATGAAGAAGCAAGTCCTTCATTAACTGGCCCTAATGACCAATATTACAGCAAGCAGTGGAACTTGCACAAAATCGGTATTGAAGGCGCATGGAGTCAAACCAAAGGCAGTGGCATCACAGTCGCAGTTATTGACACCGGAATTACCAAAGTTCGCGACTTGTATGAGACAAAATTCGTCAAGGGCTATGATTTTGTTAACGACCGAGAAGAAGCCACAGACGATAACGGCCACGGTACTCATGTTGCTGGAACTATTGCCCAAGCCACAAATAATAAATATGGCGTTGCAGGAATTGCTTACGAAGCTAGTCTGATGCCGCTGAAGGTACTCAGTTCTTATGGTGGTGGTACCGTTGCCGATATTGCCGAAGCGATTAAGTTTGCTGCTGATAAAGGCGCAGATGTAATTAATATGAGCTTGGGTGGTGGCGGTGAAAGCCAGTTGATGAAACAAGCGATCGAGTATGCCCATAGAAAAGGTGTTGTTATTATTGCCGCAGCCGGAAATGAAAATACCAATGGAGCAAGCTATCCTGCCCGCTATCCCTACGTCATCGGCGTTTCGGCAATTGGCCCAGATGGCGAAAGAGCGCCCTATTCTAACTTTGGTGCTGGGGTAGATATCTCTGCTCCTGGTGGTAGTGAAGCTGGTAAGATTCTCCAAGAAACTATCGATGAAAAGGGCGAAGGCGTATTTCTGGGCTTCCAGGGTACAAGCATGGCTTCTCCCCACGTTGCTGGTGTTGCAGCATTAATTAAAGCTGCTGGCATCAAAGAACCAGATGAAGTGTTAAAAGTCCTCAAACAGTCAGCGCGAGTTATCCAGGATGATGGTTTGAACTATTATGGCGCTGGACAACTCAATGCAGAAGCAGCAGTCAAACTAGCCTTTAGCGGACAAATCAGTTTTCCAGATTTCTTTCGGTGGTTACGAGATAGCGGCTATCTTAACCCCGGCTTTTGGATTGATGGTGGTGCGATCGCACTGTTACCCAAGATTTTAATGGTAGTTGGTTCCTATCTGCTAGCTTGGTTTTTACGGGTTTACTTCCCCTTTACTTGGAGTTGGTCTTTATCTAGTGGACTAATTGCCGGCAGTTCTGGATTATTCTTCCTCAAGGGTATCTATATTTTTGATCTTCCCCAATGGCCTTTCCGGGTTTTGGGCAGTTCAATTCCCGAACTAGGTAATACTCTCCAGGGAACTGATGCCTTGAATCCCCTATTTGCCAGCGTACTAATTCCCATTGTGTTAATGGCATTGCTGCTGGGACATCCTAGTTGGAAATGGTTTGCCATTGGTTCAACTTTAGGTGTAGCCGCGTGCTTAACTACAAGTGCGTTTTTCGATCCCGCAGTCTGGGGATTAGGAACTGGTAACTTAGCACGCCTCTTTCTGATTGCTAATGCCCTAGTCTGTTATGGACTTGTTCGTTTAGCATTGAAAAACGAACATGCTTAGAAAAGACTACCTCACAGCCCAAGGTTTAAGGCTTTACAACCAAGTTTTGAGTAGCATTTGAGTAGAAACTAAAAATCTGGGCAATCTGCCTCCACTACCTGTGGATGGCAGTAATATCTCAAAACGGTTTCTACCTTGTCCCCAATCCATCGGGCGACTTTATCGGATGAAACGCCTTGAGTAATTGCCCAGGTAGCAAAGGTGTGGCGAGTTGAGTATGGTTTTAGGTAGAAGGGCAAGCTTCCTTTTTTTACCAATTCTTTAAGAACTCCCAAAGAGACATATTCACGCCCGTTTATTTTTGAGGTGTGTCCGTTCCATACTTTTTGCAGCACAGTAGAAGATAACGGATTGCCGGACTTATCTGTAAAAACTAAGGTGTTGAGGTTACAAGACGGTTTGATCTCAAGCAGCAATTTTTGAAGTTTAGAGCCTGGGACGGTTGGAAATGTCCTTTTGACTCCGTTCTTGGTGCTTTTCAATACTGAGTATAAATTACGTGATTTGTTAATACGAATTTTGCAGCAATCATCTGAGATGTCTCCCCAAGTTAGTGCAAAAGCCTCACCGGGGCGACATCCTGACCAAAATAGAAATTTGACTAACCCTCTCCTAAGAAACCGTATTTGCTTCGGGCTAGGGAACAAGCTCAAAACCTAAAGCTAGAGCTTTTTTCTGGAGGTTATTGACGACTCGTTCTTGGTAACGTTGTTCATAATAATCCATGCCAGGATCTTGATAGTCACCTCCAGATGTCCAAAGTCGGTAGAAAATCCGTGCTAACTTATGAGCAGTAGCAGTGATAGCTTTGGGTGTACCCAGGCGAGAACGTAAACGACGGTAAAAAGCACCCAAGGCAGAATTGCTCTTACCTGCTGTTTGTGCTGCCATTCGGAAAGCATTGGTAGCCGGGTTGACAACAAGGCGAGTTTTAGAAC
>LXQE01000137.1 GCA_003326195.1 Nostoc punctiforme NIES-2108
AGAGAACGCCCCAAGAGCGCAGTGTTAGAGAGAACGCCCCAAGAGCGCAGTGTTAGAGCGCATGGGGTCGAGTGCAGCTTTCGCACGGCAATTTTGTGCTGTGACGAAGGGAAATTTTCGGAATGTCCAGGCTAGAGCAAGAGTTTCGCAGCTTGAAAGAGTTTTCTCTAAGGAATCCCGAGGGGAGAACCGATGAATTCAGCGACAATTGAATACCCAAACAACCTCACGGCAGCGGAATACCATGAGTTGTTAGCTGGTAGCGCCATTCATCCGGCGTTGATTAAGCGCAACTTTTTCCATGTAGAGGGAGAATCAGTTTATGATTTCCTGTTCATATCTGATAAAATCCCACGCAAGAATGCGGGTCGGGTAACAGATGGATACATCAAAATGTATCAGCACCTATTACTGGGTGGGACGTGGATTCAATCACTTGACCCATTCAAAAACTGGCAACCGATGGATTGGGGGCGGATTAAGCCGAACTTCCCGCGCTTTGATTGGCACTCCTGTAAACCAGTTAAATACGAGTCACCACCTAAGACAGCCAACCGCGTTACCTACTTTGATGTCGCTAACCCCATCTGGGGCAAAGTTGCAAAGCGTTATTTAATTAAGCGCTATCATTCGCTTTTAGC
>LXQE01000138.1 GCA_003326195.1 Nostoc punctiforme NIES-2108
AAAGCTGATTGAAAGCCCCTGAGATTAACTATTGGACCAGCAATTCTCATTATGAGAATGGTTATCAATATGTTAAGAGCGAAACTAACCGATGAAGCCTGGGAGACGTTGAGAATTCTGCTGAATGATAAATTTGAACTAGGAGTGGCTACTTCAAACAGATTTTTAGACACAATGAACTACCAAGTAATACATGGCAATTCAAGCTAATTCCATGTATTACACGGAGTTGTAAGTATTCTCAAAAAGTAAGATGAATTTTCAGCTTGTGTTGGGATGAAATTCTAATTCCAGTCCGTGGATCATAAAGTTAAGCAGACTTTCCCAACTATCAAAATAAAGATAACGAGTTAAGGCGCGTAAATCATCAAAGAAGGTCTTGCGTGTTGGTAAATGCTGGCGGATAAATTGGTATTTCTCATCTATAATGTCAAGTAGAGTATGAAACAGAAATGCAAGGATATTAAAGGTTGCTAATAGGGAGGATAAATGCGTTTTCCCATGTCCGAAATTATGTTCTAAGTTGTAACCTTTGGTTTTAAGAGTGTTATTATTTTCGTTTTCTATTTTCCATCTGCTGCGACCATCTGACACAATCGCCTCAACATTAATATCTGTGATTCGATGATTTGTCGCA
>LXQE01000139.1 GCA_003326195.1 Nostoc punctiforme NIES-2108
GCTGACTGGAATAATAGCAAAATTATTAGGAGCTTTTTGGTTAAATACACTGGGAGTTATGTTATTGGGGCTTACGTTATTAGCTACTGAAACAAGTTGTTCACGCCAACCCTCAGCTTGTTTCATGTATCTATATGTGGGGAAATCTGCTAATTGATTAGCTGTTATCCGAGAAGCTGCTTTCACATCGAATAAAGCATTCCAAACATATCGAAGCCCCATAGCTCCCTTTTCTACAAACTCTGCCTGAGCAGAAGCAATATCAGAGGAGTTTTTAATTTTATATCCTAATACTAATTCTTCAGGTTTTTTGTTTAAATCTACCTCTCCATTAATCCTATAAACTACATCAGCTTTATTTTGACTCAATTCTATAGGAAGTGATGCATAAACCACAGTTACTGTACTAATACAAAACAAGGTTGCGCCTAAAAAATATCTGCTATACTTCAACATAACTTCTCCGCATTGATTTCAAAAAAACTACTCACTACTATTGATAGTAATTTCATGGTTAGGAAAAACTAATCATTAATTCTCAACAGTCTTCGCATTACGCAAATAAATAACAAAACCCATAACAATTGCAAAAATCACACCTATTAGTAGATGAAACACCACATCAAATAAAAA
>LXQE01000140.1 GCA_003326195.1 Nostoc punctiforme NIES-2108
TTGTACCTGCGGCGGTGAGAAACTGGGTTTCTTCTGCCATAACAGCTTCAGTTGCCTGCAACCCTTGGTTTAAGTTACCGAATACCGCCTTGGCATTTTGGGCGCGTTGGGTTTGCTTAATTCTGAAATCTGCCACCTCTGCGGCGGCGGTCTTGTTGCCGTCGAGTGCTTGGAATATGGTTTCTTGGCTGATGTTCGTTAAGGACTGTAAAGCAGCGTATGTGACGGGTGCATCCAGCTTGAGTTTTACTGTTCTGCTCATGTTTGCTCCTCTGCCCAAATAATTAAACCTCGTTTATCCAACTCATCCAGACTGACAGCATTGATTTCTTCTACCACCTCATCTGGCAAGATTCGCATCAGCAATTTCATCAAAACCTTCATAGCTATTCACCCCAATAATTCATCTCACCCAGTCTGGATTGGATGGATTCAGCACGTTCAATCACATCCTCGCTAATGCCCAATTCCTGCATTACCTGAAACGGGTAATCCTCACCTTCTGCCAGTGCAAAAATCAGATTGTCAGGGACTAACCCACCTAAATTAGCTAAAAACTGCCCGTGAGCTAGGGGATGCGGTGTATCATCAATAGTTTGATAGCTGTCATAAGCTCCTGTTGAGTCCCAA
>LXQE01000141.1 GCA_003326195.1 Nostoc punctiforme NIES-2108
GGTCGCCTCCAATTTGGGTAGAGGCAACCAATCCCAGAACGATCGCAGACGATCCAATACATTTGGTCGTTATCCGCATATCTTGATTAGCCTCATTTGCTGGAAACTCGCTTTTGCAACTCTCTAACGATGTCGTAATCTCCGTCTTGCACCAAAGTATAGCCAACTCCAATACTGCCTGATGGGTCTACAAGATTCACTGGTGCGTCAATTAGGGCTTTTTTCAAAGCATCTTTCAATTCGACGGAAACTTTACTAGAAGCAGCAAGAGGTACGCTAGGAAGTGGAACAGATTCCCAGATAATTGTGTATTTTGTTGAGTCAATCTTCTTTTCTTTGACTTGCTCAGTATATGAACGCCGATCATCCGCGATCGCATCTACTTCCCCATTCACTAAAGCTTGCTTTGATTTATCATGGCTACCAGAGAAAACCACTTTCGCAAAGTCTCTTTCTGGATTGATACCAATTTGCTGAAAGTAAGCCATTGGTGCCACAAATCCAGAAGTCGATAACTTACTCACAAAAGCAAATCGCTTGCCCTTTAAGTCTTGTAGAGTTTTGATTCTACTATTTCTGCTGACAATAATTACAGATGTGTACCAAGGTCGTTTCGTCTCTTGATTA
>LXQE01000142.1 GCA_003326195.1 Nostoc punctiforme NIES-2108
CTCTCTATTTCTCCTCTCTCTGTGTTCTCTGTGTCTCTGTGGTAGCCTGCGGCAAGCCGCTGACGCTCCTTTGTCGCTACCGCTTCTCTACGAGAGGCTTGTCTGCGACACGCTCCGCGAACGCCAACGCTAATGCGTCTACGCATCACTGCCTTAAAAAGCGAAATGAATTCTCAAAATGCTTATAAAAGCGTTGGTTTAACCAATACTGCTTATGAAAGAGAAATTCAGCCTTTAAGTCAGTTTTTAATCAAGTTTAACAGTTTTAATAGGAGGAACAATATGATTTTATATAAACTGGATGAATACAATCCTAACTATACCAATGAAATTTTTAATGGTAATGACATTAAAAACTTTGATGTTTACGCTGATGATGCTAGGGTTGGTTCTGTTGTCAACATATTAGTCGATGAAAATGATGCCCGTTTCCGGTATTTTATCATTGATACAGGCTTTTGGATTTTCGACAAACAAGTTTTGCTCCCGGTCGGTTTAGCTCGTCTGGACTATGACAACAAACATCTTTTCGTTTCTAAACTGACTAAAGAGCAGGTAAAAAATTTACCCGAATTTAGCGAATCTTTAGCAATCGATAATGAGTATGAAGAACGAG
>LXQE01000143.1 GCA_003326195.1 Nostoc punctiforme NIES-2108
GGCTTAACACTCGGACATGGAATGAGTACCAAAGTATCTCAGATGGTACCTTCGATGTCATTTTTGAAGAAATTAACATTTGGCAAGCTTTAAAATCCTATAGATTTCTCTTCTATGCATTTTTTGGTTACTGGCTTAGTCTCCGTACTGACATGACTATTATGTTTCGTAAAAAAATTACAGACTAAATCATTGCAAATAGATCAAACTGAATATGTCAAGTAATTACATTGCTTATTAATATAGCTTTTCAATCTTTATCATTAATTTAAGTAAAACTACTTAAATATATAGAACCAATGAAATTTATTATCAAGAGATAATAAATCTGTACAAATACGTAATACAATCAAAACTAACAGAATTTTTTACCCTTTTGTCAGGGTATTTACCTTCTTTGAATAGTTGTGATTGAAGAATATACATTTAACATACATCTAACTGTATGTATGAATGATTTCTGTGATCTCTAGCCAAGCTTCAGACAGTATTTCAGTGTTCGTATTAAAGTCATAAAAAACAATGAAAACAATCAAAAAGTCTACTAAGAAAACAATCGATAAGTCTACTAAAAAGCCAAAGTACACTTTAGTAGATTCCCTTGAAGGTGCAGTT
>LXQE01000144.1 GCA_003326195.1 Nostoc punctiforme NIES-2108
TGTTTGCGTAACAACAGTAGTTAAATAAGTTGCAGAGTAACCTAATGCCTCAGCTACGTCACATAAACTGATAGGTTTGTCGTAATTAGCTGCTATAAACTCAAATACCAGATTGAGGCGAGGAATAGATGGTAAAATCGACTGAACATTGGGTTGATCGTTGCCAATTGAAGGTGAATTTAAAACTTGTTGAGACTGAATAGCATACCCATGTTTGCGGGCGGCTTGCTTCGCTAGTTGGGCTTTGATGGCTTTATTCAGTTCCTCTGTTGTACAAAATTTAGTGATATAGCCATCTGCTGCAAATTCAGGACATTGATAAATCTCAGATGCTTCATTAATTAGAAAAATTAAGGGAATTGTTGCTGTAACAAAGTTTTGGCACAGATTATTCCAGAAATTACAATTATTTTGTTTTGCTATCTCAAGACTACAAATTATCAAGTCTGGTAACTGCTTTTGTGCTACCTGAGAAACCAGTTTTGTATTGTTCATACAAACAACTTCAAAACCACTCTCTTTCATACATTTAATGAATATTTTCAGGTAGTTGATATCTCGTTCAATTATGATAATATTGGGCATTTTTTTAGATTAATAAAAATTATTGTT
>LXQE01000145.1 GCA_003326195.1 Nostoc punctiforme NIES-2108
ATTTGGCACGAAACTTATTTAATAGAACCGGGAAGATATAAGGCCATTTACGGGAATATGCCTGTCTTTGGATTAGCTGCTGCAACTAAGCACGTCCCAGCTATGGGGCGGAAGGAAACAGCACGCCGTCCCCTGGGAGGTGACGGCGAACCAGCTGTACCCTCAGCAGTAATACAGCTGGCTAACTGATAACTGAGCATTGGCGCTCTTAATTGTTCACGTTGATGAATCTAAGACAATGCCGCTGCCGGAGTTAAACCAAGTTTAGATAACAAGCGGTCAATGTCAAAATGCTCAGACATTAACTGGCGAATGCACTGAACCTTAATCGGCTCATGGAGACGGACTTGCCCAAAAGTACGGTTAACAATTTCTACAGTGGTGAGAGTGTCTAAGTCAACAGATAAAATGGGGATTTCTAGTTCTTCAGCACGACTGAGAATGAATGGCGGCGGTGGTAGTTGCCCGGTGAGAATTAAACATTGGGTAGAAGTTTCCAAAGCCGCTTGCTGAATTTCTACGCGATCGCCTCCTGTCACCACTGCCATATTTCGGCGTTTACGGAAATACTTGACAGCAGAGTTGACATTCATTGCTCCAATT
>LXQE01000146.1 GCA_003326195.1 Nostoc punctiforme NIES-2108
AAGTGCAGTAATGTATGTAGCCGAGCCGTGCTAACAGACCGAGCAGTAATGTATGTAGCCGAGCCGTGCTAACAGACCGAGGGCTTGACCTCACAACTCTTTTGCTCTATTAATTTAATTGCTTATTCGCGTTGCTTGCAGTCTTCAGGGTCTCTGACCCAACAATCTTTCCTGGTGTCTATTGCGCGGTGGAACCACACTGAACCCTTCCCGAACTCAGAGGTGAAACGCTGCTGCGGCCACGATAGTTTAGGGGTAGCCCTACGCAAAAATAGCTCGATGCCAGGTTTATTCTTACAAACTAAAAGCCCCACGCTCCACAGCCTGGGGCTTTTTGTTTATCAGGAATTGCGCTACTAATGCCACACAACAGTTTTAGACGGTATTCGATTAGGTTAAAGGTTTATCGCCTATCATGTATCCCCCTCCGCTTTTGGTGCAGACATGATTTGCTTTTGCTGTTCTTGTAGCCAGTTTTCAAAGAGTTCATTCAACAGGCGCATTTTCATAAATTCATCCAGTTGTGCTGGAATAAATTTTTCTAAACGCAAAATCACAAACCATTCAGCGATACGGGTAGGGGGCAATATCTGACCTGGTTGACTGCTAGAGAGCATTTGCACCATTATCGGATGTAGTGCATTCAGTTCAATCGGGCCTACCAAGCCACCAGTTTGGGCTTCCGGTCCGAGTGAGTATTCCCGCGCCAAATCAGCAAAAGAGTTTTCTTTTGCCTGAATTCTGAAGTATAGTTCTTGGGCAATTCCCACATCTTGGGTTCGTAGTAGGGAATAAATTACTTTATCCAGTTTTGCCTTGGACTGAAAAAAGTAAGATTCCAGTTTATTACCCCAAGTGGCTTGTTTGAATTTTTCAATTTTCAGCTTACGAGTGGTGATAACTTCTAGTTGATCTGGATTCAGCCCTTGATGTGCCATCCAAGCCTGGATATCTTCTTCATTTTTGAACTGTTTTTCGGCGTAAAACTGCTGTTTAGCTTGGGCTACTTCCTCTGGTGTACACTCTATTACTATCTTGGCAGAGCGCGAGTTTTGTTCTATTGCCTCATCAATGATCAATTCTCGCTGCAACTGTGGCAGCATTTGGTAACTTGCCAGTAAGGAAATCAGTTCACTAGCTGTGATTGTACGATTACCGATTTGGATCGTTTCAGTCATTAGCTTTCGGGCATCTCAAGAATATTTAGTCTGTTAAAGAAGCTATACCGTAGCCCATTTACTAAGAGCTTTTGCCTTAACCTGCCGAGTTAGGTATGCTAACCTCACTTTCACAATAATTAAATAGTTATTTGCTAACATACTTAAAAATATACAGTTTATATGAGTTTTTATCAAAGATTCTACGCAAATACTAGCAGATGTGAAGATAAAGACAAAAGATAGTTCTCACCACTAGAACTTTAAAAGACGAAATTTATCAGACGGAGCTAGACTGTTTTGAGGTTTCTATTATTATGCGTAGACGCACAGTGGTATTAGTGTCGTGATTCCCCAACCTCGAAAGAGCGTTTGTTTGGTGGGTAGGGGGAGACGCCAAGGACGTTAATGAGTCCGCGTAGCCTTAAGGGAAAGCAAACTACGTGCAGCGTCTCGCACCTAAGCGTTTGGAATTTTCTCAAGTAGAGCAGGCATGATGTGCCAAGGGCAACGCTCCTACGTTGCTAAAGCGTCTCTAGGAGACATTACGCGAACGCTATCGAGTTATCTAGGGGTCCTTTACAGTTGCCAAGAGTGTAAAAAAATACATATATATTGCCTTTTTACACAAGGGTATTTACGTATCCTACAGCCAAAAGTTCTTAGGTTTACAATGATTCTAAATAGTTCAAAAGATCCGCCATTTCTTGAGCACTAGGTTGAAATTTGGGCATTGGCGGTGTTTCGCCACTGATCACTTGGTGAATCAGCCCATACCGAGACTTGTGCTTTGAAACAGCTTGCAAACTGGGCCCCACTCGCCCGTCTGCTTCCAAGCCATGACAACCAGCACAGTTAATTTGGAAGATCGCGTGTCCTTGAACTGGGTTTCCTGTGAGGGATAGAACGCTCTTGACGTATGGATCGGAGGCTTGAACCAACTGAACACCAAAAAAGCCCAAAGGGACTGCTAGCAGTATAGCCAGCGTCAATAAAACGATCCGCTGAATCAAAATTTCAGGTTTGGTAATCTGGTTATCCAAAAGGTTTGCTGTGAAAGTCTAGGTGTGCTAAAAAGTTTTCATTTCCTACACATAGCTTAAAAGTTCTTGATTGTGTCTGCAAGCACAGAAGACTATTTTTTTGTGGACAGTCGCCCTCCAAAAGGCTGTAGGGCGCAGGATTCATACGAAATTTGGTAAAATCAAAAACAGGCAACGAATATTTAATAATTACAAAGAGGAGATTTACAGTGGTTGAACCCCTGCTATCAGGTATTGTCCTTGGTCTAGTTTTCGTCACTCTCGCCGGACTTTTTTACGCTGCATATAAGCAATACAAGCGCCCTAATCAGCTGGGGGGATGAGGGAGTGCCCAGCGCTGTTAGCGGAAGCGGGGCGTTTAGCCCGCTGAGGAGCCAGTGCGTTGGGCAGTTCTGCCGACTTGTACCCCTGCTCTTAAGCAAGCTACGCGTAGCGTCTCCTAGAGGAGAACAACTGGCGTTGCTGAGTAGGATGAGGGAAGGGGGATAAGGAGGACAAGGAAGCAAGTTTTCTCCCCCATTCCCCATTCCTGTCATTCCACAATTCTGTAGAAAGTAAGTGATGTGTTGCCGTAAACTTTCTGGCGGCAAATTTCCCAAGCGGGAATGTCTGGCGGTGTCCAACCTTGTGAGGCGTGTTCAACTGCGATTTCGCCGCTAGGATCTAAAAATTGATGGTGAGCGATCGCTTCTAATACTTGCTGGTACAATCCACTGGCATAAGGTGGATCGAAGTAGATTCTATCAAACTGTTTACCTGATAAAGTCTTTAACTGCTGGGTAATATCTCCCCGCAATACCCGAAATTCTTGGTCGGCATTAGTTAACTGCTGCCAATTTTGTTGGATGGTAGTACAGGCTCGGCTCGATTGTTCAATTCCCACTACTAGGCTGGCTCCTCTACACAAAGCCTCTGCGCCCATTGAACCAGTACCGGCGCACAAATCTAGCCAGCGACAACCTGCAATTTCTCCTTGCCAAATATTAAAGACTGCCTCTCTGACTCGCGCACTAGTGGGTCTAGTTTCTTTCCCTGGTAAAGTTTTTAGCTGGCGATTACCGTAAATTCTCAAGCTCATTGGTTATTAGTCATTGATCATTAGTCATTAGTCATTAGTCATTAGTTTTAGACAAAAGACAAAGAACAAATGACAAAAAGAATATTAAGCAGGAATTTTTTCGCGGACTTGAGCAACGAAATTAGATAGGATTTGCAATCCTATATTAGAGGATTTTTCGGGGTGAAATTGTACTGCCATCAGGTTTTCATGGGCGATCGCAGCTGTGACGGTTTGAGTACCGTGAGTGATAGTTGCTGCACGGATTAGCGGGTCTATTGGGTCAACATAGTAGGAATGGACAAAATACACCCAAGGATCTGACGGTAAATGCTCCCACAAAATACTTTTTGGTTGAGTGATTTCTAGTTGATTCCACCCCATGTGAGGAATAGTGATGTCAGGTTCGGGACGAAACCGCCGCACTTTTCCTTTGATAATTCCTAGTCCTGGATGGGTACCTTCTGCACTTGATTCAAAGAGAATTTGCAATCCTAAACAAATTCCCAAAAAAGGTTTACCAGATGCGATCGCTTCTTTAATAGGTTGTTCTAAACCACGCGATCGCAGGTGTTGCACTGCTGGATCAAATGCTCCCACCCCCGGTAGGACTATAGCATCTGCCTGTTCTAATTCCTTTGGAGAATAAGTAACATTAGGAGTTGCCCCAGCTTTTTCCAAGCCTTTACAAACTGAGTGCAAATTTCCCATTTCATAATCTACGACCGCAATTACTGGCATTTACCTGCTCCTTGTAAATTTATTATGGAGGGTTTTTCTATTCTAAATAATATTTGTTATGAAGAAAAGAATTCTATTAACTTCTTTTGACACTTGGCTAAAAGATCAACAGTCAAATTCTTCTGATGATTTATTACTTGAAGTTACCAAACTTGAGTTGATACCACATGACTTAACTTTTTTACGCCAATTACCCGTAGATGTGCAACTTGCCAGTACTCAGGTAATGGAAAAAATCAAGGCAATCCAACCTGATTACATCATCTGTTGTGGCATGGCTGCAAGTCGTACACAATTAAGTGTGGAAGCAGTTGCTAGCTGTGGAGAAAGTATTTTGCAGACAGAAGTTGATTTAGAAAAATTAGTGGTGGGAGCAGCAAAAATTCAGATTAGCCACGACTGTGGGAAATTTGTTTGCGAGGGTCTTTACTATTCAGTGTTGGACTACTTAAGCCAAAATCAACTCACAGCACGTTGTATTTTTGTCCACGTTCCGCTTCTCAATCAAGAAAATTTGATGGGGATTATTGCCGATTTCGTATTAATTATTAACAAACTGGCACTTTCATCAAGCTGTTAATGTCTGTATGGTGAAAGAAATCTCTAAGTATATGTTGCCATTGTTACTAATTTTCCCAATTGCCCAATTAACTCCTACTACATTTCCACCTGAAGAAGTCGTGCAACCACAAGAAGTACGTCCTTTACCAGGTCAGTTGGATACAGTGCCAACTTTTAATAGCAATAGTCCAGAATTGGTTTTGAAAGAAGGAATCTTACTTTCTACCTTTCCACCAGATGGGAAAAAAGTGCCAACAGCGCATCTGAATTTTCCTTTTCGGGGACGATTTGATATTTTTGCTCATCACGTCGCTAAAGCTGAACCAGCCGAGAATTTACGTTCTCTTTATCTAGGGATAATTTTGCATAACCCTAGTTCGGAACCAGTGAAGGTAAATATTTGGCAAGCGGCGAGTTATTTGAGTCAACCG
This sequence comes from Nostoc punctiforme NIES-2108, assembly GCA_003326195.1. Taxonomy (GTDB): domain Bacteria; phylum Cyanobacteriota; class Cyanobacteriia; order Cyanobacteriales; family Nostocaceae; genus Nostoc; species Nostoc punctiforme_A. The sequence goes on from LXQE01000146.1 coordinate 4,991, forward strand.
GATGCACCATTTATTCAGTTACCATCCTTTAGCCAAAACCTTTTAGGTAAAATTTTTGCCGGGCCAGGCGATCGCGTCATGTCTGATGTGCTTCGGGGAGTGCGACAAGAGATTTTTCCTGCCCAAATTGAGATTCCACCAAAGCAAAGTCGGATGTTACTCAATTTGCCAATTCCTGTGCAGGGATTGACACCACCCCTAAATGGTCGGTCTACATTCATGCGACTGCAAAGTGATGGCACTGTCTATGCAGCTAGCCTAGCGATGTTTGCACGGGAGAATCCTGATGGCAGTGAGCGAAGCCTACGGCAACCCGAAGCGGGAACGCCTACCTTAGAAGAGTGGCAGAATTTACTAGATAATGGCGATTTAGCTGGGCCACGAGATAAAACTCCCACTCCCTTAGAAGAAACTGGCAAGCCAAGAATTTATGGGCGTGTTGCGGGAGTGGTCGGTGGTTCACGATGGAGAGCCTTATTAGTAGATAATCCTAAAGCTAGGTATCTAACTATTCCCCAGCCTGGTCAAGTGTTTTCCTACGCTCTGAGTACCCTGCATGGCGGTACATTAGGAACTGGTCAAATTCAAAGTGCGCCTATGCTAGTGCGCTATCCTGACACCGCATATCGCGCTCATGGCAACTATGGAATTCAATATAATCTGAAGTTGCCGCTATACAACAATACTCAAAGTTCTCAAACCGTTAGCGTGTCGATACAAACACCACTTAAGGAGGATCGGTTAGTCAAACCAGGGTTACGCTTTCTCAGTACACCCGCTCCTCAAGTATTTTTCCGAGGGACAGTACGAGTACGTTACAAAAATGACCAAAATCAGCCACAAACTCAGTTTGTGCATTTAGTGCAAAAGAGAGGTCAACCAGGAGAACCGTTAGTTTTATTAAAGATGAAACCACGCGATCGCTCTTTGGTAGAAGTAGACTTTCTCTATCCGCCAGATGCTACACCACCGCAAGTATTAACAGTTTCAACTCAGCCTGAACCTCGGTAATGATTCATGGGTAATGGGTAAGGGCTTTTTTCTAATTACCTGTTACCAAAAAATAATTAAAGCCTGTTCTAGAGCTTTTCACCCCAAGTTTCTATATTTAGGGTGAATACTTATTCCGCTCCATACATTGCAATAGAAATAGCAGACTATAGCAGGCAATAAAGGGACGGTATGGCAACGGATCAAAAAATCAATCAAGAAACTGAATTAAATTCGCTCCAGCCGCTTGTTGGAATCTTGATTTTACTGGTAGAGGATGAGCCAGATATTGCAGATTTGCTCATCTTCATTTTGGAAGCAGCTGGTGCAGAGGTGATGGCTTTAACCGATGCAGAAGAAGCTCTTGCCTCAGTTGAATCGCTTCATCCCGATATTCTAGTGTGCAACATGAAGTTGCCCGAACATGATGGAAATTGGTTAATTGAGCAAATTCGAGTGCATTCTCGCCAATTTTTAAGACAGTTGCCTGCGATCGCTATCACTTCTTATACACGGGAAGTCTCAGGCTATAAGGCTTTAAATGCTGGTTTTGATCGATTTATAGTCAAGCTTGAGAGTCCAGAAGAAATTGTAGATGAGATTGTTCACCTGTTATCTACCGATCTTTAAATATAACTAGCTAGCCTCGATCTCGTTTTTGATCGTGATTTCACACAATACTCTGTGAGAGCGCACAGCTAGCTATACACTCCTAAAAACTACTTTAAAAAATGAAACCATATAACCCTAAGTGAGTAGGATTATATATTGGATATATTTGTTAACCTCGTTGAAAACCCTTTGCTGGCTTTTGTTGTCCCTTACCTTTGGGCTTAGATTTGTTAACTTCTCCTAAAGCTTCCTGAAATAAGTTGTGCAAATGTATGGGTACACTGGCAATATCTGGTAACTCTGGCTCAATAGGTTTGTGGAATTCTTGCAAAAGTTTATTTAAGTCACTTTCAAGCCTAAACTCTGGACGTTGCAAAAATGTTTGCAACACATTTTCTAATTGAGTTGGATACTGTTGCGCTAATCGATGCCAAATAAAAGCATTAATACTTTTATCTTCGAGGTAGTAGCGAACAAGTTTTTCTGCTCCTTGAACACTTTGCCAGTCCTCTGCCGATAAGATTGCTTGTACCTTACTATATGTTGGTAAAAACATTTGTCCCCAACGGGGATGAGAAAGAGCCGTTACCTGTTCTGCTTTCTTGAGTTCAGCAGGCAAATCAACCTTTGGCATCACCATTTTGCTCTTGCTGCTTTTGCTGTTAAACATTTCAGAGACTACGTTGGAATCAGCACCAAATTCTTGTGCTGCGGCTTTTATTTCCTCGTCGCCAATGCCAGCTGCTTCTGCCACTTCAGCAAGAGATTTAGAAGTATCAATTCCTGCGGCTGCAAAAGTTTTCTCAGTAATTACTTCTTGAAATTCCGCTATTTTTTTATTAAGCTGGTATCCAGATAGTGTGATCTCATCAGTACCAAAAAAGTCCACAAACTGCTGATGATATTTTTCTACTGACTGCCAAGCTTCTTCTAGCAAGTCTGGAGCATCGCTGTAAAGATTACTTTTATAGTTTTCTTTGAAATTACCAATTGCTACGGCAAGTTTTGGTTTACCTAATTTACCCATTATTGTGTAGGGGCCAGAAAACATCCAGTAGCTATCGGTAACGGGAGAAATGCGAGTTAGCAAGATTTCTCCGACTTTTAACCGAGATATTGCCTGTAATGTTTGAGTATTGTTTGGCTTGACGATGTAGCGTTTATCTGTCAACCAGTTCGTCAATTCAAAGCCATCAGGTAAAAGATTAGTGATGGCAAATAAGCCAATAAAAGTATGATGCCAACTATTTATCAGACTGCGATCGCTTTCTGCTAAATCTGGATGGCTTTCGATAAACAACTCTAATGGAGACTTATCACCGACTTTTCCATCTGTCAAAAAGCTATCGATGGTTAAGTCCTGCTGCGTACTATCCCCACTTCCACGGCGCAACTGTGCTGCTGCGTAAACTTCTAGTGCTTGTGCCAGTTCGCCTTCAGCATCAAGAACAAAATCAACTAAGGCTTGTTTTAATTCGTGCGATCGTTCTAATATGACATCCACAAGTTAATCTCTCGGTGCAACAGATGTAGATTATAGCTTTTGAGAGAATTTCAGCATCTAGCAATAGCTAGATTTATGGAGATGCACACTTAGCACAATAGGTTTTATCATGCAGGCATACTAAAGACGACATCTTGCACAGCCCGTTTACTCCATACACCTAAAGTACTATTCCTCGACGAACCCACAATTGGACTGGATGTAATTGCTCGTCAGGAATTAAGCGACCTCATCCGAGAGTGGAACTGTAGGGGAAGTGCATCTTTTTTTCTGATTCTTGCTTGTACTTGAGAAAGCGCAGAAAGTCCAGAGTTTCTTGTACAAAAAACTCTTGAGAGAATTCATCTAATGAATTCAATTTCTTGGGGTAGGAGTTTTTTGAGAGTTATAAATATCAAGAAAAATGGGAATATAGAAGTTTGATTTCCAGACTTTTTTCAAAACCTACTATGCAAACTTAGTTCGTTTGTACTATTTTTGTATTTGTAGAGGTATTGGTATATATCCTGGTGATTGGTTAATTGTTGAATTGATTAATCCTCTATATCAAAAGCCTAAGGAGCAAGAGATTGTTATAGTTTCTGTGGATGATGAGACTTTAGTTAAACGTTATAGCAGGGAAAAAGGAGAAGTAGTTTTAGTATCGGAGAATGAGAACCACGAGCCAATCAGACGCTCTGAAGGAGCAATTTATATTTCAGGAATTGTGAAAAGTGCTATTCGTCGCAATTTATCAAAAAGGTTGCCAAATGGATAACCTTTGTACAGAACTCATTAATGAGTTACTTAGCAGCTTTTTTCAAACATTGCCATCTTTGTCGTAGTTGCTGCAAGTTCGGCGTATGACCGCCATAACGCCAACCAACATAAGCTTGACAAATTTCATCTATGACCTCAGCGGTTGCTAGAGCATGATGCTGGTATGAGACTCTGGCATACTCTAAAGGTGTTTGTGCTGGATGTTTACCTAAGCCTTTTTGGGTTGTCCATTGCAGCATTTGTTGATAAAGGCTCTCCATTGCTGGCAATTTCTTTAACCATCGGCGGTTGCGCCACTCTCGCCACTGACCCCAACCCAGCCAAGCGAAGAAAGCTGCTGTAGTTGACAAGATTAAGCCAGTCAACACGCCGAACCAACCTTGGGAAAATAAAGCTAAAAACCAAGCGATCGCTCTTATCACCCACTTAAATATTGTCTCAAATACATTATTCAACAAACCTGTCACCGGAGAAGGTAGCCAGCCAGCAATCCAATGCCACAATTGGCGCAACACACTAAAAGTCTGAGTGTCTTCAATAGATGGGGGAATCAGAGGATGATTGGGAATAGGGTCAAAGGCAAACCAACCATATTTAGGAAAATACACTTCTGTCATCGCATAAGCGTCAGTATTACGGACAACGTACAGTCCTGTAAATGGATTAAATTCTCCTGAACTAAACCCTGCTACTAACCGCGCTGGGATACCAATGGAACGTAACATTACTGTGAGAACTGTAGAGAAGTGGTCTGGATAGCCTCCCTTTTGCTTAAACAAAAAAGTTTCTACCAAGTCTTCTTTTTCACTCAAATAAGGTAGTTCTAAGGGATTTTGGGGAATAGAGTAGCGTTGCTTTAAATATTGAGCTAAATAGAGAGCCTTTTCGTAGGGTGAATCCAGGCTTTTAGCAGATTTTGCGACTTTTTCTTGATTGTAGTTAGTGAGGATTTCTTCGGTACGTTGTCGGACTTTTTCGGCAATTTCGGGAGGAATTTGCAGATAATGCTTTGTAATTTGTTGGGGATATTTAGTAGAAGCTTCACCTAACAAAGTGCGATCGCGGTATGGCACTTCGGAAATTACTGTGTAGGTAAAACCTTCTGATAATTCTACAGGCGATCGCAATCCGTCTTCCTTATCAACAGCGATCACTGGTGCTGGAAAATAAACTTCCTTGGGATAAGTCATCGCTGGAATCAGGTTAGGTAAATCTGACACCACTGTATAAGTTTGTACTACCTCTTGGGTTTTACCCGTGAGTACAGACGGAGAAAGAAAGATTTGGTAAGACCAAGGCGATCGCCTAACAGTCGTAACATCTTCATTACGGGAAACTTCCCATCCCTTACCTGTATAGTGGTCAAATCCTAATACTCGCCAAAAACCCTCAGCTTGCGATCGCACCCGCATGACAACCTTGGGTTTCATCTCGCCCCGCAGGTTTTGATTCATTTGGCTATTAAAACCGTAATAAAAATTATTATCTACTTTACCTGGCTGACCAGTTTTATTTTGTCCCGTACTACCGCTACCACTGCCTTGATTCTCACCTTTACCTTGGCGGACATAACCGGGATTAATGATACTACGTCCTGTGAAATTATTTTTTACTTGAATAGCAGAACTTACAGGAAAATTTCGTAATTGATAACCGGGAAATCTGGGTAAAACAGCAAAAATTGCCAGCCCCAGACCGACAATTAGTAAAAAAGTTAGAATTAAAAATTTAAAATTAAGACTTGAAGAATTCTTCTGATTGAATTTTTCCTTTTGAGTTTTTAATGGCTGCAAACCCAAGCGTGAGCGGTAGTCTAATACTAAAGTGGGCAGAGCGATCGCTAAAAATAACAGCAACACAGGTGCAAATGCTAAAGTCTGACTCAGGGTTGCTGCCACACCTAATAAAATCAGTCCGATCACAATCGAATAGCCCAAATTTTTCCGGCGGGGTGTATCAAAGCTATGCAACACCTGGAGTTGAATTAATAACTCTGCCAAACCCAACCGCGTATCATTCAACTCCCCCGTTAATCGCCCAAAAAAAGCACCCAGTGCGACTAACATGCCGATGGCGATACAGAATTGAATTGCAACATTGCGATCACGGCGACGATAATAACTCCAAATTGCACCCACTACACTCAGGGGTAACGCCCAAAAACTGAAGGAAGTCTCAGCGGCAATATCCGTCGCCACAATTCCCAAAATAACCAACGCTAGCACCAGCACCCGCAATAAAATTGAATCTTCCACTTCAATCAAAGGCGACCCCTGCGGATTTTGCCGCCAGAAATTACCTACAGGGATACGCCAAAACCGATTCATCCTGGATAAGTTAAACATTTGAGTCTAGTAGAAGCAATGATGTAGATGCAACAAACACAATGCAAGGGAGGTAATTTGCTACCCTAGCACTGTGTTAAAAAAATGATATCTAAGGAGTAGAGATGGAAATACACGAGAAATGGGTAACGCAGTGAATCGAGAAATAATCAAATACTTTCTCAATATCGCCATGTCCCCATATCCCCGTGTCCCTGTGTCTTTGTAATAACTGCTTCTCGTAGACACCCTAATGACCGTTTATTGAAAAATAGGATAAGCTTCAAAACCAGGAAAATCCTCTTAATATATATCGGCGTTGATTGAGATAGTGTGCTAGCGGTGGCAATTTAACCTAAATCGTGGGATTAATCACAAACAACAACGACTGTTCGTCTATTTCTGGAAATTCAACTTCCAGGGTATAAGTTGGGTTAAGTTGCTCGCAGCCTAACTCTACATTTAAGTATCCCGAAGTCGAAGATGTTGTCATTGCTAAAGTGCCACTTCCCCGCAGCGTCAAAGTTCCTTTAACAGGTAACTCAGCTTGCACAAGTAACTTCGTAAGTTTACCTAGAGACTGGTATTCTACTCTGATGTTCAAAGCACCAACACTGGTTAGCCACTGTCTTTCTACCACTGGACTGGTTGCTGAAACTGGTAGAGTCAGATTTTCCAGCAGTTGTTTAGCTGCTAGCAACGACAAAGCCATCTGTTGACGCGGTTGTAAATCTGAGTAATCGCTCTGAATAGCGGGCATTGTCTCCAGAGTACTTGCAGACCGATAGGTGCTTCTTAGCACCAATCCAGCTATATCGTTTAGTGCTTGAGACTCATTGGGAAAAAAGTTCTCCACCACTTGAACTAATTTTGCCCCCAACGGCACTGAAGATGTCACTAAAGCCTGACACTGTTCTAGCAATTGCTGGAAAACTCTTTCCGGTAAGCGAGTCGGCAAGGTCAACTTTGACTGTTGTACCATCCATCCCCAGCTAGGAACGAGTGTCATTGACGGCTCATCAACAAAATCAGGATATTCGATTAATTGTGTTTCCCAGGGAAACAACGGTGGGTGGTCTTGGGCTTGGATTTGTAACCGATTCTTAAGGACAGCTTGAAAACGATCTTGCACAGTAGGAATTTCTCCCAATTGAAAGGTCTGGGGCGTTCCTCCCAATTTTGGCTCGCTGCTTTTTGAAGCAGTGGCTTCATTGAGGAGTTTTTTTACCCCGTCATTTTCCTCACATTCTACCGATTGCTCGTTATTTTTGACATCATCTGTCAATAACCAATCGAGACACCGGTGTTGTAAGGATTCTGAGTCACTATTCATGAGTAGATGCACCTGATCCGGAAACTAATGAGTTACGAATTTCCCAAGCTTGCTCAAGAATCTTAAACCATCGTTTTTGCAGTTGTGCCATTGACAGCCCTAAAGTTTTTGCTATTTTTTCATCAGCTTGTCCTTGTTGCTTCAACTCTAATAAAGACCGTTGCTTATTGTCCAGCTGTGCTGTGTATACTTGCCATTGTTGAGGAGTTAAGCCCAAATTTGTGTGCAGAGAAGCTTCCAGCCACTCATGAACTAATTCCCAACGGTGCAACAGGGCAAACCGAATCAAATGATACTTAAAGCGCTGCTGCAAATAATCTCTCTGACGAGGGGTTAAACCTAAAACCGATTCAATTTCCTGTGCTGATAAATCTTGGAGGCGGAGAGAAAAATAATCAGCGCAGTCAGATTGTTGTCGTTGTTCAAGATAATTCATTAATTCCGTAACCACAACGGAACGCAAGGTGTCTTCTTCGGGTTCGGGTTCGGCTTGCGTTGCCATTGTGGAGCGCAATTGGTGAATTGCTGGTTCTTCCCAAGAACCGTCACCTTCATTATTGCTACCTTCTGCGGCTTGTTCTATATCTACGCTGGTTTCTGGAGGCTGCTGTTGGGAAAAAGTTTGTGCGCGCAGGATAATTAGCTGTTGCTGACGACCTGGTAAGGGAATGCGTCGCTTGCCGTAGCGCTCGGTAAATGCCATATACTCGGACAATTCCAAGAGCGTCTGAGGGCGATAAGTGGCACCAAGTTGATTTTCTCGCCGGAAAGCATTCAATGCTTCTAGATAGAAACTCTGGAGGAAATCTTCAATTATCGTCAGCCGCCCTTGATAGCTCAATTGCTTCTGAGGAGGATTAATATATCGATAAATAATTGCACTCAAAGTACTGTGTAATTCGACCCTGCCCCGATTTGAACCCAACTGATAGTACCTGAGACACTGTTGCAGCCGATGCCGAGCCAGGGTCATCGCCGAGCTTTCTACAGATCCAGAAGCTTGAATACGTTTACTCTCATGACAAATCCGGTAGACTTCGGTGGTAATACGTCTTGCTACATCGTGGCAATTCTGTTCCGAAGCTTTGGTTGACTGCTGAAACTCCTTGGACAGGAGTTGAAAGATCGCCTCCACGCCTGTAGAATTTTCTCCCAGAATAGTTGCAGATGGAATAGTTGCGGTTGCGGCTGAATTCATAGTCTCGGTTTTCAAAAGACCCTAACTTACTTAAATACAACCTGTACGACTGTGGGTATTGGCTGGTTTGGTTTTACGTATAAGCTAAACGCAGGCCAATCCTATATTGAGGATATGGCTGATTTTATTATTCCCAATTCTGATGGGATTGTTCACACTTGATAGATGTTATTGCCATTACCCAAGAGTCGTATACAAGTCATTATGGATTTAGAAGCACAAATTCAATTGCTGATTGACAATGCACCCCGCGATGGTATGACACCACATCTTGTTGCAGCAATTGCTCCTGCCCTTAGAGCGATCGCTCAAAAATTACGCTACTCCCAGTACTATATTCTCCAAAATTCGGAGTCAAACTGGGTTTTAACTACATTGAGCAATCGTGCTAATCCAGGATTGGAAAAGCGTGTGATTTACGCTTTCCCTACCATACAGGATGTCTCTCTAATTTCCCCTGCTGGGCTTGACCCTCAAATGCTAGCTAAAATTACTCCTGTCACCCATATTTTGTTCCAAATGGTGGCATTAGAACCCGTAGATAGTATCGTTTTTTTGGAGACGCCGGGTAAGACCACTCATACCGTCGAAGTTCGGCGAACTGAACTAGAAAAACTCATGCAGAAACAGTTACGACAACAGCGATCGCCAAAACAGATACCCCCTGATATTGCATAGAAAAAATTTGGATGTGGGATTTTTTAGATACAATCCCACATCCAAAATTTTAAATCTCAAATTTCTTTAAAAAAGTTTTCTAAATCAGTAAAAAAAGAAATTTTTTCTTTTCGTTACACCATACGACTGACTCAACTTTCGCTGAAACCTAAAATTGATTAAAAAATAGTTATCAGTGAACATTTTTCCGTTTTCAAATTTTAGTTTCCTAGTGAAGCAGAGTTTTATACTTAAAAACTTTCACATAAAAAATATCCCATTCTTGATTGTGAGGTGCCCAGTAATCAAAAGCGGGCAAGTCTTTAGAGTGAGCGCTCAGTCAAACACTATTCACTCCACAAGTAGTAGTAATTTATTTTTTGGAAATCCCTAAGAAACTCTAAAAAACCCCACTTTCTACCTGTTAAATAAGTGGATTTAATTAAACATAAAGCTGCTTTAGTGCATTAAAGCGTTAATACAACACAACATTTCAGGTTTTTGGTGCGTTACGTAAGCCACAACACACCTACATTTAAATCCCCACTTTCTACTTGAAAACTCTGATAACTGATTTAATAGAGGCGACTCAGTGTGTACTCAGCTATGTTAATCAGTGCCTGGTGGGATTCTGAGAATGGGAGAACTGCAAGATGTTCAATTGCCAACTTAGCATGGTGAGCAGCTAACTCTCGCGCCTGCTGTATACCTTGACTATCTTGAATCAGTGCTAGTGCTTGCTCTAAATCTCCTTCTTGAGCAAACTCTCGTTCAATCAGCACTTCTAAAGATGGTTTTTCTGCCAAAGCAAATAAAACGGGTGCAGTTAGATTACCACTTTTGAGATCCGACCCCGCTGGTTTACCCAAGGTATCTGTTGTACTGGTGAAATCTAAAATGTCATCAACAATTTGAAATGCTATACCAAAATGACGACCGTAGCTATACAGATGCTCAACAGTTTCTCGTGAGACTTCACTAAGTAATCCAGCAGCTTTAGAACTATTGGCAATTAATGAAGCTGTTTTGTAGTAACTCTTCTCAATGTAAGCTTCAATAGAGATACCAGCATCAAAACGATTTAGTCCCTGCTGAATCTCCCCAGTAGCCAGATCCATAATGACTTCTGAGAGCAGTTTCACTACCTCCAAATTGTCCAAGTTTGCTAAATACCAGGACGATTGGGCAAAGAGAAAATCTCCTGCTAAGATGGCAATGCGGTTCCCGAACAAACTATGAACGGTAGGAACGCCTCGCCGCACATCTGATTCATCTACCACATCGTCATGTACCAAGCTTGCTGTGTGAATCATTTCTGTAATCTCAGCAAGACGGCGATGACGCGGTGTAATGTCTTGTTCTAACATTGTTGCCCGCGATATTAGCAGGACAATTGCTGGTCTGATACGCTTTCCCCCAGCTCCGAATAAATGTTCGGCTGCTGCAAACAGAATGGGGTGGCGGTTTCCAACTAGCTGTTTTAGGTTATCTGCTAGTAGTCGCAGGTCTGCTTCCACAGGGGTAAACAGGGAGGTGGCTGGGGTCATGGATGGGCGGACTCTGACTTAGGTTACGAAAGTTTACATATCCTATACTCATTTTAAGATAACCCTGTGCCAGCGCAAAGTTTTCATAAGGTAATCCCATTTTTATGAGTCTATGGGTGATAATTAAGGTTGTCGAGGCTTTTGTCAATAAGTAATTATGCTTAATTTGTGGCTACTCAAACTTTAAAATAACTTAAAAGATGAATTCTCAGTACACGGGATAAATTCCAAATGAAATTGTGTCAAGTAGTTTCTCATCTCACCTTTCTTGCCACAGTTCCAAAGATAATTTAAGCAATATTACTTATTGACAAAAATGCATCGTTCCAAAATGGTCGCCAAGAGGTAAGACTAAATTTCTCCAGAGTGAGGTGTAGCTCTTCAAAAAATTTGAAATTTAGCAGCCGAATAAGCTCAAAATTCAGGGTCGTTGTGTTACGCTAAAATATAGGAATTTTAAATTTTGTCAGATATTCGCACCCCAAAAGTTAAGTCAGCGACTAGTTGATTTTACTGAGTTGGTGTTGTGACTCTAAAATAAATATTCGTCGGTTAGATTAAGGGAAGAAATTCTTTAATTTTTCCTACGATAGGTAAAACTCCTGGTTTGGAGCTGTGTGATATCCCTATGGGAAGCCGCTACACGTACTCCGCGCACGTAGAGCGCAAGCATTGCTCTTTTCACAGCAGTTTGAGCAAAAATAAAGCAGATCGGGTAGACCGCTGAGAATCGTAGTTTTAGATTGCTAAATGGCAAACTAACTGCTGTGGGATCTATGGTCTGCAATAAGTCGCATTAGCTCATAAATTCTTTGTCCGTAGAGGATTTTGTCTCTATAGGTAATTTTACCATAGGAAACTACAGTCATCAAGAATGCACTTGCTTGGCTGAGGTTCTACTAAATTTTATGGAATTTTATATTCATTTAGAAGGGTGCTAGTAGAACAATGATTTACGGAAGTATACCTATGATGATTTTTATTTTAGCCTCTGGATATTTGTTCACAGTCTACCTGTTATTAGCACTGGCGAAGCGAACGGGTACAAAGACTGTTCCTACAAGTTTCCCTTCATCTACTGAAGGAAAACATAAGCAGGAGATATCAGTTAATAGTCAATAGTCATTTATCATTTGTCCTTAGTCCTTCGTCATTTGTTTTGATAAATGACTAAGGACTAAGGACTAGGGACTAATTAAGTTTTATTGGAGTTGGGAAATAGCTATATCAGTGAAGGAAACCTCTTCAACCATTGGGGTATAGCCTAGCCACTGCACTCCTGACTGGGAAAACTGTTGCGGACAACCGCTGACGGCGAAGCGAGTTGGCAATGGTAGGTGAGTATTTTTTAAGCCTAGTAAGTCTAGTTCTTGGGCGCAAGCTGCCACAACATGAACAGCTGGATCGACCAACTGGACTTGAGAGGGGAGGAGCGATCGCAGTACTGGTGTAAGGTGGGGATAATGGGTACACCCGTGAACTAAGGTGTCAATTTCCTGCTCTAATAAAGGCTCTAGGTAGCCTCGTGCTACTTCAGCAGTGTAAGGATCGTGAATGCGGTTTTGCTCAATCAGTGGCACAAACTCTGGACATCCAACTTGCCAGACTTGGACATCGGGAGCAATTTCGAGAATAGCGTGCTTATAAGCATTACTCTTAGCTGTGGCAGGAGTGGCAATTACACCAATCCGCTTTCCTTGCTGCACCGCAGCTTTTGCACCCGGTAGGATTACTCCCAAAATAGGTATGCTGAATTCTTGACGCACGGTTTCTAAGGCTAGGGCAGAACTGGTGTTGCAAGCCATAATTACCATTTTTACCTGCTGCTGTTGTAGCCAGGTAATAATTTCACGTGTAAATCGTAAAATTTCTGCTTGTGAACGAATTCCGTAAGGAAGTCTAGCTGTATCTCCAAAGTAAACTATTGATTCATTGGGGAGTTGTCGATATATTTGTCGCAGTACTGTCAGCCCACCCACACCACTATCAAAGATGCCAATTGGGGCACGTTGGGGTTCTCGCTCGGAAAAATCGTCAAGATTCCCTTCAAAAATGGAAGATGAATACACAGGCAGATATATATTTAGGTTTTGGGATTTAAAATACAGAATTTAGCAGACAATCTCCAAATTGACCACTAAATTCTGCGCGTCAAAGAAGTTTAAATACCACCTCTTTAATTAGTAATTTTTACTATATTACCTCTGCTGTAAGTATTTTAGAATGCCACGAGCGATCGCTTCTGCCATCCGATTTTGATATTCTCGTGTTCCTAATCTGGGATTATCCTCGTAACCAGTCATATAGCCTGTTTCTACCAAAATCGAAGGCATGGAGCTTTTTCTCAGAACATAGAATCTGGCTTTGCGCGTTCCTCGGTCTTTGATAGTACCGATGTCCTGGAGAATGGTTTTACGAACTACTTCAGCCAGACCATAACCGCTCTCGTAATAATAAACTTCTAAGCCATTGACATCAGGGCGATTATCAACGGAATTAGCGTGAATGCTGACAAACAAAGTCGCATTAACCCGCTTGGCAATATCTACCCGTCCCTGAAGTTCTACGAAAAAGTCGGCATCCCGCGTTAATACCGCTTGTACACCGTTTTGCTCTAAAATTGCTCCTACCCTTTTCCCAATAGGCAGAATTACATCCTTTTCTAAAAGTCCCCCTAGACCAGGGGCACCTGAGTCTTTTCCACCATGTCCTGGGTCAATAACTACTAGCAATTTCCCTCTGGGAGTTGAGGGACGTGGCTGTGACTGGGAGATTGGACGGGGATTATCTATGGGATTTGGTAATTGACCTTGGTCTGGCGATGGCAGAGGAGGTAAAGCAATGGGCGGTGTGATACTGCTACTAGAGCGTCGTAATTCTAAAGCTAAAAGCTGGTCGCCAACCTGGTTGAGTTCCCCAATTTGTACTCCAGCTGCTGGTTGAACCAAGACGGTGACAGTGTTGGATTCTTGTGGTTGCAGGCGTACTCGCAAAATCGGGCTATTAGGATTAAAAGTCGGGCCTGTAACTTTGGGAGCTAACTTAGCATTGTTGATAGTGATGCGGAACAGACCAGAGGTTCTATCCCAGCCTCCTGTAGCAGACAAAGTTTGGTCGGCTCGAATCAGCAATTGTGTACCATTATTAGCCAGTTGCACAGACTGAATGTTAGCAGGTGTGTTACTTGGTGCTATGGGACGTGGACTGTTACTTCCAGGCAGCTGGGCAACTCCACGACTGGGTAGAACCACAAAACCACCAACACTGCTACTCGTTGCTCGCCAATTTGGACTATTTTCATCTACTTGTAAAGTCAGGCGAACAACAGATGGACTAGTTTGCAGCTGGCTGAACTGGATACGGCTAACACCATAGCGATTAATCGACAAATCTCGCTGCTCTAAACTTGGTGATAGAGTTGCGCCAGCAATGTCGATGTTAATGGCCTTTTGATCGTTGCTACGATTTACCTGAATCTGAGGATTACCACCATTGGTACGGACAAAAAAACCATCACCAGTGACTTGTAAGTTCTCAATTTGAGTCACTTTGGCGACAACCATTCTGTTGTTCAATGGTCTGTTGTTCAGTGGATTTACAGAACCTGCTGTCACCACATTGTAAATATTCCTGGGAGGGAATGTTGGTGTAGATGTTCTGGGTGAAGTATCTGTGGCTATAGCTTGTTCTGGTTGCCCTTCAGTGTTTCTTGCAGGTACATTGTCGGCTTCTGGTGTAGGTAATTGCACTGTCCAGCGATCGCCAGTTGTACCCACAAATTTCACTCGTTTGGGGTCTAAATTATAACCAGGAGTCAGTTCAACAACTATACGCGTTGTTTGTTCATCAAACTGCCCAACACGAATAGAACGAATAGCACCGCCCACTTGTTGGGTTAGCTGCGGGCGGCCAAATATGGTTCCTGGTAAATCAATTACCAGACGAGTCGGGTTAAATATTAATTGTGCTTGGGGTTGAACATCCCCTTGAGTATTAATTTCCAGCTTGTTTTGATTGGCATCAAAACGCCAAGATTCAAGTCTCGCGGCCATTGCCGGCGACGATAGCATGAAGATGGTTCCAATAGTACTGGATAGTAACCAGCGTAATTTCACAGTCTTTTCTCCTGATTCACATTTATGGGAGCCGTCAACATCTCAACATATTGGCAAATCCTCACACCGTCATCGCGCACACTTGAGTTTGGCGCTGTTATTAAGACACAGCTAATGGCGTAAAATATAGCACGCTCCTCTGATTTTGCCATGCCATTAGCCTATATAAGTTTGACTGCCAATTTTAAATTTTAGATTCCCAATTTTAGTTTCCTGCCAGACTAGCGCCTTGCTACACTAACACCTGTTGTAGGCGATACAAATCCAAAATCTAAAATCCAAAATTTGTTGACTTGCAAAGTATCAAATGACAATAACAAAGAAGCTACTCTTATCCCGCCGCAAGAATACTTAAATTGTTTTACTACTAAATTGGATAAAAATGGTAAAGATTAGATGTACTTACTCAACAATTTAGAAATTTAGACTAAATTACTTATCTTCTCTTTAGATACTGAAGAACGCCACGAGCGATCGCTTCTGCCATTTGATTTTGGTAAGCTGAAGTTCTGAGCCTAGCCATATCCTGCCGACCAGTCATATAACCCGTTTCCACTAGAATGGAGGGCATGGAACTTTTTCTGAGGACATAAAATCTGGCTCGCCGCACTCCTCTGTCTTTGAGAGTACCAATACTTTGAAGAATGCTACTACGGACAATACGAGCTAGATTCAGCCCACTGTCGTAATAGTAGACTTCCAAGCCATTAACATCGGGACGACTCGCACCTGCTGAATTAGCGTGAATGCTAACAAACACATCAGCATTCGCTCGCTCTGCTAATTGCACGCGTCCTGGAAGGGTAACAAAATAGTCAGAATCCCGCGTCATAATAACCTGTACGCCATTTTGCTGCAAAATCTCAGCAAGTCTCTTACCAATAGGCAAAATAACATCTTTTTCGCGTGCCCCCCCAATGCCAAGCGCTCCTGAGTCTTTACCACCATGTCCGGGGTCAATAATAACTACCACTCGCCCATTGGTAACTCGGCGCTGTGGTTGTCTTAAGGGTTGAGGATTTGGATTGTTTGGGTCTGGAAATGGCCCGCGGTTTGGCGGTGGTAGCCCAGGTAAAGCAAATGGTGGTCTTCCGGGGAGGGTGACAACTCGCCGAGAACCTTGTATTGGTAAAGCCAAAAGCTGGTCGCCGATTTGCCGGGGTTGCCCAAGTTGCACTCCTCCTGCTGGTTGAACTAAAACAACCACTGTATTGGTGGATGCTTGAGGTTGCAGACGTACCCGAAGAATGGGGCTATTGGGAGCAAAAGTAGGCCCTATAACTCTCGGAGCTAACTTAGCATTGGTAATTGTGACGCGGAAAATACCTAAGGATCTATCCCAGATTCCTGTAGCAGATAAAGGTTGGTTGCCTCTAATTAGCAGTTGTTTGCCATTATCGGCAAGTTGCACAGACTCAATTGTTGCTGGCGAGTTATTGGCAGATGGTCTATTGGAGAAGGAAACGGCTTCTGACTGATTGTCCGAATTATTACTTCCAGGCAATCTGACAACCCGACTAGGTAGAACTATCAAACCACCATCGCTACTATTACTTGCTCGCCAATCTGGGCTATTTTTATCTACCCGCAAAGTTAGGCGGACACCAGGAGGTTGGGTTTGCAATGAGGTGAATTCGACGCGGCTAATACCATGTTTGTTAACGGGTATATTCCTCTGCTGCGTCAGATGTGATGATAAAGATGCACCAGAGATATCTACGAAGATGGTAGCGCGATCGCGGCTGCGAATTACCTGAATCGGCGGATTACCACCACTGGTACGAATGAACAACCCATCACCTGTTACCTGTAAGCTCTCAATTTGAGTTGCCCCTCGTGTAGTAGTAGCAACCCTGGAAATATTAGATTGACGTTCGGAGTCTGGGGTAACTACACTGTAAGCATTTCTAGGAGAAACAGCGACTTTTTCAACTTCTGGCTTCGGTAATTGCACTGTCCAGTGATCGCCAGTTGTACCAACAAATTGCACTCGTTTGGGGTCTAAACTGTAACCAGGAGCCAGTTCGACAACTATGCGTGTTGTATCTACATCAAACTGTCCCACACGGATTGAGCGAATTCCACCACCTACCTGTTGGGTTAACTGTGGACGACCAAATGTAGTTCCCGGCAAATCAATTACCAGCCGAGTTGGGTTGAAAATTAGTTGTGCTTGGGGTTGAACTGCTCCTACAGTATTAATTTCCAGCCTGTTTTGATTGGCATCAAAGCGCCAAGATTCAAGTCTCGCGGCCATTGCTGGCGACGATAGCATGAAGATAGTTCCAATAGTGCTGGGTAGTAACCAGTGTAATTTCACAGTCCTTTCTCCTAATTCACATTCATGGGAGCCGTCAATATCTCAACTCATTGGTAAATCATCATCACACCATCACCACCTAAACTTGACCTCTGAATCCCTTGTTTGATTTTTAAGCCGATATTTTAGACACACTTAAATCATTTATCGGGTTTCAAATTAAGTTTAAATCCCCATGCGAAACCTTCCACCTTTACAGGTGGAGAAATCTGACTCCCAATAAAGCTAGAAAACTGATAATTGATAGCTGTTTACTGATAAGTGTTTGTTCTTTGTTGCCATCGATGCACTGAGTAAATAATTCCCATTACTGTCAAACGATCTAGCAAGATTTATGGGTGTTACTCCCCAATTATCTGGAAAATATTCAGATAAAGGCTCACAAGCCAAGGGAAACTAGAAATTAAGTAACATTCTGTTGGTAGAAATTATAAACAAATGATTATTCTACAATCACACGGGACGGAGATTTGAGGATAGAAGTTTCCACTGCACGATTGGAGCAGAGGGGCAGAGGGGCAGGGGAGCAAGGGAGATTATATTGAACAAGTTTCTTCCTCTCTTCCTCTCTTCCCAATGCTCAATGCCCAATGCCCCATTCCCCATTCCCAATAATTAACGATCGCCAGAATCTGGAGTTACTCCCAAATTGCTGCTGTCATTTGATGCTGGCACCCTTGACTGAGGTGGTTCAATTACCAACGAAGTCCCAGAGGAACCGTCTAAGATTAGTTGCTCTGAGCTTCCGTCCACGGTTTTGGGATCTGGAAATACAAATCGTAACAAGGGAGGAGCTAAAAAGGTTGTCAAGATAACCATCATGATAATTGCTGCCCCTAATGGTTTCGAGAGAGCGCCACTGGCAGCGCCGACACCAGCAAACACTAACCCAACCTCGCCTCTAGGAATCATCCCCACACCGATCGCTAAACGGTTGATTTCCGGTTGACCAAACACGCTTAAGCCTGTGATAACTTTACCGAGAATGGCTACTATGATCAGGAAAGTTGCCATAATTAGACCTTCTCGATTGTCGGGAATTGCTGGATTTAATACTCCCAAATCGGTTTTTGCGCCAACAGTCACAAAGAAAATTGGCACTAACATATCGGCAATGGGACAGACTTGCTTTTGCAGTTCTTTACGCTTATCTGTCTCTTCTAAGACTAAACCAGCTGCAAAAGCTCCCAGAATCGCTTCTAAGTGGATGACGGCGGCAAGGTATGCCATCGCAAAGGCGAAAATGAATGCTGGGATTACTAGTCCACCGCGTGTTTTGAGTTGATCGGCGATCGCTACAAAGGACTTATTGAAAACATTGCCTAGTAGGATTGCTCCCAAAATAAAACCAGTGGCGCTGATAATCAAATAAATGACTTTGCTGACATCTACCACGCCGTCTTTAGCTAAACTGGCAACTACCGCTAAAACGATGATGCCTAGTACGTCATCAATTACAGCAGCACCCAAAATAATCTGCCCTTCTTTAGAATTGAGTCGCCCCAGTTCTGACAGCACTTTGGAAGTAATACCAATACTAGTAGCAGTCAAAGCCGCCCCTGCAAAAATTGCGGGTACAGCTCCAATCCCAAACAAAGTCATTAGGCCCACAGTACCAGCCGCAAAGGGTACTACTACCCCAACTATTGCGACAACAGTGGCTTGGATACCAACTGCCATTAAATCTTTTAAATTCGACTCCAAGCCGATTTCAAACAGCAGAATGATCACACCCAATTCTGCCAGAACGGAAATGACCTCGGACTGGGCTGCAAACACCGCTGGAGCGGCTTCAGGCGTTAAACCAGCGGTGGTTTGAAGGAAGGACATAATCAAAGAGTTAGAACTGTCTGTGCCGCCCTCTGGAAACACCAAAAGGTGGAAAACAGATATGCCAACTACTACACCGCCAACGAGTTCACCTAAAACAGGCGGCAAACCCACTTGGTTTGATAATTCTCCACCAACTTTGCTGGCGAGATAAACGACTACTAAGCTTAGTAGTACTGCTTCGACTACCATTGAACTGTCTGCGGCTTCTGTTGCGCTAGCCAGCAGAGGAAAAGAGAAGTTGATTGGATCTAACAAATGCATTAGGTTCTCTGAAAATCCTTCTCTTTGATTCTGACGCGTTTCTGAAAAACATCCTATGGAAATGCTATTGGCAACTTCTTTAAATTAATTTGTGCCAAATCCGCAGTAAGGATTTTAGTCTTTGATTTATAAGCACTAAAGTGCTTACTACAAACCATTAAAACTAGCTAGAGAAAGTACTAGTGTAATTTTTTTAGTTTCCAAAAATGTAACCATTTCAGCTTTTGACGATCGCAGTGTCAAAGTAAGAACATACAAATCGTATCTAGCGATCGCACTTAAGTTGTGAAAAACTGATGATGGCTGTTGGCTCTCAACACCCACCAGAAGATTGCTACATACCTTTATTTAAAACATCTGTGGATACTTTGAGGAGTGCAAATATGATGACTAGAGCCACTTTACCCGGTTCTCAGTTTCCATCGGGAAACTTGTGGAAAATACTGCCTTTAGCAGTGCTTGTATGTGCAACTTTTGTACTACCTGCATTCGCACAAGAAAAAGATAAATTATGGCGAACCCTTAGTGTAAGTGGCCGCGGAGTGGAAACAATTCCGACAACTCTGGCACAAGTAAGTTTAGGAGTGGAGATTCAGGGGAAAACAGCCCAAGAGGTACAGCAAGAAGCCGCTCAGAGGTCATCGGCGGTGGTTGCGTTTCTCAAGAGCAAAAATGTTGAAAAATTACAAACTACTGGTATCCGGCTTAACCCAGTTTACAGCTATACCAATAATGTACAGCGGATTACAGGCTATTCTGCCAATAACACTGTGAGTTTTAGTATTCCTGTTGAGCAAGCTGGGACATTATTAGATGATGCAGTCAAAGCCGGCGCAACACAAATTAACGGCATTAATTTTGTTGCGAAAGATGAAGCGATCGCAACTGCTCAAAAGCAAGCATTAAAAGAAGCTACTCAAGACGCACGGCAACAAGCTGATGCAGTTTTCAGTGCCTTGGGTTTTAAATCCAAAGAAATAGTAAGGATTCAAGTTAATAATGCTAGCACGCCTCCACCACCACCAATGTTTTTGCGGGCTGAGGCTGCGAAATCAGCTGATGCTTCCACCCCTATAGTTGGTGGTGAACAGCAAGTAGAAGCATCGGTGACTTTACAAATTAGTTATTAGTCATGAGTCATTAGTCCTTTGTCCTTTGTCATTTGCAAAGGCAAAGGATTAATAATCAATGCCCAATGCCCAATGCCCAATTCCCAATTCCCAATTCCCAATTCCCAATTCCCAATTAATTAAAAATGTTCTGAAGACATATCTCCTGCACCGCCCTCTCCATCGCGCTTAGAGCCTAATAATTCCAGTTGGTCTACTCTAATAATTGGTGTAGAACGGTTTGCTCCTGTTTGGCGATCGCTCCATGTGTCAAACTTTAAGGAACCTTTGATGCCGATTAAGCTGCCCTTACGCACATAATTACCTGCTACTTCAGCAGTTTTATCCCATAATTCCAGAGTGAACCAGTCAGGTTCGTCGCTGTTGCGCGATCGCCTTTTTACCGCTAGTGTCAATCTACACTTAACACTACCAGACTCAAAATATTTTATATCTGGGTCGCCACCTACACGGCCAACAAGAGTGACAATATTGATACTCATAGGTTTTACCTTTCAGTACAGGTGTACTTGTTAATTCCGACTTTCATCATAGCGAATTGTGAAAGACTTGAAAATAATGTGTTAAACAGTTAACAATATAATTGACTTGAAAATTTATACACACTATTTGGAGAAACACAGAAAAATATACGGATATACTAATCTAACCAGAGAATATCAAAAAGTACGGAGCTTGAGACATACTAAATATTCCTGGGAATCATATAAAAATATAGTCTAGTTAACTCAACTCAGGATACAAACATAATCGAATCAAGCACGATTAACTCTTACCGTTCTAGTAAAGAAGTATCGCACATAAGGGGCTTGCAGACGCGTGGGTATTTTTAGGAACTTTCGCACTTCATGGGATATGGGTATCGACCTCGGTACCGCGAACACCCTGGTTTATGTATCTGGTAAAGGTATTGTACTACAAGAACCTTCTGTAGTTGCTATCGATGTCAACGAAAAGGTAGCACTAGCAGTAGGTGAAGAAGCCAAAAAAATGCTCGGTCGCACACCGGGAAATGTGATTGCCCTCCGCCCTTTGCGGGATGGTGTAATCGCTGACTTTGAGATAGCCGAGCTGATGCTGAAAAGCTT
Organism: Nostoc punctiforme NIES-2108; assembly: GCA_003326195.1. Lineage (GTDB taxonomy): Bacteria > Cyanobacteriota > Cyanobacteriia > Cyanobacteriales > Nostocaceae > Nostoc > Nostoc punctiforme_A. The sequence goes on from LXQE01000146.1 coordinate 26,662, forward strand.
TATTCAGCGTGTAAATGAAGGTAGGTCTTTGATTTTACCTCGGATTGTCATTGGTATTCCCAGTGGTGTCACAGGAGTAGAAAGACGAGCGGTGATGGATGCAGCTCACCAAGCAGGAGCTAGAAAAGTCTATTTAATCGATGAGCCTGTAGCTGCGGCTATTGGTGCAGGACTACCTGTTGCCGAAGCTACAGGCAACATGATCATCGATATTGGTGGTGGTACAACAGAAGTTGCAGTGCTGAGTCTTCAAGGTACGGTGATTAGCGAATCAGTACGCATTGCTGGAGATGAACTGACTGATGCGATCGTTCAATATATTAAGAAAGTTCATAACTTAGTCATTGGTGAACGTACTGCCGAGGAAATCAAGATTCGGCTTGGTTCTGCCTATCCGACTAATGATGATAATGACGCGATGATGGAAGTCCGAGGCTTACACCTGCTTTCTGGTCTACCGCGAACTGTAACCATCAAAGCCCCAGAAATCCGTGAAAGCATGTTGGAACCGCTATCAGTAATCATAGAAGCTGTGAAGCGGACACTAGAACGCACACCGCCAGAACTGGCAGCAGATATTATTGACAGAGGTATTATGTTAGCTGGTGGCGGTGCTTTGCTCAAAGGCATAGATACCCTCATTAGCCATGAAACAGGGATTATTACCCATATTGCTGCCGATCCTTTGAGCTGTGTTGTACTGGGAACAGGTCGTGTGTTAGAAAACTTTAAACAGTTGGAACGAGTTGTTACCGAAAGCTCTCGCAATATGTAGCAAAAAAAATATCAGAATTGAGTTCTATTTGGGTTCTATATAAATAGAATCCAAGTAGAACTTAATTTATATAAGTACATACAGGTATATATGGTGACAATACGGCGTTGGTGGGATCGTAAAGGGTTGCAAATTGGGTTGTTAGCTTTAGTACTTGGTAGTGCTTGGATATTGCGACAGACTCAAGGTGAATTAGTGCTTGAGACATATCAGGCAATTACCCGTCCATTAGAGATGTTGCAGTCAGGGCCAACTCCAGAAGAACGTCTTAGAGATGCCCGGATAATGGAATTGCAAACTCGTATAGTAGATTTGGAAAGTCAAAAGACAAAGTTACAAGATTTATTAGGCTATGTGGAAAAAGAGCCGCTGGCATCACGTCCAATTCCAGCACGGGTGGTAGGACGTAGTGCTGACCAGTGGTGGCAGCAAGTTACGCTGAATCGCGGTGCGAATGCTGGGATTCAGGAGGGTTTCATAGTCAAGGCAGAAGGCGGATTGGTGGGTTTGGTGGAGAGTGTAACTCCTAATACTAGCCGCGTGTTGTTAATCAGCGATCTCAAAAGTCAAGTGGGTGTATCGGTTAGTCGCACAGCAGCTAAAGGCGTTTTGCGAGGAGATTCTTCTGCTGAAGCTGTATTGGAATTTTATGAAAAAGTTCCAAATGTAAAAGTAGGAGATTTAGTTTCCACATCTACTTACAGTCAGAAATTTCCCTCCGGTTTGGCAGTAGGACGAATTAAGTCGCTGGATTTAAAGAAACTCCCGGCATCAGTAGCAAAAATTGAGCTTTTTCCGCCAATCCGCTCTCTCGATTGGGTAGCTGTTTATCCCAAGCCAGAAAACCAAGAGTCGGCAAATCAAGTGCCGCAAAAGTCTAAGTAAATTCTTTGAAAAAATCCATAGAAAAATGAAGATTCCTGCATTTGGTGCTAGCAGGCAGAAAAAGCCAAAATCGTCAGAGCGAAAATCGAAATTCCGAATCCAGCCGCTTGCTCGTTGGCATCCCAGTATACGTCAGTTGTTGGGTTGGCTCGTGACGGCTAGTTCTGTACTATTATGTTTACTATTATTACCAACCCGATTCCCAGGTATGGAATTGTTGGGAATTGGCCCTAACTGGTTATTAATTTGGGTGGTAGCTTGGAGTGTAAAGCGCACGGTGTTTGCCGGAGCATTGGCAGGTATAGTTCTGGGGCTACTTCAAGATTCAATGACATCACCTAATCCGACTCATGCCATCAGTTTAGGTATAGTGGGGGCTTTAACTGGTCTGCTCCAGAAACAGCGTTTTATCGAAGAAGATTTTATTTCGATTGCTGTAATTGTCTTTGTTTTGGCAGTTTTGGCAGAAACTATCTTTGGGTTGCAATTAACTTTGCTCGGCAATGAGCGCAAGGTGACAGATATTTGGACATATTATCAGCGCGTCGCTCTTGCCTCTGCCATTCTGAGTAGTCTGTGGGCACCTGTGGTCTATTATCCCCTGAATCTTTGGTGGCAGCGGATGAAATTGTTGGAGCAATAGTAAAGTTAGAGACGCGATTAATCGCGTCTGTACAAGAATTAGGAGTTAAGAAGGGTTACAGGTGACAGTAAAGAAAATTATCTTTTGTACCCTGTAACCTAAATCTTTATGGAATTTGGGCAACCTCTGACAATATTGATTCAAGCTACAGTTAACTGTAAGTGTGAATATTACAGGCTCATGTTAGTTAAGACAGCTAATAATAGCGTCTAGATATTACTGTTTAATTATCAGGAGCAAAGCGCGATTCTCTTGTGGAGAGGCTGCGCGATCGCGTGCAGAATATTTACAGTGTTGCCTAAAATTATGGATAATTCCCCAGTGGTCGCTCAAGCAGATGCATCCTTACCAAATTACACTCAGGAAAATACACCAATAGTGGAGTCAGCAGCTGGCTCGAATTCACCACCGAAGCAAAAGGTAGGAACTGACTTTGACTCTCGCATGATGCTGCGGTGTTTGGAACTTGCTCGCCGCGCTTTAGGGCGGACTTCGCCAAATCCGTTAGTGGGAGCGGTGATAGTCAAGGATGGCGAGATTGTCGGCGAAGGATTTCATCCTCGCGCAGGTGAGCCTCATGCGGAAGTGTTTGCCTTGAGGGAAGCAGGCGATCGCTCTCGTGGTGCAACAATCTATGTGTCACTTGAACCTTGCAATCACTACGGACGTACTCCCCCTTGTTCGGAAGGATTGATCGAAGCAGGGGTGGCAAAAGTCGTGGTGGGTATGGTTGATCCCAATCCATTGGTAGCTGGAGGTGGCATTGCCCGTTTACGGGCGGCGGGGATCGAAGTGTTGGTAGGAGTAGAAGAGTCAGCTTGCCGTCAGCTAAATGAAGCTTTTGTGCATCGCATTCTCTATAAGCGACCTTTGGGAATTTTAAAATATGCCATGACTTTAGATGGGAAAATTGCTACTACCTCTGGTCATAGCGCTTGGGTGACAAGTCAAGAAGCCCGCAGTGAAGTACATCTAGTGCGGGCGGCTTGTGATGCCATAATTGTCGGCGGTAATACAGTCCGACAAGATAATCCTTACTTAACCAGCCATCAGGTGGGGGCACATAATCCCCTGCGGGTGGTGATGAGTCGCCATCTCAACTTACCGGCAAGTGCCCATCTGTGGCAAACTGCGGATGCTCCAACTTTGGTGTTGACACAGAAGGGTGCTAACCCCGATTTTCAAGAACTGTTGCTCAAACAGGGTGTGGAGGTGCTGGAATTAGCATCACTGACACCAGATAAGGCAATGGCGTACTTATATGAACGAGGTTTTTGTAGCGTGCTGTGGGAGTGTGGTGGTACTTTAGCTGCTAGTGCGATCGCTCAAGGAGCAGTGCAAAAAGTTTTAGCATTTATTGCCCCAAAAATCATTGGTGGTAGTATTGCTCCCACACCAGTGGGCGATTTAGGTTTTACTACCATGACTGAGGCGTTGTCTTTAGAACGTGTTCGTTGGCGTGTAGTAGGCTCTGACTGCTTAGTGGAAGGTTATTTTTCCCAAAAAGCTAATAGTCAACAGTAATAACGCTTGACGATCAATCTATTTATCTTGATTTTGCAATCATGAACACTGGCGTTCATGGGCAAGATCGCGTATAAGGGCTAGTCGAGATTGAATGTAGTGGCTAAGAAAATCAGTTTCGTTAGAATCTAACAACACTTGCGTTTCGGTTTGTTTCACTAACCACTGCACCAAGCTAGCATCATCCAGTTGTAAAAGGAGCTTGGCTTGAGCGGTTTCAACCACTGACCAAAGCTGACGCATGATTGTAGGAGTCATCAGACCTCAATTGAATAATTTAGCTTTGCTAGTCTTCAGATTACACAATTCCAATCGAACTTTACGACATGAATGTAGAAGCTGAGACAAGTATTATTAAAAACTTAATAATGGTATTTATAACTTTATGAAGATTAAGAATTTAAAATAAAGAATGGGGAATGGAAAAACAGATTTTTATGGATTTAGTTGCAAAATCTAGAAAACAAATGCACTAATTCTAAAAATTGAGTTTTTGTGTTTGGGAAGACTGAAATTATCTTGATTGTAGCCGAATAAAGTCAGTTTTTTAATCACTATGTTCAATATTGAGTCTGTCTTGTAGGATACAAAAATCTAACTTTTGAGAATGGTCTTTGCCAGAAAATTAACACTGTTTGGCTGTAGATGGATTTACAAAATCATGTAAATCTGCATCCCAAATGCTAATGTAAATAAAATCACATTGTTGGCGGATAATTTGGCCTTTGACAGAGCCACTCTTAAAACTAAAATTATCCGATTGGCGCTGTTGTACCTGTTTGAGTCCCTGCTTAATTTCTTCAGTGGCTTGCCCTGCTAACATTCCATTCAAGGTAGTCTCCATTACTTCTGGGTCGACCGATTGGGCAAAAGATACCTCAGTTTGGCGCAGCGTTTTAGAATTACGATCGAATAAGTAGCCAAGGTCAATTTTGTTTGGCACAAGTTTGTAAACGACAGCACGAGTTTTGCCCCATGCGCCTCTTAAATCTTGATTTGGTTTGCCGAGGGTAGCTTCTACGATGTTTCTTGTTGTACCTGTAGGGAATGCGGGAACGCTTTGTCTGCTGGCAGTGGCAGCTAATTTACTGCGCGGCTTGTTTTGTGGTGTGGAACGCGCTTCTGGTGTGGGAACAGCACTTGCCTCATTCTCTGGTTCTGGCTTTGGTGTGGCTATTACTACAGGCGCTGGAGTCTCTGAAGTTATAGGCTCTTTTTCTGGCTGTGGTATGCGTACAACTGGGGAATTAGAGGTTGGTCGCTGTCGTGGTGATGAACTAGGGATAATTGGAACTGGAGAAGTTTGGGAGGAAACGGGCGGTTCGGTTGATTCAGAAGTCGGAAAAGATTCTGGCGATGGCGTGGGATTTGTGCCAATGGTTGTTTCTGGTTGTTGCTGACGAATGATGCTAGGAATTGCTACTGCACCAATCAAGCCGCCTATGAGTAAACTACCAATAATCACAGCAGATTTTTTCCAGTTTCTAGGATTCGAAGATCCTGGAATCGCAGAATTGTTTTGCGGAGAATATAGTGGCTGGGTTTGTCGAGCCGATGCATTGGGAGAAAAACTAACTGTGGGAGTATTTGCAGCTAACTCAGTAGGTATATTACTAGCAGATTGCAGGGCATATAGCATTTTACTAGCAGTGCTGTAGCGATCGCCAGCATGAGGCTTAATTGCCTGATTAAGTACTGCCGTCAATTGGGAAGAGACGTTAGGGGCGTGCTGCTGCCAAAGTATTTCCCCAGTTTTTAGATCGGTTACTAGTTCTTGCGGGTGTTTGCCAGTCAGCAGATAAATTGCCGTTAAACCTAAACTGTAGATATCAGTGGCGTAAACTGGGCGGCCAACGGCTTGTTCGCTAGGCATATATCCAGGCGTACCAATAACAAGCGATCGCGTGGGGTATCCTGGAGAATTGACCACTGAACGGATTGTTTCTTTGACTGCACCAAAATCAATCAAAACTGGCTTGTTATCAACAGAACGCAGAATAATGTTATCTGGCTTGATATCTCGGTGAATAATGCCTTTGCTATGAACATAATCTAAAACTGAAAGCAAACTCAAGAGAATTTGCCGAACAGCAGTTTCACTCTCAAATCCTTTAGCTTCGACAATTTTTGTCAGGGTTTGGCCGTGAATCCATTCTTGGACGAGATAAAATTGTCCATTTTCAGAAAAGTAGGCGTAGAGTTTGGGAATTTGCTGACTACTTTCACCCAAATACTCCAAGGTTGCGGCTTCCCGTTCAAACCTTTGTTGGATAAGTTGGTAGGTTTGCGGGTCATTATTGGTTATCGGTTTTAGTTGCTTGATTACACAGCGACGGCGAGAAGGCATGTGGACATCTTCTGCTAGAAAGGTTTCGCCAAACCCACCAGCGCCGATTACCTGGATAACTTGATAGCGATTGTTCAGCAGGGTTATTGTCATGAAAAATTATAAGCGTAGACACCCAGTGTAGAGCCGGAGACTTCTTGTTTTGTCTGGGCTTGTCATCAGACATCGCCCTTTCCAAATGTACATCACATAAGCGAAGCCAGGGCGAATATACTCTGGTGAAATTAAATATGCGTTATCCAGAACCCTTGTAGAGACGCAGCACTGCTACGTCTCTCCATTCTTTTTCAGCATATATCTAATACAAGCCAACGTATTAGCATTGCAGAATCCTGCCAAATTTAATTCGCTACGAATGAATGAAATACTGTACTAAGCGAACTCTATAGTCTCAACAAACTCTAAAATACTTTCTTTGATATCTTCAGCCTCTTCCTCAACAGAATCGGGAGTTTCGCCGTCAATAAAGCTGTGCTGACTACTAACTATGTACAAAAATTCCCCACTGATAAAGGTGAGCAATCCTCGGTACGCATCTAATCTGATTGCAGTTCCATTATTTTCTTGCTTAGAAATTGTGGAACCTTTGGGCATATCAATTAACACGTAGTAAGCGCCTCGCAAAGTATTTTCCAGATATTCGGTATATTCTACAGAAGCATCTGGTACATTAGCGAAAATCGCTTGAGGTACATACTTATCTACTAAAATTGTTTGTAAATATTCTTCTTGTCCAACAGACTCCAATTCCTCTAACTGTTCTAGGGGGAAAGGATAATAATCAATTCTCAGTAAAGTACCGATGTCATCAGAAAAGCCAACTACTCCTTCCTGGCTTTGAATTCTACCGCCCTGCTGCGGATCAACCGGAATTGGCACGGTAAAATTACCTAAAGGAGATTGATAGGTCTGTTCGCTAAAATCTTCAATGACTACTGTCTCATCTTCATCGTCTGCATATTCTTCATCTTCTGCTTCTTTAAAGGCTGCAATTACTTCCTTGATGATTTCCTCTGCTTCTTCATCCTCAAGTTCTAAAGCTGCTTGTAACTTTTTCAGGTAGGCTTGTTTTGGTTTGGGGATGGCGAGGTCATCGTCTAAAAGCACTATTACCCCAGCGGCAAAACCATCTAGTACTAATTCATCTGAGAGAGATACTTTGGCGGCATTAAACAGGGGCCCAATTCCCTCTTCTTCGGCAATGGAGATGAGTCTATCAACTATTTCTGTAATTTCATCTTCTGAGTATTCCTCGAAAACCTCGAATTCCCAGAGGATACCCGCTAAACTTTCTGCATCTACCTCTTCAATAAATGAATCAGCGATCGCAGTCACAGTTGCGATCGCCGCCACCGCTTCCTCTGGACTGAGTGATTCCTCTGATGTCTTTGGTGAGTTAAAAACCTTGTCATATTTGGTCATAATTGCTACCTAAATTAATTCCTTGATAGTAATAACAGATTGAAAGTGACAATGGTCAGTTTACCAATGGAGCGAATCTTCTAGAGAAAAAGTTGGCTTATACATGGTTTGCTCGGTGTTGCTCAGGTGTAACAAAACCTTGTTGACAACTAATCTCCCAGGAATTGAGGTTTTCTAAAATCTGTTGTCGAATATACACTTAAACACGAGCTAGGCTCAATATTTACCGCAAGTCAACTTAATTAAATATTGTAAACTTTTGCGAGCGAGCAATTATCGTTAATAACTGCTACATTCTTTTACTTTTATCCTCTAGCAGATGAATTATATCTATCGATAGAATTATAAACTAGCTAACGATAGATACATACACCGTAGGCAGGATGTCACAATACCGAGGTTTGTAGTGACACACAATACTCGAAAAGTTGTACTGTTGGTTCTACAAGTGTGAATTACATGAAATTTTGAGTTTTTTTATGGTAAAAACCCCTCCATCCCAGTTTTCACCAGATCAATACAAGGTTGATTCTGCACAAGAAAAAGTAGACGCTATTATAGAAACCCCACCATCAGAAAGTGAGATTGACCTAGAGTTTCTTTACACCAGAGATATTGAATTTCGTCAAGAAACTATTTACTTTCTAGTGGTAGATCGCTTTTATGATGGCGATCCAGATAACAGCGAAGGTGCAAACTCAGAACTGTACGATCCAACTAGACAAGAGTGGGGTAAGTACTGGGGTGGCGACTTGCAAGGTGTCATCGATAAGTTAGACTATCTCAAAAATATGGGAGTGACAGCTCTTTGGCTAACTCCACTATTCGAGCAGGTGGAAGAGTTATTTATTAGCAATGCGGCGATGCATGGCTATTGGACAAAAGATTTTAAACGGATTAATCCTCGCTACATTGCTGATGGAGAAAATCCTTCTTTAAACGCTACTCAAGAAGAAAAAAATACGACCTTCGATCGGTTAATTACAGAACTGCACAAGCGAAATATGAAGCTGGTGCTAGATATTGTCTGCAACCATAGCAGCCCTGATACCAGCGGTAGCAAAGGCGAATTATTTGATGATGGCGTCAAAATTGCTGATTTCAATAATGATGTCAATAATTGGTATCACCACTATGGCGAAGTGCAAAACTGGGAAGACGATTGGCAAGTACAAAACTGTGAACTATCCGGTCTAGCAACCTTCAATGAAAATAATGCGGAATATCGGGAGTATATTAAGTCAGCAATTAAACAATGGCTAGACCGGGGTGTTGATGCACTGCGAGTAGATACTGTCAAGCACATGCCGATCTGGTTTTGGCAAGAATTCACAGGCGAGATGACCAATCACAAACCAGATGTATTCATTTTTGGTGAATGGATTTATAGTAATCCGAGTGACGATCGCTCAGTGGAATTTGCCAATCATTCAGGCATGACGCTTCTAGACTTTGGCTTGTGTGTGGCAATTCGAGCCGCACTGGGACAAGGTTCAGAAATGGGATTCCAAACAATTCAGTATATTTTTGATCAGGATTATCGCTATAACGGGGCAACAGAGCTAATTACCTTTATCGATAACCATGATATGTCCCGCTTCCAATCGCTGAACCCCGATCCAGCGATGTTGAAGGTTGCGATCGCCTTAATTATGACATCTCGCGGTATTCCTTGCATATATTACGGCACAGAACAGTATCTGCATGATGACACCGATGGCGGTAACGACCCATATAATCGCCCAATGATGGAAAATTGGGATACCGAGAGTGAGATTTATCGTTGCATCAGGCTGCTGTCTGGCTTACGGCGACTGAATCCAGCCATATCAATGGGTAGCCACTGGCAAAAATACTTAACACCAGATGTTTACTGTTATGTACGCCGCTATCGTGACTCCCTGTGTTTTGTAGCTTTAAACCGGGGAGGAGAAGTTACTCTCCCAGAAGTAGAAACAGAATTACCCGATGGCGAACATACCTGCGTGGTGACTCGCAACAAGTATGAGGTGAAAGATGGCAAGATTTATAACCTGGTATTAGAAGAACGGGGAGTGATTGTTTTCAGCCACGTTGGCGAACGGATTAAAGCACAGACAATTGTCCGCATCCAACTCAATGGCGTTGATACTCAACCTGGTGAAATCATTGTGGTGACAGGAGATTGCCCAGAGTTGGGTAACTGGGATATCAGCAAAGCGTATCCTTTAGAGTACATTAACTCGAATACCTGGTCTGCGGAGATTCCCTTTGATGAAAGTGCTGGTAAGCTGATTGCTTATAAATATGCCATGTGGCGGGAAGGGCGATCGCCTCTACGCGAAAATCTTGTAAATCGCCGCTGGGTGATTGCGAAAGAAGGTACTGTTAAATGGCGTGATACCTGGGCATCTGGAAGAGAATCTTAGAAATATAGAATGATGTAGAGTGAAGGATTAAAATTTTGATTCTTTACTCTTCATTATTTATAAATTTTCAGTCACAAAAAATTTAGTGGGGGTCTTAAACCCTTTGACTAAGTACAATTTTGCGTAAAAGCCTAGCGTTTTTAATGCAGGGGGATAAAATGGCATGACAGAGGCACGCATTAACATTGTATCGGGATGCAATGGCATGACAGAGGCACGCATTAACATTGTATCGGGATGCAATGGCATGACAGAGGCACGCATTAACATTGTATCGAGATGCAATGGCATGACAGAGGCACGCATTAACATTGTATCGAGATGCATTGGCATTTCAAGGTATTGTCAAATTTAATTCGCTACAAATTAATGAAATGCTGTATTAAGTTAAACTGGTGAGACTCAGTAAGTAGGCATAATTAAACATAAAATAAAATCCTAGTTCGTAGTGAGTTATTCATCGCTCAAAACAAAGATTATCAGCTTCCTCAAGGTGGGGGAACACTACTGTAATTTAACTGGTGGATGCATAGGCTAGGAAAAACCACAGGCATCGCAAACTTATAATATTGATGATATCTATCCACCTCTGACTTTTTATTGCGATAATTCCCAAGGGGGACGCGCTCTCCACTGGTCAGTTAAAGGGGGATAGATGACACTCAAGCGGTTGGTTTTATTTTTTGTGATGACGCCGATAGCAGTTCTGTTGGCAGTTTCAGCTTTATTCGGTAGTTGGCAAGAACCTCAATTTCAAAGTCGTTTGGAACTATACCAAACAAATATTGCTTTACAAGCTCAAGCTTGGCAATCAGAAGATAGCGGTGATGACAAACTCCAGACGATTCGGGAAGCAATACTTGGTGAACAACCTCTAGAAAGCGCTACAAAGCAGTATCAGGAGGCGCGTCAATCAGTTCAAGCTAATTTAGACAAAGTTAACAATAAACTTGCACAATTACGCTCTCAAGCTGAAATAACTCCCACGCCTCCGAAACCTCTACCAGACGCTCCTCCCACTATTAAAACTTCTAAACAGGGACAGCAACAGTTACAGCAGTCTTTTAAGCAATTACAAAAATTACTGGCTGAATTAGACCTGCGCTTGGGAATTTTACAAGCACAGCAAGGGCAGACTGATACAGCCTTCAAGACTTGGAGCGAATTACAACAACGCTCAGATATTAATCCTGCGTTTGGGGAAACCGCTGCTGTATTGACTGGACTATGGAGCAATCCTCCCCGTATCCTCCCAAATGCTCAAGAACCAATTCAAAAGAATTTAGAAGGTTGGTTTCGCTCTACAGCTTTGGTTAAGTTATACCAACTCCAGCAACGACAAGACGCGTTATCAGCAGTAAAAGCTGCACAACAAGAATCTTCTACCCAAGCAGTAGTGAAATTGGCAGTTATTGGCACTATTCCCACTTTGGCAGCTTTAATTGGTTTAATACTGCTGATTTTATTATTTGCTCAACGCTTGTTGAAAGGAAAAGCCTCGTTATTAGCTCAAAATGCTGATATCCCTTGGTCAACACCTTGGGGTGGTGAAACGGTTTTGCAGGTTTTTATCATCGGCTTTTTCTTCATGGGGCAAATTTTTGTACCTTTGGTGATATCACTGCTACCCATTCCGCGTCCTATTGTGGATGTGCGACTTCAGGCATTTTCTGTGTTGGTTAGTTACTTCTTGGTAGCATTAGGTGCGCTGTTAGTGCTGTATTTCTCTCTGAAGCGCTTTTTTCCACTACCAGAATTCTGGTTTCGCTTCCGTTTTCAAGATAACTGGTTTTTGTGGGGACTGGGAGGCTATTGCACGGCTTTACCCGTAGTTGTGGTGGTATCTTTGATTAATCAACAGCTATGGCAAGGACAGGGTGGGAGTAATCCTCTGTTACAACTAGCCCTAGAAAGCCAAGATGGTATCGCACTTGGTATATTTTTCTCCACAGCGGCGATCGCAGCTCCATTTTTTGAAGAAATCCTATTTCGCGGTTTTTTGTTACCCTCTCTAACTCGTTACTTACCCGTGTGGGGATCGATTCTGATCAGTAGTTTGTTGTTTGCGATCGCTCACCTCAGCTTATCGGAAATTCTCCCCCTGACCGCACTGGGCATTGTGTTGGGAGTAGTCTACACGCGATCGCGCAATCTCCTCGCTCCTATGCTCCTCCACAGCCTCTGGAATAGTGGTACACTGTTAAGCTTGTTTGTTTTAGGCAGCAATTAATACAAATTTAATACTGTTGCCAAAAACAAAAATATCTGATTTTATCACCATAGGTAGAGACAATTTCCTAGTGATAATTGGTTATAAGCATAAATACTAGCTGAAAACCCAATTAAGATAATGGCAAAAGCAAATTAAAGAATGCTATTAACATAGACAGCAAACTATCTAGTTAAGCATTTATTCTCATTCGGGTAGATTTTAGCCATTTTCGAGATGTTAATTGTCTTCTTGAACCATTTTTAGCTGTCATGAATTGGAATAAAATTCCGGTTTGCGCTCATGGAAGTGGGGATCGGTAACTAAAAAGTGGTTAGAAAGATATGGAAGATGCCTTTTGCGCTTCTAGATTCCCACTAGCCACGCAGTTGTGTTGCCATTGGTGCGATGGCGTTTCACGTCTGCTGAAACCGATGTCTATAATGGGCTACGCCTACGCAAAAACATCCGGAAATAATACTGATGGACTTGTAAAAAGTGGTGTATGTAGCAGCTTTTGCTGATTATTTAAGATTTATTCTGCTCAAGATAAACGCCTGAGCTAAAAATCTGCAAAACTGCTGCACTAGGGTTGGCGATCGTCAAATCCACCAAAAGTCATCAAGGAGCGCCAGATCGGCCTATACTGCAAGACATCTTGGTGTCTCCTCTGGAATAGAAGCACACTGATTTTAATTATTCATCTTGGGACTTACTCATAGTGAAAAATTAAAAATCTATTTATTAAGTAAGTAAATGTATTTGCTTCCATTACAATAAAGATTTTATTTTTATACTCACTTATCAAGGAGCAGCACTTATATGGCAAATCTCAACCCCAGTCACCCTACCAAACAACTTCTAGCTGGTTACTGTGGCATTATCCTGGGAGCATTTGGGGTTCATAAGTTTATTCTAGGATACGCTTCGGAAGGCTTTATCATGTTAGTGATTTCTGTAATTGGGGGTTCTTTTACCTACGGCGTTGCTTTGTTAGTTATGCAACTCGTAGGTCTAATTGAAGGCATGATCTACTTAAATAAATCCCCTGAAGGATTTGTAAATACCTATTTTGTGAATAAGCAGGGCTGGTTCTAGTGCAAGAATAGCTTTCTTACTGGAAGCAGAGAATGATACTTACTTCCCAGCTTAGGATTGCAGCAAAAGCGCAGGGATAAAGGGCAACAACCAAAAAAACATCCTTTTCCCTTCCGCTTCACCTTTACCTTTAGCAGAAGTTATACAGCACTTCTACCTTCTATATTTATTTTTATTGATATGCTCATTTTCAAACCTAAACAGCTTAACTGGGCAATGTTCTTCTTGTTAGGCTTTGGATATTTCAGTGTTATGTCTCATTTAGAAATCAACTATTTCTTAAAAAATCTGATTGCGATCGCGCCAATACAGGTGGCAGCTATTATTTATGTCACTTATCGACGTTGGAAATGTCAACCCCCTGTAGGGGAATTTAAAATTCAAAATTTAAAATTCAAAATTCAAAACCCTACAGATAAATCTGGGAACTTGGAACCTTGAATTAAGTACAGCGATAGTCGTTCATGCTCAACAAAGTACGATAAATTAATAATTTTAATATGGTTGACATTGAGTCATAGTTCCATATTTAGCCTACGCTCGAATTAGAGACGCTTTTAGTCAGGCGTTGAATTTCTGTAGCGAATCTAAACACAAGCCATGCAACTTGTCCCGAAAACTAAGCCAGCCCTAGAACTTGACCCAATCCTAGAGAAGATTATTCTAGATGTTGGGGGCATGAAGTGTGCTGGGTGTGTGAACGCAGTAGAGCGACAGCTGACCCAATATCCAGGCGTCAAGAGTGCCTGTGTGAACCTGGCCACAGAGGTAGCAGTTGTAGAGTCAGAAGTTGGTGTAATAGATGCAGATGCACTGGCACAGCGATTAACATCTGTTGGATTCCCGACTCAACCCCGAAAAGCTAATGGCACAGTAGGAGGCGAAATATCGACCTTACCAGATCCAGCAGAACGACAACGCCGAGAAATGCGTTCTTCTTTATGGCAGTTGGCGATCGCAGCGGTGTTGCTGATATTGTCGGGAAGTGGACATTTTGGTAATCTTGGTATCTCTGTGCTGCCAGTGCTAAATAACATCTGGTTTCACTGTGGACTGGCGACAGTAGCGCTATTAATTCCCGGTCGCCCGATTTTAGTAGATGGCTGGCTGGGCTGGCGGCGAAATGCGCCTAACATGAACACCCTGGTGGGATTGGGAACGCTGACAGCCTACATTGCTAGTTTAGTAGCGCTGCTCTTTCCCCAATTGGGTTGGGAATGCTTCTTTGACGAACCAGTAATGATGCTGGGCTTTATTCTCTTAGGAAGGACATTAGAGCAACAAGCTAGAGGTCGCGCGGCTGCTGCATTTAGGAAATTGCTAGCACTCCAGCCACTCTTAGCGCGATTGATTGCCAACCCAGAGAAAGCCGGAATGGGTTCTTCTAGCGTTGAGATTCCTGCTGAACAGGTGCGTGTCGGTGAATGCTTACAAGTGCTACCAGGCGATAAAATCCCCGTTGATGGTGAAGTGGTAGTTGGTCAAACAACGGTCGATGAATCCATGCTAACTGGAGAAGCAGTGCCAGTAATCAAAAAACCAGGAGATATGGTGACAGGGGGGACACTAAACCAGTCAGGAGCGATCGCTATTCAGGCAACCCGGATTGGAAGTGATACAACTCTAGCTCAAATTGTCGCCCTAGTAGAAGCCGCCCAAACTCGGAAAGCCCCAGTACAAAAATTAGCAGATACAGTAGCTGGTTACTTTACCTACGGTGTGCTGACAGCATCTGTCTTAACATTTGGATTTTGGTACTTTTTCGGCACTCATATTTGGACTGATATCACCATGTCTGGTGGTATAGAAATGATGAGCCACGCTACACATGAAGCCCATCACTCCCCACTCCCGACTCCCCATTCCCCTTTATTAATTAGTTTAAAACTCGCGATCGCAGTTATGGTAGTTGCCTGTCCCTGTGCTTTGGGACTTGCCACACCAACAGCCATTCTGGTTGGAACTGCTATGGGCGCAGAACGAGGTTTGTTAATCAAAGGTGGCGATGTTTTAGAAAGAGTACACCAGTTAAACACCGTAGTCTTTGATAAAACTGGCACTCTGACCACAGGTAATCCCATCGTCACAGATTGTCTGTTAATTGAGGAATTGGGGAAGGTGGGGCCCCCTCTGGGGATAAGGGGTAATGGGGAAGAGGCAGAGGAGCAGGAGAAGAATAACAATGCCCAATCCCTCATTCAACTAGCAGCAGCCGTAGAAAGCGGTACTCACCATCCCCTAGCAAAAGCGATTCAGCAAGAAGCACAGCGGCAAGAGTTATCGATTCCAAAGGCTGTAGACTTTCACACGGAACCAGGACTAGGGGTATCCGCTGTGGTGGAGGGCACAGTTGTATTGTTGGGTAACTGGGAATGGTTGAGTTGGCACGGCATTGCCATTAACGAAACTGCACAACAGGTAGCACAGGATTTAGCAACAGATGGTAAAACAGTCGTTTGCGTCGCAATTGGCGGAACTTTAGCCGGACTAATTGGTGTTTCTGATACCCTCAGATCGGATGCTCGATCCACGGTAGATCAGTTGCGTCAGATGGGCTTACGGGTAATGTTGCTCAGTGGCGATCGCCAAGAAGCAGCTAGTGCTATAGCCAAACAACTAGGATTAGATAGCGCTGATGTAATCGCAGGTGTTCCCCCAGCTAAAAAAGCGGCGGCAATACAGTCTCTTCAGTTAGAAGGGACAAGGGGACAAGGGGGACAAGGAGACAAGCGGGCAAAGAAAACTCCTAACTCCTCACTACTAACTCAGCACTCGGTAGTCGCAATGGTAGGAGATGGAATCAACGATGCTCCAGCTTTATCCCAAGCTGATGTAGGAATTGCTTTACACTCCGGGACAGATGTGGCGATGGAAACTGCTGAAATTATTTTAATGCGCGATCGCCTAAACGATGTCGTCGAATCTATTCAGCTTAGTCGCGCCACCTTCAACAAAATCCGCCAAAATTTATTCTGGGCTTTTGCATATAATACACTTGGCATTCCTTTAGCAGCAGGTGTTTTATTCCCTAGTCTGGGTTTTGTGCTTAACCCATCTGGTGCTGCTGCATTAATGGCTTTTAGCTCTGTTAGCGTCGTCACCAACTCAATATTATTACGGCGATTCGCTCATCGCGTGTAGAATACTCCTTTACACGTCCAATTTGCCACCACAAATATTGGTTATCAAAACAGAATTCAGGAGTCAGTCGTCAAATTAAGACACTTACCAAAGCTATCATAGCTACTGGAGTAGAACGGCCATGTTCTACTCTTTCAAGGTATTATGCAATTTTAAAGCTTATTTAGATTAGCACCACAGACTTATGGTGCGCGAAAATGGCAAGATACGATACTAAACAAATATTAATCAATTACAGTTCCACCGATTTGTCAATGGCAGCAGAAACCAATGAAAACCATCTACTGATTATTGAAGACGATCAAGGTCGCAAAGAATTTTCTCTGGAGCACCCCGTCTACTCTATTGGTAGAGACCGCGAATGTAATATCCGTTTAATGTCGCAGTTTGTCTCCCGCCGCCATGCCACATTAGTGAGATTGCCACGAGAGCATAATAGTCATAGCTACTATTACCGGATTGTAGATGGCGATGCCAAAGGCAAGCCTAGTTCCAACGGTTTGATGATTAATGGACGCAAGATACCAGCCCACGATCTCAGAAATGAAGACGAGATCGTTTTTGGGCCTCAAGTACGTGCCATTTATTACCTTTTAAGAAACACTCAGCGTTTAGGACAAACGGATTCGAGTGAGTATGATATTACACTAATAAACCCCGGTATGGCCGAGGATTTAGAGGAGTAGGATATTGAATTATAACTACCAATCACAGTCTGACACTTCCACAGCTTCAAGCCGTGGGAGTATCAATTCGATCGCCAAAGCTATCCTGCAATACTTTCAATCAAATGCCAATGACGGCTACTTTCAATAGATTGCTTGATTAACTCAAACATTTGTCGGCAGTAATTATCTAGGTGAATTGGTAGTTCTTCATTTTTAATCACAATACTCATCCGGGTTTCTGTTTCAGTAGATTTTGATTTATCAATCAGTACTTCTACCGTTATTAATTTAGGAAAAGGAACATTTCCAGGAACCTCACGACCAATAATATATTCTGCTGTGTGATATTGAATATCCAACTGACAGTCCTGTAGAAGTTCTACAAGTAACGGCAACAGATGGTCACTAGGAACAGAAACAATAAATGAACAGGTATAGCGAGCCATAATAGCCCCAAGCATTGCAACACTCCGTCCATCCTATAATACCGAAGTATCTAAATATAAAGTCATTAAAAAATCAAAGTTTTTGAGAGCAGGTATTACCAGATATACAGTCAAACCTCTTCTATCAACAAGGAAATTGCCGTAAGCTGAAAGTTTGATCAAAAACTTTACAATAAAGGTTTGGCTGAGGTAGAAAATGAAAGTCGCAATTACTGGGGCAACAGGATTTGTCGGTAGTCGTTTGGTACAACGATTACAGGGGGAAGGTCATAAAATAGTTGTATTAACTCGCAACACAACTTTTGCTCAAAAGGTTTTTCCCTCTGAGGCTTTCCCTAATGTAGAAATTGTCGCCTATACACCAAATGCATCTGACTCTTGGCAAAGTGTCATCGCTAGTTGTGATGGCGTAGTTAATTTGGCAGGAGAACCTATTGGTGAAGGACGCTGGACACCAGAACGGAAACAAGAAATCCTTAATAGCCGAAAGTTAGGTACACAAAAAATAGTTGAAGCAATAGCCAACGCTAATCCTAAAACATCTGTGTTAATTAACGCTTCGGCTATTGGCTACTACGGTACCAGTGAAACGGCTACCTTTGATGAAACCAGTCAATCTGGTAACGATTTTCTTGCCCAAGTCTGCCAGGCGTGGGAAGCTGAAGCGGGAAAAGTAAAAGATGCTGGTGTGCGACTGGTAATTTTGCGTTTTGGGATTGTTCTGGGCAATGGTGGCGCTTTAGGTAAAATGATTCCACCTTTCAAACTCTTCGCTGGTGGGCCTATTGGCAGTGGTCGGCAGTGGTTCTCATGGATTCACGTAGACGATTTAGTTAACCTGATTCTGCAAGCTTTAACTAAACCGGAAATAGAAGGTGTATATAATGCCACTGCCCCTAACCCAGTCCGAATGGCAGATTTAAGCCAAACTATGGGACAAGTGATGAATCGCCCTTCTTGGTTGCCT
Organism: Nostoc punctiforme NIES-2108; assembly: GCA_003326195.1. GTDB lineage: Bacteria > Cyanobacteriota > Cyanobacteriia > Cyanobacteriales > Nostocaceae > Nostoc > Nostoc punctiforme_A. Next base: position 45,195 of record LXQE01000146.1, read on the forward strand.
GTTCCTGCTTTTGCGATCGAGGCTCTTTTAGGAGACGGGGCGATAGTAGTTTTAGAAGGTCAGCAAGTTATCCCAAAACGAACTGTGCAAACAGGTTTTGAGTACAAATATCCTAATTTGCAATCGGCATTAACACAAATTCTTACATAGATTCAAAGGGAGTGGGAAGTAAGAATTTTAGATTTGAGATTTTGGATTTTAGATTGAAATTTAATCCAAAATCTCAAATCCAAAATATGCCTTATTCTTTGACTATTGACTAGAAAGAAATTTTTTGGAAACCCAACTGATAATACCGCTGAGAATGGCACCGCCCATGAGAATGCCAATTGCTGGGTTAAACAAGGGTTGCCACAGTTGATGCCACAAATCCAAACCTAGGTTTACTCCGGCGGCATCACCGATCGCAGCGATCGCTAACCAGCCAAAGCCAAACAAAACCAAAAAAACATCGGCGACTAAAACCATGTTTAGCCAATTTAACAATTTATCTTTCATGATTGGAGTGGAAAATGGGGCATTGGACATTGGGCATTGGGCACTTGTACTGAGCGACTTGCCTTGAGCCAAGTCGAAAGGAGTAGTTGGCGCAGCCTCTCCAAGAGTTGTATTGGCCATTGGGAAACAGGAAGGAGGAGTTCTTCAATTTTTAATTTTTAATTTTTAATTTTTAATTGATTTCTCCCCACTCCCCATCTTTTACTTTTCAAACAGCCAATTTTTGACTTTTGTCAAACTCTGCCAATCTGGTTTTCTACTTAAACCGTCTTCAATACTATTTTTTATTTCATCACTCCATTCTTCATTGACAAAAATCAACTGTTGTGCTATGTCAATGTGTTCCCGCAAACCCTTTTGCTTTGTTTCCAGCATTGCTAAGGCGAGATTGATTCTAGCCTGGGGATCTTGTGGATTTAACTTGACTGCTTTCTGTCCAGCTTTGTAAGCCAAATTGGGTTTGTTATCGAGTAGATACAACCACGCTAAACAAACCCAAGCTGCACTAGTTTTAGGAGCGCGATCGCACACTTCTTTAAACACAGGGATTAAAGATTCTACTGATTCTCCTGCTTTATAGCGTTCTAAGCCTGTATCAAACAGGGATTCAACTGTTTGAGTCATAGTAAATTAATCATGAGTCATAAGTCATTGGTGAGTCAGTGCGGTCTTGGGGGTTTCCCCCATGAGCAACTGGCGAACCCGAAGGGTCAATTGTCATTTGTCTTTCGTCCAATAACCAGGGACAAATGACAACTGACAATATTACACCCCAAATGACTTGCCGCAACCACAAGTTTGATTAGCATTGGGGTTAGTAAACTGGAAACCACCACCAATCATGGCATCGCTGTAATCGAGCATCAAACCGTAGAGATATAACAGACTCTTGCGATCGCTGACAATTTTGAAGCCATCATAGTCAAAAACTTCATCATCAGGGGTAATCTTGCTGGTATCTTCAAAATCCATCATGTAAGACATCCCAGAACAGCCACCCTGACGTACTCCTACCCGTAAGCAAAAGTCTGTGCCTTGCTTGTCCCGGAGGGATTTTACCTGGTGCAATGCGGCTTCGCTCAACAGAATTCCGCGTTGTTGAGCCTGAATTGCTTGTGTCATCTGCTTTTCAACTCCTTAATTAGTATAAGCGTTACCCTATATCGGCTTGTTAATGCTTCTGGGTTGCTCGTTAAGTGTTTTTGTATTCATTCTAGCGGCTTAGATGTTGCTAGATGCCAAATTGTAAACACTCGGTCAAAAGTAGCCAAAGATTTTTATTCTAGAATTGAGAGACTTAATGTGTTTATACATTCGGTATTCTTAAAATTCAAGCCCTACGGCAGCAACAGAAGCAACCACCCTTCAGGTGCAGCCATAAAAATTAATCCGAGGCTAGCTAGCCCTAGCCCCCAAAGTTTACTTCCAAATTGCTTCTTTTGATCTCTATGACAAGTTTTAATCGCTCTACCAGTCGTCGGTTGAAGAAATTAACTCAAATTCCTTCTGTATGGGAGGGCGATCGCCGTCCGTTGTCATCACCAAACCAGCACTCAGACTCAGAGGCAAAGGGAGAATGCATTCTTTGGGTAGATTTCTCCCAAGGTGTTGTCCGAGGAATGGACGTGGTAGCTTCAGATATTGGCCCAGAAGCAATAGTTCGCACCTTAATGCAAGCAATGGAGCATCCTCAAAGTCCGGCAAGACCTGCTAGACCTCAAAGAATTGTAGTCAAAGACCGCGAGATCCAATTTTACCTGCGGGGAGTGCTGCAAGATTTGGATATCGCCATTGATTACGCACCAGAACTGCCTTTAATTGACGAACTATTTCGTGGATTCGCCGACATCCTCGATAGTCAAACCCCCGACTTACCTCCACAGTATGCACAAATCTTGCGAGAGAAAGCATTTGCAATTTGGCAAGCAGCACCTTGGGAATTTTTGGAAGAACAGCAAATTTTGTCAATCGAGATTAATAAGTGGGATGTTGGCACACTCTACGCCTCTGTTATGGGAATGCTGGGAATGGAGTATGGGATTTTGTTTTATCGCTCAGAAGAGTCTTTAAAACAGTTTCGTGCCGCAGTTTTAACAGATGAAGAATCAACGGAGCATCTAGAAGAAGCCTTCCTTAAGCAAGATTGCTTATTTCTCACTTTTGAGAGCGTTGACGAAACCGATGAAGATGAGGATGAAGAAGATGATTTGGCGGATCTACCATTATCAGAAATTGACCCTACTTTTGGTAATATCCATCCTTTAGAAGGACTACGGTCTGTTTTGTATGACGAAGAAGCATTGGTAATCTTGGTTGCGATAGAAAGCCTCAGCCGCTTTATTCGCGATCACCGTCGCCAACTTCATGAGGATATCTTCCCTACTCTGGGCCGTCGCTATCGCATTTCTCTACCGCAGTCGGAAGAATCAACTAAATCAGTGCCTGTAACAGTCTCTACCATGCCGCAGTTAGCAACAGAATTAGAGGAAATGGCAGGCTTTGATATTGATGGTGAGGAGATTGACAACCTTGATTTCCAATCATTGCGAGATGACTTGATACCAGAAGATTCCTTCCTCAGCTTAGGTGTAGTGTCTTGGGAAATGTTGGATTCTCTGCGAAAGGGGGTCAGCTACCACCAGGCTAGTGAAATCAAACAAGTGGGTGACGGTTTGCCTGTGATTCTAATTCAAACCTCTCGGCCCAAGGCAAAGACTGTAATTGAAAGAATTGAAGCAGCAGGCGGACTGAGAGCAATTTGCTTTAATCCAGGTGCCGATCCCTTTGATGGCGATCGCTACGATCTGGGTTTATTGCAAACTCAAAATGGCGAATTGTTCCTATTCGGTGAATTTTTAGATGAAGATCCGATTCATGTCGAAGCCCGAAAAAAATGGAATCAGCGGTGTAAAAATACTAAAGGCTACTGTGGCTTAATCATTGCCAAAGGACTAACGGGAGCCTCCCGTGGCAATCCACAGTTACGAGATATGATGGCTTTGTTTGAAGGGCGATCGCTTTCACCACAAAATTTAGGTATTGGCACTCTCCAACTTATGCCTCAACTTAAATTTGAGTAATTGCATTGAATTGCCGCAATCCTAAATCTCAAATTATCGGTATGAGAAATTAAGTTGATGTGTATTTGATTGGCATATTGACTGAAACTGCATTTAAGAGGGGAAAAGGGGAGGGCTTTGCCTTTTAACGTTCATCCTTCTTCTTTTTACCCACGGAGTATTGATTCACCAGTACTCAGTACTGTCTTGCCCCATAGCAAAACGTGGAGATTGAAGTAAGGGTGCATGATTTACAGCAGATTTCAAGTTGGTGAGTTACACAAGCTAAGTCTTTTACCCAGACATCAAGCGTGTTTTACTCTTTAATTCAGAATTCTGAATTAAGGAGTAACTGTTTCAGGGAAGTAAAAAGTACTCAGGATTTTCACTTTTGTATATACCCTAATACAGTTCAGAATGAGCAACAAAAACCAGATGTAGAGACGCAATTTATCGCGTCTTGAAAGACCATTTATCTACACCAATAACCCTTAACTAAACCGTATTAGTATATACCCCATCCCTTGTAAGTAGGTCGGCGTAAATTATTATCGTTGGGATAAGGCAGAAGGCAGGGGGCAGGGGACAGGGGGAAAAAGGGTTTGAGCCTTGTTTACTTTTCTTTATATAGTTTGGTTTTATTGTGCCGACTTAACTTAGCGCTCTTCCATCACTCTCAGAAAAGAATAATCGAAGCAAAACTGAAACTATGACTAAATCAAGGTTTGAGGCTTTATTTTCTAATATAAATTCAAAAATGTAGCCAAAATCTGGAAAATGAAGTCTCGTATGCCTTGCAGCGATTGCTTACTCTAAGAGTGATGGAAGAGCGTTAGGCACTCTTTTAAGTAGAGGCAGAGCGTTCCAGTTCCACTCAGTCTTCATCATCGTGTATCTATCAGGACGCAGCACTTTGTAATGAATATTCATGTATATGTCAATACTAATATACGACCAATCTTGAGAAGCTAACTTTACTTAAATTTCATGAAGTACCTGTATTTTCATAGTTTTCTAGTTATTTTATGTAAGTTTTTTCAGTATAAATAACTACGACCACTTAAAAAGCGCTCTATAAAGATTGCTTGAATCAAACCTAACTGATGCACTTAAATATTGAAATCCTATTTTTAACATGTTTTTGAGTTTAGCATCCTGTTATATATCAATATGATTAAGCAAAAGTTCAGATACATATGTTTTTCTTTGTAATTTTTTGATAAAGGATAAAAAATAGCTTTGTTAATGTCTAAATGAAGATTATTTAAAGTGCGTAAATAATAGCTATAATAAACACACTACCAAAAAAATAAAAATATACTACTCTTTTTATGGGTATACTTACCAGATAAAAATAGTTGCGATAAAAATTTTATTGGTAGTAATTTATATCTTGGTTTAAATATGAGGAAAGAAATTTATGTCAAATTTCTAACGCCCTAATTGGCTAAAAACGATTTATATAACCTCCAGATCGGTGAAGATGAAAATCGTAAAAAATAGCTGATTTTAAAGCAAGCTATATCGCTAGAAAGAAGATAAAAAATATGCAATACTTCATTGCATTCTGACGATAATTTATTGTAAAAGTATGAAATAAAACTAAAATATTATTATCTGCAACAGTCTAGTAGCATCACATATATTCTGGATAAATTCATCTGTGTGAAATTACAGATGTTTCTGTCAAAATTTACCAACATGCTTGGCATTTTACACTCAGTAGACTGAGTTTTACACCTTTTTTTTCTGGCTACTATATTGGCAGTGAAAAGCAATCAGCTTGATCAATGTAAGCCAAAATTCCTAACAGTTCAAGTAGCTCTTAAGTTCTTGGTTACAGATGGGTGTTTGTTTTAAAGCGATCGCTTATTTGCCTACTTTCTAAGTCACTATTCAGGCTCTATACACACCACTATAACCCGCCTGTAAACCAGCATTTCGGTATGATAATGATTCTGAAGCTTTATTTTTTGGTGTTCTAGCGGATATTCTCTCCAAGTGAGTTTGCCGAACTTAGTTAAGAGAGAAGGTCAAATGCTTTCAATGGAGAATAACTTTGGAAATCTTCATTGAGTCAACATTAGGTGTCTCGAATTCCTTTATAAAATTTCATGGTCAGGCTTTACTCATGCTGTTAGTAGGGTTATTATCTTCAAAAGCAACTATGTGCTATTTATGCTGTCACAATAGTAACAAATAAAGTGTAGTATTTTGATTTTTTTAGAAAATGATCAATCCTTTGACCAAATAAACATTTTTAATATTAATGGTATTACTTGTTTCCTGAGACAAACTCTGATAACCTTATCGGTTCCCTCTTTAATTTAAACTCTTTCGACCAGCTAAATATACAGCAGATAGCATGATAATGACAAATAAAAAATGGGCCGTTAAACGCATAACAGTTAATCTCGCAACGCAGGAAGCGGAAAAACTAGAAAAATATTGCCAACAAACAGGTAGACCTGCAACTGACGTAATTCGTGAACTGATTAGAAGTTTGCCTGTCTCTGACGACAGCAAAGATACAAACAACTAAAAAGTTACTTTCACAACATTATCCAGAAAACTGCTTTGCCACTAAAAAAATATCTCTGATACTTTTGAGAGTCCGTCGCTATGGACAAAAGTTTGTCTAGATGATACAGACGCGTTTTTATCGCGTCTGGTCATTTACCGGGACTAAAAAAAGTAATCAAAGAAGTTTTAGTATCGATATTGGCAAGCCTTAATATGCTGCTGGAGTTGATATTAAGTAGCAAATTCCGACACCAACCCAGTTACAATCTGTAAAGAAACTGAAAAGGAACGACGGAATGCGTGTTGCAATCGTAGGTGCGGGACTGGCTGGGCTAGCAACCGCAGTAGATTTAGCTGATGCTGGTTGTGAAATAGAGATTTTTGAGTCTCGTCCGTTTGTCGGTGGTAAAGTTGGCAGTTGGGTTGATGGAGATGGCAACCATCTAGAAATGGGGTTGCATGTATTTTTTGGGTGCTACTACCAACTATTTGACTTAATGAAAAAAGTGGGGGTGTTAGAAAACTTACGCCTCAAGGAACATACCCACACTTTTATTAATAAAGGGGGGCGCACTGGTGCTTTAGATTTTCGYTTYWTTACAGGTGCRCCTTTCAATGGSTTAAAGGCATTTTTCACKACTTCYCAACTATCGTTGCAGGATAAATTGCAAAATGCGATCGCTTTGGGTACTAGTCCAATAGTTCGCGGRTTGGTAGACTTTAATGGGGCGATGAAAACTATCCGCAAYTTAGATAAAGTTAGCTTTGCCGATTGGTTCCGCAGTCATGGTGGGAGTAATGGCAGCATCAAGCGAATGTGGAACCCCATTGCTTACGCATTGGGATTTATTGATTGCGAAAATATGTCTGCCCGTTGTATGTTAACCATATTTCAGCTATTTGCAGTTAGAACTGAGGCTTCAGTTTTGCGAATGCTGGAAGGTTCTCCATCTGAATATTTACACAAGCCCATTCTGGAATATCTGGAAGCTAGAGGCACCAAAATTTACACGCGCCGACAAGTTCGGGAAATTCAGTTTACTGAGTCAGCTGAACAAACCCGTGTCACTGGTATAGTAGTTGCCCAAGGTGATGCAGTAGAAACGATCGCTGCTGATGCTTACGTTTTTGCCTGTGATGTTCCAGGAATTCAACGCATCCTACCCCAGGAGTGGCGTAAGTGGTCAGAATTTGACAATATTTACAAACTAGATGCAGTGCCAGTGGCTACAGTGCAGTTACGCTTTGATGGTTGGGTAACAGAACTGAACGATGGAGAGCAACGTAAACAGTTAAATCATGCGGCTGGAATCGATAATTTACTTTATACAGCCGATGCTGACTTTTCTTGTTTTGCCGATTTAGCGTTGACTAGCCCTGCTGATTATTATCGCCCAGGACAGGGATCTTTGTTACAGCTAGTGCTGACACCGGGAGATCCGTTTATTGCCCAAAGTAATGAAGCGATCGCACAGCATGTTCTCAAGCAAGTTCATGAACTGTTTCCCTCGTCGCGGGAGCTAAATATGACTTGGTACAGTGTTGTAAAGCTTGCTCAGTCTCTCTACCGAGAAGCGCCAGGGATGGATGCGTACCGTCCCAATCAAAAAACACCAGTAGATAATTTCTTCCTTGCCGGCAGTTATACTCAGCAAGACTACATCGACAGCATGGAAGGTGCTACTATTTCTGGACGGCGGGCGGCAAAAGTGATTTTGGAGAGTTTAAAGAAATAACAAACTCCAAAGAGTGCAAAGAACGCGATCGCAAAGCATCTCGTAGAGAAGGAAAAAGAGAAATGCCAGACTGGTTAGAGCATACTGTGCAGGTAGAAGTAGAGGCTCCCATAGATTTAGTATGGAGCCTCTGGTCTGATTTAGAGCAAATGCCCCGGTGGATGAAGTGGATTGATTCAGTGAAAATTCCGCCAGATAATCCAGATATATCTCTTTGGAAATTAAAAACGGGCAGTCTAGAATTTAATTGGCAATCCCGAATTCTCAAAGTTATTCCCAACCAAATTATCCAATGGGAATCGGTTGATGGTTTGCCGAATCAGGGAGCGATTCGCTTTTACGATCGCCACAATAGTAGCATTGTGAAAATGACTATTTCCTACGCTATCCCTGGCATTCTTGGCAAAATTATGGATAACTTATTTTTGGGGCGGATAGTTGAATCAACTATTCAAGCTGATTTGGAAAGGTTTAAAGAGTACGCGCTGAATGTTAAAGGTAATTGATATATAGAAAATAAGTTATGAATGTTGAAGAATTGTTGGAAAGGTACGCTGCCGGAGAGCGTAACTTTCCTGGGATTAACCTCGATAAATCTAAGATACTCAAAAATGTTGACTTGAGAGGAATTAATTTAAGAGGCGTTAACCTGAGTAGCGTTCGCATTGAAAGAAGTGACTTGAGTGGGGCTGACTTGTTCGGAGCTTGTATGGTTGGGAGTACTCTGATTGAAGTTAATCTGAGCAAAGCCGATTTGGCTTATGCTAGTTTATGTCGAGCTGATTGGTATCATGTTAACTTGAGTGAAGCCTATTTGGTCGGAGCTAATTTGACCAAAGCTGCTTTGAGGAATGCCAACTTGTTCTACACCAATCTGGAAGAAGCTATTTTGATTCGTACTAGCTTGAGGGGAGCTATCAATACTGAGCAAGTCTTCCGAATCCATGATGCTTTTATTTGGAACCTGCAACTGCCTGATGGAAGTATTGATGAAAGACCCAGGTTCGAGTTTCTAGAATATTGAAGAAGGGTCTAGTTCGACTGTTAGTCAAGCAGTAGGAAGTTGCTATCTATCTAAAAAATCGAATCTTCGATTTTTTTATGCCTTAACTTGTTTTAACTCAGGTAATATGTAACTCATAATTTATTATATTTTACGATAGCAAAATTAATATCCGCATAGGATACCAGTCCTTCTCAATAACAGGGGCGACATTACCAAGTTGGATCGCTAAACAAATTAATCGTCAATTCCTCGCGTGGTGGTACTCCGGTAATACAAGCGCGGATAATCTCTCCATCCTCTAATTCAACGGTGCAAGCGTGACAAGACCCCATGAGACAACCGGTGGGAATAAACACCCCAGACCGGTCTGCTACATCTAAGAGGGCTTCTCCCACTTCGGCATCTACTGTGACATCATCTGGTAAAAAGCGGACACGAACAATCATTAATATTACGCATTTAATAGAGTTGTCATTTGTCAGTTGTCCTTTGCCAATGACCAATGACTAATGACATTTCAATCCATTTTAGCTTAAGACAAAAACAGACTTAAGTCTAAATGGCTTTCAACTTCAATGGCTAGAGAGTCCAAAATTTGCTCTCGCTGTTCTCGATAGTTAGCAACACCAGTGGGCAAAGATTTTAAACCGCGCTGTTGACGGAGGCGATTTAACCAAGCGCGTCGCCAAGGCCCATTGTCAAAAAGCCCGTGGAGGTAACTTCCCCACACTGATTGACAACTATCTACTAACCCTAAATTAATATCGTCAAATAGGGCATGGTAGGATTGAGGATCTATGCCTTGCTGTTCGATGCGCGATCGCCCTTGGTGGATTTCAAAGCCATTGACTGGCAAGCCCTGTTGGGGATAATTTGAGCTAACTTGGCGCTGGCGGGCGATTTTTTGCCCTGTAATGACAGTTCTGATTGGTAAAAGATTTAACCCTTGAAATCTGCCAGCTTGTCCCTCTATCCCTTCTGGGTCGGCGATGATTTGACCGAGCATTTGATAGCCACCGCAGATACCTAAAACCGTTCCCCCAGAAGCAGCGTAGTTTTGGATCGCTTCTGCCATACCGCTTTTTTGCAACAGTAGCAAGTCAGCAATTGTGGTCTTTGTACCTGGGATAATCACGGCATCAGGATGTCCCAAATCTTGCTTAGGGCTTAAGTACTTGATTGAAACTGTACTTTCTGATTCCAGTGGGTCAAAGTCGGTGAAATTGGCAATTCTTGGTAAGCGGATGACGGCAATGGTGAGGTCAGTTTGGGCTTTATTCGTGGACGATTGACGTTCTAGCAGGTCAAGAGAATCTTCTGCTGGAAACATTTCTTGCAAGTAGGGTATAACACCGATAACGGGGATACCTGTGCGTTCTTCTAACCATTTTATCCCCGGATCTAACAGCGATCGCTGCCCTCGAAACTTATTAATTACTATACCTTTAATTAAGGCGCGTTCATCTGGTTCCAATAACTCTAAGGTTCCAACAACATGAGCAAAAGCACCACCTCGATCAATGTCAACTACTAACATCGTTGGCGCATTTAAATATTTTGCCACCCGCATATTAGTTAAGTCGCGGTGTTTGAGATTAATTTCTGCTGGACTACCGGCACCTTCACAAACCACCATGTCAAATTCTGTTCCTAAATGCTGTAGCGATTCTTCAATTGTCCGCCACCCCAATTCAAAATATTGCTCGTAGTAATCTGAGGCACTCACTTTACCAACAGACCTACCTTTAATAATTACTTGGGAAGTCATATCTCCTTGGGGTTTGAGTAAAATTGGGTTCATTTCTACCCAAGGCACGACTCCCGCAGCCCAAGCTTGCACTGCTTGGGCATAGCCAATTTCTCCACCACTGGCAGTGACATAAGCATTTAAAGCCATATTTTGACCTTTAAAGGGAGCCACTCGCCAACCACGCCGCGACAGAATGCGACAAATAGCTGTAGTTAAAAGTGATTTCCCTGCATGGGATGTTGTCCCCACTACCATAATTGATTTCATAGTTGCTTATCACTTAGTTTTTCAAAATACAGGTTAATTTTTAGGAATGAACAACAGGGGAGCAGGGGAGAAAGTTGCAGTAAGTTTTTCCCCTCTGCCTCTCTGCCCTTTTGCACCTCTGGCTTTTGTGCCCAATGCCCAACGCCCTATACCCAATGCCTACTATAACCATCACAAATTATAGTTGGATGGTTATGGTAAAGACTTCATGAATAGATGTGATGTTTCCGTGTATATTGTTCCCTTTGATTCCCTAATCCTAACTCTGGGATTTTTTATTCTAAAAAGGTATCCGTAACCAACGAATCACTGCATCATACAAACGATCACGCCATGAAGGAGGACGCCAACTTTTACCCTGGTACTGTTCCACTAACTGGCGTCCCAAGGGAGTTAGACGAAAACTATCTGTAATTCCCTGACCATCCACTTCTCGGCGCAATACACCTACTTGAATCAACCAGCCCAAAGCGTCATCACAAGCTAATTCTGATAAAGGGCGTTTAGTATAGCCCTGCTTGAGTCCATTTTCCAGAGCGATCGCAGTTACTGATACACTCTGGTGGCCCATCACTTCAAATAAAGATACATTAAAAGGCGAACACACTAGCGATCGCTCGGCTCTTTCTACTGTGCTTTGAGGATAGACAAAAATATTTGGGTTTTGGGAATCAACAGCAGGCATCGTGTATGGGTATAAATTTTTCTTCTAGTAAAGATTAATTTAATAATATATTTTTTCTAGTACCAAATACCTGATTTAACCAAAACTAGTTACCTAAAGTGTATTTATCCTATTTTTTAGTAATTATATTTAAACATTATAAATTAATGTAAAATTTCAAGTGCATCAACAATCTGAAACAGGAAAGGTTAATTATGCCTCTAGCAGTTGGTACGGATGCACCTGCATTTACCGCCAAAGATACAAACGGCAACACAGTCTCGTTATCTGATTTTGCCGGAAAGACGGTTGTTTTGTATTTTTACCCCAAAGATGACACGCCAGGCTGCACCAAACAAGCCTGTAGTTTTCGAGATGCCCAGTCTCAATATCAAGGTAAAGATATTGTAATCTTGGGAGTCAGTGCAGATGATGAAGTCTCCCATCAAGCATTCACCCAAAAATATAACTTGAATTTTCCCCTACTGGCTGACAGCGACAAATCCCTAATCAAAGCTTTCGATGTGGATGGCGGCGGTTATGCCAAGCGCGTCACCTACGTAATTGACCCTAGCGGCAAAATTACCCATGTTGACAGTGCTGTAAATACCACCACCCATGCTAGCGATGTTTTAGCTGCACTTGGGCTGATCTGATAATTCAGGATTTTTAAATAGTCTTAGCCCCAAGCCTCTAGAGGCTTGGGGTTCTTTGTTTGATTCAGTTACCTGATGGTGGTGTCACCAATGGCGGCGTAACTGATGGTTGTGTAACTGTTGGCAAACTGAGGGTTGGTTGCTGTTGTTGACCTTGAATTAGTTTTTGTTGCCTTGCTTTAAAGGCTGCTGCTGCTGAGTTTAGTTCTTCATTCTGTTGGTTAGAATCCCAGTTGAGAGTCCCGAAATTTGCCCGATGAATCAGATCGAACATATTGAAATTGTCTGAGTTGGAACGGGAGAAAGGATCGGTATTTTGGTCTGTTGTACTATTACTGGGGAAAGCATCGGTTGGGCTGCTGACTTGAGCCGAACTTGGTTGAGCCATAAGCAAGGAAGCAAAGCTAATTCCTGCTGCCGTAGCTATAAAGAGTCTAGTAATTTGTAAAAATGGTTTTTTCATGGGTTTTGACCCTACCTAAAATTTATCTATTTTATCCTTTTAAGCCAGAGTCCGCCGCAGTTGGGGTTGAATACTTACTAAGGCGACTAGGGCAAAGCCAAACAACACCAGCAAGGCTCCCCCAAAGGTAACGTCGCCCCAAGGAGCCTGCATCACTACACTACCTAGTCCCCAATTACTGTGGAAATAGAGATAGCGAATTGGTTCGATCGCATAGCTGAGAGGATTCAGGGTAGCTACAACCTGCAACCACTTAGGCATGAAGGATAGAGGTGCTAAAGCTGTACTCGCAAACAATAATGGTAGATTAGTGACGAAAATCACTGCAATCAATTCAATGTGTCCGGGTAGAGCGAAAGCTAAACCGAGGGAGATGGCTGTTACACCCAAAGCTAAGAGTAAGACAATTAGAGCGATCGCACTTAAACCTGCTAAATCTGGAAGTCCAGCCCCCAAGAACGCCGCTGCTGCTACAATCACCGCTGCTTGCAACAAACTTTGGCTGATGATAAAGATTGCTGAGGCAAAGACAATGGAAAATCGCGATGCTAACGGTGCTACCAGCAAACGATTCAAAAAGCCGAATTCGCGGTCAAACATTACAGGTAAACCAGCATTCAGCGCCCCAGCAAAAGCTGTGAACACAATGATGCCAGCAGCCAAAAATTGGCCATAATTTGTTGTATTGCCAAATATACCCTTGGGAGCATTTTGGAACAAAGCACCAAATAGCACTAACCACATTACCGGCTGAATAATTCCAGCAATTAAAGATGAGGGACGGCGTTGCAACTGAATAAACAAGCGACGAGTTAAAGCCAACGTCTCTTGTACCAATTCACCGAAAAAGTTAGGTGCAGTATTAGCATCTGCTTGTGGCGATGCTAATGGTTGCCAATTGATATCAGACTTAGGAGTAACACTCATAGTAATTTTGGATTTTGGATTTTGGATTTTAGATTGGGGATTGGGATTAGGTGACAGGTGACAGGGAATAATCTGTACCCTGTAACCTGTCACCTATTCCCTTCTTCACTCCCCATTCCCTATCTCATATTCTGCTTCTTCTCAGCTTTGGGATCGCGGGTGGCGACGGCTGCGAGTTCTGCATCCAATAAGGTGCGTCCTGTGGCAGCGAGATAAACGTCATCGAGGCTGGGGCGAGATTGGGCAATGCCAAATATGGGCAAGCCAGCGGTATTCAGCGCTTGCTGTATGTTAATGAGAACATCATTCTGAGGTGTCACTACCAAATTGAGTGAATTACCTTGAGCGCTGTTGATGATGACTTCTTGGACAAAGGGTAAAGGTTTCAGAAGGTTTTTAGCTTTTTCAGCTTCCTCAATGGGGGAAAACTCGCGGATTCGCAAGGTGATGCGATCGCCCCCTACTTGATCTTTCAATTGCGAAGGTGTACCACTGGCAATTACAACGCCGCGATCTATAATTGCCACGCGATCGGCTAAAGCGTCAATTTCTTCTAAGTAATGGCTGGTAATTACTACCGTCGTCCCAGAGGCGCGTAATTTTCTCAGGAAATCCCATACCACAAAACGAGTTTCTATGTCAAGCCCTACAGTTGGCTCATCCAACACCAAAACATCCGGTGCATGGAGCAACCCAGCAGCCAAGTCTAGGCGCTTGCGTAAACCGCCAGAGTAGGTTCCTGTCTTTTTATTAGCGTATTCTTGCAAACCAAGTAAATCTAACACCGTCTCAATACGCTGTTTGGCTACTGCGCCTGGAAGGTGATAAAGTGCTGCTTGCAATTGCAGCAGTTCTTTTCCAGTTAACACCTTATCTATAGCGACTTCCTGAGCCACATAGCCTAATCGTTGTCTTGCAACTCTCGGATTATCTAACACAGAGATGCCAGATACTTCGATAATGCCTGCATCCGGTGTGGTCAGCGTACACAAAGCACGCAAGGTAGTAGTTTTCCCAGCACCGTTGGGGCCAAGTAAACCAAAAATTTCTCCTGGTTCTACCTGAAAGGAAACATCCTGGACGGCAACCACTGTACCGTAGCGCTTTTGCAAATTTTGAATGAAAACGGCGGGAGCCATGACAGCCGATCCCCAACTATACAAATCTCAATAAAGTCTATCTTTATTGTAGAAGGTAGAGAGCAAGGAAATAGCGCATGAGCGAAAATCTGTAAACAAATTCGCTTCATGCGCTATGCTGCCAAAAATTTTTAATTATTCTAAACAAGTTGCTTGATTGCGTTTGTAACGAAACAAACCAAACACTACAGCAATTAATCCTAAACCTGGAAGATTTGCAGGCTCTGGAACCTGAATACGAGTGGGAGGCTTAGGCGGATTGTAGTACTTCGTTGGGACATCTGGCAGATCGCCATTAAATAGATAGTTGTGAGACTCACCATTTCCTGTCAAAGAAGCTACCACTACATTGCCGTTAATTTGACCATTATTGAAATTGAAATTAGCCAAAGGCGCAAGAATACTACCTTGGATGCCAATTCCACTGGCAGTTAAGTTTGTCGCTTCATAGAAGTTGTAGATTACTTTTTGTTTATCTGCGCCAATGATATTAAATCCAAAGTTTTGTAGTGACACATCCTTACCGCTGATATTGACAACGATAGTTGAATTTGCGTCCCCCTTTATTTCAAAATAGTTTGTCTTGGAGACAGATGAACCTGCAAGATTAAAAACATTGAAAGCAGTACTACTGCCACTAAGGTTAATAGCACCCCAAGGTTGAACTGTTGTGTTACCAGTAGGAGTCAAGGTTGCCAAATATTCGGATAACCCTCGCAGTTGTTTCCCTGCTTCATTGAAGTCGATGGGATTACCCTGGCTGAGAGTTCCTTGAGGAAATCCCACATTGCTGGATACATTGGCGCTGCCTCCATAGACAGCATTACCGTGGTAGACTTGACCGTTGCTCAGAGTTAAATTCTGTCTAGCGACTACTACGTTGCCGCTATTACCAGAAAGTTTGCTTCCAAGTCCGCCGACGAAATTTATGTTACCGCCAGCAGCAACTTTTCCTTCGATATCTGTATATTTTTGAGAGATATCTCCCAAAACAAATACATTGTAATCAGAGGCAGCGCCTAACTCAACTGCATTCGCTCTTGCTGAGAAACCCAGCGCTAGAGTGACTACAATCGGAGCTGCTACTTGCCCCCAAATATAATAGGTTTTTGATTTCATCTTATAGTTTAGGAATCATCAAGATGATCCTATGGGTATAAATCAAAGATTGCACTAGTTTAATAGCTATTTTATTGAAGTTTCACAATAGTAGAACTACTGTATATTTTTACCTAAATCTATTTGAAAAACCGCACATTTACTACTGACTTCATCAATTAAAATTTTATGAAGAGGAATTCAGTCGTTATAACGTTATTTCACAACTTTTAAAGTTTTGAGGCTAATGTCATTGCAACCGCTGATAGATGCACCCATAGCCTGGATTTGTTGTAGGTATTCAAGAACTGATTTGGTAATGACTTCTCCCGGCATTAACACAGGAATTCCTGGAGGATAGGGACAAACGATTTCAGCACAGATGCGTTTATTGGTTTGTGTCAAAGGTAGTATTTCACTGACAGCAAAAAAAGCTTCACGGGGAGAAAGTTCTAAAGCATAATCTAGTGTTCTGTCTAGATTTAGCCCAACCTGGTTTTTAACAGTCAAGTTGCTTTGGCGATATTCTTTGGCAAGGGTTGTGAAACCTTGTACTAATTTTTCAATATCGGCTGGGGTGTTGCCCAAACTAATAATAAAGGTGAGATGT
Organism: Nostoc punctiforme NIES-2108; assembly: GCA_003326195.1. GTDB lineage: Bacteria > Cyanobacteriota > Cyanobacteriia > Cyanobacteriales > Nostocaceae > Nostoc > Nostoc punctiforme_A. Next base: position 61,591 of record LXQE01000146.1, read on the forward strand.
TGTAGTGAGGCAAATTCAGCAGTAACGGCAAATTTTTCATCCAAAATTTCATCTGCTTCAAATCCGGTTAAACCTAAACCAGAAACAGTGACAGTTAGTCGCGTTTTGTCTAAAGCTACAAAGCCGGGAGATTCCTCCAACTGAGGCATTTCCAAAACTGATAATTCAGGAATTTGACTGATTCTGGTTCTAGCTTCCTCAGCAAGTTGCAAAGTGTGAGACATCAGCATTTTTCCGTGCATTGCCATTTGCTGGCGCGCTGCATCTAAAGAAGCTAAAAGTAAATAGCTAGGACTGGTAGACTGTACCAGTTGCAAAGCTTTACTGATGCGATCGCAATCTATCCTGTTACCTTGAACGTGCAGCATCGATGCCTGTGTCATTGCACCGAGTACTTTGTGGGTAGATTGTACAGTTAAATCTGCACCTGCCGCTAAAGCTGGAGTAGGTAATTCGGGATGAAAACCAAAGTGTGCGCCGTGTGCTTCATCTACAAGTAGAGGGATATTATATTGATGTGTAATATTAGCGATCGCACTCAAATCTCCACAAACGCCGTAATATGTTGGGTAAACTGTCAAAACTGCTTTAGCATCTGGATGTTTTTGGAGTGCAGATTCTACAGCATTGGGCGTGATGCTGTGGGCAATATCTAAAACTGGATCGTATTCAGGATTGAGAAAAATTGGTATTGCACCAGAGAGAATTAAACCTGCGATCGCAGAAGAATGCACATTGCGAGGCAGAATGATTTTATCGCCTGTGCCGCAGGTAGCGAGAATTGCCGCTTCAATCCCACAGGTAGAACCATTGACAAGGAACCATGTTTGCAAAGCACCAAACGCCTCAGCCGCCAGTTGTTGTGCTTCTTGAATAACGCCTTGGGGTGCAAAAAGATTATCTAAATCTGATAATTCAGTTAAATCAGCGCGAAAGACGGCTTTGCCAAGTAAGTCAGCCAAGGGTTGAGAAATTCCCTCACCTTGTTTATGTCCTGGAGTGTAAAAAGGCGTATGAAGTCTTGCTGCATTGACTTTTAAGGCATCTAATAAAGGTGTTTTGTTTTGATTGAGCATTTTTGGAAAAACGAACCGTTAATGATAGAATATTAAGTCTGTTAGGGCATATTCATAGATAATGAAATTACCCAACGGCGAGCAAGCAGAAATTTCTACGCAAAAGCTCATAGGTTATTGTCTAAACCCAGAACATCCGAGTGGGAAACATAAAGCTAGAGTTTTCGCATCAATTCTAGGAATCACCCTAGAAAACTCTGATGTTTTGCGTGAATTGATTCAAACAGCAGCAGTTGCAGGTGAAGTTGTTCAGCAAAGTACTACACAATTTGGTCAACAGTATAAGGTAGATTGGATAGTACCTGATACAGACGGAATCAGGCTGCGGACAATTTGGGAAACTACCGCTAAGAACCCCTATCCACGTTTGATTACTGCATTTTTGAAGTTAAATGAATAAAATTAAACTTTTGGATACTATTGCTACACTTAAGCCGATTCCCATTGAGAGATTACAATTAGTGGAAGAAGATTATACTTCTATCAAAAGCTTACCCAGTGGACAAGTTGGAACAATTGTAGAAGTGTATGAGCAAGAAGAATATAATTATTTAGTCGAGTTTGCTGATACTCAAGGCTGTGAATATGCAATGGCGACTTTGAGAGCAGATGAAATTTTAGTTTTACATTATGATTTGGCAATTGCCTAAATTTTTACTTTAGGGTCTGTATCTGAATTGAGGTGCGATCGCTTATAAATTATTCTTCATGCACAGCATAGAGTAATAATTACGAATTATTCACATGAGACCTTATCATCAAATCCCAATTTTCGAGTCTGGTGAACCGCTAATAGCGATTCCTTTAGAATTGTTTGCGGTGGAATCTCCTCATCCTTATGAAAAGTTAGGTGCGCCTTATGGCGATCGCTCTCCTTATTATCTACGTCAAAGCGTTATCGAAAATTTGCTCCAAGCGCAAAATTATCTTAATCTCCTGCATCCTAACTGGCAGATCCAAATCTTTGATGCTTATCGCCCGATCGCAGTTCAGCAGTTTATGGTAGATTACAGCTTCGCCCAAGCAGTTCGGGATAGAGGACTAACTGAGGTGGAGTTATCACCAAACCAACGTCAAGAAATTTGGGAAGCGGTTTATGCAATTTGGGCTGCACCAAGTTTAGATGAAAAAACTCCGCCTCCTCACAGTACAGGTGGGGCAGTGGATGTAACGCTGGTGGATGATGCAGGGCAAATAGTAAATATGGGTTCGCCAATTGATGAAATGTCAGAGCGATCGCATCCCGATTATTATGCCAATAGCGATCGCTCAGAAACGCAAAAGTATCATGCTCATCGTCAACTATTGCGAGATGTAATGTTAAAAGCCGGCTTTCAACGCAATCCTAGAGAGTGGTGGCATTTTTCTGTTGGCGATCAAATGTGGGCTTGGCTGAATAATCAATCTAATCCAGCCAATCCTGTCACAGCACGTTATGGGCGGCTTACATAGATGCGTTATGCATCTTGAGGATTCAGTTCTTTTAACTCGTCGGTGGTGTAAGTACCAATGGGAGTCCAAACCAGATAGGGAAGGAGTAACAGCGCCGCCATTARAGAAATCGGTAAAACGCAGATTGCCAGGACAACACCTGAAATCAAACCGATTAGCCCAAGAATTTCCCCAGCTTTGAGACTGCGAAACCTCAGCATTATAGGTATGTAGGCGACGGTGATAATTTCCACCAAAAGATACAAAGCCATTAATAGCCAAGTAATGATGCCTCCGGGATTTTTTTCCCAGACAATATAAGCTGAAGCTGCACCGCAAATAAAAATCACAGTCCAGATGACCGGAATCAGTGGCTCAAAAACTAGCCAGCGAGGGCGACTTAACTTTGCAAACCATTTAACATCACGCGGCGCGATCAAGAAACTACCAAGGGCGATGAAGAAAGTTACAGCCCCAATTATTATCCAAGATGGAATCATAATGCACTCAAGCTTTGTGTATTTTGTCAAGTCATACACTGCAAGTGTGACAATTTAGGCTAGATGTTTAATCATTCTCTGGTGCGATTCTTAGGCATCTTGAGGATTGAGACGGATCATCTGCCAAGTGGTATAAGTACCGATGGGACTCCAGAGCAAATAAGGAACTAGTAATAGGGCTGCCCAACCAGAAAAACCTAAGACTGCAAGTATCAATAAAGCACAAATGATTAAACCTGTGCCACCGAGAATTGTGCCCACTTTCAGACTGCGAAGCTTAAACATTACAGGCGTATAGGCAATCGTAACTATTTCTAATAGCAGATATAAACCCATGATTAACCAGGTTGAGGTGCTTCCTGGGTCTTTTTCCCAGACAATATAGGCTGACCAAGCACCGCAAATAAAGATTACAGTCCAAATAATCGGAATTGCGCCCTCAAAAGTTAGCCATCTTGGTCGTTGCAAACGCTTGAACCATTGGCGATCGCTAGGCGTAATCACGTTCGCAGCTAAAGCAACCAAGAAAGCCACGCCCCCAATCACCATCCAAGATTTAATCATGCCCGTTAGTCCTTTACAAGCGCTATCTATCGCTTAATATCACTCTTTATAGTGTGATTTTGTCAATTTAATTGCTAATTACTCATCATCCCTGAGTTTGAACCCTTCACATCATTTGGCAGGATTTTAAATTATGGGCATTGGGAGTGGGGCATCGCTACCGTTTTGGAGGCGTTGGCGCAGCCCGCCGTAGGCATCGCTTTATGCAACAACTCTATTTTTGTTGTGAGGTGCGGCTCGTTCTAACTAAGAGCTTCTAGAACACCGATTCAGTAGTCAAAATCATGACCAAAAACTAGGTTTATTGAGGCTGAAATAAGGAATTATTGGTTGTATAAGACGTTAAAACAGGGTTTATTTGCCTCGTGTTTTATTAATGAATCGTTGTTCTAGTGACTAGAGAGGTATGAGTTAAGTAGATTCGCGGGCGATTAAAGCCTGAAAATCTATAACTGTTTCTTGGATCTAGGTGCAAATACTACCCTTCAGAGATGAAGTGACTCCCTACCTGAGTACACCGAGCGGGCAACATCCCAGCAGAGTAACCCTTATGATGTTGTATTAAAGCAATACTTTGAGGTTGATTGTGGGGCAAGCTATATTTAATCAACCCCAGTCCAACGTTTGATATGAGCAATTTCGCCGAAACTGTAAAGCATTTTTACTCTCAAGGCTACCCAAGAGTTTACGATCAGGGTCAGTTATTAAATATTGAATCACTTCGGATATTCCAACCCACATCTTTTCATGTTCATGGGCTAGCTCTTCCAAAAGTAGAAAATCTTAATCAAGAAGAGTTTGGTTCTGTTGATGACTATGATCAATGGGTACGTCAGGTAAGGTTTAGTTTTCATCTTGAAGGCATTCAAATATGGCTTTACGATATGCAGGACTCTTCAGCACTAATAGCACCAGATAGTTTCTGGGAAGCCTATAACTTCTATAAGAATACGATTGAGGCAGCAGATATTGGAAGCGTTTTTGGTTTGAAAATCACGATTCAAGGAGAAGATACACTAGCCGTTCGGGTAATAACAGATGGTTCACATGGATGGCTTGAAGTCTTTGATAGATTGGGAAATAACCTTGGGGCGGCACGGACTCTTGGTTGGCGCGTTCCTCCTGGTAGTGGGATTGCTTGGCGAGCAACCAATCAAATTCGTGAGTATGTTCGCAAAAAACCTCGGTTCCCACCAGAACTTTCCTAGATCAATTAAAAAGTAAGTAAACTTATACATATCTTTCCATAATTCTTGCTGATGTGGCAGTTTAACGCTTTCTAACTGCAAGTCCTAAATCAACCAGCCACACTTCACTAGGTTTCGGGTTCATCAATCAAATTCAATACTTCTTGAGCAATGTCAGGTTCCCATTGACGTAGTTTTGTGTCGAGTTCTTAATTTTGGATAAAGTCGAGCTAAGGAAGTATGATTGTACCAATTAAAGGTGCAAACGTTTAAACGCTACTACAAGCCAATGTCCAATTCCTCATGATTTTTTGAGTACTACCTCAAAAAAACCTTTATTTAAAAGTTGCGCGATGACACAGACAACTACAGAGCGTCTATACTCTTTTGAAGAATATCTCGCTTATAACGATGGTACTGATAGCCGTTATGAACTGGTGGATGGGAAACTAGAACGCATGAATCCACCAACTTTTAGACATTTACTAATTTCTGACTTTATTCAGGATAACTTTAAGGCAGAAATCAATCGCTTGAGTTTACCTTGGCTATGCTTTAGAGAGGCGGGGGTGAGAACGGGATGGCGAAAGTCAAGATTGCCTGATATTTATGTTGTAAGGGCTGAACAGGTAATGGAATTCCTTGATGAGTCTGCTGTTTGTCAGTCTGCGCCGATATTAGTAGTGGAAGTTGTCAGTCCTGATTCAATAAAACGCGATTATCGATATAAACGTTCTGAATATGCAGCGTTAGAGATTCCTGAATATTGGATTGTAGATCCAATAGAGTCAAAAATTACGATTTTATTGTTGTCAGAAGGATTGTACGAGGAAAAAGAGTTTAGCGGGAGTCAGCAAATTGTGTCTGTAACTTTTCCAGAAATTGCACTTACAGTTGAACAAGTTTTGTCTGCGGGTAATGTTGGTTAAAAAATAGACCATCCCTTCTGCTAGTTGTGACAAGACCGTAAAACTCTGGGCTTACTGAAATAACCTAGTACCGCAAGGCGGAAGTCAAAAAATCGGTTCAGCATTTTTAAACAGCCAACCACTTTTCAAACAACCTCTGAGACAACCAGAGCTAGTATAAGAAGGTAGTCTGTCGCAGACAAGCTAACTATATGACATCCACATCGCGTGTTGTTCATAGCGACCCCGATATATTGGGGGGAACTCCTGTTTTTGTTGGTACTCGTGTGCCGATAAAAACCTTGCTCGATTACCTAGAAGCGGGTGACTCACTGGATGAGTTTTTAGATCACTTTCCCAGTGTCAGCCGTGAGCAAGCGATCGCTGCTCTAGAATTAGCAAAGGAAATGCTGACCGCCTATGCGAATTCTGCTTGATGAGTGTGTTCCACGACCCTTAAGGCGTGAACTCACTGATTATGAGGTACGCACAGTTGTGGAAATGGGATGGTCAGGCAAAAAGAATGGTGAACTGTTGCAACTGATGATCCAGGAGAGTTTCACGATTCTCCTCACAACAGACCAAAACTTACGATATCAGCAAAACTTGCAACAGGCTGGAGTTGCGGTCATTGTTCTCGTGGCATCTAGTAATCGCCTACCTGATTTGCTTCCATTGATACCCAGTGTCAGTAGTATCTTAGCAACGATCGCTCCGGGTATGGTTGTTGAAATCGGAGATTTTTGACACGAGCTTCATGCGATAACTCTATTCTTTTTGATGATGAAACCGAATTCCTAAAAAGATGTCGTAAACAAACTCAAAAAAGTCCTTTTTCTGCAACAATCCTGAAGTTTGATAACACCCTTTTTCATCTAACAAGGGCTTCATCACATAATATGCAGGTTGGTAATTATACCAAGGAATAGAAGGCCACAAATGATGAATTAAGTGGTAATTCTGTCCCATAATTAGGATATTGAGAATCGGGTTAGGATAGACACGGGCATTTTTCCAGCGATCGCGCTCGGCAAAAGGACGATGGGGCAAATAGTCAAAAAATAATCCCAGTGCTATCCCCACCACAAAAGCGGGTACAAACCAAAAGTTGAGAATATAACCCAAAAAGTGGTACTGCACAGAGATATAAACAATTACACCAACAATTAAGCGGCTGATGAACCATTCTAGTAGCTCATATTTACGCCACAGTTGTCGTTGAAAGAAAAACACCTCGTGGTACAAAAACCGCACTGCAATCAGCCACAGAGGCCCACCCGTAGAGACATAATGATCTGGGTCGTCTTTAGGATGATTGACATGACCATGATGCTGTAAATGCACTCGCGTAAAGACTGGAAAAGCAAAAGCTAGCATCAACGCACTGCCATGTCCTAACATTGCATTGATCGTCCGGTTGCGATGGGCTGATTGGTGACAAGCGTCATGAATTACTGTTCCAGCACAATGCAAAGCAATAGTATTAACGCAAAAGCATAGCCAGTGCGGCCATTCCCAAAGCCAGTAACCAAAGTTAGATAACACCAACATGGATACAGCTACAGAAAACAACAGCAGCGTCGGATTAAAATCACCAGGAGGCGCTAAAAATTCCTTGGGTGGGATTGTCAATGGCTTTTGTGCCTCCGATGCGATCATCTCTAACATTGACTCCTTCTTGAGCAGACATTACGAATATACGATAAATATTATTGAATAATAAAGTTTTGCAAATTTTTGTATAGCAATATTTATCCACAGCTTTGCATATCAGCAGATGAATAACGCTATGATTCCAGACGAAGCCTAGTCTTTACTGATAAGTGGGGTATGACAATCGGCAGAAAGTTTATGGAACAAACTCCTTCGTAGGGAGGATGGATACAAGATTGATGTACTATATCTAGTCTATCCCACAGCCCCATTCTCCCATAAACCCTCATCTAACTGCTTATATCTTATTGATATAGCAGTGACTGAAAAGGAGATGCCACTTAAGTTACGATGACTTCCCAGATAGCTCCCTAACTTCAGCCCCTATGCAATTACGAGATTCTCTGCGCCGGACAAAAATTGTCGCTACTATTGGCCCCGCTACTAGCAGTCCTGAAATGCTCAAGGCGATTATTGAAGCGGGAGCCACGACGCTGCGGCTAAACTTCTCCCACGGAACTCATGCCGACCATCAGCGTAGTATTCGCTTAATTCGGCAAACCGCTTTTGAATTAAATCAGCCAGTGGCTATTCTCCAAGACTTGCAGGGCCCAAAAATTCGCTTGGGGAAGTTTGATAACGGGTCTATAGTTTTGGCAAAAGGCGATCGCTTCACCTTGACAAATCGTCCGGTGGTAGGTACACAAGAAATTAGCTGTGTCACCTACGATTATTTAGCCGAAGAAGTCCCAGTCGGGGCAAAAATCCTCCTTGATGATGGACGAGTAGAAATGCTGGTGGAGGAAATTAATCGGGACAAAGGTGATTTGCATTGTCGGATCACCGTGCCTGGTAAGCTTTCTAACAATAAAGGCGTAAACTTTCCCGGCGTTTACCTGTCAATTAAGGCAATGACCGACAAAGACCGAGAGGATCTAATGTTTGGTCTCGATCAGGGTGTCGATTGGGTGGCACTTTCCTTTGTCCGCAATCCCCAGGACATGATCGAAATTAAAGAACTAATTTCTAGTACAGGCAAGCAAGTGCCAGTGGTTGCCAAAATTGAAAAGCACGAAGCCATTGAACAAATGGAGGCGATTCTGGCTTTGTGTGATGGCGTGATGGTTGCCAGAGGTGACTTAGGGGTGGAATTGCCAGCAGAAGATGTGCCGGTACTCCAAAAGCGGCTAATTGCGACAGCAAATCGCTTGGGGATTCCGATCATCACCGCTACTCAGATGTTAGACAGTATGGTGAGTAATCCCCGTCCCACTCGTGCTGAAGTATCGGATGTGGCAAATGCGATTTTAGACGGCACAGACGCGGTGATGCTCTCCAATGAAACCGCCGTGGGTAGCTTCCCTGTAGAAGCAGTGGCAACGATGGCGCGAATAGCCGAACGTATGGAGCAGGAAGAAGCCCAACACTTAAACCTACGTTCTACGAGAGATGCCCGACGCTCCATTCCCAATGCGATTAGTCAAGCTGTCGGTCAAATTGCCGAACAACTAGGTGCAGCGGCAATTATGACCCTAACGCAAACGGGGGCAACAGCTCGCAATGTCTCTAAGTTCCGTCCTCATACACCAATTTTGGCAGTGACACCCCATGTAAATGTGGCGCGGCAGCTACAGATGGTGTGGGGTGTCAAACCGCTGTTGGTACTAGGATTACCTTCCACTGGTCAGACATTTCAGGCTGCGATTAACGTGGCTCAGGAACTTCAGTTACTGTCCCAGGGAGATTTAGTAGTGATGACCGCTGGTACACTCCAGGGTATTTCTGGCTCTACAGATTTGATTAAGGTAGAGGTGGTGACGGCAGTACTAGGTCACGGAATTGGGCTAGGACAAGGTTCAGTAAGTGGTCGCGCACGGGTGGCTAATACAGGGATGGATGTGAGTAACTTTAATCCCGGAGATATTTTGGTTGCATCCCGCACTAGTGCCGATTTTGTTGAAGCAATTCGGAAAGCTGCCGGAATTATTACCGAAGAAGAAAGTCTCACAAGTCACGCGGCAGTAATTGGCTTGCGTCTTGGTGTACCAGTGATTGTTGGTGTGAAGCAGGCAACGCAGGTGATTCGAGATGGGGCGATTATAACGCTGGATCTGCAACGGGGTTTGATTTACTCTGGGGCGGTGAGAACGGCTTAGAGTGGGGACAGAAGAAGGAAATAGGGAATAGGGTACAGGTTACAGAGGATAGATTATTTTCTATCACCTGTCACCGATCACCTCTTCCCTAACTCCAATGCCCCACGCCCAATCCCTTTATCAAACAGTTGCGATCGCAGCCCCAAGCCATCCAGCAAAGTTTTGTTGCTGTGTGGAGTTAGGATGATCAACAGGCTTTACCTGATATCGAGTCGGATGTGGTAACGCCAGGGTGATGGAATAGATACGCAGTTCGTCTTGGTGGAAAACTGCAACTTGGATGGTATCATTTGGTTGATAATCTTTCAGGCGATCGCTTAAACCACTCGCGGTTAACTTAATCCCATCAATTGCTAACAACTCATCACCTGCATCAATTCCCCCTGCTTGTGCAGGTGAACCAGTCTCCACAAACTTAACGATCTCGCGTCCATTTTCTGTATTTATTCTCACACCCAGGTAAGGTTCTTCCTGTTGATCAGCTACCAACTGCAAGCCAAATGGTTCTAAGTACTGATTGAAAGGCAAATCATCAGTACTATCAATGTAGCGTTTAAAGAAATTAGTCAAATCGATTCCGGCAACAGATTCGATAACTTCTTGCAACTGTTCTGGGGTATAGCCAATTTCATCTTGCCCAAATTGCTGCCACATTTTCAGCATTACATCATCAAGGGAGCGCTGATTGTTGTGAGTAGAGCGAATCAGCAAATCCAGCAACAACGATACCATTTCTCCTTTTAAATAGTAAGAAATTTGGGAATTACCGCTATTGGCATCCGGGCGATAGAGTTTTATCCAGGCATCAAAACTCGACTCGGAAACGGGTTGTACCTTGCGCCCCGGTGTCATTTCATATCTGGTAATTTCCTTACCCAAGTTATTCAAATAGGACTTAACATCATAAATTCCCGCCCGTAAAGGAATTAACAAGTCATAGTAACTAGTAGTACCCTCACAAAACCATAATGATGGTGTGTAATTTTCTTGGTCGTAATCAAAAACCTCTAATGCTTTTGGGCGAATTCGCTTGACATTCCACAAGTGAAAGAACTCGTGTGCGACTAATTGAAGAAAGCGATCGTACTTATCCTGAGCGCGAAACCCAAAACGCTGGTAAATCAAGGAACAAGAATCTTTATGCTCCAAACCACCAAAAGCTTGGCTAAATAAATGTAGCAGAAACACGTATCGTTGATATGGCAAACCGCCGAACATCTGCGCTTCGACTTGGATAATTTTTTGGATATCAGCAATCAACTGCTGAACTTGGTAATTACCTTGCCCCCAGATTGCCAATTCATGGGGTTTTCCCAATACCTCAAATTTATATAATTGGTGGCTACCAATCTCAAAGGGAGTATCCACCAGAGTATCAAAATCGCTAGCTAAGAAAGTATTCCTTTGTTCACCAACGGGTCGTAAGGCAGTAGTTACCTGCCATTCCGGCTGTGGTGGTACGATGGTGACGCGAATGGGTTGCTTATCCCAGCCAGGTATTCTAAAAAATAGTGCCGCACCGTTAAAATAACCGTGGGTGCTATCTAAGTGATTTGTTCGTACAGATAGCTCATTGGCAAAAATGCGGTAACGTACAGTTAATTCTGAAATACCTATTTTCTCTATCTGCCAGTGATTTTTACCGAGCTTCCGCCAAGTTAAAGGCTTATTCTGTGCAAAAGCCTCAAAATCCTGTAAATTCTTGGCGTATTCCCGGACTAAATAGGAACCAGGTGTCCACACTGGCAGTTTTAAATCGAGAATCGGTGAGGAATAATCGACAAGCTGTAAAGTCACCTCAAACAGATGGGTTTCTGGTTGGGACATTGCCACCAGGTAATGAATCGTTGGCTCGGTTTCTTGGCGGTGGGTGTTGGGGCGAGTTGCTGTTGCTTCAGTCATCTTGCGTGCTGAGTTAAAAATCAATGGGTAATTTCCCCTATCATGACAAATTTGTTTTTAACATCGCACACAAACCGTCTTTCGTTCATCATCATCCCAAATCTCTGGCGTTAAACTTACCAAGAAGCAAGCTACACAGAGCGTCTCATAGAGAATCGGATAAAAAAATCACACTTTGCCAGCCAAGTTCATCAACTGCTTGAAGTTCACAAGATAAGTGATGTTGTTGACGCTATCAATTTTTATCCACCCTTTTTCATGGAGTTTTTCCATGATTTTGGTGGTTTCTTCAATGCTGATTTCTGTTACCTCTGCTAAATCTTTAAAGGGAATGTTAAAAATCTCTCTTCCTAAGTCTGATTCCTGACCATAGCTTTCACCCAAAGTCACTAGGGTATGGGCGAGTTTGACAGCTGGTGGTGAAGACCGCATTTGTAAGCGCAGGTTAATTTGCCGCAATCGCCTTACCATCAGTTGCAACATTCGGTGATGTAACTGTGGATCTTTAAACAATATTTGAATAAACCGCTCTCTAGAGATACTAAGCAACTTCACCGGTGAAAGAGCAATGACATCAGTTGAGCGTGGAGATTCATCCAAAATTGCCATTTCTCCAAAAAAATCGCCACGCCCAAAAATTGCCAGAGCTACTGAATCTTCCCCGACGGTACGCCGGACTTTGACCCAACCAGAAACCACGAAGTAAACGGCGTTACCCCAAGCATCTTCCATCACAACGGCTCGCCCAGAGGGGTATTCATGTTCAATTGCAACGTTGAGTAGCCATTCCAAAGTTTGTGGATTGGCTGTACTCATTAAGGGGAAAAGTTCACTAAAAACCTCAGTTAACATGAAATATTTGCAACAATAGGATTTAAGAGGGGGAAACTAACTTTGCTACTATTAAGTTTGTTTAAACCGTAATCTTACTCAGAATACGATCGCAAAATTTGTATTTATTTAGAGATGAGTCTCTAAGCTTTATCAGTCTAGGATTCCATTACAACATAACAATTATGTATGCTAACGAAATCAGCGTTTTTACTTACTGACCGATGATTTACTCTTTGTCGGTAGATTGCTATCTAGTGCCAGTATTTTGATCTGTTGGTCTAAATTTTTCACTAATTGATTTAGGGTAACTAAAGCCTCTAATTGCTGAGAATCAAGGCTAGGATTCAGTAAAAATCGTTCTTGTAGTTCATGTAGCTTAATGCTTAGTTGCTGAGAAATTCCTAAAGCATCGCGGCTTAGACGTGTTAACTGCTGTTGTTGATAGAATTTTAATGCTGCTCCCCGCAATACTTGGAGTGTCGCCTCTTCGCCGTAGATTCCCGGCATAACTCGCAAGCGTAATAATAAGCGGTTTTTTTGATATACGTATTCCTTTTCTATCTGTTTTGGTTCTGCAACCGTGGTTACAGGCAGGGAAGCAAACCGCTTTAATTCATTCAGTACTCCTTGGAAAACTGAGAGCGGCAGTTTGTCTAATACAGACTGCAAAACTCCATTGTCACTCCATAGTATTCTGCCTTCGTAAGCTTGTCTTTCTAAGTACAGCCGACCAATTCCCCCAGCCAGGATTCGCCCTAGTAATTGTTCTAATAATTTTTTTGGTGGTAGTGTTGTTAGTAACTCAATCGGACTCAGTAGTTCAGAAGCTTGTGTGGGAAAAATAGGTAAATTGTTTGATGATGTGGCTTCAGAATCCTCTTGCGCTTGAGTTGTGGCAATAGGGGTCAAGAACGTCGTAGTTTGAGATGATTGGTCTAGCTCTGGGATAGGAGGCAAGTCTACCCGTTGCCCAGAATTTTGACGCTTTTGCGTCTGAAACACCATCAATACTGGTTGTTGATTTGATTCCGAGTCGGCATCTAAGGAAGGATTAGGTATGTTAGCAATCGTAGCTGGGCTATTTGTTGCGGGAAAGTCCACTGTTGGCTGATGCACTTGTTGGGCATCTAGCTGAGATGTATTCTTATGGTTGAGGTAAGCTGATAGTATTCTGCGGTGGGCATCGGCTGCGATCGCCTCAATCACCATTGTGCAATTGATAGAAGACAAAATACGACCAACGTAATCTAGGGCTTCGCTTTCTTGTGGATTAACCATGCCTAGCAAGAGGTTTTTGTCTTCTAATTCAAAGGGCAAAATTTGGTGGTAGAGGCAAGCTTCAAAGGACAAGAGATGATCAATCAGGTAGAATATTTGTTCGCGATCGCCTCTTTCCTCCCACCTAGTTTGAGCGGCAGTTAGCATTTGCTGTCCATTTGCTGCGGTATCATTTAGTTCGCCCTTTGAAGACAACATAGATTTGATTCGTTGGTGTTTACTTATATTTTGACTCCAATTCAATAGGTAGTTAATAAAGATACTTTGTTAGATTGTTAAAATTTCAATTATATATACTTAAGTAAATGTAAGTAGAATATGAATTTTAGATTATGGACTGGGGATAATACTGAGGATTGGGTATTCGGTATTAATTATTCTCCCCTGCTCCCCATTTCCCATTTCCCATTTCCCACTACAGGCTACTCCTGGGTTCTTAAAGCTTGGGCTGCAAGATAGACTTTCGTCCATTCGCCAAGCACTTGATGGGTTTTGAGTTTTAACTGTTCGGCTATGGCTTCGATTGAATTTCCCGCTCTCCGCAAATTTAGGATCTGCTGCCCTAGAGGAGTTAATTTTTCATCCAGTTGTTGCCATTGGTTTTGCGTTAATCCCAAGTTATGTTCTTGCAAGGAAATTGAGAGCCAGCTGTCTACGAGTTCTGGTTTACCTTTGAGGGCAAAAACACGTACAGCATGGTAACTAATTTTTTCTCGCAGACGGTAGACTTCTTTAGTCTGCTTATTCAGTCTTTTAGCGATCTCTTCCTGGGATTTACCTTGCAGATACAGCCGTAGCCATTCCACTGCTTCTGTACTGATATTTTCTTGTAAATAATTTTCAAATTCTTTTTGTACTGTCTGGCGCAGCACCTGTTGTTCCTCTATTTGTTGTGCTTCTTGATATTCTGCGATCGCCTGACTATCGACTAAGTTAACTCGATTGTCACTGTCGTCTGTGAGAACTTCTTCTGAGACTAGTCGAACCAAATCACGCCCTGGCACTTGGGTTAAACCACCGCGCTGAGTGCGACGCAAATAATTTACAAATCGGTAAGCTAATAGGGGTTGATTGCGTACTGGCCGCAGACAATATTCTTCTAAACTGGCAAATAGCAGAGCATCCCCCAATCGTCTATCGGTTGTATATTTGGCAATATCAGCCATTTGCTGTTGCATCTGGCTGTCGTTTTGGAGTAATTCTTGTAGCACCTCTTGCAACACGTCCATTACACTACGCTGGCGATCGCGGCTGAGGGAAACCCAAGTCTGAATCTTATTCCGTAATGTTACTAAACTCCCCAATCGGGTTATCAAGTTGCGATAAGCACGTTCTCGCCCCAGCCCCAAGTAGCGTTGACGTAAAATTCTCCAGCGATATTCCATCGCTTGCTTGGCGATATCGAGTTCTTTAGGATTAAACAGATCGAACCGTTTTGAGTCAGATCCCAACAGCCAGAGAATAATGCTTTGCCTCGTGGCTTCATTTTGGTCTGGACATTCTACAGCCAAGCGCTTTTGCCAATCTAGAGCCAGTTTTTCCACATCCATTGTCATAGTGAGATTGCATTCCTCGAAACTCAATTTTGAAGTTTGCATCACAACCCCCATTCGCCCCACCTAATTGTTTAACTGGCAGCTGCGCCAGATTTCATGAATTTCATGAAAATAGCTCAGTGATTCTACTTTTATTACGTCTGAATTCACTAGAATTATGCAGAAATTTCTACATTGATGTTTTGCTTTTACTTGAAAAAGCCCAAAACCAATATATAGCAAGCATTTAGAGCATTATGCCAATTTAAACTTTTTGTAAAGTTATGTTTTTTTTAGTTGAGAACAGAAATCTGCTTAAAGTGGGGAAGATACGCCTTTGACAAAATTTATCAGGTAAATCTGACATTTTGTAACAGATCCGAGGAACGAATCTAATTTAACTTAAAGTTGGACGTTATTCCACCAGTATAAGTTTCAACTCTGTACAAACCATTACGTAGTAGAATATTTAGTTGAATCTCAATATCCTTAGTGTTAATGAGATTTTGCCCTGAAGATTCCCTAACCCCTCTGATAAATTAGCTTAATTCTCTGCTTTTCAAGGAGGATTTGGCTTTAACTGAATCGTGTTCAGTTAATTTTTTATGATTTTGTTTAAGTGTATATACGGTAATTAGCGTTTAAAAGGTTGTTTGCTAAGTCGTTGTATAAAATCTTAAATAAATACTATCGCCATAGCGTGGAATTAGTCTGAGTATCCTATGTGGCGATGTCTACGATGGTCACTTAGGTCTGCCGTACCACTTTGTGGAAGCAAGCTACGCGCAGCGTCTGGTAGAGAAGCGGGCTACGCCTACGCTATTTTGAATAGTAGAGATTGATAGGCAAGTGTCTGTTTTTTAAACTAGCTTCAGTCACAACTACACCTTTCATATTGGTAAGTTATTCTTAAAACTTATATATTCCTAAAAATGAACAGTCAACAGTCAATATTAGTTTTGACTATTGACTCTGACTGTTACTTTCCCTCTGCTTAAAAATTCAACTTATGCAAAATCTAAAAACAGGAAGAATGCATTTCTCTAAAGTTTTAATAGTCAGAAGCCTGACAATAAACTTTTCTGTAAATTCATTTATGGGAATTTTTTGTTTTGAATTCCCCCGCAGGAGGTTGAATCTATCGATTGTTCGCTCTAACAATGGGATTTTCTACAGATTCTCGATACCCTTGGACTTGTTCTGTGTAACCAATTGGCAGAACAGCTTCAACGTTTTCATGGGGACGAGCAATAATTACCCAGGATTCAAGCGTACCGCCATAAACATTTTCTGCGGCTTCAACACCGGCAGCCATAGCGGCTTTTACTTCAGAAACATCGCCACGAATATTAACTGTAAAGCGAGCGCTACCTACTCTGATATAACCAACGAGGGTAACTCGACCAGCTTTTACCATAGCATCTGCTGCTGCTAGCACCGCAGGAAAACCTTTAGTTTCAAGTGCTCCAACTGCCTGTAATGACATTATTAATCTCCTGTATGAATAAACTGGGGGCTACAAGTTAATTGTACGAAGCTTCGCTACAGATTTTGATAGCAAAATTGCTTAGAACATACGGAAAGGTTCTGATTCCTCAGTGAAATGGATTGGTAATATGGTTTCCACATTTTCTGGGGGATTAGGAACGATGTAGTAGGTAATTACTGTACCAACTTTTACTTGTTCTCCAGCTACGATTCCGGCTTCAACAGCTCTATTTACTTCAGAAACGTGTCCCCGGACGGCGACTAACAAGCGAGCACTTTCCGCTTGACCATAATACACAATTGTGACTGCGGCAGCTTTGACCATTGCATCTGCTGCTGCTAAGACACTCGGAAAACCTAAAGTTTCAATTACGCCAACCGCCATTGGCATGGCATTAGCTCCTGGATTAAGGGATAAGCGATTTTAATTGTACGTGGCTTTAGTCCCCATTTTGACATTTTGGAAAACTTTCTTTGATGCCATATTTTTTTTGGAGAGTAGAGAGATGATTAATTATGTCTGTCCTGTAAATGATTAATCGCGTCTGTTGGGAGTTAGAATATTTTGATATTACCTAGCTTATGTTTTATATATAAATTACAAATAATACTTCAGCATCTTAGGTTGTGTAACTTTATTCTTTAACAAAATAAGTTATCGATGGAAGCAAGCTAGTACAATAAACTGAAATTTATGTTTCCGAATTTTCTTCCTACGGCAGTTGAGCAACTCACAGAACCTACTTCGATCGCACTAGCTCGGAGTATTCAAACAACTGCGATCGCTACTCCTTTAACTAATCAAGCAGTTACCACAGCATTTGTCAAGCAAGGGTGTGGTGGAACTCCAATTTTATTAATTCACGGCTTTGATAGTTCTGTATTAGAATTTCGACGGCTTTTGCCACTGCTTTCTGAAGATAATGAAACTTGGGCAGTGGATTTATTGGGTTTTGGGTTTACAGATAGACTCTCAGGAATTGCCTATAGCCCAACAGCGATTAAAACCCATCTTTATTATTTCTGGAAAAGTCTAATTAACCAACCTGTAATTTTGGTGGGCGCTTCAATGGGGGGTGCGACAGCGATTGATTTTACCTTGGCTTATCCAGAAGTGGTAGAAAAGCTGGTGTTAATTGATAGTGCGGGGTTAGCAGGTGGTTCGCCATTGAGCAAATTTATGTTTCCCCCATTAGATTATTTAGCAACTCGATTTTTGAGTAATATGAAAGTGCGCGATCGCGTTTCTCGCATTGGATATAAAAATCAAACTCTTGCCTCTATCGATGCGTTATTTTGTGGCGCATTACATCTACAAATGCCGAGTTGGAATCAAGCTCTGATTTCTTTCACTAAAAGTGGTGGTTACAGTGCTTTTAGACTGGAGATGTTATCACAAATTGTGCAACCAACGCTAATTTTGTGGGGCGATTCCGATAAAATTTTGGGTACTGAGGATGCCACAAAGTTTCAAAAGGCAATTCCACACAGTACTCTCAACTGGATTCAAGATTGTGGTCATCTCCCACACTTGGAACAACCACAAATTACCGCGCAGCATATTTTAGACTTTCGAGTTGAAAGATAGCCCAACTCTCAATAATTTTCTGTAACGCTACTCTGGAAAGCTTTTTATCTGTTGCTAATAGCTTCTGTTATAGCTACTATTTTTCTCTTGGATCATGTTATTTTCACATAATTCACATAATTTTAGAAACCTCTGTAACTAGAGCGATACCTTCGGTGAGCTTCTCTACGAGACGCTTCGCGAACGCTAACGCAAACCTGTCTTGCATTAATGTGGGCATTATAATGCCCACCCTACAAGCTCCAAAGATTTACACTTGCACTTGGTAATTTAGGTTTAATTCATCTCCTGTTGTTCCCCGGATACCCCAGTTGTGTTTTGGGGTTTCTGTAATCGTGATTTCTATATCTATAGGTGCAATTGCAACTTGTTCAGATAAGCTAGAAAACAACAACCTAATTAGTTTCTTTTTGGTTTCAATAGTGCGTCCTTCAAACATACTAATCTCAATGATGATGTATTTCTCTGAACGTTCTACAGGGTAGATGAAATCATCGGGTTCGAGAGGAAAGAACCGATGGGTACGCTTGTCTTGAGGATATGCTAAAGCTTCAACAACACAAGAATGAATTGTGTCAGAAATGGCACTGCGAGAATGACGGATAAATGAAGCAGTGCCATAGATTTTGATTTGTACCATTAACCTTTAACTGACTCTAGTCAAGTAACCACATCTCATTAGAACTATCGGGATACTCATTTGGTTGATTCTGAGGTTGATTTTGAGCGAGTGTTTCCGATGAACGATGTGATTTTTTGTAGTTAAGCGGATTGTAGTGGTCTTTTACTGGTTTGATCGCGCTAGCTTCTTTGACAACAAGTTTAGATTTCTCTTCTGCTTTTTGTTCTGCTTTTTGTTCTGCTTTTTGTTTTAAAGAATTAATTTCTTCTATAAGCAGGGAATTTGCTTCTGCAAGTTGCAGTGCTGTTTTTTTGGTTTCATCAAGTTCTTTTGTTAGGTGTTCTAGTAATGATTCTTGTTCTGATGCAAATGTTTTTTGTTTAGATAGTTTTGATTGCAAATCAGCAATTTCTTGTCCAAGAGATGCCTCTTTTTTGTGGCTTGTTTCTAAATTACTTGTCAACTCTTTGACAGTTGCTTCTAAATCAGCCTTAGTAGGACTGCGTTTAGTAGAAGTCGGCTCAAGTGGTTGCCCTAACGATTCCTCATCAGATGCAGCCTGTTCTTCGACAATTTTTTCGGCTGTAACTTCGATCGCAGATTCACCTTCTGAGGGTGTAAATTTTTGCGCCTCTTCTTGTAGTAAGTCAGAGAGACTTTGTTTCCTAGCCATTATTATTTTCTCCAATCACGCTGTAATTCATCAGCTGCACGGCGGTAGTCTAATTCCGCCTCCCGTGCGTTTCCTCCTCGCCATTGAGTAATCGCTACACCTTCAAGTGCTGCTCGTTCATGAGCTTTATAGGCACGGATGAAGGTATTACAAGTAGGAATACCTAAGCGAGTCAGAGTGTTTTTTGCTTCTTGTGCTTCCCCCAAACTGCGGGTATCGACTTTGGTGAGCAATACCCGATGGGGGGTTCCCAAGGGGATGACGGCTTCCTTGACTGTTTCCACGAGGATTGCTAAATCCATTGCAGATGGGGGTGTCGGCAAAACTAGATAATCTGCGATCGCAACAACCGCCACTAATGCTTCAGAGCGCAGGGCGGGAGGTGTATCCACCACTACTAAATCGTAACCTGTTATCTTTGCTAAATCACTTAAAAGTGCGGGATCAGTTTCTTGAGATAAATCAAATCCCATTCCCTGCTGACTGCGCCCAAACCACCAACTGGCAGAACCTTGAATATCTGCATCAATCAGCAGCACCTTTTTTTTCTTCGCAAAGTTTGCAGCCAGATTGACTGCGGTAGTCGTTTTACCGACTCCTCCTTTACCGTTGAGAATAGCGATGATTTTTGGCACTGCTTACTTCCGATGCTGCCTTTTGAGTGCTGAGTGCTGAGTTAGGAGTAGAGAGGCGATTAATCGCGTCTGTACAAGAGTTATTATTTATCCTCTTTGTCTTCTTTTTCAGTTCTCAGTTTCCAGTCTGTAGTCCCCAATCATGAATATACCGCTTTCTGTAACCTTAAGTAACATGAAAAGTCGTAACAATAAAATTCAGAAGCCATCAACTCCACAAAATTCTATGACAACTACTTACAATTTGCCTGATGGGCCTCAAATGCCGCGCTGGCTGAGGATGATCAAGTTTATTACTCAGCCAGTTAAATATGTGGATGATTTTGCCCAAATCTACGGTGACACTTTCACGATCAGGAGTAGTAGCTCTGACAACCATCTTGTGTATTTTAGTCAACCCCAAGCACTGGAGCAGATTTTTACTGCTGATTCCAGCCATTTTGAGGTTGGGAGAGGGAACACAGGACTAAGATTTTTACTTGGCGATCGCTCCTTTATGTTAGCGGATGGCGATCGCCACCAGCGCCAACGGCAATTATTAGCTCCTCCCTTTCATGGCGAAAGAATGCGGGCTTACGGCGAGGAAATTCGGGAAATAACCCGACAGGTGACTAATGAATGGCAAATTGGCAAGCCTTTTAAGATCCGTGAGTCGATGCAAGAAATTACCTTGCGTGTTATTCTGCGGGTTGTATTTGGTTTGAATGATGGAGAACTGTTTGAGGAACTGAGGCGATCGCTAAGTGACTTACTAGACTTCATCAGTTCGCCTGTAATGTCCAGCGCCTTCTTTTTCCAGTTCATGCAAAAAGATTTCGGTGCGTGGAGTCCGTGGGGTTGGGTTCTGCAACAACGGCAAAAAATCGATCGACTGATTTATGCTTTACTTCGAGAACGTCGGGCCCAAGCAGATCAAAATCGCCAAGATATCCTAAGTTTGATGATGGTGGCTCGTTACGACGATGGGCAAGGGATGTCAGATGAAGAATTACATGACGAGTTAATGACGCTCCTAGTTGCGGGACATGAAACTACCGCTTCGGCATTAACATGGGCTTTTTACTGGATCGATCGTTTACCAGAGGTGCGTGAGAAGTTGCTACAAGAACTCAACACCATTGGAGTTAACGCTGATTTGAGTAGTGTAGCTAAATTGCCCTATTTAACAGCAGTTTACCAAGAGACATTGCGACTTTACCCAATTGTCATGACTGCTTTTCCGCGAATTGTGAAAACCCCAATTACAATTATGGGCTACGAACTGCGAGAGGGAACAGCAATAGTCCCTAGCATTTATTTAGCCCATCATCGGGAAGAAGTTTACCCACAATCCAAGCAGTTTAAACCAGAACGCTTTCTAGAAAGACAATATTCACTTTATGAATATTTGCCCTTTGGCGGCGGCAATCGTCGCTGTATTGGGATGGCATTTGCTCAGTATGAAATGAAAATTGTCTTGGCAACTGTTTTGTCAGAATTTCAAGTTTCGCTAGTGAATAAACGTCCCGTGCGTCCTGTGCGCCGTGGGTTAACTTTAGCTGCACCAGCTGGAATGAGGATGGTTGCTACACCTCAAATTAAGCGTGCAAATACACCAGCGTTAGTTTAGGCAATTAGGGTGGGCATTTTAATCCCCACCCTACTGTTGAGGCATTCTTCAGCTAGATGAATAGAATGCTTGAAATTTGCAAACAAGCAGGTTTACTGCCTAACTTTAATTAAACCAGGTAATCCCTAAACCCACAGAGACGAGTAGAGTCTTTTCTCTGTGTTCCTCTGCGCTTCCCTTAGCGTCCCTACCCTGCGGGAAGGCGAAGCGCCTATGCGTTAAAAAACAATCTCCTCCCTCATCCTCTCTTCCAGCACATCCAATAACCCATCCACATCCTTCCCAACTTCCTCAAAACAAATCGGTGGTGCTGGTTCCGGTGCAAACTGAATTAACTTAATTTCCCCCTTCCCAATCCCAATCATCACAACTTCCACATCCGGCTTATGATTCTCCACAATCCCCAAAATTTCCTGAAGCCGATTTTCAACTCTAATATTTAAATTCTCTATCTGTTCTTTCGGACAATAAACAAAATGCGGCGTTGGTTGCAAATCAATACCAACAGTACCCTGACTGTCACCATTTGCTAACCACAATCCCCAAAACAGCGCCGCCAATTCTTGCTGATTTGCTTTGACAAACTTATCCAACTGGCGACGCCACTTAGTATCACCTGATTCTGGTTGACTATTACCAAAAAACATAAATCATTCGTAATGAAGACACAGACAATAGGCGAAACTTATCTCAAACCTGACTGTACACGCCAGAGGCCGGAATAAATCCCGTCTTTCTCCAGCAATTGCTCATGGGTTCCCGATTCTACTAATTTCCCATGTTCCATGACATAAATGCAATCGGCATTGCGAATAGTGGAAAGACGATGAGCGATCGCAATTGTAGTTCTATCTACTGTAATCCGTTCTAGCGATCGCTGAATTGCCGCTTCTGTTTCATTATCCACCGCCGAGGTAGCTTCATCTAAAATCAGAATGGGGGGATTTTTGAGAACAGCGCGGGCGATCGCAATCCGTTGTCTTTGTCCACCAGATAACTTTTGTCCTCTTTCCCCCACAATTGTCTCATAACCTTCGGGCAATTCAATAATAAATTCGTGCGCCTCGGCTATCTTCGCCGCCGTGATGATTTCTTGCTCTCTAGTCTCAAAGCTGCCATAGGCAATATTCTCCGCTACAGTGCCATGAAATAGAAAGACATCCTGACTCACCAAACCGATGCAGCGCCGTAAATCTTTTAAATTCAAACTTTGCAAGTCAATACCATCCAGAGTAATGCTTCCAGATTGCACTTCATATAAACGCAATAAAAGTTTGACTAAAGTGCTTTTACCAGAACCGGTAGAACCGACAATTGCAATGGTTTTCCCTGCCGGAATATCCAAAGACAGACTTTTAATCACTGGAAATCTATCTTTATAGGCAAAATAAACATTGTTAAATTGCACTTCCCCGCGTACTTCATCCACAGGTAAAGCTACATCACCTGTATGAATAGCGATAGGAGTATCTAACAAATTCATGACTCGATTAGTAGAAGCCATTGCCCTTTGATACTGGTCAAATGTTTCGCCTAATCTAGTTAAAGGCCATAGCAATCGCTGGATTAAAAACACTAATACGCTATAAGTACCTACAGACATGGCTCCAGAAACAGCTGCCATCCCGCCATACAACAGTAATGCCGTGAACCCCACTAAAATCAGCATCCGAATTAGCGGTACAAAAGCAGCAGAAAGAGTAATTGCTTTCGAGTTACTGTGGCGATAAGCGTCACTATCTAATTCCAAACGAGAGGCTTCATAAGCTTCAGATGTGAAGCTTTTAATAGTAGTAATTCCGCTGATATTGTTTGACAACCGCGAATTGAGAAAACCTACCTTTTCGCGGACATCAGCGTAGCGAGGTGCAAGTAATCGTTGATAGGCAAAAGAACCCCAGAGGATAAATGGCATCGGTGACAAAGCCATCCACGCTACACTAGGAGCCAGAATAAAGAAAGCAGCGCCAATAATTAGAACCGTTGCAGAAACTTGGATAATATCATTTGCGCCCCCATCCAAAAACCGTTCTAACTGGTTAATATCATCACTGAGGATAGACATTAAACCGCCAGTGCTGCGTTCTTCAAAATAAGCCAATTCCAACTCTTGCAAATGTTTGTATGCATCCAAACGCAAGTCATGCTGAATATTCTGAGCCAAATTCCGCCAAAGTCGAGCGTAGGCGTACTCAAAAACCGATTCTAGTATCCAAATGATTACAGTCAGAAAGGAAATAATCAAAAATTGTTGAAAGACATCCCGTACCCCTAACTGTGCAATTATGGAATCCTGTTGCTTAACTACCACATCCACTGCCACGCCAATTAAGCCGGGTGGTGCTAAGTCGAAAAATTTATTGAGGGTAGAATAAGTAGTCGCCAGCCAAATTTGTTTACGATACTGGTGTCCATACTCAAGCAAACGCTGGAGAGGATGCGCTGAATGTTTACGCCTTCTTGATGCCCGATGAGATTTTAATGCAGTAGCCACGGCTTTTTGCGATTTCGTGTCACTGATATTACCACGGAACAAAGTCTTGAGTCTTAAGTCCTGAGTCTGAAGATTGATTCAGACAGACTAGTGAGAAACTTAAATTGGGGATTGGGGATTGGAGATTGGGGATTGGGGACTGGGAAAAGGAGACAATAAGTAGAATAATCACTCCTAACTCCTAACTCTTAATTCTTAACTCAGCACTCAGCACTACTTAGCACTCATATTGGAGAAAGGAATTTGAAAAATCAGCAATTTGGTAATTGGCAAACCACAGTTTTCGGAATTGTGTTAGCAATACTAGTGATTATTGGGCTAAATTCCTTTATCATTATTAACCCAGGACAAGCAGGAGTAATCAGCATCTTGGGTAAAGCGAGAGATGGCGCTTTATTGGAAGGTATCCACGTGAAACCGCCTTTTATCACTGTGATAGATGTGTATGATTTAACGGTGCAAAAATTTGAAGTACCAGCAGAGAGTTCCACTAAAGATTTGCAAAATTTATCTGCAAGATTTGCAATTAACTTTCGCCTCGATCCGATAAAGGTAGTTGAAGTTAGAAGAAAACAAGGAACATTAGAAAATATTGTCTCAAAAATCATTGCTCCTCAGACACAAGAAGCATTTAAAATTGCCGCAGCCAGAAGAACAGTAGAAGAAGCGATTACCAAACGAAGTGAATTGAAAGAAGACTTCGATCAAGCTTTAGGCGATCGCCTAGACAAATATGGGATAATTGTATTAGATACTAGCGTAGTTGATTTAGCATTCTCGCCAGAATTTGCCAGAGCAGTTGAAGAAAAACAAATTGCTGAACAACGGGCGCAAAGAGCCGTTTACGTAGCACGTGAAGCTGAACAAGAAGCACAAGCAGACATTAATCGTGCCAAAGGTAGGGCAGAAGCTCAAAGACTTTTAGCAGAGACACTCAAAGCCCAAGGAGGACAATTAGTTCTGCAAAAAGAAGCCATTGAAGCTTGGAAGACTGGCGGCGCTCAGATGCCCAAAGTCTTGGTTATGGGTAATGACTCAAAAAATGGCGTACCCTTTATATTCAACCTTGGGAATGTCCAAAATCAACCGTAAAAGGGAAGTGGGCATGAGATAACAAGGTCTAAGATTATTGAATTTGCTCTGACCTCAGACAAATTCTACAATACATTGGACTATTCCCAATTCCAAATCTAAAATTCAAAATGGTATAAGTTGGGCTAGTCCCAACTCAAACACCACAGAAAAACTAACCAGATAATAGTCGAAGTTTATGTCAACCCCCAATCCTCAGAATCTCACCGCCGAAGAAGCGAAAAAATTACTGAACAAATTCAACTGTCTAGACATTGCCCCTATCCTCAACTCATCAGAAAAAGTAGTAATTCGTAATGCCTTAATTTTGCTCACCAAGCTTACTGATTACCAAATTTTAGGAATTTGTGCTGATACAGCAGAAGAGGGAATATTGGCAATGAAAACCTATTCTCTGGCTTTGGGTTATGAACCACCAAATAATTTACTTACACCCGAAGGCCCAGTTTATATCAAATTAAATGGTAAAAATGGCTTATGTTATCTTGATTCCTATGATGGACACCATCGTGGTGTATTAGTATCTTGCCAGTCTTATGACGAAGATGGAATCAACGAAATGTATGGACACCTTCCCTTGGACTTATTTGTATAGAATTCCGCAATGTAGGTAAGGTAAATACCTTACCTACTCACTAATGAAAAATAATTAATGA
Organism: Nostoc punctiforme NIES-2108; assembly: GCA_003326195.1. Lineage (GTDB taxonomy): Bacteria > Cyanobacteriota > Cyanobacteriia > Cyanobacteriales > Nostocaceae > Nostoc > Nostoc punctiforme_A. The sequence goes on from LXQE01000146.1 coordinate 87,472, forward strand.
CTTCAATCTTATGAGTATTATTACACTACAATCAGTAAAAAAAGACTTTGGTATCAAGGAAATTTTAAAAGATGCTAGCTTTAGCCTCGATGCTACCGATAAAGTTGGATTAATTGGTACTAACGGTTCTGGTAAATCAACTCTATTAAAAATGATCGCTGGGTTAGAATCCATTGATAGCGGTCAAATTTTAATTAACTCCGGTTCTAAAATTATCTACTTACCGCAGCTGCCAGATTTAGATGAAAATCATACAGTTTTAGAGCAAGTTTTCGCTGACAGTGGCGAACATACGACTTTAGTACGCGAGTATGAAGAACTTTCTGATAAATTGGTTCACTATCCAGATGATAGTCAACTGATGTCTCGCCTTTCTGTGGTGATGCAACGGATGGATACTAGTGGTGCTTGGGAACTAGAAACAAATGCCAAAATCATCCTCACCAAATTAGGAATTTCTGATTTTGATGCCAAGATAAGTACTTTATCTGGAGGCTATCGCAAGCGCATTGCTTTAGCATCAGCTTTGCTATCAGAACCAGATGCTTTGCTCATGGATGAACCGACAAACCATCTTGATGCTCTTTCTGTGGAGTGGTTACAAAGTTATTTAAATCGTTATCGCGGCGCATTGTTTTTGATTACTCACGATCGCTATTTTCTAGATCGCGTTACCAACCGGATCGTGGAAATCGACCGAGGCGACATTTACACCTATACAGGTAACTATTCATATTACCTCGAAAAGAAAGCTTTAGCTGAAGAATCTGCCGTAAGTAGTCAACGTAAACACCAAGGCTTGTTGCGGCGCGAGTTGGAATGGCTCAAAAAAGGGCCGAAAGCCAGAAGTACCAAGCAAAAAGCGAGAATTGACCGCGCTCACGCTCTGCGGGATACTGAATTTAAACAAGTTCAGGGTAAAGTTGATATTTCGACAGTTGGTCGTCGCATTGGGAAAAAAGTTATTGAATTAGATAACGTTTCTAAGGCATACAATGGACGCACTCTGATTAATAATTTCACCTACGAATTTAGTCCAGAAGACCGCATCGGCATTATTGGCGCTAATGGTGCTGGTAAATCGACTTTAATGGATATCATTACTGGACGAATTAAGCCAGATTCCGGCATTGCAGAAATTGGGACTACAGTTCACATCGGTTATTTTGACCAGCATTCGGAAGAATTGCTCACAGCATTGAATGAAAGTCAGCGCGTGATTGACTACATCAAAGAAGAAGGAGAATTTGTCAAAATTACCGATGGAACTCAAATTACTGCTTCGCAAATGTTGGAACGGTTTTTGTTTCCTGGTAATCAGCAGTATGCCCCAATTAGTAAACTTTCGGGTGGTGAAAAACGCCGTTTATTTCTGTTGCGGGTTTTGATGGGTGCGCCCAATGTCTTAATTTTAGATGAACCGACAAACGATTTAGATGTTCAGACCTTGGCAGTATTAGAGGATTATTTAGAGGATTTTGCCGGGTGTGTAATTGTAGTTTCTCACGATCGCTACTTTCTCGATCGCACCATCGACACAGTATTTTCCTTTGAGGAAGGCGGTAATCTGCGGCAATATCCAGGTAATTACTCGATTTATCTGGACTACAAGAAGGCTGAAGAGGCACAGCTACAGGCTGCGAACGCTAAGGAGAAGCCGAAAAATGTCGAAGTCCAAAATGGTGTGGCTTCACCCAAGGAGGTAGAGAATACCAAGCGGCGTAGGTTATCCAATTGGGAGAAAAAAGAATTTGAGCAGTTGGAAGGTAAAATTGCCGAGTTAGAGGCGGAGAAGGCGGAAACCGAGAAAACGTTGGCGAATGTCTTACCGGGGAATTATAGCCAGGTGCAGAAATTATATGATCATGTGGAAAAGCTCAAGCACGCGATCGATGTGGCGACTGAACGCTGGTTAGAATTGGCAGAGATGGAATCTTGAAATTACCAGCTAGTAAGCCACGACGTAAATAAACTACTCATTTAAAATCAATGAAATGCTTACACTGTATTCATTTTTAATTTTTAATTCCGCTTCGGGGTACTAGTGGGGTGGCAGGGTAAGCTCATCTAATTTGGTATGATATGAGTGGTTATATTTGCATTAGATGGTGAAGCAGCAACGGCAGAACTTGCCCGTGCAATTGTTGATGTGGCGCGATGGTGGAAATAATTCGTAATTCGTAATTTAAGAGACTTAGATTTAACTTGCATCTGTAGCCTTATTTTGTTCAATTGGTATAAGGGGATGCAGGCTCTATAGTTTTAAGCGAAGTGCGATCGCCTTTTACAACTACTCAGCCATCAAGCAGGTATCGCATTTACAAACTCTCTCTGGTGTCGATGAGTGAGCGATCGCAATTAATCATAAAATCATCAGAGAAATTCTCTAGACTGTCAATGAGCGATCGCCAGGGGTTATCTTTGGCTTTCTTCTCGTCTTTATTAGTAATGGTAGTATTTGATTGTTATTGTTGATCGTGCTATTAGCTCTCCATAAATAATACTGAATTTATGACCATACAAATTAATATTCAACTTCCAAATGATGTTTTTTCAGCACTCCGCACTAATCCAGAAACATTTGTTCAAGAGATGCGTTTAGCGGCTGCTGTTAAATGGTATGAAGTTGGTACGCTTTCCCAATCTAAGGCTGCTGAAATTGCCGGAGTTAGCCGTCAGCAATTTTTAGAAGCACTCGATCGCTATAATGTCTCACCTTTTCAAGTAACTCCTGAAGAATTAGCCCAGGAGTTAGCACGTGACTAGACAATGGGTTGTAAATGCTTCTCCATTGATTGTACTGACTAAGATTAACCAAGTTCATTTGCTCTCAGAACTTTGTAGTCAAGTTGTTATTCCTAGCGGTGTTGTTCAAGAAATCTGCATTGCGCCAGATAATGACCCGGCAAAAGTTTGGATTTTGAGTGAAGGAAGTATTTATATTCGAGATGTGAAACAAGTCGATCCAGTGATTGCTGCATGGGGCCTTGGTTTGGGAGAAAGTCACGTTCTCACCTGGATATATAACAATCCTGGCTATGAAGCAATTCTAGACGATGCCTGCGGCGGGCTACGCCTACGCGCTGCAAAAACCGCAGCACTTGCTTTAGAGATACCTGTGCGGGGAACCCTGGGTGTTATTCTACTTGCGAAACGGGAAGGTAAGGTAGAAGCCGCTAAACCGATTTTTGAACAACTGATTCAGGTTGGTTTTAGAGTCAGTACACAAGTTTTGGAGTCAGCACTTAGATTTGTTGATGAGTAGTGTATTAGATGTGTAGATTTATCTTATGGGCAAAAAGCGATCGCATAACTCATTATCTCTGCTCTGAGCGGTTAGCAAAATATTCATCTATAGTCACGGACTCACCATCTTTATACTCAGCGCGAACTGCTTTAATTTCTGCCAGTGTATCTGCATCGTCTTCGTACAACGCTTCTTCGGCTTCAAAAATTTGTTGCTCAATTAGTTCTTGAAGTTGACGTTTTTCTGTTAAATCAAGGGAAGAGATTGCTTCTGCTAAAGTTTCTAAGGAGAGTTGTAGTTTAACAATGGCTGGCATTTTTCTCCTATTGGGTGTAATATTTCGCATTTTGACACCATTATGCTGATTTTAACAGTTATATTTTTGTCAAGCTGAAAGTATTTGGGTTGTGTTTCAGGACAAATGCATCTAAATTTCACGCTTGTGGGGTACGGCACAGCAATTGGATTTGTCTAAACTGCGATCTGCGTAGTTTACCGCCGTAGGCATCGCCCACTCATCCAGTGTTATCGTAAAGAATATTAGGAATTAATTACCAAGGCAGATGACTATTACTGTCAACGTTGCCCAAGCAACTGCCAAATTTAGTGAACTTCTGAGTCAGGTATTGCTCGGTGAAGAAGTCGTGATTGCTGAACAGGGGATTCCAGTTGCACGTTTAGTTGCTCTTACGAATACCAGTTCTCCTCGCATTCCAGGCTTAGATAAGGGTAAAGTGTTTATTGCACCAGATTTCAACGAGCCTTTACCAGAAGAAATCTTGAGTGATTTTGAAAATTCTAACCTCGTTTAGTAATAAGAGCTTTACTGGATACCCATGCATTCATTTGGTGGGTAACAAATGACCCTCAATTATCTGCCAATGCTCGTAACTTAATTGCTGATTCAGGTAACATCCTATTTTTGAGCGTGGTAAGTGCATGGGAAATTGTCATCAAAAATAAATTAGGGAAACTGACTTTACCTGAACCTGTAGAACAATATATTCCAACTCGTTTGGCAATCAATCGCTTTGAAAGTTTACCTATTCAAATGAGCCATGTTTTGCAAGTTGCTAGTTTACCAAATATCCACCGAGATCCATTTGATCGGATTTTGATTGCTCAAAGCCAAGTAGAGAATTTGCCAATTGTGACAATTGATCGGCAAATTACACAATATCTTGTTCAAACTATATGGTGATGGCGATCGCCCTTCTACAGACTGCGTAGTTTACCGCCGTAGGCATCGCCTATATCGCTCTTTCTTAGAGAATAAAGCGATCGCTTACAAGATTTTTGCCTACGCACTCCCCAACAATCGGGAGCAGCTTCGCAACTTATGGGAGCAACTTCACAACTTATAGGAGCAACTCCCCAATAATCGGGAGCAGGTTCGCGACTTACGGGAGCAGCTTCGCGACTTACGGGAGCAGCTTCGCAACTTGTGGGAGCAGGTTCACAACTTATGGGAGCAGCTTCGCAACTTACGGGAGCAGCTTCGCAACTTACGGGAGCAGCTTCGCAACTTACGGGAGCAGTGTACCTTAAAGTTTTGATGAAGCTTAGACAATTATCTATATAAATACCAATATTTAGTAATAAAATTCCGAGAATTTACTGCTATAACTTGAAAAAATTATTACGAAAACTGCGAGTTTTGCTGAACCAGAATGCAGTTGAATTGAGGCAAGCTAGCTCTATAAGAATTTGAAAGGAGTAATTTTATGTCTCGTAAAAAACGCACATCCCGCATTTTAGAAAAAGCTCAGTTAAGATCGGCTGGACTGAAATCGATTGTTCCAAGCGTTAAATTTGATGAAGATTATAGTCTAGAAAAATTAGTTGAGTCAATCGACCAGTTACGCAACAAAATTGATGTTTATAATACTGCTCTGTCTGTAGTTGACTCTTCTAAAACTGAAATTGAAGAGATGGAAAAAAACTTGAGTCAGCTTTCTGAGAAAATGCTGATGGTGGTTGGTATCAAGTATGGCAAAGACAGCCGCGAATATGAAATGGCGGGTGGTGTTCGCTATAGCGATCGCATCCGTAAAATCAGGTCGAGTCGCTTGAAAAATGTTGCAGAACAAGCATCTGATGAAAATGCTAAAACTGCATAAAATGCAGGATAAGGCAAGAGACGCGATGAATCCCCGTCTCTACAATATTCATTCTTTTGTAGAGACGGCGATTTATCGCGTCTTTGAGAAATCCGGGAGAAATTGTTTCTTTAGAGTGTTGAAATAACTCAAACAGAACGCGATCGCTTTATTGGCATTAGTCGGTAAGTTGGGAAAATCTACACCCCCGAAAGCTTTAAATACTCCCTACTTTGGAGAAAATCGCCACTCAGATTAATTTTAGGAAAAGCAAATGGGCATTAGCACGCTAGCAAAATCAGCACATAATACAATAGCTAGCGTCCCCCAAAAGCCACTCATGCCGCAAAATAACCAAACTGCCGTCGAATTTCGCGATGTCACTTTTAGCCGCAACCATCGCCCATTGGTGTCAAATCTCAACTTCACCATCCGTCAAGGAGAAGCACTGGTATTACTTGGGCGCAGTGGTAGCGGCAAAACCACCACAATGAAGTTAATTAATCGCCTATTTACACCTACACAAGGCGAAGTTTTATTTGATGGTATTCCTACAACTCAATGGGATGAAATTAAACTGCGGCGAAAAATTGGTTACGTTATTCAAGAAATTGGTTTATTTCCCCATTTCACTGTCGAACGCAATGTGGGTTTAGTTCCGTCTTTGGAAGGGTGGCAACCGAAACAAATTAAAATGCGGGTTTATGAGTTGTTGCAATTGGTAGGCTTAGAACCAGCACAATTTGCTGGGCGTTACCCGCACGAACTTTCGGGAGGACAAAAGCAAAGAGTCGGGGTAGCCAGGGCTTTAGCAGCAGATCCGCCAGTGTTATTGATGGATGAACCCTTTGGCGCACTCGATCCAATTACGCGCCTAGAACTGCAACAAGAGTTTCGGCATTTGCAGCAAGAGTTAGGTAAAACAGTTGTTTTCGTCACTCACGATATTCAAGAAGCCTTAGTTTTAGCATCGAGAATTGGTTTAATGTCTGGCGGAGAATTGATAGTATTGGGGACGACAGATGAATTTATGCGATCGCAACACCCAGAAAGCCTCGCCTTTCTTCAATGTCTGCGTTCCCTGCAAGATACTTTATGAAAAATTTCTTCCTCGTTAAGTATGCCCCAGAAATTCTTCAGCATACTCTAGAACATTTATTTTTGGTAGGCATTGCCATTGGAATTGCCATACTTGTAGGCATTCCTTTAGGTATTTTGATTACACGTAAAACCTATCTCCGCCAACCAATTCTCGGTATAGCAAATATTTTTCAAACTATTCCTAGTTTGGCGCTGTTTGGCTTACTCATTCCTGTTCCCATAATTGGCGGAATTGGTGCAGTACCAGCAATTGTTGCTCTGACTGTATATTCCTTGCTGCCGATAATTCGTAACACTTACACGGGTATTACTGGCGTAGATCCAGCGATTCGAGAAGCTGGGAGAGGCATGGGAATGACAGATAGACAATTATTGTTGCAAGTTGAGATTCCCTTAGCACTAGGAGTCATTTTGGCAGGAGTGCGAGTAGCAACAGTCATTGCCATTGGTATTGCAACTATTGCAGCCGCAATTGGGGCAGGTGGTTTAGGAGTGTTTATTTTTCGCGGCATATCAGTAGTGAACAATCAGTTAATTTTAGCTGGTGCAGTTCCGGCGGCGGCAATTGCATTACTAGCTGACTTCGCAATTGGCTTGATGGAGAATAAATTAAAAATTAAAAGTTAAGTAATGAAAAGATTTTTGGCATTGTGCTTTTTAACTTTTGCTTTGTTACTGGTAATCGCTGGCTGCACGGGGAATATCAATAGTAATAACGATGCTAATATAGTTGTTGCTTCCAAAGATTTTACCGAACAAGATATCTTAGGTGAATTGTTAGCACAGCAAATCGAGGCAACAACTAATTTAAAAGTAGCTCGTCGTCCCCGTTTAGGTGGTTCATTTGTTTGTCATAATGCTATAAAGGCTGGTATAATTGATGCTTATATTGAGTATACAGGCACAGCTTTGACTGCAATTTTAAAGCAAAAACCAGTTAATAACTCCAAAGAAGTTTACGAAAAGATAAAACAAATATATGCCCAGCAATTCAATCTGGAAGTGATGCCCAGCTTGGGTTTTGAAAATACTTTTGCGATGATTATTCGGGGTGAAGATGCCAAACGCAACAATATTCAAACTCTCTCCGAAGCTACTCAATATACACCGCAGTGGCGTGGCGGTTTCGGCTACGAATTTTTAGAACGGGAAGATGGTTTCCCAGGATTAGCTAAAGCTTACGATTTACGTTTTGCTAAACCACCCCAAATTATGGACTTGGGTTTAATATATCGTGCTTTGATTCAAAAACAGGTGGATATGGTGGCGGGTAATTCCACTGATGGGCAAATTTCTCGCTTGGGTTTAGTTGTACTCAAGGATGATAAACATTATTTTCCACCTTACGAAACTGTGCCAATTGTCCGACAAGAAATCTTAAAAAAATATCCCCAATTAAGAACAGCGATCGCTTCCCTCGCTGGAAAGATTTCGGCAGATGAAATGCGACAGTTAAACTATTTAGTTGAGGGGGAATTACGTGATATTAAAGATGTTGTCCGGGAGTTTCGGAAATCGAAGGGATTAAATAATTCGTAATTAAGGGTTAGCGAAACGCACCCTACTAGTCTGTCAAGTTTTAAGAGTTTGTAGTAAGGACTTTAGTGCTTACTACAAACTCTTAAAACTACGTTAGACATTTTACTAATGTTGTCCATGCAAAAAATTCTTTAACCACCTAATGACTTCACTTGTTGTTTGCTCATTGGCCATTTGGAGACATTGCTGTACAATTTCTCTGACGTTAGGAAAATAGCTGCTTTCTGTAAGCACATAACTTTCTTCCTGCAATCGATAAATTAATAACCGATTACTCTTTAATATCCAAACTTCTGGCACTCGATAAGGCAAGAAATCATTAACGTCGGTGTAGCTTGTCACATCTATTTCAATTGCTAAATCTGGTGGTGGATCTGACTCCCAATCAATTCTTTTTTTGCCTACTACTGCCCTGCAATTTTCAATGTAAAAGCAAAAGTCTGGTTCAATACCACTAATCTCTGGCAAGCTCATGGTGATGGGCGTAAATGACTCGTAGGCGCGGTTTAAATGATCCAGCAAAACCTTAGCAATATCTGCCAACAAACTCGCATCTCTTCCATGTTCTGGTAGCGGTGCCATCAGCAAAATTTCTCCTCTGCGATATTTAATACGAGGTGAGGAGCGATCGCCTAGTTGCTGACTCAATACTTGATAGTCTTTCCAATCTCCCAAAAGCTTCAACACCGCGCCAGGTGGTAACTCGATTCTTTCTGGTGTAATTACGGTATCCATAATTAGCTCACATTTTAGATATTGGCGTAGAAGCGTTGGCGTAGTCTCTCGTAGAGAAGCGGCTTGTCGCCAGGCATCGCATTACATGGAGGATAAGCGATCGCCGGATTCATAAATCCAATGAACAGATTGTTAATCAAAGGCTTTTGCTTACAAATACAAAGCCGCGGCTTTTCTTTGATGAAGGATCGTTTGTAAGCATTGCTTTCCATAAATCTGTTGTTTTTACCCAAACTGGTGGATACTTGTAACGAGAAACATCAAGAATTAAAAATCTATCCGTTTGCTCATTATATGCCGCTACAGGAGAAATATGTCCGCCTTTTTCTTGACCAATTTCTTTGCGTAAATAGTTTACTAAAATGAAATTTTGCGGTTGTTTTAAATTTTCTGCTGCTTGTTTGCGGAACTCTTCTAAACTAGTGTCGGCAGCGTGGTAAACATTAACTTTAACGCCATAACTAGCTAGTAATTGCCCTAACTGATCTAGAGTCATACCTTCGCGAGACACAGCTTCGGGAGTTAGCACTTTTTTTGTATTATCATTACTAAAAAAGTTTTCTTGAGTAAATACTCGATATGGCTTGTATTGTGGTACTTCTGGTGCTGGAATTTTTAGACTATTCAGTACCATAACCATACTAGCAACACCACAATATGCCTGATTATTTTGAGTGGTGAATTGCATACTCAACGGAAAGAAGTCTTCATTGGACTTACTCTCAAATAATAATTTTTCACCTTCAGGTGTATTAAAACCAACTAAATTAGAGGATAGCGGTAATGTTTGAGAGAGAACGCTTCCACTAGAGATACATAATCCTATAGTTAAAGCTTTAAAAAATGTTTTACTTATTTTTCGCAACATAGCATTTATAAGTAATGTAAAATTTTCAAATCAGCTTGTATTAATAATCTCACACCATGATGCTAGACAAATATAAAATTTTAGGAGAAATTGTATAAAAATGCTTACTGTTGCTAAACCCAAGCGAGTTGCCAGCGCAATCTTTTCTTTCACCATCTTACTTTACAGCCAAGTCGCATCAGCCGCCTTAACTTTACCTTTACGCAGCAAGAAGGGAATGGTAGTTTCAGCCCATCCCCTAGCAAGTGAAGCGGGAATTTTGATGTTACGCAAAGGTGGGAACGCAGTCGATGCAGCTGTAGCCACAACCTTTGCACTTTCTGTAGTTGAGCCTTTTTCAGCCGGAATCGGTGGCGGCGGATTTTTACTGATGCACTCTGAGAAAACTGGCGACATGAAAGCGCTAGATTTCCGCGAACGCGCACCCCTGAAAGCTACAAGAAATATGTATTTAGATGCAGCAGGCAAGGTGTCTCCGAATGCAAGTATTAATGGTTATTTGGCAGTCGGGACACCAGGAACGGTAGCGGGACTTTATGAAGTGCATCGTCGCTATGGTAAGCTTTCTTGGCGAGAGGTAATGAAACCTGCGATCGCACTCGCTAAAGATGGTTTTATTCTTAGCGATATGGTAACTTGGCGTTCTCTGCAAGCAAACGATCCCCGCAAGCAAGTAGTTCTCAACAATCCAGCCGCGCGGGAAATTTTCACTCGTAATGGTGAATTTTACCAACCAGGGGAGAAGTTAGTGCAGCGTGATTTGGCACGCACTTTAACAGCAATTGCCGAAAATCCCCAAAGTTTTTACACCGGAAGTATTGCTCGTGCGATCGCTTCTGATATGGTAAAAAATGGTGGTTTAATTTCTCTCGAAGACCTAAAAGCCTACAAACCAATCTGGCGCACTCCCGTTTGTGGCAATTTCCGCAAAGCTAAAATTTGCTCAATGCCACCACCATCATCAGGAGGCGTTCACCTATTGCAGATTTTAAATATTATCGGTGACACCGATCTAAAATCTTTGGGATGGCATCATCCAGACGCAATACATTTAATGGTAGAAGCAATGAAGATTGCTTACAGCGATCGCTCAAAATATTTAGGCGATCCTGATTTTGTCAAAGTCCCTGTACAAGAACTCCTCAGTCCAGCTTACGCCAAAAAACGCCGTCAAGAAATTAATATGCAAATGGCTCGACCCTCCACTGAAGTCAAGCCAGGAGATTTAAATTCAAAATGTCTGCGTCTTCCCTCATCTTCCCCTGCCTCATCCCCTTGTCTTCCCCATGAATCTCTCCAAACCACTCATCTGACTGTTGTGGATGGAGAACACAACGCCGTAAGTCTGACTTTCACGATTAACCTCATTTTTGGTGCTGGTATTGTGACACCGGGAACTGGAATTGTTCTCAACAATGAGATGGATGATTTTGCCGCTGCGCCAGGAGTGCCTAATGCTTTTGGTTTAGTTGGTAACGATGCGAATAGTATTGCACCCCGTAAAACTCCCCTATCCAGTATGACTCCCACAATTGTCACAGAAAATGGTCATTTTCGGATGGCAGCAGGCGCGCCTGGTGGTAGCACCATCATCACCCAGGTTTTGCAAGTAATCCTGAATGTGCTGGAATACAACATGGATGTTGGTGCGGCTGTTTCTGTTCCACGCATACATCATCAATGGCTGCCAGATGAGTTGCGCGTAGAATCCTGGGGCTTGGATGCTTTGACTTTGCAAGACTTACGCCGTCGGGGGCACAAAATAAAAGAAACTACTCCTTGGGGTAATGGTAACGCGATCGCTGTTACATCTGATGGAACTTTAGAAGGAGCCGCCGATCCTCGCGGTGAAGGTTCCCCCAGAGGTTTGTGAGGGAGTAAGACACTAGGGAAACGCAGGGACGCAAAAAATAACTAATGACAAATGACTAATAACTATTGATTTTGGATTGTTGACTCTGCGTAGCTGTTGCTGCCAAACTCGTTTGCCCGTGCGCTAGGTACTAGTGTCCAACCTGCTTTCAAAAGTTTTTGATAAGTTGCCCAACCTTTAGAACCACCTGGTATTTGATAATCTGGGACTGAAAAATGTCCAAAAGCTGTGTAAGGACGCCAGGGTTGATTGGGTTCTGTCTGCAAATACAAAATTTTCTCTCCGTCGCCACCAGACTTAGATAACCAGCACATTTGTCGATGCATTGCAAACTCCTTTGCTTTTCGCTAATTATGCATAATAGCTGATCTTTGTCAAGCTCATTATCACCCTTGGGGATAATCTTTGCCTAATACTTTAGACAAAATGTAATTAAGTTCTATCCACTACAGGATAATTGCTTAACAACTCATAGCCTGGAAGACAGCTGTTAAAGGGACATAAAGATAAACAACTTTGCCTCACCTTGTTTATTAGGTGAGATTTTTCCCATGTTATCCGCGTTTTTTGCGATCGTGTGTAACAATCACTACTGTTTTGACTGAGGATCGCAATCAGACTATTTGTTTTTCTGCTTACATATATAAGCGCAAATTCTGGAAGTTAGTTATTAAGCAATACACTTGGGTTATAAAAAATTGTAGCCCTGGAAATATTGGCTTTCGTTCTTTAACTGAGCCTGATATTAGAGTATAAATAAAATTAACTGTAGGGTGGAATAGCACTTACTTAAGCTAGATTTAGAATACCCGATTTCTTCAAAAAGTCGGGTATCTAGGCAGCAATTTCGGTTATTAGAAGGATGGAGCATACAACTTATCGCCGACAATCTGGCGAATTGTCTCTACTAGTTGGCTGTATGCAAAGTTAGATAAAACTGGTTGTGCTGTTTCCAAGTGAATCGATTGATCTAAATCAATCCATGACTTGCAGCCGGCGTATTTGGCGTAATAGGGAATTTCTAGCTCTTGGGGTAGTTTATATGTCCGCAGAAGCAGAATACAAAGGGGTTGACGTGCTTTCCATTTGAGGCGATCGCTAATAAAATGCTCGTTCCAAATATGGAAGGGAAGTAAGCTGTTGACAATCGACTCGTCACTTACTGGCAAAATATCTGTAATTTCAGCCCAACTGCCAATGCGAACAGTTTCAGGATGCCAGCCTGATGTTACTGGATAGACATTATTGGCGTATTCAGCTTTCAGCATGAAAGCTTGTTGATGTTCACAAGTAGGGTAAAGCAAAATTTGCTTGTGGGCAACTTGGAAATGTCCATTTCGTTCGTGGATACCGCCTTTGCGGAGCAACATAATTGTTTTGCCACTTTCCAAGGCATTTATGGCAACTGCCCATTCTTTGAGGGCATGAAAAGTTGTAGTCAATTCCATCGGCATCTACTGTAACTCTGATTTAATTTGAAGCTAAGACTGATAAAGTATGTACCTGTCCAAGGTAATGAATTAGGAAGCAGTTATGGAAAAGCGAACGCTAGGTACAAGTGAAGTCAAAATCACACCCATCCTCATGGGAACTTGGCAAGCTGGTAAAAGAATGTGGGTAGGAATTGAGGATGCTGACTCGATTAAAACCATCCGAGCCGCTTATGAAGCTGGGATCACGACAATTGATACTGCTGAAGTTTATGGTGAAGGACACTCAGAGCGAATTGTCGCTGAAGCTTTATCTAATGTGCGCGATCGCGTAGAGTATGCCACGAAAGTTTTTGCTAATCATCTCAAGTATGAACAAGTAATTGAAGCTTGCGATCGTTCCCTAAGCAATCTGAAAACTGATTACATTGACCTTTACCAAATACATTGGCCCTCCGGCGCTTTCAATAGTGAAATAGTACCTATTGAAGAAACTATGAGCGCTCTTAACTCGCTCAAAGAGCAAGGTAAAATTCGAGCAATCGGTGTTTCCAATTTTTCTAGCGTCCAGTTAGCAGAAGCAGCAAATTATGGACGTATTGATAGTTTACAACCACCCTATTCTTTATTCTGGAGGCAGGTAGAACAAGATGCATTGCCCTATTGTATCGAAAACAATATTTCTATTCTTGCTTATTCACCTTTAGCGCAGGGATTGTTAACAGGAAAATTTGCTCTTGGTCATAAATTTGACCCAACAGATAACCGTGCTAAAAATAAACTGTTTCAAGGCGAAAACTTTGAACGTGCCCAACAAGCGCTAGAAAAACTGCGTCCTATAGCCCTTCTTCATAATTGTACCCTTGCTCAGTTAGCTTTAGCCTGGTTAATTGCTCAACCCCAAACAAATGCGATTGCCGGAGGACGTTATCCCGAACAAGCACGAGACAATGCATTAGCCGCCCAAATCAAGCTTTCTACCGCCGAATTGGCAGAAATTGATGCCATTGGACGTATTGTTACTGACCATCTAGATGACAATCAGATTATGTGGAATTGATGACAATGCAGTTGGGTTAGCCATCCCGATCCCTCCAAGATCCCTTCAACTTTCTTAAAAAGAGAGCTAGGGATCAAATTTATAGCTTGATATTGCAAAATCTAACAAAACGTCAACTTTAGTAAACCAATGGCTGCAACTCACAATTTAAGTGATAATTTAAATACTAGGACACCAAACAAAATAAAACCAAACAAAAAGGGTCAATGACTTAGTGTCCCCTTGTCATCAGCCCAAGCAAAGTTCAGCATATCAAATGTGATATAAGTGGCAAAAAGCCTAATGTAGAAGGCAAAGCCAAATCCTAAAGCGGAAAAACGCAAGAATGCTGAGTTTGTTAGTTTTTTAGTCCACCCTAGTTATTAACTTTCAGCTAGTTAATTAGTTTAAAATTTGAAATCTGTAAACTCGATAAAACCTGGTCAACCTCGACCAGGTTTTTGGTATTTTATTGTAATATGATTTTCTCGGTACGGCAGGGATTACCGGTGGGGCTTTGTTAGGCTGAGGAACGAAACCCAACCTACATCAGTATAATTTTTAGTCTTAACTGAACTGTATTGAAGCGTATTGGACTCTAGCTAATTTTCCAGCAGGGAATAAAATAGGACAGCAACATATCCTGCTAGGAGAATTTGATGAAAAATTATCGCTTTTTAAATAAAATTACTACAGCTATTATCTTAACCGCCCTTTGTTTTTCCTGTAAGTCTTCTGTTAGTAAAAATGTAGAACAGGCAAAAGCAACTGAGAAACCGAAGCCACAACAAAATCTGATCTATGGTGATTTAATTATTAAAGAACAATCAGATTATCTGATGATTCCTGTTAGTCTTACAGAGCAGAATGAAGATAAAGGAATTGATTTAAGCCTTTCACGTTCTTATGAAAATCAAAGAAATAACTCATTGTATAACATCATCTTTTATCAAAAGCAAGGTGGTGAAGCTCATCTTTTATTAAATAAAAAAGCCATTATCACCTTCTTCGATTTATTGGAGATAAAAGCGGCAAACAAGCCAACTACAAGAGTTTGGTTGTATAAAATAATTGACCAAGACACAAATACAGATAAAAAACTCAACGGCGAAGATGCTACTATTGGCTATCTTTCTGATTTATCAGGTAAGAATCTCCAGCAAATTACCCCAAATAATACTCGAATCATCAGTTGGGTTGTTGTTCCCAGTCAAAATGCGATTTTTCTAAAAATTCTTAAAGATTCAGATAATGATAAAAAGTTTACAGAAGAAGACAAAACAAATTTTGTGAGGGTTAACCTCGATAAAATCGGTATGGGAACTGAAATTATTAGTGACCAAATAGAGCAAGAAATTAAATCTTACGTTTTTAAATAAGTTTGTTCGTAGTAAGCGTCTGGAGGCGCTTACTACAAACCTTTAATCCAATACGCTTGGGTTAAGGGTTATTGGTGTAGATAATTGGTTTTTCAAGACGCGATAAATCGCGTCTCTACATGAGGGCTTTGTTGCTCATTCTGAACTGTATTAACCTTTACAAAACCCAATCGCGTAAAAGTTGGTTTACTTTATCGGGTACTTCATCATGGGGACAATGACCTGCTGTTAAGAAATGCTCTGTCAATTCAGGACAATATTGGCGAAACTTTGGAGAACGTTCTCTAGTATTCATCCACGGGTCAGCTTCTCCCCACAACATCAATAAAGGACAAGTTAATTGCTTTAGTAGTACATCAACTTTTTCCCCTTGAGGAGTGCTAAAAACTGAAACAAACACATCCAACGCACCCGGATCAAAAGCAGGACGAGAAATTTCTTCTACCAATTGGTCTGTAACTGCACTTTTATCAAGATATACCTTTTCTAAAGTTTGGCGAATTACCCAACGTTGTCGCACGTATTGAAATAACACAAACTGAGCTAAAGGTTGTTGAAACATCCACTTAACCGAGTCACCCAGTAATTTCTCTAAAGAAGAGGGTTGTTTGGGTGGCTGAATTTCGCTTTGCAAAGCTTCAGGTTCAGATGTGGGCTGGCTTTCACTAAAAGGCCCGGCACTATTGAGCAACACTAATCCAGCCGCACTGTCAGGACATTGGGCTGCAACACATAAGCAAGCATAACCACCAAGGGAATTACCTGCTAATACTGCTTTTTGACCAATCACTTCACTGATAAAATCATGGAGTTGGTCGCGCCACAAGTCGCCACCATACTGCAATTTTGGTTTTGCCGATCGCCCGAATCCCAAAAGGTCGATCGCAAATACTTCAAAATCTTGACACAATCCTGTGATATTCTTGCGCCAGTGGTCTGTAGAAGCACCAAATCCATGTACCAAAAGCAAGGGCGGACGTTGGCTTTGTTTCTCTCCCGCACGCACATAGTAAACGTTGTGCCCGCGCCACTGCCAATATTTACCAGGGATTGGAGTTGTAGAGGAGGCTGTAGTTACCTGCATGATTTAAAGAAATGTTAAGTAGCTTTTAATAATTGTAGGCTAGGCGAGGGGATTGGTGCGATTCGTTGAGTAGCGAATTCCGGTATCCAGTCCGGGCATAACTACTCCAATCAAATCTAGAAATAGAAATGATTGAACTTTCAAAGATATACAGGTGAAAACCCTGTCCATTAGACTCAATGTGAACCCTTATCTGCCCACGATGACCCGACTCGGTTTCGGGAGGTCGAAGCTGGGAACAGGGCGCAATCAGATATCCGTTGTGGGATAACACTGGCGCTAATAGGAAGCTCCTACGGTGAAACAGAGCCTAGAAAAGCAACCCACTCGCAAGCGGGGCACAACTCAAAACCCCCGACTTTATCAGAGACAATTCCCGCCGCATTTTTCAGTCCAATAGCGGCAAGAGTCCAGGGAATCGGATGGTTGAATTGGCTACACCTAACGGAACATAACAATCTCTTTGAAGGAACGAATAAAAACGAGTTGTGAGTCTTGGGACAGTCGAACCCCAGGTAGGCTAGACGAGAAGCGGAATCCTCACAAGTCGGGTAGGACAGACCGTAATTGGTCTGAGGTGTTCAGAATACACAAACTCTAGAAGAGAAAATGATTAGACACAGTTACAAAACTAGTGAATCTTGGAGAGCATTACCGTGGAAGAAATTTCGCCGTAACCTTTTCCGCCTTCAAAAGCGTGTGTACAAAGCGGTTCAAGTTGGAGACAAGCGGAAAGCCCGGTCACTCCAAAAGCTTATTCTAAAATCCACCTCGGCTCGATTTCTTGCAATAAGACAAGTATCTCAGCTAAACGCTGGCAAAAAGACGGCTGGTATTGATGGTAAAAAATCCCTCTCATTCGAGGAACGCTTCAATTTAGAAGAACTACTGAAAATGAATAGTGGAAATTGGAAGCATCAAGGACTACGGGAAATCCCCATCCCCAAAAAAGACGGGACTACCAGAATGCTTAAAATACCAACCATCGCGGATAGAGCTTGGCAATGCCTAGCAAAATATGCCCTGGAACCAGCACACGAAGCCACTTTCCATGCACGAAGTTACGGGTTCAGAACTGGGCGCTCTGCCCATGATGCTCAAAGGTACATTTACAATAACCTACGTTCTTCCTGCAACGGAATAGAAAAACGAGTAATCGAACTCGATATCGAAAAATGCTTCGACAGGATTAACCACTCAACAATAATGGACGAACTCATTGCCCCCAAAGGCTTAAAACTCGGAATATTCCGATGCCTCAAGGCAGGAGTCAACCCAGAATTTCCTGAACAGGGAACACCTCAAGGGGGAGTGGTCAGCCCATTGCTAGCAAATATCGCGCTCAACGGGATTGAAAGTATACACCGACACCTCGATAAGCGAGGAGGCAGAATCACTGCTAAAACCTCAGTCAAACACATCATCGAGCCAACAGTCCGATATGCGGATGACATGGTTATTATACTCCGACCTGAAGATGACGCGACAGAGATACTTGAAAGAATCAGCGAGTTCCTCCGCAAACGCGGAATGAATGTAAGCCAAAAGAAAACCAAAATTACCGCCGCGACAAATGGGTTTGATTTCCTCGGCTGGCACTTTAAAGTGCAGAGCAATGGAAAGTTCAGAAGTACTCCCTCAGTGGATAATTTCAAAGCTTTTCGTAAGAAAGTAAAACACATCGTCAACAACTCGAATTATGGTGCTACCACAAAGGCTGAGAAATTAGCCCCGGCAGTAAGAGGTTGGAGAAATTACCATAAGTTCTGCAAGATGGACGGGTCAAGAAACTCGTTATATCACATCGAAACAAGAGCTTACAAGGTATTTAACAAGGAAACCAAGCAAAACCGCCACTCTAGCAAGAAATTACTAGACAAGGCATTCCCAGCAGTTTCCTACTCCGAAAATAAACACGTCATGGTTCAAGGAACAAAATCCCCTTATGACGGAGATACAGCCTACTGGAGTGAGCGCAACAGCAAGCTCTACGACGGTGAAACCTCTATTGCCCTTAAGAAGCAAAGCCATAAATGTGCTTCCTGTGGTCTGAAATTCATTGATGAAGAAAAGGTACATTTGCACCACATCGACGGAAATCACGCCAACTGGAAAAAGAAAAATCTTGAAGCAATTCACGAGAGTTGCCACGATTACAAGCACATGAGCAAAAGCGCAAGCTAAGAACATCGGGAGCCGTGTACACGGAAACGGGTACGCACGGATCTAACTGAGAGGTGCGGGGAATAATATCCCCCATCGACTCAACCAGGCAGGCGAGCAGGGGGTATAAATGACAAATAACAAATGACAAATGACTAAAAAAATTACAGGCAAAACTAAACTACTAGGGGTAATTGGACATCCTGTGGAGCATTCACTGTCGCCAGTGATGCATAATGCTGCGTTAGCGCAGCTCGTCGTTCGCGTAGCGTCTCGTAGAGAAGACATCGCACAATTAGGATTAGATTACGTTTATCTACCTTTTCCGATTGAACCACAGAATTTAGAGGTGGCGATCGCAGGTTTTGCGGCTGTTGGGGTTGTCGGCTTTAATGTGACAATACCTCATAAACAAGCAATCATCCCCCTACTCTCGGAAATTACACCCCTGGCTCAAACTATCGGAGCCGTGAATACTGTTAGCCGCCAAAATAACAAATGGGTAGGCACAAATACAGATATAGAAGGATTTATCGCCCCTTTGCAGACAACATATAAACAAGATTGGAGTCAGAAAGTAGCGGTAATTTTAGGCAATGGTGGTGCAGCAAGAGCTGTTGTAGCAGGTTGTATTCAGCTAGGTTTTGCCCAAATTCATGTTGTTGGGCGCAATATGCAGAGATTACAAGAATTCCGCAATAGTTGGAGCAATTCAACCCTAGCTGAAAAATTCCAGGTTCATCAATGGGAAGAATTACCAAAGCTCATTCCTCAAGCAAATCTGCTGGTAAATACAACTCCGATTGGGATGTATCCCAAAGTCGATGAATCGCCTTTGAGTGTAGAAGAAATAGCAAATTTACCAACAGGTGCGATCGCTTACGATTTAATATATATTCCTAAACCAACGCAATTTCTCCAGCAGGCTGAAAAACAAGGCGCAATTGCGATCGATGGATTAGAAATGCTAGTCCAACAAGGGGTAGCAGCATTAAAAATCTGGTTGCAGCAAGAAACTTTGCCTGTAGAAGTGATGCGCCAAGCGTTACAAAATCACCTGGGTTTGGGGGAGTGATAAAACTTATTACCCCCCTTAATCCCCCCTTGCAAAGGAGGGAAATCAGATATCCGGTTCCCTCCCCTTTGCAAGGGGAGGGTTAGGGTGGGGTAAAATTTAGCGTAAACTCAACCATTAACTAGATTCTCTACAGTATCAGCATCATTCGGCAATGCGGCCGTTAACACTTCGCTGCCTTCTGTAGTAACTAAAACATCATCTTCAATGCGAATTCCCCGGACATCGGCGAATTCAGATAAACGCTGCCAATTCACGACATTCTGATATTTTGAACGGACATTAGCATCATTTAAAATTGCTGGTACTTGATAAAAACCAGGTTCAATTGTGACTAACATTCCTGGACGCAGTGGACGATTTAAACGCAGATAGCTTAAGCCAAAGCGATCGCTCCTTTCACGCCCCTCTTCATACCCAGCTAAATCGCCCAAATCTTCCATATCATGCACATCTAAACCCAGTAGATGACCAATACCATGAGGGAAAAACAGCGCGTGGGCATCAATTTCTACTAAATCTTGGGGATTTCCTTGTAAAATGCCTAACTCTACTAAACCTTCAGCGATCGCTGTAGCCGCTAGCAGGTGAATATCCCCATACTCTACACCAGGCTGGATTTTGGCAATGCAAGCATCATGGGCTGCCAACACCACATTATAAATATCTCTTTGGGTAGATGAAAACTTGCCCGAAACTGGCCAAGTACGAGTCACATCACCTGCCCAACCCATCTCAGTTTCAGCACCAACATCGGCAAGCAGTAAATCACCTGGTTGCAAACTATGGTGATAATGCTCGTTATGCAAAACTTCACCGTGAACAGTGACAATACTGTTGTAAGAGGTGGTCATATTATGGGCAATAATTACCCCTTCCATCGCTGCCCGAACTTCTGCTTCTAGTTTGGCTTGGGGTGTTGCTGCCATCCCCGCTTTGTGAGCTTTGACGGTGACAGCCGCAGCTTTTCGCAACTCGCTTAATGCACCATCATCGTGAGTGAGGCGGAGAGAAACGATCGCCTTAGCTAACTCCAAGTCAATTCCTTGGGGAGGACTTTGTGGTAAAACCCATTTATTTAATACCTGCGATTGCTGCGTCCAAGTAGCTGCATCTTGGACAGCAAGTGTGGCAGCATTGTCTACCCAAGACTCTAATTCTGCCATTGGTCGAGCCACATCCGCCCCAATCTTCTCGGCTATTTCTTCGCGCGTTGGCATTTCTCCATGCCAAAGGGCGCTACTGGGTGACGGATCGTCGATGAATAGTTCTAGTTTGCCCGCTTCTAGACGAATTGCCGCCTTTGGTAATGGTAGTCCGGCGAAATAAAGGAAATGACTGTTAGCACGAAATGGAAAGGAATTTGCCGGAAAGTTGCGCGGATTATTGCTACCTGACCACAGAATTGCGGGAAAATCAATCAGCTTGGCTAATTGTTGCCGTCGGTGGCGTAAAGTCTCGCCGAGGGAAGTAGAAGTTTGTGGGATAAGCATAAATGTAAACTCAAACAAAAGGATAAAGGTGATTGTTTTGCCTTTATTTAGTCGTTATCGTCTTTATCGTCATCTTTTTTATCATTTTTGCGATCGCCATGTTTATCGTCGTCATCTTTGTCGTTCTGGTTAGGCTGTTGGTTAGGTTGCAAGACTGGTTTTTGTTGCTCAGTTGGAGCAATTGGTTGCGGAGCTTCAACAACACAGCCAACTAATCCTCCAGAAATTAGCGCTAAGTTGACAGCAGCAAAGATGCTTCTGAAGATTTTTATCCTCACGTTTTTGGTTTGCTTTAACATTGACTCTAGTTTTTGGAGATTGTATTCCTAATTTCTAAGGTACTGTATAGAGTGGTTCTCATTAAACAAGCACGCCGTGCCCCTACAGCTCAACAATATATTACTGTCTAACTTTCAAGGTGATTCTAATGGGACAAATCATTACTCAGGTTGATGCTTTTACCAATACACCTTTCGCAGGTAATCCTGCTGCTGTCTGTGTTTTGCCTACTCCCCAAGATGAGCGCTGGATGCAAAACGTGGCGCAGGAGATGAATTTATCTGAAACAGCTTTTCTAGTCAGACAGGATGATGGCTTTAATCTGCGTTGGTTTACGCCCACGGTAGAAGTGCCGCTTTGTGGTCATGCAACTTTAGCTAGTGCCCATGTACTTTGGTCAGAGGGACATTTATCACCCAATGAAGTTGCACGTTTTTATACCAAGAGTGGAGTGCTGATTGCTAAATTGCAAGGTGAATGGATTGAGTTAGATTTTCCAGTAAATCACTTACAAGCAACAGTCCCTCCTCCCGAACTTAAGCAAGCTTTGGGTGTACCCTACAAATCTGTCTTGCAGAATTCACTAGGTTATCTAGTGGAATTGGAATCTGAAGAATTGGTGCGTCAAATACAGCCTAATTTTCAACTACTCAAAACGTTGCCTGTTTCTGATGTCATTGTCACCAGCCTCACTGACTCTGATTCTCAATATGATTTCGTCTCTCGCTTCTTTGCACCGGGATTAGGTATTAATGAAGACCCAGTTACAGGAGCGGCTCATTGCTGTCTCGCTTCCTTCTGGCGCGATCGCTTGCACAAAAATGAGTTTTTGGCTTATCAAGCATCTAGTCGCGGTGGCGTGGTGAAGGTGTATTATGACGGGGGCGATCGCGTCTTTCTCTCTGGACAAGCGGTAACTGTGCTGCGAGGGGAGTTATTTACCGCATCAACTTAATATTACAAATCAATAATATCCGGCAAAAACTCACCATCAAGAACTTGGGCAATGGAATAAGGACATTCCACTGGAAACGTATTTATTGGTAGTTCAGTTTCATTACTAGCAGCTTTCAATCCCCGATGATAGCACTGGGCTAAAACTTCTTCTGGATAAGACTTGAGGCTGGGACTCTCTTGCAGTAAATCTGCAATTTTGTAGCGCTGCTCATCAATCGTATTTCGCCAAGAGCCACTCCGCAAACTAGATTGATATTGCCACTTGAGCAAATGCTGTAATAATACTTCCAAGCAGCTTTTCAACTCTCGTCGTTCTGACCGTCCCCAGCTTTCAATCTCCTCAATCACAGCATCCCAGTCTACTTGTCCAAATTGTCCAGCACGAATGAGTTGTACAGTTTTTTCTGTCCATGCTACAAAGTCTGTTTCATACAACTGGGCTGTACTTTTTAGAATCGGGGTCATGAGCTTCCTGCAATCTACCGTAGACTAGCTAAATTGGAGATACTGTACGCCCATTTTAACGTCAATAGGACTTACGCAAATTATCTCTCCAACTCTGATTTCTCCGTGCCCTCTGTGCCTCTGTGGTAGCCTGCGGCAAGCCGTTCGCGTAGCGTCTCGTAGAGAAGCGTCTACGTTATTCCGTAAATCGTGCGTAAGTCCTAGTCAAGAAAACTATAGGAAGCGATCGCATCTTTTTAGACATTGTTTAATAATAAAAAACTTGCAAGTGAGGTGAAAAAATGGCAACCGTGTTTGATAACATAGCTCTCCAGTTTCAAAAACTTAATAAATTGCCTTATCGCTTGTATGGTGAGGCATATACATACTTAAATTTAATCGGAGATGTTGCCGGGAAATCAATCCTCGATCTAGCTTGTGGAGAAGGATTTTTCACACGATTGCTCAAACAGAATGGCGCTGCACGTTTGGTTGGTGTGGATATTTCCTCAGAAATGATCAAATTGGCAAGACTTGAAGAAGCCTCTGTTCCACTTGAAATTGAATATATCATCGGTGATGTCATGGAAATTGGTTCTATTGGCAGCTTCGATCTTGTGGTAGTCTCCTACTTGCTGAATTGCGCTTCAACTAAAGAGCAACTACTCGAAATGTGTCAGGCTATAGCAATTCATCTGAAACCTGGTGGTCGATTCGTCAGTTTGAACAATAATTTAGAACTGCTTCCAGAGTTTTATGATAAACATGAGAAATATGGCATTGCTAGGAGATGTACTGACTCGCTCAAGGAAGGTACGCCCATAACCTTAACATTGAGCATTCCTGATGACGGTGAGTCTATCAGTATTGATAACTACTACCTCAGCAAAGCGACTTATGAATGGGCCTTGATGAGTGCTGGTTTTAAAGAGATCCACTGGCATCATCCAACAGTCTCTCCCAAAAGCATAGAGAAATTTGGCTCCGAGTTCTGGCAGGATTACATTGACTATCCCGATATGATAGGCATTACCTGCCTAAAATAGCTGTCAATGCAGTTGGTTAGAGGCTGTTAGGGAGTTTTGCAAGATATCTAATGTTTGTTAGGCGACACAATCGCATTGTTAGGTGACACAATCGTATTGTTAGGTGACACAATCGCATTGTTAGGCGACACAATCGCATTGTTAGGTGACACAATCGTATTGTCAGGCGAAACAATCGTATTGTCAGGCGAAGCAATCGCATTGTTAGGCGAAACAATCGCATTGTTAGGCGACACAATCGTATTGTCAGGCGAAGCAATCGCATTGTCAGGTGAAACAATCGCATTGTCAGGCGAAACAATCGTATTGCAGAAGATTGAGTTAAAATTGCACGTCAATACAAACACTAAACCGCAAAAGCGTACTTTTGCGAAGAAACAACTGTCACAATATTTAAACAAGCCTATATTTTTATTTCAAAAATGTCTGCTAAACACAAAGATAGTAGAACTACTATCCAATCTCGTGATTGGCCAATTGAGGAATTACCTGGACTGAGCCACGAGGAACAATCTCAACTCCAAAATTGTGGGATTACTAGCACAGTAACCTTAGTCAAACAAGGGAAAACTTTAGAGTCAAGACTAGCGTTAGCAAATAAACTACAGATTCATCTTCAGTATGTAAATAAATGGATGGCTTTAGCTGACTTGGCGCGTATTCCCAGTGTCGGGACACAATATTGTGGTTTATTGCTTCATGCAGGTATTGGTTCTGTAGTGCAGTTAGCTCAAACTCCCACTCACAGATTGCACCAACAAATTATGCGCTTGCAGGTAGCAACAATGCAGCGCCGAGATTTGTGTCCAGCAATTGAGCTAGTACAACAATGGAGCCAGCAAGCGAAAACAATCATTAGTTAGGAGTTAGGAGTTAGGAGTGAGGAGTTAAAACTCATAATTCATAACTCATAACTCCTCACTCTTTAACCAAGACACCATTCAGGAAGATATCAGCGAGTCCTTCCGCCATTTCCTGCATTTGTTGGGGAGAGGCATCAGGTTCGATGATAGTGTTATTGGAAAAACCTGCGATCGCAAACATTCCTAAGAAAACTTTTGCAACTAGCTTCGCGTCTCCTTGACGATAAATACCTTTATCCATCGCTGTTTGAAAGAATGCTTCGCCGACATCAGTCATTTTGGTAATGACTTCTAATTGAATGCGATCGCGCAAATCGGGGTGAAATTGCACCTCCATAAAACAAACACGCATCAAATCGGCATTTTTTTGAAAATTCCACATCCGACGGCGCATCACCTGAGCAACGGCTTTATAGCTGCCCATTTCACTTAATTCTGTGAGCAAATCTGTCAGAATCTCTACCCAGCCACTCGTGGCTACTTCCACCAAAATTGCTTTTTTATTCGGAAAATGACGAAATAGAGTACCTTCAGCTATACCTGCCGCTTGTGCTAAGTCGCGGGTGGTAGTACCGTCAAATCCTTTAGAAGCAAACAATCGTTGTGCTGCCTCTAAAATTCGGGTGCGTGTCTGAGTCTCTGAAGGTGGGGAAGAATTAAAAACTCGCATAACAGTTATGGTTAGATATTCGGAATACCGCTTGTAGCATTATGTCTAACGTCAAGTAAAAAGAGTCACTGAAAGCTTAATACAAGATTAACGCCCTTTTGCTAAGTATCCTGTTATTTAGGTAATGTAACTTTATCTTAATTTTCGCTTATGAACCAGAGCAGTCGGTCAATTTTAGATTTTAGATTGGGGATTTTGGATTGGTCAGATCAAGTATCTGTGATATTGCGGCGGTTGTTTATCACTTTGTTGGCTTTTAGTATTCTCTGGTGGGGATTACTACCAGAAGTTGCTCTAGCTCAAACTCAGACGGCATCTCCTCCTCAAGAAGCCAAAACTCAAACTCCACCAGTTCAAAGTTCAATCCAACCTTATCTCGATCGAGTTATTAAGCAATTAACGGAGTTTCGCCTCGACAATGGTTTGAAATTCATTGTCTTGGAACGGCATCAAGCGCCCGTGGTTTCTTTTCTTACTTATGCAAATGTGGGTGGTGTGGATGAGCCAGATGGTAAAACTGGTGTAGCTCACTTTTTGGAACATTTGGCGTTTAAAGGCACAACGCGCATTGGTACACAAGATTACAAAAAAGAAAAACCGCTATTAGATACCTTAGAGCAGTTGAATGCTCAAATTAAAGCAGCGAAAGCCGATGGCAAAAAAGCTGAGGTTGCGCGGTTAGAAACTGAGTTTAAACAAGTGGAATTGCAAGCAGGAAAGCTTGTCAAGCAAAATGAATTGGGGCAAATTGTTGAACAAGCGGGAGGTGTGGGTTTAAATGCCAATACTTCTACTGAAGCCACCCGTTATTTTTATAGCTTTCCTGCCAATAAGCTAGAACTTTGGATGTCGTTGGAGTCGGAGCGATTTCTCGATCCGGTAATTCGTCGTGAGTTTTATAAAGAGAAAGATGTAATTTTAGAAGAACGACGGATGCGGGTGGAAAATTCACCCATTGGACAGATGGTGGAAAAATTTGTCGATACTGCTTACAAAGCTCATCCCTACAGGCGTCCGGTGATTGGTTATGACCAAGATATTCGCAATCTGACACCAGAAGATGTCCAAAAGTTTTTTGATACTCACTACGTACCAAGTAATTTAGCGATCGCTATTGTCGGAGATGTCAATCCCACTCAGGTGAAAAAACTGGCGCAAACTTATTTTGGCCGCTTTCAAGCCAAAACCAAAGCTGTTGAACAAATTCCGGTGGAACCGCCACAACAACAAACGCGGGAAGTTACTTTACAGCTACCTTCTCAACCTTGGTATTTAGAAGGTTATCATCGTCCGGCGATTACTCATCCAGATAATGCCATCTATGAAATCATTGGCAGTTTATTAAGTGATGGGCGCACGTCGCGGCTATATAAATCTTTGGTAGAAAAGCAGCGGTTGGCGCTAAATGCTCAAGGTTACAGTGGATTTCCTGGAGATAAGTATCCAAACCTAATCTTTTTCTATGCTCTCACAGCTCCTGGTCATACAGTTGATGAGTTGGCGGTGGCTTTGCGTCAAGAAATTGACAAATTAAAAACTGAGCCTGTAGCCGGGGCTGATTTGCAACGAGTGAAAACCCAAGCAAGGGCGGGTTTGTTACGTACTCTCGATTCCAATATGGGCATGGCTCAACAATTGTTGGAATATGAGGTGAAAACTGGCTCTTGGCGGAATTTGTTTAAGCAGTTGGATGATATTTCGGCGGTGACGACGGCTGATATTCAGCGAGTGGCAAAGGAGACTTTTACGCCAGGAAATCGCACGATTGGTAAGTTGTTGTCGAAAGAAGGATGAAAAACGAACCGCAAAGGAAGAGAGATATGCAGAGGTATAAGGTGAAGGATAAAAGGCGGATGGCGTTGAAAATTCAAAATAAGAAGGGGTTGATTTATGCTTTGGTTGCTGTTTTTGCGTGTTTACTTTTAACTTGTAATTTTTCTCTGGCGGCGACGGCTGAGGCGAAACATTACACAGAATTGCAGCTACCACCGCTACCTGAGATTAAGTTACCCAAGTATGAGCGGCTTGTGCTGCAAAATGGCTTGGTTGTATATTTGATGGAAGATCATGAGTTACCGTTGGTGAATGGTACGGCGTTTGTACGGACAGGGAATCGTTTGGAACCAATGGAGAAAGTTGGGTTGGCTGGTTTTACAGGCGCGGTAATGCGAACTGGAGGAACTAAGAAGCATTCGCCTGATGAACTCAACGAGATATTGGAACAACGGGCAGCATCTGTGGAAGTTGGTATTAGTGAAGCTTCTGGTAGTGCTAGCTTTGACGCCCTCAGTGAAGATTTAGAAACAGTGTTTGGGCTGTTTGCTGAGGTGCTGCGATCGCCTGTGTTTGCTCAAGAAAAGCTAGAATTGGCTAAGACACAAGCCAAAGGTGGCATTGCCCGTCGTAATGATAATCCAGATGGGATTGCTAGTCGAGAATTTAAGAAATTGATCTATGGGAAAGATAGCCCTTATGCTCGCACGATAGAGTATGCAACGGTGGATAAGGTTGAGCGTGAGGATTTGATCAAGTTTTATCAGCAATATTTCCACCCCAATAATATGATTTTGGGGATTGTGGGTGATTTTGATGCTAAGAAAATGCGATCGCTCATTCAAGCTAAGTTTGGCGACTGGCAGCGTAACCCAGGTATTGCTAAACCCACGTTACCAAAGGTTTTGCCAGCTAATACAGGTGGAGTCTTTTTTGTCAATCAGCCACAACTAACCCAAAGTAGTGTGCTTATCGGGCATTTAGGCGGACGTTTCGACAATCCCGATTATGCCGCGCTGGATGTATTGAATGGAGTGTTAAATGGATTTGGTGGACGCTTATTTAATGAAGTGCGATCGCGTCAAGGTTTAGCTTACTCTGTCTACGGCCAGTGGAGTCCCCGCTACGATTATCCTGGCATATTTATTGCAGGTGGACAAACGCGATCGGATGCTACCGTCCAGTTTGTCAAAGCCTTACAAGCTGAAATCAAGCGTACCCAAACTCAAAGAGTGACTGCAAAAGAACTGGCTTTTGCCAAAGAGTCTACACTCAATTCATTTGTGTTCAACTTTGAAGATCCCAGCCAAACCTTATCACGGTTGATGCGATACGAATATTACGGTTATCCTGCTGATTTTCTCTTTCGCTATCAAAAAGCTGTCGCCGCCACTACAGCAGCCGATGTCCAACGGGTAGCACGAGAATACCTCAAGCCAGAAAAGATTGTGACTTTAGTAGTGGGGAATCAAACCGCCATTCAACCGCCATTGACACAGTTAGCTAAACAGGTGACACCAATAGATGTAACGATTCCTGGTTCGCAGCCACAGGCGAAGAATTAATAGCATAGATAGGTAGATACTCAGTATCCAAATAAAATCGCAAGGCTCAGATCCCCGACTTCTCTAAGAATTCGGGGATCTTGTTGTTCAAATAATTTTCTTCATTATCGGGAAATGATAGAGAACAAATTGGAGTAACAAGTAGAAACTAAATCAGGAACCAAAACCTCTGGAGTTGCCAGAGGTTTTTTCTTTACTTTATTAATCTTTTTCGGAGCGATCGCTCCAGCATACACTTATATAAAGCAATACGCTTGGGTTAAGCATTTTTTTCCTCTCTCTATTCCCTCTGTGCCTCTGCGGTAGCCTGCGGCAAGCCGCTGACGCTCCTTCTCTGCGAGACGCTGCGCGAACGTCGCTACCGCTTCGCTAATGCGTCTACGTTAAAAAAATTGATTTTGATAAAGAGTTTTAGCCTTAACTGAACCGTATTGTTCTATAAAGGGCTTCTTTAAGCAAGCTATGTCTAACGACAACCTGCGGTATATCTGAGAATCTAGCGATGAAGCAGCAAAAATTGTCGCAGCGAATTATTTAACTAGAGTAAGCTAAATTTAGGTTTTAGCTACTGGGAGCGAAGATGATGTTGTTGGAATTAAAGCGCATCCATGTTCCACCAGGACAAAGAGTGCTACTACGAGATGTAACCTGGCAGGAATTGGAAGCAATTCTAGAGGATTTAGGGGAACACCGAGCAGCACGAATTGCTTATGACAGGGGAATACTGGAGATTATGGCACCACTGCCAGAACATGAATATGACAAAGAAATTATTGGTGATTTAGTCAAAGCGCCTCTAGAAGAGTTGAGTACTGAATTCATCAGCCTTGGTTCTACCACTTTCAAAAACCAAGCAATGGCTCAAGGTATAGAACCCGATCAGTGTTTTTATATAAAAAATGAATCTAAGATTCGCGGCAAGAAGCGGCTAGATTTAGCAGTAGACCCTCCTCCAGATTTAGCTCTAGAAATTGATATTACTTCTCGGACTCATCCTAATATTTATGAAGCGCTAAAAGTACCTGAGCTTTGGCGTTTTGATCGAGGGAAGCTCCAAATTAATGTTTTGCAAGACGGACATTATGTAGAATCTCAACAAAGCCTAAATTTTCCTAGATTCTCACTAATTGAAGCAATTCCCCAATATCTAGAGCAAAGTACAACAGCAGGTAGAAATGCAACGCTCAAGGCTTTTCGTCTTTGGGTACAAAAACAGATACAACAGTAATAACTTATGCTGTCACCAGAATTCACAACATACAGCGGATTTCAAGTTAGCGAAGTATATAAGCTAGTCTACCGCAAAGCATAAATAAATACATTTGTATAACCCAAAACCCAGATGTAGAGACGCGATTTATCGCGTCTTGAAATCCCCTGAACTCTGACTCCTGAATTCTGTTAGCGCAGCGGGGCGTAGCCCATTCTGAATTCTGCCATAGAACTATTGCCAACCTTAGCATTAGCAGATAAATTGTATTTCTTTGAAGCCATTATTACCACATTTTAATCGATGTTTCTTAAACCCAAAATAGCTTTATCATGGCTGGCATTAGTATTCAGTTTTGCAACTCTATTTCTTAGTTCTTGGATTATTCTTCCGGCTCCAAATATGTTTTTACTCACGCTAGCAGTAGGAGCGCCAGAAGTCAGCCCTTGGTTATTTTTATTAAATTTGCTCTTTTTATTGCTGTCTTTATTCTATATCCGTCGCCGTAAATTACAGCGTTTAGTTTGCATTTTCAGTTTAATCGGATTGCTAACTTGTGGATGGGTGCTAGTGAATATCCCACCAACTCAAATGCAGATGGCTAAAGCTATGAAACAAGGGTTGGGAGCAAATTATCTAGAGCAAATTCCAGTCAAAGTAAGGGCTAAAATGCAAACCCATCCCTTTGACTTAGTTAATTTATTCTGGGGTATTCCATTAGGTAAAACGCGCCATCAAAAAGATATTCTTTTTGCTTCTCCTGGAGGAGTACCTTTAAAAATGGAAGTTTACCAACCCTCAGAGGTAGGGAAATATCCAGCAGTGGTAGTAATTTATGGTGGAGCTTGGCAATATGGCAATACTCATGCCAATACCGAGTTTAATCAATATATTGCTAATCAGGGATATACGGTATTTGCGATCGACTATCGACACGCACCTCAATATCAGTTTCCCTCTCAGTTAGATGATGTGCGTACAGCCCTAAATTTTATTCGCAAACATGCAGCTGAATATGAAGCCGATTCAGAACGTATGGTACTTTTAGGACGTTCTGCTGGGGCACATCTAGCAATGCTAGCGGCTTATCAACCCGATGCACCACCCATTCGTGCTGTGGTGAACTATTACGGGCCTGTTAACTTAACTGAAGGATACAAAACACCACCAAATCCCGATCCTATAAATTCTCGCGCTGTTTTAAAAGCATTTCTTGGTGGTTCTTTAGAAGAATTGCCTAATCGGTATGAAATTGCTTCACCGATAAATTACCTAACGCACCCTTTACCGCCAACTTTATTAATTTACGGCAGTCGCGACCATTTGGTGCAAGCGCGATTTGGCAGACAGATGTATGAACGTTTACATGATGGCAACACTGCGGTTTTTATCGAAATTCCTTGGGCAGAACACGCTTTTGATGCTGTTTTCAACGGTGTGAGCAATCAATTAGCGTTGTATTATACTGAGAGGTTTTTGGCTTGGGCGTTGTTCAGGCAATGATTTTATTAACAGACTCATTCACAAGTATTAAAAACTCAGCACTCCTTACTCCTTTTGAGGCCAGCGCCAATTATAGCGATTCCATTCATACATACCTTGAATTTCATATTCAGCGCCGTTGAAGAAGCGGACGACGCAATTAGTAGAGGAATCATCGCTATCGCTAATTTCCTCGACCTTAATCACCATACAGGGAAACCATTCCCGCTTACAAGGCCCATCCTCCTGCACCCATTCCCATAGTGCATTGGAAACTTCAATGCGATCGCCTACTCTTAACTTCAGTGCATCCTCAAAATAAGAATACTTGTCAAAATGATATGACTCAACCCGATTCAGCCACTGTAAACCATAGCGTTGGCGAATAAATTGTACCGTTCCAGAGTCATTTTCCAGCAACCAGTCGTTGAGTAATTGCACTTTCCAAGTACGGTTGCGTTGTTCTTCATCCTTAACAAATTGTAAAAATACTTCTAACTCCTCTGGGGTAAGTTCGTCTAGAGGATTAGCAATATTTGACTTCCCAGAGGTAGAATTTCCCTGAATTTGCTCAATCACTTGCAGTAATATCTGTTTCTGCGTGTCAGTGAGAGGACAGCTTGCTGCATCACAATCATTAAAGGCTGCG
This sequence comes from Nostoc punctiforme NIES-2108, assembly GCA_003326195.1. GTDB lineage: Bacteria > Cyanobacteriota > Cyanobacteriia > Cyanobacteriales > Nostocaceae > Nostoc > Nostoc punctiforme_A. The sequence goes on from LXQE01000146.1 coordinate 119,535, forward strand.
AACATAGCTACTTCAATCTCATCTGGTGTCATAAGTTAATAGCAATTGAGGGGTTATTCCCCTAATTATTACAAATGTTAAATTCAAGTCTCCAATCACCCTGTAGTTAAATATAGACATAATTAAATGTAAGATGCCTAATATTCAAGGAAGTCAGGAGAAAAACTTGATTCTTTCTCCTGTCTCCTAAGTTCTTGGTATCGGTTTGGTATTTTCTAGTGTTGACCTATTTATCACCTAGTTAGGAAAATTGCCATGACTCAAACTCAGCATCCCACAAAACTCCTGACTTTTGAGGAATTTATGGCTTATGACGATCGCACTGATACCCGCTATGAATTAGTGGATGGAGAGCTAGTAGAAATGCCAACCGAGAGCCAGGAAAATTGTGATATTGCCAAATTTCTATTATTCGAGTTGGCAAAGCGTTTTCCTATTACCTTACTGGCTTACAAAGACATTGAAGTTGAAGTTAGTGGGCGGCGAGCAACCTGTCGCCTACCCGATCTGGTGTTGCATACGGAAGAGTCGAAAGCGGCTTTGATTGGCAGTCCTCGCAATCTGATTACCCGCGATATGCCCCCGCCTGCGCTGGTGGTTGAAGTCGTCAGCCCCGGAACTGAGAACCGCAGCCGTGATTACCGTTACAAGCGCACAGAATACGCAGCTAGAGGCATTACTGAGTACTGGATTGTCGATCCTGAGTTAAAACAAATCACCGTTTGCAAGTGGGTCGAGGGACAATATGAAGATACGGTCTTGAAGGGTACGGCGACCATTGCATCAGATGTAGTACCTGATTGGGAATTGATCGTGGAGCAGGTATTTGCAGTAGCGAATTAATCAGGGAACTAGAGAATAGAGAGTAGGGGTATGTTGTAAGCTGAGGTTATCAGTTAATAATTATTGAATTAAATCACGGGGTCTTTTATGCGGTTGCGTTCACTCACGGTCGTTTTTATTTTATGTCTCATTACCCTTCTATCGTGGGTGATTACTCCCCCAGCTGTAGCCCTGACACAGATTAAACTATTTGATGTCTCTTATAAAGATTGTCCACCAGAACTAGCACAAGGGGCTGTTATCAGTAGTGGTAGCGCGGCTGCCAATTGTTTTCTTGTCGTTGGCAAGGCAGAAAATGGCACTAATAAAACAGTCTACGACGCAGACATTTTTGGACGCATTTATGATGCCAATAATGACTCGGTGATGCAAAACCGCACTCGCTTAGGCTCTATTACCGAGTTACCACCAGGTATTAGCGATTTTGAATTGAGAATTTCTGTACCGGCAAATCAGCCTACTCCGTTGCAGTTGAAGCAATTCAAGGCTGCGGGGTTTAGCGGTCAAGTGCGTAGGTAATTCTTAATTCGTAGTACTCGCCAAAGGCGAGAAACAGGCTAGGTAATTAATGTAAGTTGCTAGTTAGTGTTGCATAATGGTATTTTTTGATAACTAGCAACTTGGGTTAATTAGTAATTCGTAAAAAATTGTAGAGACGCTTGTATGCTTAACGTCTCTACACAATTTTTTACCAAGGTAGTAATCAAAATCTTTCTTTCTATAAGGGCAGGCTAGCTGGAATGGCACTCAGAAGCCCACTAAGTAGATTGAGTGCTAAGAAAGCTAAGATCGGCGAAAAATCCATACCGCCCAATGGGGGAATAATTGAGCGGAATAGATTCAGATAAGGATCGGTTATCTGGGCTAAAGCGGCAAATGGCTGGTTATACCAGTTGATTGTCGGGAACCAGGTTAGCAAAACCCGGATAATTAGCAAATAGCTATAAAAGCTGACAAAGGTAATTAGTGTCGTAATCAGTAAACTCATGGATAGTTTGGTTTCCTACTAGGTGTCAAACGCGGTCTTATCTTTTAATTTTAATTTAGTCCAAAGTCAAAAGTGTTTGCGGATTTCACGTTTACCACACTTGACACTTTTACCACGCCTGAACAAACTTCAGGAGTCTTTAGTGAGCGAGCGGTCATTAGTTGCTTGGGGTGAACTGCTATTAACATTTCCCAGTTGCTTCCGCACTTCATCAATTGTGGCATTTAGCTGGGCAATTTTATCTTCTAGCGATCGCCTGGCCGTTTCTATGCCGATGCTTTCGCTTTCTGAGGCTTTCATCTGACGCCGCTTTGCTGCTATTTTCTTAGCTTCGGCTTGGCTATCTGTCAGTTCTGTCTCCTCTTCTATTAGCAATTCTGGATCGCGTCGAGAAGCAATCAGCGCCCCAATAACACCGCCAAATATGCCACCAACAAATGCCCCTGCTACAAAACCACTGCCAAAACCATCTCGCTGACTCATATCTTTACCGCCTTCAACAAACCTTGCAACTTTTACAGTAGTTATGCTATTTTCCTGCCCTAGCTGCATACTAGCTTAAGTCCCAAAGATGCGATCGCCTGCATCTCCCAATCCCGGTACAATATACCCCCTGCTGTCCAGTTTTTCGTCAATAGTAGCGGTGTAAATTATTAAACCTGGATAAGCTTCACTCAATTTTTGTAAAGCTGGTGGAGCCGCCACTACACAAACAATCCGCGTCAAAGCTGGGTCAGCACCCCGTTGTGTCAATTCTGCCATTGCTGCCATCATTGACCCTCCGGTTGCCAACATTGGATCGGTAACTAACACTCGTGTTTCGGGGTCAAATTTTTCTGGTAACTTGTTCAGATAACAATGAGGTTGCAGTGTCTCTTCATCTCGCGCCAAGCCAAGGTGGTAAATCGATGCTAAAGGCAGTAAAGTCTGCGCTCCCTCTAGTAATCCTAGCCCAGCCCGCAGAATCGGCACTACTGCCATAGGTACTTGCGGATCGATCACCGTTGCTGGACAGGTATCTAAGGGACTCTGTACTGCTGTTTCTTGAGTCGGCAACCAGTCTCGTGCAGCTTCATAAGTCAGCCATCTTCCCAACTCAGTCATGGCACTGCGGAACAATACTGAAGGCGTGCCTGCATCACGGGCAACTGCTAGCCAGTGCTTGATCAGGGGATGGGGTGGAACATAAACGCGCAATTGTAGCGTCATAGCCAGAAATAGGCGCCTTTTTATTGTATAAGAACTGAAACACCATAATACTCTTTCCTGCATCCGGCTGACAGCTTAAAATTAACAATCCCAATTTTATTGATAAAAGTTTTCATTAGTAGTTGACATATATTCTCAATCAAGACTATATTCTTATAAAGTGTTCTCCTCTCTTTTAAGGATCGGCAGACGGGATTAGCCAGCAGTAGCAGGCTCGTCCCTCTTTTTTTTTAATTGGTCATTGGTCATTGGTCATTTGTCATTAGTTAAATTAAATATTGATTGACTCTGGACAAAGGACAAATACTTACTTCTCTACGTTCGCGCAGCGTGTCGCAGACAGACGCTACGCGTTAGCGGAGCTTTCGCTTTAGCGATACGCTCAGTACAAATGACAAAGGACAAAGGACAAATGACAAATGACGCGATCGTAATTGGGTCTGGGATTGGCGGATTAGTAACAGCGACCCAGTTAGCGGCGAAGGGAGCGAAAGTGCTGGTACTGGAACGTTATTTGATTCCCGGTGGTAGCGCTGGTTATTTTGAACGCCAAGGCTATCGATTTGATGTTGGTGCGTCAATGATTTTTGGGCTGGGACAGAACGGTACAACCAACTTACTCACCCGTGCATTATCAGCTGTAAATGTCAGCCAAGAAGCGATCGCAGATCCGGTACAGATTCACTATCATTTACCTCAAGGTTTAGACCTGAAGGTTGACCGGGTTTATGAAAAATTTTTGCAAAATCTTATTGCTTACTTTCCTCATGAAGAACAAGGGATTCGTCGCTTTTATGACGAATGCCAAAAAGTCTTCAAGTGCCTCAACAGCATGGATTTGCTGTCACTAGAAGAACCTCGGTATTTACTGCGCGTATTTTTCCAGCATCCTTTGGCGTGTCTCGGTTTAGCCAAGTATCTGCCCCAAAATGCCGGGGATGTGGCGCGGCGCTACATCAAAGACCCGCAATTATTGAAATTTATCGATATGGAATGTTATTGCTGGTCGGTGGTTCCATCAGACATGACACCAATGATTAACGCTGGAATGGTCTTTTCTGACAGGCATTATGGCGGAATTAACTATCCCAAAGGCGGAGTTGGACAAATTGCCCAAAAACTTGTGGAAGGTCTAGAAAAGGCTGGAGGTCAGATTCAGTACCAAGCTAGAGTCACCAAAATTCTTACAGAACAGGGAAAAGCGGTAGGTGTGCAACTGGCTAATGGTAAAGTATATCGGGGTAAACGCATAGTTTCTAATGCTACACGCTGGGATACATTTACACAATTACTACCAGCAAAAGCAATGCCACATAATGAGAAAAAGTGGCAACAAAACTATCAAAAATCTCCAAGCTTCTTGAGTTTGCACATTGGGGTAAAGGAGTCAGTTTTACCTGCGGGGACAGAGTGTCACCATATTTTGCTGGAAGACTGGGAAAAGATGACAGCCGCAGAAGGCACAGTGTTTGTTTCGATTCCCACATTGCTTGACCCAGATTTAGCACCAAATGGATATCATATCATTCATGCCTTCACGCCTCACTGGATTGATGATTGGCAAGAACTTTCTGTGAGTGAGTACGAAGCGAAGAAAGAAAAGGCAGCTTGGCGAATTATTGACCGCCTAGAGAAGCTTTTTCCCGGTTTAGATGCCGGATTGGATTATTTAGAAGTGGGGACACCGCGCACACATCGCCGCTTTTTGGGTCGTGAGGATGGCACTTATGGGCCAATTCCTCGGCGTAAGTTGTGGGGATTATTGAATATGCCCTTTAATCGCACAGCTATTTCAGGACTTTATTGTGTAGGGGATAGTACCTTTCCGGGTCAAGGTTTGAATGCAGTCGCTTTTTCTGGGTTTGCTTGCGCCCACCGTATTGCCGTAGATTTAGGATTTTAATTACAGAAACAGCCTACGCAAAAAACCTAGTAAGCGGATAGCTTTACTAGTGAAGCTGATAGCTACCCTAACAATCTGAGTAACTATAGCAGTCCTAAATCATTCGTGAAAATTATATCTCTCTTTCTTCTTTCTTTCCTTTGCGTCCTTCTCTTCGAGACGCTGCGCGTTGGCAGAGCCTCTCGCAGAGAAGGCGTCCTTCTCCCAAGGGGAGACGCTAACGCGAAGGCGGTTCGTTTCCTAATCTATATTTTTCACAACTCAATTAGGATTGCTATATCAATACGGTTTGGTTAAAAAAGTTATCTGTTAAAGCGAGTTCTTTGAGCGAAGTAGAAGAAAGTGCTGGGGAAGCAAGAGTATTTAAATTTAATCTCTTCACTTTAAGTGTCTCCAAACTACCTCTCCAAGTTATCTAAAACGTATTGAGATGGGCAGCAAATATAATCAAAAAGTTACTAATCTTAGTGCTTTTGCTAACACAATGTCCAGCATTTTTACTCCTGATCTGGTATTTTTTGATTCTGAAAATTAGCTAACTCTGATGCTAAAGTCTCTTCTAAAGCATCTAGAATCGCTTGCGGATCAACAGCTTCTTTCATTATTTGGGCCTGCGGATCAGAGCGATTTTTGACATTGGGAATATCTTGGCGTAATTCTTCAACTAAAGCGATAAGTTTTGCGATTTTCTGCTCAGAGAGCAGGTTAAGCTGAAGGCTAAGTTGCGCCCGTTGCTCTGCTAGTTTTTCCTGACGCTCTTGTTTTATCAACACCCCTGTTGTTACTAACAGGGAACCTGCGGTCAGTGAAAATTGTAGCCAAGAAAATGGCGGGGGATCGAATCTTGATATGCCTAAACGTCGTGGTAATACATTGGGTGTTACCCACAGAATAATTCCTAACAGGATGCTATACAGGAATGCCGGACGACCAAAAAAGGCTGTTACCGTTTCTACAAACCGTTGATGTTGAGGTACGTCTTTTTCATAACGTCTGTGCAGGGCAATAATAGTCTCGATATTTTGACTAATCGCTTCCGGCAATGGGGCTGTAGGCAAAATGGTTTGGCAAGGCGCTGAAGATGATACTTGCGGTGAATCTTTTGGATTTGGTTTATCTTGGGAAAACATGGACAGTTTTCTTGTAGTACTGATTTCTCTAAATCAATAACTCAAGTTTTAGCTATATATGTATACTTTTAGGTAGAAAAATATATGAAAGTACCTATAGACAGATTCTGGCAGATTGCTATTGCTGTTGAATCAAGCAGAGATATTGAAACAGAATCATAGCATCAAATTTCTTGTTTCAATATTGTATTAAGACTAAACGCCTCAATGATATCTTGAGATTTTTGCTCTTGATACCTGACTTCAGTTGAGGTACAGAACGAAACAGGTTTCGCACATGGTTTATATGGTAATTTTGACAATGCTTTAGCTGCTGAAATATCATTGAAAAATTTTATAGCTTGTAACCAGCGCAGTTACTAAATAGAAATTATGTTGATTTGTTAAAACTATAGTTTATTTTATACTTTTTAGATATGTCATTCTGATGTCAATGTTATGTCAGGATAACACTCATGTTTATGTGGTATTCCTATCGAATATCTACTGTAGATTTCGCAATAAAAGCTATCAGTGACACAATTGTGGCATCGTGGCTCACGCCGGAGAAACAGTCATCAGCTGCGATACGCAAACGCATTCGTGCGTGGATGCAATAGATTACGCCACGCTCAAAATCGGTTCGGTTGCTTCTTTACCGTGCCTTTTCACTGCAATTTACAAAACTTTTTATAATTGTGCTTTAATGGTGGGCGGCTTTTGTTGGTTCAAGAGTCTTCCTCACACACAAAGCGATCGCTGATGCTACTCACACACAAAGAAAATATTGTAAAATTTAGCTGGTTTCTACCCAGCCTCTTAAGCTTGCTCCTGTTTGGTTCCACTGTTAAAGCTAATGGTGCGATGCCTGCGGCGGGCGTAGCCATCGCAAATTGGCATTTTGATAGCAATCGCAACCATCTGGACTTCACCACAGATGAGAATGTTCAACCGAAGGTACAATTACTTAACAACCCGACTCGTCTGGTAATTGATTTGTCTGGAGTTACATTAGGATATCCACAGACTAGTCAAAGAGTGGGGCCAGTAATTAAAGACATTGGCATCGAGCAGTTTAATGCAGAGACTACCCGCATGGTAGTTACTTTAGCACCCGGCTACACCTTTGATTTAGCACAGGTGCAACTGCAAGAGGAATCCCCCAATCATTGGTCTATGCAGTTACCCAAACCAATACGATTGACTGCAACCCAGCCGCAATATTTAGAGATAACTCCGAGTATTTCTCCAAGAGTGAATGATAATAGCACTCTCTTTGCTGGCGTGGTTCCAATGCATTCACCGATGAAAGCGCTGGAACCTCAAATTAAAGCCTTGATGAGTCGCTACAGCTTTCTGAAAACAGGAATGTTTTTTCTGGATTTGGATACTGGGGATTATCTGGATATTGGAGGCGATCGCGTTTTCCCAGCTGCTAGTACAATCAAACTGCCAATACTCATCGCCTTTTTCCAGGATTTAGATGCTGGTAAAGTCACCCTTCAGGAAAACCTGACTATGCGGCGTGACTTAGTTACCAATGGTTCTGGAAGTATGCAATATGAGCGAGTTGGGAAGAAGTACACAGCTTTAGAAACCATCACTAAGATGATTACCATTAGTGATAATACCGCCACCAACATGATTATCGATCGCTTAGGTGGAGCGGCGAAACTAAATCAGCGTTTCCGTAGTTGGGGACTGAAAGACACAGTAATTCGCCATCTTTTAGCTGACTTGAGAGGAACCAACACCACAAGTTCTCAAGATATGGCGCGGGTGCTGGCTTTAGTTGTGAATAACAAACTAGTTTCGCCACAAAGTCGGGAGCAAGCCTTAGATATTCTGCGTCACACCACAATTCACACACTGCTTCCCGCTGGTTTGGGGAAAGGTGCAGTTATCGCCAACAAAACCGGAGATATCGGCTTTCTCATCGGCGATGCAGGGTTTGTAACTATGCCCAATGGTAAGCGTTACCTGGCGGCTATCTTTGTCACTCGTCCTTATAAAGACACCAGAGGGAGAGACTTTATCCGTCAAGTTTCCCAATTAGTTTACGATTATTTGAATCAGCCGAATCCGGTTGCTGCGGTTAATTCGCTTAATAGTGTTACGAGATAGGAGTAAGGCGCACAGAGCTAGCTGCGCATAGGTGTCAAGTTAACGTGAAAGCCCTATAATCACCTGATATTAAGTCCACTCGCTTACCATCACTATCCGCGTCACCCCACCCCGGTTTTGTCTAAAGCCAAAACCGCCCCTCCCCTTGGCAAGGGGAGGGGTTGGGGGTGGGGTAAAGTGTATGTGGGGACAAGCATTTGAGCTTAAGTTGACACCACTGCACAGATGTGCGCCCCTACAGTAATTAGATAATTGTGATTTTACTTGCGGCTTTCGTAGCTTTTTCCCTAGCCTCTTGGACATTCACTCCCTTAGCCAAAGCTACGCCCATTCGCCGATATGGATGAGCATTAGGTTTACCAAATAATTTAATATCTACATCTTTTTCCGACAAAGCATCGGCTACACCATTAAAAGCAATAGAATCAGATTTTTCTGAGGCTAAAATTACCGCACTGGCTGACGCTCCTAGCTGTTCTATATGAGGAATTGGCAAGTCTAAAATAGCTCGTAGATGTAGTTCAAATTCATTGAGATTTTGTGAGATTAATGTCACCATTCCCGTATCGTGAGGTCTGGGAGAAAGCTCTGAAAAAATCACTTCATCTTTAGTAATGAAAAATTCAACACCAAAAATTCCGGCTCCTCCTAAAGCATCAGTGACTTTTATAGCTATTTCTTGAGATTTTAATATTTTATCTTCAGAAATTTCTGCGGGTTGCCACGATTCTTGATAATCGCCTCTTTCTTGGCGATGACCAATAGGAGAACAGAAAATTGTCGGTGCATTCCACTGTTTAATTGTCAGTAAAGTTATCTCAATTTCAAAGTTAATAAATTCTTCTACAATGACCTTTTGACTGTCTCCTCTAGAATTAGCGATCGCATAATTCCAAGCTTTCTCAACTTCACTCTTATCCTGCACTACAGATTGACCTTTCCCTGATGATGACATCACAGGTTTAACAACATTGGGAAAGCCAATTTTATCCGAAATTGCAATCAATTCTTCTAGAGTTGTTGCATAACCATATTTAGCCGTTCTGATGCCCAATTCTTGATGTGCTAGTTCGCGAATTCTGTCGCGGTTCATTGTATAGTTAGTAGCAGCCGCAGTCGGTATAACTGTAATCCCTCGCTGTTCAAATTCGATGAGTTTTTCTGTTCGGATTGCTTCAATTTCTGGTATAATAATATCTGGCTGATGTTTCGTCACCACAGCTTCTAAATCATCAGCACTGAGCATAGAAATAACTTCATAAGCATCAGCAACCTGCATCGCCGGAGCATTGGCGTAGCGGTCAACCGCAATCACATAATTACCAAGACGTTGAGCTGCGATCGCAAATTCCTTACCTAATTCTCCTGAACCCAACAGCATCAATTTTTGGGGCAACTTAATACTCATTAACTTATCCAGACCAATATCAATTCAATAATCTTATAATTTTTTGTGTTTTCATTACTAACTTCTCAAGAATTAAATATCGCTCCTCGTAGTTGTAACTCTTGACGTTGCAGATGATTTAAACCAGTACCTCTACCAAGCTGACACTTATCTACTAAAGTCTCAAACCAGATAGTCTCATTCAAAGTTGCACCTCGTAAATCTGCATTTCTCAAATCGGCTTTCGTAAAATTTACAAACAAAAGGTCTGCATTGACTAAACTACTACCTTGTAGATTTGCTTCTAATAAATTTCCTCGAATGAAGTTTACTCCATCTAAAATTAAACCAGATAAATCTGCTCCCATAAGATTAGGAAACTTTAGCTGACTTGGATATTTAAAAAACCGCATCATACAGATGATATTTGGTTCATTTAGGCGGATCTGAGTTAGAAAATCATAACGAGCGATACCCAGTTGCTTAAGAATTTGTAGACGTTGTGGGGGACTTTGTTCTAAAAACTGAATGGCTGTATAGCGTAGGTCTTGAGTCGGCAGATTTAGCATGATTGTCAGATTGTCGTAATACCTGTGCTAATTAAAAGTTTAATCTTAATGCAAAAACCCCGAATTCTCAAAGAAATCGGGGTTCTAATGAATAACTACTTACTTAACGTCCTGCTAATAATGCTTTTGTAGCAGATTCGCCTGCTAATCTTACCTGCCTTGTTAACTGGAAATTCAACAACGCTAAAACACTCAACTGAGCTAGGAATGCCATAAAAATTGTTGTCGCCCCAGAGTATTGTATCGCGGCCCAAGGAAAAGTTGAAAACAGCCATATAGTAGGATGTTTCCACAAGGAGATGCCGAGAAATTCTAGAATTATCGGTGGTACGAATGTTACCACACCTATAGTACCTATTGCCCAGAAAGAACGTTTGGGAGTTTTCAACAAAAGTATCAATTGGGCAATGGTAGCGTAAATCATGATGATGCTAATAGACAAAGCTACAGCTAAAAGTACTTTCAACCTGTCAAAATTTTCACTATGCTCTGTATCAAAAGGTTCTGGGGGCAAAAATTCTTGGATAGAAAATCATTGATGTCAGTAATTGGAGGTTGAATGAATTGCTGGAAAACCTGGTTTTGTTGTGTTTCATATACTTTACGCAAACGACAGTATGTGCCAACTAGGGAGTATTTATCATCGGGAAATTCCCGTAACTGATATAAAAAAACTACCAATTGTAAAAGTAGGGATGTAGCAACTGCGATCGCTACATTAAAGAATTTCAGCCGTCCTTTGAGTTCTCGCAATAATTGCGGATTCCAATCGCCGATTTTATCTATTAAATTGGGCATCATCGGAAAAAATTCTCCAAAAATGGGGAGTGATATTTATTGACGAATTAAGATGCTTGTTTGTGACCTAATTTTAAGAAAATAGTTTCTAAGTCTTCTTGGGTGCAGTGAAAATCAGTTAGGGGAATATCTGCTTTGATAAGCGATCGCAACAACTCAGCACTATCTTCATCTTTGCCCGAAAAATTCACCCGCACGCTGTTTTTTCCTGATATTACCTCCCACTCATCTACTAAATGATGATGTTTCAATTCCCTTAAAAGTGCCTCTAGGTTCCCCAGAGTTGATATCACAATTTGCTGATGGGAAAGACGTTGATAAAGTTGCTTTAGGGAGGTACTTTCTACCAAAAAGCCAAGTTCCATAATTCCCACAGAAGTACAGAGTTCCGCTAAATCACTGAGAACATGGGAAGAAATAATTACAGTCATCCCAGCTTCTTGCAAAGCCTTAATGATTTCGCGAAAGTGCATCCTGGCGATGGGGTCAAGCCCAGAAACAGGCTCATCTAGTAGTAGTAAAATCGGTTCATGGATAATGGTTCGCGCTAAACTTAAGCGCTGTTTCATCCCCCGCGACAGAGTAGAAATCTGACTGTTGCGTTTATTACCAAGTTGGATGAGTTCTAAAACTTCATGTAGGCGTTGAGTGCGGCGTGGTTCTCGCAAGCGATAGAGACGCGCAAAATAATCTAGGTAGTCCCAGACTGTCAAATCTTCATACAGTGGATAGTCATCGGGTAAGTAGCCTAGACGACGCTTAAGTTTGGGATTACTCTTGTCACGAAGTAAGCGATCGCCATTAATATAAATCTCACCCGTAGTTGGTTCCTCAGCAGTTGCCAACATTCGGATGAGAGTTGTTTTACCCGCGCCATTCGGCCCAATCAGTCCATATACTTCCCCCGCTTGAATCTCTAAATCAACATCATTGACAGCAACGTGCCGGTCAAATTGCTTAGTTAGTCCACGGGTGCAAATTGCTAATTCTTTTACCATCGCGGCTGGGGTGCGGCTTGTGATTAACAGTTAACCTAACTTTTTTTACAGCTTTTGTCAGGCTGGTTTCAGAAATTGAAACTAGCTTTCAGAAAAATAGCGACATGAAAAAGTAGGTGAAGTATATACCCTGCCTACTTTTACATACATTTATGAAGAGGCGTAAATACTTTTGTAGTTGAGACTTTAGTTCTCCTACAAACTTATGAAAACGACCACTAGTGTCAAGTTATTTCTGATAGTAGTGGGATGATGTTATTAGGCAAATACAAATATAAATGTTTTCTTAAAGGTGAATTTAGGAATGGCTCATCAGCGGTAACTTTATCTGGAACGTTGAGCCTTTACCCTCATTGCTCATCACATGAATGTTACCACCGTGAGCCTGGACAATTTGTTGAGCGATCGCTAATCCCAACCCAAATCCGCCGCTTTCTCTGGCACGTTCTGTATCAACTCGGTAAAAGCGATCAAAAATGTAAGGTAAATCTGCCTCTGGAATTCCAATTCCAGTATCAATAACCTGAATTACTGCCCGATCTGGATGAGGTTCTAAGCGTAACCAGACAGTTCCACCAGACGGAGTGTAATTACAGGCGTTATTGAGCAAGTTTTCCACAGCTAGCCGCAGCAAATCGGGGTCAGCCCACAACTCAATGGGTTGTTCTGGTAAATGGCTGATCAACTTGATCGACGTTTTTGCAGCTTGAGTATTGTAATAAATAACTAAATTCTCTAGCAAGCTATTAAGATTAACCTTTTTGAGAGATTCGGGAGTTAATTTTCCCTGATGCCGAGCCAACAGCAGTAGGTTATTAACCAAAGTACTCATCGACTTAGCGCTATCGATGATGTTCTCCACTGAGGGATGGATTTGGGGATGGTCTGCTGCCATTAGTAACCCAACTTGGGCATTGGTCAAAATCGCAGAAAGGGGCGAGCGCAACTCATGAGAAGCATCTGATGTAAAGCGTTGTAGTTGATTATAGGCTAGCTGAACGGGTTGCATAGCTATGCCACTAAGTACCCAACCTGTAAGTCCAATTAACCCCAGTGCTACAGGCACAGCAAGGGTCAATATTAACTGAAATTCTCTGAGTTCGTTTTGAGTTTCTGTTAGCGGGATAGCAACTTGCAGATAACCGATAACCGAATTTCCTCCTTGAACAGGTAGCGTGACTTGACGCAGCCAAAGCGTCTCACTTGTAAACTGGTCAACGGACTTAATCGTGAGAAACTCAGATGCTATTTCTAACTTTTCTGGAGGTGGAGTACCAAAAAAACGATTGATTTTGCCATTCGGGTCATACCAACGAATATAAACTAGTTCAATATCAGCAGGGTGAGAACCACTACCCAATAGCGGTATATTGCTCAGATCGACTTCTTTTTGTCCTTGATCTAGCCGATATTGCGAACTGGCTGCCATTAGCTCTGCTCTTTTATAAAGCAGTTTATCTAATGCTTTGAGCTTGTCTTTTACCTCAAGATTGTAAATGACTCCAGCAAAGAGAATCAGAATGCACCCCATTGAAAGGGTAAACCAACGAGCTAAGTTACGACGACTGCGGTTAAACACAACTTATGCTAATTCGTAATTCATAATGACGCTCTCTACGAGACGCTGCGCGAACGCGGACTCGCTACCGCTACGCTAACGTAATTACAAGACTTTTCAAATAATTGAACCACACTACTCCCTACTCTCCATCTCAGCCACTATCAAGTTTCAAGATGGTTCTGGAGGGTTGAGGCGATAGCCCATACCGTAAACAGTTTCAATCCAATCGGCTGCTGCTAATGTTTGCAAACGTTGGCGAAGTTTACGAACTAGAACGGTGATTGCATTGCTTTCTGGCTCACTACCCCACTCCCATACAGCTTGCTCAATCTGGTTGCGAGTCAGGACTTGCTTAGGATGACGCATGAAGTATTCAAGCAACTGAAATTCCTGGCTGGAAAGGGATACGATCGCCCCTTGTCGCTCCAAAATTAGTCTATCGAGATGAAGTTCGAGGTCTGCCAAGCAGAGGGTGTCTCCTTGCCAAAGGGGCGATCGCCTCCTCAATGCCCGCACCCGTGCCATGAACTCCACGATATCAATCGGTTTGACGAGGTAATCATCTGCTCCGGCATCTAATCCTATGACTTTATCGGGTGTAGTATCTTTTGCCGTGATCATTAATACAGGAGCTGTTTTTCCCGCCGCCCGATACTGTTGACACAAACTCACTCCACTAATCCGAGGTAACATCCAATCCAAAATCAGCAGGTCATATTCTTTTTCAGCCAAAAGCCATTGAGCGGTTTCACCATCCTTGACACCATCGACGCTGTGTCCAGCCTGAGAGAGAACCATTTGCAGCGGCATTAATTGCTTTGGATCATCCTCTACCAGTAAGATTTTCATCACCTTTATACACTTGTGCTTGTTTAGAATAATCTATTGAAGCAATCTCAACGTCTTTCATCAGTAAGATTTCAGAGGATTGTGTACCCCATTAGGATATAGATAAAGTGTGACCTAGCATAAATCAGAAGCAGGTGTAGTGTGTGGCGTATTAGTAAACGTTGGCTGCAAGGGCTGGGATTAGAGTTTTGGTTGCCTCTACCACTAGTAGCGATCGTGTTTTGGCTTGGCTGTAATTTCCTAGCTGCTCAAGAGTTAAGCCGACCCTACTCTACAGAGAAAAAACTTCAGTCAGATACTCAACTTGAAGCACGGGTATCAGTCAATGTCTTGCTCATTAACGCCGCCGTCAACCGAACTAAAAAAATTACCCAGGTAGAAGTAGAAACAGCAGACCCCATCTTGAAGCGGCTGGAATTAGAACTTCCAACAATAGAATTCAGTCAAATAGAAGCGACAATTGCCCAAGAACTAGGTCTACCCCGTGAGGATGTTAGAAAGTTAGTACGCTATGAACTTGTGGAATAACATTGATCCGAAATCTTAAGAGTCCCCAATCCCTAGTCCCCAATCCCCAATCCCTAGTTCAATGCGTTCTGCTTTGGTTTTCAATGTTTGGTTCATAGCTTCAAACCCTTGGCGAACGTCAATATTTAATCGACGAGCCAGCAGAGGTACTAGTAAGCCCTGGAAAGATTCTTGCTGAATGAAGCGGACGCGCAGGCGTAGCCCGTCGTAGACATCGCTTGCTAACGGTTCAATGATAAAGCTATGTTCAACGTCAAATAACCCTGGTATCAAAAAGTGCCATAACCAGCGCAATTTGCGATTAGGTTCTACCGTAATCACCGTAGGTCGAAAGGTCACAATATCTCTACCCGGAGGCTGAAAGTGAACGGTTAGCTGTGCCCCTTCACTCAGCAAACCACTAATTTGACGAATAAACAGATTCCAATGTGGAAAACTGGCGAAATCAGTGAGTAGGTTCCAGACTTGCTCATCGGATGCCTGAATTTCAATTTCAGTGTAGATTTTCATTGGTATGAGTTGATAGGAAAACCAAAATTAAAACGGTTATTCCTGCTAAAAAAAACCCCATGTATTCTAGTCCTAGTAATCGACTAACCCAAAAATTACGGGTGAAGGTAGGTAGATAAAGCAGGGAAAGCATGGGGAGAAAATAACTTGATTTTCCTACCATAAAATAAACCATATAAAGTTTCTTTGGTGGACTACGAGAAAACTAGATTGTTTCTTGTAAAACATAATGAATACTATTCGTAGAAAACTCACGTTTTAACAGCAAAATTCTGGTGGTTAGTAGACAGTTGTGAAGCATTGGTGTCAACTTAAGCTCAAATGCATGTCCCACAGGCGTTTTACCCCCCCCTTAATCCCCCCTTGTCAAGGGGGGAAACAGGAAATTTTTTCCCTCCCCTTGACAAGACTACCGTGTACACACAAGTCGAATTTCTTCTTAAATCCCAAACATTACCTACTTAATCGCACTGATGGTTAGGGTGGGGTAAAACTAAAGCTAAAACCTTAGTAAATCAGGTTTCAGGTAAGGTTTTGAGAATTTATGCAATAAATATATTGATTTCGGGTGGTCATTTATTGATTTCAGGTGGTCGTTTATTGAATTCAGGTGGTCGTTTATTGAATTCGGGTAGTCGTTTATTGAATTCGGGTGGTCGTTTATTGAATTCGGGTGGTCATTTATTGAATTGGAGGTATCGTTCATTGAATTCAAGCAGTGGTTTAGGGTGGGGTGATGCGAATGGTGATAGGAAGCCAGAGAATTGAATATCACGTCATTACGTTAAGTTGACACGTATGGTTCTGAAGGAACTATTGACCTTGAACAACCAGGACGGAACATGGAGCGTGATGAACTACGTGATTGCTCACACTTCCTGCTAAAAGTTCGGCAAATCCTTTAAGTCCTCTACGACCAAGCACAATCAAATCTGCTCCCCAACTCCGGGCTAAATCACAGATGTTAGTCTCAGGATCTCCTGTTTGATAACTGGATTCTGCCATACTGCCTTGTATTTTCGCTTTCTGATAGTAGAACTGGAGTAAACTTTGTGCCTGTCGTGTTTCTATTTCCAGATCTACTAAATTTACAGTGAGTTGACTAGAAGTTGCTAGCTCAATGCTGTGACAAATCATTAACTGAGCAGCATCTCTTTGGGCTAATTCCAGCGCTTTTGCAAACACTGTTGCAGTAGCAGGTGAATCATCGACCGCCACCAAAATCTTCTTAAAGCTCATCTCCAACTCCAATAATCAATTACTTCATTTACTTGTATTGTCTTTTAGCTTGAGGGACAAATGTGATTTAAAAGTGAAATTAAGTAGGATAAACGATTTATTCACTTTTCGTTCACATTCATCAGTAATCCTGGAAAAGAAGCAGAGAAACGAAACTAACCCAATTGAGGTTTAAAACGAATATCCGAACTAATACGGTTCATGCTCATACTATAAAACTAAGGAACAGCAGATGAAATCTGGCAAGCGGAATCGACTCTCTGTAACTGGGGTGTGCGGAAATAGCATAGTTATGAACTTAGCAAAAAATTCTCGTAATAACACCAATTTGAAAAAAGAAAGATACAGATTCAAACAGAGAAATCTAGATTAAATCTGATGAGTCTTAGAGGTTGTTTGAAAAGTGGTTGGCTGTGATTTAAATCGAATTATTACCCCCCTTAATCCCCCCTTATAAAGGGGGGAAACCGGAAAATTTGGTTCCCTCCCCTTTTTAAGGGGAGGGTTAGGGTGGGGTAAAAAATATTTCATACATCAATCATGACTTTTCAAACATCCTCTTAGTTACTAATTATTTTTTGGAGATGAAAATGATAGCAGATACGATCGCTACAAATACTTTTGCCCAGACAACAAAAGATTTACTCAACTATGAATGGCATACTCTGAGCGAACAAAAAGTTGTGCAAACCTTAGCCAGCCATCCTGAAGCAGGTTTGACCTATGAAGAAGCTACGAAACGAAACCAGCAGATGGGTGCAAATCAACTGACTGGTAAAAGTGGAAAAAGTGCTTGGCTACGATTTTTAGAGCAATTTAATCAACCACTACTATATATTTTGTTGACGGCGGGACTGGTGACGCTGCTGCTGCGAGATTGGCTAGATGCAGGAGTAATTTTTAGTGTTACCCTGATTAATGTCATCATTGGCTACATTCAAGAATCGAAAGCAGAAGGTGCGATCGCTGCTCTATCCAAAGCTGTCACTACCGAAGCAACTTTGATTCGCGATGGTCAAAAAACCCGTCTGGCTTCGACTGAACTTGTTCTGGGTGATTTAGTATTGCTGGCATCTGGGGATAAAGTACCCGCCGATCTGCGGTTATTAAGTGTGCGTGGGTTGCAAGTTGACGAGTCTGCCTTAACAGGTGAATCCGTTCCGGTTGAGAAAGCAACGGCATCGCTGGTTGTTGAAACACCATTAGCGGAACGCAGCAATATGGTGTATGCCGGAAGTTTCGTTAGTTTTGGACAGGCAGAAGGGATTGTAGTAGCGATCGCAGATGCCACTGAAACCGGTCGGATCTCGCAGTTAATTGAAAGCAGCACAAATCTGAAAACACCACTGACGCGAAATATTGACAAGTTTAGCAAAAACTTGTTGTATGTCATTTTAGGTTTAGCTGCCCTGACATTTGCAATCGGATTAGGACAAGGCGAATCTTGGATTGATGTTTTCAAAGCGAGTGTGGCTCTGGTAGTCAGCGCGATTCCCGAAGGATTACCTGCGATTGTTACCGTCACTTTAGCGATCGGAGTTTCCCGGATGGCACGACGTAAGGCGATTATTCGCAAGCTACCTGCTGTGGAAACCTTGGGAAGTACCACTGTTATTTGTTCTGACAAAACTGGGACGTTAACTGAGAATCAGATGACGGTTCAGAAGATTTATGCGGGTGAACAACATTACACCGTTAGCGGTATTGGTTATGCCCCAGACGGTGAAATCCTGATGAATGGACAACTTGTTGATTTTAATGCAGATGGACATGTTGCTCTTTGGGAATCCCTGGAAGCAGGATTGCTCTGCAATGATTCTCATATCGAATGGGGAGATGGACAGTGGGACTTAGTAGGAACCCCAACTGAGGGAGCATTGATTACGGCTGCCAATAAAGTGGGATTGACGCAAGAGAATCTAGAGCAATTACCTAGAATAGACACCATTCCCTTTGAGTCTCAATTCCAGTACATGGCAACTTTGCATGAATTGGATGCAAAGCGATCGCTGAATGTGATTTATCTCAAAGGTTCTGTAGAGGCAATTCTCCAACGATGCGATCGCCTGCTCGATGCTCAAGGACAACAGGTTGCGCTCAATCCTGCCGCAGTGGAACAGGAAGTTGCTGGTATGGCAAACCAAGGGTTACGAGTGCTAGCTTTTGCCAGCAAAGAAGTTGCCACTAAGCGATCCTTGGATCGCAATGATATCGATCGAGGACTGGTGTTTCTGGGACTTCAGGGCATAATCGATCCGCCTCGTGAGGAAGCGATCGCCGCAGTAAAAGCCTGTCAATCTGCTGGGATTCAGGTAAAAATGATTACAGGCGACCACGCCCTAACAGCATCTGCGATCGCCCGGCAAATGGGAATTTGCTCGACTGAAGAACAGGTGTTCACCGGACGGCAATTAGCTCAAATGGATGAAAATGAATTTACCCAAGCGGCTGAACAAGGTATGGTATTTGCGCGAGTTGCTCCAGAACAAAAATTGCATCTGGTGAAAGCGTTGCAGTCTCAGGGTGAAATTGTTGCCATGACTGGAGATGGTGTCAATGATGCTCCCGCTCTCAAACAGGCGGATATTGGTGTAGCAATGGGTATAGCCGGGGCAGAGGTTGCCAAAGAATCGGCGGATATGCTTCTAACTGATGATAACTTTGCCTCAATAGAAGCGGCTGTGGAGGAAGGGCGTGGGGTTTATCGCAACTTACGAAAAGCGATCGCCTTCTTGCTGCCGATCAACGTGGGAGAATCCATGACGATTTTGATTGCCATTCTTTTGGCAACCGTGCTTCCCATTTTACCAATCCAAATTCTCTGGCTCAACATGGTCAGTTCAGTAGCGTTGATTGCTCCCCTTGCCTTTGAGCCAAAATCTGGACAGGTGATGCAACAACCACCCCGCAACCCCAGAGAAAGACTTTTATCGGGTGGATTACTCCAGCGCATCATCGCGATTTCCGTCTTCAATTGGCTGGTAATTTTTGGGATGTTT
Source organism: Nostoc punctiforme NIES-2108 (assembly GCA_003326195.1). Lineage (GTDB taxonomy): Bacteria > Cyanobacteriota > Cyanobacteriia > Cyanobacteriales > Nostocaceae > Nostoc > Nostoc punctiforme_A. The sequence continues at coordinate 139,149 of LXQE01000146.1, forward strand.
CAATGGATACTTCAAACTACAGGCAATGAACCATTGGCGCGAACGATGGCGATTAATGGATTGGTGGCAGCAGAAGTCTTTTACCTGTTAAGCATTACCCAGTTTTTACCATCTCTAGTTGCCAGAATCCAAGATAAACGCACACCCGTAGCCTATGCACCTGCGATCGGAATTGTGGTTGTGGTGATTTTACAATGTCTGTTCAGTCAGTGGAGCATGATGAATCAAGTGTTTGACACCACAGCTTTAACATTTATCCAGGCTCTGATTTGTATGGGTGTAGGTTTGCCAGTGGTGTTTATAGCTCTCATCTTGCAGCGTTTCGATCCCCTCAATTAGGGATATAGGACTTTTTTAGTAGTTTCATCCAATGCCAGATGATTACGTTAGAGCCGCACCCAAATAAATTAAAAACTCCATCAGTACATTTTGCTAGGTATGATATTTGATCTGAAAGCATTTACCTAGTAATAACCAGCTATGACCCAGAACTACCGCATTACTCTACTCCCCGGCGATGGCATTGGCCCTGAAATTATGGCAGTGGCGGTAGATGTGCTGAAAGTCGTAGGGAAGCAATTCGATCTGAAGTTTGAATTCCAAGAAGCCCTGATCGGTGGTGCAGCAATTGATGCCACAGGGGAACCTTTGCCCTCTCTCACTCTAGATACTTGCCGTAACAGTGATGCTGTATTACTCGCAGCGATTGGTGGTTATAAGTGGGATTCCCTGCCATCCAATTTACGCCCAGAAGCAGGTTTGTTAGGACTGCGTGCAGGTTTGGGATTATTTGCCAATTTGCGCCCAGCGAAAATTTTGCCCCAGCTAATCGACGCCTCGACTTTGAAACGTGAAGTTGTCGAAGGCGTGGATATTATGGTTGTGCGCGAACTCACTGGTGGGATTTACTTCGGTAAACCCAAAGGGATTTTTGCTACAGAAAACGGTGAAAAACGCGGTGTAAATACAATGGTTTACACCGAATCGGAAATTGAACGTATTGGGCGAGTGGCTTTTGAGGCGGCTAGAAAACGCGGTGGAAAACTTTGTTCGGTAGATAAGGCAAACGTATTAGAAGTATCTCAGTTGTGGCGCGATCGCATCACCCAACTTTCTGCTGAATATCCAGATATTGAACTCTCTCATTTATATGTAGATAATGCTGCTATGCAGTTGGTACGCGCTCCCAAACAGTTCGACACTATTGTTACAGGCAATTTGTTTGGCGATATTCTCTCTGATGCTGCTGCCATGCTCACAGGTAGTATTGGGATGTTACCCTCAGCTAGTTTGGGTGCTTCTGGGCCTGGTGTATTTGAACCAGTTCATGGTTCCGCCCCGGATATTGCCGGACAGGATAAGGCAAATCCTCTAGCACAGGTTTTGAGTGCGGCGATGATGTTGCGCTACGGTTTAGACCAACCAGAAGCGGCAAATCGGATCGAACAAGCCGTATTGCAAGTTTTAGAGCAGGGCGATCGCACAGGAGATATAATTTCTCCAGGAAAAAATCTCCTTGGTTGCCGCGCTATGGGAGACTCACTCATCAAAGCTATCGAACAAAAATAATTTTGTAGAGCAACTTGGGCAATTTGGCAACCTTTGCCATGAGTTTCGGGTAGACTAAAGGGAAATCTAGCAATCAAATAACAGTCGATAGTGTACGCATTACGACAAGGACAAGTAAATTTTACCGCCCCAAAGAACCAATCGCCTTTGATTGATCCTGCTGTAATCAGAGCTGCTGGGCAGATATACTATACTCACTGTGAAGTCCATCCCGAAATAGCTGGGCAACCTTCCGGTGTAGCAATTAATCGTGTGACTCATCGAGGTAAGGTTATTTTTACTAACCAACCAGTTCTTTTGCCTCAAGAGTGTTTTGTACCCTTAAGTCAAATTGAATCGCACATGTATTAGTCATTGGTCATTGGTCATTGGTCATTAGTCATTAGTTATTGGTCATTAGTTATTGACAAAGCACAAATGACAAAGCACAAATGACACAGGACAAATGACAAAGGACAAATGACTGTATGGACATTTTGTTCGCCATCCCGGCGAGTGTAATGGTCTTTGCTTTGGGTGCATCTATTGGTAGTTTTCTCAATGTTATTGTTTATCGCCTACCTGCCGGGTTGTCAATTCTTTGGCCGCCTTCTCGTTGTCCTAAATGCTTAAACCAGCTAAAAGCTTACGACAATGTACCAGTGTTCGGCTGGATTTCCTTAAGAGGGCGGTGTCGATATTGCAAAAGCAAAATTTCTGTCCGTTATCCCGTGGTAGAAGGGGTAACGGGCATAATTTTTTTACTAATTTTTTTGGTATTTCAAGTTTCGACTTTAACAATCGGCTATTGGGCTTTTTGCAGTTGGTTATTGGCACTATCACTCATCGATTTAGATACAATGACCCTACCCAATTCACTTACTCAGTCGGGTTTAGTGGTGGGGATTTTGTTTCAAATGGTAGTTGGTTTTCTACCAGAAGGTAGTTTTGTAGCATTGGTAAATCACCTGATAATGGCTATAGTTGGCGCAGTATTAGGCTTATGGCTGTTTGATGCGATCGCCCTCTTGAGTTCAATTGCCTTTGGTAAAACTGCAATGGGTGCAGGTGACGCCAAGTTAGCAGCCATGATGGGAGCCTGGCTAGGCTGGAAATATTTGCTCTTGGCTAGTTTTATTGCCTGTGCGCTGGGAGCATTAATTGGCATCGGTATTTTGATTATGCAACGATCGCGACAAAAATTAGGACAAAAAATACCTTTTGGCCCTTTTCTGGCTTTAGGATCTGTGATTACCCTGTTTAGCGGCGAAGCTATTTTGTCTAGCTACCTGCGGTTATTTTTCCCAGCGTCTTGAATTGAAGTAGGGAGTGGGGGACAAGGGGACAAAGGGACAAGGGGGAATTATTGAACAAGCCTCTCCTCGGCTCCCCCCTCTACCTTGTCCATTCCCAATGCCCAATGCCCAATGCCCAATGCCCAATGCCCCATACCCATAACTAATGCCCTTTCATAAGAAATATTTATAATTCGTGACTGTAACCAACATTACCCCATCTACCTTTCACATTTTGATAATATTCAGCTTGTGACTTGTATTACCCTCTTAACGACGATTAACCGTTGGCAAGCGCAACTAGTACAACAGATGCTGATTGTTCAAAACCCAGCAATACAAATAATTGATTTGGGTGGGAGGGGGAGAGCATCTTATTTGGAGGTTGGTATTCTCATGGCTTTGTCACTACGTCCATATAATTAAGTCTGCTGAAAAAAAGAGCAAGAGACTTGTATTGGTATAAGTATTTTCGTTAAGCTGGCAACCAAAGATGAAAATTAAGGTCTGAATTGCTTAAAAGCGTAGTTTAACGATGTAGCCATTAGTCTTAATAAAGAAAAATGACTAATGACTCAGGACAACCCAATACGGTTTGACATGTTTTCGACCTCATACCCACTTAAAATAAAATAAAAAATGGCTAACAACGAAGAATCACGTGGTTTAAAGTCTTTATTTGATTGGTTTGCAAATCGGAGGAAGTCAGGATCTACCAGCCTCGAACGCCAAGAACGTGAAATTGCTGATGGATTGTGGCATAAATGTTCTAAGTGCGGCGTATTAGCATATACAAAAGACCTGAAAGCCAATCAGATGGTTTGTGTCGAATGTGGTCATCACAATCGGGTAGACAGTGATGAGCGCATCCGTCAATTGATAGATAACAATACCTGGAAACCACTGGATGAGCATTTGCGTCCAACTGACCCGCTAGAATTTCGCGATCGCAAACTCTACAGCGATCGCTTGCGGGAAACACAAGATAAAATTGGCTTAATAGATGCAGTTAGAACTGGTTTAGGTCAAATCAATAGTTTGCCCATTGCCCTTGGGGTTATGGACTTCCGCTTCATGGGTGGTAGTATGGGTTCCGTCGTGGGAGAAAGACTCACCCGCATGATTGAGCAAGCCACTCAACGACGCTATCCTGTAGTTATCATCTGTACCTCCGGTGGCGCCAGGATGCAAGAAGGTATGCTCTCTTTGATGCAGATGGCGAAAATCTCCGCAGCTTTACAGCGCCATAAAGACGCTCGATTATTATATATTCCAGTTTTGACCAATCCCACAACGGGCGGCGTTACCGCTAGTTTTGCAATGTTGGGCGATATCATTTTGGCAGAACCCAAGGCAACCATTGGTTTTGCTGGTCGGCGAGTGATTGAGCAAACCCTGCGGGAAAAACTACCCGAAAATTTCCAGACTGCTGAAGATTTGCTCCAGCATGGTTTTGTTGATGATATCGTACCTCGTACCCAATTAAAGAACACCCTAACCCAGCTGATTGCTCTACACCAGCCGGTATTAACAACACCTCACATGGTTTTGTGGGAAACAATGTCCTTGACTTCTACCGCAGCAGAATAAAGCAGGGGGAGCAGGGGGAGCAGGGGAAGCCAAGGGAAAAAATACTACCTTGTCCTCCTCATCCCTCTTATCCTCTACCTGGCTCTTGGAGAAACATGAGCGGAACAAGGGCTACTAGTCGGAATAGAGCAGAGAGGACAAACAAGCTGAGTAAACCTCCAGACTGGGCAAATTGGGCGATGAAACTGCCTATAGTTGTGCCCAAAGCACCACTTACACCAGCAACGGCAGCTGCGATCGCAAAATAGATAGACTGATTTTTAGTTGGTGCGATCGCTAATTGTATATTATTGCTGCACAAATCAATGGCCGCCCAAGTACCTCCAGCCAAAATGTGTAATAGAGGTAGCCACAACCAGATATCAAGGTGATTAGCACCAATTCCTAGCCAGAGAAGTGGGGTGACTCCAACCAAAATCCCAATACAGATGAGAATGGGACGATTGCCTATCTTGTCTGCTAATCTTCCCCACAGGATAAGCATTAGCAAAGTCGCCGCCGCCTGAAAGCTATTGTAGATAGTCACATAGCTCACATCCAAATCCAGCGTGTCGAGCATATAGAGGTTAAAAAAAGGACTACTGAGGTTAACAGCAAGCGCCCAAAAGCTGAAATACAGCAGAAAAATCAAAAAGTTAGAGTTTTTCCAGATGCTGTTAGTTGACTGGTCTTGTGGTGGATGAATTGATTGAAGCACTTCAGAAGATTCATCTTTTGCAACCTCTAATTGAATCTCACTTGGAGTTAACTTGCCATAATAAGTGTTTTGCGAGCGCGGGTTCATATCCACCTGGAAATACTGGCACCCTAATCCCATAATCCCAAACACAACGCTTACCAGTAGAACTATCCCATAGCCTTGTAGAGATCCTCCATACCAATGTGATACAACTAGACCGGCCATTGGTACGCAAACCAAAGTCGTAAGGTTAGCAGCACTATTGCGTGTCCCAAAAAACCTGCCTCGTAATCGCCGGGGAACTATCATTGCCACCCAACTTAGCCACGATGCAGTTCCTAGTCCTCCTAAAAGATTGCTGAATAGAACAATCAAGAGTGTCAATATGACTAACTGGTGAGCATCAACCACTCCCCAACTGGCGCTGGCAATACCAATTACTAAAATCAGCCATAGCAGCCGACCAATTCCGTGTGTCCGAAGCGAATATTGAAAGCGGCTGGTGCTGCGTTCCGACAAATAAGCACCCAACGGCTGAATGAGATTGACCAACATGGGAATAGAAGACAGCATCCCAAATACCACTGGACTAGCACCCAATTCCACCAATAAATTGCTGAGTAAAATCCCGCCAGTTCCAAGAGAGTAAACCGATGCTAAGACAGAATCCGCAGTGGAAGCTTTTAAACTAGTGCGAATAGTATCTTTGGGTATTCGAGAGTTTGGAGAGATTGATGTTGGTGGTGAGGCAATCTGGGGAAATTCTAGAGTTAGTGGTGCAGTTGTTTCAATCTGAACAGAATCCATCAACATAAATTATGGGTGAAGTATCCTCGGACAAATCAGGTTGCAAAGGGACTCAGTATGCTTTAATTAGCATTGCTGATAATTTTTCGTTATTTTAGCTTGCAATTTTCAGCCAAAATTTCAAATAAGTAAAATATCATTCCTTAATAACACAAGGTATAAGCGAGGAAAGAGAATATTATTTGTTTGTGAACAATAAAGGATTATTTAATTTTTTGGCTTTGGTGATAGCGATCGCGATCGCTATTATTGCTTGTCAAAGCCTACAATTGCCAAGCAAACCGTTAGCATCTACCGCAGTCAGCATCAAACTTAGTGGTTGGGGAGGCTCTCCCATTGAGCAAAAACTCTTGAGACAAGTACTGCAAGACTTTGAAGCACAACATCCAACTATTAAGGTCAAATATGAGGTAATTTCCGACCAATACATGGATGTAATTAAAACTCGTTTAGTTGGGGAAGCTGCGCCCGATGTCTTTTATCTGGATGCGCTGGAAGCTCCTTTCTTAATGAGTCAAAATGTGCTGGAACCGTTAGATAGTTATATCACTCCCAAATTTGACTTAGTAGACTTCGAGGATACCCTACTCAACAGTTTTAAATATCAGAACCAGATTTACGGGCTTCCCAAAGACTATTCCACCCTTGCTCTGTTTTATAACAAAAAAGCTTTCGCCGCCGCAGGCTTAAGTAATCCGCCAGCGACTTGGGATGAATTACGTAATTACTCGCAACAATTAACAGGCAAGCTTAACAAATACGGCTTTGGGGAAATTCCAGAATTAGCGCGTCAAGCTTATAAAATTAAAGCCTTTGGTGGACAACTTGTCGATGGAAATGGTTATGCTACTTTTGCCAGTGCAGCAGGTTTGCAGGGTTTAGAGTTGGTAGTAAACCAGTATCAAAAAGACCGCTCCTCTGCCCAAAAATCTGATGTGGGGACAAACTCAGGTAGTGAAATGTTTGGTCAGAGTAAAGTGGCAATGGTGATTGAAGGTAACTGGGCAATTCCCTATTTAACTGAAACCTTTCCACAAGTAGAGTTTGCTACTGCACCAGTGCCTACTATTAATGAAAGAAAAGGCACAATGGTGTTTACAGTCGCCTACGTGATGAACAAGCAAGCACAACACAAAGCCGAAGCCTGGGAGTTGATTTCTTATCTCACAGGTAAAGAAGGAATGCAGAAGTGGACAGGAACAGGGTTTGCTTTGCCAACGCGTAAATCAGTGGCAAAGAATTTGGGTTATGACCAAGACCCGTTGCGATCGCCATTAGTCGCGGGTGTTAATTACGCTACACCGTGGCAAGTAGGTCAGTATCCAGGTGCGATCGTGAATAATTTTGATAACCAGTTTGTCAGCGCCTTGTTGGGGCAACAATCATTAAAGCAGGCGATGCTGAAGGCAGAGAATGAAGCTAATCAGCAAATTAAAGCGATGGAGTAATACTTAGTCTAAGCAATCTTTCTTGCTTCTACCAAATCACTTCTTGTCCATTCCTCAGTGGTTGGTGTAGTTAAATCCTCAAAGTATTTCACTTTACCGCGCATCTCTCCAAATAGCACCTCTGTTGAAGGTGTTTGCGTGTATTTGGAAATTTTCACGACTGGCCTTACTGCGATCGGTAAGTACAATTTCTTCTCCTTCTGACTCTACAAGTCGTAAGAACTCAAGAAGTTGAGATTTGAGTTTACTTTTGGAAATTGATTTCATAATAACCGTAGTCATGACTATAGTCATATTCTAATAGGACATAGCATGAACTATTGCTCAATACTTATCGGCTATGACCAAGACCTACTGCGATCGCCATTAGTAAAAGTGTACACACAAGTGATTGAATCACCCCAAATCTCGTTTCTTCAGGTGTTTTATCCCGCCAGCGTAACGCAAACGCACCACCAAAGATTTACGGTGCGTTAGGACGTTCCGTTCATAACGTACCCTACAAGACTCAAATCTTTTGTAGATAAGGTTTTTCCGACTTGTGTGTACACCGTAGAGCTAGGGAAGAGAAGGAGCAAGAGTGGTGAAAATGCGATCGCTTTCTTAAACCAGAAACTTACTCAATCAGGTTCAATCGATCGCGTAATTGAGTATATTTAGAAGCGATCGCCATTTTTATTGGCTTATTGCTAATACAATCCCCATTCTAATTTCAGAGTCTCTAACTTATTATTTTTTACACTCATTCTCCTACACTCTTCCAAAAATTCTTTGACTTGTCCTTCATTAAGACTTAAACCGCCGTCTTGCAGATTATTGATGTAAGTAATCACATCTGAAGTTGTTAAAGCCGAACTTATTTCTTCTAGAAGAATAGCATTTCTGACTTCCCGGCAAACCAACTCAATATCTGATGAAGTAAATCTCCCACTTTTATCTGCCAGAATTTCAAAGTTGACTAGCTGATTCATATCAATTTTTGATAGATAGTGTTTGAACAAATCTATTCTTTCCACTTGATCGGGTGGGAAAACAGGAATCTTCCAATCCAATCTACCAGAACGCTTCAAAGCACTATCAATCCTACTCAAATAGTTAGTAGCAGCAATAACAATTACATCACTATTTTGCAGATTATTTAGTTCTATGAGTAATTGATTAATAGTCGCTTTTTGGTCTGTATGTGCGTTGTCATCGTTACGATTAAACCCAATACTGTCTAACTCATCAATGAATAAAAGTGAAGGAGATTTTTTCTTAGCTTGAGCAAAAATATCTCGAATATTCTTTTGACTTTGCCCTATCCAAACACTGACAATATCGGCAGGAGAGAACTTAAAGAAATATCTTCCAGACTCATTAGCAAAGGCATTTGCTAGTAGAGTTTTACCACATCCCGGTAAGCCATAGAAAAGAATTCCACCAATTGAACTCTTATATCCTTTAGATTGCAGCTTCAGGAGTCTAGTTAGTTTCTCTTTTTCTTCATTCAGCCCTTGTACTTGCCTAAAGTCAAGTTTAAATTCTTTGACGCGGTTAGTAATTGGATATGCTTGTACTAAACTAGGTTTTTGAGCCACATACTCAAAAGATGGGTAGTTGATAGAGTCAAAGGATACTGGAACTAATTGGTGTTTTTCATAATCAGGAGCCATGATTACAACTTGGAAGCGATCGCCATAATATCCAGAAAACTTATATTCTAATATTTCCTTCACTTTTTTCAGTTGGTAATAGTTGCGTGCTATCTCAAAACCAGGAATTACCAACCAAAGGCTTTCTAGTTGATTTGGCCATACTTTGGATTTCCTCAAAACTCTTTTAATTGAATCTAAAAAGAGATTATTATCCTGAAATTCTTGGTATTTGAGAGTTTCTATCTCAACCACTACCTGATTTTTTACATAGACTTCTATAATTTCATTTTGATACTCTTCATCATCGTCTGATGTATCTTCATCAATTGTTTCTTCATCCCTAGAAGTCAACTCAACTTCACAGCCGATATTAGACAATCCATATCCTAGACTTTCCAACGTTTTAATAGCAAAATACTTTAGATAGATATATTCTTTACTTTCCTGCTGCCACTTCAGAGTGTAAAAATGTTCAGCTTTCATCTTCAGCAATAATTGAGACTCAGCTTGGATTTGAGCTTTTTGTAATTCTACAAAGTAATCTTGCAAAGATGCATCATCTTCCTCTATTTCATAATATGGAAGTTCTAATAGTAGACGGAAATGGGCGTACACTTCCTCTTTATATTCAATAGAGGCTTCATTTGGGTATTTACATCTGAGAGTAAAAGTAAAAGGAATTTTACTAGCAACTTTATCTACCAAATACCCTAAAGCATCTTCTTGCTGATGAGCTTGGATTTCTAATGCCGATGGACAATGAAATAAAATAAAAAATTGTTCGGAATTATATTTATTGGCATATAATGATATCTGTTCAAACTGCCGATCGAATTTTTCGGAATCAAGCAACTCTAAACCAGTATTACCAAGTATAATGCTCGTCATGGTTGAGCGATAAAACTGAAAAATATTAGCATCAGAGATAGGATTTTCTTGCTCATCTTCACAATCATTATCTTCTGAGACAATACTTGTAGGGATTTTCCTAGTAGCAGCTTTGGGTATACTATTGTAGCCTCCATATTGATATTTTCTAATTAATTCATAATTAAAGATTTTGACAACAATATCACAGAAGAAATCTTCTACTTGCGGAATCAAAAAAATACCTACTGGCTGGTGCGAATCTAAACACGCTTGGAATCGTTCATATTCTTGTTCAGAGCCAAAATCAAATAGGTAGTAGAAAAAATCGTGTTTAACTGAAATTGCCTCTTTTAGTTTGGCTGAAATTGATTGAGATTCAGCAACTTCATTTATTGGTTCTACACCTTTAATAGAAATAGCTATTTTTGTATCTAACGGAATATGCAAATCCAACCGAGGATTTGCACAAAGCCCCAATTCATCAAGAGCAGTATTAAAATCATCTATGAATGATTGACTTCTACGCTGGTAGCCAAACTGTTCTATGATAGTTTTGACTCGTAGGCTTTTTTGAGTTTTACCAGTTCTTTGAAGTTTACTTTTAATCGAGCGTAAGTAGGCTGTATATGACATTTTGTGAGCATCCCAAGGAAACTAAATATATAGTTCCCTAACTTATATATCCAGCTAACTCACACAAGCAATGTCTTTATTTTTGTCCGAGAGTAGGATAAATAATCATGTACGAACCATCGCTACAGTCGGGTGAGTGCGGGATTAAGTGGAGGTTCAGTAGTGTTTGAAATCAACAGGCGGCGCAGAAACCCCAGGTGGAATATCACAGAAGGCTTGGCTGGGTATATGTTCATGATGCCCACAATTCTAGTTTTGGGAACTTTTGTAGTCTTACCCATTCTCTACGCCGTTTTTCTTTCCTTGCAAAAAGTTCAACTTCTCGGCGGTATTGAATACGAGTTCATCGGTTTTCGGAACTTCACGCGATTAGCTGAAGATGAAAGGGTTTGGATTGCTTTGAGAAACACAGCCGAATATGTAGCCATTGTTGTGCCAACTCAAACTATCCTGGCTTTAATTCTGGCAGTAACTCTGAATTCTGGGATTCGCGGTAAAAACTGGTGGCGCATTCTCTACTTTTTGCCCACAGTCACTTCTTCAGCAGTACTGACGCTCATTTTTATGTGGATTTATAACACTGATGGGCTACTAAACGATTTTCTCGCTTTTGTGGGGCTACCTACTTACAACTGGTTGGGCAATCCAGCAGTTGCGCTCAAAGGCATTATGATCATGAACATTTGGTCAACTGCACCGTTTTTCATGGTGATTTATCTGGCGGCGTTGCAAGATATACCCCAAACACTTTACGAGGCCGCGGAACTCGATGGTGCAAATGGGTGGCAGCAATTTATCCACATTACTCTTCCCTTGCTTAAGCCTGTAACCTTCTTTGTGGTAACAGTGGGGGTAATTGGGACTTTTCAACTTTTTGACCAGTCTTACATCTTTTCTGGCGGTACTGGCGGGCCAAACAACGCTACCTTAACTGTGGTGCTGCTGATTTATCAAGCTGTGTTTCGGAATTTACAAATGGGATATGCAGCTGCGATCGCATTTTTGTTAACAGCAGTGATCATTGCCATCACTTTGATTCAACGGCGACTTTTTGGAGGTGAACGGATTTGACTAACACCTCTGGCTTATCCTGGCTCAAAGCCCTGTTATACGTCTTACTGACACTTTATGCCATCATTACCCTAATCCCCTTTCTCTGGGCACTTTCAGCATCATTTAAGCCACTAACAGAGATTGTCGGTGGTGAACCCAACTTTCTCCCCAAGAATTTTACTCTCGATAACTACAAGCAAATCTTTCTCCAAGAACCGCTGTTTTGGCGTTGGTTGTTTAACAGTGTAGCGATCGCACTCAGCGTTACGCTTTTAAACTTGTTGTTAAATTCAATGGCTGGTTATGCCTTGGCAAGACTGCGCTTTGTGGGCAAACGCTTTTGGTTCTTTCTCATCCTGGCAGTACTAGCAGTACCGACGCAAATCACCCTGATTCCCACATTTTTGATTTTGAAAGCGATCGGCTGGCTGAATTCTTATCAAGGCATGATTGTTCCTAGCATGGTTAATGCCACTTTTATCTTCATGATGCGGCAGTTTTTCGTTAATTTTCCTAAAGAACTAGAAGAAGCAGCTCAACTCGATGGTTTAAATACTTTTGGAATTTTTCGACACATTGTCTTACCTTTGGCAAAACCAGCACTAGCAGCACAGGCAGTTTTTGTCTTCATGGGGAGTTGGAATAATTTTTTACTGCCTATAGTTATCCTATTTGACCCAGAAATGTTTACCCTTCCCTTGGGGCTGAACACCTTCAAAGGTCAATACATCAGCTATTGGAACTACATTATGGCGGCTTCTATGGTCTTTACCCTGCCAGCTTTAGGCATTTATGCTTTTTTTAATCGTTACTTTATTCAAAGTGTCACCTTTACCGGGGGAAAAGGTTAATAGGCATTGGGCATTGGGCATTGGGCATTAATTATTCTCCTTTGCTCTCTCTGTTCCCCATGCCCCATGCCCCATTCTCAATGCCCCATTCCCCAAACAGTATTTTGGGCAACAAATTGCACTCCTAACGTGATATTGGTATTACAGCGACTCAATCTCGATCTATCAGTAAACAAGCATTATGGGTTTTGCAGACCTATCGATCGCAGAGATAGCAGCCGACTACAGCATTCCTGTAGAACAAGTGTTTTCTCTGTGCAACCAACTGGGAATCGCCTACAAACACCAAAAGACCCGTTTGGCGTTAGAAGATGCAAAGGCAATTATTTCCCAAATATCCTCTGAAATACGCCCCAATGGTACTAACGACTTGGTGGGTGATCACGAAGTCACCTGAAGGGTTATCTCAGAACTTTGGCTAATAACTGATAGCTAATGATAAAAAACAATGAGTCATTAGCAATTAGCAGCTTGGAGATTGAGAATCGCGTTCTTAGCTGTGTTGAGCGTCAAAATCTTTAAGGGGAAACATGTTTATAAGACTAATTGGCGTTGTTGTGGCTACTGTTTTACTCTCGTTTCAGTTGATTGTCGGTAGCGCGACAGCAGTGGAACTAGACGAAGCTACCCGAACAGTGCCATTAAATACTCAGGGTGATACCGTTGTACTCAGCCTTAAACAAGTCAAAGAAGGCAAACGCTTATTTAATTACGCTTGCGCCCAATGTCATGCTGGGGGAGTTACCAAGACAAACCAAAACGTCGGACTCACTCCAGAGGACTTGGCACTGGCAACACCTAACCGTAACAACATTGAAGGTTTAGTAGATTACCTGAAAAATCCCACTACTTACGACGGGGAAGAAGAGATTTCCGAAATACACCCCAGTCTCAAAAGCGCAGATATTTTCACAGCAGTGCGAAATCTGACGGATGATGACTTGGAGGCGATCGCCGGTCATATTCTCTTACAACCCAAAATCGTTGGTACTAAGTGGGGAGGCGGAAAAATCTATTACTAAATCCCGGAGTTGAGTCATTGGGAATAGGGCATTGGGCATTGGGAATAGGGCATAGGGAAGAATTTAGTCCCCATTCCCCATTCCTTATTCCCCATTACCTATTCCCCATTTACTGCTTATTGGATAGCTTTTCGCAATAAATTGCTCTCCATTCTTAAAAAAAATTGGATCTATGACAGATTGTCATACTTTGGTGTTGATTTTATTTAAAATGAGAAAGGGAAAAAAATTGTTTGTTAGGAGAGAGCTATGAAATTAATTTCGGCAAGCTGGCGACGCCTTAGTTTAGCTGTGTTGACAATCCTTTTAGTTGTTAGCAGCTTTGCTGTTTTTACTCCCAGTGCTTCGGCTGAAACCTACCAGGTGAAATTGGGTAGCGATAAAGGAATGCTGGCATTTGAACCGAAAAAGTTGACTATTAAACCAGGCGACACAGTTGAATGGGTGAACAATAAAGTTCCTCCCCATAATGTTGTGTTTGATGCTACCAAAAACCCCACTAAGAGCGCCGATTTAGCTAAATCTCTGTCTCATAAGAAGTTGCTCATGAGTCCTGGCCAAAAGGAAACAACCACCTTTGCAGCAGACGCTCCTGCTGGTGACTACACCTTCTACTGTGAACCTCATCGTGGTGCTGGCATGATTGGTACAATCACTGTCCAAGGCTAGAAACACCAGCGTTTGACACGAGATGATTACTGACGTGAAAATTAGCTCATCGCCACACGCTACACTCCTAGAGTGACGCATAAAATGCAGAAATGGCGGTAACGAGTTCTATCCTTCCCTAAGACGCTAAACAATCTGTAGCGATCGAGGAGTGAACTTGTTACCGCCAATTTTGATCAAATTTGACTTAATCAGGGATTAATCACGTTTATACTCTTGCTGGAGGCTTGTTGCGAGGAAATACTGTTGAGAATACTTTTATTAATTCTACTGTCGGCGATCGCTCTATTCAAATTTACATTCATTAGTCCAGCACTAGCTGCCGAAACATCCAACGGTGCTAAAATTTTCGAGGCTAACTGCGCTTCTTGCCATATAGGTGGCGGTAACATCCTTATCAGCCAGAAAACCTTGAAAAAGGAAGCATTGTCAAAGTACCTAGAAAATTACAATCAAGACTCAATCGAGGCAATTATCCACCAAGTGCAAAATGGTAAAAATGCTATGCCTGCTTTTAAAGGCAAGTTAAGTTCTGAGGAGATTCTGGAGGTGGCTGCTTACGTTTTTCAAAATGCAGAACAAGGTTGGTAAAGTAGCTATACCGTATAGTCTTTGTGGGGTGAGCGTTTGCCTATCTTTAGTTAATAGCCAGTTAGACGCTCACCTCAAAATATTGGAGAATTTATTTGTTGGAAATCCCTCAGTAGATTTCCTTCTTGGAACCTTTTAACGAACTTATAAGTTAAGTCTGATATATGACGAACTAGCGATCGCTAATTTGTCAACTATCAAAAACAATATTTTAAACCCAAAACCCTGATGTAGAGACGCGATTTATCGCGTCTTGAAACTACACCAATAACCCTTAACCCAAACGTATTGTATTTTAAACAGGATTTATACAAAAAATAGTCGAAAAGAATTATCTTCAGGTAGGGAAAATACCCTGCGGTTACTCCAGTTGAGAACTCGTAGAGTAGCCGTTTCTTTATCAGACGCTGCAAATGCGTCTAGATAAATTATCCCTACCTGAATCTAAAATCATCAACGGGCGATTATTTTTCTGGATTAGACTTTTGTCTGTTTTCCTTAACTTCGCGCAACCGTTCTACTAATTTCTTATCCGATTCAGCAGCAGATGTAGACTGACCCTGATTGATTTTCGGCAACAATAAAGGTTCAGAAGTAGTAGCTGCCGATGAAGGCGTAGGCTGGTTATTTTTAATTTGCAGTTCAGATAATGGCTTGAGATTACCTGCTGGTGAGGACGTAGGCGGGTTATTTCGGATTTGTAAATCAGGTAATGGTTTAAAAGTCGCTGCTGGTGAGGGGGTAATCTGATTTTTATTGATTCCCGGTGCAGATAATGACGAGGGTTTTTGCTCTTGAGTAGTCCCAGTAATATTGCTCGTGCTGTTTTGGAAACGTAGGTTGAATGGATAAGAACTAATCTGTTTATCTCCCTTGGGGGATTGCTTGTTGAAGTATTGCCTTGCTTTTAATTGCAATTCTGGGGAAATTAACTTGTCTTGAAATTTGATATCTAAGACCTTACCATCAGGATCTACAATCAATACACCCAAAACAGCACCTTCAAGATTTGACTTATCCGTAGATAATGTTTGGCGGATGACTGGTTTTTGTTCAGCGTTGGGGTATTGTTGCTGAACTTCCTTTCTCAGGTTGGCGTAGGAGTCTAGCTGTGCAATTGCCTGTTGAGTCCCCTTTGCCGATAAATCCGCTGTTTGTAGCGTGCTTCCTCTAGTTCCAATTAAAGTATCCCCATTCCTGGGAGCTTGTTTTAGAGAATTTATCAGCGGGTTTTGAGCAATTGTAGACGACGCATTAGGAATTGGTTGCGTCATGGGCTGCGAAGTCGGATTTACCTGTGCTGTTGCAAGCGGTGTAGTCTCAGATAAGATTGGAGGCTGGGCATTCCGCAGCATATCAGCAGGTATCTGCTGCGACTGCAATTCTGGCAACCTATTTACAGCTAGTGGCTTAGGTGACTCGTATTTGGCGACACTCTCATTCACATTTACACGAGGAACTGGTTGAGAGAATCTGGCGCTGGTATTAAATTTAGAACTATCAAATTTAGAAGCATCAAACCGCAAATTATCACTCGGAATCATCCGTAAAGATTGCCTTGTAGGCAAGGAAGAGACTCGATAGTTATTTGATGATGCGGGTAGGGGAGGTAATACCATCTGGCTGGATGGCGATGGCGCTAATGGGGTTAATCCTGGTTGAAGGCTAAAGTTTGAACCAGCAAGTGGGGCGACTGGAGGTAATTGTTGTAAACCAATTTGGGGTGTGCTTTGCGGTAAACGGTTTTGGTCAGCTTGGCTCAATTCCAAAAGTCCGACTGTTTTGGATGATGCTGTTTCTTTGGGCTTGTTAGACTCCATCGGCATCAATGGTACGATCATGGCGATCGCACCGTGGATACCAAGCGAGGCTATAGCTGCTATCCCAATTGGCTGGCTTAAGATTTCTGGTATATTTTTCAGCAGGGAGACGTAAGACATAGATGTTATGGTTCACTCACTCAGTTGCAGTTGACTAGCGATTTTCTCTTTTCGACATTGCAATATCTTGCAAGATATGCGTTCTTCATAAGGAAATAATAACTTCCCCAGTTGGCAATCAAAACGCCAAAATTGCCATTTATTCAAGTTTTTAATTAATCTAATGACGCTGTATCATATTTTCAAAATTTGAGTCTGCTAAAGAGATATTTGAAAAATTACTACTTTTGATTTTTATTGTTATGACACACACAATTAAAATTAATATCTGGAAGTTTTATAGAGTTTAAGTAAACGCACAAGTTTGAATACATCAAAACATCTGCCGAAGTTGTCTTGTTTTTTCAACTGTTTTTCAGTCAACTACACTTCTGTAACAGATGACACACGTGTTTTTCCGAGACTGGGCCCTATTTGAAAATATTACCACATCGGCAGCCCCTCAAACTGTTGCAAACTGTACAATTTTATTGACATTCTAGCCTTAAATTCCACCAAAGCTATTGGTTTTTTCTCTAAGGGGTGAGTCAGGCGATCGCAATTCTAGCTCTTGAATATGACTACTTTTTCGTCAAAAAAGTTCAAACCCTCAATCATTGCATCCAAAATTTCAAATGCCGTTACCGACAGTTATTTTACCTGGATATTTAGAAAGCGCGATCGCTTATCGCCAACTAGAACAATCCCTACAAAACTTAGATTTTCCCACAGTGACAGTCCCACTGCGACGGCGTGACTGGCTCCCCACTTTAGGAGTAAGACCAGTAACATTGATTCTGAAACAACTCGATTACACGATCAAGCATATATTACGTCAATGTAATGCTACTCAAATTAACTTAATTGGTCACTCAGCCGGAGGTTGGATATCCCGCATTTACATGGGAGAAAAGCCCTATTTAGCACGCGGCGATGTCAAACCATTTCTCTGCCAAGGGCATCCCTTGGTTGCTACTTTCGTCACCTTGGGTACACCCCATATTAGCCAAGAACGCTGGACACGCTCCAATCTAGATTTTGTCACCAATAACTACCCAGGAGCTTTTTACAAAAACGTTCGTTACGTTTGTGTAGCTGGCAAAACTATCTTTGGGAAAAGGCGGCCTGGTAGTTGGTTAGCTTACAGTAGTTACCAATTAACCTGTGGTAAGGGTAACACTTGGGGAGATGGCATTACGCCCATTGAAGCTGCTCATTTGGAGGGAGCGGAAAATCTGGTGATTGAAGGTGTGAAGCATTCTCCCAGAAGTCCTGGAATTTGGTATGGCTCACCAGAACCCTTAAAAGCTTGGGTGCAATATTTGATTTAAAAAACTTTATTTTTATATAAGAAAAGTAAAACTTTTTAAAATTTCTTAGCTAAAATTGTAATAAGAATAAATACTTAGTTAAGAACAGGAGGGGTGAGCCATGCAAAGCACCCAGTTCGATAAGATTTTGCGACGAATAGCGACGATATTATCAGTCGTGATTTTGACTCTGTGTTTAATTTATATCTCTACCGGAATTTTGCTGTCTTTTTACTATGAACCGACAGCAGGCGGAGCTTATAACTCATTGAAGATGATTAATACACAACTGCCATACGGCTGGTTGTTTTTGAGAGCGCATGATATTGCTGGTAACGCGGTAATTGCGATCGCTCTCATTCAAATTGTGGTGATGTTTTTAGGTCGGCAATTTCGTAAGAGTTGGCTGGCCGCTTGGATTAGTGTGATTTTGTTAACCCTAAGTGCGATCGGGCTGGATTGGACAGCAATGATTTTAGATTGGACTCAGGAAGGGTACTGGCGTTTTAGCATTGAGCTAGGAACCATCGAAGCCATTCCTTTGATTGGTAGGCAACTGCGCGAAATCCTGACTGGTGGTGGAGCCATTAACACAATTACCGTCGAACACCTTTACACAATCCACAGTTATCTAATTTCGGTAGCGACACTAATTCTCGCCATAGTACATTTGTCTGCTTTACTCTGGCAGGAGTGGCAAATGTATCAAGAAGCGCCAAAACTAGAAAGCGAATTTATTCCTTCTCAAGGCTAATGAAGAGTCAAGAGTTAGGAATTCATCCCCTGCTCCCTGCTCCTCTTCCCCAATCCCCTCATCCCCCAGAAGCCTCACTAGTAGAAAGTTGAGATAATTGGGCGAGGGATAGGTCTTCAACCTCTGGTAACTTTTCTAGAGAGAGGGGAGTGGATTGGGTAGCACCAGATAAGCGTTTTAAAAGGCTAGGTCTGGGGTCATGCAACAGATAAATAATGCGATCGCCAATTTCCCAATCTTGGTTAGCTGGCATTACCTGTAAGCGTTCTGCTCGTTCTACCAATAGCGGTATCAACACCCCAGCCCGAATCTTTTCTTGGATGCGATCGCATTGAGTCGAAAACTCCAACTCATCTAGCGTAGTTGTCCCCAACTTCACTCGCCCATCATTCAAATATTCATTCCAAGTTTTAATCGCTAAGTCTGGAATAAAAGCTTGATTAACTTTATTGCTAGCCGAGGTACTCGCTTGCGGATCGCGGGGAAAAACAGCTAAGACGCGCGGGGGTTTAAACTCCTCAGCTGCTCGTTGAGCCAAAACAAAATTCACCTCCCCATTACTTGTCATAGCCAAAAAAGTACCTATAGAGCCAAGTCCTGCCTCTTCTAAAACAGCAGCATCCAGCGCACTGCTGGCAATCACCCGGAGATTTTGCGCCTCGGCTTGCACAAGACATTCGGGGTCAGTATCAATCATCACCACGTTTTCTCCCCGTTCTTGAAAAAAGCGGGCAATCACAAGACTCAAGGGATTACAACCCACAATTACTGCCCCAGTTACGTCCTTAGAGGTGATTTGCAGCCATTTAGCAACCCAGCCAGCTGTTAGCCCTTGGCAGACAACAGTCATGATAATTGTCAGGAAAACTAAAGCTTTGATGGAATCACCGCCGTTAATGCCTCTCTGTGTCAGGGAAATTGCAAAAAAAGAAGCTACAGAGGCGGCAACAATTCCTCTCGGAGCAACCCAGCTTAAAAACAGTTTCTGTCGCCAGTTGAGATCGCTGTTCCAGGTACACAACAAGATATTAATCGGGCGAACAACAAACATTAGTACCAAAACGGTGAATAAACTACCCCAACCCAAAGCAAACACACTGGCAATGGATAGGTCAGCAGCTAATAAGATAAATAGCACCGAGACGCTGAGAATTGTCAGCTGACCTTTAAAGCTGCGTAACAGACGTTCTTCCGGGACTGAGGAGTTAGCAAAAACTGCTCCTGCAACTACTGTTGTCATGACTCCCGATTCACTGCGGATCATCTGCGATAAGGTAAACAAGCTCCAAAGTATCGCCAACACCACTAAGTTTTTTAGCTCAAATGACAGAAAACTGGCGCGTTTGAAAATCAAACTCATCAGATAACCGCCAGCACCACCAATTGCTGCGCCAACACCCAGGCGTATAAGTAAACCGACGATCGCATTGATGGGGTCAGCATCGCCGTTCAAAATCGTATCGAGAACAACGAAGGCGAGGATAGCCCCTACAGGGTCAATTAAAACCCCTTCTCCTTCCAAAAGTGTCGCCACTTGTCGATCTACATTGATTTGTTTGAGCAATGGTCCAACGACGGTTGGGCCTGTCACCACGACTATAGAAGCATAGAGAAAAGCTATGTTCCAGGGAAATTCACCCAACCAATGAGCAGCCATACTCCCGCCAAGCAGGGTGATTAGTGTTCCTTGAGTGACGAGCAATTGTAGGCTGACTGAAACTCTACCTAACTCTCGCAAATCCAAGTTAAGTCCGCCTTCAAACAAAATGATTGCCGTTGCTAGAGCGACTATAACTTCCAGTCCAGTGCCTAGCACGTGGGGATGCAATAGCC
Organism: Nostoc punctiforme NIES-2108; assembly: GCA_003326195.1. GTDB lineage: Bacteria > Cyanobacteriota > Cyanobacteriia > Cyanobacteriales > Nostocaceae > Nostoc > Nostoc punctiforme_A. Next base: position 159,658 of record LXQE01000146.1, read on the forward strand.
CTATACCATCAGAGCCAAACAAAATGCCCAACAGCAATAACAAGACGATGCTGGGTACACGAAGGTATGCAGCCAGCACTTGGGCACTAATGCCTGCAAAGACAGCGATCGCCATCTGTATGGTGATTTCAAAAGATGCTTCCATGTTGTAGATTTTGAGCGATTTATTTCAAAATCTCTTGTAAAAAACCGTAGATATTAACTCTACAGGGTACAACATCATACCCTTTGTTCCTTGCTGTCTTCAGCGTTTGTTAGATATGTGTATACCCCGAAATTCCCAGCGCCCAACGCTGACGCACCCTGCGGCTGACCGCAGAAGTATCTACGGACTTATCGTACATTGAAGGGTTTAAGACCCCTACGTCTATACGTAGCACCAGTTTCAGTCGGGGTTTAAATCCCCGTCTGAAATGTCTTTAATTTTGAATTTTGAATTTTGAATTGTTAACTGTCTCCATATCTTTGTATCCTCTTTAAGCTTTTGCTTCCACCCAGTTTAGCTGCCACAAACTTTTTTTGGCAAAACCTGTTGACAAGAGCAAGAAAATTGGTTAACTTATAAAAGGTCTGAGTCCGATGCCCCCATCGTCTAGAGGCCTAGGACACCTCCCTTTCACGGAGGTAACGGGGATTCGAATTCCCCTGGGGGTACTTAAAAACAATAAAAAGCAAAAGCTTTTTTGTCTGAAATCTAGCAATAAAAACCATCATCCAGGAATACCCTGAATGATGGTTTAATTGTTGTTATGCATACGGTTCTTTGCTGGCTAGCTCTTCTACACGTTGGTGAATAGCCAAAAGATTTAACCGCAAATCTTTGCTCAGACGATTTTCAATCATTCCCACTGGCATAGTGAGTTTAGGCCAAACTTGAATTGTATAGGACAGATTTGTTCCTAGATACTCACCGAAAGAATAAGGCTCTAAGCACCAGCTACCAGAAAAGCCTTTAAAATCTCCCTCGACCATACGGAAATTAATTGCTTTAGGGAAGCATTCTTCCAAATCTAGAACTACCCGCGCACAAAAGTTAAAATTCAGTAAGCGTTGGGAGCCTACTTGCTCCAGTCGAATTCCACCATCGGGATGCTCGATTAGACAACTCTTGGCGAGGTTGGGGAGGAAGTCTGGTAAGGCTTCATAATTTGTCAGAACCTTCCAGATTTGCTCCACTGGATGGGGAATTTGGACTTTAGCGCTGATTTGCCGCTGTCGTTCTGCTATTTTCTCAATTTGAACTTCTACTTGAGCAAGCAAATCCCCTTCTAGGTTGGTGTCATCAGTGGAAGATTGCAAATCAGAGTTCTCTGTTGTGTTCTGTTTTTTAGTCACTTTCAGAATTATGGTTTGCTTTCGTCAGAAAATTGGGGCAGAGTCAAGGTGAAGCAAATTTCGCTCTGTTCAGAATCCGAAATTGGGAGACTTGCAACAGCGATCGCTCCATTGAGATGCTGCACTAAAGACTTGACTAGAGCAAGTCCCAAGCCAGTCCCTGGAGTCCAGCGCCCTTTTCCCCGACGGAACTTATCAAAGATATAGGTCGCTTCTTCTTCAGAGATGGCACGTCCTGTATTCGTCACCTTCATGATAACTTGATCGATTTGTTGATCGACTCGATGAACCGCTTCAAGGCGGACTATTGTATCAGGCTCTGAGTATTTACAGGCATTCGTTAACAATTCTTGCAGGATGCGGTCAAAACTCTCCAGTTCAGTTTGCAGTTTGAGCGATTCCTCTGGCAAATCTACAGAAATTTTTAATCCCTTTTCCGCAAGTTTTTTCTCAAAAGATGCTGCTATATCTTGAATTCTAGTATTTAAATCTATAGATTCTAATTGCGGGGCTTCGTGAGGCGAATCTAGCTTTTGGAGTGTCAACAAGTCATTAATCAAGTTGATTTCCTTTGAACATTCCTGCTCAAGAATATCTAGATATCTACCCTGACGTTCTGGTGCTATTCCTGGCAAACGCAAGTTTTTTATTGACATCAGCATATTTGTCAAGGGGTAGCGTAGGCGATCGCTCATGTTACTCAAAAATTCATCTTTGAGTTCATTGAGTTTCCGTAGCTGCTCAACATACTGCCGTGTTCTTTCATGCAATTTTGCCTGGAGTTCCAGACTACTCTGAAGTTTTGCCGTCCGTTCATCTACCAAAGTTTGCACTTGGCGCAATGTCTGTGACTGAATTATGGCGTTACTCACTTGAGCGCAAACCATTTCCACAAGATTTAATTCTGCTACTTGCCAATTGCGAATCACAGATTGCTGTAGCACCAAGAATCCTAAAATTTTACCTTGACTTTCCAATGGCACTAAAAGTACCGCAGGCAATTCCTCTATTGCAAATAATGGTGTAGCTGTCAAGGTCTCGTTTTGGTCTGTATAATCATCGAAGATTACTGGTTTTCCAGAGTCCATGAAGGCACGCTGGCATAAACCACAGTCTGAAACTAAGAAAGACTGAGCTAAGGTGTCTGGTTTACTAGTGCCGAAATTTTGTGTTTCCCTTGCCCATTCACCAATTACGGTAGCTTTCGCTTTGGGGATTTGTTTTTTAGCTTGAGTCCTAAATAGTGGATCTGTATATTTCAGCAGTATGAGCAAACCCCGATCTGCCTGTAGAGATTCGGCAGTGGAGGCAATAACTAACTGGAGCATTTGATTTAGCTCCAAGTTGCTACGATTCAATAAAGTTAATTGCTTAATCAAACTTTGATGCTGGTGGCTCTTTTGCAGGGACTGCTCTTGATGGGCAATTTGTTGAGCTTGTGCCACTCCAGAAAAAGCGATCGCGCAAGCCGACTCCACTTCTTTGAGCAATTGTTTTTCTGATTCACTCCATTCATAAGGTTGGAATTTAATCAGATTAATCACTCCATTATTATTACCACCAAAGCGAGTGGGAATTGCCAAAACCGCTTTTATCGGTAGTGGTAAATATTGACACCCAATTACCAGACTGTTCTGAATGATCGAAATGTCTTCAATAGTCAATGGTTGGGCAGCGCATTGCAGCACTGGCGAGTGCATAAGCAACTGTTCCATCGAAAACATTTCTTCTGGGTGTGGCAACCCTAGAAACTCATCAGCACACCAATTAGTAGTAGTTGCTTCGTCAGATGTCTCATCCGCCACCGAAACTAAGCAACAGCAATCTACTTGAAAAGCAACTCCTAGCAATTGGGCAATCTCTTGCAGCATCAAAGCCGTAGCAGAGCTATTAGCAATGATTTGGTTAATCTTTTGTACCAACTCGCGGGCAGGTTCTTCCTGATGCTGCATCAGCTTGACTTGGTAAGGTTGTAGTCGATCTATGTCATCTATGTAATGTGGCGGCGATGATAAAGGCTTTTTCATTTCTGGCCCGCCCTCGGATAATAACCCCATTGTTCTTGCACCCAACCTTTTGGCATATTCTTCACCGTTAGTTGTGTTGCTACACCCTGAATAATTGACAAATTTTGTGTGAATACTTTCTCTCACCTGTTATAGCCCTTTTCTATCTCAGATAGCCAAATTTCCATTGAATCAAGCAAATTGCTACACAAATTGCTACATTGTTACATAAGTAATAAAATTCTTAAGATATCCTATAAATGCTTAAGTTAGCTTATTTTCAACTACTCTATCTTGAAATAATTACTAACTCTATCCTGTCTGTAAGTATACATAAACCGTAATTTCTCTGGAATTACAGCAAAATTCCCCTTTTAAGCGCGTAAAATTACGCAACCTGTTTATAAAGTTTTATTACATTTTTTGAAAAACTAGTAGGTTTAACAAGCTACTCCTTGATCTCCGTAACTCTCAGTAAAATATCAATAAAAGTAAAGGAGGCAGGAGGAGGTTGCAATTTTGGCTAAATTTTAAATGCAGCCCAGTAGTAAAAATAACTAGGCTGCATTCGTCTGAATATAAAACTAAACGACATCTATTTTCAGAACTATATTTTTTAAAGTAATAAGAGCATTTTGTACTCCCTGTTGGTGGTGGCGGGCTAGATGCCCGCCCTACACCAGGTTTCAAAATGGACGAAGTTTATCCAGCCAAGCTCTCGACACTCAGAGGAACCATATCGCCATTCCTCGTTAGTCCTAACAACATCGGTTCTTGGGGTTGAATTAGTTGACCTGTAAGTACACAGCGTTCTTCTTGTTGAGCTGTGGCAGCTATGCTAGCTCGAATGTCGGATCGCGAAAATCGAGGCTTCCACTCACCTGATTTTTGCTGGACATAATTCCAAAGGATATCTCGGATCAGAGCTTGATATCCCTGATTCCCAGCTATTTCTTTGAGCTTATCTTTGAGTTCCCGTTCTAGGCGAATGCTGGTAACTTCCATATCGGTGGTTGGGGTGCGAGCGATCGTATGCATCAGTTTTTCTCCTTAAAGGTATAGACAGGATAGTAATACAAGTGTAGTATGTTTAAAGGAATGTTCAATAGGTGAAATTTTCTGTGAAATCCATTTACCCCATCTCTACTTCAATTTTGTGCCTTACCAATTGCCGAACCAATTGGGAATCAGCTGCTATGGAAGTGGAGTATTTATTTATGGGCGATGGTAGCCGAAATCATGGGCAAATCACAGAGGGGAATGATGATTATAAGTATGTAGGCTTTAGTGCACTAATTGCAAAACCACAACTAAATCAAAAAAGCGGGGGGTACAGGCGAAGGAATCCTGTACCGATATGAGACCAGAAAATTTTCCGGTCAATTCTAACCCCCGCTTCACCGAAAACTTGAAGCGGGGGTTTTTTTATAAGGAGTTAAGCTGTGACGATATCTTCCATGCGCGGCGCGAACGCAATGCAAGTGTTAGAGCAATCTGTGGTGGTGTTTTCTCAAAATTACTTGCCACTATGTCGGGTCAATATCAAGCGGGCGATTGTGCTGTTAGTAACCAACAAGGCGCAACCGCTGGGTTTTACCAGAGAAAGCGGATGGCAAGTTCACTCACCCAGTTTGGTTATTGATGTGCCAAAACACATTCGCTTAACAATCACTTCTAATGAGCGGATGTGGAAAGTTCCGCCAGTGAATCGGCGGGAAGTGTTGCGACGAGATCATCACAGTTGCCAATATTGCGGTAGTGGCAAACATCTAACGCTAGATCATGTGATGCCGCGTTCTAAAGGCGGTTCTCACACTTGGGATAACGTAGTCGCAGCTTGTGAAAGATGTAACTCCCGTAAAGGCGATCGCACCCTGTTTGAAGCTGGTATGCAACTGCGTACCAAACCAAAAGCGCCAATGCACCCCGCGATTTCTTTTGCTGAACAGTTTTGGATAGATATGCAAGCAAACCTGGAATAACAGGAGAGCATAAGGAATGCTGAAATTAACTTACACTGAAAGCAGTTTTGATTTGGAATGTGTCACTTTGTCGCTAGAAGAATGGGTAGCGCAACGAGTGATTTTAGCCCTGCGAGTTGGGCAAGGTTTGTGCATTGAACCCACTACCGCTTCCTTTTTGCTTCCTGTTGATTTGCCAGGAGTAGAAGTACTGAGGTCTGAGGTAAAAAGAGATGACAGAGAAATCATTGCCCTCTGTGCGTGCGATGCCGAATATATGGAAGTCACCCTGCGGGGTTCTTGGCTATCAGCTAGTTCTAAGGATTCTGTCGGTGTGTTTGTCACTACTATGGGCGATCGCGCTGAGTTCTTTTTGCACAAACTTTGGCAAGAAGCTCAATCTTGTGCTTCTGTGATGAGTGAATAAACGAAATAGTCGGGTGAGGAGAATTTCTCACCCTTTATTGCGCCATTTTTAGTAGTTCAGGAATTGTCACAAATCGGTAGCCTTGCTGTTTGAGTCCGTTGATGATTTGTGGCAAAGCTTCTACAGTTCTATAGCGATCGCCACCACCATCATGCATTAAAACAATAAAACCAGGTTTCGCGCCTTTCAGGACATTATTTACAAATGCCTGGGGTTTGGCGTGAGGATCGGTATCAGCGGAAGTTAGCGACCACATAATGACAGCATCTTTCTGGCTTTTCGCGTAAGCGGCTAGTCCGTTATTTAAAAAGCCTCCAGGAGGACGAAACAGAGAAGTTTTGACTCCTGTAGTTTTGTATATTAAATCGGCTGTGCGATCAATTTCACTCTTGGCTGTGGCTTCATCCATTCGCCGATACCAATGATGCCAAGTATGGTTGCCAATGGCGTGTCCCTCGGCTATTTCACGCTTGGCTAAGTCTGGATTTGCTTGTAAAGCTTGTCCTACCCAAAAGAATGTTGCTTTAACATCATTTTGCTTCAAGATATCCAGCATTTCTAGGGTTGTCTTTGGCCAGGGCCCATCATCAATGCTGAGAGCAATAACCTTTTCGTTGTTGCTGGGTTGAACCTTATAAACTGTTTTTCCCTGAAATTTATCTGGGACTGTAAAGGTAGGGTTTTCTACTTTGACTGATGGCGGTAGCTGGGCATTAATTTTGCCCTTTGCTGGATCTGGAAGTGCAGTGTGGATTTTGCTTAAAGGCTTGTTCAACCCCGATTGTGGGGAGATAGCTGGGGCAATACTACAAGCTGTAATCGTAGAGGCGATCGCGACAATACTAATTATCTGTTGTCGCTTGAGGTAATTGTCTGTCACATCAGGCTTTTAAAGATTCACCCAATCATAAGCTGTAGTTTGACTTTTCAGAGGGTTTAGCAAGTTCAAATCTAAGTGCAGAAGCTTTTCTAGACAATTTCAAAAAAACTTTCTAAAACCCCTTGACACCTTTTGTAGTATTTTGTAGTATATTTGTAGTGAGGCGAAAGACAAAGCTTCTCAAGAGTCAAATTTATGTTCTACATACAACTAAAGGACAGGCGTTGGAATAAACCAGAGTCCCCAGCCAACAAAGCTGCTTTTACTTGCAAACCATCGGCAGTAGAGGCAATAAATGAAAAAAGTTCTAATTTTGCACTCATCAAAACCACTGAATACATCCGTAATACACAACAGGCTTGCTACCTAGAATTTCGGTTGTTTTTTTAACAGTTTCTAACAGTAAAAAGTCAATTTTCTGAACCTTGAAAACTAAATAAGAAATGGGCAAGTTCACCAACAAAATCTGTGCCTAAAAACCTCAAGGTTTAGGTACAGATTCCAAAAAATCGGGGTGTAGCTCAATTGGCTAGAGCGTTCCGTTGTCTGCGGAAATGTTGCGGGTTCAAGTCCCGTCACCCTGGTTGCAGTCCTGTAGGCGAATAGTTTAAGCCGTCAGTTTCTCAAACTGAAGATTGCGAGTACGAATCTCGTCGGGACTCCCAAATGGCTGAGTAGCCAAGTGGTCGAAGGCATTGGTCTGCAAAACCGACATCGTGAGTTCAAATCTCACCTCAGCCTCTGGTGCCGCAGTGTAGCTTAACGTAAAGCCCCTGGCTCATAACCGGGTCGATGCGGGTTCAAGTCCCGCCACTGCTACCAAATGCAGGGATGGTGTAACGGCAACACCTCGTGACTCCAAATCCGATGTTCTAGGTTCAAATCCTAGCCCCTGCGTCAGACAATTTTGGATTTTTGAGATTAATAAATTTAATCCAAAATCTAAAATTCGCTCAATTATGCCCTCGTGGACGAATGGTTAAGTCAGTGTTCTTTCAAAGCACAGATGCGAGTTCAATTCTCGTCGGGGGAATGATTATGGGTCGGTGGCCGAGTCTGGTTGAAGGCGACAGTCTGTAAAACTGTTCTTTTTTGCGCGCAGGTACCCTTCGGGAAGCAAGCTACAAATCCTGCTCGACCCACTATGGAGAGGTGGCTGAGTGGCTAAAAGCGTCCTCCTGCTAAGAGGAAGCGGGTAATTAATACCCGTCGCAGGTTCAAATCCTGTTCTCTCCGTTTTGAGAGTGTGGTGTAACTGGATAACATCTCAGTCTACGAAACTGAAGACGTGAGGGTTCAAATCCCTCCACTCTCGTTACATGGGAGAGATGATGGAGTGGCTGATTCGAGTTGAATTAAACCAGTCCACTGGGTAAAACCTATCTCTCCTCCTTATCCCCCGGTAGCTCAGTTGGTAGTTAGCGCCTGTCTGAAGAACAGGAGGTCGTCGGTTCGATTCCGACCTGGGGGGCTTCGTTGCCTCATAGCTCAATGGTAGAGCAAGCGGCTGTTAACCGCGCGGTTGTAGGTTCGAGTCCTACTGAGGCAGCCAATTATAATTCGTAATTACTAATTCGTAATTCGTAATTAAATAAGGGTTTATACCCACGTTTTTATAAATGGCTTGTATTGTTAATCGGGGTTAAAATCACTCTCAAAAAACATAATTACGAATTACGAATTGTTTAATGCCGGGTGGACGAATTGGTAAGTCGCATCGCTCTGAACGATGAGGTTGCAGGTTCAAACCCTGCCCTGGCAATAAAGCCCAGTGGTGTAATTGGCAACATAGCGCCCTTTGAAGGCGAAGATTCCAGGTTCGAGTCCTGGCGGGGCTGCCAAACTTGCTCTTGTAGCCGAACTGGAAGAGGCTGCCGTCTCAAAAACGGTATGTTGTGGGTACCCTGCGGGAAGCCGCTTTGCGTCTACGATTCCCACCAAGAGTACCAAAGTTTGCTCCTGTAGCCCAATTGGAAGAGGTGACAGACTTAAAATCTGTTTGGTTGTGGGTTCGACTCCCACCAGGAGTACCAACGGGATGTAATTCAGCGGCCAGAAGCCATGCTTTGGGAGCATGGAGTCGCAGGTTCAAATCCTGCCATCCCGATATGCCCCTGTGACGGAACTGGCATACGTGCTGGAATCAGAGTCCAGATTTTGCAGGTTCAAATCCTGTCAGGGGTACTAAGCTCTCGTGGCGGAACGGAAGACGCACTAGACCGAGGATCTAGTTTTTTGCAGGTTCAAATCCTGTCGAGAGTACCAAAATATCTGGGTGTAGCGCAGTTGGGAGCGCAGGAGTTTCGGGAACTCCAGGTCGTAGGTTCGATCCCTGCCACTCAGACCTTGCCCTTGTAGCCCAACGGAAGAGGCGCTTCGCTTAGAACGAAGAGGTTGCTGGTTCAAATCCAGTCAGGGGTATTGGTGAATATGCGGGGATAGAGCAACGGTGGCTCGTCAGGCTCATAACCTGAACATCGGCAGGTTCAACTCCTACCCCCGTTACCAAAAATAGTGCTGGTGTAGCTCAATTGGCAGAGCAACTGACTTGTAATCAGTAGGTTGCAGGTTCAATTCCTGTTACCAGCTTGATGCGGGTGTGATGTAACGGCAGCATGAGACGTTTCCACCGTCTTCGTGCGAGTTCAAATCTCGCCGTCCGCTCTGAACTTGCGGGTGTGATGTAGTCGGTAGCATCTGAGTGCGCCATACTCAGTGCGTGGGTTCAAGTCCCTCCACTCGCTTGCGTAGTCCTGTAGCTTCAACGGTAGAGCAAGTGCCTTACAAGCAAGAGGTTGCAGGTTCAAATCCTGCCAGGACTACCAAATATTGGGAGTGTAGCTCAATGGAATAGAGCTTCGAGCTTCTACCTCGAAAGTTGTGGGTTCAAGTCCTACCACTCCCGCCTAAATAAGTCAAAAGTTAAAAGTCAAAAGTCAAAAGAATGAATTTAATATTTCTCTTTCTTTTTAGTTTTTACTTTGCTCTTTTTACTTATTTGATGGGGTCATAGCTCAAGTGGCTAGAGCACCTGCCTTGCAAGCAGGAGGTTATGGGTTCAAGTCCCATTGATTCCACTGATGATGGTGTCTGAAGCCAAAGTGGTCGAGGCGCTGGTTTGTGGAACCAGTCATAGCGGGTTCAAGCCCCGTCAGACGCCCCTCAATGGAAGATGCCGCTGAATGGACGGCAACTGGTCTTGAAAACCAGGGTATGGGCAACTGTAGGGGTACCCTACGGGAAGCAAGCTACGATTCCTCCATCTTCCTCTTTTTCCACCTGAAGCCGAAAAGTGAGGCGCTGTGCTGATAACACAGAAATAGGAGGGGCAGTACCTCCCTGGTGGATTTATATCTAGTGTTGGTGTTACAAAGCTTGCGATGTAATACGATCGCACTTGCTCATTTCTTATTTAAATTAACTAGGGTGGTTGGCATACCGGCTGTGCAGCGGGCTTTTAACCCGCAGAAATAGGTTCGACCCCTATACCACCCACTAAACAATTAAAAATTAAAAATTAAAAATTAAGAAATGCAATCTTAGTTAGCCTTTTGGCAATTGCTAATATGCAACTTGAATGCACGTTGGGTTATGAATAGCAACTAGCGATCGCTAGTTGAGCATGTTGCAATAATACATCTTTATCCAAAGCATGTATGGGATATTGCGGTGTTACTGCCAGTAGTTTCTCAATTCTTTCTCTAGCTGCTTCTAGGACTGCTTCATCTAAGCTACCGTTACTGAGCGAATCAGCAAAATCTTCAGCAATCCGATAAGTTCTTTCAATAGATGATGAATTAATATTACGCGACACAATAAACAAATCGCAGCCTGCATTAAATGACCGCGCCACAGTACCAGCTTTCATAAACATATCTGAAATAGCTTTCATATCCAAATCATCAGATACAACTACTCCCTCAAAGCCAAGTTCCTCTCTAAGTATGGTTTTGAGGATAGCCTGAGAAAGCGTTCCTGGCACATCAGGATCTATCTTGGGAAATAAGATATGGACAGTCATAATCAAAGGAATCTGTACTTCGATTAAAGCTCTGAAGGGTATAATTTCTCGAAGTCGCAGGTCTTCTAGAGTTAAATTCAGTATTGGTAGCTCAATGTGAGAGTCCTTGCTCGTGTCTCCATGTCCAGGGAAGTGTTTAGCGCATCCCAAAATTCCTGAATCTCGAAGTCCAAGGTAGTAGTCACGGGCACCTTGAGTAGCAGTTTCGGGAGTGTTACCAAAGGCGCGAGGTCCAATCACGGGATTATCGGGATGGGAAAAAATATCGGCTACGGGTGCCCAAGATAAATTGATTCCCAGTGATTTGAGTTCTACCGCTGTGGCTTTTGCTACTTCATAAGCGTGCGATCGCAGTAAAAAAGCATGAGGAAAGCGGGTAATTGGCGGTGGTGTACGAATTACACGACCTCCTTCATGATCGAGAGTGAGGAACATGGAATCACGTTCAGTATATTCTCGTATCTGTTTATTCAAATCCTTGAAGCTTTCCAACCAAACCTGATATGGAGTGCCATCCAAAAAGTTCTTAGCAAAAAAGATTGCCCCAATCGGTTTTAATTCATTGAGTGCGCGTTTATCGTCATCGCTTAATGTAGTGCCGGAAATACCTAAAATCAAGTGATGTCCAAAGCGCTTTAGCTCCTGCGATACACCCATAATCTTTTACCTATTAAGTTGTGCGGTAAACAACTTGGTTGTTCAACCTAGAGGACATAAACATTTATCCTACACCCTTATAGGGAGAGGAAAGTTTTCTTTTAAGTAATGCCCCAGATATTTTTTCAGAGCAAATACACAAATTAGCAAAGAAATCAACTACTTTAAGAAAACTTTTAAAATTAGCTATTTTCAGTCGAAGGAAATACTTTTGTTTCCCTAAATCACTTGCATGTAAATATAGATAAAGCACACACCGCAAAGCTATTGCCAACAATGGTATTGGCAATTTGCTTGGGCAAGTACGCATAGGTAAAATTCCCTTTGGCAAAAGTTTTTTGGGGAAGCGATCGCACAATCACTGCCAAATGTAACGGATTGCAACGTATAATGAGAACGATAAAACGGTTAAGAAATATTGAAGAGCAGTAGGGTTACATGCGAGTAGCGATCGCGGGAGCGGGACTAGCAGGACTTTCCTGCGCGAAATATCTTACAGACGCAGGTCACACACCCATTGTCTTGGAACGTCGAGACGTTCTAGGCGGTAAAGTGGCCGCATGGAAAGATGCTGATGGAGACTGGTACGAAACAGGTCTGCACATCTTTTTTGGCGCATATCCCAATATGTTGCAGTTATTCAAAGAACTGGATATTGAAGATCGGTTGCAGTGGAAAGAACACACAATGATCTTCAACCAGCCGGATGCACCAGGTACTTACAGCCGCTTTGATTTCCCAGATTTGCCAGCACCAATTAATGGTATAGTGGCAATTCTGCGAAACAACGACATGCTGACATGGCCAGAAAAAATCCGCTTTGGCATCGGGTTATTGCCGGTCATGATTCAGGGGCAAAAGTACGTTGAAGAAATGGACAAATATTCCTGGACAGATTGGCTACGTAAACACAACATTCCAGAACGGGTCAATAAAGAAGTTTTTATTGCCATGGCCAAGTCGCTGAATTTCATCGACCCAGATGAAATTTCGGCAACCATTCTTTTAACTGCCCTCAATCGTTTCCTCCAGGAAAAAAATGGCTCGAAAATGGCCTTTCTGGATGGTTCGCCAACAGAACGATTGTGTCAGCCGATAGTGGATTACATCACCGAACGCGGTGGAGAAGTCCGCTTGAATGCCCCCTTAAAAGAGATTTTGCTAAACGCCGATGGTAGCGTCAAAGGATACTTGATTCGGGGGTTGAATGGAGAGGAAGATGAAGTTTTCACGGCGGATTTGTATGTATCTGCCATGCCGGTTGACCCTCTGAAGGTGATTTTGCCAGCACCTTGGAAAGAAATGGAGTTTTTCCAAAAGCTAGACGGGTTGGAAGGAGTGCCTGTGATTAACGTGCATTTGTGGTTTGATCGTAAACTTACGCAAATTGATCACTTGCTATTCTCGCGATCGCCCCTCCTAAGCGTTTATGCTGATATGAGCAATACCTGCCGTGAATACGCCAACCCTGAACGCTCGATGCTGGAATTAGTTCTAGCCCCGGCAAAAGATTGGATTGCCAAATCTGATGAGGAGATTGTGGCTGCAACTATTGCCGAGTTAGAAAAACTCTTCCCCGACCACTTTGGGGGAGACAATCCAGCAACATTGCTGAAATCTCATGTGGTGAAAACGCCCCGTTCAGTTTACAAAGCGACCCCTGGTCGTCAACAGTACCGTCCCTCGCAAACAACCCCCATTAGTAACTTCTATCTCAGCGGGGATTACACCATGCAACGCTACTTAGCCAGTATGGAAGGTGCCGTACTTTCTGGTAAGCTGACAGCGCAGGCGATTTCTGAGGCCCTCCCGGTAGCAAATTCCTCAAACCTGCAAACGCTCACCCGACCGCCCGCAACGAATGCTGCAACTGCCTGATTCCCCGCCGCGCATGAAAACGCTGGTCTCTGTAGACGAGTCATACAAACTTTGTCGGCATCTCACAGCAAAGTATGCCAAGACTTTTTACCTGGGTACTTTGCTTATGAGTCCGGTAAAACGTCAATCTATTTGGTCAATTTACGCTTGGTGTCGCCGTACAGATGAATTGGTGGATGGCCCCGCATCTGCTATTACCACGCCAGAAACCCTAGACCTATGGGAACAGCAGCTGGAATCGATTTTTGCGGGGCGTCCATTAGAAAATTACGATGTAGCTTTAGTTGATACTCTCCAGCGCTTTCCGATGGACATTCAGCCATTTCGGGATATGATTGCCGGTCAGCGCATGGACTTATATCGCAGTCGTTATGAAACCTTTGAGGATTTATACCTCTACTGTTACCGTGTTGCTGGCACTGTTGGCCTAATGTCAACATCAGTTATGGGTGTGGATAACACCATATATGCAGCACCGTGGCAACAGAACAAACAACCTTATGTTCCCATAGAACAAGCGATCGCTCTCGGAATTGCCAATCAACTCACCAACATCCTGCGGGATGTGGGAGAAGATGCCAAACGGGGACGGATTTACATTCCTCTGGAAGACTTGGCAAAATTCAACTATACCGAGCAAGACTTCTTCAAAGGTGTGGTAGACGATCGTTGGCGGGCATTGATGCGCTTTCAAATTGACCGCGCCCGCCAATTTTACACCACATCCGACCAGGGAATTACTTATTTAGCATCCGATGCGCGTTGGCCTGTGTGGGCAGCATCAATGCTGTACGGTCAAATTTTAGAGGCGATTGAACGCAATGATTACGATGTATTCAGTCAGCGGGCTTACGTTCCCCAGTGGAAAAAGTTACGCACCTTGCCCATAGCTTGGATGCGATCCCAAGTCCTTTAAAAAATTAGTCATTTGTCCCTAGTTCTTAGTCATCAGTGTTTTATAAATAACCAATGACCAATACTTCTCTACGAGAGGCTGCGCCAACGACTACGCTCAGTACAAGTGACAAATGACCAATGACAAATGACTATTGACTCTTACTGGCAAGTCTGGTAACATTGATATTCGTGAGTCAGGAGAGGTGGCTGAGTGGTCGAAAGCGGCAGATTGCTAATCTGTTGTACGGCAGGCAACTCCGTACCGAGGGTTCGAATCCCTCCCTCTCCGTTTTTCAGCTTTTGATACACGGAGAATATTCTGTGTACAAAAAGAATTACTAAGATCGGCGTAAATATTTCTACTCCCAAAGATGGATGATATGATTTATCCTTTGGAGTCTTGATAAGATCCAGCTAAGTTACAAACCTAGTTTGGATCTTATTTTTAGGCTCCTAAATATCTGAGGAGTGAAAGTAATTTATGAGAAAAATTAGCGCCGCCTTAAGTTTAAGTATAGCTACCCTAGCAACTGGCTTCCTACTTGGGGCTTGTGGTGATAGCAGTACCCCCAACGGCACAGCTAACAACGGAAGTACCGCTACCCCAGCGGCAAACTCAACTACTACAAGCAGTGCTAAAGGGCTAAAAATTGGTTCCTTGCTACCGACAACAGGCGACTTGGCTTCTGTGGGACAGCAGATGTTAGGCTCTGTACCTTTACTAGTCGATACAGTCAACGCTTGCGGTGGAGTGAATGGCGAACCTGTTACCTTGGTGCAAGTAGACGACCAAACCGACCCCAAAGCTGGAGCTGCCGGTATGACTAAACTAGCAACTTTAGATAAAGTAGCAGGTGTAGTTGGTTCCTTTGCCAGTAGCGTTTCTAGTGCAGCAGTCTCCATTGCCACGCCGAATAAAGTCATGCTGGTTTCCCCTGGTAGTACCAGTCCCGTATTTACCGATAAGGCTCAAAAAGGTGACTATAAAGGCTTTTGGGCACGTACCGCTCCCCCCGATACATACCAAGCACTAGCTTTAGCCCAACTTGCCAGAAAAAAAGGTTTCAAGCGAGTTTCTACAGTCGTAATTAATAACGACTATGGCGTAGGGTTTGAAAAAGCATTCGTGCAAACCTTTGAAAAATTGGGTGGAACTATAGTTAATAAAGATAAGCCTGTCCGCTACGACCCAAAAGCTCAGACATTTGATACAGAAGCGGCTGCTGCATTTGCAGGTAAGCCAGATGCAGTCCTAGCTGTACTCTATGCGGAAACTGGTAGCCTGTTTCTGAAAGCCGCCTATCAGCAAGGTGTGGCGAAGGGAGTGCAAATTCTGCTGACAGATGGGGTAAAGTCACCGACTTTTCCCGAACAAGTTGGCAAAGGCAGTGATGGTAAATATATTTTAACTGGAGCGATCGGTACAGTACCGGGTTCCGATGGTAAAGCATTAGAAGCATTCAACAAGCTGTGGAAGGATAAAAAGGGTGGTGCGCCAGGGGAATATGCTCCTCAAGCTTGGGATGCAGCAGCTTTATTGACATTGGCAGCGCAAGCTGCTAAAGAAAATACAGGCGTTGGTATAGCCAGCAAAATCCGGGAAGTTGCTGATGGGCCTGGCACAGAAGTTAGTGATGTCTGCGAGGGACTGAAGTTACTTAAAGATGGTAAAAAGATTAACTACCAAGGAGCCAGCGGCAACGTAGATGTTGATGCTAACGGCGATGTCATCGGTGTCTATGATGTTTGGACAGTAGGAGACGATGGCACAATCAAGGTGATTGACAAAGTTACCCCTAAGTAGAAACTTAGGAGTTAGGAGTGATGAGTTATGAATTTAATAATTTAATCTTAATAACTCCTAACTCCTAACTCCTAATTCTTAACTATTTAATCCCACTGAAGTTGTAACCAACTCCTAACAACAAGCCCACATCAGTTTCATCGAAAAATCCGGCATTGATAGCAGCTGTTGCCGTAAATTGAGAAGTTAGAGGCACATCAATGCCACCAGACACCAAAAAGGCAAATTTTGAATCATCACCAGTTTTGTAAGCTGCACCCACTCCGACGTAAGGTGCGATCGCTAATGGTTCGCTAAAAGCATCTGCTGATTTGAAGGTAAAATCGTAGGTGATCGGAAGTAGAACTGTGGTGTTGTCGCCAAATACAGCTGAGGGTCGCACTGATATAGAATTTGTCAGTCCGATTTTACTGACTACTGCAAAGTTAGCGTCGCCCAAAGACGTGTCGCCACCACTCAAACCAATGTTACCAGCGACGCCAAGATAGCTACTACCACCAGCCGTAGTTCTACCTAAATCAATATCTGATTGCGCCACTCTTGTCGCAGATGGTTGAACAGTAACAGTAGTTTGAGAAGTCGGTTGTACAGGTTCAGAGGTGAGCGTTGCAGATGAGGTCGCCACTGTGCCAGGAACGGGTATGGGTGTTACACTGGCGTTTTCTTGTATCGCATTGTTGGGTAACTGCTCTACCTTAGTTAAATTTGTGACTGTAAAAGTTTCAGTTGTTTCTGTAGAGAGATTTTGGCTAAACTCTTTGAAAGACGCTACAGTTGCGGAAGGTTCGGTTAATGGCTGATTGCTCAACTTGTCTACTGTTTGGGCGCTTGCAGATAAACCGTTACTCAGGAATGCAAGAGCAGCTAGACTTGGCAACCAAAAAACACCTTTACGAAGAAAAATAGTATTCACGTTCACTCCTAAAACAATGTTGCCACGAAAAATAAAGATTTTTGTTGATTTAAGTCAACGAATTCGGGCAATATTCAAAATTTAACATCAAAAAATCGGTTTTTGTATTCTGACTTTATTCAATTCTCTAGTTAATATTTACTAGCAAAAAATTAAATTTTATAGCAATTCTGACTCACTCGTCAGAAACAAGATACCCAACAACTTTTACAAGGTCGGCGATTTGTGGGTTGCAATTTTCACAAATTAAATAGAATTGATATATATTTATTTTAAACATCCTGAATTTGATAGATGACAAATAGTCCATTTTCCTAAAATCAAGATAGTGTTTGTTAAGGAGGCGATCGCGACCTCTTTTAATGCAGAGAAGAAGTCTTTTAGCATAGCTGTCTTACCGCCAAAGGCAGCCAAATTGTGAAGTGATATTACGAAGCTTGCAAAAATATTTAGAAATTGCCTAGAAGGCAAACATAGTTCTAACGTAGAACCTATTAGGAGAGACTGGAGGCAAATGTGATGAGCGAAAATAATATTCAAAAGTATCGGTTTGTCTGTACCCTGACTTTCGGTGATATCTACGGTCAAATAATTGTTTGGTTGATTACGATTACCCTAAGTTTGGCATCAGCTTTGGCGCTGATGGGTGCCAAGCGGCCCGTGTACGCTTTAGCAACAGCGGGTCTTGTCGTTCTGCTATCGCTACCTTTCTTGTTGTTTGCGTTTGTCACTACCTTGTTAAATCATATTGAAGTCAGTCCTGTAGGGCCGGGAACCAAAATGGAACCTATACCAGGTAATGTGTCTCAACAACAACCTGTACAAGCAACTAGCTAAAGAGTTAGGAGTTATGAGTTATGAGTTATGAGTCATTCTATGTGTGCCATAACTCTTTGTTTTTAACTTTTCACTCCTAATTTCAAAATTTGTTATAACGTCCCTGTCTGTAGGCAGGGAATTTTTTTTGTAGAGATGCTACTGTTACAACGCACTAGCTGATTAATCACCTCTCTACAATAGAACAGCAGTGGTTTGCAATCAGGGGGCTAATTATGCTGGAACACGATGTGATTATTGTCGGGGGTGGATTAGCAGGATGTCGCGCTGCTGTAGAAATTGCCCGCACTGACCCTAGTTTAAATATTGCTGTGGTTGCCAAAACCCACCCAATTCGTTCCCACTCGGTTGCGGCTCAAGGTGGTATGGCTGCATCGCTGAAAAATGTTGATTCAGAGGATAGTTGGGAAGCACATGCTTTTGATACTGTCAAGGGTTCTGATTACTTGGCAGACCAAGATGCCGTAGCAATTCTCACCCAAGAAGCGCCAGGTGTGGTCATTGACTTGGAACACATGGGCGTTTTGTTCTCTCGCTTATCCGATGGGCGCATTGCCCAACGCGCTTTTGGCGGACATTCTCACAACCGCACTTGCTACGCTGCTGACAAAACCGGTCACGCGATTTTGCACGAATTGGTTAACAATTTGCGGCGTTATGGGGTGCAAGTTTATGAAGAGTGGTACGTGATGCGTCTCATTTTGGAAGAAAATGAGGCCAAGGGTGTGGTCATGTTCCATCTTTTGGATGGACATATCGAGGCGGTGCGGGCTAAGGCAGTGATGTTTGCCACAGGGGGCTATGGTCGCGTTTATAACACTACCTCTAATGATTACGCCTCTTCAGGTGATGGTTTGGCAATGACTGCGATCGCAGGTTTGCCCCTGGAAGATATGGAATTTGTGCAATTTCATCCCACTGGCTTATATCCAGTAGGGGTGCTGATTTCAGAAGCAGTACGGGGAGAAGGGGCGTATCTGATTAATAGTGAAGGCGATCGCTTTATGGCGAATTATGCACCCAGTCGCATGGAACTAGCTCCTCGTGATATTACCTCACGCGCGATCGCTTACGAAATTCGCGCCGGACGTGGTATTCATCTCGATGGCAGTGCTGGTGGCCCCTTTGTCTATCTGGATCTGCGCCATCTCGGCAAAGAAAAAATTATGAGTCGCGTTCCCTTCTGTTGGGAAGAAGCCCATCGTCTAGTAGGCGTTGACGCAGTAACTCAACCGATGCCAGTCCGCCCGACAATTCACTATTGTATGGGTGGTATACCAGTTAACACTGATGGTCAAGTTCGCAGTAGTGGTGATGGTTTAGTTGATGCTTTCTTTGCTGCGGGTGAGACTTCTTGTGTTTCTGTACATGGTGCAAATCGTTTGGGGAGTAATTCTCTGCTGGAATGTGTCGTTTATGGCAAAAGAACTGGGGCTGCGATCGCCAAATTTGTGCAAAAACGTAAGTTACCCTCTGTAGATGAGCAACGGTATGTAAAAGAAGCCCAGCAACAAATTCAAGCTTTGCTAGAACAACCAGGACAGTATCGTATTAACCAAGTCCGTGAAGCTTTTCAGGATTGTATGACTGAGTACTGCGGTGTTTTCCGCACTGAGTCATTAATGACTGAAGGGTTACACAAACTAGAAGAAATACAACAAAAATACCCGCAAATTTATTTAGATGACAAAGGTAGTTGCTGGAATACGGAACTCGTGGAAGCCTTAGAATTGCGAAGTTTGATGGTAGTAGGGCAGACTATTTTGGCATCAGCGTTGAATCGTCAAGAAAGTCGTGGCGCTCATTTCCGCGAAGATTATTCACAGCGAGATGATACTAACTTTCTCAAACACACAATGGCTTACTATTCACCAGCGGGAATTGATATTCAATATCGACCGGTGGCGATTACTATGTTTGAGCCAAAAGAGCGGAAGTATTAGTTAAAGGTAAATGTATGTCAGAAATCGAGGGGACTACAAAAATTTTGTCCACCTCGATTAAAAATATGAAATCATTAAGTTATTAATCAGAACCTAATTGTTTCTGAATCACAGCTATTATCTTTTCTTCCCAAGCTGGATCATTTAATTTTATCGCAGCATCACGATGACGAGATTTTCGTCTATCCATGTAAGCATAAAAGGCTCCCTTATCATCCTTGTGGGTGAGAAAGTAACTCTTTAGCTCTTGGTCGCTCATTGCTGCATAGTTTACCTTATTCATACTTTTTATACTACATTCATGGTTCTATACTACCATCTGGCGTGATTTCTAGCTCTATTCCTTCACTTTGCCCAGCTAATATAAATATATTGAGCGAGCGTTCATCTAATCGCACGATGTGAATTGACTGAAACATCACATTTGTAAGTTGATGGCAAAGTCTATATAACGATTGTAGCTGTTCTACTCTTGGTTGTAGCTCGTCCATGAATTTTACTCTTTATAAATATATACGTAACAAAATTATTAATATAAAGCCAGCAAGTGATACTCTCATAGTTCTGATTCTCACATCCTATTTAGCATTCCAAATGAGCTTACCTTTCTCACCCGGATATACTGCTCCCTCTTTATCGCGCCACTCAAAGTATATTTCGATTGGCATTTTCAAATTCTTCATTAAGTGCAAAGTGCTACGCCACGCTAGATTTGAATCTACACCTTGTATCGAAATGTTTACCTCTGGCAAGTAATGAAAACCAGAGTTAATTTTTTCACCCTGAACGACATGAGATAGAGTTAGTTTGATCAGATCCTCTACAGAAAATCCTTGTTGAATAGCAATTTCGTGCGCTACATCAACGATTTTATTCCAGTTCGGTTGATGAATTTCCTGACCACCAATTACGGCTTGCAGCACTCTAGTATGGTGTAAATTGCTTGTAGCATCAGGTTCAAGAACTCTATAATTCTCGGTTTCAGAAACTTGCTGAGGCTGGTAACGTGCCTCATATTCATTCAATAACTTCTCAATAACAGTGATAGGTGTATCCTCAAAAGGTACAGCCAGGGCTTGGAGCCTTTTGTAAATGGGATCAGGTATTCTGATAACTGGCATCATAATATATGCTTGTATGTACACTCTATTTTATATAAATGTAACACATATATATACCGCAGTCGCCACATAACCTCATGCCAACACAGAAACAATCGGATACAGCGATATTCCTTTGTCAGTTACTTTCTAATCTGTATCAGCCTATCCAGGTTTTCCGCTACGACCAAAAGCTGAAAACGCTTTATATTCAAGCTGGTTTGAACGATGAGATTGCAGTCATAATTGATCAAGATGGGAATTGGAAATTTGTTCTATGATGCAAAACCTCAACCAGATGACCAATACTGAAATAAAACGATATATTTCAGAACACAGAAATGACGAAGAAGCGTTTCGGGCTGCATTACAAGTTTTGATGAGTCGTTCTGACTTCTCTACACAACACCCTTATCCTTTCGATCTTGATAATCCTGAAAGGGACGTAGAAGCTCTTTTAAGAGAGAAACTCAATCGAACTGAGTGATTGCCTATCGCCCATAGTTTAAATTGAGGCTTAGTACAGCTTTGCGTAAGTTTGTAGTGAATTGACAAAGGAAAACTATTGAAGTTAGGGTGAGCAACAGGAACTATCCTCAAGCATCCAAGATATAAATTGGTCAGCAAAAAAGCTACAGAGTTCTACGATCGCACCACAGAATGTAGGATTTAGCAGTAAGTGCGAAGATATTTTCTGTATGCAGTAAAATTCTGACTATAAAAACAAGATTTTTATTTAAAATATGAACGATTCACAAACTTGGTATATTGTCAAGCGTTCTGCTGGAAATTGCGAAATTATCCCCAGCGACCAAGTTGCAGACGATAATCCAGAAATTATAGAACAATGGGGGCCTTTTAATTCGCAAGAAGAAGCGATCGCTCGACGTGTCGGACTTATTAGGGCTGGAAAGTGCAAACCAGTTTAAGTTAGTAGTTAGAAGTTGACAGTGATGGACTTTATTCCTAACTCCTCACTATTCACTCCTAACTTTATTCCTAACTCTTCATTTTTCTGCTGTAGGTGTACCCTTAGCAGCAATTTTTTTACCTATCACTTCCACTGCTTTAGCGAATTGAGGGTCTGCAAGAGTCGCGAGTTTGTCACGTTCATGGAGCCATAAATCCTCCATCTGCTTTTTGCTCAAATCCACCTTCACATCTGGCGAAATGCCTTTGTGATTGATATCTGTACCATTGGGAGTATAGTAATGAGCAATTGTTACCGCTAATCCTGAGCCATCTTCCAGAGGACGCACCGATTGCACTAGTCCCTTACCAAAGGTTTGAGTCCCAACCAAAGTAGCACGCTTATTATCCTGCAAAGCCCCTGAGAGGATTTCACTGGCACTAGCTGAACCTTTATCTACCAGCACCACCAATGGTTTAGTGGTCAAGGCTCGTCCGTTTGCCTCTTCTTTTTCTGCCTCTCCTTGGCGTTCAACAGTGGAGACAATCTTACCTTTATCTATCCACATCCGGGCAATATCGACACTGGAGAAAAGTAAGCCACCAGGATTACCACGCAAATCAAGGATATATCCAGCTACCTTTTTGCTTTCTAAATCTTTGATGGCAATTTGCATTTCTTTACCAGCATTGGCGCTGAACTGGTTCAAGCGGATGTAGCCAAGATTTCCGGCTGGGGTTTTCTTTTGAGAAAACTTAACTGGATGGATTTCAATGCGTGCCCGTTTGATGTCAAACTGTTTTGTCTTACCGTCACGCATAATTGTCAAGCTGACTTGAGATCCTGCTTCACCCCTAATCAAGGATACTGCCTGATTAGTATCCATCCCCTTAGTATCTTTGCCGTCAATTTTGAGAATGATATCTTTTGCCAAAACACCAGCTTTAAAGGCTGGTGTATCTTCGATTGGCGCAATCACAACCAATTGCTTGGTTTTTTCATCCTGACTAATGGTGATCCCAATCCCTGTCAATTCTCCAGAGGTATCAACTTGCATATTTTTGAATTCTTCTGGGTCCATAAACCGGGTGTAGGGGTCTTCTAGCTTTTTCAGCATTTCCCGAATGGACTTATACGCATCTTGCGGATTACTGTAGGACTTGCTCAAGTATTCCTTACGAACAGCCTGCCAATCTACCTGATTAAAAGTACCGTCGACATATTGGCGCTGAACAATTTGCCAAACTTCATCTACTAATTCTTTAGGACTTGCTTTAAATAAAGCCTGACCTCGCGAATGAATGCCAAGGCTAGTAACAGCGATCGTGGAGAGTGTAACTGCCGTAGCACCCAAAACAAGTCTACTTTTTGTAATCACCATAATGACAGCTGCGTCAGAGGGAAAATAATATAGTCAGTATGCTCAATCTAACACAGGCTACCACTGTACAGACCTAGTATGTATTCTTAATTTAAACAAAATACTTGACAATCAGGCGGCCTTGGTGGTTAAAAGATACAAAGTTTTTGGGTATGGGGCAGTGGGTACAAGAGGCAGAGGTACAAAGGGGCAGAGGGGAAAAACTTACTGCAACTTAAATTTTTCCCTGCTTCCCCTGCTCCCCTGCCTCTTTTAAGGTTCTACCCAGCGTTCATCTGCCTTAATGAGGTTAATTAATTCCTCTACACCTTTATCTTCTGGGACTTTTTTAATTTCTTCTCGACCACGATACAAAGAAATATAACCAGGTGTTTTGCCAACGTAGCCATAGTCAGCATCTGCCATTTCTCCGGGACCATTGACAATACAACCCATAACTGCAATGTCAAGACCAGTTAAGTGTTTAGTGGCTTCCCGAACTTTGTGCAGCACTTCCTCTAGATTAAACAAAGTGCGTCCACAGGAAGGACAAGCGACGTATTCCACCATCGTTTTTCGCAATCCCAAAGCTTGGAGAATGCTGTAACAGACGGGAATTTCTTTTTCTGGTGCTTCTGTCAGTGAGACGCGGATTGTATCACCAATGCCATCAGCAAGTAATGTGGCAATGCCTGCTGTGGATTTAATTCGCCCGTATTCGCCATCACCGGCTTCTGTAACTCCTAAATGTAGTGGGTAATCCATACCCAGTTCATCCATGCGCTTGGCAATGAGGCGATAGGCGGCTACCATCACCGGGACTCGTGAGGCTTTCATGGAAACTACTAAGTTGCGGAAATCCAAAGATTCACAGATGCGGATGAATTCTATGGCCGATTCCACCATTCCTTCAGGGGTGTCACCGTAGGTAAATAGCATTCTCTCAGCAAGAGAACCGTGATTTACCCCAATTCGCATCGATTTTCCTTGATCGCGCAAAGAAACTACTAGAGGTTCTAAGGTTTCGCGGATTTTATCGCCAATTTCGTCAAATTCGCTTTTAGTATATTCAGTTCTATTGATGTTTGGCT
Organism: Nostoc punctiforme NIES-2108; assembly: GCA_003326195.1. Lineage (GTDB taxonomy): Bacteria > Cyanobacteriota > Cyanobacteriia > Cyanobacteriales > Nostocaceae > Nostoc > Nostoc punctiforme_A. Next base: position 183,678 of record LXQE01000146.1, read on the forward strand.
TTTCAAACACATACAAGCCCGGATTAATCCGCACTTTCTCTATGTGCTTGGCAACTTCCACAGCGATTTTTAGCCCGTTGTGATGGACATCAGCCACAATTGGCACGTCTTGGTAAGTTTTAATTAATTTTTGTTTAATTTCCCCTAAAGCTTTAGCATGAGCCATACTTGGCACTGTGACGCGGACAATTTCGCAGCCAATTTCGTGCAGACGACGAATACCAGCTACGGAACCATCAATATCAAGAGTGTCTTCGTTAATCATTGACTGCACTACAACGGGGTAGCCGCCGCCAATGGTGACATTTCCCACTTTTACAGGGCGGGTTTTACGCCGCTTGATGGTTGTATCAAAGGTGGCTTGAGGTGATGTGATGCTTGAAGTGTTTACTGTGGGCAGAGTTTGCATAACCTGATTAGGTAAATTTGCTGTAGCTCAAATATCAGATTTAATAAATCTCTGTTTCCCAGATTGCCACAGCTAGTGCTTTTTTGGACAATTAGTATAGAAAAAAATGGAAAATAATACAGGCGAAGAAATAAAGAGCATTTGAGGAGTTTTGCTCATTTGTAAAGATATTTTGCTTAACAATCCTTTTAATTGAGTAGCTGGAGTGCGATCGCGCAGCGTTTTGCAGAAAAGCTTAAGGAAGCGATCGCATTCTTCCTGTGTCATAAATACTACCAATGGTATCGTAATTCTATGACCCAAACTGCAATATAACTATAAATTATCATTCTTTATACTACCATCAGGCATGATTGTATTGTAAAAAATAGCACCCTCAAAGTTTGTGTCTTTCAAATCTGCTTGTTCAAGATTGGCGCAACTGAGATTAGCTTGCTGTAAATTAGCGTTTTTTAAAGAAGTATTCTTCAAGTTAGCATTGCTTAGATTAGCACCAATCAGATTAGCATTATCAAGATTGCGACCTCTCAAGTTGATATTGCTTAGGTCAAAGTCCTGTAGGTCAAAACCCATTAAACTATGTTTATAGTTTGATAAATCGGCACCAGCACCAATATAGGTTGCGTTAGTTAAATCAATTTCAGGTGGAAAAATTGTCTTTGAACTGTAAAGAGTATCAAACAGACTACTATCTGTAAGTTGAGCGCCATTAAGTTTTGCATTAATCAGGTCAGCACAACCTAGACCAGTATTTCTCAGATCAGCACCAATAAGGTTCGCACTCCTGAGTCTGGCACGATACAATCTCGCACTATTCAAGTTAGCACCAGTCAAGTTAACACCAATGAGATTGGCATATTCTAAGTTGGCATAACTCAGGTTTGCATGACTCAAATCAGCACCACTCAAGTCTTGGTGTTCCAGCCATGCTTTACTTAAGTTGGCACTGCTCAAATTGGCACCAGGAGCAATGAAGTATGCTTGAGAAAGTTGTTCAATATCAGCAGGTAAATCTGGATCTGTATATAGAGCATTTTTTAGGATAGTACCACTAAGATTTGCTCCAACTAAAAGAGTACCAATTAAGTTTGCATAACTTAAGTCAGCATTTGTGAGGTCAACACTACTTAAATCCATACGCCTTAGATCGGCATACTGTAAATTGGCACTACTCAAATTGACACTTTTTAATTCAAAATAATAATTATGACTTAGGTCAATACAGCTTAAATTAGCTCCACTCAAGTTGGAGTTTATCAACTCACCATCCGCTAGCCTAGCCTGTCTTAGATCGGCATCACTCAGGTTAACATTGCTCCCACCATTTATCTCTGATGCTCCTTGTAAGTTGGCACGACTTAGATTAGTATTGCTCAGTTCGGCACCATCTAATTCAGCACCATACAAATTAGCATCACTCAGATTGGCATCACTCAGATTGGCATAACTTAGATCGGCTTGATGCAAATTAGTGCTTTGAAGGTTAGCCTCACTAAGGTTAGCATAACTGATATTAGCTCTACTTAGATTTGCACTGCTCAAGTCAATTCCATAAAGATTAGCACGACTAAGGTCAACTCCTGAAAAATCTCTCTCATCTGCGGCATAGCGTTTGAGTAATTCATCTCGATTCATAAGAGTGATAACTTCGTTAAGCTTTGCTAACGCTAAATTTATTTAATAATACAAATATACTATTAAGGAAGGAAAATGAGGAGCGATCGCCCTTACCACCAGCTAAATTAGACTTATCACCAAATGCTTTAACTCCCATGCTAGAAAAAACATCTACATTCCAGAAAGCCATAGAAGCAGTAGAAGCATTAGACCCAGAAGCTCAGGCTATTCTTGTAGATATTATCCAGAAGCGCCTCAAACAACAGCGACGGGATGACTTATTAAAAGAAGTCGCGCAAGCAGAGAGTGATTACGCTCAGGGTAATGTCCGGCGTGGTTCAGTTGCAGATTTGATGGCGGAGTTAGGCGAGTGAAAATTTTGGTTTGGAGTCCGACTTTTATTCGTGCTTTTAAGCGTCTAGTCAAGAAAAATCCTGAGTTACGTTCTCAAATTGAGCAAATATTACAACAAATCGCTGAAGACCCATTTCAACTCAGTTTACGTAGTCACAAGTTAAAAGGTGATTTATCGGGTAGATATTCATGTTCAATTGATTATCAAAATCGAATTTTATTTAAATTTGTTACAAATCCTGAATCAGGAGAGGAAGAAATTTTGTTGCTAACTCTAGGTTCCCACGATGACGTTTACTAAATTCAGTATTATTTTTAACTAAGTCAAGCCTAATAATTAGAAAATAAGTACAGATTTTAGATGAACACTCAAATAATAACCCAACTACCAATTCCCTCACACTTTAACCCTGAAGAAGTGAGCAAAGTCTGGCGCGTACCTTACCAAGAACGTGCCGCCGAAGGTGAAATCTGGGCAAAACAACACGATATCAAACCTGCATCTTTAGATAAAACCAGCATTTGCTTACTGTTAATTGATGTCCAAAACACCTTCTGCATCCCTGGATTTGAATTATTTGTAGGTGGAAAATCTGGTAATGCTGCGGTGGATGATAACGTCAGATTATCTGAGTTTATCTATCGAAACTTGGGAATAATCACGAAAATTGTACCAACTCTAGATACTCACACAGCAACGCAAATTTTCCATCCGATCTTTTGGGTGAACGCTACGGGAGAACATCCAACTCCAGCAGCGACTAGTATCACACCAGCAGATATTGAAAAAGGTATCTGGAAGGTAAACCCAGCAGTTGCTAACAGTGTTACTAATGGAGATTATGAATTATTAGAAAAACACGCTTACCATTACCTTAAAAAACTTAGTCAAGATGGGAAATATCCCCTCACTGTTTGGCCTTATCATTCTATGTTGGGTGGTATTGGTCATGCTCTAGTTTCATCGGTAGAAGAAGCGATATTTTTCCACGGCATTGCGCGTCAGAGTCAAACGCAATTTGAAATTAAAGGTGAAAATCCTTTAACAGAAAACTATTCCATCTTACGTCCAGAAGTTTTAGAAGATTTTGAGCAACGTCCACTTGCTCAAAAGAACACGCGCCTGATTAAACAACTTTTAGAATATGATGCAGTAATTATTGGTGGTCAAGCTAAAAGTCACTGCGTCGCTTGGACAATTGACGATTTATTAACAGAAATTAAACAGGTAGATGCCACCCTTGCTCAAAAAATCTATTTGCTAGAAGATTCTACTTCGCCTGTCGTTGTTCCCGGTGTTGTGGACTACACAGAACAGGCAGATGCGGCATTTGCAATATTTGCAGAGGCAGGAATGCACATCGTAAAATCTAGCGAAAATATAGCATCCTTTATTTAACGCAAAGGATCGCAAAGGTTTCGCAGAAGAACACAGAGATTTCCTTTGCGTTCCTCTGCGTTTCAAAACAAAACTCATTTCTTCAAATAACCCTTTGGATCTTCTGCTACCCAACCCAGAGATGAGCTAGAACGCACTTCAAAATGGAGATGGGGTTGAGTGGATGTTGGTTTTCCACTAGTACCTACTGTTCCTAGTAAGTCTCCTTTTTTCACTTGTTGACCGACAGTAACTTTGATGGTGTCAAGCTGGGCGTAACGGCTTTGAAGTCCGCCACTGTGGTTAATAATGACCAACTTGCCATAAGAACCTTGATCGCTGGCAAAGGCTACGGTTCCAGGTGCGATCGCTAGCACATTAGTACCAACTGGTGCTAATAAGTCAACACCACTGTGGAAGAAAACTTCACTTGTACCGGGATTAATTTGCCAGCCGTAAGCTAATCCTACAGTTGCCACTTCTCCCAAAGGATATCCAGACAAAGATGCACGGTTTGGTGTACCTGCATCAGTAGGTAAAGGCGACTTAGTTACAACACCATTAGGCGACCAATTTACCCCCGGAACAAAGACGATTCTGGGGTTTTGTTGGCAGCCATTCACCTCAAACAGGCTATCAGCACGAACTTTGTATTGTGCCGCCACTTGTCGCCAAGTTTGACCGCGAGGCACTTCGACTACAATCCCATTGTAGGGAGGAATCTGAAGCACACTACCAACAGCGACAGCTGCACCATTCTGCAAAGCTGGATTCATGCCAATAATAGTTGTCGGAATGAGATTGTAGCGCTGCGCTATGCTCTCCAAAGTTTCGCCATGAACAACTTTATGACGTTGGAAGCGAGATAGGGCTGGAGTTGAGCAACCACCCACAGCAGCGTTAGCACTGTTTGATTTTGAGTATGGCAGTATGCTTACTAGGCCCAAGGCGCTAACTAAGCTACAGAGAAACAGTTGACGAAAGGGTAAAGTCATGTACACAGGTCAAGAGCGCATTAACTTTAAATTTTAGATGGGAAAAGTAGGGAGTTGCGAGGAAGTCGGGGAGCAGGGGCAGATTAACAATTCAAAATTCAAAATGACGCTCTCTACGAGACGCTGCGCGTAGCTTGCTTCTCTGTAAGAGTACGCGGACTCGCTAACAAAATTCAAAATTAAAGACATTTCAGACGGGGATTTAAACCCCGACTGAAATGGTTGCTACATATAGATTGCAGGTTCTTAAACCCTTGAATTTACGATAAAAACTGCCCCTTTCCCCTCTGCTCCCTGCTTTGCGCCCCCTGCCTCTTTGCCCATTCCCTAATTTCTCGTAAATTGATCTGTCCACTTGCCGTTAGCTTGACTACACTTAGAAATTAGCAACTGCATTGCTGTTCTTGAGCAAAAGATTATGAAGTTATCCTTAAAGCAATTGGCGGTTTATGTGTTTTTACTAGTAATTGGCGGTGGTGCAGGTTTGTTTGGCAGTCGCTATTTCCTGCCACAAAATCGCTCGTTCCAACAGTTAAGAAATGTAACAATGGCTTCGCCTCCAGAATCCGTAGTTCCGAATTCTCCTAACGGAGCTATTGGGGCTACTGGTGGCGATAACGTGAATTTTATTGCGACGGCAGTGCAAAAAGTTGGCCCGGCTGTAGTGCGAATTAATGCCACTCGTAAAGTAGCTAATCCCATCTCTGACGCTTTGAAAAATCCCCTCTTGCGGCGATTCTTTGGAGAAGATGACCAACCAATTCCTCAAGAACGCATTGAGCGCGGTACAGGATCGGGATTTATCTTGAGCGAAGATGGGGAATTACTCACCAACGCTCATGTAGTGGCAGATACAGATACAGTACAAGTTACCCTCAAAGATGGTCGGAGTCTAGAGGGTAAGGTGGTAGGAGTTGATTCAGTAACAGATGTGGCGGTAGTGAAAATAAAAGCGAATGATTTGCCGACGGTAAAACTGGGCAATTCGCAAAACCTGATCCCAGGACAATGGGCGATCGCTATTGGCAATCCTCTGGGTTTAGATAATACTGTCACTATCGGTATCATCAGCGCTACCGATCGCACTAGCACTCAAGTTGGTGTCCCAGATAAGCGAGTCAGCTTTATCCAAACTGATGCCGCAATTAATCCTGGTAATTCTGGTGGTCCCTTATTAAACGCCCAAGGCGAAGTGATTGGTATTAACACTGCTATCCGCGCTGATGCTCAAGGACTCGGTTTCGCCATCCCCATTGAAACCGCCGCCCGCATCGCTAATGAACTTTTTACTAAAGGGCGCGTGGAACATCCCTTCTTGGGTGTTGAAATGGCAGACCTTTCTCCCATCAGAAAACAGCAGATTAATCAAGAAAATCAACTAAACATTCAGCAGGATGCTGGAATTGTGATTAAAGGAGTCACAGATGATTCCCCAGCCAAGCGTGGAGGACTGCTTCCTGGAGACGTGATTCAAAAATTTAACGGCAAACCGGTCAAAACTTCAGCCCAAGTTCAGAGGCTGGTAGAGTCTAGCAAAGTTGGAGACATAATAGCTCTCGAAGTCAACCGCAGCGGTAAAGTTCAAACCTTCAAAGTACAATCAGGAGCTTATCCTGAAAAGAAGTAGTCAAAATAATTCGTAATTCCTAGAAAGCGTCATTCCGAATTACGAATTAGTAATTATTTGGTCAATAGTTCCAGAATGTTTGACTACTGACTATTAATTATTGGCCATTAGACAAATGCTCTAACTGCATTCTTTGTTCCATCTGGCGCAGAAAATACCCTGTCATCATGGCTGATGCTAGAAGCCCAGCTAAGTTTTCCCTATCTGTTGTGATTTGCACGTTGAAATTTTCCGCGGGGAGCATTCCCACTAGCCCTTGGACATTTTGCGAGATGATTTGTTTAATTTCGGGGCTAGCGGACTGAGCAACCCTAGCTAAAACATCAGGAGACTGATGCTGTAGATATTTGAGTAACTGATTAGGGTATTCCTCAGAGTGGTCGGAAAGAAGTTGATTAGGGTGTTCCTCAGAGTTGTCATTCAAAAAGTCAGGATTAAACACCATTGGCAGTTTTATTTAGCTTAATTGCTAACTCTACTCTAAACCATAGTACAAGGCTAGCGCATTCACCACAGGTATAAGTCAAGAGGAAGTGAGTGTGATTAGGGGAGAGATGACAGATGACAGGTTATAGGGAATAATCTGCACCTGTAACCTGTACCCTATTCCCTTCTTTACTCCCCACTCGCCACTGCCTTTAGTTCTAGTTCTAGTTCTAATTGTTCTTCCTTCTGACTGGTAGAAAGTATTTGCGGGAGTTGTTCGATTTGGAAATACTGATGGAATTTTGGGGTTACTTGGAGTGAGTAGGAGCGAGAATCGCTGTCTCGGCGCTTGCGAATGAAACCAAGTTCGACGAGTTCTGGAACGTGTTGATATACTCCCGAACCGCGCAGGTTAATCAAGTCGCTCTGAAGTATGGGACTATTAAGAGCGATCGCGGCCAAAGTCCGTAATGCACCTACACCCAATTCCACTGGTATCATCGTTTGCACTAGATCGTGAAAGTCAGACCGGAGTTGCAAACTGTAACCATCTGGGGTTTCTATGACCTCTAGGGCGCTATCTCGGTGGGCATAATTGTCCATAAGTTCAATTATGCCTTCTTTGACAGTGGCGCGATCGCACGCGGCATACTCGGCGATTTCGCCGAGCGACAAGGGTTTACCCTTTAAATAGAGAATTGCTTCTATCTTCGTCGCTGTGGCTGTAATCATTTAGTCATTAGTCGTTAGTCATTGGTCATTAGTCATTGGTCATTAGTACATGACAACTAACAATCAACAAGTGTGTGGCATTATATCCTAAATTGTCAAAGTATTTTTTTAAACTTTCAAATTTGGCATTGGGCATCAGTTATTCTCCTCCTGCTCACCAATTCCCCATGCCCAATTCCCCATGCCCAATGCCCAATGCCCAATGCCCAATGCCCAATGCCCAATGCCCAATGCCCAATGCCCAATGCCCAATAACTTAAAAGCCTCTACTCGTAAGAATAAATTCTGCGATCGCTAAATCTTGTGGAGTGGTCACTTTTAAATTTGTCTCCTCTCCTTCGACAATTCGGACTTCGATGCCGCACTTTTCAAATAAAGCAGCATCGTCTGTTACTTCCCAACCTTGACGGACTCCTTCAGCATGGCACTGTTTCAACAACTTGACATCAAATCCTTGGGGAGTTTGTGCCGCCCATAGTTGTCGTCTGTCGGGTGTTTCTTGAATTATGCCTTGTTCATTGACAACTTTGATGGTGTCTTTGACGGGTACACCAGCAATTAAACCGGGACAGTGGCGAATGGCCTCGGCACAAGAGTTAAATAAATCTGGTGTGGCTAGGCATCTAGCACCATCATGAATCAACACTTGTTCTGCGGCTACTGGCAGAGATTGCAAGCCATTGTAAACAGATTCTTGGCGGGTGGAGCCACCTTGAATCAATTCCACTGGTTTAGTCAGCTTCAGATCGGCGATAATTGCTTTGAACTCTGGCCAATCGGTAGACTGAGAAATAATCCCGATCCAACTGATTGTACTAGCGGCTTCTGCGGCTAATAAAGTCCAAGCAATAATTGGTTGCGATCGCACGACTAGCAGGAGTTTATTGCGGTTACTCCCCATTCTTTTTCCGATTCCCGCAGCTGGAATTAGTAAATACACAGAATTCCTCAATCTTTAAGCTATATATTTTCCCCTAAAATAGGGAGCGAGTAAGCGTCAATAAATATTATGCGAGTAGTAGCCCTTGTACCTGGCGGAATTGGCGACCAAGTTCTCTTCTTTCCGACTCTAGATGACCTGAAGCGCCATTACCCTAACGCTCAGATAGATGTCTTTGTTGAACCCCGGTCAAAGGCTGCCTACCGAGTGAGCAAGTCAGTTCACGAGGTGCTGAACTTTGATTTTAATGACCGTAACAGTCTGGCAGATTGGGGTAATTTAGTGGGAACTATTCGCGATCGCGAATACGATGTTGCCATTGCTGTTAAGCAAAATTGGTTGGTGGGTCTTTTACTCTGGTTGACGGGAATTCCTATACGTATTGGCTATCAAGGCAAAGGAGCGGGTTTTCTAACCCACGCTGTGCCATTTAAAGCATCCCAATATGCGGCGGCAGTTTACCATGACTTGCTGCAACCGTTGGAAATAAATAGCCCTGTCCCAGAGTTAGCAGTAAATGTGCCAAAACCAGATATTGAATGGGCACAAAAGGAACAAAAACGTTTAGGGGTTCATGAAACAGGCTATATCTTGATTCATGGCGGTTCTGGCCAGTTATCCCAGGCTAAAGAACTAGATAAAATCTACCCTGTCGAAAATTGGCAGCAAATTATTCAAGCCTTCCAACAAAAACAGCCGGATTTACCTGTGGTTGTTATTAAGGGAGTTGACGATGAGCAGTTTGTGCGATCGCTTCTGGAGTCTTCTCCAGATATCAAGGTGACTGCCCCAGATGATATTGGTAAGTTAACTGCCATAATTGCCGGGGCAAATTTGATGTTATCGACTGATAGTGCGGCACTACAACTAAGTGTTGCAGTTCAAACCTATACCATTGCTATCTTTGGCCCCAGCGTTCCAGCTAAGTTGTTGCCGAAAAACGATAAATTCCTGGCTATTGAATCCCTCACAGGAAAAACGGCGGATATTTCACCAAACGCAGTTTTAGAGAAAATTTGGGGTGGCTAAACCAGTAATTTTTTGAAGAAGTCAGAAGTCAGAATTCAGAATCAGAAAGTGGGAGATTCAGACCCGCTATTACGAAAGTTGACCATAAAATCATAGATTTTACGGGGGTGCAATAAATGCCGTTGATTTAGCGTTCGACTGAGCGCTCATGCCGAAGTCCGCTTTTTAGTTCAGAATTCATACTGAAACCAATTTGAAAAATGATTGCGACAGATGGAAAACTGAAACACTTATCCAATGGATGTTTCACAATCCAAAATCCAAAATCTAAAATCCAAAATGGTATGAATTCTGGCTCCTGACTCCTGAATTCTTTCTTGTTAAAATATCCCAAAAAAAGCATCATCTAATTCATAACCCAGCATTTGGGCCATGGACTTTAGGCGCGAGAGGCTGGGGATGTCTTGTTGTTTGAGCCAATCGCCTAAGATAAAGATTTTATGCATCAAAAATATCTCTAAGGCTTCAGGATTGTACTGAATACCTTCTTGGGAACTAAACTGGTGTGGTACAAGCATGGCGGCATAACGAGCAAATTCTCCAGCTTTCCAATCTAGTAAAAATGGCAACCAGGGATATTTGGCATCTAGGCGTACAAACCACAGGCGCACCTCTGGAATTTCTGAGAGTTCCCGTGGATCGCCAGGTTCGAGATTGTAATTGATATCAAAGCGTAGCTGCTGTTCATAGGATACAACCCCATCTTGCAGCAGTTTTTCAATCACCGTTGACGCAGGCGACAAATCCAGATTGTTAATGAAGTCATTATTGAGTGCGATCGCAATTGTCATTGATTCAGCAGCCACTTTCTTGATGCTCAACTGTAGGATCGAGAATATACAGTAGCAGCTTTCAGGGATTGACGCTACATTGACTTTTAATAGCACAAAGTTTTCTTCACAAATCAACTAGTATTTACTGATACTTTTTTGCTAATAATTTCGTCAACCTATACAAGGTTTAGACATAAGTCTGACCCGATCAAATTTATTTGATAATTTTGCTTAATTTTTGCTATTTATAACAAATATACATCCAGTTACTAGCCTTGATATTATGAGCCGCTGGCGCTGCCTGTGGCGGCTACTCACTTCACCGATTCTTGTTCAAGTTAAATGCTACTTTTATCATTGCTATAATTACTCGCCTTTAACTAAATAATTACTACACGATTAATATGGTACGCCATTAGAATTAGCCTACTTGGGTAAGGCAATGCCTGCCCCAAGGTGGACATTTACGGCAATTTTAAGTTAAAGTTGTAATGAGTTTGTTTTAGATTAAGGTCTGACAAAGTAGTCGTCAACAAGCAAAAAAAATCATTATCGCCACCTGTCACTTCCACAGCATCAAAAGCCAAAACATAAGTGCAGGTAAAACAGCAGCGTGCAATATGATTGCATATATTAAATAACCAATAAACATTTAGATGGGAATATTCCCTCAACAGTTAACAAGCTGTAATATGCAAAAACAAACAATTACTACAAGACCAATTCGTTCTCTAGAAGATGCACTTGAGCGCTGCCAAATCCTGGGTATGCGCGTCAGTCGTCAGCGTCGCTTTATTCTGGAATTACTTTGGCAAGCAAATGAACATCTTGCAGCAAGAGAGATTTACGATCGCTTGAACCACCAAGGCAAAGAGATCGGTCATACTTCTGTTTATCAAAATTTAGAAGCATTATCCAGTCAAGGCATCATTGAGTGTATTGAACGCTGTGATGGGCGTTTGTACGGCAATATCAGTGACTCTCACAGTCATATAAACTGTGTGGATACAAATCAAATTCTTGATGTTCATGTGGAACTGCCAGAAGATTTGATCCGCAAAATTGAAGAAGAAACAGGAGTGCGGATTACTGACTACAGTATTAACTTTTTTGGCTACCGCAATCCGGAGGAGGGATAGGGAGCAGGGAGCAGGGGAGCAGGGGAGTAAAGAAAAAGAAGTTGCAGTAAGTTTTCCCCTCTGCCCCTCCGCACCTCTGCCTCTTGTGCCCAATGTCCAATGCCCAATGCCCAATTCCAATTCCCTATTCCTCAATCGAATTAATTACCAAAAACTGTCTCATCATCGACATCATCATATAAATCTACTGATAAAATTGCGCCTTCGCAGCTTTCAATTAGTCCGATGGCAGGGGTTTTGTTCCAATTAACGTTTGTGTTTGGCGTGATTTTCACGGTGTTTAAGAAGGGTTGCTGCGATCGCAAATGTTTCAGCTTTTGAAACATTTCTTTAGAAAACAAAGCACCATTATCAGCGGCTAATTTTTTGTCAGTCGCAGCAAGGATAGCGTCAAATAAGCAGGTGTTGGTGAGATCGGCAGAATTAAGATTTGTCCCCATTAGGTTTGCCTGTTGTAGGTTTGCGCCTGTGAGATTTGCCTGTTGCAGGTTTGCGCCTGCAAGGTTGGCGTTTTCTAAGTTCGCGCCTGCGAGGTTCGCCTGTTGCAAATTGGCTCCAGCCAAATTCGCCCCCATTAACTCCGCATTAGATAAATTTGTTTGCTCAAGATTTACCCCAGTTAACACCACTTGCGATAAAGAGGCTCCCGATAAATTGAGTCCAGACAAAGACTTGATTCGGGTTGCAAAGGTGCTTTTATGCAAAACCGTTGTCCTAGCAATTAGCACACTCAGCACTTCTGGGTTGAATTCTGTCAAATTGACTGGATTTCCACAAGGCCAAAAGGGAACTTTTGTTTCTCGGTAGCAAGTACAAAGCAATAAAAATACATTCAATCCCACCGCAGCATTCACCTGTTCAACATTCACAGGGTTTTGCAGTACGTGAAAATTAGTCAAAGCGTTGTGGGCTATCCCCTCATCTAACCAACGTCCTTGACAGTAAGCACGCCAGAAAGATAAAAGACGTTGAAATAAAACTTCAAACGAAAATTTGTGCTTTTGCTTGCGGCGTAATCCGGCGATCGCCAGTTCTTCAATTTCTTGGCTAAGTATCCCGTAACCTAGTAAATTATAAATATTCTGGGCTACGCTACTGGGATCAAGTACAAAAGTAGGCGTGCCATAAACCTCATCTTGGTACTGAGTCAGAAATTTAAGTTGGGCAGCTATAGCATCTGCACAAAGAGATTCTCCTAATTTGAGATGCGAAAACTCAATTAAACTACTTTTTGCTGTGCTTTCACCTGAGCTTTCTACATCCCAAATTTTAAAATAAAACCCTGGTAAACTATTAAATTCACCAGCTAGATTAATTTGATGACGTTGCGAATGTAAAATTTTGAGAGCGATCGCTTGCATCTGCTCAAATAAATCTTGGGGATGACGGTTAGCAAGTAAATTAGCGATCGCTTCTGGAGTCCGGTGGATATGAGCCGATCCTGAACGCAATAGCATCGTCTTGATCCCACCAATCAGCGGATAACCCAACAACCATCGACTCAGGCGATGATGAATTTCCCATAAGAGAAAAGACTTTTGGGTATTAGCCGCTAACTGCAATAGTTCATCATCTAGCAATCCCTCGCGGTGCAAGATGCCCAACAAATGCAGCATTAGGGGTTGACGGACAAGGGCAGATAATTCTTTTAACTTTGATTGGCTGGCAAATAATCCTGCCTGTTTTAACAATGTAAAGAAATTTTGAGCAATGGGTAAAGATTGCACTTTTGCCCACTGCTGAAACCATTGTTTAAGTTCGTCCCCATCCAATGGCTGAATAATAATTCGCCTCAACAATAGCGGTAGTTCCGAGACGATTTCTGGTAAAGTTGTTGAGCGACTTGTCAACACAATTTTGTGGCGGTGCTGAGATTGAAAGTTCAGTAATTGCTGAATAAAAATTGCTTGTGCCCTGATACCCTGAGCAGAATGGGGCAATTCATCCAAACCATCCAGCAGCAACAGACAAGGGAGATTTTCTTGCTCTAACCAAGTTGAAAGATTAACACCAAAGGCAGAATTTAGAGTTTCGATTAAAGTTTTACCGTATTGTACATCTCGCAACCTAATTACTATAGGCATCCAAGTAGGGTACAATTCCTGTGCTACCTGTGCTGCCCAAAGTTGGCAAAAACTAGTTTTTCCATAACCCGGTTCTGACTCAATAACAGCGATCGTTTCTAAATCAGTTAGCTGTTGCTGTGCCCATGTTTTTAAATCAACTGGTTTAACAGCTTTTTTATCCTGCTCAGAAAAATTTTCCTCTATTGGTAAGCCTTTTTGTGGCACATAGATATCCTTAAGAGCAAAGGATTCCATCAGCAAAGGGATACTGAGGTTTTTAATCAAACTTGCACGGTAATGTTCTCGGTACAAATCAATTTTTTCACTGACTGTAGAACCAATTTCTGGGGTGATGAAACCGGGAGATAATGAAATCCCCAAACGGAAAAATTTTTGCAGTTGGGCTAAAGGTGCAGCATTCTCGGTGACGACTACCAATATGTCACCAGGAAGTGAGTTGACCAAACGCTGTGTTAGAAGTTTCGCTTCCAGTTCTTCTGCACCATTGGCAACTAACCAAGCGATAGCAGCGTTATTTATTTGTTGCACTAGTAATGAATCTGCAACCGAAGACAGCGCTTGTTCAGCTTGCGTATCAGTCAATTTACCTGGGCTGAGAGTTTTCAACAATCCTTGTAGTTGCGAATCTTGGAGGATGAATTTACTCACGTCCTCTTTAAGTATGTGTGCTTGTATGGGTATAATTGCCCGGTCTAACCACGGTTTTTGTAAGCTTGCTTCCTGCTCTAGAATTGCTTGCAAAGCTTGAAGATAGGCAATTTGAAACGCTAGCCATGTGCCTTCGTTACGTTTTAACGGTTTTTTTTGGCTGAGGCTACGCAACAGTTTTTCTGTCAACAGGGAAATGACACTGATTTCTTCCCAAACAATACTTAAGGGCAGTTCTAAAATCTCTACCAAGGTACAGATATCAAAAGGCATCAGGCTTTTGAGTTCCATATCCTGAACAATACGGTAGGCAATACCTGCCAATTGCCCCTCAGAAAACCCTCTGATTTGATTGATTGCGATATGGCGTTCTGCCAACCAGTGCCGAATACTCAGGTTCATTTAATTACACAGTGAGGCTGCACAAGGCAATTATGATCGATTTATCAGTTTGCGAAAACAGGTGACAATGGGGAAGACAAAGTTTTGTATCAAAGTTGTTTTCTGATTGGTAAAAAACACTGCCGATCTAATTGAGTGGACTATGAGCGATCGCCCTTTAAAATTATTGTTAATCGACCAAGACCCGATTTTTCGTCTGGGATTACGGGTAGCTTTAGAAGCGATTCCTAACCTAGAAGCGATCGCAGTTGTAGAAACTGACACCGTTTCCTTGCAGATTTTAGCAGAAATTGCCGAAAAAGACCCTAACCAGGTAAATTTGGTAGTTTTAGAATTCGGTAATAGTCGCTCCACCACCAGTCAACAGCTAGGTTTACAATTCTGTCGGCAACTCAGAGCCTTATATCCCAACCTACCAATCCTACTCCTCAGTTCTATTCAAGAACAAGGACTGCTATTAGCTGCGAAATCTATTGGTGTAAATGGCTACTGCCCCAAAGGTACACCACTTCCTGAGTTAGTCGCCGCCATGCAAGAAGTTGCAGATGGTGGTTCTTACTGGTTCCAGGATAGAGAAGCAATAATAACTCCTAACTCCTCACTCCTAACTCCTAACTCCTCATTCCCCTTCTCTAAACTGCGAAATAATTTACGTTTGTCAGGAATCGCTAACATTGATGCTACCCTAGCCGCAGTCACAACACAATTACAAACTCCTGGACTACCAGTATTAGATCGAGCCATTCTAGCTGGACAGCGGCGAGAACTGCTAGCGGCTCGTTGGTTGCTAAATCGGTTGTTAGTTTCACCACAAGAAAGGCAAAAAGAACAGATTCCGGTTGTTGATAAGCCGCCTTTGACTCCTTTATTAAGTAGTGCCATTCAGCAAAGACAAACCGTATCACCTTTACTTAGTCCGGGAACCCTACAATCTGCCTTGTTTACATCTTGTGTAACTAAACTTCAATTGCCTTTACGAAATGTCACTGATATTCCTTTAGAAATTGACATCTTTCGTGAAGATAAAAAACGGGAATTACTTTATCTGATCCTACAGAAATTGGCTGAACAGTTGGATGAACTGCGTACTTCTCAAATAGAGATAAATCAATTACATGAACTAAAACATACTTTAATACGTGATTTATGGCAAGCAGCAATTATAGATTTTTTTGGGAAGTTTTCTCGGATAAAAATAGTTAATCAAAATATAGAAATAGTTAATTTATTGCTGCAAAATATAGAGGTTGTACAAAGAGATATTCTGAATAGAATCCCGCTAGTTGATGAGTTGTATTCTTATCTCTTATTTCAAACAGAATTGAACATTGATAATAACTCCTATCCAGTAGTGAGCGCTGAAGCTAATTCCCAAGCATTGATGATTTTAGAAAACTTATTGATTCAGGTAGCGAATGGAGTAGTGCAACCACTGCTAAATTATTTAGCAGATGTAGAAGAGATTAAACAAAACTTTTATGGGCGCCAATTTATTTCTACAAGAGAAATTGAACGGTTTAGAAATGATTTGTCGTGGAAACATAGATTAAAAAATTATATAAATGAGCCAAAAGCAGTTTTTGAAAGTCGCTATGAACTATTTGTAATTGCGCCTCGTGGTATTGCCAACACTTCAGTTTACGCTCCTCGAAATCAGGAGTTAGTAAAACTTTCTAATATTCCCTTAGTAGTGACATTGCTCCTAGAATTTAGTGATGCGATCGCACCGCGTTTAAAATCACTATTAGCTGTTTTCGGTAGCGGTATAGTTTTTATCCTTACCCAAATAGTTGGTCGTGGTTTAGGTTTAGTCGGTCGTGGTATTCTTCAAGGTATTGGTAGCGTTTCGTCAGTAGAAAAGAACTTTAGACGAAATAGCGATCGACCTAAGTGAACCAGCAACGCAGAGGGGCAGCTTTCTGTAGTTATTTTCCCAATGACAAATGACAAATGACAAATGACAAATGACAAATGACAAATGACAAATGACAAATGATTTTATCGGGCTAGCAATTTCGTATGTTTACGCTATCAGTCTGCTTGTGATTGGCGAGGGATTGCGTAAGCTGTTTGGTGTAAAGCCGGATTTGACCCGCAAGGTAATCCATATTGGTGCAGGGATGTGGGCTTTCGGAGTCCTGCTACTGTTTAAGAATTGGGAAATCGGAATTATACCTTTTGCTACCTTTATCGGACTGAACTACTTGTTTTACCGCTACCGAATCATCGGCGCAATGGATACTCAAGATAGCTCACCTGGTACGGTTTATTTCGCTATCTCAGTGACACTGCTGTTCGGGCTACTGTGGCGACCAGATGGGCCAGTAGATAGCGTTGCGATCGCCGTAGCAGGGATAATGGCGATGACCTGGGGTGACGCACTAGCAGCATTAATCGGTAAACGTTTTGGGCAGCATAAATACCAAGTGGGAAGTTCTGTACGTTCCTGGGAAGGTTCAGCAGCAATGTTTATAGCAAGTACAGTAGTGATTTTCTTTGTGCTGTTACTGCTACCTGGTTCGTCACTGAGTCCCCTAGCAACGCCTTTAAGTTTAGGATGGGCATTGTTGACGGCGGTGGTAACTGCTACTTTTGCAACCTTAGCAGAGGCAGTCTCGCCCCACGGCACAGATAACCTCAGCGTACCTCTAACAGCGGCAGGAGTAGTTTGGATTTTCATGCAGAGTTTTTAAGACACTCTCAATTACCTCGTTCCTAGTCTACGACTAGAATTTCAGCCACTCATAATATAGATTCTCAATAAAAACAGCTATTTCACTGCGATATCTGCGGCGGGCTATGAGGCTCGACGGCTCACTTACGCTGCGCTATCGGTATCGCACTATTCAATCGGTGATTTATACCCCTAATTTTTAGCACCTAACTTTGGAGTACTGCTCCTTCATACTACTATTTTGAAATTGGCAGTGTTCAGAAACACAATATGTCTGTGATCAAGAACACATATTTTCTGATTGAGACAACTATATGATCTTCCCCACATGGACTTACAGCAAGAATACATCTTGTAACTTGATGTCTATCTTCTTTCTGTTAACTCCAGCGATACACAGTTATGCTTCATTTTCTGATTGAGCAGAAATTGTCAAAGCATACTTGAAAGGATTTCCCACAATTGAAGAAGGCAGAAGCCTGTAAGTATCAATCGAAACTTTAGTTGTGGGTGATTGCCCACTACTAGAACCAAATTGTGTCGAGATATGTAACACCAGAGACAAAGCATCCTTGCTTCAATCTCATGTTTTTAAGCCTGGGATTAAAGCAAAAATGCTTTCATACCTCGTACCTTCTGGCTTCTAAATGCATTTTTCATCAACAAACAACTCTAGCAACATAGGTACAATCAATATGAACTTTAAACAATTTGGTGTATTACTTTCTATATCTACAATTCTTGGACTCAACGTGATTGCGACCAAGGCTTTGGCTGAAGAGGCTAGTATTACTTTTGGAGATGCAATCGGGTCTGGCGGATGTGTTGTTGACGATCAGCTTCCTGGAGAGGATGGTAGAAGCTTATCGATTGTCTTGGATAACTTTAGTGCATTCAGTGGTGACCGTAAAAAGTGTATTTTACGTGTTCAAACTTTTATTCCAAGTGGTTTCATCGTCCAAGAGGTACAAGTACTGTACCAAGGAACTACTGAGGTTGATAGAGGGAGTAAAGGTACCAGCTTAAACAGAACTTATAGCTTTAGTGGTGGTGCTCTTGGTCAAGCCGTAGCTCCCCCTAAAACTACCAAGTTTACATCTGATAAGGCATTTGCAGAGCAAGATGAGATTACTGTTGTAGCTGCTACAGGTTTATGTAGTGGTGGTGGGCAAGGACTATTAGGTATTAATCTGATTGCACAATCCTCACGAGGAAGTTCTATTACCGTTGATACAGCCGATCTCAATGCTGGGGATGTGATACTTCGTTTTGACCTAAAGCGTTGCTAGTCGTTACTTTTAGCGATTCTGGGGATAGATGGTGATACACCGAACCAAATTCCAAATTTGGTGGTCTTCAATGAGTGATGGGTCTAAATCCCGCACTCATTGAATCTACCGAATGTATTCTTCTTTAAGATTACAAATATTCTGTTAATGGAGAATAAGATGATGTTGAGATTAAGTGATGCACGTAATTTTTTCATATTAATGTGCTTGTTTTTTTTCTATTCTTATGATGCCAATTCATCTAGCGCTGCTGCTCCAATAAACAGCCAGCTACGATTTTCGGTTAATAGGGGATGTAATATAAGTTTCGATCCGAAAATAAGTCAATTTACACTTCGCTCTCCTATAACTGTAAAGGCACAATCGTCAAGGGCTAGATGTATCATTAGAATTGATACCTCTAATACTCAAAAGCAATTTAGGCTCGTGCCTTTAGCTGTAAAAGGTGTAGTCAAGAAAGCACCAGCACGAGTAGCTATCACATCATTTTTACTTGGCGATAAACCAACACCATATCAAATAACATATGGAAGTGCTATAAATTTTGATTTGACCAAGCAAATACTTCCAACTAACTATACAAGTACAGGAAAAAGTGTTTTAGGCATTAATTTAGTATTAACAACAACTGGAGGAGAATTAGAGTTGACAGATTTAAAATTTGCAATTCAACAAAAATAATAAGCTCAATTTTGAGGGATGCTCCCCAATTCTAATGACGTTGCGTTTGCAATCAAGGTGCTGTCAATATTGGTAAAGGCAGCGAGAACTACAAAGTCAGTATCCTTGTGGAAGTCAGTAATGATATAGGACTAATATCTGATTTTTGAACGAGATTTTAGATAAAACCCTGATAAAACGGGCTTTTCAGTCTCAAGATGTTTTCAGAAATCAAATCGGAGTCCTATATCAATACCTTGTTTAACTTATTATCCTATATCAATACCTTGTTTAACTTATTATAGTGACAACTCCGTGCCTAAGTGCTAATTCCAATTGCGGCAAAAATGGAAGAAGCCTTCTAAAAACTCTTGCAAAGGAATATTGGTATTTAACTTTTGCTTACTCCACTCTCTTGCAGTTCGTTCCAGAATTTCCGAGTAACTGGGATAGGTAGGAGATAAATTTGCTAGATGTTTGACTTTAATTTTTTGTGATATTGCCAAGGCAATTAAATTAATTAATTCTCCAGCTTCTGCCCCCAATATAGAAGCTCCCAAAATTTCCCCATTGCGTAGCACAATTAATTTACACATACCAGTGGTTTCATCCCGAAGTTGGGCTGCTGCCACTGTTTTAAAATATTGTCGCAAAACTAAAATTTTATCTCGGCTAAATAGGCGTTTTGCCTGTGTCTCTGTCAAACCTACTTGCGCCAGCATCGGCACAGAAAATATCGCCCAAGGAATGGAGCGATAATCTGCTCGTAACCTGGGGAAAAAGAGTGCATTGTTCAGCGCAATTTTTGCTTCATAATTAGCGATATTGGCAAAGTCGTAACCACCAATTACATCACCACAAGCATAAATACGGTGGTTAGTGGTTTGCAATTTATCATTTACCACTAAGCTACGCCGATGCCATTTCACACCTACTGTTGCCAAATTTAGAGATTCAAGATTCGGCTGTTGTCCAGTCGCCACTAAAATTTCATCAGTTTCAATAGCTTTATCTCCTGCTTGAATCCACTTTTTATTTTCAATTACCCTCACCTGAGTTACTGATTTTCCGGTGAGGATGCGCACACCTTCTACTTCCAACTGCGCCTGAAGCAATATGGCTATCTCAGAGTCTAGATATGGAAGAATATAAGGATGCTTGACTACCAGCGTCACACTGCAACCAAACCTTACTAAAGTTTGAGCAATTTCAATGCTTTGGGGAATTCCACCGATAATTACCCAATTTTTGGGTAATGTCCCTCCCTGAAAAGATTGCCAAATATTAGAAAGAGTTAGATAGCCAGTGGCTTGTAATCCTTCAATCTCTGGAATTTCTGGAAGCGAACCACTGGCCAGCAAATAAGTACGGGCGCGTAGTAGGCGATTGTTAACGGCAAAAGCCAATTGGGGTGAAGATTGAAATTGACCACTGCCAACGATCACATCGACTCCCTGCGCGGCTAGGATGGCTGGGGAATGATGTTCTTGGAGATTTGAGGCGACGCATTGAGCATATAGCATCGCTTCTTGCCATGCCATAGATATATGGCATTCTTCTGAGGTATCGGTGTGTGTGGCATGAATACCAAAACCACCGGCATCATTCAACTTCTGTGCTAGTTTACCAATTTCGGTCAGAGCATGGTGACGAGTAAACCCGTAGTCTACTTTGGGTTGTACCAGGGCAACTGTAGCACGTAGTTGGGTTGCAGCAAGGGCAGCATAGTATCCAGCAAAACTGCCGCCAATAATTACAACATCGTAGTCAACGGTCACGTGAATTAAGAGTTAGGAGTTAGGAATTAAGAGTTAAGAGTTAAGAATTAGGAGTTAAGAATTAAAACCCTTCTTTAACTTATAACTCCTAACTCTCTTTTAGCGCTGTTAGTAAGCGTTGGTTATCGGACTCTTCACGTACAGCAACCCGGAAAAAGCGATCGCCTAGTTCTTTAAAACTAAGGCAATCGCGGATTAAAATCTGGTGATACTTGAGTAATTGTTGCTGTAACTGGGAAGTAGATTCTTGGGACTCAACCAGTAAAAAGTTAGCAGCACTTGCTTGGGGTTGCAATCCTGGGATTTCAGCTAAACCCTGAAACAGTTGGTTTCGTGCAGGTGGTAGCCATGCCCAGGTTTGTTGCTGAAACTCCGTATCTTGGAGTGCTGCAATTGCCGCTACTGCCGCTAGCGTGTTTACAGGCCAAGGATCTCGCCATAGCTGCCATTTAGCTAGGCAGTCAGGATGTGCGATCGCATATCCTAATCGCAGTCCTGGGAGACTGTAAAATTTGGTCAGCGATCGCAATACTACTAAATTCGGATATTCCTGCACCACCGGAATCAGGCTTTGTTCCTCATTAGGCGGCACGAAATCCATAAATGCTTCATCCACCACAACCAAAGCAAATTGCTCCAGGTAGGGCAAAATAGAGTCCCGTGTAAATAGTTTTCCGGTTGGGTTGTGGGGATTATTCAGCAATAGTCCTTTGTCCTTTGTCCTCTGTCCTTTGTCAAGGAATAATGACCAATGACCAGTGACTAATGACAAAGGACACTCCAGCACATTAGCGTTGTACGCTGCCAAGGTTCGGTAGTAGTCGCCAAAGGCTGGAGTGATTAAAATTGTCGCGGCTAATTGAGCTAATTCCCTACCGATTAAAGTGAGTAATTCTGCGGAGCCGTTACCCGGCAGAATCCACTCAGACGGCAATTGATGGAAGTGACTGAGAGCTAGTCTCAGTTCACTATAGTTTGGGTCTGGATAGTGCTTAAGATTACCAATTTGGGACTTAATAGCAGCGATCGCGCTATTTGGAGGCCCCAACGGGCTGATGCTAGCAGAAAAATCCAGAATAGCATCAGGGGGACAACCAGCCAGTGCTGCTGCCCAGGCTAAATTTCCCCCGTGTGCAGGTTGCCGCATTAAAAAAGGGTTCCCGAAGACAGAACCTATGCTTTTGGGGGTGCTACCTTTTCTCTAAACAGTTTTCCTGCGGAGAAAGCAGG
Source organism: Nostoc punctiforme NIES-2108 (assembly GCA_003326195.1). Lineage (GTDB taxonomy): Bacteria > Cyanobacteriota > Cyanobacteriia > Cyanobacteriales > Nostocaceae > Nostoc > Nostoc punctiforme_A. The sequence goes on from LXQE01000146.1 coordinate 205,865, forward strand.
AACTCTTGTGGCTGGAATTTCCATTTTTTCATTTGTTTTCGGGTTACGACCTTCACGGGCTTTACGTTCCCGTGATTCAAATGAGCCAAATCCCACCAACGTTACCTTATCACCAGAGGAAACCGCTTCAATAATCGTTTCCAAAGCGGCAGTTAAGACTGCATCCGCTTGTTTCTTGGTAACACTAGCCTTTTCAGCTACGGCATCAACTAATTCACCCTTGTTCATATCAAACTCCTGAAGGTTTACTTGAGATTTCAGTACGGATGCACATTAATACATTTGTACTGAAATCTTTGCTTGCGGAAATACAAAAATCATCCTTTGGGAGTATTTTTTCTCAAAACGGCTGTACATCCCATCGGCTCGACTTTTCAATGAATCATTCTAAGGTGTTGTAGCCTGATGTGGATAGATGAAACCATTAATTTATATAGATTTCAGGATTTTTTGTAATTTTAGGTTACTTGTTTCACTAAAAACCACCACAAAAGTAGGAAAAAATACCTAGTAAATCCCGTAATTGCCAAGAAAACAGGGGAGAGATGGTCAATGTTTGTTGGCATTCATTACCGATGTTGAAGAGTTATTGCTGAGATTAATCAATTTTTATGGAAATTGAAGGCTCAGATTCCCGATTTATCTAAAAAGTCGGAGATTTTACTCACTTTTCATCTGATGTGGAAAATTCAATGCGAAATTTAACCCCATAGCAAGCTTCTTTAGTAGAGAAGGGGTAAAAATTAAAGTTTCTCTTTTACAAGGCTATCCATTAGTCACATCTTTCTTAACATTTGTGGTAGCGATGCCTACGGCGGTAAACTACGCTGCGACAACTTCTCCTCTGCAAGACGTTACGCGTAGCTTGCTTCGACCTAGTATGATGACGAACACAGGCACTCAACAAACCCTTGTAAGAATAAATGCTGAAAGCCCTTGAGTATGTGGCTGTTGAATATCCGCGCCTTCATGCCGAGTGAGTCAATCCCTAGCAGAAATTTTTTGTTGCACCCAAGCCCGAAAAGCACGGGTAGTAGAAATTTCCCCATTCTTTTTAGCTTCTTGAATAAACCGAGGAATCTCCTTCACCGACACAGACGCAAAAGTAGGGCTGGTTTGAACTTCTGAATATTGTCCACCTGCAAGCGTGTAAACTCTCAACACACTGCCGTTATAACGCCAAAATTCGGGGACTCCCATTGCAGCATAAAGCCTCAGCTTGTCTATTGCAGACCTGGAATATTCGACTTCCAGCACCAGATCAGGGGGCGGGTCGATGGCGAGGTCAATATTTTCTTTATCTCGAACTAGGGCTTCATTTTGAATATAGTAGCTACTATCTGGCTCGGCTCCCTTCTCTAAATCATCTCGCGTTAAAGTTAATGAACCAGCGCGTCTAATTTCCCAGCCCAACTCTTCGCACACGACAACAACAAAACCTTCAATTACACGGTTTGAGTTCTCGTGTGGCATTTGTGGGGTCATAATTTCTATCGTCCCATTGTCATAAGCAAATCGGGAATTATGCTCTGAACCCATTTCAGCCAGCATGGTTTTAAATGTCTGCCAGCTGATGTTTTGCAGTAAAACCCTATTTTCTGCGGATGTTTTTATTGCCACCATAATTCAATTCTTTGCAACAAACCTTTTCCAGTACTGTATCCCTTAATATTACTGTTAAGAGAATGTTTGAAAAGTATGGGGCGAATAGAATTCGCTACTACACAAAACTTAGTCCACGGAGGTGGACTAATACAAAATCAAGGCTTTTTAACCTGCGGAGGCAGGTTTTGTCTGTATAGCCGCGACTTCTAGTCGCCCGGTGAGTAATAAATTAGACTTTTCAAACAACCTCTAAGAAATAGTAATTCAATCAAAAATAGAAACTACATTAATACTAGTTACTCGATGCATGGGCTTTGTTCTTTTCTCGGTTGTGACTAATTCCTCTGCACCAACTGACAAGGCCGCAGCTACATGAAGCGCGTCCCTAGCTGCTAAACCATACTGAGAAGCAATTTGGTAAGCCTCCTCAACAATATGAGTCAAATCACTCGCCCAGTAGGTAACATCACTAAAAAACTCTTCATAGAATTGAGCTTCTTCGGTTTGCTTGTTAAAAACCGCTTTTGGACTTACCTCGAATTTTACAAACTCACTACAAGCAAATTCCCGTTGGGAATCTCCTAATATTTCAAGGGCTTTATCGGCAATTCTACCAACACCATCTGTTGCGCTGATTAATACTCCTGAATCAATATAAGTTATTTTCATTCTTCTCTACCCTGTAGCCCACCTCTGCGACTGGCGAGTTCTTTTTCGATTTCATCTTCATCTAATAAATGTTTACCAGAAGCAACAATCCTAGTGCGAATTTGCTGCAAACGTTCTCCCAATGGGACTTTATTTGCAGAGTTTTTCAAACCAAGAAATTCAACAAAATCTAAAATTTCCTCTTGTTTTTCTTGTGGAAGAGAACGCCACTTTGTTAATAACTCTTGTTCTGAACTCATTAGTATTTACCCACTACTGCTACTTCTATTGTGATTGGGTATTTTTATTGTAGAATGACATTTAAGCTTAAACCTACTCGTAAAAAAGAAGATCCCCAACTTCTTTAAGAAGTTGGGGATCTGAGCCTTTAGCAGAGGTGATTCACCTACTGATTATCTTTAATTACCTGCCAGGACTCTTCAACCCACGACGCTCAAGGATTTGCCGCACTTCAGGGCTAGGGGCATAGTTATAGCCGTAGGAGGAGTTCTCAGAGTCGTCCATAATCTGAGGTGTGAGCAACACAATTACCTCTTGACGCTGGTTCTGTCGGTTTGTACTTCTAAATAGCGAACCAATCAGTGGAAGATCGCCTAAGATAGGAATTTTGGAGACAGCTGTCCGATCTTGGTCTTGAATTATACCACTCAGAATTAGTGTTTGACCATCTCGTAAGCGAATTAAGCCAGAAGTAAGAGAGCGCTCAGACACTAAAATGATTTGTCCATTTCCTGTATTTTCTGAGCCAGAAGGAGCGCTGACAGTAGGAGCAACCGATAAAGACACGAACCCATTATCGTCAATCCGCTCAATTTTTACACTCAAGGTTAAGCCAACTTTTTGTTTCTCAATTGTTTTTTCTGTTCTAGAACCACCAGAAGTATCCGTTGTTTCGAGGGTTATATTTCCCACTACTTCTTGAGTCAGATTCACCAGAGCTTGCTGACCTTCTTGGACAATTAAGGTTGGGTCGGTCAAAATCTTAGCATTGCCATTTGTAATCTGAGCCTTCAAACTAGCGAGAAGACTTTTGGTAAACCGATATGGTGATGCAATAGTGCTAGCAACATTATTGATAATCGGTGTACTAGTCAAGCTATTTCTTGATTCATCACTAGTAGCTGGTCTAGCACCGCCAAAATTCAGAGAGGCGACACCACCATCATTGCTAAAGTAGTTGTTACCAACCCCAAAAGAAAAGCTAGTGTTGTAGTCCTGAATATTCAAGAGGTTGACATCAATAATCTTGACGTTGACTGCCACTTGACGACGGCGGATATCAAGCTGAGTTAGTTGAGCCATCGCAATCTCAATGAGTCTAGGAGGGCCAATTAGGGTTAGGGAATTGGTGCGCTCGTCTCCTAATGCCTGTAAACCTCTTAGTAATGGACTAGAGTCTTTAAAATCAACGCGTAGAGGTTGAACTTGGGTTTCTGTAGTCGTCTGAGTTTGGGTGATGGGAGTAGCCGCATTACCCACAGCCACAGCACTAACGCTAGTAACTTGTCGTTCGCGGCTGACGGCACTTTCTGCTCCCAAAGCGACCAAAAAATTCAGGGCGACTCCTACCGTTACCTGATTGAGTCGCATACTACGCATAACCATATCACGGGTCGCATTAGGTAGTTTGGCTCCGACAAAAACTGTACGACCACTACGGTTAGCTTCTAAACCACTCAGGCGCAAAACGTAGTTAAATACATCTTGCACTGGCTCATTTTCTATATCTAAAGAAATAGTTTGAGAAACTGCTGGTGCATTAGCACCGCCACCTGCCTGAACTCCACCACCTTGCTCACCTCCGACGTAAGCTAAGTTCAAACCAGCAGCACGAGCAAGCAATGATAAAACCTCACGTACTGGGGCATCTCGCAGTACTAGACGAGGTACACGTTCCTGAGTTGCTAAATCAACGGTGCTAGGAGAAGCATCGGTAGCGGAAATAGCAATATCTCCCACTGGTGGGGCGACGGCTCTAGGTAAGAACGGTGGAGCCTGACTCAGAGGTTGACCTGGCCCAGCAGCTTGTGCAGGTTGTCCGTCAATGGTGACTTCCGGGTTAGGAACGAGAACACCCGGATTTTGACCAGGTTGGGCTGGAGTAGTAACGGGTGGTGCTGTTGATATTGGGGCTGTTGGTGCTGTTGGCGTTGGTGCTGATGCTGTAGTGCCTGTTGAAGGGCTAAAGCTGAGTGTAATTCCATTTGGCGATCGCATCACAGGTTGACTGCCAGGTGCATCGTTGCTGCCAGTTACTGTCACCCGAACACTATTAGCATCAAGCTGACTAACCTCAACAGAGGCAATTCCTGATGCTGGGTTATCTTGACGAAAACTATTACCTTGTGGTAATCGTAATTGAGTGTTGATAACATCAGCGACTAAAGCCTTGCCTCTTTTTGTAGTGAAAACTTGGGGGCGCGACCCAGAAGAAGTTTTCAAAGCAACGCTAATTCCACCATTAACAGGATTTAACTTGACATCAGTAACTTGACTAATTTGTGCCCAAACTGGTTGAGCCGCCAAAAATACAAAAGCGGCAGTACCTAAAATAAAACTATTACCGTGAAGCTGTTTCACAGTTCATTCCTCACCTTATAAAACCCTGTTTACATACAATTTTGATTAGGCGGTTAGAAACCGCACGCCAATTGCTTATGGGGAAACCCCACTGGCGCTAGCTTCTTCCTGTGGGAGAAGACTGCGCTTTGACTACACGAGACTTTACCCACCTACCCTGCAAGAACGCCAACGGCGAACGTGAGTTTCAAAACCCTCAATTATTTCCTTAGTCTGCGGGAAGGTTTGTCTACGCTTGTGTAGCCGCCAATTCTATTCGTCCTAGCTCTAATTTGACTACTTTTTCGGGGCAGCTGTAGCTGCTGCTGCGGCTATTTCTTCTGGACTAAGTGGCATCAATACCTGTAACTGGAATGATGTATTAATCGCTGCTGGGCCTACCTGCATCGGCGTTTTATCTAATGGGGATCTTGACTCTGCTGGAGCCAAAGTTGCTTGATAATCTTTAACTATTAACAAAGGCTGTAACCGCTCAATGTTACGAATTATCGATTGTGTTTGTTCATAAGTTGCTGTAATCTCAGCGCTGATAGTACTGCGTTGCAACTTGCCGTTAACCCCTAGTCCTAGACTTCCATCGGTAATCGGTTCTGGTTTTTGGGAAATTGGCACATATCTCTTCAGTTTGGCTCTTACTGCATTAATAGAAGTTGCACTATTGCCAGACTCAATTAAGCGGTTCAAATCCAACAGTAATGTATCTAAGGTTTTTTCGTTAGCAAATAAACTTAAAACCTGAACTTTTTGCTGCTTTGCCTGTGCTAGTTCGTCTTTAACTTTGTCAATCTGTTTGATATTGGCTTTTTTTTGCTCAATTTGCCCTTGCAGTTCAGTGCTTTTGGCTTGCTGCTGCTGATAGCTTTCCCAAGCTGGCATCAGCAGGTTTAACAATATATAACCGGCTCCCGCTAAACCAATTACCCCCACCAAGATCCCAATAATTTTTGGTGTGAAAGCAATACCAAATACCACAGGTGCGGCTGACGTAGCCTGATCGAATTCCCCACCTTGTTCGGCAAAATTTAAATCATCACTCAGCGTCATTTTGAAATGACTCCTGTTTGTTGCATATTACGAATTCGAGTTACTAACCCCACTGTGCCTTTTTTTTCTAACTCTCGAATTAATTCCGACGCTGGAACGTCATTCATGCTCGATTGAATAGTGTATTTAACTACTTGAGGTGGCTTAATTATTACATCAGTAGAAGATTGACTCGCACTTGGTGTTAAGGGAGCATCTACTAACGTTGCTGTGAGAATTCTGGTTTCTGTGGGCTTTAAAAACTGAGACTGTTGTAAACTCAATAAGAAATCATTGACATCATTAAAAGAACGAGCCAATCCGTTAATTTCTAATCCCCCTGCGGGATTATTTGGTGGCTGACCTGCCGCTACCGCAATAGGTGGGATTTGCTTGATGTTCTCGATTTGTACTGCGCTTGGAATGCGATCGCGCAAATCTTGCAGCATTGCTGACCAAGGACGAATCTGGTCAAATACAGTTACTAAAGCTTGGGTTTCCCCTTTAATTGCGTTTGTCTCGGCTTTGATTTTGTTAATATTTCCTATTTCTGTATCTAACCTCTTGCTTTCTTGGTCTAGTTGTGCAATCTGACCATCTAATTCAACAATCTTTCCTTGCAGCAACCACCAAGCAGTTCCCAATAAAGCTGGAAGACCTATACCTACTGCAACTCCCACATACAGTAGTGTCAAATCCCCCGTGGGAAATTTTAGGGCTATTCCTCCTTGTCTCTCTGGCTTTTTCTGGTATGCTGGACGGTCTTTAAGAAAGTTAACATCTAGGCTATACATTTTATTACACCTCCCGCATTCCCAGACCGAGTACGATCGCCAAGCCAGAGCGTTGTACCTGTGGATATTTATCAGTGTCCACTTCCAAAGATAAAGACCCGATTGGATCTATTTGGGTAGTTGGCAAGCTCAATCGTTGAGTAAAAAATTCGTCTAGCTGTTGAAGTCCACCTCCTGGCCCAGCTAATAAAATCTGCGCTACCTCCAAATTTTCACTTTGATTCAGGTAAAAATCGATGGAACGGCGCAGTTCATCCGTCAGTTCTCCCAAGACTCTCAAGATGGCAGCCATACCAGGATCGAGTTCGGTAACGCCAGTTTTTCCGCCGTCTATGGGAGTTGCAGGAATAACCATTCCGTGTAACAGTTCCATATCTCGTGAAGTAGGTAAGCTCATTGCCCTAGCTAAGGCAGTTTGCATTTGATAAGTCCCGATTGGGACTGTGCGCGAAAATTGCGGTACTCCGTTAACGATGATGGCGATTTCTGTACTGTCGAACTCGATATCAACTAGTACTGCTGCTTCTTGCGGCCCAAATTGTCGCAGTTGTTCGCGAATAGTCCGAATCAGAGCAAAACTGTTAATTTCTAAAACATCAATTTGTAATCCTGCCTGCTCGAATGTACTTATATAGGTATCCGTGATCTCCTTGCGAGTGGCAACTAGGAGTACATGTACTTTTTCAATGCCATCTTCATCTACAAAATACCCAAGTTTCTGATAATCTACATCAGCCTCTTCACGAGGATAAGGTAAATACAAACCTGCTTCATGGTTCAGCACCATTTCTCGCAGTTCTTTATCATCTAACTCTGCTGGCACTGGTATAATCCGAACGATAGAATCTCGTCCTGGTACACCAGTAGCAACATGAGAAGTTTTGATTTTGCTTTCAGCTAGCGCTTGCTGGATTAATTGCGCCATTGCTGGAGGGTCGCTGATTTGACCATCGATAACTATCCCTTGTGGAACTGCTACCGATGTATAGATTTCTAGTTTCAAGCCTTGACCCTGCTTGCGTAGCTGAACAACATTCACCCGTTCGGGAGCAAGTTCAATGCCTACCCCTTTTTTCGATTTGCCAAACAGACTATTGAAGCTTTTTACCACAGTTGTGCCCGCTGGACTGCTAAATTGAAAATTTAAATTTGTTGCAGTAAAGGCGTTATATATTACGTCTTTACGGGTAATTTATTTAACCTATAGTCTCAACAATTCTGTCTAAGCTTTTCACACTGATCAAGCGTAAAAATACTGGGAAAATGATTCAATTGCGAAAATTTAAACAACTTGTTGCTTTGGTACTGCTTGGCTTATTAACCAGTTGGATTGTAAGTTGCAGCACAGGTAATGTTAATACAAGTACAAAACAAGCTACTTCAGGAGTGGGAACTGTTGAGTTTTGGACAATGCAACTCCAACCTCAATTTACCGACTACTTCAAAAGCCTAATTGCGAATTTTGAATCGCAAAATCCAGGTATAAAGATTAACTGGGTTGATGTACCTTGGGCAGCAATGGAGAACAAAATATTAACAGCTGTCTCCGCAAAAACGCCACCTGATGTAGTCAACTTAAATCCGGGTTTTGCTTCCCAACTTGCCGGACGAAATGCCTGGTTAGATTTAGATGCGAAAGTCCCAAATGATGTACGTTCCTCCTATCTGCCAAATATCTGGAAAGCAAGCACGCTTAATGGTAAGAGTTTTGGGATTCCCTGGTATCTCACCACACGGTTAACCATTTATAACACTGATTTATTAAAACAGGCAGGTATCAATAAAGTCCCTGCAACCTACGCAGAATTGGCACAAGCCGCGCAACAAATTAAAGACAAGACGGGTAAATATGCCTTTTTTGTGACTTTCGTACCGCAAGATTCTGGTGAAGTGCTGGAATCTTTCGTGCAAATGGGAGTCACCTTAATAGATGCTGAGGGTAAAGCGGCGTTTAATTCAGCACAAGGAAAAGCCGCGTTTCAGTATTGGGTAGACTTGTATAAAAAAGGTTTGCTTCCTAAAGAGGCTTTAACTCAAGGACATCGCCACGCGATCGATTTATACCAATCTGGAGAGACTGCGTTTCTAGCTTCTGGACCAGAGTTCCTGAAAACGATCGCAAATAATGCCCCAAAAATTGCTCAAGCTTCAGAAATAGCACCTCAACTCACTGGTGACACAGGTAAGAAAAATGTCGCGGTAATGAACATAGTTATTCCCCGCGATAGCAAACAACCAGATGGCGCTGTGAAGTTTGCTTTATTTGTCACCAATGACGAAAATCAGTTAGCTTTTGCGAAAGCTGCAAATGTCCTACCTTCTACAATCAAAGCATTGTCTGATACTTACTTTAAAGATGTTCCAGCTAATGCTTCAACAATAGAAAAAGCACGAGTTATGAGTGCTCAAGAACTGCCAAAGGCAGAAATATTGACCCCTACCTTGAAGGATTTTAATAAACTGCAAAAGGCAGTTTATGAGAACTTGCAAGCAGCAATGTTAGGTGAGAAAACTGTAGATAAAGCTGTTGAAGATGCGGCGCAAGAGTGGAATCAAAGGTAAATTTGGGCATTGGGCATTGGGCATTGGGCATTGGGCATTGGGAAAGAGGAGGCAGTTCTTGCAGAAGGCAGAAGTTCTTTAATTTTGAATTGTTAATCCCTATTCCCTATTCCCTATTCCCTATTCCTCATTTGTAAAAAATCACCAACTAAATAAAGGGAACCACACAAAACGATTAAATCTTCTGTGGTAGCGGTTGTAGTGACGGCTTCTAGTGCTGTGGATAAATCTGGATGGATTTGGCGATCGCTTAATTCGGCACAGAGGCTGTAAGCTAGGTTTGATAAGTAGTCTAGATTAGCGGAAGTTCTACCGGCCCAAGGTTCTACTGGTATTGGTACTAAATAAAGGCGATCGCCTGGTCGCAGTAAAGCGGTAAAAATATCAGTATGATCCTTATCGGCAAACATTCCTATAACCCAATTGACAGGCTTGTGGTTAACTGCGTCTAAGCTATCAACATACTGGCGGAGAACTTGGGCGGCGGCCGTATTATGAGCGCCATCAAGTAATAATTTATGGTTGTTCCAAGTAGTCCATTGCATTCGCCCCGGCCATTTAGTTTTGGCCATACCGTTAGTTATGGCTTCTTCTGAAATCTGCCAACCCTGTTGTTGGAGAATTTCTAAAGCAGCTAAAGCCAAAGCTGAATTAGTTAACTGAATTTGTCCCGCTAACGGCAAAGGGTATTTAATTAATTTTAAATTTTGAATTTTGAATTTTGTTAGCGCAGCGTTAGCGAGTCCGCGTACTCTTACAGAGAAGCAAGCTACGCGCAGCGTCTCGTAGAGAGCGTCATTTTGAATTGTTTCATACTCTGCCCATCCTGTAGCGATTTGACGGGCAGGTTGAGGTGTAAAAATTGGGCATTGTAATTCTAAGGCACGCGATCGCACCACTTTGTCTGCCTCTGGTGGTAATGGCCCAACCACAACGGGACATCCAGTTTTGAGAATACCTGCTTTTTCTCTAGCAATATCAGCAAGGGTAGGGCCAAGTTGCTGCCAGTGTTCGCGGCTAATGGAAGTAATGAGCGTAACTAAAGGTTCCAAGCAGACATTGGTTGCATCTAAGCGCCCTCCTAGTCCGACTTCTACCACAGCTACATCAACTTGCTGCTGGGCAAAATATAACCAAGCAGCCGCCGTAATTACTTCAAACTGAGTTGCCGATTCGTCATCAGGACGAATAACCGCTTGGACTTTTTCTAATAATTGACTCAATTCCTCAGAGGAAATTGGCTGTTCATTCAGACAAATGCGTTCCGTCCAATCAACTAAATGGGGGGAAGTGTAGCGTCCTGTACGATAACCAGCCTCAGTGAGTACCGAGGAAAGATAGGCACAGACTGAACCTTTGCCATTAGTGCCAGCAACATGAATTACCGGAACTTGGTGATGGGGATTGCCGAGATTTGCCAATAGATTGACAATGCGATCGAGTCCCAAATGGACACCAAAGCGTTGCAGGGGTTGTATTACAGAATCGATATCCAAGGAATGGGAGTAGGGAGAAATCAATTCAAAATTCAAAATAAAAGACTGGGGATGATATACCTTTAGCCTCCCGCTGAGTTGGAGACAAAGGGGACAGGGGGACAAGGAAGACTACTAAGCCCCGTGCCCCATACCCGATTAATGAATTTAAGCTTCTCTATCCAAAAAGCCTTGAATTTGTCTTAAAGCCGCAGCACCAATATTGAACACTGCCCAGCTAGCGGCAATAACAACTGGTGCTAAAACGATCGCTATACGAAAATCGATATCCATATCTAGAACCCCTCTCTTAAGTAGAAATTAAAGTTTTGTCAACAGCTCTCATTTTTATTTTTAGCTGAAGTGGGCAATTTTTCCAAATACAAATGTAAAGAATGTTTAATTTATGGGGCATTGGGCATTGAAAAGAGGCAGAGGGGCGGGGTGCGGGGGCAGAGGGGAAAATACTTACTGCAACTTCTCCTCTGCTCCCTGCTCCCCTGCTCCCATGATTCTTCCCCACTCTCTAAGCCTTGCTAAAACCAATATCATTACCCTTACCAGCATGAACTAAAGCTAACTTTTGGTAACGTTTAGCGTGTTCAATCAGTTCTGCGGCTTCAACATCTGTTACTTGCCGTAATACTTTACCTGGAATACCGACAACTAAGGACAAAGGCGGTACATTTTTAGTTACCACTGCGCCAGCACCAATAATGCTACCAGCGCCCACTCGTACCCCATCTAAAATCACTGCGCCAATGCCAATCAAACTTCCACGCTCAATGTAAGCAGAATGTACGACAGCGCGATGCCCTACGGTAACATGATCTTCTAAGATTGTTGGAAAACCAGCATCACCATGTAAAATTGCACCATCCTGAATATTTGTGCATTCGCCAATTTCAATCCGTTCTACATCTCCTCTCACCACTGCTCCATACCAAATGCTCACTCCTGTTGCTATATTTACTGAACCCATAACAACAGCATTGTCCGCAATGAAGGCAGCTTGAGAAAAATCAGGAGATGTCCAGTAAGAAGCGGTAGACACGATAGAATATGAATATGGTACCCAGGAACACTGGAGAAACTCCAACCTTTGAGGCTGGTTGCACAACCAGGATATCACAGCGTCAAGCCTCTACGCTGAGGAAAACACTAGTGAACAATGTTCCTGCCGCAACACCGTGTCTATGCAGCAGTGAGCAAGTAACCCAAAGTGGTTGAGCCGAAGTGTATAATCCAACCCACTAGTGCTGGTGAAGACAAAATTATGTTTGTACGCACTTCATGATGAATCCAGGTTTGCAGTACCCGATGTTTGGGCCGGAAATACAGTGTCCCCATTGTCGCCAGACTATTCCGGCGTTGACACTCACAGATACCTATTTGTGTCCGCGTCATGGCGCATTTGAAGCTAATCCTAAAAATGGAGAGTTAATCCATTTGCAATCGGGGCGTCATTGGCGGAGGTGGAATAATGAATGGTATAGACAACATACTCATCCTGATGGTATTCGCTTTGAAATTCACGAAGCATTAGACAAGCTCTATACCCAAGGTTTTCGAGCAACACGAGTAATTATTGCTCGACGCTATCAGGAATTGATGAGTGGCTACTTAGAACGCAGCACGCCTTGGCGTTCTGGACAACCAGAAGCTACTGCGGCGCGTTTGTACGGTTTACCCGTGGAGTTTAGCCCCGATACTTCAGAAGATGACTGTTGGGAAGTGATTAATTTTGACTTGGAAAAAGAGCCTGGTGTCCCTGTACGCTACCCTTATTTCAGGTTGTTTGAGTAATGGTCATTTGTCATTAGTCATTTGTCATTAGTGAATAACAAAGGACAAATGACTAAGGACTAAAGACTAAGGATTAATATGCACCACGCCTCTATTCGGACTGCGAAGATTCATCGAGCGATCGCTTTCTACGAACTTTTAGGGTTTACAATCTCAGAACGCTTTACCACAGGCTACACCTTAGCTTGCTGGATGGAAGGATTGGGCGGCAGAATTGAACTAATCCAAATTCCCGAACCAAAACCAGCCCCAGATGCGTTTGCTGACGAACATTATGTGGGATATTATCATCTCTCGTTCGATTTAACTGAGATTACACCAGATTTACCTAGCTGGTTGACAAGTTTACAAGAACGTGTTTCAGTAGCTGCCGAGAGTCAAACCGAAGGATTAGAACCGTTGAAGGTGCTTTTAGAACCGACACAACAGCAAATAGGCGATCGCATTTACGAAGTAGCTTTCATCGCCGATACTGATGGCTTGCCTCTGGAATTCATTCGGATTTTAGCAAAAATCTCATAATTTAGCTTTTTTATTACCTTTGTTGCTAATATATTGTTTTTCTGTATTGTTACTGAAGTCACAGATTTTTTTGCCAGATTACAGTGTAGTCACTCACAAAAAAAATTATGTAACTTAATTTACAGATAAATTTGCTAAATACATGTACGGATTTTCCAAATTTTATTCCAAATTTTATAAATATCCCCTGCCGTTATTACTTTTAAGTTTATGGCTAGTAGCTGTTTTTTTGTTGAGCGATCGACCTGCTCATAGCCAACATCCAGTTATATCTACTAACAAAGAAAAATATCAGTCAACCTTGCTAGCAAAAAGAATAATGCCCTCAACACTGACAGAAAATGTCCGCAAGACAGTGCTGGAGAATGGTCTAACTGTCCTGACAAAGGAAGTGCATACTGCGCCAGTAGTGACGGTGCAAGTGTGGTACAAGGTTGGCTCGCGTAACGAAGAACCGGGTGTGAATGGCATTGCCCACCAGTTGGAACACATGATGTTTAAAGGTACAAAAAACCGTCCAATTCAATTTGGACGTTTGTTTAGTGCTTTAGGTAGTGATTCTAATGCTTTCACCAGCTACGATCAAACTGCATATTACGGTACTGTGGAAAGAAATAAGCTGAAGGCGCTGTTGGTGCTGGAAGCAGATAGAATGCGAAATTCCCAGATTGAGCCGGAGCAATTAGCCAGTGAAAAGCGGGTAGTAATTTCGGAGTTGCAGGGTTACGAAAATAGTCCAGAATATCGCCTCAACCGCGCCGTCATGCAAGCGGTGTTTCCCAATCATGCTTATGGGTTGCCTGTAGGTGGCACTAAAGCTGATGTCGAGAAATTTGAAGTCGAACAGGTAGAAAAATATTACCGCAATTTTTACAGTCCTGATAATGCCGTCTTAGTGATTGTTGGAGACTTTCAAACTGCAAATACTCTTGAAACAATTAAAGAAGTGTTTGGCAAATTACCCAGGCAGGAGGCAGGAGTTATTTCTCCCTCATCTCCATCACTCAACACTCAGCACTCAACACGGGCTAAACGCCCCGCTACCGCTAACAGCACTCCCATCGTATTGCAAGAACCGGGAGCAGGGCGGCTATTACAAGTTGTGTATCCGTTACCGGATGCAAATCAACCGGATGTGCCGGCGCTGGATGTGATGGATTACATCTTGACAGAGGGACGGAATTCTAGACTTTATCAGGTATTGGTGGAATCAGGTTTAGCTAGTGAAGTTACAGCATCCGTCACCAGTTTGCGAGAATCTGGCTGGTATGAAGTGTTGGTAACGGCTGGAGCTAAACAAGATTTGAAAAAAATTGACTCAATGTTGAGTAGTGCGATCGCTAATGTAGCAGAAAAAGGTGTGACATCTGAGGAAGTTGAACGAGCCAAAACTCAATTAGCAGCAGATGTAATTTTGAGTAACCGTGATATCACCTCTCAAGCAATGCGATTGGGCACTGATGAGACAACTGTTGGTGATTATCGCTACACGGATCGCTATTTGGCAGCTGTTAGTTTGGTGAAGCCGACGGATGTTGTTGCTGTCATTAACAAATACTTGACAAAAGAAGCGCGGACAGTAGGCTTTTTTGAACCAACCCAGAAGCGGATAACAGAAGTTGCTGCCAAACCAGACTCAGCCCAAACTACAGAAAATTTCTCTCCTGGCGCACCTGTGCTTCCTTCTGAGGTGATGAAGTACTTACCGCCTGTGGATTTGGTTACAGATGCGATTCCCCAAGTCTTACCAGATGAATTTAAATTGACTAACGGATTGCGGTTATTACTGTTACCCGATCGGAGTACTCCCACCGTTACCTTGAGCGGTTATATTCAAGCTGGGACAGAATTTGATCCAGAGAATAAAGCTGGATTAGCTGCTTTTGTAGCAGATAATTTGCTAAATGGTACTAAGAGCAAAGATGTTTCAACTATTGCTAAAGTCTTAGGAGAACGAGGCGCAAGTCTAGACTTTCAAACCTACCGCGAAGGTGTGCATATCGAAGGTGATAGTTTAGCAGATGATTTGCCGATACTCCTGGAGATATTAGCAGATGTTGTTAAAAATAGTAGCTTTCCCAGCAAAGAGTTAGAACTGCATCGCCAACAAACTTTAACTGATTTGCAACAGGAATTAGATGAGCCATCAGAAGTAGCCAGAAGAGTATTCGTTCAGTCAATTTATCCGAAAAAACATCCCTTACATACCTTCCCCACAGAGGAGAGTTTACAGCAGATTCAGCGCCAGGATGTGATTAATTTCAAAACTAAACATTATCGCCCAGATACAACAGTGCTAGCGCTTGTGGGAGATTTCGATCTAGACAAAGTGCGATCGCTGATTAAAAATAAGTTTGGAGACTGGGAAGTTAGCGGAAAAGCACCCACATTAAAATATCCCCCGGTGGCAATGCCGGAGAAAATTGTCAGTGTCAACCCAGTTTTACCAGATAAAGCCCAAGCTGTAACTTATATGGGTTACACAGGTATTAACCGTTACGATCCTCGGTTTCATGCAGCCTTAGTATTGAACCAGATTTTGGGAGGTGATACCTTATCTAGTAGACTGGGTGCAGAAGTGCGCGATCGCCAAGGTTTGAGCTATGGGATTTATAGCTCATTTCAAGCTGGGAAGAATGTAGGGACATTTTTGATTGAGATGCAGACTAGTCCTGAAGATAGCAGTAAAGCGATCGCTAGTACCCGCCAGATGCTACAGCAAATCCATCAACAAGGCGTCACGGCGCTGGAAGTAGAGACAGCTAAACGCACCCTCATCAGCAACTACAACGTTTCCCTGGCAAACCCAGAGGAATTAACAGATAGAATTCTGATGAATGAGGTATACGGACTAGATAAAGTAGAATTGCACTCCTTCACTGATAAAATCCAGAAAGTCACTCTTGCCCAAGTTAACCAAGCGGCTCGTGAGTTACTCCACCCAGATCAAATCGTAGTCGTTACTGCTGGGCCATCTGTGTTAGCAGAGAAAAGTATCAGGTAAAAATGGGCATTGGGAATGGGGCACTGGGCATGGATAATGAAGAATATCTATTAATTAATTGTTCCTACTCATTACCATTGCCTTTTGAGAACTACCGATGAAAATTTACAACCATTTATACCAAATTGTAATTACATGTTTTACTTTTGCCGCGACTACTTGGCTACAAATATTACGACGTAACTACGTGATATTTACGTTGCTTTTGGGACTAAATTTCATCGTTGCTACTCCAGCAATGGCGGCAAATTTGTCTGGTGATTTGCTCAAGCAACCAGCCACAGAAATTACAGTTAGCTTGGGTAATTCAGCTAACGAACTCAAGTTTGAGCCAAATCATTTGGAATTTGAGGTTGGTAAACGCTATCAATTACGGCTAAATAATCCCAGCCAACTGAAGCACTATTTTACCGCTAAAGATTTTGCCGATGGCATCTGGACACAAAAAGTTGAAGCAGGCAAAGTAGAAATCAAAGGAGCCATTCACGAACTAGAACTCAAGCCCGGTGCTGAAGCCGAATGGGTATTTGTGCCCCTAAAATCTGGTACTTATGGCTTACGTTGTACAATACCGGGACATACAGAAGCAGGTATGACTGGAGAGATTGCCATCAAAAATTAAAAATAATTGAGCTAAATACAACATTTAGTTAAGGTGATTAAATTCTCTGCGTAACTTTGCGCCCCTCTGGGTTTAAATTTCAACCCTCAATTCATCACAATTTTAGACCAAACTGTACTAACTCCCATAGTGTTAAATTATAGATATTATTTCTCAATTAATCTAGAGAAAGCATTGATACTTCAGCGTCAGAGCAACCAGTAATTATTACTTTCCCATGAACATTTTCAGTAACTTACTTTCTCAAGCGACTCAACCTGCACCTGCGAAAAAACAGCGCCGAGGAATTGAAATTAAATCGCCGCGTGAAATTGAAATCATGCGGCAATCATCGGCAATTGTCGCAACTGTCCTAAAAGAAATTTCCGAGCTAGTAAAGCCGGGAATGACAACAGCTGATTTGGATGCTTATGCAGAAAAGCGCATCCGCGAAATGGGTGCAACACCGAGTTTTAAAGGATATCACGGTTTTCCCGGTTCTATTTGCTCCAGCATTAATAATGAAGCAGTACATGGCATTCCTAGTCCCAAGAAAGTGATTCGCGTCGGGGATGTATTAAAAGTAGATACAGGCGCTTATTTCCAAGGCTTTCATGGTGATTCTTGCATTTCAATTGCTGTCGGTGAAGTGACAGAAGAAGCTGCTAAATTAATTCGCGTAGCAGAAGAAGCTTTATATAAAGGCATTGAGCAAGTAAAGGCTGGTGTATACCTGCTTGACTTAGCTGGAGCAATTGAAGACCATGTGAAAGCTAACGGCTTTAGTATAGTTGAGGAGTTTACTGGACACGGTGTCGGTCGTAACTTGCATGAAGAACCTTCAGTWTTCAACTATCGTACYCGYGAGATGCCAAATGTTAAACTCCGGGCGGGGATGACGCTRGCAATTGAGCCAATTTTAAATGCRGGTTCYAGACACACTCGAACATTATCTGACCGTTGGACAGCAGTCACAATGGATAATTCTTTATCGGCTCAGTTTGAACATACAGTTTTGGTAACGGAGACTGGTTATGAGATTTTGACTGACCGTTCTAAGGTGTAATTGTTAGTTGTAATTATCTATTGTTGAGAGGTGAAGCGTCGAAAAAGGACGATTTACCTCTTTATTTATTCAATAACTGCTATATAGTAATCTTATCTAATTTTCATCAATGATTTAGGGCTGCTGATTAGTCGCCGCATAGTTAGTTTTATAAATAGAAAGCATCTCTTTAGCTTGTACAGAGACAGACGTACTCTCTGGAATAGCTTCTAATAAATTAATTGCTTGTTGCCATTTATCTTGTGCTTGCTGACGACTTAATTGTGAATGAGGTGAATTTTGAACAAATAAATTAGCTTCTGTTGCTAGCTTGTGAGCTGATTCTAAGTTTCCTACAGCTTTCTTTTCAATTAGCACTCTTTGACTAATAGATTTATAGTTAATTTGATAGTAAGCTAATTTCTTCTTTGCCCGGTCATAAACTGATGTTTTATCAGGAATGCTATCTAACAAAATTATTGCCTGATACCATTTGATTTCTGCTTGTTGCCAGACTTTTAGAGGATGCGGTGGCTTTTGAACCAAAGAAGCAGCCTCCATACCAAGTTTTTGAGCAGATTTAAAGTTGGCGTTCGCACTTCCTTCTTGAGTTAAACTTAGACTTTGTTCTCTAATTTTCAAACTACCAAAAGTTAAGATTAATAAACTGGAAGCGATAATCAAAGCTGAACATACTATCTTTGGTATTGAAAACTTTGGTAGTATTTTTAGTTCCTGGCTACTAATTGCTTCTTTACTACTTTCCTGTTCAATCTTTTTCAAGGCTTGTTCTGCCTGTAGACTTAAAGTATCACCTTGAATAATTAAAACAGCAATTTGTTCTTGAAAATAATCACAATCATTGAGAATATCTGTCAATTCTTGAAATTTACCTTCACTCGATATAATTAATTCGTGGTCATCATCTAACCACTCTAAAGCAAAGCCAGATTTACCATAAAAAGCTGAGACACCTAATAAAATATTTAATAAGTTGCGACTATTTTTAATAGTATCAAAAATATAATTTAGTTTTTGCTGTAACTGTAATAGTTGCTTTTGATAATCTTTAATTTTTTCAATTTGATCTCGTAAAATATTAGTTTTGCCCGATGGTAAATCAATTTTTAAGCTATTTTTAGATATTTTAAATTCTTTGGAAATACTTAAATTATTGATATCATAATTTAGTTGATTTACTAACTGACTATCACTAAGAATATCAGCGGCTATTGCTTGCAAAAAATAACCCCATTCAATCCAATCATCAATTTTTGATTGTAAATCAGTCAATGAAATTTTAGTTTTTGAGTTTCCAAACTTTTCTGCGATCGCTGGATCTACTAATCCTAGACTAGGTATAAATAAAGTAGCTCCTGTGATTAATCGAGGAAGTGTAGCGATCGCAGAATTATTGATCCGATCAAATCTCAATTCTTGAGCGATTAATTTTTTAATATTCCGTAGCTGTTCCTGAGCATTATTGATCAGGATAATTTGTTCCATGATTTGATTAGAATCGCCAATAGTCAGTTTTAAATTCTGAATTAGTATTGGCAATTCACGAACAAGTATTTCTAGGTTAGCCATAAATACCCCTTGGGGATTTGTCGAAAGTTTATGCGGAACAATTAAAATGGCTTGAGTAAGAATACAACCACACCTATTGCATCTGAGCATCCTAAATGAGTCACAAATCTTAGGAGCTATAAAATGTATAGTTCCCAGAAATCCTGCTAAAGTAACAATTTCAGTTTAAAAATCCCAGAGAAAGACAAAATTACCCATTCACTAACCTATGAATGAAGTTGATTTAGCATTTACCCCAGCATTAGAGTTGGCGCAATTAATTCGTCGCCGGGAAATATCACCGCTAGAGTTGGTAGAAGTATATTTAGAACGAATTGGGCAATTAAATCCCCAATTAGGAAGTTATTTTACGGTGACGGCAGAATTAGCGATCGCAGATGCCAAAGCCAAAACAGAATTATTAACAACTACCTCAGAACTACCGCCATTTTTTGGCGTACCAATTTCCATTAAAGACCTCAATGCTGTAGCAGGTGTTACCTGTACTTATGGAAACCCGGCGTTACTGAACAATATCCCTAACTATGATGATGGTGTTGTAACAAAGATTAAGCAAGCTGGATTTACTATTCTTGGTAAAACAACCACTTCCGAATTAGGTTCATTCCCTTACAGTGAACCTGCGGGTTTTCCCCCAGCCAGAAATCCGTGGAATTTAGAATACACTCCTGGCGGTTCCAGTGGTGGTGCAGCAGCGGCGGTAGCAGCGGGATTGTGTGCGATCGCTCAAGGTTCTGATGGCGGTGGTTCGATTCGGGGGCCTGCGGCTTGTTGTGGTTTGGTGGGAATTAAACCATCTAGAGGCAGAGTGAGTAAAGCACCCGTAGGCGAACGCCTCGCTGGAATTGCCGTCAACGGGCCGATCGCCCGCACTGTTGCTGATGCTGCTGCCCTTTTGGATGCCATATCTGGTTACATGACAGGCGATCCTTACTGGTTGCCAGATCCCGAACCATCATTTCTCGCCGCCACTCAGACAAAACTCGGTGCTTTGCGAATTGCCTTTGACACTAGTATTTCTCCTTTGGGAGAAGCTGACGCCAACTGTCAGCAAGGTGTCCGCCAAACAGTCCAGCTGTTAGAACAACTCGGCCACCACGTTGAACAAAAATCCCCAGATTTTAGTGGTTTAGTTGAACCATTTCAAATCGTTTGGCAAGCTGGAGTAGCGGCGGCGGGACTTCCTGTTGAAGCCTTGCAACCATTGAATCGCTGGCTATTTGCACGTACAGGTTCCGTTGGAGAATACCTGCAAGCAGTTTCCCAAATGCAGATAGTGGCACGGCAGATTGTGGCGTTTTTCGATACTGTGGATGTGCTGGTATTGCCAGTTTATCTACATTCACCTATCCGCGTTGGGGAATGGGCTTCGCTGAGTCCAGAAGATACATTCCAAAATATTATTGAGTGGGTTGCCCCTTGTCCGCCCGCGAATGCAACTGGACAACCTGCGATCGCCATTCCTGTAGGCTTTGATAGTAAGGGTTTACCCATCAGTGTGCAGCTAATTGGTAAACCTGCTGCTGAAGCTACAATCATCAGCCTAGCAGCACAATTAGAAGCGGCTAATCCTTGGATTCATCATCGTCCAGCCTTTGCAATATCAGGCTAATCATGCAGGCATCCCTGGAACAACTTTCGCAAATTATCGTGTTTGCAAGTTTAGAAACAGCAGAGAAGATCGGTTTGCAACCTTACACTCAGGTGCAACGCTATCGCCAAGGAGAGATTATTCTCCATGAAGGCGATCGCTTACCAGCAAAACTCTATGCTGTTGTCAGTGGATCGATTCAAATTACCAAAACAGCAACAACGGGGAAAGAAACAATTCTCCGTGCCTTAGCTGCTGGGGAAATTTTTGCGGCTCCTGCTTTGTTGGGAAATGGAATTTCTCCGGCAACTGTCACTGCTGAATCTGATTGTGAAATCCTGACTGTAGAGCGAGATGCTTTATTAAAAGCTATTGGCGAAAATCCTGAAATTGCCTTACGAATGCTGATGGTTTTTAACAGTCGGATTCAGCAATTACATGAAACAGTCCACGGATTAGTTTCTGAAAGAGCTATTGTTCGCCTTGCGAGATTAATTCAATATTTTGCTGCTGAATCTGGAACTGAATCTACTTCACAAGGTGAGTGTTTAAAAGTCAAATTATCTTATTATCGGATGGCTCGAAGTAGCGGCATTACTTACGAAGAATGTGTGCGATTAATTAAAAGTCTCAAACCAGTAATTGCTTATCGCCGGGGTGGGACGATTACGATCCTTGATGTTGAGAAATTAGATGCGATCGCATCTGGAGATATAGATTAGTCGGGGCGCACATCTGTGCGCCCCTACACGCGAGGGAGAGCAATTCAGACTGCTACGGCTGCTCTATCTTGTTCGCGTGCAGCAACAACTAAAACTAGACATAGAGCCGCGATCGCTTTTTGCCATTCCTGCCGAACTTGCGCGTCTTCGACACCTTCAAACATACCTATCAAGCGGGGAATAGAAGCTTCTAAAGCTAGACGAGGTACTGGACGGTGTAACTCAACTAAATGAGTTAAACTTTCTTGATTATGGACGAAACCAATTACCCACGTTGTTGTGTGATCGGGACTATCAGGAACCCGTTTTACTCCCAACTCATTTTTTAGCCAGTTATAAAAAGGTGGTAATTCCTTAGCTAAAACTCCTCCTGCTGTGGGTAAAGTTTCCTTAAGTAAATTGGTATCTAAGCTGTTTAATTCTTGTTGCAATCCAGGCGAGTTGAGAACTTCAGTTAAAGGTTTTGATAGTATTTCTTCCAACTGAGTTTCAGAGAAATTTAAATTTTCAGCAAAAGTTAAAATTAGCGATCGCATTTTTTTAGACTCCATAATTAACTAATTTTTATCTGTGACTTTCTCAGAAAGTGTGAGCAAAAATGTCAGATTTTCTTCCGCTTTTAAGGCATGAGGTGCGTTAGCAGGTATCAAAACGAAAACACCAGGTTCAAGTACAATATCTTCTCCAGATAAAGTGAGTAGACCTCTGCCATCAATTACATTGATGGTGGCATTCCGAATAGAGGTATGCTCAGAAATATCAGTGTTAGCTGCTAGGCAAAATAAAGTGTATTGACAAGCGTTATCTTTCAGCAGTACTTTGCTGAAAACTCCCGCACTGGGATATTCAATTTGTTCTCGTAGTTGAGTAATGAAAGATGGAGTAGTTGTGATTGAATTGGTCATAGTATTTTGGGATGATGAATCGTAAAGAAGACACAAGCTAAGTCTGTTACCCAGATATAAAGCATGTTTTACTGCTGTTAGCGCAGCAGTCCGTAGCCCATTCTGAATTTTGCTGTATGTTACTGGGCAACAGCACACAAAATGATGTAGCGTAATTCGTGTTGGTATTTATGAAAAACTTGGTGAATTTCTAAAACCCGCTTGCGGATATCTCTCTGCGTTAAGATATTCCACAAAATTCGAGTTGTGTTGAAAAAACCTTCATCTTGAAATATCCGCCCTAAATTCAATAAATTCATTGAGTCAGTTTGGCATTTCTCTACTTGCAATCCTGCTGTTGCAAAAGCCGTAATCCAGTTTGATTCTGATAGTGGCGTAGAATTAACTCGAATTACTCGTGCTAAGTCAACCCGAATTTGTTCTTCTTTGTTAGTGGCTAACAATTCATGCGAGAGAAATTTACCTCCCGGTTTGAGTCGATTATGAATTTCAGCTAAAATCTTCGCTTTTCCCAATGGGGATTGCATTGTGAGAATGGCTTCTGCCAATACATAATTAAACTTTCCTGAAATTGCCTCTAGGTTGAAAATATTACCTTCAATTATTTCGACTTGATTTTCTAACCCAGCAGCGCAGATATTATTACGCGCACGAGCTACACTATCAGGATTTTTTTCAATGCCTACTACTTTGATATGGTACTTTTTTGCTAAAGCGATCGCACTATATCCAAAGCTAGAACCTAGCTCTAAAACTGTCTCTCCAGGTTGGAAATTTGCCCACTGAAATAATTTTTTGGTGGCTATTCGTCCACCAGGACGTAAATATTTTTTACCCGCTGCTGCTAATACTTCGTGTCCGGTAGCTGTTTGGAAATTGAGGATAGTATTGGTCATTTCTGTGACCCTCTGAACTTGTCTTACCCTCAATTTCTCAGGAATTTATGATATTGTCTCTGAGGTAGCTCATAGAAGCAGTATTACTTCGCTTTCCATTCGTGGTCAAGGATAGCGTAAAGAAAGTTGTCGTACCATCTGCCTTTGATTAACTCTTTTTCCCGCAGATGACCCTCACGACGCATACCAATTTTTTCTAATACCTTTACAGAAGCAACATTCTCTGTAACGCACCAAGACCAGATCCGATGCATTTCCAGTTCTTCAAAGCCGAACTTTAAAATTTCCTGTGCTGCTTCTGTTGCATAACCTTGTCCCCAATATTGAGTATTTAGTTCATAGCCGATATTTGCTTCTCGCATTTCCGGGTCATTTACACGGATACCACAATTGCCAATCAGCCGATTTTGTTCTTTGAGGACAACAGCTAACTGAAACTTAGTCCGAGGTTGCTCTTTTTGCTGATCGATAAACATCTGGATAAACTCGCAAACATCTTTTTGTGTGCGTTGTGTCCAGTAGTTATAAAGCAAGTACAAAGGGTCGGATTGATAGGTAAAAACCGCCTGCCAGTCTGTCTCTACAAAATCACGCATTAGCAAGCGGTGTGTTTCTAATATCATGTGTTTTTATAGGCAAGTTCTACTACATCTACATTAGCCAGTAGAATAATTGGCGTTGCTAAATTCAGATATGAAAATAATTTTGCGTGATTTCAAAAATTTTATAAAAACGTTACATTGCAACGTCTTTACACCCAGATTCATAGATTGAATTAGCAACGCCGAATAATTAAGTTGCCCGATCAATTTTTTGCACTTCTTCCTCAGATAGTTTCACGTTGATAGCACGTGTTGAGTCTTCAATGCTGGAAACCTTGCTAGCACCAGGAATAGGCAAAATAGCAGCTGACTTAGAACGCAACCACGCTAAGACGATATTATACACCGACACGTCTTTTTCTTTAGCTAATTTAGCGATCGCAGAAATATCTTGCAAGTCCTGATGGCGACGCCTACCACCAAATGGACTCCAAGGTAAAAAAGTCAATCCTTGCTGTTCGCAATACTTTAATACACCGTCATTTTCTGGCTGTCGTTGCCAAGGGCTGTATTGATTCTGCACCGAGACAATATCCACCACATCCCGCGCCCGCTTAATTTGTTCAACGGAAAAGTTAGAAACTCCTACAAACCGAATCAAACCAGCCTCTACTGCTTCTTTAACTGGTGCAAGGGATTCTTCAATAGTGTAATTAGTATCGGGAGAATGATATTGCCATACATCGATGGGTTTCGCACCACCCAATGCCTCAAAACTGATTCGAATTGTTTGGCGCAAATGTTCTGGGTTGCCGTTGCTTGTCCAGTTACCATCGGGACGCATCAACCCGCCCTTAGTTGCTACAATCACTTGGCTCACATCGCCTTTGTAACTACTAAGTGCCTTGTGAATTAGCTGTTCATTGTGGTGCTTATCTGACTCATCTTTGCAGTAAGAATCGGCAGTGTCAATAAATGTAATACCCAAATCCAAGGCACGATGAATAACTTGGATTGATTGTGATTCAGGAGGGCGATTAGAAATTGACATGGGCATACCACCCAAACCAATCGCACTTACAAAGATACCAGTTTTTCCTAGCTGTTTGGTTTCCATGCTTTTAGCTATAGCTTTCTGACCCAATTATCTATCAGTTAGTTATTCATCATAAATCCTCCCTAGTACTTAGACTTGAGGAGAAGTGAATTTAATTTTTATTGATGCTTACCAATATTTATATACTTTTGCCATGCTGTCAGAGGAGGAATAGTTACAATCGAGTAGACTAACTTATTAATATTTACGCCCGCAAATCGGACGTAAATATTATTAATTAATTGTGCTGGCTGAATTATTTTCTCTAAATTTTTTAGAAAATTTAGAAATTTAATTAATAGCCCTCTATAGTATAACCAGCAGATTGAACCATCTGTTTAATTGACTCTTCAGAAGCCGCAGCATCTACAGTTACAGTTTTAGTCTCAACATTTACATCTACTTTGGCATCAGATTCCATAGTCAAAATAGATTTAGTTATTTTCTTGGCGCACTCATCACCTTTAATATCTGGAACTTTCAATTGAATTGCCATTACTTACCTCATTACGTAAACTGAAAATTACCTTTAATAAATATAATATCGATTTGAAGAGTGAGCGCACATCTTACTTGAGTTAGGGAATTGAACATCACAAAAATAGTAACAACTAATAGTTATATCTAAATCATTATTGACAAATTATTTAGGCAGCAAAACTAAAATAAAATACCAAAATATATAAAGTTATTTATGAAAATGCACTTAGTGCTACTAACTTATAAAAAGCCGCTCGTTTAGTTTCTTATGAAGACTCCACCAGACATTCTCTCTGTTTTCTAGGCGTTGCTGTTCGACATAGTTGTTCTTGTAGCACAGCCCGATCGTACAAGCGTCTATACGTAATTCACGAAACCTTTTTATCTGTAGTTTTTAATTTATTGTATGCTTCAGTTACTTTTGCCCAACATTTGAAGTACATATAGATTCAAAAAACAGCTATCTTGCGGCATAAATATACTGTGGGCTTCGCAACAAAGACTTTCAGCGACACAATTATGATAAGAATGTTAGACACAGCTAATTTGGGTATTTAAGCTAGAGAACGATTCCTGAAATGTACCAGTAGTTGAAATGCGATCGCTTAAAGCAACGAAAAATTAGCATTTATCGTTTGATTTATTTGCCAATCTCTATGACGAACTATGACTCTCGAAGTAAGACTCGCTAACGCTTCTCTATAAGACGCTACGCCTAGCTTGCTTAAGCTATAGGTGATGCGCGATTTCAGGATGCTGAAGTCATCTTGCTTATAAACACAACCTAGTCAACTACAAATACCCACTTTGTCAGTTTGTCTAATTAAGATATGTTTGGTAAATAAAATAAATAGCCTACATCATCGGCTGTTATTCCACACTTGACATAAAGCATTGTGAGTGCAAAACGTCTGCCAGAAACCATTGCCCATGTCAGAATTACCCGCCAATCCTGGCAACACGGCTTCCTAGAAGGCGAAGTGAATGCGGGTGAGTTTGAGTGGCATTTCCAGTGGCATTTTCGCCGGGGAGAACTTGCCGTCAAGCCTTCCCAAGGCCGCGCCTTAATCAAAGAACCCCTCGGTCGATTTTTGGAGCAACAAGATTATCAGCTAGAGCCTGGAGGAGACTATGCTTTTACGATTCGGGCGGAACTTTAAAAGTTAAAAGTTAGGAGTTAGGAGTTAGGAGTTAACGATCTAATTCCTCACTCCTGACTGCTTAGTGTTGATTCCGTGAGGCGATTTAAGTATCTTTCGATTAAG
Source organism: Nostoc punctiforme NIES-2108 (assembly GCA_003326195.1). Lineage (GTDB taxonomy): Bacteria > Cyanobacteriota > Cyanobacteriia > Cyanobacteriales > Nostocaceae > Nostoc > Nostoc punctiforme_A. The sequence goes on from LXQE01000146.1 coordinate 232,638, forward strand.
AGGATGGCAACAATGTCATCTATAGGTCTTGGTGGCTGTCGTAGACCCTGTGGCAATAGCTTGATTAGCCCTTTGGGCGGGAACATTTGCCAATAGCGATCGCGTGCTTCTAAGGTTGTGTAGCGCTCATCCACTAAGATAATACTCAGCGGTTCTGTCAATTCTTGATATAATTTCTGTCTCCACTGTTTGGCTGTAGTTTGGTCGCCCATGACCATCAAAGAGATCGGAAACCTTTGACGCAGTGTTTCAATAGTAGCGATCGCCTCTTTTGCTAACACCACCTGATGATAATACAGTTGCCGATCCAGTCCCATCACCGCTAAACCACACTTATCTCGACCTGGATCAAACCCCAAGATGACTGGTTGCGTTGGTGAAAATTCACGGAAATTCATAATAAATTAAAAATTAAAAATTAGAAATGTGCCCTTACAGGAATCTTGCTACACGTAGTGTCTGCTAAATAAAAAATGCAGCTACAGCAACTATTTTGACTGCTGTTCAATATGTTTAAATCTTACTAATAACAGTGTGCAAATAATTTTTTAAGTACTAAAAATAATTTTTCCGTTAACTATTGCCACCAATTTTACTCTCAATGGCCCGGCTGTATAAGTATCCTCTGCTGCGATCGCTTTGATCTCCAAGGGTTGATTATACTGTCTTAGTTGGCTGACAAAGCGCAGAAAAGTCCCCTCTACTTGTACATTTTCGACAATTCCGGCATTACGGGCACGAAATTGGGAAGCAGAAATTAGTATTTCTAACCGCTGCTGTAACTGATAAGATGTCATAGTTTTGGAATCAGCAGTAGTTGTGGCTAGCACCGCGCCTCCCGAAAAAACCAGTTGATTCTGGGCTGTATCCGCGAAAAATTCTATCTGCTTTTCTCCCCTGACGTAATTACCAGCAGAGAAAATTCGCACGACGTATTCTTTACCATCCTCAATCTGCTTGCTTAATTGATCGACCCTATCCTGGGTTACGCGCAGTAGCTCTACATTTGCCGGATTTGCACCAGGCTCGCTTAATTCGAGGTTGGCGTTGCGATTGGCTTCTTGTAAAAGTTGTATCACTGCCTGATGAGCCGCAGCAGGTTGAGTAACACGAATTACAGCAGCGGACAAAACTTGACCACGAACTAAGGCCAGCTTACCCAAACGCAGGTCGCGGTAGGACTGATAATATTTTTCCAGCCTGGCAACTTCTTGTTCTAGTTCCTCCTGTTGTGCTTCCAATTCTTTGAGACGCGATTCCCGTTTGGCAATCACTTGCTCTCGTGCTGCAACTTCTACATTACGTTTTTGAATTAGTTGATCCAATTGGGCAATTTTTTGATCGCGCTGTTCTATGGCTTCTTGACGGTTGGCAAGTTCGCGATCGCGTTTTTCAATTGCTGTTTTGGCTTCGTCAATGGCTTTTTTAGCTTCCGCATAAAGCCGTTGACGTTCTGTCTTCAGTAGTTCAACTGCCGCCTGTAGTGCCTTTCTCTGGTCGTAAACGCTTTGCAATTCAGCTATGGCTTTTTGATATTGAGTTACAACTCGATCTAGCTGACCTTGAGTGCGTTGGAGTTGAGTTTGGGTTTGGGCTTGTTGACTAATTGTGCGGTTTAACTGAGCTTGTGTTTGCCTCTGTTTAGCATTTGCCGCCTGCAAGGATTGATTAATTGCCTGCAAGTCTTGTTGTGCCTTTGCTTGGGCAATTCTTGCTTGGTTTAGCTCACCCTCTACCTGACTTTTCTGAGTTTCTGCGGTTTTTAGCTGTTCTCGCTTCTGTCTGAGGTCTGTTTGAATATCTTCTAACTCAAAGACTCCTTTTCGTAAGCCTTCATCGGCAGCGAATAAAATCCCTAAAGTTGATGCTGAAATTAAACCACCAGTAAAAATTGTTACTAGTACGGCAGTGTTTTTTGGACGAAGCTTAAAAAGTGAGAGGCGGGCTTTGCCAACTCGTGTGCCGATGCGATCGCCAACGGTGGCAATTACGCCTCCCAGAATCAAAATTGCTGCGATGAGGATGTATCCGGTGGTCATCTTTAGCTACCGAAATCCTTCCAGATACAGCCTACTACTTTTAAGCATTCTCTGTGGAGAAGTGGAAATTGGCAATAGCTGAAATTATTCAATTTTAGATTTACCTCTAGCTATTAGTGTCATTTTTCAAAATACAACACGCGCCGATTCCCCTTTCTCCAATTGTTTTTATGTGAACTGTCTACTTAAGGTAACAGGTTTATGCACAGTAATCTTCTTTTTGTGGATAGAAATCATCTTTTTCTCACGCAAATCTCCCAATAGCCTAGTAACGGTAACACGAGTTGAACCAATTGCCTCTGCGATCGCTTGATGAGATAATTTCAAATCAATAGTGATCCCATCTGCACAAGGAACGCCAAAATCTCGACAAAGAATTAACAAAAAACTCACCAACCTAGAACCCATATCTCGGTGAGCGAGAGTTTCAATCATCATCTCTGTTTGTAAAATTCGCGAAGACAGACCTCGCAGCATTAACATTGATAATTCTGGATTTTCCTTGAGTGCTAGCTCCACTTGTTCAATTGGTGCCGACAGTAATTCCACAGGAGTAAACGCAACCGCATGGTAAAACCGATCAGACTTATTTCCTGTCAACAATGACAATACACCAAAAACACTATTTTCCCGCAGCAACGCTACCGTTATTTCCTCTCCTGCCTCGTACACCCTGGAAAGTTTAACAGCACCTTTCAAAAGAAAATAAACTCGTTCGGCAGGATCGCCAGGAAAAAAGATCGTTTTATTGCGTTCAAACGTTTCCACAACTGGCGGAAACGCCCCGGTCGCCATCTGACGAAAAACATTTGCTAGGGCTTTATCTTGTGTCACGATCATCTCCCTTCCCCTACCCAATGCCGGAAAAACAAAAACTGATTACCTAAGAATACACCCGAAAAATGAATAAAGCACCGTCAACCTTTCTGTACTTTCCTATACTCAAACTAATCTCTTCATAACTCTTTGTTTATAATGATACATAATTGTTGATCCTTTCAGCTACAACTTGTTGATAAGTAGTTCCAATAGCTGTATTCAAAAGGTTTTTTGAAGAACAAATAAAGATATCTTGAGAATATCTTTATAAAAAATCAAGATTTTTGTCACAGCAAACACCCTTATCAATATTCATTTTTGTCAATCCTGTATAAAACAAAGACAAAACGTGCCTCAGATTCTAGTATGCTCCTAATGATCGATCGCATTAACAATTTCTATGCTAAATCTGACTGGAAAAAATGCCCTTGTTACAGGTATTGCCAATAACCGCTCGATCGCCTGGGGCATCGCTCAACAGCTGCATAAAGCTGGAGCAAACCTGGGTATTACCTACCTGCCGGATGAACGCGGCAAAATGGAGAAAAAAGTTGCGGAATTGGTAGAACCCCTCAACCCGAGCTTATTTCTTCCCTGTAATGTCCAAGATGAATACCAAATTAAATCTACTTTTGAGACAATCCGCGAACAGTGGGGAAAGCTAGATATCCTCATTCATTGTCTGGCCTTTGCCAGCAAAGACGATTTGAGTGGAGATTTTAGCCAAACTTCTCGTTCTGGCTTCAACACCGCTTTAGAAATCAGTACCTACTCGCTAGTGCAGTTAAGTGGTGCAGCGAAACCTTTGATGACGGAGGGAGGTAGCATCGTCACCCTGACATATTTAGGTGGTGTTAGAGCAATCCCCAACTACAACGTCATGGGAGTTGCTAAGGCGGGGTTAGAAATGAGTGTGCGTTACCTAGCTGCCGAACTAGGTCCACAAAATATCCGCGTCAATGCCATCTCCGCAGGCCCCATCCGTACTTTGGCATCTTCAGCAGTGGGTGGGATTTTGGATATGATTCATCATGTAGAAGAAGTAGCTCCCCTACGACGCACCGTCACTCAGCTAGAAGTAGGCAACGCTGCGGCTTTCTTGTGTAGTAATTTGTCCAGCGGCATTACCGGACAAATTCTCTATGTAGATGCAGGATATGAAATTATGGGAATGTGACGCGATAAAGTTAGGAGTTAGGAGTGAGGAGTTAAGAGTTATAAATTTTTAACTCATAACTCATAACTCCTAACTTTTAACTCTTTCCACTCCCTATGCAAACAACCAATCGCCAAGTTAATTCAAACTACGATCGCTTAACTGAAACCCCTCGGATTGCCACTGTTCACCGCACCACTGGTGAAACTAATGTGCAAGTTACCATCAACCTGGATGGTAGAGGAACTTGCACAGCAGCAACAGGTATTCCGTTTTTGGATCACATGTTGCATCAAATTGCCTCCCACGGACTGATTGATATAGATGTCCAAGCCAAGGGAGACTGGGAAATTGACGATCATCACACCAACGAAGATGTAGGCATTACTTTAGGGCAAGCTTTTAACCAAGCATTAGGCGACAGAAAAGGTATTGTCCGCTTTGGTAATTTTCTTGCACCACTAGACGAAGCYTTAGTTCARGTAGCGCTAGACTTTTCTGGACGGCCTCACCTCAGCTACGGCTTGCAAATTCCTACYCAGCGKGTAGGAACCTATGACACYCAACTKGTGCGMGAATTYTTTGTRGCACTGGTGAACCATAGYCAAATGACACTSCACATTCGRCAACTGGATGGCATTAATTCCCAYCACATYATWGARGCRACATTTAAAGCYTTTGCAAGAGCAACACGGCTAGCGGTGGAAATTGACCCTCGACGTGCTGGCTTAATTCCCAGTTCTAAGGGAGTTCTATGAAAGGAGTCAAATTGGGCATTGGGCATTGGGCATTGAAAAGAGGCAGAGGGGAGAAAACTTACTATAACTTCTCTTCTCCTCTGCTCCCCTGCCTCCCCTGCTCACTGCTCACTGCTTCCTTGCTTCTTCCCCAGTCCCCAATTTCGGATAATTGACACACAGCTTGGTGATGGTTATTATCAGCCTACCGGGTAATTTTTAATTAATACCAAGCTGATAAATAGTGATTTAACCGAGATGAAGTCTGTTGCAGATGACCCTAATTCTCACCTTAATACGATAGACACTCCGCCAGTAGTTCTAACTTCTGAGTTGCGAAAAGTCTATCGCACTGGTTTTTGGCTAAATCAAAAAGTCGTATCTCTCAAAAACTGTTCTTTAACGGTTTACCAAGGCGAAACCTTTGGGTTGCTGGGGCCTAACGGTGCTGGTAAAACCACCCTTTTAAAATTATTGCTGGGAATTATTCATCCCACCTCTGGAAGAGGATTATTGTTGGGTAAACCCATAGGCGATCGCAATGTTAAGCAACATATCGGCTATTTACCAGAAAATCCCTATCTGTATGACTATCTCACTGGCTGGGAATTTTTGCAGTTAGCCGCTGGGTTATTCCAAATTCCCCAAAGTGTCCAACGCCAGCGCATTCCCCAATTACTGGAATTAGTGGGTTTATCCCAAGCCGATGCCCGTAAAAAGCTGCTGCGTCGCTATTCTAAAGGAATGCTACAGCGTGTTGGTATGGCACAGGCGCTAATTAACGAGCCAGATTTAGTTTTTCTGGATGAACCAATGTCTGGTCTCGATCCGGTGGGACGCTACCAAATGCGAGAAATTATCCTGGCGCTCAAAGCTGCTGGTAAGACGATTTTTTTTAACAGCCACATTCTGAGTGAAGTAGAACAGATTTGCGATCGCATTGCCATCCTCGCTCAAGGTGAACTAATTTGCTCTGGTTCCCTCAATGAACTCTTAGGCGGAAAAAACACATATCACGTCAAAGGTCAAGGTGGTGACTGGGAAATTCTCAAAAAATGGATACCCACCCTCATCTTTGAGCCTGATGGTTCCTGGCACGGTACACTACAAGATGATTATTATGATTTTCTTGCCAGTCTTCGTCTTATGGAAGGTAAAATTATCGCCATGAACTTATCGCGTCATTCCCTAGAAGAATTTTTTATTCAACAAATCCAAAGAAAAAACAACTTCTTGAATTAGTCTTGTTGCCAAATAGTAAATTGTCGACTGGCTTAAAGAACAAAACCCAAAATTCTGCCTTTTTGAGTTTTCTTTGTCCAACGCAACCTACAAAAAATAAAATTCCGACATCTTTGGAAGGTTATTTGTATTTATTTAATGAACTTGTTCCTAATTTTAGTAGTCCCTTACTACTCATTGAAAATTTTAAATGTCATCAAATTAACTCTGACAAGAAAAATTTATTTGTGACTACTTGATTGTTGGCTAACAGAGAGTTTCTTGTAGAAACTGGGTTTATTTGCGTAAATCCTATATTTTTTGATATTACTCTATTCAAGCAACATTAACTTTAAGCTAACTTCACTAAAAATTTAAGTTCAATAAACAAATTTCCTCCGGAAAATCACACTTTTCTAGGAAAATAAGAGTGTCGGGTAACTTGAATACTTAGGTATAGTCAAAATAAAAATGTTAAGACAGTACTTTATTGATCGTAGTTTCAGAGTCTCAGGTAAATATGCTTAACAAAAGTTTGTTTAAATTCCTAATTCAGCCAGCTGTAGGTATGGCTTTGTTAACTGCTGTCAATGTTGCTGTGTCATCTGCCAGTCTAGCTCAGGGACAAACATTACCACCAACTACACAAACACAATTAGATACTAATTATTCATTAGGAGGCGGCGATCTCATCCGTGTAAATGTATTTGAAGTCCCTGAATATACAGGTGAATACCAAATTCCCCCAGGTGGAGCAATCAACTTACCTTTAATTGGCAGTGTGTCAGTACTAGGGCTAACAACTGAACAAGCTTCTGACGAAATAGCTAGAAGATATGCTCGCTTCCTCAAACGTCCCTTGATCTCAGTCAATCTATTATCGCCTCGTCCCATAAATATTTTCGTTGCTGGAGAGGTGACACGTCCTGGAGCTTACACTCTAAGCTTGAGCGGAGGCGCCGGGAACAATCCAGGCGTACAATACCCCACTGTATTAGCCGCATTAACAACAGCACAGGGAGTGACTTTAGCTGCGGATGTGACTCAAGTTCAATTACGGCGTAGAATAGGACGTTCTTCAGAGCAAGCTGTCACCCTCAATTTGAAAGAACTCATTCAAACAGGCAAGTTATCGCAGGATATTACCTTGCGGGATGGAGACACTATAGTTGTGCCAACAGCAACCAACTTCAACGTCGCAGAATCTCGCAATATATTTGCATCCAACTTTGCCGCCAGTCAAACCACACCCCGCACAGTAACAATTATTGGTGAAGTTAACCGTCCTGGTTCGTATCTTGTCACCCCAGGTAATACAGATAGCCAAGTGGGCGCAACCCCTAACAGTGGCACTGCCAGTCCCACTGGTTTACCAAATGTGACACGGGTAATTCAATTAGCTGGCGGAATTACAGCACAAGCTGATGTGCGTAATCTTAAGCTACGCCGACCTACAAGAACTGGCTCAGAACAATCTATAGATATTAATCTTTGGCAACTTTTACAGAGCGGTGATGCCAATCAAGACATCATTGTGCAAGACGGAGATACGATTGTTATTCCGACGGCAACTGAAATTAATCCCGCAGAAGCGACTCAATTAGCTACCACTACTTTATCTCCTACACGGATTCAGGTTGGTGTGGTAGGCGAAGTTAAAAAACCAGGTCTAACAGACGTTCAGCCAAATAGCTCTTTAAATCAAGCTATACTCGCTGCTGGCGGATTTAATGATGCCAGAGCTAGTAGTAAGGCTGTTGATTTGATTCGCCTCAACCCTAATGGTTCTGTCACTAAACGTATAGTAAAAGTGGATTTCTCCGCTGGGATTAATGAGCAAACTAATCCCATACTCCGCAATAATGACGTTGTAGTAGTCAACCGATCTGGTTCAGCTAAGACTGGCGATACCGTCAACACTATAACTGGGCCTCTAGGTGTTATCTTTAATCTTTTGAACTTATTCGGACTCTAGTTTAAGAGATAGATGCAAATTGGGGGCGTTGGCCAACCCTCTTCGTCCCTAAAATTGCACTATACTTTAATCAAAAGCAAGTTACACATAGCAAACGCTCCAAAAGGCATCGCTTTTTGCAAATTGTGTTTTATAGCAGCTTATAGCAGCTTCATAGTGTTAGGACAAGTCTGCTATAAATACTCTGACAGTCGCTCTCTTCTAATTTGCCAATATTCTAAGCTATCTGACTACTTATATATATCCGTCATTATAGTAATTTTAAGTAATATTACTCATAGAGAAATACTGGAAACTTTAAAACTCTTACTCTAACTTCATAATCTGCATTGATAGGCTTTTGAAATCTTTATTGTAGGTACTCGGATTTCTTATGATAATGAGAATATTTTAGAAACCAGATTCCACAACTACTACTCTATAACTGATTTTTAGTCATCTAGTGATTCTTATTATCATAAGAATTATTTAAGTAAATTAACTAATTGATGACAGATATACTATTTTAACCACAGATACCGCGTATACACAGTAGAATGATGTCGAATTGGAAATGACGCCATTTGTACGGTTGCTTGGTGTTCATGAATAGGGTAACTCTGGATACTGATATTTTTTATTCAGTGATTCTATCAGATGTTTGCGATTTTTTGGAACACAAGCTCAAAAGGTGGTTCAGCCATATTTAGGCGAAAATGCGCAGGTTTAAACCTATAAAACCGTGTATAAACTTACCAGTGGCAGTGATACGACCATATCCAATACTGGGTTATTAACTAAGGCTAGAGTTACTGACCGTTAACGACTGAGTTTTTGCAACATACCCTATTTTTCCCTATGATGATTCATGGTTTCGGTTTTCTCAGTTTGAGCGCATCTCTTGTACTTCCCTGGGCATTAACAGGTCTGGTTCAAGGACAGAGAATAACAGAGTCTTTATTTAAAGATGTTCCTCAGCCATCCACTGTTCAGGAAATACCACTACCTAACCGCAAGCTGATCAGTCGTATTTCAACTGCGACAACATACTATGTTAGTGGTAACGGAAACGACAGAAATAGCGGACTCTCTACCTCATCCGCTTTTAGGACACTTCAAAGGGCAGCAAACCTTACTAATCCTGGCGACACGGTACTTATTATGAACGGGCAATACAAGAATGGGCCCAAAGATGGGGCTGTACTAGGTATTAAACGTTCTGGAACTGCAAATGCATGGATTAAATATAAAGCATATCCTGGGCATTTTCCAAAAATTCAGCATAATACATGGAGTGGTATCTCGATTTCAAATGGAGCTTCATATATCGAGATTAACGGGCTGGAGGTCATAGGGAACAATGCTAATATCACCCTTTCTTATGCGTTAAGTCAGAAATATAACAGATCAAATCCGCTTACTAACGGAAGTTGCATAAGCATTGCAGGAGGAAACAAAGGTCGTTCTCATCACATAAATATTCTCAACAACAAAGTGCATGATTGTGGAGGAGCAGGTATCTCAGCAATCCAAACTGATTATGTGAAAGTGGATAATAACACTGTTTTCAATAACTCTTGGTACACACTTTATGGTTGCAGTGGCATTTCCATGCTTAATAATTGGAGCTCTGACAACAACCAGGGATACAAGATATTTGTGACCAATAACAGGAGCTACAACAATCGAATGTACGTTCCTTGGATTGAAGCCGGAAAGATCACAGATGGTAATGGCATTATTGTTGATGTTTCAAAAGGATATAGAGGACGGGTTTTAATTGCTAACAATCTCACCTACAAGAATGGCGGTTCAGGTATTCATTCCCATGATAGTCAGAATGTCGATATTATCAACAATACGGCATATTTTAATCAGCAAAGTCCAGATGTTAAAAAAAAGGGAAAGGGCGAAATTTATGCGGGTTATTCATCTAATGTCAAAATTTTCAACAACATCATGTATCCTTCCCCTGGTAATGCTGCAAATAGCAATATGAAAAATGTCAACGTCAATTATAACTACAATGTTTATCCCAATAATTCGACGATCAAGATTACAGGATCTAACGATATGATTGCAGATCCACAGTTTGTTAATGCCTCAGCTCGTGACTTTAGATTGAAATCAACAAGTCCGGCAATTAATAGTGGTTTAAAGTGGAAGGATGTGCCAGAAGATATTCAAGGCAAACTTCGTGTGTCTCCCGATAGAGGAGCATACGAAATGCGGTAGTAGTTAAAAGTACGCCATTGGGTTGTATGGTAAAGTTCTTATTTATACATACATATTTGTTTGTCTACAACCCAATTGGAAACGGGCGAGGAAGAGCCACAAGGTAAAACAAGATCCTATAGCTCGACCGCAGAAACAAGCAGAATACAGATGCGGGAATTATGTGTGGCTACTGGAGAAATAGACCTGAAGTATTTAGATGAATTAGATTTTGTGCATGGAGTTACTTTCGAGGCAAGGAAAAATCCTAATAAACCCAATTAAATTGGAGTGGCAACACCTGAAGAAATCGGACTACCAATCCTGAAAATTATCTATAGCTCCTAATATAGCTTTTCCTATACTGGTAAAGCATATACCTTATCTTATCTAGGATCACTATATAATTCTAAGTCCGGTTAATTGATTATTATTTAAAACTTCTTGCGTCTTAGCGTCAGTCTTTATTAATAAATATTTATCCGGACTTGATGTAACTCCTAAAATGATTTATTTTTTGGAAGCTTTATTTCTTCGCCAATCCCTTAAGCTCTTTTGTCAACTCTCTTGGTTTAAAATACTCGTGAGAATGATATCGATAACTACTAGATTCATTTTTATCAATGACTCCATTAACTACTAAACCTAGAACGTTGTAATTGGATCTCTCTAATATCTCTTGAGCAGCATTAGCACTGTTGGAATCAATTACTCCAGGTCGCGCTACTAACAAAATACCATCAGTCATTTGGCTTAAAGTCAAAGCATCGGCTGCCAAAAGCAGTGGAGGGGCATCAATAATTACAAAGTCATAGTTGTAATGAGATGAGAAACTCTCAATGAGTGATGCCATCCGTTTTGAGTCAAGCAAAGCAAGTGGGTTGGGAGGTCTAACCCCAGCAGTTAAAACATCAAGGTTGTCCATTACCTTAGATACGGCAATGTCAAATTCAGCCTGACCTACAAGAACCTCACTTAAACCAACTTCATTGGTTAGTTCCCAGAGATGATGCTGAGAAGGAACTCGCATATCTGCATCTATTAGTAAAACTTGACGTCCTAGTTGAGCGATCGCTGCTGCCAAATTAGCTGAAACTGTAGACTTGCCTTCTTTAGGAACTGCACTAGTTATTACAATGGTTTTGAGCACATTATCTGAACTTAAGAATTTCAGATTTGCTTGAATCATCCGGTACATTTCACTCGTTAAAGAGTGGGGAGTATCCCTAACGGCAATTGTTTGAGATATTGATTCTGCATTTGAATAACGGGAACGAAGCTTTTTAACAGATAAAGGAACAATTCCTAGCAAAGTATATCGAAATACATCTCTAATTTCTTTAAGTGTTTTTAGAGATCTATCTCTCATAGCGAGAAAGAGTACAGTTGTGGTGGCAAAAAATAAACCGAACATGACTCCTAGCACCAAAACAATTATTGTTTTAGTTAATGTAGGATCTTTGGGCACTAAAGCCTGAGCAATAATTCGAGAACTTGGGGCATTTGTATTTTCAACTAACTGTAATTCTTGAACCTTTTTCAAGAGAGTTTGATAGGTCGATTCTGCAACTTCAACTTTCCGTTCTAACTCCCGCTGGTTTTGTGCCAGTTGGGGTATGAGTTTCACTCGCTGTTCGTAGCTGACGCGAGAATTATATAGAGAGGAGAGTCTTTGAGTTAACCCAAAACGTTGTATTTCTGATTGCAGAAAGTTTTGTATCAGGCTTTGTCTGAGTTCTCCAATCTGCAATAGGTTCTGGGGAACTTGTGTTTGATTGCCAACAGTCTGACCAACTTGCTGTTGCAGGAGAGATTTTAAATTAGCCTTTTTTGCTTCTAAGTTAATAATTATAGGGTTGTCATCTAGAAAACGGCTGCGCTCAACCGCTAACTGCCGATCGGTCTCTTGGAGTTGTGTAAGAATTCCCTGTACTGCTGGTGACTGACTGAGGGCACTCACAGCGATCGCTTCCTGAGAATTTAGCTCTACTTTCTGACGCAGTTCATTGGTTTGGGCATTTACCTCATCCAGTTGAGCCTTGACAGTATTCATCTCATTGTCTAGATTTCCAATAGTCGCAACAGCTGACCTTGTCTCCTCTGATAAATCTGCAATCTGATGCTTTTGTTTAAATATACGTAGCGCTACTTCTGCATTATTAACAGCAGCTTGAGTTGTAGGAAGTTGCTTGGCCATAAACTGACGAGCTGCTCCTGCCTCAGAGCGATTTGTCAGAATATCATTTTCTAAGTAAAACCTCATAATTGTGTTGACTACTGCCGCTGCTTCTTCAGGATTGTGACTTTTATAAGAAATACGCAATACATCTGTCCCACCAATAACTTTTAAGTTCAGGAGTTTTAGTAGTTTTTTTACCTCGAGAGGTTCACCATCGTTGTCTTTAAGTTGTAGTTTGTCTATTGTCCGTTGTAATAAAGCTGGGGAAGAAATAACTTCTATCTGACTGCTTATGGGATTTTGAGTTGCTACCAATGGTTTCAAATCTCCTGCGTCTCCTCCTTCAGAGGTATCAGGGTAAAGATTATTGCCTGCGACTTTAAAACTGGGAACCCTAAATAAAAGTTTTCCTTCCGCTTCATAATCTGGCTTCAGAAATTGTGTAGATATGGCACTCAGAATAACTGTCGCCACAAATACACTGAAAGCCGGTAGCCACCATCGTTTCAATATTAACAAGTAACGATTAAGGTCTAAATCAATAGATTCTCTAGATTCCATAGATTTTTCTGACATAAATCTTCCCAAGTACAGGTCTTAAGCAAGAAACTAAAAATTGACTTATAACAGTCACAAACCAGTGCAATTGACAATACTGATTATGTATAATTTTACAATATAAAATATAGTATATACCAATAGAGTTCAGTTAAAGCTTAACTGTTTATCAAAATCATGATCATTTTTTTAACGAACCGCCAAAGAAGCAAAGAAAACAAAGGAAGTACTTAACTGAACTGTATTGCAGTATAGAGTATTTAAGTTAAAATTTAGTTCCTATTTCTTACAAATGTGTAACGGTGGCTAGTATACCTTTATTGCAACTTTGTTAATTTTGGGATTTGAGGTGAGTTAAGTACGTCCTAACTATAACTGCCATTCCATAATCAACCCTTTAGTAACAGGACGTTCAATTAAAAGTTTTTTTCATTAGCTATCAACCATTAATAATTCAAATTTATTTCTGGATTATCAAAGGCTTGATTTTTTCCTCGGATATTATACGGCTATATTCCTTGTCCGATCAACCATCTTAGGCAAAGCCAAAATTTCAAGTTCAAGTACAAAACTTGACCTTTAGTCAATTTGTAATTTTTGACCATAAACATCTACTTATTACTCAACCCACTTACTTAATATAGTAATTCTGAAAGTTTGGCAAAGTAGCTACCTACTTTGCCAAACTTTATCGTAAGCATCTAACAGTTTTGGAGCTTGATATTGCCATTCAAGAATCTCCTCCATTCTGCGTCGCCCCTCGGCTCCGATCTTGTCTCTGTGTTCAGGAGAATCTAGAAGTTCCAAAATTTTCTCGGCAAATTCCACCTCATCGTTAGGCTTTGCATAAAGAGATGCTTCTTGTGCAGAGCGTCTTCCCTCTCGCAAATCAAACTGGACAATTGCTTTTCCCATTGCCATGTATTCAAGTATTTTATTCATGGTGCAATTTTCGTTATAAGCAGATGTTGGAGAAGGTTCTACACACACGTCGCAGCTGGAAAGCCGCTCTAAAAGTTCTTCACCTTGCTTAAACCCTGTAAATTCTACAAACTCATTCACTTCTAACTCTTTAGATAAGTCCTTGAGCTTTTCTGCCATAGGTCCACTACCAATTAGCATAAAGTGAATATCAGAGCGATTTTTTTTGTGGACGATGTAATATACCATTCTTAGGAGATAATCAATACCCTCTGGTTCTCCCATGACACCCATGTAACCTATCAAGTAGTTTCTACCTCTACGGTAATTGGGGTTTGGAGGCATTCGGCGAAAGCGCGAAAGATCCGGCGCACTACGAACTACAAATACTTTCTCTGGTTTCTTATGCCCACGCTTAAGAGCCACCTCTCGGTGTGACTCGTTCGTTGAAATTACCATATCTGCTGTGGCATAGGTCAAGCGTTCAGCCCAGCGTAATCCATGATAAAAAATATCGCGCCGCCGATACTTAGCTTCATACATTTCCGGACTGAGGTCATGATGATCGAAGATGATAGATGTACCATGAAATAATTTAAACCATGCTGCTACCAAGAAAAGTAAATCGGGCGGATTACAAATATGTATGACATCAAAACCACGCTCTCGCCATACCCTTTGAGCTAGACGGAATTGCCAGTTAATCGCCCAACTGTACTCTCGGAGATAGCCAATGACAGAACTTTCTTCCGGTGGTAGAGGATGACGGTAAATATGAATCTGCTCAATAATTTCGTAATCTTTATCAAAGCCATTACCTGTAGGTGAAATTACGCTAACTTCATACCCGGCTTTTTGCAAAGTAGTTGCTTCCATCCATACCCGTCTATCAAAGGGAACTGGAAGATTTTCAACGATAATTAGTACTTTCTTCGGTGATGCCATAATAATTTCAATTTTTAATTAGTTTCGTAAGTAATTATTCACTCACTCAGTAAAATGGTCAAAACCCATAATTTGTGGGTGATAGGCAGGGAAATGTGAAACGTTACTTTAGTAAAACACTCACTTTTCAACTCTAAAATATACCTTATTTATGTAACCTATAGTCATCTTTGGCGAAACTGGGTTGAACAATAAATATGCATATCTACATCATAATAGCTATCACTGTTGCAGTTGCTAGCTGGTTACAGTTCTATTGATTAATCATCTGGTTTTTACTTCATCTTTACATTCTGACTGAGAGACATACTGCCACATAAAGTATCCAAGTCAAACTATTTGATTCCATCAAGTTAGACTCAGTAAGACTAGATAAGACTATAAATGTCATGTGTATAAGTGGCCAAATATCGAATGCTGTTTTATTACTACGCACCCAAGCAAATCCTTGCAGATAACTGCGCCAAAATCCTAAAAAGAATACTGCTAACCCTAAAAGACCCAAATCTAGGCAAAGAGCCAGATAGCCATTGTGGGGGTGGTTTGGCGTCCATGCAGCTGCAAGCCAAATATCGGCAGATTCGCCATTCCATCCTTGCCAGAATCCACCATAACCATACCCAAGCCAAGGATGTTTCCAAATCTTATCAATTACTAATGGCCACAACTCTGTTCGACCGGTCAGTGTCGCATCTTTGCCAATTGCACTGAACAGGATATCAGCATTGTTAGACAACCAAAAATATAAACTTTGGCTGATAGTAGCTATGATTATTAAGGTTGGTACCATGAACTGGTATGGCCAGCGCCAAATTTGAAAAGCAAAAAATGCCAATATGAGAATTAATAGATTAATTAGAGATGAACCTGAAGACGCAAGGAGTAAAAGTAGTACTGACAAACAAAACCCACCCCTAAAAAGCCAACTACGTTTTTGATTTTGATAACTAAGGATAAAAAAAGTCATACTACTCGTTACCATTCTTGCTCCCAGACCGTTTTTGTGCGTGAATACTCCACGCCACTTTGCGCCACCCAAATCGCTCTGTATCCCGTATTTAGGCAAGGCTATAGCAAAAACGCAACTAAGTATTATAATAATTGCAAAGTTCCAAGCCAGTAAATGTAACTGCTGTTTTAAGCTATATCGCGAAGCAAAATATAGTCCAAATAAACTGGAATTAATGAGAGCAAAACTATTTTTTAATGTTGTTGATGGTTCAAAAGACCAAATAATGGAAATAGCTGCCAATAAAATTAAAAAATAAAGCAAAAAGTCTTTACTAAGTAAATAAAGAGTTTTCTTCCAACGCAAAACTAGTAGTGCTACTGTAACTGCGTAGATTAAAGAAAAAATAACCCGGATCACAGAGCTATCATATTCTACTAAATCGCTCTGTCCTGCGCCTCCTGACAGTAAAAGAACAATGACTGCTCCTGAATACATCAGTAAGCTCGCAATTGTGAATCCCTGTTCAGCAAAAATTAGTATTTTCCTCATAATAGTTGAACTAATATTTATTTTGCATATTCAGTTCTTTATAATAAACTTGAGATGTTTGAGCAGCAATATTTGACCAATTTAAATCTTCCTGACAACGAGCTAATGCCGCAGTTCGCATACTTTGTTGCAAATCGCGATCGCTTAACAAATAAATAATGGCATCAGCTAAAGATTGGACATCACAAGGTGGAACTAACAACCCATCTTTTTTATGCTGAATTATCTCACTTAATCCTCCTACTTCAGAGGCTACAACCAGTGTTCCCATCCCATAAGATAAGGCTGCTACACCACTTTGAGAGGCTTCTATATATGGTAGAACTGTTACCGTACTGCGTTGAAATAGATTACTTACTTCTTCAAGGGGGATAAAGTCATTGATAATTTCGTAGCGTTTCTCATCATAACCATTAGGGAAATATTGTTTTATGTTTTCTCCCCGTCCAGCGATAATCAGCTTGACTTCAGGTATCCGTTCAGCAATTAAAGGCATAGCCTGAAGTAAATATTTCAATCCTTTGTAGGGCCAGATGCGACCAAAAAATAGTAGTGTATTTGGCTCACGAGTCTGACTATTCTGTTTACCCCGACGTTGATACAAACTACCAAGTTCCCCATGTGGTAAAACATTGACTCGCTCTTGAGGTATACGAAATTGTTCAGTTAGAATCTTTTTTAGTTGATGAGTATGGACAATCAATTGTTGGGAACGATAGAAGGCAATACGCCTGGTATACTCTGAACCGAATACACTCATGCTATCTCCTGGGTGACGGAATATATCGTGGATAGTTGTCACCAATGGCGGCATTTTGTTGATTAACAAAGTCCAATCATACCAAGGATCGTTAGTTTCTTGCACATGTAAGACATCTGGCTGTATGTCTTTGATAATACGCATCATAGCGGACATAGACAATAGATTGCGTGGGTCGCGAATCCGTGGTTTTTTAAAGCTAATTACGCGGATACTGGAATCAAGAACATTGCTACAGGCATTTGAGAGTTTTTCTGGGTGAATTAGCGTTAAATCAACATGTTTAACCAGGCTGTTTGCTAATTCAATTGTGTAATCTTCAAAGCTAAAATGCAATAAAGCAACTTTAATCATAATTTAAATTATACCCTCACCTTAAATTATTTATTTTCCCATTTTTGATGAGTTAATGATAAGAATTTATCTTAAACGGCTTACTGCTATCTTACTTAACAATTTGAACCATAAAAAACGAAACCCTCCAAAGGCACGAATACCTAAATAAATCACAAATAAACCATAGGCACAAGTTGCAATAATTAGAGTTAATATAAAGTCTAAGCTAAGTTTTTGTAATAATATTAATACAGGTAACATTACAATAGTTATTATTAATGGTCGGCGGATAATTCTCCATAAATTTAATGGAAATAGGCGATTATAGGTGAAATAAACATACTGGCTAAAACCAGATATAGTCATTAATAATGCCATTAAAGCTGCACCTAGTAACTGATAGTGCGAAACTAATACAATACCTCCTAAGCTCCCTAATGTAGTGGTAATAACTACTTCACGTAGGTTCACTATCTCGAAACCATTGGCTACAAGTAAATAACTCAGTGAGCGTGTAAACGGCAAAAAAACGAGTGATGCAGCACTTATAACAAGGGCTATATTTGCTTCAGCAAAGCTAGCATTATAGAGAAAAACTAGTAAATCTTTGCCAAACAATAAGATTCCAAGATATAAGGGTAATGCAATGATTAATAGGATTTCTATAATATTTTCAGCTATCTGCCTCTGCTTCTCCCGTCCTTGCTCTACTGCCTTTGAAAGTCTGGGAAATATTGCTAAACTTATACTGTTAGCAATAATCATAAAGGGTTGTAATAATTGTGTTATTCCGCCAAATAAACCTACTAAAAACTCATTTCCTAACAATGAAAGGATCAATATTTGTATTCTGCCACTAACTACAGCTATTGCTTCAATAGCAAAAAACGTACGCGCACTTTTGATTGTGTTAAAGACAAAATCCCTATCAATTTGCCATTGTATTCTTACTAACCGGGCTATAAAAATCCATTCAATTACCAAAATTAATGTTTCTGAAAAAAGTAGGATTGCCCCCAAATACTCAATTCCATATTTTAGCTGCATCGCCCAAATCATGATTATTAGGCGTAAAATATAGACTGGCACTGTAGCGATCGCAATCAGATGCATCTTTTCTTTAGCTTGAAAAATCGCCTCTGTGATATTAGAAAGGGCAAAGGGAATGATCGTTAAGCCCATTATGTAACAAACAGTCGAGGTTTTGGAACTATAGGGAAGTAAAAATACTACAATCACCAATGCCGCATAACTGAAAAAACTAAATATTAACTGTAGGCAAGTACCACTAATTAAATAGACTGGTGTTTTTTGTGGCTCACGAGCTAGTTCTCTAGTAAACAATGTTTTTAGACCTTGTGAAGCAATGCCCACAAAGATGAAATAGTAGCTATATGCTAGTAGATACTGCCCTAAAGCTTCAGCTCCTAGAGTACGAGCAATCGAAGCAGTTAATACAAAGGCTGTAACACTTTGTGCTAACCTATTGAGTATCATTGAGAACGAATTACTTATGAATTTGTACTTTTCTACCATTCTTATAATTCTTAATTCAGCTTAATTCTTTCATTTTGAGCCACCATGATTTTTCGGATATATCCGATTTTTATAGAGCACCCTCAAACAGGTAGCTAATTACTCAGTAAGGTAGAAAATATCTAAATTTAATCCGCTATAAATTAAACTGAAGACTTGCAATAAATTTATTGATTGATACGGAAAGTAAATTCTCTAATCCTAGCTATCCTACTATGAATTGTTTCTGTTAGTAAGCACCGTCTTTTTTCAAAACCACCATAACTGTTTTCAGGAGAATTTCAAAGTCTAACCCAAGTGACCAATTTTCGATATAGCTAATATCTAAATGAATCACTTGTTCAAAATCTAAAATATCTGAGCGACCTGATACTTGCCAAAGACCTGTAATTCCAGGTAAAATTTCATGTCGAATAAAATGATGTTCAGAAAACTTTTCAACATCCCTGGTAGGTAAAGGGCGAGGTCCGACTACACTCATTTCTCCAAGGATAACGTTAAACAGTTGAGGTAATTCGTCTAAACTGTAACGACGAAGAAATTTTCCAACACGGGTAATGCGAGGATCATCTTTAATTTTAAAGATAATTCCATCTTTTGTTTCATTTAAAGCTTCTAATTCTTTCTGTAATTTTTCCGCATCAGACCTCATCGTTCTGAATTTCCATACTTTAAACTGTTGACCATGTAAACCTATACGCGTTTGTCTGTAAAATACTGTGCCTGGAGAGTCAATTTTTATAGCTATAGCTATAGCTATATAAATTGGGAATAACAACATTACAAATAAAGTCGCAAAACAAAAATCACAACTACGCTTTATCCAAAAATCTTTACCTGTAATTATCGGACAGTCCAAACTCAGACAAGGCATTCCCCCTATTTTGTTGAATTGTACGTTTTTATAAATTGGTTTTAATTCCATCGGTAAAATATGTACTTGTATCCCAGATGCTTGAAATAACCAGCACAAAAACATTCTATTTTTTAGCGCATCCCAAGATATAAAAACTTCTGTCACTCCTAGTTGATTAAGCTGAGTCAACGTTTGCTGACGTTTATATCTGTCTAGTGAATTAGCATTCGCCGTTCCAGATACAATGTAATGCTTTTCTTTTTTTATAAAACTCGCAATTTGCTCGTGATCTTGAGGATCGCAAATAATGAAAACAGAAGAACGAACTATTTTTTTCTGCTTGCGTAGATATTCAAGAGTAATATTTACAGCATATCTACCAGTACAAATAAAAAATATACTTAGCAGCCAAGGTAATAATATTAATCTTGGACGTGTGATATCAATAACTGGTTTATACAAAAAACTGACTAAAAGGATTAATCCATGAGCAAAAGTTAGCGATTTGATAATATTGAAATAATCATAGCGTTTTTGACCTTCTCGATAAATACCTTCGACAGCTAGCGATCCTATTTGAATCCCAATAGCTGTTAAAATCGGTAAATAATGACTTGGTATATACCAAGTAAAATTTCCAGAAGTAGATTGATATGCTGCTAAAACCCAAGCTAGAAATAAAAGAGTACAGTCTACTAAGAATAATGTTGTTAATCTCAACCACCACGAACCTTTACGTACCGTGACAAATGTCGATGCACGTAAATCCAAAGGCACTTCACTGAATTTATTTGTTGTAATGCTTTGATTACTCATAAGTTAGGAACACTTGGTGTAGGTAAAATTTGATAGGAGCATTAGATATACAAGAAAATTTGGGTATCTCACTATTTTGATTTACAAAGAAACCTTTACTTTTTAGTCTAGTTTTAACCATTTTCTTAGGAGTAACTTAAGTTCTTTATTAAAAGTATCCTCCAGGGTAGGTTTGAGTGCCGTTACTACCGATATACTTCGGTTTGATTGCAGCCTATAATCAGATTTTAATCTTGTAAAACTTAATCAAAAAAAGGATTTGTTTGTTGCTCAATTTAGATTAGTAGTTAAACAAAACTCCTGATATTAATAATCAAGCAAGCAAAATAAAAATATTATAATTTTCGCGGTTACTAATACAAAATCAGATGAATTAATTATAGATATCGCAAATATCTTGGAGGGTTTCGCTTTTTAGAGGTATAGAATGATTGATATCACCTCAGAAATTACTCTAGCATATTTATTTAGACTAATTCAGCTTTGATTATAAAGTTGTCTTATGTATTTAATTTTTTTTACGCATAATTACTGATTAACAAAATGTACACATAATTTATAACAAAATGCATCAAAAATTTGATATTTGTAATAAAAGTTTACATTTTTGAATATTTATGGTTAAACTTGAGTCAGTTTCATGGACATTTCTAAATGAAGTCTTAAAAAAGGCAGTAACTTTGACGACGAGACTGTAGTTTAGAGTATAAGAGTGATGTTACAAAAATGAAGCCTATTATATAGTTGGGTTTCATGAGATTCGCCTAAATTCTTCAAAAAAATAATATTACGACTTTACATTAATTTTATATAATTCAAGAGAAAATGAAGATTTTGTAAAAAATATTTTTCGTTCAGTAGATTTTACTGAGATAGGCTAATGTATTTTTATAATTGCGTGTAAGTATTTGTATTTATTGGCTAAAACAGAAATTTGATCTTTTGGATTCGATTGTCATTAAGAGTTTCATTTCAATCAATAAAAGATAGCGTGAAAGTATGGTGACTAGGAAATCAGATGAAATCAATACATTGGGCAGGTTCTTAAACAATAAAAAGTGGCGTCTGTAGATGGAAAACCTGAGCCAGATACCAAAAAAATTATTATCAACCTCTTCTCAATGCTGAAATGGAGGTACTGGTAATAGTCAAAAGCCAAATAGCAACTTTTGAGTTTGGGAAGTATTATAGCAGTTTACAATTGCTTGGAGTCCAAACAATTAGTAGAGGCACAAAACATATCTGTGTGCTGCTAGCGTGTGTATCATTCAAAATTGCTATATGTATGTTGGCTATGTGAGAATTAATAGTATTCTGCTCATTTTCTATAGATTGGGGGCTGTATTTGCTCACATCTTTTTTAGTTATAAACCTTTAATGATTTACGTCCTCATAAAACTTTAATTATTTTATGCCCACTGACTTTAATATAGAAAATGCAAATAAATAGTAAAACATCAGAATATAAGCAAAATATTACCTTAAATACCTTAACTCACATCATCGGCACTCAGGTTTTACAAGAATTGAACGACACCCAAGTAGTTCATCATCAGGATCTATGCATTCATCAAATATTTGAGATGCAAGTAGAGCGATCGCCCCAAGCCATTGCAGTAGTATGTGAAAATACACAACTTACTTATCAACAGTTAAACCAGCGGGCGAATCAACTAGCGCACCAGCTACGTGCTTTAGGCGTTGGGCCGGAAGTGCTTGTAGGTATATGCTTAGAGCGCTCCTTAGAGATGATTGTAGGACTACTGGGCATTCTCAAAGCTGGAGGTGCTTATGTGCCTTTAGATCCGGCATATCCCTCAGAACGTTTAGCTTTTATCTTGGAAGACACCCAGACACCAGTATTGTTAACCCAAGAAGAATTGGTCAATAAGTTACCACCGCATCAAGCGCAAGTGGTTTGTCTGGACTTAGACTGGCAAGGGAATATTCAAAATAGTCAAGAAAATCCTGTAAATGAAACTACGGCTGATAACCTCATCTACGTAATCTACACATCTGGTTCTACAGGACAGCCCAAGGGTGTAATGATCCCTCACCGTGGTATCTGCAATCAACTCCACTGGAAGCAAACAACTTTTGGATTAACTCATACAGACAAAGTTTTACTGACTATTTCTTTTAGCTTTGATCCCTCAGTGTGGCAGATATTCTGGCCATTGTGCTTTGGGGGGCAATTATTTATGGCTCGCCCTAGTGGACATCAAGATACAGCCTACCTTGTGAAGGTGATTACTGAGCAGCAAATTACCGTTCTGGCTTTAGTACCTTCCATACTGCGTGTCTTATTGGAAGAGAGGGGAATTGAGAATTGCCGATTTATCAGACACATTACCTGCGGTGGTGAAGCTTTACCTGGCGAACTTATAGAACGCTTCTTTACCCAACTGAATTTGGATAATGTTTTACATAATTGCTATGGTCCGACAGAAGCTTCCATTGATACCACTTTCTGGAGTTGCCAGCGCGGTATTAATTATGCTAATGCACCCATTGGTCGTCCGATTACCAATGCAGAGATTCACATCCTTGATGAAAATTTGCAGCCAGTGCCTGTTGGTGAATCAGGTGAACTGCACATTGGCGGTATTGGTTTAGCGCGAGGCTATCTTAACCGTCCAGAATTGACCACAGAGAAGTTTATTTTCAACCCTTTTAGCTCTGAACCTGGGGCACGCCTTTACAAAACTGGGGACTTGGCACGTTATTTGAGCGATGGTAATATCGAGTTTATTGGTCGCATTGACGACCAAGTTAAAATACGTGGTTTCCGAATTGAATTAGGAGAAATTGCAGCTATATTAGCTCAACATCCGGCACTGACACAGACGTTAGTCATAGCCAGAGAGGATGTTCCTGGGGACAAGCGACTTGTAGCATATATTGTTGCCCGTCCAGAGCAAATTCCTAGCCAGGCTGAATTGCGTCGCTTTTTGGAAACTCGGTTGCCTGAATACATGGTGCCTAGTTTCTTTGTATTTTTGGACACTCTACCATTAAATCCCAACGGTAAAATAGACCGCCGCGCCTTACCTGCACCAGATACATCTGATATTAGGCTGTCAAGTAACTTTGTTCCACCTCAGAATTCGACAGAAGAAATCTTGGCTGGCATTTGGGCGAAAGTTTTGCGTCTGGAACAAGTAGGAATCCACGACAATTTTTTTGAATTGGGAGGGCATTCACTACTGGCCACTCAAGTGATGTCTAGAGTTCGTCAAGCTTTTCAAATAGAAATACCGTTGCAACTTTTATTTGAGAATCCCACGATCGCTACTTTAGCTCAAGCAATTGCCCAAAACCAAACTCCAGAAAACGATCCCCAAAATCAGACTATTCCCCAAATAGCCAATCGGCAATCAGCACCTCTATCCTTTGCCCAACAGCGAGTCTGGTTTTTGGAGCAGTTGGAACCCAACAGCCGAGCGTATATTGTCTCCAATGCACAGCGCTTAACAGGCAAGTTAAACCTGGGTATATTACAACAGTCACTAGATGCGATCGTTGTCCATCATGAGGCATTGCGAACCAACTTTATTACATCACTTGATGGTAGCCCCATACAAGTAATTGGCACGCCTCGGCGAGTGGAACTCAAAATTATTAAGGTAACAAAAGACCAAGTAGAATTTTTTCTCAATCAAGAGGTGCAACGCCCTTTCAACTTAGAATCTGACTTGATGCTGCGTGCTACTTTGCTCCAAATAGACGAGCAGGAGCATATACTCTTGTTAATGATGCACCACATCGCTTCAGATGGTTGGTCAATTGGTATTCTTTGGCAGCAGTTAATAGCGCTTTATGAAGCCTTTTTGAACAGTAAGCCTTCCCCCTTGACAAATTTGCCCATTCAGTATGCGGATTTTGCTGTGTGGCAGCACCAATGGCTATCAGGTGAGGTACTTTCCAAGCAAATTAACTATTGGAAAACCCAATTAGCAGGTGCTAATACTGTACTGGAATTGCCCACCGACCGACCACGGCCACCAGTACAAACTTACCAAGGAGCAGCCCAATCTCTGATGCTACCGCAAACTTTGAGTGCATCACTCACAGAACTCTCGCATCAGGAGGGTGTCACTTTATTCATGACATTACTGGCAGCCTTTGGGACAATACTGCACCGCTACACTGGCCAAGAAGACATTCTTATCGGTTCTCCCATTGCCGGACGTAACCATTCTGAGATTGAAGAGTTAATTGGATTTTTTATTAACACCGTTGTTTTACGGACTGATTTTACCGAGAACCCCAGTTTTCGTTCAGTCCTAAATCGAGTTCGCCAGATGGCATTAGATGCTTATGCTCATCAAGATATGCCCTTTGAGAAGCTGGTAGAAGAACTGCAACCAGAGCGAGATACCAGTCGCAACCCACTATTTCAAGTGTGGTTTAATATGCTCAACTTAAGGGACATCCAACTGGAACTACCTGGAGTGGCTATCGAACCAGTCTCCATTCTCGAAACAGCTTCTAAGTTCGACTTAACCCTTTACGTTACAGAACAAAATCAAGGAATCCAACTTGATTTAGTCTACAACACCGATCTTTTTACTTCAGAACGGATGATGGAAATGCTTCATCAATTCCATCACTTGCTAAATCAAATTGTTGCTGCTCCAGAGAGGAAAATTAGTTTATATTCCCTGGTGACACCAAAAGCGCAACTTTTGCTGCCAGAACCAAGGGCAGTTTTGCCAGAACCACAGTATGAATTGATGACAAGAATGTTTACCTCTTGGGTAAATCGTACCCCAGAACATTCATCACTTCGTCAAGGAATTCGCACTTGGAATTATGGAGAGTTGGGCAAAATCGCTCAAACCTTAGCACAGGTTTTGTTATCTCACGGAGTAGAGCGGGGAGATGTCGTAGCCGTGTTTGGGGCACGCAGCTTTGGGCTAATTGCCAGTGTGCTGGGCGTACTTTTGAGTGGCGGTGTGCTACTCACACTCGATCCGAAACTTCCCAGCCAACGCCAGCGGCTGATGCTACAGGAAGCTAAAGCTAAATACATATTATATATTGATGGTCAGCGCCCAGAAGACGAAAAGATATGGGAGTCTTTAACTAGCATCTGTGTCAACCGAGACACAGGAGAAGCCATAAATTTCCAAAAGAGTATTGAAGCAGTAAATCTACCTGAAATCGCTGCTGAGGATGCAGCTTATATTTTCTTTACTTCCGGCACTACTGGTGTACCGAAAGGGGTGCTGGGGTGTCATAAAGGGTTGGCGCATTTTCTGAACTGGCAGCGACAGACCTTTAAAATTAATCAGCAAGACCGCGTTGCCCAATTAACTGGTCTTTCTTTTGATGTTGTCCTCAGAGATATCTTTTTACCTTTAACTAGTGGTGCAACCCTCTGTTTGCCAGAAGAAGAGGATAACTTAGAACCGACTAGAATTCTGCGTTATTTGGAAAACGAGCAAATTTCTGTACTGCATACAGTTCCTTCGCTGGCGCAATTATGGTTAGCGAATGTGCCGTCAGGAGTCTCTTTACGTAACTTACGCTGGTTATTCTTGGCTGGAGAACCTCTGAAAGAAACCCTTGTAGTTCGTTGGCGGGATGCTTTTCCCGAATCTGGTGAAATAGTTAATCTCTACGGACCGACAGAGACAACCTTGGCAAAGTGTTATTACCGAGTACCTGTTGAGTGTAGCCCTGGTGTACAGCCAGTTGGATTACCCCTGCCTCAAACTCAAGCACTGGTTTTCACACCAAATCAACAACCGTGCGGTATCGGCGAACCAGGCGAGATTGTAATTCGAACTCCATTCCGCAGTTTAGGCTATATCAATGCCCAGCAAGAAAACCGTTCTCGGTTTGTCAAGAACCCTTTTCGGAACGATCGCCAGGATTGGCTTTATTATACAGGCGATCGCGGATGCTATCGTCCAGATGGCTCTCTAGAAATTCTCGGACGCCTTGATCATCAAGTCAAGATCCGGGGGATACGCATTGAACCAGGGGAAATTGAAACGGTTTTAGCCCAACACCCAGATGTACTCCAAACTGTAGTTATTGCCCGTGAAGATGTTCCTGGCGATCGACGTTTGGTGGCTTACATTATACCAAATCAAGACTCAGCAATTGCGATTACTGATATCCGGGGCTTCCTCTCGACAAAATTGCCACAGTACATGGTACCTTCGGCTTTTGTCTTGCTGGACACCATGCCCTTAAACGCCAACGGCAAGGTAAACCGGCGTGCCCTACCAGCACCAGACTTATCGAGGCAAAAGCCAGAAGCCACCTTTGTTGCTCCCCGCAATGAAGTGGAGCGCCAATTAACCCAGATTTGGGAACAAACTTTAGGTGTCCAGCCCATTGATGTTAGGGATAACTTCTTCGAGCTAGGAGGACATTCTATCCTAGCACTAAAACTGTTTTGGCAAATTGAAAAGACATTTAGTAAAAACCTGCCACTTGCAATTCTTTTCCAGTCCGGGACTGTAGAAGCTCTAGCCAAAATAATCTGCCAAGAAGAAGATTTAACAAGAAACTCGGCTTTAGTAAATACCTTAGACAAATCAAAATCTAGCTGGTCATCTCTGGTAGAAATTCAACCCAACGGCTCCAAGCCACCTTTTTTCTGTATTCACGGGCTGGGTGGAGAAGTCTTATGTTTCCGTGAATTGGCATTGTATTTGGGGACAGAACAACCATTTTACGGATTACAACCACGAGGGCTAGATGAAAAACACCCTCTCCATACCCGCATTGAAGATATGGCAGCGCACTACATTCAAGAAATTCAAACCCTTCAACCTCATGGCCCTTATTTTCTCGGAGGTTATTCCTTTGGGGGTACAGTTGCTTTTGAGATGGCTCGGCAACTCCAAGAGCAAGGCGAACAAATTGGCATTTTAGTTATGCTTGATAGTTGTCGTCTAGGTTATAGCTGGCAGGCGCCATTTCTCAAGCGAGTTTTTTTGCATTTAAATAATATTGTTCAACAAGGGCCTAACTACGTTTGGCAAAAGATTGTGAGATGGAGTTATTGGCGTAAGCAAGAACTGCAAAATACATATAACCGTTACTTGGAAGACGTACTTCATGTACCTGAAACTGACAAGCATTTAAAAATTATAGATACTAACACTCAAGCCCTCAGTGACTATATTTTTTCACCTTACCTTGGTCGAGCTATTCTTTTACGAACAGAGGATAAAAATCGGGACGAAGCTACAGGCATAGAATACGCTCCTCAATTCGGCTGGGACGAGGTAGTAGTTGAAGGATTAGATATCCATTACATTCCCGGATCTCACCTTGACATACTTAAAGAACCTCATGTACAAGTGTTAGCTGAAAAATTGAAAACTTGCTTAACTCAGGCGCAGTCTCAGATTGCAAAAAATTAATTTGAACTTTTCCGTTAGTTCACCTTTGCACAACTCAGCACTGCTGGGTTGTTTTGCCATTTATTGGTCTAAACTTGAGAAAGTGGTAACTACGATGAGATAATTAGTCTGTGGAACTGGAATATTGGTAAAAATCCAATAACCAAAAGACCTGACCGATTTAAGAATGCGATAAATATTGCTAGTGTCACAGATTGAACAGAGGGAATGATTGTGGCACTGAAAGCTGGAATGACTATCGTTTTTAGATTTTAAGTTGGTAAGAAATCCACAATCCACTGATGCTATATAGAAGATTTGGACGCACAGAATTACAGATGCCAGTGTTTTCCTGCGGTGGCATGAGATATCAGTTCAAATGGGAAGATGTTCCCAATCATGAAATTCCTGCTGATAACCAGGCAAATCTGGAAGCGACTATTAGAAGGGCAGTCGACGTTGGGATTAATCATATTGAAACTGCCCGTGGTTATGGTACTTCTGAAATGCAATTGGGGAGAATATTACCCAAATTTCCCCGCGAAAAGTTGATTGTTCAGACCAAAATAAGTCCAAAGGCAGATGCGAAAGAATTCCGGGAGACATTTGAGCAATCCTTGAAAAATCTTCAGCTAGATTATGTTGACCTTTTAGGGTTGCACGGCATTAATCATCCTGAGTCGTTAGATGAAAGCATCTGTCCCGGCGGCTGTTTGGAAGTAGCGCAGCAGTTGCGAGCAGAGGGAAAAGTTAGATTTATTGGCTTTTCCACACACGGCTCGACAGATATAATTGTGCAGACAATTAATACCAGTCAATTTGATTACGTGAACCTGCACTGGTACTACATTAATCAATGGAATTGGGCGGCAATCGAAGCAGCTAAACGCCACGATATGGGGGTGTTTATCATTAGTCCATCTAATAAAGGAGGTTTGTTGTATGAGCCTCCCCAAAAATTAGTAAATCTTTGCGCCCCGTTGAGTCCAATGATGTTTAATGATTTGTTTTGTTTGAGTCATCAAGAGGTGCATACTCTGAGCTTGGGAGCAGCAAAACCACAAGATTTTGACGAACACTTGAAGACTTTAGAGTTAATAGATCAAGCATCAGAAATTTTGCCGCCAATTTTAGCAAGGTTGGAAGAAGAAGCGATCGCTACTTTGGAAGAAGATTGGGTAAAATCCTGGGAAACAAATCTACCAAACTTTGACGAAACCCCTGGCGAAGTAAATATTCGGGTAATTTTGTGGCTGCGGAATTTAGCGATCGCCTACGATTTAGTAGACTACGCTAAAATGCGCTACAACTTGCTTGGCAATGGCGGCCACTGGTTCCCCGGCAACAAAGCCGACCGGCTAGATGAATTAGACTTGCGGCAATGTCTCGCTCGTCATCCCTACGCCGATAAAATCCCCCAACTTTTGGAACAAGCTCATCAGATGTTGGCAGGTGAAGAGGTCAAACGTCTATCTCGCACTTGATAAATTGCATAAATAGGGCATTGGCTATTATGGCGTATGGGAAATAGTAAACAATAATTATCAATGCCCAATGCCCAATGCCCAATGCCCAATCCTAATCAGCTTTTTTCGTATCTGCTGATTTAGAAGCCTTCGGTACGACTAGCACCTTATCAACGCGATTACCATCCATATCCATCACTTCAATTCGCATACTTTGCCATTCAAAATGATCTGCGGCGGCAGGAATACGACCTAGATGGGTGATCACAAAACCGCCTAATGTTTGATAACTGCCGCGTTCCTCAGATTCCCACTCTTCCATACCAAAAAGTTCCAAAAACTCCTCTACAGGCAACATCCCATCCAAAAGCCAGGAACCATCTTCGCGTTGTACAGCTTGTGGTTGATCCTGCCCATCCGTTGAAGGAACATCACCCACGATTTCACTCATGATGTCATTGAGAGTGACTAATCCTTGAATTACGCCGTATTCATCCACTACCAGCGCCATGTGAGTGATGGTTTGCTTGAACAATTCCAAAACTTTCAAGCCACGGGTGCTTTCTGGCACAAATACAGGCTGTCGCAATCCGATCGTTAAATCTAGTGGTTCCCCTCGGAAACTCCTGGCTAATAAGTCGGTAACAGGGATAACACCCAGCACATTGTCAAGTCCCCCCTGACAAACTGGATACCGAGAATAAGCACTATCAACCATTTTTTGGCGATTTTCTTCGGCAGAGTCGTCTAAGTCTAGCCAAACAATATCGGGACGGGGTGTCATCAAGTAACTGACAGGGCGATCGCCTAAACGAAAGACCCGCTCTACCATATCCTGTTCAGCTTCCTCAAAGGTTCCCGCCTCAGTGCCTTGCTCAATTAAGATTTTAATTTCTTCTTCGGTGACTTGCGGCTCGGTAGAAGCTGTAATTCCCAGCAATCGCAGGATCAAATCTGTAGAAGCACTTAAGAGATATACCATTGGCGAAGCGATCGCCGATAAAGCACGCATTGGAATAGCTACATTCGATGCAATTTTTTCTGGGTTGTTTAATGCCAGACGCTTTGGTACTAATTCGCCAACAATGAGTGACAAATAAGTAATGATCAAAACCACTATTCCAAAAGATATCGGTTCGCTATAAGGTGCTAAAAAGGGTACAACTTTTACATAGACTGCCAGTCGGTTGGCAATTGTTGCTCCTCCAAAAGCACCAGTTAGGATACCGATCAGGGAAATACCCACTTGAACGGTTGACAGGAAATGATTTGGAGACTCTGCTAATTTCAATGCTGCCATTGCCTTGACATCTCCTTGATTAGCAAGCTGTTGTAACCTTACTTTCCGTGCCGAGACAATCGCCATCTCAGACATAGAAAACACGCCATTGGCAATAATTAGCACCAAAATGATTAAAATTTCAAAAGTGATGGAGGACATGTTTAAAATTGCCGCTTATCAGAGCAAACGTAGCTCAATCCCTAGTATCTAGTATTAAAGGTGCTTCGATAAATACTTTGACTATACACAAAGTAGTAGTTATAGTTCTGAAGTTTATTGGTCACTGTGGATTATTCTTCCACCGAAAGAATAAGAAAGCTGTTAACACTTTTAAAATAGTTGACATAAACTGCCTCAAGATTTGCTGACCCACAAAGACTCCCATCGCTAGTAGTACTTATGTCATTTTCTTCTATTGTGCGTGCCTTAGGCCGATCGCCGCTCACCACTGAATTTATTTCTAAGCTGAATCGACAACAAGAATTGCGGTTAAATGGCATTCCCAGGCTGCCCAAGACTCTAGTGGCTTCGGCATTAGCACAGTCTCAGGGCAAGGATTTGTTCGTGGTTTGCGCCACTCTGGAAGAAGCTGGACGCGTTTACGCACAACTGGAGGCAATGGGATGGCAAACAGTACATTTTTACCCCACCTCCGAGGCTTCTCCCTACGAACCTTTTGACCCGGAAACTGAGATGAGTTGGGGACAAATGCAGGTACTGGCAGATTTACTCAAAAATCAAGAGTCATTAGTCATTAGTCAGTTGTCATTAGAAACAAACGAAAGACAAAAGACAAATGACATAGACGCGCCAGCGGCTTCCCGCAGGGTAGGACAAATGACTAATATGGCGATTGTGGCTACTCAAGGAGCGCTGCAACCTCATTTACCACCACCAGAAACTTTTCAAGAATTCTGTCTTACTCTGAAAAAAGGGATGGAATTAGACCTGAATAGCTTCAGTGAAAAAATAACTATTTTGGGGTACGAAAGAGTTCCTTTGGTGGAAATGGAAGGGCAATGGAGTCGGCGGGGCGATATTGTTGATGTGTTCCCGGTTTCTTCTGAATTTCCAGTCAGGTTGGAATGGTTTGGTGATGAAATCGAGCAAATGCGGGAATTTGACCCAGCAACCCAACGTTCCGCCCTCGACAAAGTTGACCAGATAATTCTTACCCCCACTAGCTTTACTCCTGTGGTGATGGCTGCACTGAAAAATAGTGCCCAGTTCCGAGTGCTAAGTGCTGAGTTAAATTCTGACTCAGCACACAGCACTAATAACTCATCGCAGATTGAAGGTAGCCGTCGCTTTTTGGGGTTAGCATTCGAGCAACCAGCATCTCTGCTAAACTACTTAGCAGAAAATACCTTGATTGCCATTGATGAGCCAGAACAGTGTCATGCTCATAGCGATCGCTGGGTGGAAAATGCAGAAGAACAATGGAGAATGGCGCATGGAGAAGAATCTACTCCCCTAATACTGCCGAAAATTCACCGTTCGTTTGATGACTGTCTGGTTGATGTTGCCAAATTTAAAACATTATATTTATCAGAACTCTCAGAGGAAAATAGCGGGATCAATCTTGCCAGCCGTCCTGTTCCAGCTACGCCACACCAGTTTGCTAGACTAGCTGAAACCATCCGCCAAGAACGCGACCGCAATTTCTCAATCTGGTTGCTTTCTGCTCAACCTTCCCGTTCCGTCTCGCTGTTACAAGAACATGATTGTCCGGCTCAGTTTATCCCCAATCCCCGCGACTACCAAGCGATAGATAAGCTGCAAATCAACCATATTCCTATAGCTCTAAAATATTCTGGGCTTGCAGAATTAGAAGGTTTTATCTTGCCTACGTACCGAATAGTAATCGTTACAGATCGGGAATTTTTTGGGCAGCATTCCTTGGCGACTCCCGGCTATATTCGCAAGCGCCACAAAGCTACTTCTAAACAAGTCGATCCCAATAAGCTGCGTCCAGGTGATTATGTAGTTCATAGAAATCATGGTGTTGGTAAATTTGTCAAGCTGGAAAGTTTGACGATTAATAACGAAACCCGTGATTATTTGGTAGTGCAGTATGCTGATGGGTTACTCAGAGTCGCAGCCGATCAAGTAGGTGCTTTATCGCGGTTCCGCGCCGCAGGTGATAAAGCACCAGAACTTAATAGGATGACTGGTAAAGCTTGGGAAAATACCAAGAATAAAGTCCGCAAAGCGATTAAAAAATTGGCGGTGGACTTGTTGAAACTGTATGCAGCGCGATCGCAACAACAAGGTTTTAGCTTTCCAAGTGATATGCCTTGGCAAGAGGAATTAGAAGATTCTTTCCCCTACCAACCCACAACGGATCAGCTCAAAGCTGTACAAGATGTAAAACGCGACATGGAAAGCGATCGCCCAATGGATCGCTTAGTTTGTGGCGATGTCGGTTTTGGGAAGACGGAAGTGGCGATTCGTGCTGTTTTTAAAGCAGTCACCGCCGGTAAACAAGTGGCACTCCTTGCGCCAACGACTATTTTAACACAGCAGCATTACCATACACTCAAAGAACGTTTTGCACCTTACCCGGTAAATGTCGGTTTACTCAACCGTTTTCGGTCTGCTGAAGAACGCCGCGAGATTCAAAAGCGATTGGCAACGGGTGAATTAGATGTAGTGGTTGGTACACACCAACTTTTAGGTAAAGGCGTGACATTTCGGGATTTAGGGCTATTAGTAGTGGATGAAGAACAGCGATTTGGGGTAAACCAGAAAGAAAAAATTAAAAGCCTGAAAACTCAAGTGGACGTGCTTACCCTCTCCGCCACTCCCATTCCCCGTACTTTGTATATGTCTTTGTCGGGAATTCGGGAAATGAGTTTGATTACCACGCCACCCCCAACCAGACGACCGATTAAAACCCATCTATCACCAATAAATTCCGAAAGTATCCGCACGGCAATTCGTCAAGAATTAGACAGAGGTGGACAGGTATTTTATGTAGTTCCAAGAGTGGATGGAATTGAAGAGACAACAGCCAATTTACGAGAAGTGATACCGGGAGCTAGGTTTGCGATCGCTCACGGTCAAATGGATGAAAGCGAGTTAGAATCAACCATGCTCACTTTCAGCAATGGTGATGCAGACATCCTTGTTTGTACGACAATTATTGAATCTGGCTTAGATATTCCGCGAGTCAACACCATTTTGATTGAAGATGCTCATCGCTTTGGTTTGGCACAACTGTATCAATTACGGGGTCGTGTGGGACGTGCAGGTATCCAAGCTCATGCTTGGTTATTTTATCCAAAGCAACGGCAATTATCTGATGCAGCACGGCAACGATTACGAGCGATTCAGGAATTTACTCAGTTAGGTTCTGGATATCAACTAGCGATGCGTGATATGGAAATCAGAGGCGTGGGTAACTTGCTAGGTGCAGAACAATCCGGTCAAATGGATGCCATTGGTTTTGATCTATACATGGAAATGCTAGAAGAAGCAATTCAGGAAATCCGAGGACAAGAAATTCCGAAAGTGGAGGATACCCAGATTGATCTCAACCTGACGGCGTTTATCCCAGCAGATTACATTACCGATTTGGATCAAAAGATGAGTGCATACCGAGCGGTGGCCACAGCTAAATCTAAATCAGAATTAAAGCTAATTGCAGCCGAGTGGAGCGATCGCTATGGTAGTTTACCTGTCCCTGCAAATCAACTTTTGCGAGTCATGGAACTCAAACAGCTAGCGAAAAAACTCGGATTTAACCGCATTAAGCCAGAACAAAAGCAGCACGTCGTTTTAGAAACACCAATGGAGGAACCTGCTTGGAATTTGTTGGCGGCGAATTTACCAGACAATCTCAAGACGCGTTTTGTGTATTCTCCTGGTAAAGTGACGGTGCGCGGATTAGGAGTTTTTAAAGCAGATCAACAATTGCAGAATTTGATTGACGCTTTCGGGAGAATGCAGGGTGCGATTCCAGAGGTAGCTGTTGTTTGATCAGTTTTACTCAAGTTTCTATCAATTTAGAACCAAACCTACAGAGGGTAATTAGACTTCTTTTATCTCGAACTTGATATTCTTTTAACGTGAGTTCGACGGATAGAAAACGGCAAAAAGCTTGCTAGATATGAAACATGAGAACCTGGGTAGATGTTGCGATGGTACGAAGCGCCCGCCAAGGCGATCGCTAAGATTAATTGAGAATGAGTAAAAAAGGCACAAAAAAACGCCGAGACTAAAAATATTTAAGAAAAATAAGGGTCTCGGCTATGTGTACCATTGTATCTCGCCTCGATATCGTACAAATATTCTGTGACGTAGACGATTTTTGTAACCAGTGGGAGAATTTGTGGCAACAAGTACCACAGTTACCATCCACAAAGGGAGAGCGCCGCAGCACTTCCCGAATGCATTTATCAGAGGTAATGACAATTGCGTTAGCGAAGCTTACCGAAGGTATCGCATTTCATGGTAGTGGCTATAAAACTTTCAAGGAGTTCTACACGTTGCACGTACTACAAAGCTGGCGTGGAGCGTTTCCAAATTTGGTGAGTTACACAAGATTTGTAGAACTTATGCCCTGGTGTTTAATGTTGCTGTGTTGTTTTGTGCATACACGGACAGGAGAAATTACAGGGATTAGTTTTATTGATTCCACGCCGATAGATGTGTGTCACAATTGTCGCTCTCATGCCCATAAAGTTTTTAAAGGGTTAGTGAAATGGGGGAAAAATTCTGTGGGTTGGCATTTTGGTTTTAAACTTCATTTGATTATCAACGACAAAGGAGAATTGCTGGCATTCAAACTAACTCCGGCAAATGTTGATGACCGTAAACCAGTCCCAGATATGACTAAAGACTTAATTGGTAAACTTTTTGGAGATAGAGGATATATCTCGCAAAAACTATTTGAAGAGTTATATAAACGAGGTTTAGAGTTAGTTACTAAATCTAAAAAGAAGATGAAAAACCGTTTGGTAAAACTGATTGATAAAATTCTTTTACGCAAACGGGCGGTAATTGAGTCTGTCAATGACCATCTCAAAAATATGTGTCAAATACAACACTCTCGGCATCGTAGTGTGTTTAACTTCTTGGTCAATTTGATGGCTGGTTTGGCTGCTTACACCTACTTGCCCAAAAAACCGTCGATTGATATTTACCGAAAAGATTTACCTGCACTACCTCCTGCCGTTTTCTAACCGTCGAACTCACGTTCTTTTAGACCTAACCAACACGAGAGCTTCTCTATAGAAAACTTCTACCCAATTTCTTTGTCGGGTAGCTTTAAACTGTGCTTCGTAGTAATTCCAGCACACTAATCCTGAGTGGATCGGAAAGAGCATGAAAGCCAGCAGCAATTAAATGAGGAATAGTAGCAGTGGAGGAAGTTGGCATCAATGACATTAATATTATAAAGATATGCTATCTACCTCATTGTGAACTAAAAATTCTAGCTTAGTTAGAACATCACTAAAAGCCTTATCACAAGAAGGAAGGTCTCAAGGATTTTTGAGCTTATTACATTACCCAACAAGTATAATAAGCAAAAAGCCCCAGGCTGTGGAGCGTGGGGCTTTTAGTTTGTAAGAATAAACCTGGCATCGAGCTATTTTTGCGTAGGGCTACCCCTAAACTATCGTGGCCGCAGCAGCGTTTCACCTCTGAGTTCGGGAAGGGTTCAGTGTGGTTCCACCGCGCAATAGACACCAGGAAAGATTGTTGGGTCAGAGACCCTGAAGACTGCAAGCAACGCGAATAAGCAATTAAATTAATAGAGCAAAAGAGTTGTGAGGTCAAGCCCTCGG
>LXQE01000147.1 GCA_003326195.1 Nostoc punctiforme NIES-2108
AATGCCCAATTCCCAATGCCCAATGCCCAATGCCCAATGCCCAATGCCCAATGCCCAATGCCCAATTCCCAATGCCCAATGCCCAATGCCCCCTTCATCTTCATCCCCTCACTTCAATTACGGGTGATAATTTCGACATTCTGGTGCATTGGGGTTTTCCTTGCAGTATTCTTCAAAAGAGACTTTAGCTGATATCATACCCTCAGCTTTCTGATGAGCTGCTTCTGCCTGAAGTTCTTCTACCTCATCCCAGGCAGCTGCACAGGCTTTAGAATAAGCACCTTGTTCAGTGCAAATAGCACGAGCCTGCTCAATTGCTTTTTGAATTCTCTGCTCCAGCAGTAGCGCTTTTGGCGCTTCCACAAAGTCGCTTTTAGTCAAAATGTCGGTAATCGAGATGATGCCCAACAACTTGCCTTGAATCACAGGTGCGCGATGAATACCAGTATTAGCAAATAACCGCGCTACATATTCCACACCCAAATCAGGATTGACCACAATGCAGGGCTTGCTCATAATTTCATAAACCCGCACCTGCTTTGGATCTTTGCCGTAGGCTGTGATCTTATAAACAATATCCGTTTCTGTGACAATGCCATAAGCATCATTGTCATAGCGACGATCCACAACCAGCGCTCGCAATCCTTTGTCCTTCATCAGCCCCACCGCTTCAGCAACAGTTGCCGAACCGCGAATGGTAACTACGTCTTTGGTCATGATATCTTCAGCTTTCATCATTGCTGTAGTCTCCTGGTTAATAGTCCGGTGCAGCACTGCGCCCTCATGGACGTATCGAAGCGTTGCAGCGCACAGTTGGCTAACTAGAAAGTAAAAAAAGTTGAACTTTTGCCCAGCTACAACAATAAATTAGACCAGTTGTCAACTTATGATGTTATCCAATGTAACCAATGCCCAAAAACTAAGCATAAATTGTGATAATTTTTTGCCCATTAACAAATATTTATTTTTTAATTGCCGAAAATTGCCGCATTTTCCAGAAATAGCTAGAAATCAAATTGGTAATAATATGAGCGACAATCGGCACTAACAAGTTGCCCGTGAGCAGAGCGCTATATGCCAATATCATCCCGACAATTGTTGCCCAAATTACATAAGCCCATTGTTGGGAACCGCTAAAATGCAAGATGCCAAAGCAAAGACTGGAAACAATTACAGCTGTCAGATCAGAGCCTAAAGCTGGTAGCATCACACCTCTAAATAACAATTCTTCACTCAACCCTGGTAGCAACCCCAGCCAAATCAAATCTGGTAAAGCTAAAGGCTTCAATACTACTTCTAGGTAATAATCTGCACTTTTACGATAGGCAGTCCACAGGCGGTAAGTTAAGCCACTCAACGCGGTGAGTACAAACCCCAACCCTACACCTAACAGCAACTCTCTTAGATTCAAGTCCCAAGAAAATAGCGGAAAGTTGCCAAAGTATAACGAAAGTTTGGCGACTATCAACAAAATGATTGCAGTCGCTCCCATCGCCCCAAGTACTTGGATGCGCGTCAGGTATGGAATTTCTGGCTCTTGCTTTTGTTGTTCAATCACAGGTTTTAGGGGGAGAGGGGCAGGGGAGGCAGGGGAGCAGGGGGAGAAAACTAATAACTAATGACAAATGACTAATGACAAATAACTAATGACTAATTGACTGCAAAGGTAATAATTTGGGACGGAGAGCGCAGGGATTGATGCCTGCTTTATGTGCTACCAATACACCTACTGCTTCTAAATATGAGTTTACCTGTATAGATTTGATCCCCAAGGATTGGGCAGGAACTTTTATCAGAGTTTTATTTTCTTCTACTGTAATTATTTGGCATTGTCTTTGGCTTAAACTCAGTAAGGCACTGCTACCACAAGCATTTGCTGGTACGATCGCAGCATCCACTTCATCTGCCCAAATATCTCCTTTCTCTGATGCAATCGCTCCTTTATCTACTATAAATTGTGGGGCACGACTTAATCCTACAAGGACGCACGGCAAAAATGTATAGCCCAATTCTTCGGCGGCGGAACGGGGAGATAAATCAGGTTGTGGAGGTTCGCTCAAAAGGGCAGGAGAATGGGCGCAAGGAATTTGAAAGGTTCGCACTAGCAAATGGCTAATTACGGCTTCTGCACCCGCTAAGGAATCAACACCTTCACCCTGGCGATATTTCTGTACTGCTTCCTCATCCATATCATCGGGGAAACGAGCAACAACTGCGAGCGCTTCTGCCCCCGCTTTTTTAATTAATATCTCAGCTGCCCGTAATAAACTATCTGGATTGCCAATTGTTCCCCAACTCGCTCCCGATGCGGTAGTCCGCAATTCTACATTTAATGGCGCATCAGTAATTACATAATCTGTTAAGGTCAATCCCAGAGTTGCTCTGACTGCATCTGCTGCTTGTATATGTCGTAGCCGTAACTCTGGCTCAATACCTTGGTCTAAAAGCAAACCTACCTTGTTGTTGCGGACTGGACGCAAACCCCAGCACCCAGAGGCGAATTTATCAAGTCCGTAACCTTCAACATAGAAAGCGTTAGGGAGATTCCAGTACAAACTTGCGCCATTAAGGACATTGGGGTGAGTAATTAGGCGATCGCAAACCTGTGCGATGACTTTAGCAACAGGTAAAGCATCTCCTGCATAGCCCCCAATGGCAGCCCCAACCCCAGTTGGTACGATTAAAATAGCAGTGTATGGACGCATATTGAGTGTTGAGTTATGAGTGATGAGTTTATGAATCAAAAGCCATCAAATCCTAACTCTTGTACAGACGCGATTAATCGCGTCTCTCCTAACTCTTGACTGTAGTCACCACAGCTTCAACTGTCGCTTTTTGTTCGTCAGCATCCACAGAAGTAACTGCCCAACGCAGAGGTTCGCCTTGTTTCTTTAATTCTGTTTCAATTACTTCTAGTAACTCTGCGGGAGTTTCTTGTAAATCAATTTCTGCGGTAATAAAATGAGTCGTCATTTTGGTAAATCCTGTTGATTTGTAGTTTCTAGAATAGCTGACTTCATCTGCGATGAAATCCTTGCGTAATTTATCAGATTTGGTAATCTCAGTGAACAGTTATTCAGTTATGCTAATCATTCGATATACTGATAACTGTTCGCTGATTATTTGCCTTTGCCAAATTGTAACTGATAAACTACATCTTCTTTCTCCGTCTGAATTTTCAAATCAGAAAGGGGTTTGGCAATACAAAGCAATACGTAACCTTGCTTTTGCAAATCTGGACTAACGCCCATACCATCAGTTTGATCCACAGTTCCCTCGCTTATTTGACCGGCGCAAGTTGTGCAAACACCAGCATTGCAAGAACTCGGCAGTTCCAAACCGGCAGCATCAGCAACTGATAAGATCGTTTCATTTTCAGGAACTTGCAAGGTATGAATTTTGCCTTGGTGATCAATTTCTACGGTGTAAATTTTGGGCATATACAAAACAAGCGTGATGCTACGGACAAATGTATTACTTTATCTGAATTAGTTAAAAATATCCAGATGTCACTATAAAAGTTTAGGTTAAAGAGGGACAATTATAGCAACTAATTCTGAATAAGTTATAGATTAGTAACATTATTTACTATACAATACACAAATATATTAGTTAAATTTGCTTACTATAAATTGCGCGTAGGCGTAGCCCGCCGTAGGCATCGCGTTTCTTGAGAGACTGTATCTGTAAGTCAGCCTTTTGGCATTGGTTCCATGTCTTGGAAAGTTGACACCACACAAAAGAAGGCGGCTTGGTCGCTTTATGTGGAATTGGTGACACGGATGTTGCATCAAAACCTCTTGCTAAGAGTAAGGTAGCTACAAGAACATCTACATCTTCATCAATATAAACTTGAGCAAAAATCGTCATTTTTGATTGAATCTAGCTTTAATCGCTGGATGGACTAATTCATCAGGGACATAATTATGCTCGATATATTCATTAATTTCTGCTTGATTATCTAAGTAAAAACTCCAAGCATCAAAGACTTGCGCTAAAGTTAAATGAGGTAGGTGTAGCGGAATTTCTTCTGGTCTAATACCTAAACGCCAATTTTCAACAATTGCTCTCACAGGCGTTCTACGTTTCCTTAATAATCGGTTCACCTGATAAAATATCAGGTTGTCGGGTAACATAGCGAGAGTTTGTAGTAGTTGTCATACTATTGAGATTTTTGGCAGTATCTCTGTTAATGTATCACAGACTAATACCCTACGCGGAAGCCAAAAGGCTTATAGAATAAGCTTTTCATTTTTATTGAAATTTTTTCCAACTCTGCGATCGCTGTAAATCAACAATATACACTATGTAGCGATGATTGCACTCACCAAGAAACTTTAGTCATCAATGTTATAAGGTTGACTCTTAAAGTTACAGCATTAAGCCTTAGAGCTAGAACATAAAGGCTTAAGGTTACAGCATTAAGCCTTAGAGCTAAAACATAAAGGCTTAAGGTTACAACATTAAGCCTTAGAGCTAAAACATAAAGGCTTAAGGTTACAACATTAAGCCTTAAAGTTAAAGCAACATGGAATACAGACCATTTGTAGGGGCACAGCATCATTGGTATCAACTTAAGCTTAAACTCTTATTCCATAGGCATTTATTTTACCCCTCCCCTTGCTAAGGCTACGGTGTTAGGGGGTTAGGTCAATCGTTAGCTTTTCCACATAACGTGAAAAGCCAGATTGTGTATTGCTTAAACATAATATTATTTTGCTGAAAATCAACCTTTGATGATTAAATTCCGAGAAATCACGGACATAAATAAAAACTTTTACTAAAAAAATGCGTTTTTTGCTGAACCAGAATCCAGGTTAATTGAGAGAAAATAGCCCTGTGAAGCTATTAAAAGCGTAAAATTATGCCTCGAAAAAAACGTAGTTCCCGGATTTTAGAAAAAGCTGAATTTAGAGTTGCCGGGCTGAAAGCTATCGATCCAAATATCAATTTTGATGATACTTGCAACTTGCAAAACCTGACTCAATTAATAGACAATTTTCACAATATGCTTGATGAGTATAACGCTGCTCTAGCTATGATTGACTCTTCTAGAAAAAAGCTGGATGAGATGGAAAAAACCTTAAGTCAGGTTTCAGACAAAATGCTGACTGGGGTTGGTTTCAAGTACGGCAAAAACAGCAACGAATATGAACTTGCAGGCGGCGTTAGAGACAGCGAACGTATCCGTAAAAGCAGATTAACACGCTTGAAATCTAACACAGATAAAACATCAAATGAAAATGCAATAAGCGCCATACCCTAACGGGAAGTCAAAAGTCAAAAGGCTTATAGAATCTGCTTTTAACTTTTTTAGAATGGTATCTGTGAAAATTAAAGGTGTCCAGCAGATCCCCGACTTCTTTAAGGAAGTCGGGGATCTATTCCATCAGGAATGATTCAGGAATGCTATATAATAAACTTTGTATTAACCCAGAACTTCCGAAATATTAAAATTGAATGACCAGGTTTATACATGATAAATTCGCCAAAGACTATCTAGAAGAACTACTAAAAGATTACGGAGAAGTTAAAGCATCAGAAAAAGTCTCAGGAGAGATTAAAGAAATAGATGTTTTATTCACTCCTGCCAAACAGCAAAGCTCTAATCTACAAATACTGGGTTTGTTAGGAAGATTTGCCGAACAGCCTGCAATTATAGAACCATACCGCAATCCAGCTTCTACCGATGAAATCTGCGACTGTATTCTCAAATTATTAGAAATCAAGGCTCTCCTGCGACGAGAAGCTAAAGCTAATAAAACCAAACTTCAGGACTCAGAAATTCCCAAATTGTGGGTTCTTACACCTACCATATCTGAAACTAGATTGTCTAGCTTCGGAACTATACAAAAAGCAGCTTGGTTATCAGGAGTGCATTTTCTCCCAGATGCCTTGCGGACAGCAATTGTAGCAATACACCAACTACCCCAAACACCGGAAACGTTATGGTTGAGGCTTTTAGGTAGGGGGAATGTGCAGTCACAAGCAATTATTGAGTTGCAAGCGTTACCATTAGATTATCCATACCAAAAAGCAACTCTCGAATTAGTTTACAACTTGCGCGAAAACTTGAGAGTAAATCAAGAATTAGAAGCAGATGATAGGGAGTTAATTATGCGATTAGAACCACTTTATCAAAGAGACAGAGAACAAGCCAAAGAAGAAGGAAGGCAAGAAGGAAAAGAAGACTTAATACTGCGTCAACTAAATCGCCGTATTGGTGAAATTGATGCATTATTAATCGGGCGAATTAATGGTTTATCCATTGAACAATTAGAGAATTTAGGAGAGGCATTGCTAGATTTTTCTAGTGTTGCTGATTTAGAAACTTGGTTAAACCAACAATCAATCTAATTTATTATTACTACACCTGGCGACTAGAAGTCGCGGCTATACAGACGAAACGCACCTCCGTGGGTTAAAAATTGTTGATTTACTCTTAGTCCACGGAGGTGGACTTTGTTTGTGTAGTAGCGAATTCTATTCGCCTCATACTTTCAAACTTTCAGTATAAAAAAAGTTGCTAATAACCGATTACCAGTAAGGCTTTCATCATAAAAGTAAGCTAAACTTTTATAGCCGAGTATTGCCTAAAAATATTTCATAATTGAAGGGAGAACATCCCAATGGAGAACATAAAAATGCTAGAACAATATCGTAAACACGTTGCCCAAAGAGCAGCACTCGGTATTCCCCCTTTACCATTGGATGCGAAGCAAACCTCAGAATTATGTGAATTACTGAAAAATCCGCCCAAGGGTCAAGAGGAGATATTATTACATTTATTGAGCGATCGCGTTTCTCCTGGTGTTGATCCAGCAGCTTATGTCAAAGCTGGATTTCTTACCGCCATTGCTAAGGAAGAAATCACCAGTCCGTTGATTGCGCCCATCGAAGCGGTGCAATTGCTGGGCACAATGATAGGTGGTTACAATGTGCAATCTTTAATCGATTTGCTGCAATTGCCCACTGTATCCCTCTCCGACTCATCCGAAACACCTCTAGTAATGGGCGGACAAGGAAAGGAACCCATTTCCGCCTACGCCGCCAACGCCTTAAGCAAAATCCTTTTAGTGTATGACGCTTACCACGATGTTTTAGAGTTGTCTAAAACCAATCCTTTCGCCAAACGGGTGGTTGACTCTTGGGCGGAAGCTGAATGGTTTACCATGCGCCCCACAGTTCCAGAAGCGATTACCGTCACCGTTTTTAAAGTTCCTGGCGAAACCAATACCGACGATTTATCCCCCGCCCAAAGCGCCACAACTCGCCCAGATATTCCTTTACACGCCTTAGTGATGTTAGAGTCACGGCAACCGGGAAGTTTACAAACCATTGCCGAATTGAAGAAAAAAGGGCATCCCGTAGCTTACGTGGGAGATGTAGTTGGTACAGGTTCTTCTCGTAAATCTGCCATCAACTCCGTATTGTGGCACATGGGGAATGATATACCTTTTGTGCCAAACAAACGCGCTGGGGGTTATGTTTTAGGTGGTGCGATCGCGCCAATCTTCTTTAACACAGCAGAAGATGCCGGTGCTTTGCCTATTCAGTGCGATGTCACCAAACTCGAAACCGGCATGGTAATTACCATCCATCCCTACAAAGGCGAAATCACCA
Source organism: Nostoc punctiforme NIES-2108 (assembly GCA_003326195.1). Lineage (GTDB taxonomy): Bacteria > Cyanobacteriota > Cyanobacteriia > Cyanobacteriales > Nostocaceae > Nostoc > Nostoc punctiforme_A. The sequence continues at coordinate 7,624 of LXQE01000147.1, forward strand.
ACGAAGCAGGCGAAGTCATTTCCACTTTTGCCCTCAAACCTGACACCATCCTCGATGAAGTCCGCGCAGGTGGACGCATCCCCCTACTTATTGGACGTACCCTCACCGATAAAACTCGTCTTGCACTTGGTTTAGAACCAAGCAAAGTTTTTACCCGTCCCCAGCAAGCTTTTGATACAGGTAAAGGCTACACCCTAGCACAAAAAATGGTAGGTAAAGCTTGCGGATTACCTGGTGTGCGTCCCGGCACATCTTGCGAACCCATCATCACCACCGTTGGTTCTCAAGATACCACAGGCCCCATGACCCGCGACGAATTGAAAGAACTCGCCTGTCTTGGTTTCAGTGCAGACTTAGTAATCCAAAGTTTCTGCCACACAGCAGCTTATCCCAAACCAGTAGACATCAAAACCCATCACGAACTCCCCGACTTCTTCGCTTCTCGTGGCGGTGTCGCCCTCCGCCCCGGTGATGGTATCATCCACTCTTGGTTAAACCGGATGCTGCTACCCGACACCGTGGGAACTGGCGGCGACTCTCACACCCGCTTCCCCTTGGGTATTTCCTTCCCCGCCGGTTCTGGATTGGTAGCCTTTGCAGCTGCTTTGGGTGTGATGCCTTTAGATATGCCAGAGTCAGTTTTGGTAAGATTCAAAGGAGAATTGCAACCAGGTGTTACCCTGCGGGATGTCGTGAATGCCATTCCCTACGTGGCAATTCAAAAAGGTTTGCTGACAGCAGAGAAGCAGAACAAGAAAAACGTCTTCTCTGGGCGAATTCTGGAAATAGAAGGTTTGCCAGATTTAAAAGTTGAACAAGCCTTTGAACTCACCGACGCTAGTGCCGAACGTTCTTGTGCCGGATGCACAATTAAGCTGAGTGTAGAGACAATTTCTGAATATCTGCGTTCCAACGTAGCGCTGCTGAAAAATATGATCGCACGGGGCTATCAAGATCCGCGTACCATGCTGCGCCGTGTGGCCAAGATGGAAGAATGGTTAGCAAATCCCGTGTTATTAGAAGGCGATGCCGATGCAGAGTATGCCGAAATAATTGAAATTGATTTGAACGAAATCAAAGAACCAATTGTTGCTGCTCCCAATGACCCCGATAATGTTAAATTATTATCGGAAGTTGCTAATGATCCAGTGCAAGAAGTGTTCGTCGGTTCTTGTATGACAAATATCGGTCATTATCGGGCAACAGCGAAAGTTTTAGAAGGCGCAGGTGAAGTGAAAACTCGCCTGTGGGTTTCACCACCAACGCGCATGGATGAACACCAATTAAAAGAAGAAGGTGTATACAGCATTTTTGGGGCTGCGGGTGCTAGAACAGAAATACCAGGATGCAGTTTGTGTATGGGTAATCAGGCGCGAGTTGCTGATGGCACAACAGTGTTTTCTACCTCTACCCGCAACTTCAATAATCGCATGGGTAAAGATGCGCGAGTGTATCTTGGTTCAGCAGAATTAGCCGCAGTTTGTGCGCTGCTAGGACGCCTTCCGACAGTGCAGGAATACTTGGATATTGTGGCGAGTAGAATTGAGCCTTTTGCCGATGATTTATATCGGTATTTGAACTTTGATCAAATCCTCGGTTTTGAGGATGAAGGACGCGTGATTTCTAAAGAGGAGCAAGCTTTGTTAGTATAGTTTAATTAGGTGGGTATTATGCCCACCTAATATTTAGCATTTCCAAGAGGAATATTAATGACTAGTCCATCTTTTGTCAACGAAAAAAATCTCTATGAACAAGACTTTTATTTGTGGACACAAACAATTGCCCAGCAGTTAAAAGAAAATAATTTTAATGAAATAGATATACCTAATTTAATCGAAGAAATTGAAAGCATGGGGAGGAGTGAAAAACGCGAGTTAAAAAATAGATTAATTGTACTATTGATGCACTTACTGAAATGGCAATATCAATCAGAAAAACGTAGCGAAAGTTGGCGCAGTACCATTTCTGAACAACGTATCTGCATTGAAACATTATTAGAAGATAGTCCCAGTTTGCAACCTCTACTTACAGAAATATTTGAAGATTGTTACCAAAAAGCTCGCCTCAAAGCATCTGATGAAACAGGTATTAAATTAAATTTCTTTCCTCAAGAATCTCCGTTTACATTAGAAGAAACTTTAAAAAATACTTATTAAGTTGGAGGAAGGAATGAATTTTTATACCGTCGTACTCAGAAAAAATTCTGGTTATTGGGTTACTTTATGTTTAGAAAACGGCATTGTCGGGCAGGGAAATAGTCAAGAAGATGCAATTAAAAAACTGCAAGAAGCAATTGAATCTTTTGAAATTGTTTATGAGTCTGAAAGTAATATTTATAAATCTACCGTTTCAATAGATGAATTACATGAATTTTTATCTGTTGAAGAAAAAGAAGAAGATTTAGAGCAGTTTGGGCGCTGCTAGGGCGGCTTCCCACAGTGGAGGAATATTTGGATATTGTGGCGAGTATAATTCATCCTTTTGCGGATGATTTGTATCGGTGTTTGAACTTTGATCAAATCGCAGGTTTTGAGGATGAAGGGCGCGTGATTCCGTTGGAAGAGATGCCCAGGCTTGAGGATATTTTGGATATTCGAGTTTAATTTATATATAGAAAAGTTTTAATAGCCTGTAGCAAACCTTTGGAACTTTAGAATAAATTACGACCATCCCAACATATCTGACCTAACCCCCCAACCCCCTTCCCTACAAGGGAAGGGGGAGAAATCCGGCTCCCCTCTCCGCTTCGGAGAGGGGTTGGGGGAGAGGTCAATCATAATCTCAAAATAAACACCTATTTTCATACTTAATAAATGAATAACCCAACACCCGAAGAACCCTATCCACTGAAAAAAGAGGGAACTCGCAATATTGTAATCGGCTACAAAGTAGACTTAGTTAAAGTGCAACGTGCCAAAGAACTTCGTCAGCAAATGACACCAGAAGAAAAAATTCTTTGGCAACATCTTCGTGCTAATCGCCTGAATGGTTTGCACTTTCGCCGTCAGCAGATTATGAATGGCTTTATTGCAGATTTCTACTGTCACTCAACTGCATTAGTGATAGAAGTAGATGGCAAAATTCATGAACAACAAGCCGAATATGATGCAGAACGGGACAAAGTTTTGTCAGCTAGGGGACTGCGTTTGTTGCGAATTAAAAATGAAGAAGTTAGACACGATCTTGATAAAGTTTTGATGCGTATTTCCACAGCTTGTTCTCAACAGACCTAACCCCCTTCCTCCCTACAAGGGAAAGGGAAGAAATCTGGCTCACCTCTCCGCTTCGGAAAGGGGTTGGAGGTTAAGTCTATGACTCAACTTAGAAGCGTAGACTATATAGCCCTAACAATTGGACTGAAGCAGAAAATGTAACTGTATTGTAACGGTGGCTTTAGTTGACGTTGCAAAAGTTTACATTTAGAATGGAATCGTCAAAAAACGATAAGTATTTATTCTTATTTATCCTGATAATTTGACATTCAATGAGTATATGTTCTTATCTATGTCAAAAATTTAATATTCATAGAGTTAAAGAATGTTTACAAAAGTATGGATTCCTTAATACAATGAAATTAAAAGCGATAAGCCAAATTGATTGTCAGAAGTGATGAATGCTATTGAATTTCCCTGGCTAACAGCCATAATCCTCTTACCCTTGGTGGCTACCTTAGCCATCCCTCTAATCCCAGACAAGGAAGGTAGAACTGTCCGCTGGTATGGTCTGGGAGTTGCTTTTGTCGACTTTGCACTGATGATTTATGCCTTTTGGTATAACTACGACTTTCATAGTTCAACACTCCAACTTGTAGAAAACTATCCTTGGATACCGCAGTTAGGTTTGCATTGGGCTGTGGGGGTTGATGGTTTATCGATGCCCTTACTACTTCTGACAGGCTTAATAAATACCCTCGCAATATTCGCGGCTTGGAAAGTTACCACCAAGCCGCGATTATTTTATGGTTTGATGTTAGCAATGTACAGCGCCCAACTTGGCGTATTTGTTGCCCAAGATTTGCTGCTGTTCTTCCTGATGTGGGAAATCGAGTTAGTGCCGGTTTACCTGCTGATTTCCATCTGGGGAGGACAAAACCGCCGTTATGCCGCTACCAAATTCATTCTTTACACCGCTGCTGCATCAATATTTATCTTGATTGCTGGTTTTGCAATGGCATTCTCTGGAGATACCGTTACCTTCGATATGGCGACTCTAGGAATGAAAGAATACCCCAAAACCTTGGAATTGTTGGTTTATGCAGGCTTCTTAATTGCCTTCGGTGTGAAGTTACCAATTTTCCCTTTACACACTTGGCTACCTGATGCTCACGGTGAAGCATCAGCACCCGGTTCGATGATTTTGGCTGGTGTGTTGTTAAAAATGGGTGGTTATGCTCTCATCCGCTTCAATGTGGAAATGTTGCCCAATGCCCATGTGACTTTTGCTCCAGTGTTAGCAGTTTTGGGTGTGGTTAATATTGTTTACGGTGCTTGCTGTGCCTTTGCTCAAACCAATCTCAAACGCCGTTTGGCTTACTCTTCAATTGCCCACATGGGGTTTGTGCTGATTGGGATTGCCTCTTACACAGAGCTTGGTATCAGCGGTGCAGTATTACAGATGGTTTCCCACGGCTTGATTGCTGCTAGCTTGTTCTTCCTCTCTGGCGTGACTTACGATCGCACTCACACCTTAATGATGGATAAAATGGGCGGTATGGCTAAGGTAATGCCCAAAACCTTTGCTCTGTTTACCATTGGTTCAATGGCTTCTCTCGCCTTACCCGGAATGAGTGGTTTTGTGGGTGAGTTGATGGTATTTCTAGGTATCGCCAGCAGTGATGTTTACAGTTCCAGCTTTAAAGTTGTAGTCGTGCTACTGTCAGCAGTTGGCGTGATTTTGACACCGATTTATTTACTGTCGATGCTGCGTCAAGTGTTCTACGGGGAGCAAAATAAAGAGTTGCACTTGGATGCTGTAATATCTGATATTAAACCCCGCGAAATATTTATTACTGCTTGTTTGCTACTGCCAATCATCGGAATCGGGTTTTATCCCAAGTTGGCAACGCAGACTTATGATGTGAAAGCAATAGAATTAGCCGCTCATGCTCGTCAAGTTTTACCAGTTGTTGCTCATCAACAACCATCAAGTCTGTACTCGCGGATTTTCTCTGCACCAACATTGGCTACTTCTCAAGTTGAAAGTTCGATTAACATTTCTGAGTAAATTAACTTTCCCATTAAGGGGTCTGCAAGTAAATTCTAAATATTAGGAGAATAAAGGGGTGGTTTCATAACCACCCCTAAAATTTTATAATTATTGAGTTGAAATAGATTTTTAGGTAAGGGCAACTCATGTAGACGCATTCGCAAAGTATCTTGTAGAGAAGCGGCTTCCCGCAGGGTATTGCCATTATATAAAAATTATTCAAACTGGAGAGTTCCGCCAATATTGGTAATGTGTTCATTAGCTTTAATGTTAGTTTTATTCATATCCCAGAAAACTCTAGCCTAAATCCTAGACAAAATTTAAGTTTTAATAAGTACTGTATTTCCTCACAAGTTCCTCACATTCTTTTTCATCAGATATCTAATATAAGGACAAAGGACATAAATATCTCTGTAATTTTAAGATTAATTTTATTGATATCCCAGCAAAATATAGCCTTAGTCCTGACAAAGTTTAAGTTTTAATAAGTACTATATTTCCTCACAAGTTCCTCAGATTATTTTTATAACTTCAAGATAAAGACACTCAACTATTGTATTAATTAGCTTGAGAGTTTACAGCCTTCAGGCGTTGGTGTCTTTCGGCAAAAGCTAGACTACCTCTTTTTTTAGCAAAGTATTGAGGCTTAATTCTACTTTTGCATCTACAGGAGAGTTATCTCATGGATTTTACAGAGAAATTGCCATTTTTTAATCTCAAGACTTTAGGTTATTACAGGTGAGTTCTATGAAGGTGGTGCTATACCTACACTAAGTTAATTCCTGCCACAGTTAAAAACGATTTAGTTTCTAAATAAAGTAAACCTTCTAGCAATTTATCCTGTACTAGTTAAAGAGTTGGGGTAGATGCATTTTGACTGCATTTTCCATGAAAAAACAACTTTAACAACATAGGTACAATCAATATGAACTTTAAACAATTTGGTCTATTACTGTCTCTAACTACAATTCTTGGACTCAACGTGATTGCGACCAAGGTTTTGGCTGAAGAGCCTAGTATTACTTTTGGAGATGCACTCGGTTCTGGTGGATGTAAGGTTGCCGATCAGCTTCCTGGAGAGGATGGTAGAAGCTTATCGATCGTCTTGGATAACTTTAGTGCATTCAATGGTCAGCGTCAAAAGTGTATTTTACGCGTTCAAACTTTTATTCCAAGTGGTTTCATCGTCCAAGATGTACAAGTACTGTACCAAGGAACTACTGATATTGATAGAGGAAGTAAAGGTACCAGCTTAAACAGAACCTATAGCTTTAGTGGTGGTGCTCTTGGTCAAGCCGTAGCTCCCCCTAAAACTACCAAGTTTACATCTAGTAAGGCATTTGCGGAGCAAGATGAGATTACTGTTCTAGCTGCTACAGGTTTGTGTAGTGGTGGTGGGCAAGGACTATTAGGTATTAATCTGATTGCACAATCCTCGCGAGGAAGTTCTATTTTCGTTGATACAGCCGATCTCAATGCTGGGGATGTGAGACTTTATTTTGACCTAAAACGTTGCTAGTCCTTCCTTTTAGCGATTCTGCGGATAGATAGATGGTGATACACCGAGCCAGATTCTAAATTTGGTGGTCTTCAATGAGTGATGGATCTAAATCCCGCACTCATTGAATCTACCGAATGTATTCTTCTTTAAGATTATAAATTTCTGTTGATGGAGAATAAGATGATGTTGAGATTAAGTAATGCACGTAATTTTTTCATATTAATGTGCTTGTTTTTTTTCTATTCTTATGATGCCAATTCATCTAGCACTGCTGCTGCAATAGATAACCAGCCAAAATTTTTGGTTAATAAGAGATGTAATATAAGTTTCGATCCGCAAATAAATCAGTTTACACTTGGCTCTAATCTAACTGTAAACGCACAATCGCCAAGGGCTAGATGTATTATTAGAATTAATACCTCTAATACTCAAAAGCAATTTAGGCTTGTGCCTTTAGCTTTAAAAGGTGTAGTCAAGAAAGCACCAGCACAAATAGCTATATCATCATTTTTAGTTGGCGAGAAACCAACTCCATATCAAATGATATATGGAAGTGCTATGAATTTTGATTTGACTAATCAAATACTTCCAACTAACTATACCAGTACAGGAAAAAGTGTTTTAGCCATTAATGTAGTATTAATGACGAACGGAGGAGAATTAGAGTTGACAGATATGAAGTTTGCACTTCAATAACAATAAAATATGGTTTGAGTGCTTCTTTAATTTCCGAACTGAGAAGCGATCACTTCTTTAGGAAATGGGATGCTCCCATTATTCCTCATAAGCATGAGTTATAAAACAAGTAAGTCATTTTGCCTTATGCTTTTGTCAGATTTGACCTCTCTCAAACCTCTCCACAACACGAGGAGAGGCTCAATCAACGAACTGAAGTTAAACTGTTGTTGCAGCAGCACTTGGTAAACTCACTTTCAAGCGCTTAAACATCGCTTCTCGTGCTTGTATAGCGAGACTATCGTCAAAAGGTTTTAAGGTAATTTCCTGCTGATATTTTAGCCGTAGCGCTGTTTGAATTAACCAATCGGCGACAAAAGGATTTTTTGGTAATAAAGGGCCGTGGGAATAAGTAGCGATCGCATTCTGATAAAATGCTCCTTCTGTCCCATCTTCACCATTATTTCCCAAACCGTACACCACTCGCCCCAATGCTTCCACTTTCCCCAACTTGGTGCGTCCGCCGTGATTTTCAAAGCCTACCAAATACGGTGTGCTACCCGTCATCTCTTTTAAATCTCGCGCCAGACGTGAGGCTGTCACTTCAATTACCAAGTTACCAATACACCGCTTAGTATTTTCACCAGGATGCACGGAAACTAAATCGAGTATTCCCAAACCATCAATTCGTTGTCCCAAGCCTGGTTCATAATAATGTCCCAATAATTGGGGTGAACCACAAGTAAATACTCCCGGTGTGCCATTTTCGATTTTGTCGCGCATCGCGTCAGCTTTCGCACCTTGCAAATCACGCATGACAATTTCTTGCTGACGGTCTTGTGCGCCACCACCAACGATTACATCTACAGTTTTAATATCTGCGGCTGTGGAATTTTGATCTAGGGGTAACACTTTCACATCGTATCCCCGCCATTGAGCGCGACGTTCTATAGTAATTACATTACCGCGATCGCCATAAGTACTCATCAGCGTCGGATAAAGCCAACCAATTGTTAATTCTAAATTTTGAGAACTCATAAATTTTGGGAATGGGGCATGGGGCATGGGGCATTGGGCATAGGAAAAAACTCTTATCCAATGACAAATTTAAAGAATTTTACGACCAGTCAGAACTTCTCGCACTTCTAGCATGGCTGAGTAGGTAGGTAGAATATGCAAAGTTTCATTCTCTGGTGTATGCTCTAATGCAGTTGCGATCGCTTGTCGCAAATCTTCTTCCACAATTAAATTTAAGTTGCTATCAAGGGACTTTTGGCTGTAACGTAGACGTAGTGCCATATCGTAGACGCGATCGCCACTCACTACTAAAGTCCCGCCGCGTTCGACTAATTTCTCGGTATCCACGTCCCAAATCCAGGATACATCAGTGCCATCGGGCGTGCGATCGTTCAATACCAGCAGTGTGGTTTTATCTGTGCTTTGAGTAACTACGCGAATAGTTTCATTAGTTCCCACAGGGTTTTTTGATAACAATATTCGTACTCGTTTACCATTAATTACTAAATCTTCAGCCCGACCAAAAGCAGCTTGGAAGTTGTTAATAGTATCTCTGATTGTTGCTTCATCAACTCCTAACTCAATAGCCGCAGTTGCAGCCGCCAAAGTATTATATTTGTTGTATAAACCAACCAGAATTTGCGACCATTCACCACTTTCGAGAGTCGGTTTACTTTTACTAAAACCACACTTAGGACAAGTAAAATCTCCCAAATGAGACAAATAAACACCCTTGTAATCTAGAGAATGTCCACATTTGGGACAATAGATAGAATCAACAGCGTGAGGAATAGCTTCTAGATAATGTTCTGGTTCATTCAAGCCAAAGAATAACACCCGTTGGGGTAACTGCTGACCGAGGTTAGATAAAGTTGGGTCATCAGCATTAGGAATTACCACCGTTTCTGATGGTAGTGTAGAAATAACTTTTGTCCAACGCTTACTAATTGTGTCTACTTCGCCGTACCTATCGAGTTGATCGCGGAACAAGTTTAAACAGAGAATGATTCGCGGCTGGAGTGGTGCTAATACTCTTGGTACAATATTTTCATCAACTTCCAAAATGGCGTAATCAGAATTTAGCGTACCTAGTAAGTTGGCGCTTTCTAACAGCGCTGTCATCAAGCCATTTTCCAGATTTGCACCTGTAGAATTATGAGTGACACGAAAACCTTTGCGTTCTAGTATTGTGCATAAAAGCAGCGCTGTAGTAGTTTTGCCGTTAGTACCAGCAATTAAAATCACCCCATTTTTAACTTGCTGACTCAATAATTGTAAAAGTCGGGGTTCAATGCGACGAGCAATTGCGCCTGGTAATACACTACCAGCACCTAGACGGAGCGTAGGCGCAGCCCGTCGAAGACATTGCACAATAAAGGTTACACTCTTTGCCACTGACACTGCGAAACCCAATCGCAGCCTATCTATGAATTGTATTTTGTTTCCCACATCTGTACCCTAGTCTTCTGGCGGTTGCTAATTAAAAGTGCAAATTTAATCTTGTGAGTTTAGCGAATCCTGGCTGAAAAAGCCAGTATTCGCAATTTTAGATTTTGGATTGTTGCGCTACTTTACCTCTGTTTTGACTTGCGCGTAGCGATACCGGCCACTTGCGAGAGATAATCTCAGTAGGCGTTATCTTAAAAAATAGTGCGTGGGCGTAATTACATATCCAGCCCAGTTGGCCAAATTCAGCACAAACTCACAACAAGTAGTAGCTTGCAAGGTTCCTTTTGATGAATAGCACAAAGTTTCTTTTTTTACATAAACAAATTACTGGCTGGCGAAGGTGGTTGTCCAAATGCCTGTTGTTGCTTGTAAGTCTTTTCATTATAAGTATGCAACCTGCATCTGCTGGTCTTAATAATGATTTATATGATGGCAACATCTTTGTCGTTTATGCTGGCAATGGTTCATTGGTTCCTCCCAGACAGACACTCGCACAGACTTTAGCGGAACATAAACCCGTATTTTTGGCTTTTTATTTAGATGATAGTAGCGATTCCAAAAGATATGCCATTTCCATTTCACGGGTACAGGAATTCTATGGTCGGGTAGCAGAGATTATGCCGATTAATGTAGATACTATCCCGCCTAAAGAGACCTACGACCCTACAGAACCAGGATATTACTTTGCTGGGAGTGTTCCTCAAGTCGTGGTGTTAAATAAATCAGGTGAGGTAGTTTTGAATAAAAAGGGTCAAGTAGCTTTTGAAGATATAGACGATCAATTTCGTAAAATCTTTGATTTATTACCACGCACTGAAACAGCACAGCTAAAGCGGCGAGCCTTTAACGAGTTTAGTAGTGAGTTAGCTAAGTAACTTATGGGGTAGACCAATTTGGTCTGCCCTAATTTTTAGTTATATCTGTTACTACGTTGCCGCCGATGTCAAAGCATAATATTGAAATATCTGTATTCGCAAATGAGGAAATTAATCCATAGTCTATAGTCCGTAATCAATGCCCATTGTCCAATAATTAACTAGAGTGTATTCTGATGTCAAAGGTTTACACCACCCAGGAACTAATTCAAATTTTGGCAGCCGAACGCCAAGCTTGCCTCAAAGGAAAACGCTTAAAGTTAGAAATAAAAGTCTCTGGCAATCCTGTAATTGACCAGTTTATCAGCACTGATGGGTTGCAACGGTTCACTGCCTATCAAGATTTCAAAACTGCAATTCACGAGTATCAGAAAGAAAATCGAGTTTCTGGTATTATTTGGCGAGAAGTGACAGTTAAAGGAAAAAACTTGCACTATCCCGAAATAGATACTGAGTTAATTGCCCTCAATGGTGACTTAGAGATATTAAAAGCCGCTAAAAATTCTATCGTAGAATTTTGGTATGAAGTCACTACAGGAATGGATTTATACTTGAGTTTCAATAATAGTAAACAACACCAACAAATTGTCACCTCTGATGTAGAGAGAATTGTTCAAAGAACAGAGTGGGCAAGTTTGTGCAAATGGGAAAATTCTAGCTTTTTGGAAATGATTTTGCAGCTAGGATGGGGTAAACCAGAAGAAGCTTATTATAAACGAGGAAGACCGCGATCGGGTAGTGAATATATTCATGCAGTCAATCCCGGAAATCGCCCTATTGGTTGATTAATATGTAGGGTAGCAATACTGAAACCCACGACCAAATGACTGACAGAATTGCGTTTACTTTGCTTTCTCAATAAGGCACTCTATCTGTAACAGAAATTTTACCTGTACAGATAAGTAGTAACATGAAAGTACGTGATGTAATCAAGCGACTGGAAGCTGATGGTTGGTATCTTGCTAGAACTAAAGGTAGTCATCGACAGTTCAAACATCCTGATAAAGCTGGTACTGTAACAGTGGCTGGTAAGCCAAACGTGGATGTGCCAATTGGTACTCTGAAAAATATCTGGAGACAAGCTCAATTGGAGGAAGACTGATGCGTTATACAGTTGTGATTGAAAAGGGAGCAACTAGCTACGGCGCTTATGTCCCTGATTTACCAGGTTGTGTCGCTGTGGGTGAAACTTTAGAAGAAGTTAAGCAGATGATTGCAGAGGCTATTGAATTTCATATAGAAGGAATGCTAGAAGATGGTTTACCTATTCCTAAACCTACAAGCATTGCTCATGAGGTTGAAGTTGCAAACTATAGCAAAATATAATAATTATAGAAAACTACTAAATTAGTACCAAATAATCCTTCTAGTATTTTGTCAAGTTAGTTTTGAGAGTTTGTAGTAAGAGTTTAGTTCTTAGAAAACAAGGACTAAAGTCTTTACTACGAACTTGTTAAGAAACGATGCTTATCGACTTTGAACTATGGACTCTTGACTAGAGTTTTCAAGTTCTGGAAGTTCTACTCTAGCGGGTTTCCAGCCTCCTGCCCAAGCAAGGCATAGATGACGGAAGCGATCGCCCCGCACCTCAAAATTCGGGTATTGGTCGAAACTCGCACAAGCTGGAGATAGCAATACTACAGGCGCTTGATACTGCTTGGCTAATTCTGCCGCCTTGGGAACTGCCCTTTCCATAGTTTCCACAATATGGTAGGTATGATACCCCACCTCTCGCAGACGTTTGGCAAATGCAGGTGCAGCAGAGCCAATCAATAACACAGCAGCAGCTTTGGTTTGAATTTGTGCTAACCAGGCAGTATCATCACCTGCTTTCGCTTCTCCACCAGCAATTAAAATTGCTGGACTGTTAACAGATGCTAAACCTACTTCAGCCGCATCATAGTTGGTAGCTTTGCTATCGTTAATGAAATCAATACCTTCCCATGTGCAGATATGCTCCAAACGATGGGCAACACCAGGAAATTCCCGAACTGCAAGTGCGATCGCATCACGATTAATTCCTGCTAATCTTGCTGTTGCTACTGCCATCAACAGATTTTGCTGGTTATGTTCTCCCACCATTCGCAAACTAGATACTTTCACAATCGGTTCTGGTGTTGAGGTTGCAGTCAATTTTTCTACAACCCAGCCGTCTTCAATGTAAAAGCCTTTTTCGCTAATCAGAAAATCTTTTCCTTTGACACTTGTCCAATAGGCATCAGGCCAAGCACTTAAACCTAACTGGCTCAAGTAGGCATCATCGCCATTGAACACTTGCAACTCAGACTGACGTAATAACTTGGCTTTGATATTGTAATAGTTCTCTAAAGTCTGATGGCGACTAAGATGATCCGGCGTGAAAGTCGTCCAAACACCGATCCGGGGAGCAAGAGAACTCGAAGATTCTATTTGATAGCTGCTAACTTCTGCAATTACCCAATCGAGTGAAGAGTGAGGAGTTAAAAGTGAGGAATTATCAAATGCCTCCCCTGCCTCCCCTGCCCCCCCTGCTCTTTTCCCCCTCTGGGATAGAGCAACTTCACAAGCGGCGTAGCCAATATTACCGCAGGCAGGTGCATTTAATTCTGCTGCTTGGAAAATGGCAGCAATTAAAGCTGTGGTAGTAGTTTTGCCATTAGTGCCAGTAATTCCTACCCAAGGTAGCGATTGTAAATTTCGCCAAGCGAGTTCCATTTCGCCAATGGTTTCAATACCTAATTGGCGTGCCTCAACTAATACGGGAATATCCCAAGGCACGCCAGGACTAACGACTATTAATTGGGGTAAATTAGCACCATTCAATTCTAGGGATTGTCCTAGTTTTACGGTTATTTGCTCGGCAGCGAGTTCTTGTTGTTGTTCTAGGAGGGTTTTGGAGGTGTTGCCATCACTTAGCTCTACCTCCCAACCTTCCCGTTTCAACAATCTCGCCGCAGCAACACCGGACTTTCCCAATCCAACAACATGAGCTTTGGACATAGATTGCAGCAGAGTGTCCCTGGTTAAGCACTCCCTATAGTAGCCTTTCTTGGCAAAAATTACACAAGTTTTTGTTGACCTACGCTACAGATTTTTGACGATCGCACCGAAGTCAGCTAAAACACGGGCATGATTGCGAACTAGTCCCAGCAGATGTAACCGATTACGCTTGATTTCTGGATCGGAGTCCATAACTAAAACGCTATCCGGACCATCAAAGAAGTTACTCACTGCCGGAGCAATTTTTGTGAGTGCTGCTACTAATAGTTGATAATTTCGTGTCTGTTGTGCTGCTTGAGTTTGCGGTACTGATTCGATTAGCGCATTATACAAAGCGTCTTCAGAGGGCTTTTGGAATAATTCTTGACGAACTACGGTTATTGGTTCTAGCTGTTTTGTATCCAAATCACCTTGGGCGGCTAATCGCGTGGAACGGTTAACGGTTTCGTAGATATTATCTAAGGTACTATCGTTGCGGATTTGTTGTAAGTATAAGGCGCGATCGCGTACATCCAATAAATCTTTTAACGTCCGTTCTGTGTATTCTGGATCGTTTTCTCCCAAAACTGCATTTACTAAGTCGTAATCAATCTGCTTTTCTTCTTGTAGTAAAGTGCGGATGCGTTGCAAGAAGAACTCTTGTAATGCTGTGGTTAATAACGCTCCATCTTTGTGATATTTTGCTGCAAAGTCTGTTGCTATCTGCTTCAATAAATCATCTAAATTTATCGGCAAGTTATCAAACCAAACAATTTTAACTACAGCATTGGCTGCACGGCGCAAGGCAAAGGGATCAGAGGAGCCAGAGGGAATTAAACCTAAACCAAAGATACTCACTAAAGTATCTAATCTGTCTGCCAAACCAACAATTTTACCCGTGAGTGTTTCAGGTAAAATATCACCGGCTCCCTTTGGCAAATAATGTTGATAAATTGCCTTTGCTACTTCGGCATCTTCACCGCTGGCTAAGGCATATTTTTCTCCCATAATGCCTTGCAATTCGGGGAATTCATATACCATTTGTGTTACCAAATCTGCTTTACATAATAAAGCAGCACGTTGGATTCTTTGGCTTTGATTTTCCGCTAATTTTAATTGACTGCTAATTTGCTCGGCAATTTGAACTATTCTATCTACCTTGGCACGCACCGAACCCAATTCTTCTTGAAAAGTGACTTTTTCTAATTGGGGTAAAAAGTTTTCTAAAGGCTTAGTTAAATCAGCATCGTAGAAAAATCTACCATCAGCTAATCTAGCACGAATTACCCTTTCATTCCCGACGGCAACAATATCTGATTTTTTGGGATCGCCGTTAGAAATGGTGATGAAATTTGGTAATAATTCTTGCTCAAAACTCCCTGGTTTGAATACAGGAAAATAACGTTGATGAGTAACCATTACTTCAGTAATTACCTCAGTTGGTAATTCCAAAAATTCTGGTTCAAATTTACCAACAACTGCGGAGGGATATTCTACAAGGTTGGTTACTTCCGCTAATAAATCGGGGTAAATTACTGTATACCCACCTAAATTATCTGCGACTGCATTTACTTGCTCTTTGATCAGATTTACCCGTTCTTCTGGGTCAACGGTGACATAAGCAGACTTGAGGGCAGTAACATAATCAGTAGCTTGGGCAATTGTCACAGGTTCAGGATGCAAAACCCGATGACCTTGAGAAATGCGATCGCTCTGAATCGTTTTAGAACCATTCACTAATTCTAGAGGCAGCACTGTCTCATCTAACAAAGCTACCAGCCAACGAATTGGTCGGGAAAACCTCGCATCCCCATTCCCCCAACGCATCAACCGCTTACCCTCTAAACCCCAAATCCACTGGGGAACAAGTTCTGTCAAAATTTCTGCCACAGGACGACCGGGAATTCTTTTTTGTACAAAGACAAATTCCCCTTTGTCAGTGGGGCGAACAGACAGCGCATCCAGTTCCACACCTTGCTTTTTGGCAAAGCCGATAGCAGCGGCTGTTGGCTGACCATCTTTAAAGGCGGCTTGGGCGGGGGGCCCTTTAATTTCTTCATCTCGATCTGGTTGCTGCGATGGTAGACCTGTAATCAATACCGCCAGCCGCCGGGGAGTACCGTATATCTGGACACTTGCGCCCTTGAGGCTGTTTGCTTCCAGGCTTTGGGGAATGCGTTCCTGCCATTGCACTAAAGCATCACTGAGAAAACTTGCAGGTAGTTCTTCTGTACCAACTTCTAATAGAAACCCAGGCATATAACACTGTTTTCAACTTTGCGTAGCTCAACTTTATCAGTTATTCTCAGGCGATCGCTCGTGATTTTTAGCTGAATCATAGACTTGACATTTTATGCAAAACTTTATAAAACAAGTACTTTTCTTCATAGATTCATTACATTACATCTTGTATTTTATGCGGTATTTACGGATATATATTTCTATCGTAAGCTTAGTGTTGATTGATGCATTGATATATGCATCATCACAATCAACTTTGGAGTTATGACCATGAAAAATATTTTCGCCAAAATCACCGCGATCGCAGCAACCAGCGTTGTGATCGCTGCTGGTGCTAACAACCCAGTCCAAGCTATTGAATTAAACTTTAACTGGCAAGGTGATGCTGGTTACTCTGCAACAGGTTCATTCAGCTACGACGAAACTACAGCACCAACAATCATTTCAGAACTTGGTAGTGGAGCCACCAACTTTTTACAATCCTTGAATGTCTCCTTCTTAGACCCATCTAAAAATCTTCTGGGAACTTATAACACCGTTAGTGGTGGAGTATCAGAATCTAACTTCTTCGCTTTCAATTTTAATACTTCCACTCACACATTGTTTGGCCCCTTTGATGTCGCCGGAGGGACGGGTGTAATTGGAGAATATTTCTTTCAGGGAACGGTTGGCGACTCTTTGTTCTTACGTCAGGATGTCGATCAACAGGGAACGTCAACAACACTAGATCAAAATTCTGGCTCTATTCAAGTGTCCAAAGTCCCAGAGCCTACTTCTCTCTTGGGTTTGCTAGCATTTGCTGGTTTGGGTGTAGGTTCAACTTTCAAGAAAAAGCAAGCCTCTTACTAGAAATTAGGGCTTTCTAGTCAAAGCTTGCCAAATTTACTGAATCTCTATTCTAGCCCTACTAGTTCAGTTAACTAGTGGGGTTATCATATAACCTCATTATAAATATGAGTGAAAGAAAAATTTAGAGACGTAGCACTGCTAAGTCTATACAAGGATTCTGGATAACGCATATTTAATTTTACCAAATGTCTATTAGTTTGTCATCAACACTTTTACAACGTTCAGTGCTGAGTGAAATTAATTTTGCTTTTACCTCAGCATTTATAATTCAGCACCTAAGACTGTTTTGGTCAGTGCTTTTGAACTACTTAAAAAGTGGGATTTTGTTTAATGAATACAATACTGATAACTTGGTTAAGAATACTTCATGTGCCAGTTGAGAAGGCGGAATGAGGGTTATATACATAGTAGGAAATATAATGTTACAATTCTCCAAGTATAAATTGAGGCATTAGTTCGGAGATAAACAGACCAACTATTGTCATAATCACCAGAAAATAAAGTCTATATTTATCAATAGTCTAACCTGTGTATACAAAGTCATATTTTGATTTTTCAGTGTTTTATGCAGGACAAAAATTCTCTGTTGAAAACCACGAATAAAATTTCTAACCAATGTTTAACACATTTTTTTTAATCAAACAATTTAACCAGTCAAAATACAGCATTTGTAAATAAATGAGGTAACAAAATGCAGGGATATAAATCAGATATAAATAGTTTCTATCTCTGCCTTCTGCTTCCAAATCGGTGGCTTTGTACTTCATGCAAAAAAATGCTGTAAATAATAAAAATAGCAGCCCCACTGGCTATTAATAAGTAATCTGCTCGTCTCATGCTCTCTTCACAAAATTCACAAATAGTTCATGCATATTCTAATTTATTCCTACAACTATCATCCAGAGCCAATTGGAATTGCTCCGTTAATGACTGAATTGGCAGAAGGACTAGTAAAGCGAGGTCATAAAGTGCGAGTGATTACGGGAATGCCCAACTATCCTCAGCGCGAAATTTACGATGGGTATCAGAATAAGTGGTATCTTACAGAACAAAAAAATGGCGTTACAATTGCGCGAAGTTACGTCCGTATTAAGTCTAAACCTAACCTCGTGGATCGGCTGTTATTGGAGTTGAGCTTTGTTTTCACGAGCTTACCCCAAGCCTTGAAAGGTGGGCGACCAGATGTAATTATCTTAACAGTCCCACCGCTACTAGGTACGTTGCCAGCAACAACATTGGGCTGGTTATACAACTGCCCAGTAATTCTAAATGTGCAAGATATTTTACCAGAAGCTGCTGTGCGTATCGGGCTATTAAAAAACAAGTGGATGATCCGGACTCTTGCAGCTTTAGAGAAATTTGCATATCGGACTGCACATACTATTAGTGTGATCACTGATGGGTTTCGTGAGAATTTAGTCAATAAGGGAGTACCTGTTAATAAAATTGTTTGTATTCCCAATTGGGTAAATGTAAATTTTATTCGCCCGTTACCGAAACAGAGCAACTCCTGGATATCTAGCCATCAACTCAATGGGAAATTTGTAGTACTTTATTCAGGTAACATTGCTCTAACGCAAGGTTTAGAGACAGTAATTGAAGCAGCCGTTTGTTTACGTCATATCAAAGATATTGTCTTTGTCATTGTTGGCGAATCAAGAGCATTGCAAAGGTTGCAGGAATATTGTCTATCAAATGGAGCAGATAATGTTTTGCTACTACCGTTACAGCCGCGAGAAAAACTACCTGAAATGCTAGCAGCTTCTGATGTCGGGCTAATTGTGCAAAAGCACAATGTGATTTCGTTCAATATGCCTTCAAAAATACCACTGTTGTTGGCGAGTGGTCGCCCAATTGTGGGTTCAGTTCCCGCCACTGGTACTGCTGCCAAAGCCATCGAACTCAGTGGTGGTGGGATAGTTGTTGAGCCAGAATCACCCCAAGCAATGGCCGCTGCGGTACATGATTTATATGCTAATCCGGCTCTAGCCAAGAAGCTAGGTAACACAGGAAGACAATTTGCCGAAGAAAACTATTCCTTAGAGCAAGCGCTCGATCGGTATGAGTGGCTTTTTTCTCATATTGTTACCAACCGAAAATCAACTGTGGGGATTTTACCGAAATTCGATTCTAAGAAATCAGTTGTGGATGGTTGAAGGGGATTGAGGATGTATTACTCGTCAGCTACACAAACAAAACCCCGATTGGGATCAATTAAATCACCCATTCGGGTGAGTTAAAGATCAACCGATCGGGTGAACTAACTGTAGGAAGTTGAGACTGCTCAAAAATAGGAATCTAGAGAACACTGGCTGATTGCACGTCGTTCTTGGTGAGGATAACTTGATGAAACTCGCAACTTTGATTAAGACAGCTGAATTAATCAGCGTAGGCGTATACTCCTGTAAAGAAGCAAAGCTACGCGTAGCGTCTCGTAAATAAGGCATCGCTCCAGACTTTTTTCTTCCTTAAGATCAGTATTCACTAATACTTAAGGGCGATAAACTCATCTGTAACTTATACCAATCTCGTCTGCTATGTGGTTATAATGCAAGCAAGCGCTTGCAGACACTCATAGAGAACTTAGCGTCAAGTACGGCACAAACTTATGCACCCTTGATCTAGTCAGCAACTAAGGTATTTGCAACGGCAAGTTTAACCACGGCGACAACGCGAGAAATTGCTCGTGTTGCTGCGGTCAATGAGGTAACTTTATTTCGTCATTTCCAAAACTGAAAAGCAACTTAGCTTGCTCCAATTACCGAAGTGATCGCTTTACAGACCGAAGCTTTAGCTGCAACAACATGAACCGTGCTTTCTCTCTGAGCTAAGGCACTGGGTTTATACTGACTAACAAAAAACTATAAATTACACTTTAAGAAATTGAACGGAGTTAAGTGATGTACAAATTAACCATAATGTGTTGAACAAAATTGCTTCATTTTAGGTGCTAGACATCGTGAGCGATCGCCCAAATACCCAAACATATTTGTCACCAACATAGAGAAAAAAGGGCTAAAAAACTATTCAAATAATGCTTTTTTAGCGAAGAGTAGATTGCCCAAGTCTAAATCCACAAGACGAGAAAACGAAGATGTCCCATTCTGAGTTCCCTGACTCTCCCTTACCGATTGAAATAGAACAGCCTGCTGTTAATGATTCTAGTCAAGAGTCGCAACAATTGCCACAGCGATCGCCTAAGCCACCTCAAAAACGGCGTTGGCCGCTACTATTAGGAATCCTCTTATTAATTGGAGGTGTCGGTTTTGGTTGGCGCTGGTGGCAAACTAGTAATGCACCAGCGGCTGAAGCAAATGCCGGTCAACCTAGAGCAGTTCCGGTCAAGCTAGCAACTGTGCAAACTGAAACCGTTCAAGAAAGTTCGGAGTTTATTGGCTCCTTAGAGGCTCCACGTTCAGTAATCATCAAGCCACAGGTTGAAGGACGAATTACCGATATTTTCATCCAAGAGGGCAACCGCGTTCAACAAGGACAAGTCATCATTAGTCTGCAAAGTGATAATGTCCAAGCTCAATTGTTACAGGCTAGAGGCTCACTGCAACAAGCCCAAGCACGTCTTGCTGAACTCAAAGCAGGTACACGACAAGAAGAAGTTGCCCAAGCTAGAGCGCAGTTAACCCAAGCCCAAGCTCGCTTTAGAGATGCGCAATCGGGATCGCAACCAGAAGAAATTGCTCAGGCTGAGGCTCAAATTCAGTCAGCTAAATCCGATGTGGAACTAGCACAGTCACGCGCCAAGCGATATGCACAATTGAGAAAAGAGGGAGCAGTTTCCCAAGATACCTTAGAAGGATATGTCAAAGAACAGCAAAGTGCTGAAGCTGCCCTGGTTGTAGCCCAGAAACGCTTAGATCAACTCCGCCAAAGCAGAAGATCGAGTGTTAATGAGCTAGCTGGTGCTTTGGAACAACAGAAACAAAACTTAAGACAACTAGAAAATGGTTCGCGTCCAGAAGAAATTGCCCAAGCGCGATCGCAAGTAACTCAAGCAGCTGGACAACTCCAAGCCGCTCAAGTCCAATTGCAATACACAAAAGTTCTGGCACCTTTCACTGGCATTGTTGGTGATATTCCCGCAAAAGTGGGAGATTATGTGGAAAAAGCAGATCAACTGACTACACTCACCAGAAACGACTCTTTAGAACTGAATATTTCTGTTCCCGTAGCTGAAGCCAGAAAGTTACGCTTGGGCTTACCTGTGCAAATGCTCGATGTCCAAGACAAACCCATCGCAACCGGTAAAATCAGTTTTATCTCCCCAAATGCTAGTTCCGATTCGCAGACAGTTTTGGTAAAAGCCAACTTTGGCAATTCGAGAAATCGACTGCTTAATCTTCAGTCAGTGCAAACCAAAGTGATCTGGAACGAACGTCCAGGAATTTTAATTCCAGTTACAGCAATATCTCGCTTGGGTGGAGAGACTTTTGTATTTGTGGCGCAAGCGCCGCAGGAAAAGTCTAAACCTGGAGCGCCAGCTTTAGTAGCTCAACAAAAACCGGTGAAATTAGGAGTTATTGAAGGAAATAATTATCAAGTTATCGAAGGACTAAAAGCGGGGGACAAAATTGTTGTTTCCGGCATTCTTAACTTAACCAATGGCGCTCCCATTACTCCTGAAACAGAAGAAGTTGGTAGCCAGAAGCCTTAGCTGAAGAAGGAAGATGAGGGCACGGGGGCAGAGAAGCAGGGGGGAAATAACCAATGCCCAATGCCCCATGCCTCATGCCAAATACCAAATACCCAAAGCCCAATTTTTAAACTATGTTTGTTGACTTCTTTATTAAGCGGCCAATTTTTGCGTCGGTATGTGCGATCGTCATCCTTTTAATCGGATTAATCAGTATTCCCACACTACCGATCGCTAGATTCCCAGAAATTAGTCCCACCCAAATCACTGTAACTTCCAACTATAGCGGAGCTAGTGCAGAAGTCGTAGAAAGCGGAGTGACAAATATCTTAGAAAGGCAAATCAACGGGGTTGAGGGACTAAGATATCTCACTTCCAGCAGCAGTAACGATGGTACTAGTACCATTACAGCCACCTTCGATTCATCGCGTGATAAAGATATTGCAGCTGTGGATGTGCAAAATCGGGTTTCTGTTGCCCAGCCACAACTACCAGACTCTGTGCAACGCACGGGAGTGCGAGTATCGAAAGAATCTAGTAACATCCTCTTAGCGATTGGTTTATTCGCTGAAAATAAAGAGTACGACAATACATTCTTAAGTAACTATGCCGACCTTTACTTAGCAGATGCCTTAAAAAGAGTCAAAGGTGTGAGCAACGTTCAAATTTTTGGCGAACGCCGCTATGCAATGCGCCTGTGGTTAGATCCTAGTCGCCTTGCCAATCGGGGGCTAACAACTCAGGATGTAGCGAATGCTTTATCTGAACAAAACTTGCAAGTTGGTGCAGGGAGAATTGGACAAGAACCTGCTCCTGAAGGACAAAGGTATCAACTTGATGTGCGTGCTGCTAGCCGATTAGCAGAACCATCAGAATTTGAAGAAATTGTCCTCAAAACTGGAGATAATGGCACATTAGTCAAGCTCAAAGATGTGGGTAGAGCAGAACTGGGTGCAGAAAACTACAGTTCATTTCTACGATTTCGTGCTAATGATGCTGTCGGTTTAGGGATTTATCAGGTTCCTGGTAGTAATGCCTTAGATGTAGCCAAGGGAGTCAAAGCCGAAATTGCGCGATTGGCTCCAAGTTTTCCCCCAGGTATGAAATATCAGGTAGCTTTTGACACAACCATGTTTGTCGAAGAGTCGATGGCAGAAGTGCTTAAGAGCCTGATTGAATCGGTGGTGCTGGTTGTAATTGTAATTTTTGTGTTTTTGCAGGACTGGCGAACTACCCTAATTCCCGCAATTACTATTCCGCTTTCCTTCATTGGGATATTTGGCTTCGTCAAAGTTTTTAACTTTTCAATTAATAGTTTGACTTTGTTTGGTCTGACTTTAGCATCAGGGATGGTGGTAGATGATGCGATTATTGTAGTAGAGCAAATCAGCCGTTTTATTCAGGATAAAGGAATTAGTCCTCGCCGAGCCGCTAGTGAATCAATGAGGGAACTGTTTGGCGCGGTTATTGCCACTTCACTAGTATTGATGGCGGTGTTCGTACCAGTGGCGTTCTTTCCGGGAACCACAGGCGCACTTTATCGGCAATTTGCGCTGACGATCGCTTTCTCCATTGCGATTTCGACTTTTTTGGCTTTGACTCTGATACCTTCTTTGTGTGGGGTGTTGCTGCGTCAAGGACAAAGACCTTCAGGCTGGCTGGGTTGGATTTTTGGCCAGATAAATCGCTTTCTCGACTGGGTACAGCATAGTTATAAGCGATCGCTTACCTTTCTCGCACGCATCAAAGGTATTGTGATTGGGTTGTTTATTGTTTCCTTGGGAATGACTGCTTGGCTGTACATGACAGTACCGACAGCTTTTCTACCCGATGAAGACGAAGGTTACTTCATCACAATTATCCAAGGGCCGCAAGGGGTTTCGTTACAATATACCAGCGATGTAATTGCACAGGTAGAAAAAGAAATTCTGAAAATTCCTGAAGTAGTGGGGACTTTTGCGATCGGTGGATTTGGTTTTAGTGGTAGCACAGCTAACAGCGGCATCATATTTACAACTTTAAAATCATGGGACGAGCGCTCAAAACCCGATCAATCAGTACAGGCGATTATTGGCAGCTTGCAAGGGAAGTTGATGGCAATCCCAGAAGCCAGAGTTTTCCCTGTGAATCCGCCACCAATTCAGGGTTTAGGCAACTTTGGCGGCTTTGTATTTCAACTGCAAGACCGCAGAGGTAACAGTGGTTTAGCAAATCTAGTCCAGTCGATGGGTCAATTGCTGGGTAAAGCTAATCAAACACCAGGATTACAAGCTGTATTTAGCACCTTTGCCGCAGATACACCACAATTGCTTGTGGAAGTAGACCGCAATAAAGCTAAATCATTGCAAGTTTCCATAGATGATGTCTTCAGTACATTACAAACTGCTTTGGGATCTCAATATGTTAATGATTTCAATCTCCAGCAGCGCAATTATCGGGTGTATATCCAAGCAGATCAACAGTTTCGTTCCAACCCAAAAGATATTGGTAAACTATATGTTCGTTCTCAAAAGAATCAAATGATTCCTTTGAGTAACTTAGTCACAGTTACTCCCACTGTGGGGGCGCAAACGATAAATCACTACAATCTATTCCGCTCAATTGAAATTAATGGTGCCGCCGCTCCTGGCTCTAGTTCGGGAGACGCAATTAAAGCAATGGAACAAGTTGCTAAAGAAGTTTTACCAGCAGGTTATGGCTATGAATGGTCAGGGACTGCATTAGAAGAAATAGATTCTGGTGGTTTAGCACCCGTGATCTTTGGATTAGGATTGGTATTTGTATTTTTGGTGCTAGCTGCTCAATACGAAAACTACATTGACCCGTTTATCATTCTGTTATCAGTTCCTTTAGCTATTTTTGGAGCGCTTGTAGCTCAATCGTTACGGGGTTTTTCTAATGATGTTTACTGTCAAATTGGTCTAGTAATGTTGATTGGTTTGGCTAGTAAGAACGCTATTTTGATTGTGGAATTTGCTAACCAATTGCGAGATCGAGGTCTTTCGATGACTAAAGCAGTAATTGAAGCTTCACAAGAACGGTTACGCCCAATTTTGATGACTGCCTTTGCTACCCTTTTAGGAATTTTCCCCTTGGCTAATTCCACCGGTGCAGGAGCAGGTAGTCGCCAATCTTTGGGAACAGCAGTTTTTGGTGGGATGTTAATCGCTACTTTCTTGAGTTTGTTTGTCGTCCCGATTTTGTATATCGTAATTAAAACGATAACAGAGCAATTTATCAAACCAAATACGCATCAAGAAGTACCAGTAGAAGCAGTGTCATTAAATGGTAGTACTGCTGTATATTCACCAAAAGCTGAGGATTGATTCTCTTTCGTTATCGATTAAAGCAAATCAATTTAGGGACTTACAAAAATTCTACAACGCTCTCAAAATTTCCATGTGGGCATGATAACAAACCAAAATGTATAGTACGAATGTACGCTGAAATCAAGACAATGGTAACAATAGCAGTCAATCCCTATCTCAATGGCAATTTTGCTCCAGTTCATGAAGAAATTACCACCGACAAATTGTCAGTCATCGGTGAATTACCCCTTGACTTATCAGGGATGTTTGTGCGGAATGGCCCTAACCCTCAATGGACGCCTATCGGTCAATATCATTGGTTTGATGGGGATGGGATGTTGCATGGTGTGCAAATTAGCAACGGCATAGCCACTTATCGTAACCGCTACGTCCAGACTTTCGGATGGAAAAAAGAACGAGAAGCAGGTAAAGCTATCTGGACTGGGTTGTTAGAACCACCACAAATGGATAACCCCCACGGGCGCTACAAAAATACTGCCAATACTGCCTTAGTGTGGCACGCTGGTCAGATGTTGGCGCTGAACGAGGGGGGTAAACCTCACGCCATCAAGCTGCCTGAATTAGAAACCATTGGCGAGTACACCTACAATGGCAAGCTGGTTTCTGCTTTCACAGCCCATCCCAAAGTAGACCCCGTTACAGGGGAAATGATCTTCTTTGGCTATTCTCTGTTTGCGCCACCGTATCTGCAATATAGTGTGGTCTCAGCAGAAGGCGAACTGTTGCGAACAGTGCCAATTGAGTTGCCAATAGGGGTAATGATGCACGATTTTGCCATCACTGAAAACTACACGATTTTCATGGATTTGCCCCTGACTTTTAATCTTGAAAGGGCGCAGCGGGGAGAACCTGTAATGATGTTTGAGCGCGATCGCCCCAGTCGTTTCGGGATTATACCACGTCACGGTGACAACAGTAATATCCGCTGGTTTGAAAGTCCTGCTTGCTACGTATTCCATACCCTCAACGCTTACGAAGAGGGAGACGAAGTAGTGCTAATTGCCTGTCGCATGAGTTCTACAAGTGTTTTGAGTTCTGATGATTCGCAACCCGATCCAAACGCAAATATTCCCCGTTTGCATCGCTGGCGATTTAACCTCACCACCGGGACAGTACGTGAAGAGATGTTGGATGATGTAGCTTCGGAATTTCCCCGCGTCAACGAAAACCGATTGGGGCAACAAAACCGATATGGCTACACTAACAAAGCAGCAAACAGTCCCGTACCTTTATTTGAAGGTATCATCAAATACGACTTCAATAGTGGAAAATCCCAAATTCATGAATTTGGGCAGGGACGCTATAACGGTGAAACTGTGTTTGCGCCGCGTCCTGGTGCAACGGCTGAGGATGATGGTTGGCTGATGACTTTCGTCCATGATGAGGGTTCAGATACTTCAGAATTAGTAGTAGTGAATGCCCAAGATATAACGGCTGAACCTCTAGCGCGGGTGATAATTCCTCAGCGAGTGCCTTATGGCTTTCATGGCGCTTGGTTTGCGGCAAAATAGCTCAATGGGCAGTTAGAAACCTTGTTTACACAGACAAAACCCGCTTAGGCGGGTTTTAAATTCTTTGAGTTAGCGCAGGCAAACTTGGCTTGTGTAACCATGATTTATAATCGCCAGGTTATCCCCAATACAATACTTCTCGCTTTGTGCATTTTTAACTCGGAATCTAGTTTGGGGTAAAGGTTTTTTCTTTCCCTTTTCCCTAAAATCCGAGAAGTATTAATCCCCAATACGCTTGGGTTAAGGGTTATTAGTGTAAATAATTGGTCTTTTAAGACGCGATAAATCGCGTCTCTACATCAGGGTTTTGGGCGTATATGAACTCTCCCGCAAATTATTTTTCCCTATACCCCCCAGCGTAGTCAATCACACAGATTGTTCTATATGATTTGTGAGTTCCATAAGCAACACCAGAAACTTTAAAAGCGCCGTTAAAAATGTTTTTTCGATGGCCGCGATCGCGCACACCATCATCAATAATTAACTGCATAACAATATCTTGAGCCGTATTTGGCCCATAACTGATATTTTCACCTGCGGTTGTTTGCCATTTACCATAGCGGTTGATGCGAGTAAATGGGTTGCTACCATCACTACCATCATGACCTATAGCACCTTTTGGGCCTTGGTCTTTTACGTGGTCTTTTGCTCCTAAAGACATACCTTTAGATGCACTCAATGCTCCTATAGGACGTGCTGATTTGAGAAATGCGATCGCTTCATCAACTGCTTTGACTCCTTCTTGAGTTCGCAAATAAGTATTATTAGAAATTTTGACTCGGTTCCCCTCAAAGCGCTTTCTATAGTTTTCCAGAATGGGGAGGTATGCTTTAGGATTTGTTCTTACCTTATTTGTTTCAACAATTACCTGTTGTTCCAACGGTGAAAGGTAACTCGCTTTTGCTAATAAAGTTGGACTAGTTTGTTCAACTACTGCTGGGTTAGAGTTGGCTACAGACGGGTTAGATTGAAACAGTTGATCTGAGCAGCCGAATATTAAGAAAATTGGCAAAAATACCCAAAATTTCATGCGACGCATCCATTACCTCACAATTTTTTTATGGATTAATTTAGTGAATTAGAAGAAATAAGAATTTTAAACGCACAGATAAGTCTGTAGACGCTTCTGGCGTTAGAAACAATATCAGGACTTAAGTTAGTTCGCTAAAGAAAGCGCAGATTAACGCGCTAATAATATTGATAAAGTTGCGATTGCCTTTGTTCCTAAAGTGTTACAATCTATCACTTAACACCTGTTGTAACATTGAAAACACTAAAACGTAAATAATAACAAAAATCTTTTTTACACTTTCAGAAACCAGCGTTGCCGATACATCAGAAAACCAACAGCCCACCACAACAACACGGTGACTAAGGCAAATAACAGGGAACCATTCAGCACACCCGCCCAAGATGCGAAAAAATTCTGGTAAATCCAATTGTAGGTACTGGGAGCGTCTTTGCCAGTGCCAATAGTAGTTTTGACTAAAATTTTAATTAATAAAACCGATGCAACGAAAAGAGCGATCGCATTTAAGCCCATAATTTCAAAAGGTTTACTCCAGCGACGCATCAGCCGTACTTCGATAAGTTCATAACAAGCTGCTAGTAATAATAACGCCCAACCTGTTGTAAATACTACATAAGAACTTGTCCACAGCTTTTTGTTAATTGGGAATGTCCACCCCCATGCCCAACCGATAATTAAGCAACCGACTCCAAATAATCCTAAACCGATACTTGTGCGAGACTGTACAGGTTGACTGCGTATCCATTGACCAGTGAAGTAGCCAGCGAGGACACTTACTATCGCCGGAATAGTACTGGAAAGTCCTTCTGGATCTCCCATAAAGTTGAAACCATCACCCTTGTATAAATGTGCTTTGGGAATAATCAGGCGGTCAACATAAGCGCCGAAATTACCTTCTCGCGTCAAAACTCCCGCACCATATTCTGGCACTGCTACATACATCATCGTTAGCCAGTAGCCAATGAGTAGCACTGTTGCAAGTATCCATTGACCTTTGCGCGGAAGGTTGAGAACAGCTAGGGAAGCCAGCAGATAGGTAAGGCTGATGCGCTGCAACACTCCCATAATGCGGATACTATTCAAATCAAAAGTCCAAATACCCTGATTCCAAAAGCCATTTAGTAGCAAGCCGAAGGCAAAGAGAATGGTGGCGCGACGCAAGATGCGCCAGTAAACAGCTGAGGTTGGTTTATTGCCTTCGGTGTATTTTGACAGCGAGAAAGTCATTGCTACACCGACAATGAAGAGAAAGAAGGGAAATACCAAATCCGTTGGTGTGCAGCCATGCCATTCGGCGTGGGCTAAAGGAGGATATACATCATCTGCGACACCCGCCATATTGACGAGAATCATTCCAGCGATGGTAATGCCGCGAAAAACATCCAGTGAAGTCAGGCGCATAGACGAAATTTTATGTTAGATGAAGTATCTAAGTTACCCCGGTTGATGAAGGTAATCAAGCAAAATTTATAGGTCTTTTCATCAAGGTTCCTGGAACAGTTCGGGTTTCTGCCAATACCATACTTGTGCGAAACCAGAAGTACGCGATCGCACTTAGACCACAGTTTTAGCTATCCAAAAAGGATTAGTAGTACCAGAACTGTTAATAAAGCTAGATATACTCAAATTTCAGTCAATCTACCTATTGTTATTTAAGTGGAAATGCAGTTGTCTTGTCATTAGACTTAGTATAAATTGCTATAAACAAAAGCTGTGACTAAAAAACAGCTAACTTTATTCAAGGCGTGCTTGCTTATATAACAACTAAAAATATTGCGGTTTTATCTCATTAGATAAAAGGTTTAATTACCGATTTAATTTGGGAATGAAAGCGGATGCTGAGTCGTTCACTTTCTGTTTTGCTATACCCGATAAATATTACTAAGCTAAAGCTAATAAATTATATTTAAGGATAATAATTATGATAAAACCACCAGAGACTCATCAACTTAAAACTATAAATAAGTCTACTATAAAATTACTAGAAGCCAGCACAAATCTTGTTTTTATAGATCCCAAAGTTATAGATTACCAAAGCTTAGTGGCTGGGATCACACTCGGCAGTGAAGTTGTTATTCTTGATGCTACTAGAGACGGGTTAGCACAAATCACCGAGTTTATAGCAAAACGTGAAACCAATTCAGTTCAATCAATTCACATTGTTTCCCACGGAAGTCTGGGAAGTTTGCAACTAGGATCAATCAACTTCAACTTTAGCAATCTGGATAGCTACAAAAATCAGTTACAAAAGTGGGCAAGTGCTTTAACTGAAAAAGCTGACATCCTACTTTATGGCTGTGATGTAGCCAGTGGTGAAGGCATAAAATTTGTACAGCAGATTAGCCAAATTACTGGAGCAGATGTTGCCGCTTCCACTGACAAAACCGGAAGTGCAGCTTTAGGTGGCGACTGGAATTTAGAAGTGAAGACAGGGAAAATTGAGGCTTCTCTGGCATTTAAACCTGAAATAATACAGGCTTATCAATCGATTTTGCCAGCTACTTTTACTGGCACATACTCTCAAAACTTTAACTCATTAGCTATTTCTGGAACACCAGCTTGGGTTAATGATTCAACTATTTCGGGCTGGTATTCTACGAGAACAACTTACAGTCCTGGTACTGGCAGTAATAACACAGGTGGATTGTACAGTTTTGGTAGCTCTAATAACCCAGACCGGGCACTTGGTTCTCTAGCTTCTGGGACTACAGGAACTATTTATTATGGGTTGCGCCTCCAAAACAACACAGGTTCAGCAATTACTAAGTTGCAAGTAAGTTACACCGGTGAACAATGGCGTAATGGTGGTAATACATTGCAGCAACAGTTGAAATTCAGTTATCAAACTGGGTCAAGTATCACAAATTTAACAACAGGAACATGGACGCCAGTCACATCGCTAGATTTCACAGGGCCAATTGCAACTACAACCGCAGGTCCCCTGATTGGCAATTTGATTGCCAATCAAGTTGTTATAACGCCTGTAATATTTAATTTAGCGACCCCAATCGCTAATGGTGAAGAGATTATATTGCGTTGGGAAGATATAGATGATGGAGGCAACGATCATGGTTTAGCCATTGACGATGTATCTATCAAAGTAGATAACACCACCTACATAGTAACTAACATCAATGACAGTGGTACTGGTTCGTTAAGGCAAGCTCTTATCAATGCCAATAACGATCCAGGGATTGAGACAATTATCTTTGATCCGACTGGGATATTCGGTGATGCTACCCCCGACACCATTACCCTCACTTCTGGGGAATTGAGTATCACTGAAGGAGTTATCATTCAAGGAACTGGGGCGAATAAACTCACCATCAGTGGTAACAATACTTCCCGTATTTTTAATGCCAGTGCCTCCCTATCAATTGATGGGTTGAAGATAACTGGGGGAAATGCAGGCAGTAATAATAACGGTGGCGGCATCTACAGCACTAGTAGTGTCACAGTCAGCAATAGTAATCTTTCTGGCAACATAGCGGCCCTTGGAGCAGGCATCTACAGCAGTAGTAGTGTCACAGCTAGTAATAGCACTATTTCTGGCAACACAGCGAACACTAGCGGC
Organism: Nostoc punctiforme NIES-2108; assembly: GCA_003326195.1. Taxonomy (GTDB): domain Bacteria; phylum Cyanobacteriota; class Cyanobacteriia; order Cyanobacteriales; family Nostocaceae; genus Nostoc; species Nostoc punctiforme_A. The sequence continues at coordinate 38,486 of LXQE01000147.1, forward strand.
GGCGGCATCTACAGCACTAGTAGTGTCACAGCTACTAATAGCACTATTTCTGGCAACACAGCGAACACTAATGGCGGCGGCATCTACAGCAGCACTAACACACTTAGTAATAGCACTGTTTCCAGTAACACCGCAAAAGTCAACGGCGGCGGTATCTATTCTGGCGGTGGCACCGTAAGTAATAGCACTATATTTGGCAACACCGCTGATAGCGATAACAATAACACAGGTAATGGTGGCGGAATTTATAGATCTGCTGGTACTTGGAGCATTAGCAATAGCATCATTGCTGGCAATATTGATTTAGGTGATGATGCACCCGATGTCTATGGTGCCAACTTCAATGGTAATGCTTACAACCTGATTGGCAAAATTGCTGGTAAAATATCGGGGACTTTGGGTACGGGTACAGATATTATTAACCCCAACCCCGGACTCAAACCGCTAGGAGATTACGGTGGTTCGACACAAACTCACGCTCTATACTTTAACAGTCCTGCCAGGAATGCTGGCGATCCGGCTTACAATGGTGGCTTAACTACCGACCAACGCGGCACAGATTTTAACCGTATTGAAAGCAGCAGAATTGACATTGGAGCATTTGAATATGTACTTCCAAAAGTCAGCTTTGGTGCTGCTACGTACAATACAACAGAAGATAGTACCGCCACTACAGTAACTATTTCTGTTACCTTAGATGCCTCTCCTGAAACCGCTGTCACAATTCCTATTGTCGTTAAAAATAGTAGTACGGCGACTAGTGGCAACGATTACACTTTTTCCCCCACTACCATCTATTTTACTGCTGGGGCAACAGGCGCAAATTTAACACAGCTAATTACTTTTACTATTAACCCAGACGATTTACCTGAGAATGCAGAAACAGTTGTACTCAACTTCGGTACACCAATAGGGGCTGATTTGGGGACAATAACTGAAACTACTCTAAATATTGCTGCTAATGATGCGATTCAATATGCAATTTTTACTCCCACCTCAACTTTAACTGAAGGTAATAGTGGTACTGAAGCTGTTAGCTTCACGGTTACTCGCAGTGGTGGTATTGGCGTGGCTAGTACCATAGATTACGCTTTTAGCGGTGCAGCAATTTTTGGCAGTGACTATAACAATATTCAAGTGATGGGTGGAGGAACTGCTGTATCTGGGACTTTAAGCTTCGCTGTTGGGGAAACCACAAAGACAATTACAGCCGATATTTTGGGTGACAATACACTTGAACTCAATGAAGACATTACTGTTATCCTAAGTAACCCCAGCCTCATAACTGGAGCGCCAAATTCCACAATTACTAACAGTTCGGCTATAGTAAACATCATCAACGATGATAGCCAACCAACTATCAGTATCTCAGATGTCTCTGTTATTGAAGGCAACACAGGTGCAACAGCTAACACTAATTTCACTATCAGTCTTTCTAATCCTAATTCTCAGCAAGTTACTGTAAATTTCAACACGGTTGATGGCACTGCCCAAATTGCTGACTCGGATTACAACTCTGCTTCTGGGACGATTACTTTCAATCCTGGCGAAACTAGTAAAACTCTTAGCATTGGTGTTGTAGGCGATAACAAATTTGAAACTGACGAGACATTTTCTGTCAATCTTTTGGGTGCAACAAATGCCGCGATCGCAGATAATTTAGGAGTTGCTACCATCATCAACGATGATAATCAACCAACTATCAGCATCTCTGATGTCTCAGTTTCTGAAGGCAATACAGGCACAACAACTAATGCCAACTTTATTGTCACTCTCTCCAATGCCAGTTATCAGCAAGTTACGGTAAATTACAACACGAATGATGGTACTGCTCAAGTTGCTGATTCTGATTACAACTCTGCTTCCGGGATAATTACTTTCAATCCTGGCGAAACTAGCAAAACTCTTAGCATTGGCATTATTGGTGATAACAAATCTGAAACTGACGAGACATTTTCTGTCAATCTTTTGGGTGCAACAAATGCCGCGATCGCAGATAGTTTAGGGGTTTATACCATCATTGATGATGACAGCCAACCAACTATCACTATCTCGGATGTCTCTGTTACTGAAGAGAACACGGGTACAACAACTAATGCTAACTTTACTATCAGTCTTTCTAATCCTAGTTATCAGCAGGTTACTGTAAATTACAACACGATTGATGGCACTGCTGCTGCTACTGACTCTGATTACAACCCGGCTTCTGGGACGATTACTTTCAATCCTGGCGAAACTAGCAAACCTCTTAGCATTGGCGTTATTGGTGATAATAAATTTGAAACTGACGAGATATTTTCTGTCAATCTTTTGGGTGCGACAAATGCCGCGATCACAGATAGTTTAGGAGTTGCTACCATTATCAACGATGATAACCAACCAACTATCACTATCTCGGATGTTTCGGTTACTGAAGACAACACAGGTGCAACAACTAACGCTAATTTCACTATCAGTCTTTCTAATCCTAGTTATCAGCAAGTTACTGTAAATTATAACACGATTGATGGCACTGCTGATGCTGCTGACTCTGATTATAACTCTGCTTTTGGGACGATTACTTTCAATCCTGGCGAAATCAGTAAAACTCTTAGCATTGGTGTTGTAGGCGATAACAAATTTGAAACTGATGAGACATTTTCTGTCAATCTTTTGGGTGCGACAAATGCCGCGATCGCAGATAGTTTAGGAATTGCTACCATCATTAATGATGATAACCAACCAACTATCAGCATCTCGGATGTCTCAATTGCTGAAGGTAACATAGGCACGACAAGTAATGCTAACTTTACTATTAGTCTCTCCAATCCTAGTTATCAGCAGGTTACTGTAAATTACAACACGAGTGATGGCACTGCTCAAATTGCTGACTCTGATTACAACTCTGATTTAGGAACGATTATTTTCGCTCCTGGTGAAACTAGCAAAGTTATTAGCATTAGCGTCATAAGCGATAACCAAAGTGAAGCCAACGAGACATTTTCTGTCAATCTTTCAGGCGCGACAAATGCTGCGATCGCAGATAGTTTAGGAATCGCTACCATCATTGATGATGACAACCCAACAACTGTCAGTATCTCGGATGTCTCAATTGCTGAAGGTAACACAGGCACAACAACTAATGCTAACTTTATCGTCACTCTCTCCGCACCGAGTTTACAGCAGGTTACTGTAAATTACAACACGAGTGATGGCACTGCGAAAACTTCTGACTCTGATTACAACGCTGCTTCCGGGACAATCGTTTTCAATCCTGGCGAAACCACCAAAACTCTTGGTATTGGTGTCATAGGTGATAGCAAAGCTGAAACCAACGAGACATTTTCTGTTAATCTCTTCGGTGCTACAAACACCACAATTACTGATAGCTTGGGAGTGGCTACTATCACAAATGATGATGATCCCCCCACCATTAGCATTGCAGATGTATTAGTCAAAGAAGGCACAACAGGGATGATAACTAATGCCAATTTTGTCGTCACTCTCTCGAATGAATTTTATCAACGGGTGATTGTAAATTACAGTACGAGTGATGGTACTGCCAAAGAATCTGACTCGGATTACAATTTTGGGCTGGGGACAATTATTTTTGACTATGGCGAAACCAGCAAAGTTATTAGTATTGGCGTCAGAGGTGATAATAAAGTTGAACCCAATGAAACATTTTTTGTCAATATCTATGGTGCAGCAAATGCCACATTTAATAATAACCAAGGAGTTGGCACAATCAACAATGATGACTAATCGTTATTGAGCAAAACATTAGCGATCGCTGCAATTATCTCAGTCTAGAGTAGCCGTTGGTGACATACTTATATTAAAAACTACGGTTTCTTAATTTACTCGTCCAACTTTTTGTATTATAGGTATAAACAAGAACATAAATTATACTTAAAATTAGTTGAGCTAGCATTTTAAAATGCAGGATTAAGCCATTATCAAAAAAATTTATCCTAAAATCAAATATTCAGTAAATTTACGTATGCGAATTGAAGTCTTCTCAATGAATAGTAGAATTAGGCCATAGAGGAGAAGACTGTGACGCTCTTAAATGAAGCTCAATTAGAGCAACTAAAGGAAATAACCACACGCTTGCGACAAGTAAGACAAGAAAAATCTATCCGCATAGAAGAAATAGCCTCTCAAACAATGATTCGAGCAGGTATTTTGCAAGCTTTAGAAGAAGATCGATTTGAAGAATTGCCTGAGCCGATTTTTCTTCAAGGATTCATCCGTCGTTATGGAGATGCTTTAGGCCTGGATGGAAATGCTTTATCATACAGCCTTATAACCAATGTTGTCTGTCAAGATTCTAAAAATACTCATCACAATTCAGACAACAAACAAAATACATATATTCCTCTTGTTCTGACCTATATTTTATTATTGGTCGGTGCATCTGCTGGTCTTCTTCATATACTTAATCCACAGCTTACAGCTGAATCTCTGATCCCAGGAGACAATAATCAACAGTCAATAGTCAGTAACCAGACTAACAAATGACCAAAAAAGCAGAAAGACTGGAGAGACGCGATTAATCGCGTCTCTACTCAGTAGAGAAGAAGAATTAAGAACCAATGACAAATGACCAATGACAATTTTCAAGATATTTGCGGTTTACGCAGATGCCAAGTAGTGGATTGCTCATAAGCATAAGCTACCTGAAACAGTAGGTCTTCTCGCAGCACATTGCCAATTAGCTGTAATCCTATCGGTAGCCCCTGATCGTCAAAACCACATGGCAAACTTAAACTGGGTAAACCAGCAAGATTTACAGGAATAGTCATCAAGTCAGTTAAATACATACTCAAGGGATCAGTAGTTTTTTCCCCTGCTTTGAATGCTGTAGTGGGAGATGTGGGACAAACTAACACATCAACTGCACCAAAAGCCTTTTCAAAGTCTTGCTTAATCAAAGTACGGACTTTTTGCGCTTTCAGGTAGTAAGCGTCATAATAGCCAGCCGAAAGGGCGTAAGTGCCAATCATAATCCGGCGTTTGACTTCTGTACCGAAACCAGCGGCACGGGTACGAGTGTACATTGATAGCAGATTATCGGCATCAGGAGCGCGATACCCATATTTCACGCCATCGTAACGAGCCAGGTTTGCTGATGCTTCCGATGGGGCGATAATGTAGTAGGTGGGTAAGCCATAGCGAAAGCGGGGACAGGAAATTATATGAATTTCCGCCCCCAAGCTTTGTAGTTGATCTACTGCTTTGGTAACAGCTTGTTCCACTACAGGGTCTAAACCTTCACCAAAAGTTTCTTTAATGATACCAATTCTCAGCTGACCTCTGGGTTTGAAGTTTGGTTTTAAGCTAGCAGCATAGTTGGGAATGGCAACTTTTAGGCTGGTAGAGTCTTTGGGATCGTAACCTGCGATCGCACTTAATAAGATTGCCGCATCTTCTACCGTATTTCCAAATGGCCCAATTTGATCCAAAGACGAAGCGTAAGCCACCAAACCATAACGAGAAACCAAACCATAAGTGGGTTTCATCCCCACAACACCACAGAAAGACGCAGGTTGGCGAATCGAACCGCCAGTATCAGAACCGAGCGCAACTACACATTCTTGAGCCGCCACCGCTGCCGCCGAACCTCCAGAAGAACCGCCTGGAACTCGTGACAAATCCCAAGGATTAGCCGTGACTTGATAGGCAGAGTTTTCAGTGGAACTACCCATTGCAAACTCATCCAAGTTGGTTTTGCCTACCATTACCGCCCCAGCATCTGCCAGTTTTTGCGTCGCTGTTGATTCATAAGGCGGCACAAAATTTTCTAAAATCCGAGAGGCACAGGTGGTAGGAATCCCCTTGGTACACATATTGTCCTTGATACCCACAGGAATGCCCGCTAGCAGCCCAATTTCTTCTCCTGCGGCAATTTTGGCATCCACAGCATCCGCCTGCTCTAATGCCCGATCTGCCGTCACACATAAAAAGCTGTGCAATTTCGGCTCTAACGCTTGAATGCGCTCTAAAGCTTCTTGGGTAATTTCAACGGCAGAACGTTCTTTTTTAACCAGCTGGTGGTGCAACTCGCGGATGGATGCCATGATTGCTCTCTTTGATGACTCAAGTCATTGATTCTAGTACATATTGGTCGATATTGGGTATTGGTTATTGGGTATTGGGCATTGGTTATTCTCCTCCGCTCTTCATTCCCCATTCATCTGACTAAGCGGATTAATATGTATTGAAATGTATTTAATAACTTTTGAAAAACAGCAAATATATGGCTACCAACCGTCTATTGAATAGTTTGCCAAAGTTTTCATATATATTGGCTACTTTTGTGTAAGAGTATAGCAGTGTTTTCTAGTGATATAATTTTGTATTACAACCCTTATTAATACTACAAAATTCATAATTTTATCAACTCCACAAAATTTTTCGAGGTAAGGTAGGATGATAAAAATAGCCACGCGTAGATATTTAGGCAAACAAAATGTTTATGACATTGGGGTTGAACGCGACCATAATTTTACAATAAAAAATGGCTTTATAGCTTCCAATTGTTTCAATAAATCCCATTCAACTGCCTATGGTTATGTAACTTATCAAACAGCATATTTAAAAGCTAATTACCCATTGGAATATATGGCGGCACTGTTAACTGCTAACAGTGGTGATACCGATAAGGTACAGCGATATATTACTAACTGTACAAATATGGGTATTTCCATAGATCCGCCAGATATAAATCGTTCTGGTGTTGATTTTACGCCAACAGCAGGCAAGATTCTGTTTGGATTTTCGGCGGTGCGTAACGTGGGACAAAATGCGATCGCTTGTATTTTGGAGGCGAGAAATGAGACAAGAGAGTTTAAATCACTGGCTGATTTTTGCGATCGCGTGGATTTGCGTGCTGTTAACCGCCGAACTCTGGAGTCGTTGATTTACTGTGGAGCCTTTGACAAAATTGAATCTAACCGCCAACAGTTAATTAACGACTCAGAATTAGTGTATGATTGGGCACAATCTCGCGCTAAAGATAGAGCTAGTGGTCAAGGGAATCTATTTGATTTATTGGGCGACGGCTTTTCTTCGACTCAGAATAAAAGAGCAAATAATGCCTTTGAAACTGCTCCCAAATCTAAACCTGTGACAGATTTACCCCCACAGAAAAAGTTACAGATGGAGAAAGAATTACTAGGCTTTTATGTATCAGATCATCCCTTGAAATCCTTACGGCAAATAGCACCACTTTTGACTCCTATTAACCTTTCGCAGTTGGGAGAACAAAGAGAAGATATAAGGCTTTGTGCAGTTGTGATGTTGAATAACGTCAAAAAAGTGGTGACAAAGAAAGGCGATCAGATGGCGATCTTGCAAATAGAAGACCTAACTACACAATCAGAAGCTGTAGTTTTTCCTAAAACTTATGAACGCATTAGTTCCCTACTTCAAGTTGATACTAGATTGATTATTTGGGGAAAAGTAGATCGACGTGATGAGCAAACTCAATTTATTCTTGAAGATGCAGAACCAGTGGAAACAGTACAAATGGTGATGGTGGAATTAAATCCCCAGCAAGCAGGTAATATGGAAGATTTACATCGCTTGAAAACAATTTTGCAAGACCATTCAGTAGACAAAGAAAAGGCAAAAATGCCAGTGATTGGAATTATCCAAACTGAAACTTCTCGTAAACTTGTCCGCTTAGGTTGGCAATTTTGTGTACAGGATTCTAGAATAACTGTTCAAGCTTTGCAAAACGCTAGTTTTCCTGCTCATATAAAATCGCTGACTGGTAGCTGACGCCAGGAGTGACAAATCCACCAATACTGAAAAGCAAATTAAGAATTAGTTTTATTGGACTGTCAACAGTAAATTGCCTTAAGTATTCAGGATTTTAATCGTTTTTTTAGTTACTTATGCGGATGATAATTTCCTTGAGGTAGTGGTATCTTTTGATGCTAATACCCTTAAGGCTGCGACCGGGGGAAGGAGTTAGAACTTGATGATTGTCAACGAGCTACATAGATTTGTTTCATACTGTAAAAAAATTCAACCCCAAACTCACGAGGACATTCAAAAATTTTTTGAAGGAGTGATATTGTTTCCTTATGATAAGGAACTTCTATTACAAGCTTATTTATTTCTGAATATTCAAGAATTGTTTCCCTCGTGCGCTGAATTGCTGTTATTTGAAAAATCTCCAATTTCAGATTATACAGATTTAGGAAAGTGTGATTTTGTCTTCTTGACCTTTAAAGGTAGTTTGTTTTTAATTGAAACTAAGTTTATTGATACAGAAGCAACTGGAGCAACAGAACGAAAAAGAAGAAATAAACATAGAAACAAGGTATTTGAGCAAGTTATTACTTTAAAAGGTCGATTTAGCGAATATTGGAATATGAGGCTAGATCAATTAGAGTGCGGGGTTTTCACAACAGATGCAGAAGTTGCTTGGCGAGGAAATGGTGTGAATGTCACATCTAAATCAATATCTATAGATAAGCTCGAACAATGGCGAAGAAGTTATCACAATAGTGATAAATTTTTATCTCATCAAGATGGTTCAAAGTTTGAGGAGAAGGTGAATTTGAAAGGATGAGACTTGACCCAAGTATAGTTATTACAGTGAATGGTGTATGGGGCATAAAAGTAATTAACAATGCCACATACACCAACCCAGAGAAATTATCTGGGTTTTCCTTCCCATCAATCTTTACTGCCAAACATAGATAAGGACAAACAAAATAATCCAGATCACATCGACGAAGTGCCAAAACAATGAAGTTGCATTCACGCCGAAGTGACCTGTATCGTAATTGCCAGGTAGGAAAGAACGTACCAAAATTATCAACTGCAACAGAATACCTGTGAAAACGTGCAAACCGTGGAAGCCTGTAAGCAGATAGAAGGTTCCACCAAATACCCCGGAGGTGAAACCAAAGGCGAGGCCGTTCCATTCAATCGCCTGTCCAACTAAAAAGTAAGTTCCCATCGCCATTGTTGCCAAGAGAAACAGGCGAAATTTCACTAAGTCGTGGCGTTGAAGGGCGCGTTCTGCTAAGTAAATTACAAAGCTACTAGCGACAAGAATTACTGTGTTGATTGCCGGTTCTTTGATTTCTAATCCAGAAACACCTGCTGGTAGCCAATTAGGCGTTGATGTTTTGTAGATGGCATATCCGACGAAAAAACTCAAGAAAATGACGCTTTCTGACAGTAGGAAGACAATGAAGCCAAACATTTTGTTGCCTTCTTCGTCGTGGCTGTGTTCTGCGCTTGGATGGGGCAATTCTTCGGAATTGATATAGCTGTCCATTTTGCTTTTTGAGGAATGAATTTGAAACGCATAGGCACTTTGCCTTCCCGCAGGGTAGGAACGCGGAGGGAAGCGCAGAGGGACGCGGAGGGTTTTTGCGTCTTCCCGATTGTTTGCGTTTATTCTGGGAGGTTGGCTGTTAAGGGTTCTGATTTGCCGTAGCCGTAGGGTTCGGAGATGATGATGGGAATTTCTTCAAAGTTTTCTACTGGGGGGGGTGAAGAAACTAACCACTCTAGTCCGATTGCTCTCCAAGGGTTAGCGGGTGCTTTCTCGCCTTGCATCCAAGAAATCACCATGTTGAATATGAAGGGCAAGGTGGACATTCCTAATAGGAATCCACCGAGGCTAGCAATGATATTCCAGAATTGATACTCTGGGGCGTAGGAAGCAACTCGCCGTAACATTCCTTGCAATCCCAAGGGGTGCATGGGTAAAAAGTTGAGGTTGGTGCCGATGAAGGCTAACCAAAAGTGGATTTTACCCCAGCTTTCGGAGTACATCCGCCCGGTCATTTTGGGGAACCAGTGATAGATGGCTGCAAATAAGCCCATCGTCACGGTGCCGTAGAGGACGTAGTGGAAGTGTCCGACTACAAAGTAGGTATTGTTAACGTGGACATCAACGGGCACGGAGGAAAGCATAATGCCTGTGATTCCGGCGAAGACAAACATCACTAATGCACCCAAGGCAAACAGCATGGCGGTATTTAGCCGCAGTTTCCCGCCCCAAATAGTTGCTACCCAAGCAAATACTTTAATTCCTGTGGGGACAGACACGCACATCGTTGTCAGCATGAAAATCAACCGCATCCAGCCAGGAGTCCCGCTGACGTACATGTGGTGTACCCAAACAATGCCGCTAACTACGGCAATCAAGATGGATGAAATGGCAACTACTTTGTAACCAAATAGGGGTTTACGTGAATAAACTGGGAAGATTTCTGAGAAAATGCCGAAGACAGGCAAAATAATCACGTAAACGGCTGGGTGGGAGTAAAACCAGAAGTAATGCTGAAACATCACTGGATTCCCACCTTTGGCGGGGTCAAAAAAGGCGGTGCCAGCTGTGAGGTCAAGTAGTAACATCACCGCACCAGCTGTCAGTGCTGGAAGTCCAAATAGTTGGATGATTTGGGCGCTAAATACTGCCCAGACAAACAACGGCATTTTGAAGAAGCCCATTCCTGGGGCCCGCATCTTCACAATTGTGGTGACAAAGTTCACTGCCCCCATAATTGAGGATACGCCGGATATTGCCACCGCTAGCAGCCAGAGAACTTGACCATTAATCAAGTTACCTGTGGGATTCTGGAGACTAACTGGCGGATAAGACCACCAGCCGGCTTGGGCAGGGCCTCCAGGTACAAAGAAGCTACCCATCATCAAAATCCCAACTACTGGTACCATCCAAAAAGCGACGGCATTCAGGCGGGGAAATGCCATATCTCGCGCCCCAATCATCAGGGGCACTAGATAGTTGGCAAAACCAACCAGTGAGGGAAATGTCCACAAAAACAGCATCACAGTGCCGTGCATGGTGAACATACCGTTGTAGACGGTGCGATCGACTAAATCTGATTCGGGTGTCATCAGTTCTCCCCGCATCACCATCGCAAAGATACCGCCGACGAGAAAGAAGAAAAATGAGGTAACGAGATACTGGATACCAATTACCTTGTGGTCAGTACTAAAGCTGAAGTATTCTTTCCAGCTACTCGGAGATTCGTGGTTAGGCTTCTCATCAGGGAGAAGGATACCTTCAATAGGAACATTAGTCATGGTTACTTTCCTTTCAACCAGGTGAATTGACTAGAGGAGGTGCAGCAGGTGGGACTGTAACCCAACCAGTTTGGACTGATTGATTGGATGTTTGAGCATACTCAGAAGCCGCTTGATTCTTTGCTGGGGATGGCTTTTGGGTTGCAGCTTGTGCTAGCCATTGCTGATAATCTTCAGGAGATTCAACGACTACATTCGCTTGCATCGTTGCAAAGTATGTGCCGCTGTATTGAGAATCGGTTAATCGGTATTGTCCGGGACGGATGGGAGTAAATTCAAAGTCGATCGCGTGGTTAGGGATAATATCCTGCTTGAGTCGAAATGCAGGTATATAGAAGCCGTGGAGAACGTCTTGCGATTTCAGCGCTAAACGTATCCGGCGATCGCTTGGTAAATGCAATTCGGTACTGGTAATATCTCTTTCTGGGTAGTGAAAAACCCACGCCCACTGTTTAGCTAGTACGTCGATTTTCTCAACAGGTTCTGCCAAGGCTTTAGCTGGTGCTGCATAAGCTGATTCCATTGCCAGAGGATTATGCAGATGAACTAGTTCTGATGGGCCTTGAATTCCCATTTGTTCGTAAACTTGGTAGCTGTAGCTTGCAATCCAAAACACCAAGAGAATTGGGATTGCTGTCCAGACAACTTCCAAGGCGACGTTACCTTCAATCGGGGGGCCGTCAGTGAAGTCATCTTTGACTGCCCGATGGAAGATGACAGAATACATCAGAGTACTTGTTACTCCCAAGAAGATGAAGGCACCGAGGGTTACTAAAAAGCTAATCAAATCATCAATGAGTAGGGATTCGGCTGCTGCTTGGGGAGGAAGCCAAGAGTAAGACTGCTTGCCGATCCAGAGACTCAGAGAAGTCACTGCGATCGCGCCTGTAAGCAGCGTCAAAATATTTAAAATCTTCTGGATTTTCATGGTCTTTGGTTATTGGGCATTGGGCATGGGGCATTGGGCACTTGTACTGAGCGTTCGCGTAGCGTCTCGTAGAGAAGCCGAAGTATTGGGCATGAGGCATGGGGCATTGGGTATTAGTCAAAGGACAAATAACAAATGATTTACTTGAGTGTTGTGTTGAGGTCTTGGTGCGATCGCAGCAAATTGTCTGCTGTATTGTGTACGCCAAATTCGGCGGCTAGTTGCGCTCCTAGTGTGCCGTGGATGTACAGAATGAACATGATTGCTATGCCTGCGAACAGATAGATCCATTGCACTTCTCTATCTGTCTGTTTATATTCTTGTTTGCCCCAAACGAAGCGCTGCCATGCTCTCCAGATGGTCATGCCAACAATCAGCGCTAATAAGAACACACCACCCACACCATGCCAGAGCATAGTTTCCATTGCCTGCAATCCCCAGGCACTCTTCATATCAGCTGGTGGTGCTGCCAACAGCATTTCGTAAAAGCCTGCTCCCACTGTGAAAAATGTGATGATGCTGGCAGCTAACATGTTGTACCAGCCAACAGCAAATAAGTTGTCGCGTTCGACAGTAATTGCCAAAAATTTGAACACCCATTTTTCAAAGGGGAACAGAACACCAACAATATCAAAAGTCATCGCAATGATGAACAAACCTATTGTCAAATGGACTAAATTGGGATGAATCGGAATTGTGTAAGGTAATCCGTTTGGGCCTAGAGAGTCGGTTAATTGGTTAATCAATTCTGAGTTCATCGCAACACACCATCCTTTACTGCTTCCACAACTGGTACGGTATGCAATCCATATACCCAAACAAGTTCATCTCCGAGATATACTTGTAAGCCAACTATTAAGGTTAAAACTAGCGCCGCTCCCAAATAATAAATCGGTATTTTTTTAGGATTGCGGGCACGAATTACATAGCGCCAAGCTGTAATCGCTGTGATAATTCCTGAAAGCGACCAACCAATTAGCGTATGCAAATTCAGCACCGATTTCGCTAGGCTGTAAGGCTGTGCTAATCCCGCTTCAAACTGACCAAAAATAATCGCGACGAAGATGGCGATCGTGGCAACTAACATATTCCACCAACTCACCTCAAAAAGACCGGATTTACCAGTAAAATAGCCAATTACATCGCAGAAGAAGGAAAACAACACCATCGCAATTACGAAGTGGACAACGATGGGATGAATCGTATCTGGATAGGGCAAATTGTGGTCGTTCAAAGATGTCAAATACTCAATCATCGTCTTCTCCTGGACATATCTACCGCACTTTGGTCAATAAATTTTGGATTTTGGATTGGCGATCGCGCAGTCTTAGCGAGCGTCTTTTAGATTTATTCCGTCCCAGACGAGATATAAACTAGAAGACCCTAATCAAAAATCTAAAATCGCTAGTCAAGCTTCAATAATTGATGGACACTCACTAACATCACCACAAGTATCCATCCATAATTGACCGAATTCTGTTCAATATCTGCGCGGTTCAATACGCTTAATCATGTCTTAGCTTTTTGTAGCTAAATTTGGTTAAATTGCCTACATGGAATAATTTGGGTTTTGATTCATTTCCTTATGCCAATAGCCTGCAACAGCAATTCTTGATGGAGCTAAATCAAATCGCTGTCGTTTGTTGATTTGCTTAACCTATCCTTTAGCTTAAGTAAATTTTTATGAATTGTCAAAACAATAAATATTAAACTTTAAAAAGTTAGTCTATAAACAAAAAACTATTTTCACAATGTATTTATTTTTGCACTTTTTTAAATATAAAAAACTCGAAATAGAATATTTGTCTGTAAGGTATTTCACAATAAGAAAATATTGGTTTGTGATGGAAATAACAAAAATATTTGAACTACTTAAAAAGCCCCTTAAAAAAAGAAAAGTAAGAAATCATGGTTGAGTCAGAACTCAGAAATATAGTTGATTGCAACAGGTTGGCTTTTTTCTCTGAATATTATTTTCATAATTCTTTGATTTTTAACTTACTTCTGCTAAAGTGAGACAAAAGTGAGAAGATTATGAAATTGCTATAATGAGATTTAATATCAATAACTTTCAGATGCAACTACCGCAGCACGGACAAAAATTGGTTGTAGCGTCTGTGCTGCTATTGGGACTGTGTTTGAGTGGGTGTAGCCCGTCAACCTCCAATTCTCAATCACAGTTAACTCCAAACCCAGGCACAACTACCACCAGCAACCTAGATAAAAAAGGTAAAAAAGTGGTTCTTACCACCTTTACAGTCATTGCAGATATGGCACAAAACGTGGCGGGAGACAAGGCGATTGTTGAATCTTTGACCAAACCAGGGGCAGAAATTCATGGTTACGAACCAACTCCTAGCGATTTGGTGAGGGCGCAAAAAGCAGACCTAATTTTGAATAATGGTCTAAATTTAGAGCGTTGGGCACAGAAATTGTATAACAGCGTTCCTAAAGTACCTCACGTTACCCTAAGTGAGGGAATTAAACCTGTAGAAATTACGGAGGATGCCTACAAAGGTAAGCCTAATCCCCATGCTTGGATGTCACCACAAAACGCCTTGATCTACGTAGATAATATTCGCAAGGCATTAGTTGATTTAGACTCAGCAAATGCAGAGACTTATAACACCAATGCCAAAGCATACAGCCAAAAGATTAAGGAAGTTGATGAGAAACTGCGAAAAGCCGTGTCGGTAGTTCCAGCAGACAAGCGCTACATGGTAAGCTGTGAAGGCGCATTTTCATACGTTACCCGCGATTATGGCTTGAAAGAAGCTTATCTCTGGGCAGTCAACTCTGAACAACAAGCTACTCCCAAACAGCTAGAAAAAGTCATTGATACAGTTAAAAAAAATAAAATACCTGTAGTTTTCTGTGAAAGTACAGTCAATGATGGAGCGCAACGTCAGGTAGCTAGAGAATCGGGAGCAAGGTTTGGTGGAGTATTTTATGTTGATTCCCTGTCTCCAGCCAATGGGCCAGCAGCAACTTATCTTAAGTTGCTAGAACTTAATATTAATACTCTAACTCAGGGATTAGAGGAAAAGTGAGCAAGTATGCCAGAATAAATCTAATTATTGAAAATTGGCTTGTAGTAAGGACTTTAGTCCTATTTATTCTCTGAAAAACGTTAAGTATTTACAAATGGGGATAGAGCCGCTTACTACAAAATACTGATTAATTTTAGAGGTGCTTTTTAGTGAAATCTATTAGTATTGATGTTGAAAATTTGACAGTTGCTTACCACGGCAAAGTTGCTTTACATGGTGCTTATTTGCAAATTCAAGCAGGTTCAATCAGTGGTTTAGTGGGGATGAATGGTAGTGGTAAATCAACCCTGTTTAAGGCGATTATGGGGTTTTTGAAGCCAGTTACAGGACGGGTTTTAATTAATGGCTTACCGATAAAGACTGTACAGAAAAAAAGTCTGGTCGCTTATGTACCACAGTCGGAAGAAGTAGACTGGAATTTTCCAGTAAGTGTCCATGATGTAGTGATGATGGGGCGCTACGGATACATGAATATACTACGAATTCCGTCGGCGAAAGATCAAAGAGTGGTGAGGGAGAGTCTGGAAAGGGTGCAAATGTGGTCAATGCGCGATCGCCAAATTGGAGAACTTTCAGGTGGACAGAAAAAACGTGCCTTTCTCGCCCGTGCTTTGGCACAACAGGGAACAGTTTTACTATTAGATGAACCTTTCACTGGGGTAGACATCAAAACAGAAAAAGCGATGATTGACTTATTGCTGGAATTGCGAGAAGAAGGTCATACAATTTTGATTTCTACCCATGATTTAGCTTCTATCACTACTTTCTGTGACCAAGTAGTACTCATTAATCGTACTATTTTAGCTTATGGTGATACATCAGAAGTTTTCACAGAAGAAAATCTCTCACGGACTTTTGGTGGTTCTCTGGGAGATTTATCTTTCAGCAAAAGTCAGATAATTCGTGGAAATAAAATTGAATCGGATTGATGGATAATTTTTAATTGATATTGCTTGGATTAGAGTTATAAAAATATGAATACTCTCGCATTCTTAGACTGGTTCACCACACCTCTACAGCATGAATTCATGGTGAAGGCAATTTGTGTAAGTGCCTTAGTTGGTGTGGTCTGTTCTGTTTTATCTTGTTTTATGACCCTCAAGGGTTGGGCATTAATGGGAGATGCTGTTTCCCATGCGGTAATGCCTGGGGTAGTAATTGCTTATGTTTTAAATATTCCTTTTGCTGTGGGCGCTTTCGTCTTTGGAGTGGGTTCAGTGATTGCGATCGGTTATATCAAAGCAAAGACGAGAATTAAAGAAGATACTGTCATTGGACTTGTATTTACAGGATTTTTTGCTCTGGGTTTAGTACTAGTTTCCAAAACTCCAAGCAGCGTAGACTTGACGCACATTTTGTTTGGGAATGTCTTGGGTATTTCTAATGAAGACATTATCCAAACGGTGATTATTAGCGTAATTACTTTAGCAACAATAGCTATTTTACGCAAAGACCTACTATTATTTTGTTTTGACCCCACTCATGCACGTTCCATCGGCTTGAACACAGGAGCGCTTCACTATATTTTATTATCATTACTATCACTAACTGCTGTCGCCGGACTTCAGACAGTGGGAATTATTCTGGTTGTCGCTATGTTAGTTACTCCGGGAGCAACGGCTTATTTATTAACCGATCGTTTCGACCACATGATACTAATTGCAATGGCATCTGGAGTATTTTCTAGTGTTATGGGGACTTACATCAGCTATCATATCGATGGTGCAACTGGGGGTTGTATAGTTGTGTTACAAACCTTGTTGTTTGTCATAGCAATGATTTTTGCACCTAAACATGGGTTACTGGTAAGAGCAAAGAAGCAAGAAAACATTGACTGATTCAGTATAAAATAGCCTTTGCTATTCACATAACCCACATTCCACAGGTGTGAGGGCGAAACAAGTGTCGTTTAAAATTGTGGTAATTGGTACTTCTTTAGGCGGATTATCAGCATTGAAAATTATCCTGGGCAATTTACCAGCAGACTTTCCTGTACCGATCGCGATTGTGCAACACCGTCATAAAGAGTCCAGTAGCACACTCCAGGAGTTATTACAAGAATCCACTTTGTTGAAAATTCGAGAAGTAGAAGACAAAGACGAAATACTACCTGGACATATCTACATAGCCCCAGCAGATTATCATTTACTGGTTGAACCAGGTCACTTTGCCCTATCGACTGATGAGCCTGTTTCTTATGCTAGACCATCTATTGATGTGCTGTTTGAGTCGGCAGCAGATGTCTACACGGAGCAAGTTATTGGTGTAATATTGACAGGAGCAAACCAAGATGGTATGCAAGGTCTTAAGAAAATAAAAGCGCGGGGAGGAATTACTATTGTACAAGAACCTGCCACAGCTGAGAGCGACATTATGCCAGAGGCCGCAATTTCTGCTGTTACAGTAGACTGGATTTTGACACTCTCAAACATTGCTTCCCAGATGGTCAAGCTTTGTCACTCATCACAGAAATAAACCGATGCAGATGGAACCCAAAGTAAACATCCTCCTAGTGGATGATAAACTAGAAAATTTGCTGGCACTAGAGGCAATCCTAGAAAAACTGGGGGAAAATCTTGTGAGAGCTACTTCTGGGGAAGAAGCTTTGAGGTGTCTGCTGCATCAAGATTTTGCAGTGATTTTGCTGGATGTGCAAATGCCTGGGATGGATGGCTTTGAAACTGCTACCTTAATTCGCAATCGAGGGCGATCGCGTCATACTCCAATTATCTTTCTTACCGCCTTTAGCACCAGCGACCAAATGCTGTTTAAAGGTTATGCCTTGGGTGCTGTTGATTATCTGCTCAAACCACTAGACCCCAATATTTTGACTTCTAAAGTCACAGTATTCGTAGAACTATTTAAGAAAACAGAAGCCGTCAAGCAACAAACAGCGCAGCTGGTAGCTGTAAATACCGAACTCAGGCAAAGTGAAGAACGATTCCGATCGCTAAGTACCTGCTCACCTGTTGGCATTTTTGAAACTGATACCGAAGGCGACTGTAAATATACTAATCCCCGCTATCAGGTAATTTGTGGCTTGAAAGCGGCAGAGAGTTTAGAAAAGAAATGGCTGGAATCTGTTCATCCAGAAGACAAAGAACGAGCGATCGCTAGTTGGTCTGCTTACATTTGTGAAGGTCGGGAATACTCAGAAGAATTTCGCTTTCAAGCTGCTCACGGCAACATTCGTTGGGTTCAAGTTCGCTCATCACCGATGCTTTCCAGTCAAGGAGACTTGTTAGGTTATGTAGGCACTCTTGAAGATATTACCGAACGCAAGCAAGCAGAAGAAGTCCGCGCTCAAGTGATTCGCGAACAAACGGCAAGACAGGAAGCAGAAGCTGCGAATCGGATGAAAGATGAGTTTCTAGCTGTTCTCTCCCACGAACTCCGCACGCCTCTAACCTCAATGCTCGGCTGGTCAAAAATTCTCCGCGCTAAGAAACTTGACGAAAAAGCCACTTCCCGCGCTTTGGAGGCGATCGAACGCAACGCCATATCTCAGATGCAACTAATTGAGGATATTTTGGACGTATCTCGGATTATCCGTGGTCAGTTGCGGTTAAACGTATCGGCAGTGAATCTAATCTCGGTGATGGAGGCAGCCTTAGAGGCAGTGCGTCCCCTAGCAGAGCCAAAAGATATTCAATTAAGTACTGTGCTGGATACTTCGATCGGGTCAGTCTATGGCGATCCAGCCCGTCTACAGCAAATTGTCTGGAACCTACTAACTAATGCAATAAAGTTTACTCCTAAAGGCGGTAGGGTCGAAGTCAGACTGTCAAAGCATTTTGGATTGCCGATTTCAGGCTTTCCTACGGAACGCTACGCGAACGGTGTGAGTTTTACTTCCACAAGCTTCAGTACAACCCAATCGAACGATTTTGGATTGGAATCTCATAGTGAAAATTTAGACTCTTCAAACACTGAAGAAAGCAATAATCTAAAATCCGTCTTGGAAAATTCTGATGGTCGGGAGCCGAACCTGAAACTTTCCGCAAAATCTCAAAATTCAAAATCCCAGTACGCCCAAATTCAAGTTATCGATACAGGCATTGGTATCAGTTCCGAGTTTTTACCAAAAGTATTTGAGCGTTTTCGGCAAGCAGACAGCACCACAACGCGATCGCACAATGGACTAGGACTAGGACTAGCGATCGTCCGTCATCTAGTGGAACTGCACAAAGGTACTATCTTTGCCCAAAGTTCAGGTAGTGGACAAGGAGCAACCTTTACTGTGAGACTACCACTGCTACAAGACAATAGAGGCAATAGAGAAGCAACAGGAAAAAGTTCTTCTCCTATTGCTTCTACGCCCCTTGCTGGATTAAGGGTGTTAGTTGTAGATGATGAAGCAGATACCCGTAACTTTCTCAGTTTCATGTTTGAGGAGTATGGGGCTTTTGCCACTGCGGTAGGATCAGTTGATGAAGCCCTAGTAGTACTTGAACAAGCAAAACCAGATATCGTGATTAGCGACATCGGTATGTCAGAGCAAGATGGTTATACGCTGATTCGGAAACTGCGCTCTTTAGAACCAGAAAAAGGCGGACGCATCCCCGCGATCGCTTTAACAGCATACACGCGAGAGGAAGACCGCTTGAAAGCCCTTTCAGCAGGGTTTCAGCAGCATTTATCTAAGCCGATAGACCCCAATAAATTGATTGCTGCGGTTGCCAATATATTAGAACTGCCTATTGAAGTTCCAGTGAGTTGATTTGGAATTGGGGATTGGGGAAGGGAATAGGGTACAGGTTACAGATTATTCCCTATAACCTCTCACCTGTAACCTCTCCCCTAACCCCAATGCCTAATCAAGACGAAGTTAAGGCATGTTTTTTGAGTTCGTCTAGAGAAACCACCTCCAAAGCTCTAGCATGGGTTGCTGAAAGTATTACGGGTGGAGCAACGCCAGCTTCTAGAGCTTCCTGCCAGCGAGAAGCACACAAACACCAGCGATCGCCAGGCTTCAATCCAGGAAAATTAAAATCAGGAACAGCTGTGCTGAGGTCGTTCCCCTGCGATTTGGTGAACTCCAGGAATTCTGATGTCACTTGGGCACATACGACATGCGACCCGAAATCCTGACCACCTGTACTACAAAAACCGTCGCGGTGAAACCCAGTCATGGGAGAAGTACAGCAAACCTCTAGGTTTCCATCGATTACATTTTTAGCGTCTGTCATCGTTAATTCGTTGTACTTGATTTTTCCACTTGATATAAGCTTATATTTATTGTCAATTCCCTGGTTGAATTAAAATCGCGATCCCTAATTAATTCCCAAAAGCAGGGAATTCTAAAATTACTTATCTCAAAATCGTTAAAAATAAATTTCTCAGCAGAATATTTAAGAGCGATCGCTCTCAGTTTAAATAAAAAATAAAACCCCTAGCAAACTACCAGGGGTAATGCAAGTCAGTACTTTCGCATGGAATGTATCCTACTCAAATACCATAGCAACCCTCTAATTTACAGATATGCCATTTTGCCAAACAAAAAAAGCCCTCAGTCGTAAGCTGAGGGTTAACTTTTTAGAATAGCGGTAATATACAAACCTATTATTCCCAGAGAAGTAAGCAAATAATACTTGTAGCCTCCAACATCAGAATTTCTTGTTCCCTTTTCTACGAAAGGCTGCGCGAATAGAGGGTTACTCCCATTCAGCAATCGTAGATATAAAATCAGACACCGATTCTAAAGAGGCATATAACCAGATATGTGATGTCACATATAAAGATAACTTCGGCGTATTCCTGCCTCGTTGTTTGCTTTTAAATAAGCAAAACTAATAACTTGCATCAGGTTTGCTGAAGTAATAAAACTTGATTAAAAATTGTAAAGCAGTGTAAAGTAGTTTCACAGGCAAAGACTTTACCGCCTGATTCATAAATAACTAACCGCACTTATAAAACCATGACAGCAACCTTACAACGTCGCGAAAGCGCCAACGTATGGGATCGATTCTGTGAATGGATCACCAGCACCAATAACCGGATTTACATCGGTTGGTTCGGCGTAGTAATGATCCCCACCTTGCTAGCCGCAACAGCTTGCTTCGTAATCGCCTTCATCGCAGCACCTCCAGTAGACATCGATGGTATCCGTGAACCTGTTGCAGGTTCATTGATTTACGGAAACAACATCATCTCTGGTGCAGTTGTTCCTTCCTCCAACGCAATCGGTTTACACTTCTACCCAATTTGGGAAGCAGCTTCCTTAGACGAGTGGTTGTACAACGGCGGTCCTTACCAATTGGTAATTTTCCACTTCCTCATCGGCATATTCTGCTACATGGGTCGTGAATGGGAACTATCCTACCGCTTAGGAATGCGTCCTTGGATTGCTATTGCATATTCAGCACCTGTCGCAGCAGCAAGTGCAGTATTCTTGGTATACCCCATCGGACAAGGATCATTTAGCGATGGTATGCCTTTAGGTATCTCTGGAACCTTCAACTTCATGATCGTGTTCCAAGCAGAACACAACATCTTGATGCACCCCTTCCACCAATTAGGTGTAGCTGGTGTATTCGGCGGAAGTTTGTTCTCTGCAATGCACGGTTCTTTGGTTACATCTTCCTTGGTTCGTGAAACAACCGAAACCGAGTCCCTTAACTACGGTTACAAATTCGGTCAAGAAGAAGAAACCTACAACATCGTTGCAGCCCACGGCTACTTCGGTCGTCTAATCTTCCAATACGCTTCCTTCAACAACAGCCGTTCACTGCACTTCTTCTTAGCAGCATGGCCTGTAATCGGCATCTGGTTTACCGCCTTGGGTGTAAGCACAATGGCGTTCAACTTGAACGGTTTCAACTTCAACCAATCGATCATTGACTCTGAAGGTCGTGTGATTGCAACTTGGGCGGATGTAATCAACCGCGCTAACCTGGGTATGGAAGTAATGCACGAGCGTAACGCTCACAACTTCCCTCTAGATTTGGCTGCTGGTGATTCTGCTCCTGTAGCTCTTTCCGCTCCTGCTATCAACGGTTAATTCTAAAATTTAGCTAAATCAAAAAGCGCTCTCCGTAAAAGGAGAGCGCTTTTTGTTTAAATGTATAGGAATTGTAAGCTCAGTCCATTTGTAAAATTTCATCCACTTGTCCTAGTACAACACAGCGGGTGCTATAAAATTAATCTTATTTATTCCAATATCAAGCCGTTGTTTATAGGCTTTGATAGTAGATTCTCAAGTATCTAAGTTTGTGAGGATAAACCATACATATCGATGGTGCAACTCCTAAATATTTACGTTTCCATTTCCCTGCAATATTTTCTATTTCTTTAAAGGCATCCTTTTTTATACCTAAATCAAAGTACACTTTCTTTTATGTGACGCAGTTTGCGGATTTTTATGAACAAAATTCGCGCTCTCTTAAGACTACAATTTTATAATTTTTAAACAGTGGTAATGCTTGATTAAATACTGCTTGTTGCTCTGACAAGTTGCCTGAAAAAACTTTTTTATCATTAAATAATGCTTATTGCGAATGAAGGCTCTTTGTTGTTTTATCATAAATTGCCATATTCTTTAGTATGTAGGCATTTCAGGCTATTTTATCTCACCCCAAGCTGTGCAAGTGATATTTCCTTAGTGTAAACTATCAGACATATTTTACACTGCGAAATTTGCATGAAGATTGAACCGACATATACCTCTGTGGGAAGTCTCTTTGAGTACAGACCGATGTTTTTTATCCCTAAATATCAAAGAGCTTATGCATTAAATTCTGAATTAGTAGAATATTGAATCATAAAAAATAAATTTTTCAAACAAAATTAATAATTGCTTCAGATTTAAACTTATTAAATTTAGTACATAATAAAACCTTTTATCACACAACCACTAATGCTATTTCCTGAAAATGAAAGCCAAAGAAGTTTTAATTTACTTTTCTCTAAAAATCCCAACCCTATGTGGGTATATAACCAGAATAATCTGCAATTTTTAGATGTAAATGAAGCTGCTGTTGTTCACTACGGCTACTTACGAGAAGAGTTCTTGCAAATGCGAATAACTGACATTCGCCCTTCAGCAGATGTGCCTATCTTGCTTGAATATTTAGAACAAAAGCACTCTAGCTTAGACTTTACTGGGCGATGGCGACATCAGCGAAAAGACGGACAGATTATTGATGTTGAAATTTTCACACAGACAATAGACTATGGCAGTTATAAGGCTCGCTTAGTTCATATACGAGATATCACAGAACACAAACAAATAGAAAGAACTCTTCAACAAAGTGAAGCTAGATTTCGAGTTATTTCTGAAGCTATCCCTGTTCCATTCATTATTTCGCGTGGGTCTGATGGGTTAATTTTATACGCTAATACAGAGTTGCTTCAAACATTTCAGTTTTCTCCAGAGTATTTAGTTAATCGCAAGAAAATTGTAGAGTTGTATCATAATCTGACAGATTTAGAAGCACTGTTAAAAGTTCTTAATCAGCAAGGTTTTATTCATAATTATGAACTGCAATTAAAAAAAGCAGATGGAACTTATTTTTGGGCGATCGCTTCCTTACAATATTTAGTTTTTAACAATGAGTCAGCCATTTTAACAGTATTTAATGATATTAATGACCGCAAAAATGCGGAAACAAAACTTCAAGAACAAAATGAGTTTTTGCGGATAATTTTTGAGAATATACCATTGATGATTGCCCTGGTCAATGCCAATGGTAAACTCCAGTGGGTGAACCAAGAATGGGAAAATATTCTCGGTTGGAAATTTCAAGATTTCCAAACTCGTGATGTTTTGGAAGCACTATACCCTAATCCTGAATATCGACAGTATGTAATTAGTTATATGCAGTCTGCACAACGCAATTGGGGTGACTTTAAAACTCAGGTGCGCGATGGTCGTTTATTGGATACATCTTGGACTAATGTTTATCTTTCAAATGGTCAAATTATCGGTATTGGACAAGACATCACAGAACGTAAGCAAACTGAACTAGCTCTAAAAGCCCAAGCCGAGCGAGAGCAATTGATGCGAACTGTTGCTCAACGGATTCGTCAATCTTTGAATCTTCAAGATATTCTGAATGCAACAGTTCAGGAAGTGCGAGATTTACTTGGGGTTGATCGAGTAGTAGTTTATCAGTTTGACTCAGAGATGATCGGCACAATTATGGCAGAATCAGTGGAATCTGGATGGACAGTTTCTTTAGGTGTGGAGATTCCTGATACGTGTTTTCAAACAGGTGCAGGATTGGAATATTATCAGGGACACAAACGAGCGATCGCTAATATTTATGAAGCTGAACTAACTGATTGCCATATTCGCCTGTTAGAACAATTTGAGGTGAAAGCAAATTTAGTTGTGCCAATTTTACTAGAAGTAAGCTCTCAAAACCCTGGCTCTCACATTTGGGGTTTACTGATTGCTCACCAATGCTCTAGTTTTCGTGAGTGGGAAGAAAATCAATTAGATTTGCTCGATCAAGTGACAGTCCAATTAGCGATCGCAATTCAACAATCCAGCATCTTAGCGCAAGCTCAAACTGAACTTGTTCAAAGACAAAAAGCTCAAATAAAGTTAAAAACTGCTTTAGCTGAAAAAGAAGTTCTTTTAAAAGAAGTTCATCATCGAGTTAAAAATAATTTGCAAATTGTCTCCAGTTTATTACAACTTCAGTCTCAAACGCTCAAAGATCCAGAAATAATCAAAGTTCTTCGAGAAAGTCAAAATCGAATTGAGTCAATATCTCTAATTCACAAAAATTTATATACTTCCGCTAATATCGGACAAATTGATGTAGCTGACTATATCAGTAATTTAGCAGCCAGCTTGCTCATTTCCTATCAAATATGTCCTGGTAAAATTTCTCTAGAAACTGATATAGATTCAGTAAGCTTGAATGTCGATCAAGCTATTGCCTGTGGATTGGTAATTAACGAATTAATCTCCAATGCTCTCAAACACGCTTTTCCCAATCAACAAGTAGGCAAAATCAGTATCACTTTACACAATAGTGGTAATAGTATCGAGATGACTATCCGAGATAATGGGATTGGTTTACCAGATAATTTAGATTGGAGAAATACTGATTCTTTGGGTCTGTCGTTAGTACATGACTTGGTTATAGAACAACTAGAAGGCGATATTACTCTAGAACGCGATCGTGGAACAGTATTCAAAATAAAATTTACGCAGTTAACTTTGCATTAATAAATATCAAATGGGCCAAGCTAGGATTTTAGTTGTTGAAGATGAAGTGATTGTGGCTAGAACTATTGCTAGTCAACTCAGTCAGCTAGGATACATTGTTACGGGGACAGCTTCATCTGGAAAAGTTGCCATTGCCAAAGCATCGGAAACTCAACCAGAACTAGTATTAATGGATATTATTCTTAAAGGTGAGATTGACGGTATTACTACCGCCAGCCAGATTCGCGAGCAGTTAGATGTACCTGTAATTTATTTAACCGCTTATGGCGACGATCATACTTTAGAAAGAGCCAAAATTACCCAGCCTTTTGGATACATAGTTAAACCATTTACTACAAAAGATTTAAAAATTGCAATCGAGATCGGTCTTTTAAAACATCAGTTAGAACGTGAACTCCGGGAAAATCGAGATCAGTTAGCAACCCTTTTAAACTCAATGAGTGATGCTGTAATCGCTACTAATGAGCAAGGAAAGATGACATTCATGAATCCCGCAGCCGAAGCACTGACCGGTTGGCAGCAAAAAGATGCTTTAGGAAATGAGGCGGCGAAGATTTTTCATATTGTCGATGAAGTTACAGAGGCTACATTAGAAAATCCTGTGACAAAAGTCCTGCGTGAGCAACAGGTTGTTTATTTAGGGGAATTCACATCTCTGATTACAAAAAACGGCAAAAGAGTTCCCATTGGCGATAGTGCTTCCCCACTGAAGCGAGGAACTGACCAGATAAATGGTGTAGTAGTTGTTTTTTGGGATCTTAGCGAACGACGGCAAACAAAATTGCTAGAGCAAGCATTAGAGAAGGAGCAAGAACTTAACCGTCTCAAGTCTCTATTTATCTCTACCGTATCTCATGAGTTCCGTAATCCTCTAACTGTTGTTCAAACCGCAGTAGAACTCATGGAAATGCAAGGAGCAAATTTGACCGATACAAAAAGAGGCATATATTTAAAGCGAATTCAAGGTGCTGTCCAATCTATGGAACAACTCATGGAAGAAGTGCTGTTTATGGGTAGAGCAGAAGCAGAAAAACTCATATTCAACCCTGCTTCTCTTAACCTAGAGCAATTTTGTCGAGAGTTACTCGAAGATTTTTTGATGGTTAAAAGCAGTATGTGTGAAATTGTTTTTACCTGTCATAGTGAGAATACGTCCGCTGTCATGGATGAAGGACTCTTACATTACCTATTTGCAAATCTTCTCTCAAATGCGGTTAAATATTCTCCCCAAGGTGGCAAGATTCAGTTTGATTTAATATGTGACCCAATTGAGAAAGTAGCAACTTTTTACATTCAAGATCGGGGTATGGGTATTCCCGAACCAGACCAAGCTCGACTGTTTGAATCATTCTACCGAGCCTCAAATGTCAAATCAATTCAGGGTACTGGATTGGGGTTAGTAATTGTTAAAAGATGCGTTGATGCTCATCAGGGTAAAATCAGTGTCACAAGTGAAGTTGGAATTGGTACTAAATTTACAGTAATTTTGCCATTAAATTCTGAATCATGAGTTATAAATTATTCTTCAACTCACATCCTGATTTTTGTTGCCAACTTGGGTTCGGTAGTGGCGCCATTTTTCTTGCTGACGCGCTCTTTTCTCCTCGGTGAGGCTATCAAAACAATCGGGACAGGAGATACCTTGCTCATATTTGGGAGACACTCTATCTTCTTCTGAAATCGGACGCCCACAACAGAGGCACAACTCATAACTTCCTTTCTCCAATCCATGACTAACAGCTACCCGCTCATCAAAAACAAAACATTCTCCTTCCCATAAACTTTCTTGTGCTGGAACTTCCTGTAAATACTTAAGAATACCGCCCTTGAGATGATAAACTTCTGCAAAGCCTTGAGCAAGCATGAAGGATGAAGCTTTTTCACAGCGAATGCCGCCTGTACAAAAGAGAGCAACCTTTTTGTGTTTAGTTGGGTCAAGATGGTGGCTCACATAATCAGGAAATTCGCGGAATGATTCAGTTTGGGGATTTTCTGCTCCTTGGAAAGTACCGATATTCACCTCATAATCATTGCGGGTGTCAATCACGGTCACTTCTGGATTGGAAATTAAATCATTCCATTCTTGGGAATTGACATAGATGCCAACTTGTTCGTTTGGGTCAATTTCTGGCAACCCCAAAGTGACAATTTCTTGCTTCAACCGCACCTTCATCCGCTCAAAAGGTGGGGTTTCGGTATAGGACTCTTTGGATTCTAAGTCTGCTAGACGAAGGTCAGAACGTAGAAACCAGAGAACTGAGTCAATGGCCTGACGCGAACCGGCAATTGTACCGTTAATCCCTTCAAGTGCTAGCAAAATCGTCCCCTTGACACCTTGTGCTTGGCAGTAAGACAGCAGAGGATCTCGTTTATCGGCAAAATCTGGCAGCTTAACAA
This sequence comes from Nostoc punctiforme NIES-2108, assembly GCA_003326195.1. Classification (GTDB taxonomy): domain Bacteria; phylum Cyanobacteriota; class Cyanobacteriia; order Cyanobacteriales; family Nostocaceae; genus Nostoc; species Nostoc punctiforme_A. The sequence continues at coordinate 66,105 of LXQE01000147.1, forward strand.
ATTTATACAGTGCTGCAACAACTTGAATATTTTCTGGCTTCATCCCTTTGGTAATAGAACAATATAAGTTAGAATAACAACGGTAATCAAAGTTATCTACTATTTTAATTTTATGGGGGTTTAGCTCAGTTGGTAGAGCGCCTGCTTTGCAAGCAGGATGTCAGCGGTTCGAGTCCGCTAACCTCCATTGCAAATTTTTGATTAGAAATGTGCGATGGCTGCGGTTTTTACTAGCCTACGCACATTCAAATCAATTAAAACCCCATTCATCATCAAAAAATGGGGTTATTTTCCTTGTGAGGCAAGGGGTTCGGGGAGAGGAAATTATGGTATTGCATCCATTGCACCAATTCAAAGCCGTACTTAGTTAGAAGAATCTCTGGATAAGGAGGTAAACTTTGACTTGACAGCACTTAGGTAATTTTAATCGTTCAAAATTTGACTTATCTATACTTAGGGGGTTGTTTGGAAAAGCGTCCATTGGGGTTAGTGGCAATTGTTCTATACAAATCATTTACCGCCTTGCTGCTTATGGTTACTTCGATCGCTTTATTATTGACATTAAAAAATTATCAAACTCTAGAGGCGTTTTCAGAAAATTATGTTTTAGAAGGTAAATCGATAATTATTGATTGGCTTTTAAAAAAAGTTGTTAACTTAAATCCTAGAACTTTAGCATTTAGCGGTATCGGAACAGGCATCTATGCTATTGTTACTGCTATTGAAGCCGTTGGTTTATGGTACGAAAAGCGTTGGGCACATGTCTTGGTATTGGGACTTGTCGGTATCAGTATTCCACCAGAGATTTATGAATTGATTCAGGGAATATCTCTGATAAAAATATTCGTTTTTTTGTTGAACTTAGCAGTATTTGGCTATCTATTCCGAAATTTTCCTAAACATCCAAACTAATTTTTGATAAGAAGAAAGGTACTTGAAATGTTTGACGACAAGAGCCTACGGGTTTCCGTAAAACCAAGACCCCACGTTGTACAATCGCTAGAAATACAATCTGGAGAGCAACTTGCCTAGATCGATTCAGTCTACTCAACCACCACTAAAATTTATTCCTCAACGATTGAATCCGCTGGTACTCCAGATTGTTCGATGGTTACTGCCGATCGCACTACGGTTTCGTACTCGCCCTTGGCTATCGGCTGGGATTGTCAAGATTGAAGCCAAGAATGTTGAAGTATTAGCTGAACTATACCAACAATTCCAGTCTGGAAAAATTCGCTTTTTGTTAGCATTTCGCCACCCAGAGGTAGAAGATCCCCTCTGTATGCTGTATTTGCTTTCTCGTATTGTGCCACAAGTTGCTCGTCAAAAAGGTATTACACTAAAATCCCTGGTTCATAGCTATTTTCTTTATGACCGAGGTATGACAGTTTGGGCTGGAAAGTGGCTAGGTTGGCTGTTCTCTCTGCTGGGGGGTGTGCCGGTTCGTCGTGGTAGGCGACTAGATCGGCAAGCTATCCAAAATGCACGAGAGTTGTTTGCTAATGGCGAACTACCGATCGCAGTGGCACCGGAAGGCGGTACTAATGGTCATAGTGGCATTGTTAGCCCCTTAGAACCTGGTGTTGCTCAAATGGGCTTCTGGTGTGTAGAAGACTTACAAAAAGCTAACCGTTCTGAGACTGTGATCGTTGTGCCGATCACTATCCAATATCGCTACGTTGAGCCACCTTGGTCTAAGCTGGATTGGCTATTGAGTAAGTTAGAAGCTGATAGTGGCTTGAAAGTTTTGGAAAGTGATTCGGGCAATCGCGAAGAGATTTACTATCAACGCCTCTGTAGGTTGGCTGAATATCTGATTACCGAGATGGAAGAGTTTTATCGTCGCTTCTATCATCAAGACATCCCAAAAACCATCTTAACTGATGAATCTACTAGTGCTAATCAGGTATTAATTGCCCGACTCCATCGCATACTAGATAAGGCTTTACAAGTTACCGAGCAATATTTTGAAGTTCAAGGGCAGGGTAATTTTATTGACCGCTGTCGTCGTTTAGAAGAAGCTGGCTGGAGTTACATTTACCGAGAAGATTTGCCAGATATTAATGCTTTAGCACCCTTCAAACGCGGTTTAGCAGACTGGATTGCTGAAGAAGCCGACTTGCGAATGCGGCACATGCGGATAGTGGAAAGTTTTGTTGCAGTCACAGCTACTTATATTCAAGAACAACCAACGGCGGAACGGTTTGCGGAAACAGCTTTGCTTGTATTCGATATGCTTTCTCGAATTCAGGATACAACGCTTCCAGGACGGCCGAGGTTAGGTTTGCGACAGGCACAAATCACTGTGGGAGAGCCAATTTCAGTTACAGAACGCTTCAGAAATTGTCAGGGCGATCGCCAAGCGTCTAAACAAGCTGTGAGCGATTTGACAAAAGATTTGCAAATCGCTTTAGAGAAGATGATTAGATAACAGAAATTCTAAGACTTTTTCGCTCGAATTTTGTCAAAGATTGCACCTTCATCAAAAAATTTCTTTTGAATTTCGTCCCATCCTCCTAAATCTTGAGCTTTGAAGATCGTTTTAATTTTGGGAAATTTGCCTTCCGTTTCTTTTGTAACAGTCAGGTCAACAGGACGAAATCCTAATTTGGTAAATTCTCGTTGCGACTCTGGGGTGTAAAGAAATTTGATAAATGCTTCGGCAATCGGACGAGTACCATGTTTATCAACATTTTTATCTACAACAGCAACAGGATTGTCGATGGAGATATTAATATCAGGCACAATATATGAGATTTTTTTACCATTTTTTGCTAGCAAAATCATCTCGTTTTCGTAGTTGAGCAGAACATCACCTTGATTATCGTTAAAGAATAGTTCACTGGCATTTCGAGCGGTTTTAGGTAACAAAGGTGCATTGTTATAGACTTTAGAGGTAAAGTCCATTGCTTGATTTTCATTTTTGCCAGTTTTTGTTACAGAACCCCAAAGACTAAGGAAGTTCCAGCGAGCACCGCCAGAGGTTCTAGGGTCAGGTGTAACTACATTTACGCCATCTCGTGCCAAATCTGCCCAAGTTTTGATATTTTTGGGATTACCTTCACGAATAGCGATCGCGTCTAGAGATTTGGTAACAATTGCATCATTAGGCGCTTCTTTTTCCCACCCCGGTTGAATAAACCCTGCCTGAACAAGTTTATTAATATCAAGGGCAAGTGACAGGTGTACCACATCAGCTTCTTTACCGTCAATCACAGCAAGGGTCTGGGAACCTGACCCATCATAACTTTGATTGAAAGTGACGTTTTGGTTATATTTTTTCTTCCACTGTTCAATAAATTTGGGAATGATCTGCTGGTATGCTGCGCTAGTAACTGAGTAAGAAACAAACGTTAGTGTTACATCATTCTGGGAAGCTGCGCCAGTATTATTGATATCACGTGGAGAGCAGGCAGCTATCATGACACTCAAGCTAACTCCGACTAAGAATAGGGACGTAACACTCAATGAAGAAGACTTGTACAACCAATTTCGTATTAGTTGTACATACCACTGTCTTGTAGCGTGTAAAGCTTTAACAATATAAGTCTGAACTAATTCAGTCAAATATCTCCTTGATTGAAAAGTACGTTGCCTCTGGTTCATCAAATTTCCCTTAAATCTGCGGTAGCTTTATCTAGATACTGTAGTTAAGAGGTATTATAAAACAGTGGTTAAGGATAAATAACTTTTTGTTAACCTAAATTTAAACAAATTATCTCCGTATCGAAATCAACCAGCCAGAAGCGGAGGCTGTTCAACTCAGCTTGATGCGACAACAAGCATTAATTGTCCAAAGCGACAACCAATAGCTGACCATTGAATATGTTAGCGGAGCTTAACGAAGTTATCGCTTACAAATTTTGTCAACGTAAAAATAAGGATTCCAGGTTTTAAGAGCGGCCACTTTATCCTTGAAGTGACAACAGGTTTTGAGTAGGTAGGTTTTAATAATGGAGCTAAGCGGATTCGAACCGCTGACCCCCTCAATGCCATTGAGGTGCGCTACCAACTGCGCTATAACCCCAGAACTCTTAGTAAGTAAGCATTTTTAAGCTTACTAATTAGCTCTACAAATTGTATTAGTTTAATTATTATGCCAGTTTATCTAATTTAAGTCAAGACAACTATATTAAGTTATGTATCAGTGTACGTTCACAACTTAGATATCGTAGTTTAACAAATTAATGTCGTTAATTTTATCCTGTAAAAACATTGTATAGCAAGGGTTTTATTAATTTATATGATTATTCAAAAGTGACTATAGATTTTCAATGTTTTTACAAATTGAGGTCGCAAAACCAAAAATTTCACATTTTAATGGTCGTTTATTTTCTTCTCTGAAAAAGTCTGCTATTAAAGGAAACTCTTTGCCAAAGTCAATTTTTTTAACGAACCGCATACCCCTTCGGGGAAGCAAGCTACGCGCAACGTCTCGTAAGAGTTGGACGCAAAGCAAAGGACGCAAACAAAGAGAAGAAAGAAATGCTTAATCCAAGCGTATTGCCTTATAGAGACGTAGCACTACTACGTCTCTAACATTTTTTCTACCAAATGTCTCTTGACTAGAGTAAGTGGCAAGGGTAAGCTTTTTAAGAATGGTATGAGATGGGTTACTTTTATTTATATTCGTCGATTAACTAGGGTAGCGCTAGCTTGGTCAACAGGCATTAGCACAACTTCATTAATATTGACATGGGGCGATCGCGTCACACAGAAAAATATCACATCAGCCACATCATCTGCTGTTAGGGGTGTAACTCCTTGGTAGACTTTGTTGGCGCGTTCAGTATTTCCGTGAAAGCGTACCTCGCTAAATTCCGTTTCTACCATACCAGGGTCAACGGAAGTTACACGGACTCGCGTACCCAATAGGTCTTGTTTTAAACCTTCAGAAATGGCTCTTACAGCAGCTTTGCTAGCACAGTAGACATTACCACCGGGATAGGTTTGATGTCCGGCGATGGAACCTAAATTTACCACATGACCGCGATCGCGACTTACCATTCCCGGAACGACATAGCGGGAGACATAAAGTAAACCCTTAACGTTAGTATCAATCATGTCTTCCCAGTCTTGAAAGTTGGCTTCGTGCAACTTGTCTAAACCACGACTTAGACCAGCATTATTAATGAGAATGTCGATGTCAGACCAGGCAGAGGGTAGAGTTGCAATAGCAGATTCAACAGCATTGCGATCGCGCACATCTAGCTGTAATAAATGAATTTCAGTACCAAAATCTTTATTGAGAGTATCTCCTAGCTGCTGCAAACGTTCTAACCGTCGTGCTGCCAAAATCAGTTTTGCACCTGCACCAGCAAAGATTTTTGCACAAGCAGTACCAATACCACTACTTGCACCAGTGATCAAAATGATTTGATTTTGTAGGGAAGTCATTAGGATAGTTAGGAGTGAGGAGTTAACAGTTATGAATTATGAATTAGCAGAAGTTTCATCGTTCATAATTTATCATCAGTCGGTCTATAACTCCTAACTTCTAACTCCTAACTCCTAACTACTTCTTCACCACTTGCAAGCGCTGAGTTACCATTGTCATTCCATTACCTCGCAGGATGACAGCAGAAATCCATTGGCTACCTGGGGTAGATGGTGCTTGTCCCGTTTTAAACAGTCCGCCAGATGTCAGTAATTCTAAATCCACGGGTGTAGGGTTAAGAAATTTATCTGCTTGGATAGATTCTTCTAGCGCTGTTCCTAGTAGAAAATCATCACCCAGTGGCTCTTGGACGATCGCATCAAAATTATACTTCTGACCGACTTGTACTTGCTGTGGTAATTTAATATCAATTTGGGGTGGGTTGCTGCCAGAAGTAAGTAGGGTGCGTTCTGACAAAATGTCTTGACGGACTATTTTTCCACCTTCAATGCGCTGACGTGATTTAATCGTGGCATTAAGAGCTAACTTCTTACTATTACCGGAGGGTAAGCCAGTTATCTTCGTTTCTGTTTCAGCAATAATCCCATTGGCTTCAGGTTTTGAAGATAGCAGTTTCGTGCTGTATTGCAATTTCGGATATCGTTGCCAAAGTGAAGTCAAAGACTTTTCCAGGGTTTGGAGGTTTAATCCATCGCCATGAGTGAAATTGGGACTGTAAAATTGCAACACCCCTTTGACATCGCCTCGGCTAGCAGCGCTATCAACTTGTGTCAACAGGTTTTTCAGATCGGCTGGTGCATTTTGGGCTGTTGTGGCTTGGGATAACTGCTGTGGTGTCGTCGCCTGAGTGCGTTGCCAACCAGTTGTTAAACCAATAGTCAGCAGAAACGAAACTAGCCAGATATTTGCTGGAAATTTGAGTTGTCGTCTCACTAAGGCGGTAATAATGTTAGTCATTGGTAAGAATTTACTGATTTGATTAGAGAAAGTAAGCAAATTGTTTTATCTTAGTTAAGCTAGACGCTAAACGGTAGAGGTTTGATGGCAAACGCACCGATACGATTATTAATAGCTGCCAGTGGGACTGGTGGACATTTGTTTCCAGCGATCGCCCTGGCGCAAAAACTTCCAGACTATCAAATAGAATGGCTGGGAGTACCCGATCGCCTAGAAACTCAACTTGTCCCCAAACAGTATCCCTTGAATACTATTGCAGTTGAAGGGTTTCAGCAAGGGTTTGGACTTTCCTCGATTCGCATTTTGGGTAAACTCGCCCTTTCGATTCTAGAAGTCAGACGAATTCTCAAACAGGGACATTTTCAAGGGGTGTTTACCACAGGCGGTTACATTGCCGGGCCGGCCGTGATTGCGGCACGTTCTCTCGGTTTACCTGTGGTTTTCCACGAATCTAACGCCTTACCAGGTAAAGTAACTCGCTTTTTTGGCCCTTGGTGTAGTGCGGTAGCCTTGGGATTTGAAGTCGCTGCTAAGTATTTACCTCGTGCCAAAAATGTCTATGTTGGTACTCCTGTAAGAGAGCAATTTCTTGATGGGGCAATTAATGCACCACTTGATTTAGCTATTCCTGATGGTGTGCCTTTAATTGTTGTTTTTGGTGGTAGCCAGGGTGCAGTTGCAGTGAATAAGTTGGTGCGCGAATCTGCAAAAGCTTGGTTTGATGCTGGTGTTTATGTAGTACATTTAACTGGCGATCGCGATCCCGAAGCAGATAGTCTTAAACATCCACAGTACATAGCCTTACCTTTTTACAACAATATGGCGGCGTTGTTACAACGTGCAACTCTGGCTATCAGTCGTTCTGGTGCAGGTAGCTTAACAGAATTGGCAGTGTGTGGAACGCCAGCGATTTTGATTCCTTACCCCTTTGCCGCAGAAGACCATCAATCTTACAATGCAGACGTATTTACTTCATCGGGTGCAGCGTTAACGTTAAAGCAATCTGAGTTGACGACTGAAGCATTGCAAAATAATGTGTTGAATTTATTGCAATCACCCCAAGAATTAGCAAAGATGGGGGAAAAAGCTTATGCGATCGCAGTTCCTGATAGTGCCGAAAAGTTGGCGCAATTAGTGCGTGAGGTGATAGAAACATAACGTTAATTATTTAGCATTAGAAATGTATTTTCCCAGTTATTAATATGTTATTGAGTAAAAAATTTCGCTTCACAGTAGGTTGTGCTGCTTTATTACTTGTCAGTTTAGCAAGTAGTTATCTATATACCCACTCAAAAACTAAACAACTAGCTCAACAAAATCAGTCATTTACTCAACAAGAAAATTCTTTCCTACTTCAATCACAGATTTCTCTGACCTCAAATCAAGCTGCCGAACAACTTAACTCAAGGTTTCAAAATGCTTTTTCATCTCGACAGAATTTGTTAGCAGCATCTTCACCCTATCCAGTTGTTGATGAGTTCAAAAAATATAAATTTAACATTAATGGTAGCCAGATTGCTAGTCCAGGAAAACTACCAAATAGTAAGGTTAAATTCAATCAAGGAGATTTATTAACTGTTCTTGTTAATACTAGAAAATATTTTCAAGATTATGCTTCCGAAGACCCGGATATTATGCGTACAGGAGTACTTGCTACTCAAGGAGTTACTGTACCAGATGTCCTCAAAACTTTGGATTTTATGATTGCTGTTTTGAAGGAGGATATTGCGAATAATCGGGCTACTCGTTTACAAGACTCTAAATTTATTAATACTAATTTTCGAGTCATTAAATGGTCTCCCTACAACCCCAAAAATAAACAGCAAAAACAATTACGAATTACCAAATATGCTGTATTTACTCACCCTGGTTCCCGCAAGAAAACCTCTACTTTTAATATACCAATTTATAGCTTAAAAGATAACTCTAATAACGATAAGTTCTACACTCGCTACACAAAGCAAGATGTTTTATCTGGTATTTATGAACCAGGTGGTAGAGAATTTGGAAAAGTTAATACTCTTGCTTATCTAACCAGAAATGGCTTAGAAGAAGCAATTATGGAAGGAACAATCCTGATTAATTTTACCGATGGTTATAAGGCCTTTTTTAATGTAGATAGAAACAATGGAATGGCTTATATCCGGGGATTAAAGGCAACAGCACAAAAGCGTTATTGGTATTTTAGAGAAGTTGATGCTATTAAAGGCTATGGATACAAAATAGATGCAAAAATTTCTATTAAACCCGGAGTTACTTTTGCTGGAGATGTTTTGAATATCGGTTTAGGTAAGGTGATTGTGATTGAGCATACTCAAGGTGGACGCAAACATCTGCAAATGGGAGTCATCGCCGATACAGGCGGAGCATTTTTACCCAATCTTTATCAGCTCGATTTTTTGGCAGGTATTTTTCAGAATAAAAAAGAATTTGGGCAGAATATTAGCCAATTACCAGACCATGCCACAGCATATTTTTTAGTCAAGAAGTAATGCATTGACCTGATATCAAAAATCTATGCACGGGTTAACAATTCTAAGTTGTGGCCATCGGAGTCATAGAAATAGAAGCCACGACCTTCCTTTCTGTGGTTAATTTGTCCTTTATTCTGATGCATGGGGTCGCTACTGTATTCAATACCTGCCTCTTTGATGCGTGCAAAAATTGCATCAAATTCTTCATCACTGACATGGAACGCATAATGATGTGGCTCGAATGCTCCAGCGTCCGCGAAGTCGAGCGTTAATGCATCATTTATATGCACAGCAGCGAAGTGACCAACGGGAAGCTCGACCTCTAAACCGAAAATTTTTGCAAAAAACCTCGCCGACGCTTCTTTGTCATGTGCGGGCACTATGGTGTGATTTAGAGTAATTGTCATGTCACACCTTCCCTCCTAATTTTGGTAGTAATTCATATCAACTCTTTATTCAGAGTCGACAACAACAATGTTCCTTATCTATTTTATCTTTTGGGCGCTAACACTAACACCAGAGTAAACATATCTAAATTCTGTGTTCACTGTATTTGGAACACCCGCAAACACTAGAAAGATCGAGCTTAAATAAGCAAAACTAATAACTTGCATCAGGTTTGCTGAAGTAATAAAACTTGATTAAAAATTGTAAAGCAGTGTAAAGTAGTTTCACAGGCAAAGACTTTACCGCCTGATTCATAAATAACTAACCGCACTTATAAAACAATGACAGCAACCTTACAACGTCGCGAAAGCGCCAACGTATGGGATCGATTCTGCGAATGGATCACCAGCACCAATAACCGGATTTACATCGGTTGGTTCGGCGTAGTAATGATCCCCACCTTGCTAGCCGCAACAGCTTGCTTCGTAATCGCCTTCATCGCAGCACCTCCAGTAGACATCGATGGTATCCGTGAACCTGTTGCAGGTTCATTGATTTACGGAAACAACATCATCTCTGGTGCAGTTGTTCCTTCCTCCAACGCTATTGGTTTGCACTTCTACCCAATATGGGAAGCAGCTTCTCTTGATGAGTGGTTGTACAACGGTGGTCCTTACCAATTGGTAATTTTCCACTTCCTGATTGGCATATTCTGCTACATGGGTCGTGAATGGGAACTATCCTACCGCTTAGGTATGCGTCCTTGGATTGCTATTGCATATTCAGCACCTGTCGCAGCAGCAAGTGCAGTATTCTTGGTATACCCCATCGGACAAGGTTCTTTCTCTGACGGTATGCCTTTGGGAATAAGCGGAACATTCAACTTCATGATCGTGTTCCAAGCAGAACACAACATCTTGATGCACCCCTTCCACCAATTAGGTGTAGCTGGTGTATTCGGCGGAAGTTTGTTCTCTGCAATGCACGGTTCTTTGGTTACATCTTCCTTGGTTCGTGAAACAACCGAAACTGAATCCCTTAACTACGGTTACAAATTCGGTCAAGAAGAAGAAACCTACAACATCGTTGCAGCCCACGGCTACTTCGGTCGTCTAATCTTCCAATACGCTTCTTTCAACAACAGCCGTTCACTGCACTTCTTCCTCGCAGCATGGCCTGTAATCGGCATCTGGTTTACCGCCTTGGGTGTAAGCACAATGGCGTTCAACTTGAACGGTTTCAACTTCAACCAATCGATCATTGACTCTGAAGGTCGTGTGATTGCAACTTGGGCGGATGTAATCAACCGCGCTAACCTGGGTATGGAAGTAATGCACGAGCGTAACGCTCACAACTTCCCTCTTGATTTGGCTGCTGGCGATTCTGCTCCTGTAGCTCTTTCCGCTCCTGCTATCAACGGTTAATCATAATCTGAGATATACTCTTCAAGTTTATCTGTAGACGAAAGACGCTCTCCCGAAAGGGAGGGCGTTTTTGCATTGGGTTAATTGCTACGTTGAGTATGGCACTTGCACACTTTTTTGAAGTGTAAAAATGACCCTTATAGTTGAGAAGTTAGGCAATAATTATCAAAAAGTAAATTTTACGGGTAATAATTGCTAGCAGCGCAGATAATTGCCTCAAAGCTCAACTATAAGGAAAAGCCAAGAATGATTTTACACCGTGGACGTAGGGTAGTAGCCGCTTTGCTGCTGTCGGTGGTACTACTGACAACAGCCTGTAGTCCAAAAACACCTGGACGTTTTGACCAGGCACAAAAAGAAAGCACTCAACAGAAAAAGGGTCTTGCGGTAGCTAAAACCGCAACTCAGGGTAGCGAATTTAATAAATTTTTCCCAAAAGCTGGTGATGGCTACCAACGCGTCTATACCCAAGAGAAAAAAGGTTTTTCGGAAGCGAAGTTGAAAAAAGGCGGTAAAGATATAGCGGTGCTGTCTATTTCTGATACTACTAGCACACCTAGTGCAGCAGCAAAGTTCTCGAAAAGCACTAAAAAAATTGGCGGTTATCCTGCAATAGAAGTTGGTAAAACGCAAACTGCAATTTTGGTAGGTAAGTACCAAGTAAAAGCACTTTCTCGTGATTCATCATTTACAGCTAGCGATCGCGAAGATTGGCTAGAGAAGTTTAATCTTAATGGTCTAGCTAGACTGAAATGATTTGCACTACTAACATTCAGATCATAAAACTTAAATAAGGAGATTTTTGTGAGCAAATCGATTGTTGAGTTGGTCGATCAATTGCCAACTGGCGGCTTGACTGTTTCTATGTTGAAGTCCCTTGATTTTGTTGCTCCTGGAGAGTGGCAAAACACCGTCGGCTTTGTCAACACTATCAAGAAAGTCACTGGCGAAGACGACGAAGATTTAATTCAGCAAATTGGCGAAAGAGCGATTTATCTATTCAACGACAAATCCCAAGGATACCAAACAGCCTTGTGGTTATATCAAACTGTTGATAATACAGATAAAGCGCTTGGTGCAGCAGCTTTAGCTAACAAAGTTGGTGAGAAAATTCCTCTGTTAGGTTTTTTAAACTCTGTCACTCCCAAACCTGATAAAGCCCAAACCATTGATTTGACATTAAAATTAGTGGCTGAGTTGGTAGCCTTCTGTCAAATTAACGGCATTCCGGGAGACAGTATTGGGGATTTTGTCGCCTCTTTAGGTGAGTATAGTGGTGAGTCACTCATCCGTATGGTGGCATTAGTTTGCGTTGATGGTTTGATACCTTTGGGCCCAGATTTTATCAGCAAAGCGATATCTGGCCTGAATCAAACAAATCCACAGGAGTTAGAACAAAACTCGACTTTCAAAAACATCAAAGATGTGATTCCAGGGAGCAACGCCGACAGTAAACTCAACTTTATCGGCGAAAGCTTTGACTCTGTGAAAGGTTGGATGAGTGGGTTAGTTAGCGCCAATAATTTAACGCCGCAAAAGGTTGTCCACAACTTGCAAAGTTTTACCGATATTGCTGATGATAAGTTGGACTACCTCGCAGCATTCCTGGATGTAGCAACAAATTATTATGAGCACACTGGCACGCAAACTTTAGCACATCGCTTGATTGAACGCGCGGTAGCTGAGATTTAGGCTGATGGGGAGTGGGGACTAGGAAGATTTCCCAATCTCCAATCCCTATTGGGGTAAATGCAAATCTGCTGCGATCGCATACAAGTAAGGTTGAAAAATAGCCAAGTCTTCTAGTTTATCAAACTTACCTGTTTGCGTACCTGTGTCAAATGCAGTAGTAATTACGTAAAGTTTAGTGCCATCAAAGGCAACATGACCGATATGTTGCTCTTGTACTCCACTTTGTTGCTTAAGTCCAGCGAACCCATAGCGAATTCCCTGAAGCTTACCAATGGGTACTGGTTGCGGTGGGTAGGCTGAGAAAATAATCTGTTTTCCATATTTACCCTGACGATCTTTTGCAAACGCAGCGTAGTGGTCTGCAACCCAAGTCTTAAGTACTGGTAATAACTGGGTTTGGTACTTGGAACTTTGGTAGTCCACTAGAGAAGCAGTTGGAATACCAGCTGCTAAGAGTTTCTTTCGGAAATCCTCATTGTTTGCTAGTGGGTAAATGTTAATCTCCACTGTACCCAAACGTTTTCCTTTGGAGGAGACACACAACAGGGGTGCATTTCCTTCACAGGGAGCAACTTGCCAGTTAGTTGGAGCAGCAGCACTTCCCAGAATTTTCTGCCAGATATTTCCCTGATTAGAGTTGGGAAGTTTGGCAATGGTAGGAGTTTTTACTACTTTGGGTGGAGAAAATTGGGGTAGAACAAATTTCGCTCCCACTGGTATTGACACCAGCAAAATAGAGCCTAGTAATAAATGATAAAGTCGTAACATTTTTTTTCAAAATCCAGAGCCAGGGATTGCAGACTAACGATATCTACAATACTTTATGGATATAGAGGAAGAATACATTTATATTGCTGCGAGTTCCGCAAATGGAACTCAACAAACTATAGCGCTTCTTTGTGGAATCAGGCACAAGTTAGGGGCGCATAGCTATCTGTACGCCCCTACGAATTGCCCTAAGTAGCTAGGCATAAAGAAATTAAAGTTTGTAGTAAGGAGTTTAGTCCTGATAAACCTTGCTATGAGCGATGAATCGCTCACTATAAACTAGGATTTGTATGTTTAATTATGCCTACTTACACTTAGTCGCGCGGAAAAAACAGTACAGCCCGACTACGAACAGGTTGTTTATTGATTGACGTGTGCCTAATTACTTGTGGCTTGCCGGAGGTATGGCAACAATGAAGAGATGCTGGCTAGATGTCAAATCGAAGGGCAAATTTGCTTGGACTTTTAATTGAAGCGAGAACGTTGTTGACGACGTTGTTTGTGCCTAGCAATTGCTTTACGCTTCTCTTTTTCTATCGGTGTCTCAAAGTGACGCTTTTTTCTCATATCTTGGAAAATTCCTGCTTTAGAAACTTCCCGTTTAAATCTTCTCAAGGCTGATTCAATACCTTCATTCTCCCCTAAAACTACTTGTGTCATTCTCATTCCTCCTTAATGTGGATGAATAGTTCGAGGCTAGATACCAAATAAAATATTCCAGCAGAGTGGAGCCTTTGGCTTTATCTGCTGGAGACTCTAAATGTGAAATTTTCAGGAATTGACTTAGTAGCGATTATTGTTGCGGCGGGCATTATTACCGCCACCCCAGCTACCACGAGAGGAGTTACTTCTTTCCTCACGAGGTTTAGCTTTGTTCACTTTCAAATCACGTCCCATCCACTCAGCACCATCAAGTGCATCAATCGCAGCTTGTTCTTGTGTGTCTGATTCCATTTCCACAAAAGCGAACCCACGCGGCCGGCCTGTTTCCCGATCTGTGGGTAGTTGAACACGATTTACTGTTCCGTATTCTGCAAAAGCCTGCTTTAGGTCCTCTTCTGTAACCTGATAGGACAGGTTTCCGACGTAAATTGACATAGAAATCTCCGAATTCAGGGAGTGTAGAGAGTTAAATTCGGAGAGACGGTTTTTAGAAATCAAAACGAGTTACTCAACCGAAAATAATCTTTATGTCCATGAGTGTAGCACAGCATTCAGCCTTTGAATATTGCCTGATAGTGAATTTTATTCACAAATCAAACCTTTCAGGACGGTTTGCAGACTTTCTAAAGACTGGCTTTTTTTGCTTGTACTATATAAAGTTACACTTTTAATCGGAAATCGTAATTAACTCGCGATCGCCCAGATATTTAGTGTTTTTAAAATTAAGCTGTGGACTAAGGGGTAAAGATTATTATCGGTAATCTGATTAATCATACCACGATCAACTGTCTTAAAAGCAAATTAATCTAAATTAAAAAATATTTATCCTCAAGTACATTAGCTATGGTCAAACTGCGCTAAGATACCCTCTGCTTTCTTACATAGTAATTCGTGATATTCACCATTACTAGCTAGCAAACCTCCCCATTGATTGATATCACCAGTGTTATACTGCAACGGAGTGCCGTCGAAGTGAGTAAACTGACCACCGGCTTCTGTTAAAATCAATTCTGGGGCAGCGATATCCCAGTCTTTGGGCGCAGACTTGCCGGAAAGGGAAATGTAGATATCTGCCTGTTGCTCGACAATGGTGGCAATCTTACAGCCAACACTACCCACAGATTTCTGATTTTGACAGGGTAAGTTTTGTAGCAGATGATCTAACCGTTGGTTGCGGTGAGAACGACTAACGACTAAGGTTAAATCCTCAATTCCTTTACCTGAAGACACTTGTAAAGGAACAGATCCGTCACGGGTTTCTACAAATGTACCCCCGCCTTTGGTAGCGTAATATAACTTTTGAGCCTCTGGTACTGCCACCACTGCCAAGACTGGGCGTGTTTCTTTGACTAAAGCAATGTGAACTGCATAGTCGCCAGTTTTTTCGATAAAATCTCGTGTGCCATCCAAAGGGTCAATTATCCATACCCAAGGGGCAGAAGGCTGTCTAGCACTACTTGGCGCTTGATAAGTTTCTTCGCTGATGTAAGCAAAATCTTCGTTACCCAAAGTTGCTTGTAGCCTCTGTAAAATGTATTGGCTCACAGCTACATCGGCAACAGTGACAGGCTCATTCTGCTTATACTGGATTTCTAAGTCAGGGTCTTTTGCTGTACCGTGGTAATACGATCGCAGTATCTCTGCTGCGCCCCAACCTATTTCACGAGCGATCGCTAATATTTCTTGTAAATCTTTCATTAATTTAGCCTTCTATAATTTTATTAACCTGACAACTCAGCCCTTTAAATCCATCCAGCGCCGAGTACCAAAAAATTTACAGGAATCAGCAGCAATATTAGCTGCCAGTGCCAGTGCATCAATAAAGCTTTCCCTTAAAATGTAATGACAGAAAGCACCGTGAAAAATATCTCCAGCCCCTAACGTATCAACCGCTTGAATCTGCGGCACATCTACGATACCAGTTTTAGTGCCACTCAAGTATTCAATTGGTTCTTGTCCGTGGGTAATGGCGATGTGAGGAATGTCAAATCCACTGAGATAGCTAAATACGTCTTCTCCAGTTTGGCAATTGGGAGGATAAAAATTAGCTGAACAAATAGCGTAATCTACAAACGGTAAAATTTGCTCAAATCCAGGCTTCCAACTACCACCATCGATTACTACTGGGATATTATTGGCCTCAGCCATTTGGGCTATAGAATCACCAACCACCATCTGATGACCATCAATCAGTACGATATCGACATTTTGCAAAATATCTGGTGGGATAGATGCGCTGCTAGCTTGAGTTTTCACAGCATTGATCGAAACCACAGCGCGTTCACCTGTGGCTTGAGTGACAATAATCGAAGATACAGGCGGTACTAAATCAGTGCTAGGCTCAAGGTCTGCGATCGCAACTTTGTAATTTGCCAAGTCATCTCGAATGAGCTGCGTCATTGGGTGAGAACCTACTACACCTAAGACAGTAGCCTGATTTCCTAAATAATTGAAAGTTACAGCTGCGTTTGTTGCTGGTCCCCCTGCCGCTACAGTATAGTCAGTAGCGACAATCTTCTGATTATTCTTAGGGGCAGAGTCAGCAAGGTAAATCAAATCTAAAGTTACTAAACCTACAAATAATCCACGATTCATCTGCTCTTTCGTTCAAAATTCAATTCTGAATTCTGACTCCTGACTCCTGAATTCTTTCTTGGTAAATGGATATGGCTCTTGGCGACTGATAACATCAATCGCTGTCTTCAACCAATCAATATAAGTCTCTTCTCTTCGGATTACCAACTCCAGCACCAGCCTCTGCATCACCTGCTTGCGGTTGGCAGATTCATCGCCGAATGATGGCAAATGGATGGTTTCACATTCAGCCAGCTTTTTGCTTCGAGCCGCTAATTGTTGCTCCAGTAGGTGAATGATGGTTTCATTCGACAACTGATCTGCAAAATGCAACTGCACGAGTAAAGGTTCTCTGATAGTCGGTAAGGGCTGATGAATCCCTAGCCATCGCCTAAATTCGGCTTTCCCTGGCTCCGTCACACTGTAGACTTTGCGGTTGGGGCGATCGTGTTGAATCTCAATGTTACAGGTAATCCAGCCTTGCTCAACTAGCTTATCGAGAGTTCTGTAAATTTGTGCCTGATCTGCTGGCCATAAATGGGCAATGCATTGATCGAAGCAGCTCGTTTTGAGGTCGTAGCCCGTCATTTCTTGCTGCTGAAGAAGACCTAAAATTACATTTGCTAGCGACATGAAGATGGTTTTCCCATAATTGATATTTTCTCGCTCGGTTCTACACTATGTAGTTCTTATAATTTTATGTTAATATATGATTAATCAAATATAAGATATGACGTTTATAAAAGATATGCTCATTATAGTGCTTCTTAGCAAGGAAACCTAAATACATAAAAAACTCCATTCACAAGGACATGGGGAAGAAGGGAATAGGTTAAAGGTAACAGGGTACAGATCCCTATCACCTGTTACCTGTCTACCTGTCCCCCCAATCCTAATGAAATTGTTTAAGCCATTGAAGACTATTGTAACAAGAGGATAAGTAACATTGACTTCTAACGCACTTACACAAAGAATACGTCAGCATCAATATCTGCGTGATTTACGAAACAAATTACTCCACCTTCACAAGATGTTGCTGGAGACAGAACGTATTGCCTACGAACAGATTAGTGGACGAGTATCAAGTGCAGAACTTCTTCAGCTAGTCATTGCTCACGAACAATTTGCTTGGCTACATCGCATTTCTGAGATGGTTGTGCAAGTTGATGAAATGCTCCAAGCAGATGAACCGATATTGCTGGACGATTTCCAAAAATTGATTGCTGATGTCCGTACACTCATTGTACCGCTAGAGACGGGTAATACCTTCGAGAGAAAGTATTACAACGCTCTCCAGCGCGAACCTGGTGCTGTATTGGCACATGCGGAGATATCCAGATTTCTCACGTCTAAGGTTTAGTATCCCAAATTATTTGTAGTAGGGACGCACGGCTGTGCGCCCCTACTATGGGATGCTTTTTTAACCGGAAGTCCCTAAAGGTAAGATATTTCTAAGCGATCGCTAATTTACCCAAACAGTGCTGAGTATAAAAGGCAAATGGAAAATAATAACTCCTAATTCTTAACTCCTAACTAATGACTAACGATCCATTTGCACCAGTTATTGGACAACAGCAAGCGATAGAATTACTTAATCAGGCTGTCAGACAAAACCGGGTTCCTCCAGCCTACTTATTTGTGGGGCCAGATGGTGTAGGCAGGAGTTTAGCAGCCAGGTGTTTTGTGGAGTTGCTATTTTCCAGTGGGATGGGAGTTACTGCATCTTTACAAAACCGTTTGCGTCAGGGGAACCACCCGGCTTTATTGTGGGTGCAACCAACTTACCAATATCAGGGACAACGATTAACAGCAGCAGAAGCAGTCGAAAAAGGACTCAAGCGTAAAGCACCACCTGTAATTAGACTAGAGCAAATTCGGGAAATTACCGAGTTTTTAGGTCGTCCGCCTTTGGAAGCGCCGAGGAATGTGGTAGTGCTGGAAGAAGCCCAAACAATGGCAGAAGCCGCAGCCAATGCTTTACTTAAAACCTTGGAAGAACCGGGACAGGCGACATTAATTTTAATTGCACCGACACCTGAATCTGTGTTGCCGACTTTGGTATCACGCTGTCAACGCATTCCTTTTTATCGCTTAGATGCACAGTCTTTAGCTGTTGTACTCACACAAACAAATCATCAGGAAATTTTGCAAAATCAGGCAGTATTGAGCATAGCAGCTGGTAGTGCCGGCAGTGCGATCGCATCTTATGAACAATTACAAGCTATTCCTGATGAGTTACTCGAAGACTTGAAAAAAGCGCCTAAATCTTACCGTAACGCCTTAGAGTTAGCCAAAAAAATTGATAAGGATTTAGATACAGAAGCACAACTGTGGTTAGTTGATTATCTTCAGCAATTCTACTGGCAGCAGTGGCATCAACCTAGTATCATTAACCAGCTAGAACAGTCTCGAAAACACTTGCTTTCTTACGCTCAACCACGGCTAGTTTGGGAATGTCTGCTTTTATCTGTGTATCAAAAATCAAATTCTATTTATCCTACTCATCGCTGAGTGCGATTGTATTTCTATAGTTCCTCATCAAAGCCTCAGTAGAATATTTAATTAATTCGTAGCGAAATAAATTAGGCAAAACTCTGCATTACTTTGCGTCCCTCTGCGTTTCAAAACATTACAATGTCTTGTTCATGGTCTATCGTCAAGTTCATAGCGAGTGAAGGTATTGTAATAAAAGCGATTCCTGGATAAAACAAAAAGTTTATATGACCTCAGTTTCTCCTCACAAAAAAGCCAGAGCCTTAAAACCTACCAGCCGCCGCCCTGCGAAAGAACTTTGTAGCGAGTGCGGACTATGCGATACATACTATATTCACTATGTCAAGGAAGCCTGCGCTTTTATTAATCAGCAAATAGGCGAACTTGAAGAAGAAACACACACGCGATCGCGCCATCTCGAAAACCCCGATGAACTCTACTTTGGTGTTCATCAAGACATGATAGCAGCGCGGAAACAGCAGCCCATCGAAGGCGCACAATGGACGGGTATTGTGAGCAGCATTGCCATTGAAATGCTGAATCGCGGCTTAGTTGAAGGTGTTGTCTGCGTACAAAACACCAAAGAAGACCGTTTTCAACCCATGCCAGTCATCGCCCGTACCCCAGAAGAAATACTAGCAGCACGGGTAAATAAACCAACGCTTTCTCCGAACCTGTCCATATTAGAACAGGTAGAAAAATCGGGAATGAAGCGGCTGTTGGTAATTGGTGTTGGTTGCCAAATCCAGGCATTACGAGCCGTAGAAAAACAACTTGGTTTAGAAAAGCTGTATGTTTTGGGTACGCCCTGCGTAGATAACGTTAACCGCGCCGGATTGCAAAAATTCTTAGAAACCACCAGCCGATCGCCTGATACAGTTGTGCATTACGAATTCATGCAAGACTTCCGGGTTCACTTCAAACATGAAGATGGCTCATCAGAAACAGTACCTTTCTTTGGCTTGAAGACCAACAAACTCAAAGATGTCTTTGCCCCATCCTGTATGAGTTGCTTTGATTACGTCAACTCCTTAGCCGACTTAGTTGTTGGCTATATGGGCGCACCCTTCGGTTGGCAATGGATTGTAGTTAGAAATGACACTGGTAAGGAAATGCTGGATTTAGTAAAAGACCAGTTAGATACCCAACCAGTAACGTCTAAAGGCAACCGGAAAGAAGCCGTACAACAAAGTATTCCCGCTTACGATAAAGGCGTTACCCTGCCGATGTGGGCAGCAAAACTGATGGGTGTGGTAATCGAAAAAATCGGCCCCAAGGGTCTAGAATATGCGCGATTTTCCATTGATTCCCACTTTACTCGGAATTATTTGTATGTGAAGCGCAATCATCCAGAGAAATTAGAAGCGCACGTTCCAGAGTTTGCCAAACGTATTGTTGGGCAATATAAATTACCAGAATAGAAGAGAGGGGAGAGGGGAGAGGTGATAGGGGAGAGGGGAGAGGTGACAGGTGATAGAAAATAATTTGTACCCTGTAATCTGTACCCTATTCCCTATCCCCTTCCTCACTCCTCACTGCTGACTCAACTCGATAATATTCCCATCTGGGTCTTGAGTGAACAGGGCAGCACGACCGGAGGCGCTAGCTTGAATGGGATAATTATGATTGAGGAATTCCTGTTTGGCGGCGTTTAAGTCAGCTACTGTGAAAGCGATGTGGGGATTACGTCCCCATTTTTCGTTGGGGTTTTCCGTGGGGACAGTGGTTGCAACTATCAGGTGAATTTGATAGTCGCCGACTTGATACCATGCACCAGGGTAGTTTAGGGAACGATTTATTTTAGATAATCCCAATACTTTGCCATAAAAATGTTCAGAGCGTTCTAAGTTAGTCACAAGAATCGCTGTATGGAGACTTTGGGTAATCTGCATTGTCGGTAAGATGCGATCGCGTTTATTTAGATTTTGGCGTAGTTTGAACTCTTTCGGTGAGTGAAGGAGACAGGAAAAGAAGAATTAATAACCAACGCCTAATGACAAATGACAGAGGACAAATACCATCACAAACTTAAAGGCAGCTGAACTATAAACGTTGTCCAGCCCTGAGAACTGGTAACTTCAATTCTGCCTTGGAGATATTCGACTAACTTCTTTACCAATGTTAAACCTAATCCTGTGCCGCTTTGTTGCCAGCGGTCGCTTTCAGGAATACGGTAAAACGGCTCAAAAATTCGAGATTGTTCTTTTTTCGGAATTATCACACCAGAGTTACTAATTGTGATTTGAAAATAAGGAACTTGAAAATTATCTAATACACCAGATTTAGCATCCTCATTTGTCAGACTTTTTGTAGTGTCAATTACCTGAACCTTTAACACAATCTCTCCATCAGGCGGAGTGTATTTACAAGTATTGTTGAGTAACTCGGAGATAATTTCAGTCAGGCTAGCCAAGTCTGAAACTAAAGGCGGTAAATCTGGAGAAACACTAACTTGCAAAGACTGTTGCCTAGCTTGAGCGCGTTCTTGAAAATACTCGGCAACGTGAGGCAACCAGTTTTGCAGTTTAATTGAAGTTAATTCCAAGGGATAGACATCTGCATCAATCATTCGTAGATGCAGCAAATTGTCTACTAAATCCAGTTCTTGTTCGCATTGTTCGCGCAGAATACCTAAGTAGTGGGCTACAGATTCAGATGGAGGAAGTGTGTTTGAATTTAAGATACCCTGTTGATCGAGAATATTTTCTAGCACAGAGATTGCCATTTTGATGTTTGACAAGGGTGTTCGCATTTCATGAGAAGTGGTTGCCAGAAAATCCTCTTTTAACTTGTTCAGACGTTGAAGTTCTGCCACTCGAATTTCTAGTTGTTGAGCGCGTTCAGCTGCGAGATTGCGTTCTTCGATTAAGCGTCGTTGCGTGTCATCTCGGAAAACAAATACGGCTCCTGTAATTACACCACTATTATTTCTCAGGGTAGTAGCGCTATCAGCTATTGGTATAGTTTTCCTATTTTTAGCAACTAGTAAAACACCACTGCCTAAATATATAGTAGTTTTTTTTTGGAGAGCTGCAATAATTGGATTTTCTATCGGTAGCTGAGTTTGTTCATCAATGATTTTGATAACTTCAGCTAACATCTTGTCTTTAGCTTCATTCCATTGCCACCCTGTCAGAGCTTCAGCTACCTGATTCATGTATTTAATATTTAATTCAGTATCGACTACAATTACCCCATCGCCCATTCCTCGAAGCACAGAACTCAAAAATTGCTCGCGATCGTAGCGATTGAGTGCTGTTTGAATGGCAACATAAAGTTCTTGGTCTTTTATGGGTTTGAGAATGTATCCAAAGGGGGATGTCAGCGTCGCTCGCTCGACAGTACTCTTATCAGAGTGACCTGTGACGTAGATAATCGGAATTTGCAAATGATGCCAAATTTGCTCCGCTGCCTGAATGCCGTCCATTTCACCCCGTAACCTGATATCCATCAAAATCAAGTTTGGGCGTAATTCAGTTGCTTTTGCAATTGCCTCTTCGGCAGAATCGGCGATATCTAAAACAACATATCCTAAAGACTCTAAAGTTTCTTGTAAGTTGATAGCAAGGATATATTCATCTTCAACAACAAGGACTCGAACTGTCTCTTTTGTCTGAGTGTTTGATGGGATGTCAATTATTTTCATGTCTGGCTGTTTGTAAAAGTAATTTTAAACTCTGTACCTTGTTGAGAGTCAATTTCAAGTTTTCCTCTTAGCTGCTTGACTAAACCCTGGACAAGGGTTATGCCCAGCGTTTTGGTTTTCTTGCTATCAAAATTTTCAGGTAAGCCAACACCATTATCTTTAATAATGAGTATCAAATTAGATTCGGATTTTTGATAAAACTTAACCTCAATTTTTCCCCCACGATTACCAACAAAAGCGTATTTTAAAGCATTAGAAACCAGTTCGTTGATAATTAAGCCGCAAGGAATGGCGGTTTCGATGTCGAGGCTAGCATTATCAACTTGAATATTTAGTTTAATCTGGCTAGAACTGACATTATAGGAATCAAATAAATGAGTTGTTAAATCTGGAATATATTGAGCGAAATCAATATCAGCGAGGTCTTCAGAACGGTATAGTTTTTCATGAACTAGGGCAATGGAAGCAATGCGGTTTTGGCTATCGCGCAAAATAGCTGTCACCACAGGATCTTGTGTTCGTCTGCATTGCATTTGCAGCAAACTGCTGACAATTCCTAAATTATTTTTAACACGATGATGAATTTCTTTGAGTAATACCTCCTTTTCTTTTAGAGAGGCTTTGATTTTTTCCTCCGCTTGCTTTTGCTCAGTGATATCTTGATGGATGGCGACAAGGACGCTTCCATACTCAGGATGTTCAAAAACGGAAGCGGTAGCGCTACACCAGAATGGAGTACCATCTTTTTTAATATTATGGACTTCATAGGTTGCTTCACCGTGTTTCAAAATAGTAGTTCTAATGGCCTGATTAACATCTTCAGGTGTATGATATTTATCTCCGTAGTTGACAATCGACACGTGCTGACCGATTAATTCACCAGGGTCATAAGCAAACATTTGCTCGAATTTAGGATTTGCGTAGACAAACACGGCATCTGTGGCACGAACTAGGCAAATTCCCTCCGCCATGTTGCGGGTAATGACTGCTTGCAACTCTAACATTTGTTCAGCACGTTTGCGATCGCTGATTTCAACTACGACAATGCCCATGCTAATAGGTTCATCAGCTTCAGACTGAATCGGAAAATAGGAAGCTAGCCAAGTCCGGATCACACCTGGAAGTTTTGGGGTTTCTCCACTGACTTCCAAATCCAGAATCGGTTCACCCGTTGTTAAGACCTGTCGAAAGACTTGATCTTGCTTCCGTGCTATATCAGGGACAATCTCCCACGTTGTCTTGCCAATATGCTCTGCTGCGGGAATGCCATTAATTTCTGCTAATGCTTCATTAACTAATGAATAACGCAGTTCCCCATCGAGAATAGTTATCCCAACAGGTGCATTATTGATGAACGTATCCAATAGCTTTTGCTTGTGAGCCAGTTCTCGCTCTAGAATCTTGCGTTCTGTGATGTCAATGGCCACCCTACCCACTAGCTTTTGTGCAGACAATCCGAGAATCGGGAATTTGTATACCAAGAACTCACCAAGGGAACCGTTTGGTCGAGGAGCAACCTCAATCGCCTCGATTACCTGATTTGTCTCTATGACTGTGCGAATGTGATCGAAATGCTGCCGAGCAATTTCATCTGGGTAGAGGTCAGAAATAGATTGCCCAATCACCTGTTCGGGTAGTAATTTAAATGTCCGCAGGTATGTTTGATTTAAGTAAAGTACACGCCCATCTGTATCAGTGATCCAAGCTAGCACTGGGCTGTTGTTCATAAATGCCTGGAATCGGGCTTCACTTTCTTGCAAAGCTGCTTCTGCTTGCTTTTGCTCACTAATATCAATAATTACTCCTAACATCCGTACAGGATTGCCTGCTTCGTTGTAAACGCCACGTCCTTTCCCCGTGAGCCAGTGAACCCTGCCATCGGGAAAAATCACTCGATATTCACCTTGAAAATTAATATGTTGTGCCAGTGCATTTGATACAGCCTGTTCGATTCGGTCGACATCCTCTGAATGCACGCGATCGCGCCATAGTTGATAGCTGGCTGCTGATATTTCTGGCTCTAAACCTAACAAACGATAATGGTTGTCGTTCCAGGTAACTTCATTTGTTTGAACATTCCAATCCCAAAGACCGATGTGGTTAAATTCTAACGTTAGCCTCAGTTGTTCTTCACTTTTTGCTAAGGCTGCTTCGGCTTGTTTGTGTTCGCGTAGCGCGGCTTGTTGCTCGCTGATATCCCGATGAGTACCAGTCATTCGCAGAGGCTTTCCCTGTCCATCTCGGATGACAACTTTGCCGTAGTTAGCAATCCATTTGTATTCACCCCACTTACTTTGAAGTCGATAGTCAAATTTGTAGGGTACTGAACTGTCCTTGAGATGATCTGCCAAGATTTTCTCAACCCAAGGCAAATCCTTTGGATGAACTAATCGCTCCCAAGTACTAAAATCTTGTGGGAGTTCATCAAAAGTGTATCCGAGCATTTCTAAATAGCGCGGGCTGTAATACACCTCTTTAGTGAGAATGTTCCAGTCCCACAAACCATCCCCCGAAGCCTCAAGTGCTAACTGTAGTCGTTCTTCACTTTCTCGGAGGGCTATTTCTGCCCGTTTGCGGCCTTCTTCGACGCGCTTACGCACAGTTATATCTGTGACTCGCACTAGGTTCATCACGTTACCAGCAACGATAATTTGTTTGGCTGCGATGCTTCCCCAAAAGGATTTGCCCCGCTTAGTAATGTATTCAATTTCTAAACTCCAAAACCCTTGCTGGTTAATTTCTTCGGTTATGGAGTCTAACTCATCAGGAGTGAACTGTTGTTTTTGCAGAGTGTGACCTGCAATGTTAATGAGTTCAGCTTTGTTAGAGGCTGCAAATAGCTTCACTGCTCGATCGTTACAGTCAATAGTCAATAATGTTTCTACATCTACCAAAAAAAGTGCATCAGCGGATTCGTTATAAACAGCTTCTAGCAGGTCACGACTACGGATGATTTCTAATTCATTTTGTTTGCGTTCTGTAATATCTAGAATAGCGCCCAACACCTTAACTGCCTGCCCTTGAGCGTTATAAGCTATCTCTGCTTTCCCCTCAAGGTAGCGCAATGAGCCATCGGGTCGGACAATTCGGAACTCAATACTGAAAGGGGTTTCTTGGGCGATGGCTTGTTCAAAATTGGTCTGGAACTGTGTGCGATCCTCTGGGTGAAGCATCTGGAGGAATTCTGCCTGAGTCGGTTCACTTTCAATTGGATTTAGACCAAAGATGCGAAAGGTTTCCATAGACCAGCAGCGCTTTTTGGTTACTAAGTTAAATTCCCAACTGCCTATATGGGCGATTTGTTGAGTAGTGGCTAGCAGGGCCTCACTTTGTTGGAATTTTTCTTTAGCCTGTTTGAGTTCGGTAATATCTCGCCCTTCTGGAATCAACAAAATGACTTGACCTGTCTCGTCTAAAAGCGGACGGAGTGAAAAATCAATTGTTGCTACTCGGTTATTTGCACCGAGAACATCAACTTCATAGCGGATAAACTCTCCTTGGGCTGCACGAGCGATCGCTTGTTTTAATTCTGCTTGAGTTTGCGGTGAAATTGTCCACCAGTGTGTTTCCCAAAAAGGGCGATCGATCGCATCTTCCAGTTTCAGTCCGGCAAAACTTAGCGCCGTCTGGTTCGCCTCCAGTAAAATGCCAGCTGGCGTTAGCAGTCCGATGAACTGGAAAGTGTTATTGAAAATGGCACGGAAACGGCGATCGCTTTGGTGCAATTTGGCAGTGCGTTCTTGTACCTTGGCTTCTAACTCGGTGTTGAGGGTTTGGAGATTGTGGTAAAGTTCGGCTTGTTGGATAGCGATCGCTAGTTGCACTGTCAGTTGCTTGAGCAATTCCACCTCAAATGTCTGCCATTGTCGCGGGGCAGAACATTGATGTGCAATAAATAACCCCCAAAGTTCAACTGCTTGAGTCCCCTTGCTTTCTAACAAAATGGGGACAACTAAATTCGCCTTCACCTGAAACTGTTCCAAAAGTTGAATATCGCAGTCACTTAAACCTGCTTCGTAGATGTTCGTCGCAGCCCAAATTTTGCCTCGGCGATATTCTTCCCCCTGATTTTCCTGAAAACAGGTATCTTCAATCTCCAGCCCCAAGATTGGTGTCCATTGGGGTAATACCGACTCCGCGACGATGCCACCCCGCATTTGAGGTGTGAATTGATACAGTAGCACCCGATCAGCACCCAGTAATTGGCGGACTTCTTGAACACTCGTGGCAAGGATATCTTGAAGCCTCAACGATTGGCGAATATTAAGAGCGATCGCTCCTACTAACTTTTGTTGTTCCTGTTGCTGTTTTAGCTGCCGCATTAGCTGTATCTGCTCGATCGCCCCATGAACCGCTCGACGTAAATTATCAGAGGTCAGTTTTCCCTTGACTAGATAATCTTGCACCCCACTCTTGATCGCTTGGACTGCGATCGTTTCGTCTCCCTGTCCAGTCAGCATAATTACCGAAATTTGGCTGTTAGAAGTTTGCCTCTGTAGCTTCGTGAGAAATTCCAGCCCGTCTAAATCTGGTAATCGATAGTCCAACAAAATCACATCTGGTATTTTTGCTTGACAAGCTTGTAAGGCCTTATTTCCAGACTCAAATTCGTAAATATCATAAGTGTAGCGATCATCTCGCTCTAGGAAGCGTCGATACAAAGCTCTATCTTCAGCAGAGTCTTCTACAAAAAATACAGTTCTCATGTTATCGGCCTCCTAAGACGGCTGCGGGAGTGGGGAGAAATCAATTCAAAATTCAAAATTCAAAATTAAAGAACTTCTGCCTCTTGCCTCCTCTTTCCCAATGCCCATCCGCAATCTCCAATTCAATAAACCCTAAATTAGCAAATTCGGACTTTTTCTTGATCGCAGACTACTATTTTTAGTCGCATAAACGCATAATAGAATAGTGACTGATCTGTTCGTACCTTTACAATCTCTCAAACAAGGTGACTGGTTCAAGCTGATCTGCGGAGCCAGCTTCCAGCATTTGCCGGCAGTCAGAAGTTTAACGTTAGCCTATACTTTGGCGGGCGCTGACTGCATAGATGTTGCAGCTGATCCAGCAGTAATTGCAGCAGCGCAATCAGGGCTACAAGCAGCCAAATCTCTGGCTAAGGATGCCCAAAAGCGAGGCTTTGACTACAAAGGCAATTTACCCTTTTTGATGGTCAGCCTAAACGATGGAGAAGACCCCCATTTTCGCAAAGCAGAATTTAATCCTCATGAGTGTCCTACAGACTGCCCTAGACCCTGTGAACGGATTTGTCCGGCACAAGCGATCGTGTTTGACAGTATCAAAGAAGACTTTTCCGGAATAGTATCCGAAAAGTGTTATGGCTGCGGTCGTTGCATACCAATTTGCCCTTATAGTATAATTTATACAGCTTCATACGTGACAACGCCGGGAGCGATCGCACCATTGGTAATGTCAACGGGAGTAGATGCCGTAGAAATCCATACACAAGTCGGGCGGTTGGCAGAATTTGAGCGATTATGGCAAGCAATTTCACCGTGGGCGGATCAACTAAAGTTACTAGCCATCAGCTGTCCTGATGGCGAAGGGATGATTGACTATTTGAGAGCGCTGTATGACAGGATTGCCCCACTCAAGGGTGCTTTAATTTGGCAAACCGATGGTCGTCCGATGAGTGGTGATATTGGCGATGGCACCACAATAGCTGCGGTGAAATTAGGGCAAAAAGTTTTGGCAGCTAAGTTACCGGGATATGTGCAGTTAGCAGGCGGCACAAATAAGTATACCGTTGCTAAGTTAAAGGCAATGGGACTACTCAAAGAGGCAGAGGGGCAGGGGGCGGGGGGCAGAGGAGAAAAGTTTTCCCCCTTGCTCCCCGCTCCCTGCCCACCCTCCTCCATCGCCGGGGTCGCCTACGGTAGCTACGCCCGCGTACTGCTGTCACCAATTCT
Organism: Nostoc punctiforme NIES-2108; assembly: GCA_003326195.1. GTDB lineage: Bacteria > Cyanobacteriota > Cyanobacteriia > Cyanobacteriales > Nostocaceae > Nostoc > Nostoc punctiforme_A. The sequence continues at coordinate 94,511 of LXQE01000147.1, forward strand.
CGAACAGTTAGAGAATAAGGAGGAAAGTAACACTAATGTGAAGGCGAATGTTCGCCTAGAAGAAAATGAAGTATTACTTTGGCAAGCTGTAGAACTTGCCCATTCTCTCGTTTCCCAGATCAAGTCACAGCAGGAGCATTAATCGCTCGTTCGGAAAATACCCAGGACGGGTTCTCCTGCACGCAAATGTCCTCGCTATCTCTAAAAACGTCACCATAGAAAGCATGACGATTACAGACGATCTCCAAAAGTTATTAGACATTTTGCCCCAAGACCTGCAACAAGTACTAGAGAGTCATCCCAAACGAGATAGTTTAGTAGAAGTGGTCTTGGATTTGGGTCGTCGCCCAGAGGCTCGCTTTCCTAATCAAGCTGAGTATTTGAGCGAAGTACCCGTTACTCAAGAACAAATAGATGATTGCATTCAACGAGTCGGAATCTTTGGCGGAGATAATCGAGCAGGAATTGAGCAAACTTTGCATCGGATCAGCGCCATTCGCAACCGCACTGGTAAGATTATTGGCTTGACCTGTCGCGTTGGTCGGGCGGTATTCGGAACCATTGGCATGATCCGCGATTTGGTAGAAACTGGTAAATCGATTCTCATGCTGGGGCGTCCAGGCGTGGGCAAAACTACCGCCTTACGGGAAATAGCCCGTGTTTTAGCGGACGATCTGCATAAGCGAGTAGTGATTATTGACACCTCCAATGAAATCGCTGGGGATGGTGATGTTGCTCACCCCGCCATTGGTCGCGCTCGGCGGATGCAAGTGGCTCATCCAAATGAACAGCATCAGGTGATGATTGAGGCAGTAGAAAACCACATGCCAGAAGTCATTGTCATCGATGAAATTGGCACGGAACTGGAAGCTTTAGCGGCTCGTACCATTGCGGAACGTGGTGTACAGTTGGTAGGTACTGCCCACGGGAATCAGATCGAAAACCTGATTAAAAACCCCACTCTGGCTGATTTAGTTGGGGGTATCCAAGCTGTGACGTTGGGAGACGATGAAGCTAGACGGCGAGGCTCTCAAAAGACCGTTTTGGAGCGGAAAGCGCCGCCTACCTTTGAAATTGCGGTGGAAATGTTGGAACGCCAACGCTGGACAGTACACGAAAGTGTTGCTGACACCGTAGATAATCTGTTGCGGGGGCGTCAACCTACCCCACAAACGAGAACCGTTGACGATCGCGGCAAAATTGCGGTTACAAGGCAGTTAGCTGTTGTCAACGGTCGTGGTGGACAGCTAGCAACAGTGGAAGATTCTTTCCCACCGGCACGACCGTCTAATGGCTGGCGTTCATCTGGACAAATGGTTGCACTACCCCAATTGCCTGTAGAGCGGGTAACTGGGCGCAGCGAGTTTGACCGTTTACTGGATGAATCTTTCAATTATTCTGAGAGCATTGATTTTGATGCTGCTACAAGAGTGCCAGGGCCGAATGGTGAAGATTTGCCATTGCACGTTTACCCTTATGGGGTTAGCCGTCACCAACTAGAACAAGTAATTAGTGTGCTAACTTTGCCCGTGATATTGACAAAAGATATAGATAGTGCTGATGCAATTTTAGCACTGCGATCGCACGTCAAAAACCACGCCAAATTACGCCAAATGGCCAAAGCTCGTCATGTACCCATCCACGTAATTAAGTCCAGCACTATTCCCCAAATTACCCGTGGTTTGCGGCGGTTGCTGAACATCGACGACCCAGAAATGGCCGATGATAGAGAACTACAATTGTTTTTGCACAATGGTAGCGATGATGAAATGGATGCTCTTGAAGAAGCTAGACTTGCCGTTGAGCAAATTGTGATTCCTAAAGGACAGCCAGTCGAGTTATTGCCGCGTTCTCCCCAAGTCCGCAAAATGCAACATGAGTTGGTAGAACATTATCGCCTCAAGTCGCATAGTTTTGGCGAAGAACCAAATAGAAGATTACGGATTTATCCGGCGTAACTTTAATAACTCTATCAAAGAGTTTACTTACGATGTACACACAAGCCTTTGTCAAGGTAATTTACGGTTAGTCTCATAGATAGCCCCTGAGATACCTCAACCTGTCCCTCTCTTTACTAAGGATTAGGACAGGGTGAGGTTTTGGAGGACTTTTGGGTAATCGGATAACTTATGTGTACAGCGTAACCTTTTAGGAGAAAAGTTTATGCATTTGAAAAGCGCTTTAACCATCAAAAATCGCCAAAATCATTATCTATACTCAAGCTAATAGTCCAATTTTCTTGCACTAATTCGCTGTTATCATCAACATCACGCAGCGTCTCGCAGACAAAGAATTCGTAGAGAGTGAGTAAGTCCTAATTCATTCAATCTTGCATTTTTTTTAACATCTGTTACATTACTTTACAGACAGTTACAACTGCTACAACACTTGAACCTTGGAGTTATGCTCATGTCAGGCTTTAAGAATCCTGCGCCTATTGTTTCAGAAGATCCTAATGCTGTGCGTTTTGGCTTCACTCCTCAGAGTGAAAATTGGAACGGTCGTCTAGCAATGATTGGTTTTGTATCTGCGATTTTGATTGAAGCTTTTTCTGGTCAAGGGCTACTCCATTTCTGGGGTATCCTCTAAATTGGCGACGCAGGGTAGTACAAAGGTTCTACCCTGCAAAACTCTGTATATTCCACGCAAGTCATTCGTTTCTAACATCTGGCGGCTATTACTATTGGTGCAAAATACCAGATTTTTCCGGTTGAGCCAAAATATAAGTGAATAATTACTTTACATTGAATATGTATAGCTAAAACTCATGGAACTACCCCAACGCGTATCAGTCCGCTACAAAGACGCGTCCTTTAACACCAATGAAATCCGCTTGAGAACTTTTCGGCTTGGTTTGCAAATATGGGATGAACAGACCAAACCCAGAAAAACAGAGCTTTATCAGTTTATATCGTCTTGCTTGAAACAAGTTGACCGCCAAGATCGTTTTATGTTTTCTCTGTTGTTCATAGAATTAACAGACCTTATACGCAACTCTTCTCTGGAAAGAGGAACGAAAGAGGTTCTGATTAAAACAGCTTTTAGAGAATTTGCTTGTGCGATAACAGATTTTGAAGACGTTGCCAAATAATGTTAGTAATGGGGATGCTGGAATTGCGTAAGCGTAGGCATCACCCGAAAGTCGGCTAACCTAATCGAGTAGGATATCTATAAAGTAAACAGCTTTCAAATCGGATTAATTTTTTCGCTCAATGCGCGGATGGGTAGGTGTTGGGGAAGGGGGAACACAAAAATGCTTGAATTGCCCTATATGCAAGGATTTGATGGCTGTAGCATCTTGAAACCATCCGCGCACCTTATGTAGACTGACTTTCAGCTATTTACAGTTAACAAAATTGCCACTTCTTATGTTATGATTTTTGCATTCGCGCTATTGAACCTTGAAAACCAAATACAGCAGCGCTTTTAGAAGCCAGCGATTGCAATTAATTAAAATCCCTATCAGGGATTGAAACCTTTATGTAAGTGATGGGTTGGAGGCTCCTGTTGTATTGCAATTAATTAAAATCCCTATCAGGGATTGAAACAACTCACAGAAACATAGACCCTAAACGATTTAAAATTGCAATTAATTAAAATCCCTATCAGGGATTGAAACTCTTATAGAAAACCTATTTACTTATTCAGTGGTATTGCAATTAATTAAAATCCCTATCAGGGATTGAAACAAACTACCACCTATAAGAGCAACAGTCTCAGCAGGTATTGCAATTAATTAAAATCCCTATCAGGGATTGAAACGGGGGGGGAGAGAGGAAAGGTAAAAGTACGTGTAAGATTGCAATTAATTAAAATCCCTATCAGGGATTGAAACACGGCCGAAATTTCTAATAATCCACAAACATTATGAATTGCAATTAATTAAAATCCCTATCAGGGATTGAAACGGAAAAAAATCAAAATTTACTGCTAGCGCTCCTGGAATTGCAATTAATTAAAATCCCTATCAGGGATTGAAACTTACGGCTATGCCCCTTAAGCCTCCGCTTTCTCATTGCAATTAATTAAAATCCCTATCAGGGATTGAAACAAAGCAAATGTCAAGAAATTGTTTGTACCCATCTGCATTGCAATTAATTAAAATCCCTATCAGGGATTGAAACTCTCAAGTATAGCTTACCTGAATAGGTGGGGTCAAATTGCAATTAATTAAAATCCCTATCAGGGATTGAAACAGAGTAGCCCCAGCAGTAATTGCCACATAGCTACTATTGCAATTAATTAAAATCCCTATCAGGGATTGAAACAAAAATGGCATTACTGCTGAACACTTGGATGGGGAAAATTGCAATTAATTAAAATCCCTATCAGGGATTGAAACTATTCCAAGTGGGTTGCAGGAAATCTTGGTGGAGAGTCTGAGATTGCAATTAACTAAAATCCCTATCAGGGATTGAAACTGGAAATTGGTATTTAATTTGGTGCTGTCTATTTATTGCAATTAACTAAAATCCCTATCAGGGATTGAAACCGAGCGTAGAAAGTATCACGCTCAATCCCATATTTATCGCAATCAACTAAAATCCCTATCAGGGATTAAGACGTATACTGAGAATTAGCCTCTTAGAATAGTATCAAAAAGTACAAATATTACTTCAAAGGTCATTCCACATCCAGCTTGAGGGCTGTGATATTATAGGAGACTGCTGCATACATTTTAGAAAAACTAGAAACTGAATCGACCATGGCCCTCACGCAACTGCGGAAACAAGAAATAATTTCCAACTATCAAGTTCACGAAACTGACACTGGCTCGGCCGATGTCCAAGTCGCTATGCTAACTGAGCGCATTAACCGCCTCAGCGAACATCTCCAGGCAAATAAAAAAGACCATTCTTCTCGGCGGGGACTGTTGAAGCTAATCGGACAGCGCAAGCGTCTTCTAGCTTATATATCGCAAGAAAGCCGTGAAAAATATCAAGCTTTGATTGCTCGTCTCGGTATTCGTGGATAGGACTACCGCTTATGTCTGCTGAAGAATCTGAACGCAGTCGTTTGCCCTTTGAACCAAACAAAAAGCGCCAAAAACCCGCAAAAACTCAAAGTAAACCAGCAGCACAGCCCCAAGAATCCGTCAAACAGGCTGATAAAAAAGTGGTTTACACCAAACAAGAGATGGCAATTCCCCAAGTAGTCAGCCAACGGATGATCCGACGGGTAGCTGGGTTCTCTGGTGTACCAACAGCTTTAGGCATTAGCGCCTTGGTTGCTAGCTATCTGCTTGCTACATACTCCGATATCCGACTACCTCCCATCGCCGTGTTATTGGTGAACATGGGATTATTTGGTTTGGGGGTTTTAGGGATAACTTATGGCGTTCTCTCTGCCTCTTGGGATGAAGAAAAAGTCGGAAGTTTGTTGGGTTTGGGTGAGTTCAACACCAATTTGGGACGAATGGTGGCAGCTTGGCGCGAAACTCGGCAAAAAAACTTATAATGAACGGCGCTCAGGTATTAAGTAACTGTGATATTGGGTAAATGAAAAAGTTAATGTTGAAGTTGAAATTTTATCACTTCAACATTGTAATTAAAATTACACAAGACTTTTTACACTCTGTGTATAGTTATTTAGCAGTAAGACTACTGACTGAGCGCTACATTTTGTCTATTTATTTTGTAAACAAATTTTATTTTTAACTATTTGTAATTAGGTTAATAGGTAACAATAAAGTTAGCCTATTTACAGAAAATTTTACTCAATTAATTAATCAGGAACTTTAAGATGATTATAGTAATGAAAAGTGGTTCTCCAGAGGCGGAAATAAACCGCATTGATGAGGAACTAACTAGCTGGGGGCTAACTCCAGAAAAAATTGTAGGTCAACACAAAGTAGTTATTGGTCTAGTAGGTGAAACCGCCAACTTAGATCCACTACAAATTCAGGAACTTAGCCCCTGGATTGAGCAGGTGTTGCGCGTAGAGCAGCCTTACAAACGAGCTAGCCGTCAGTACCGCCACGGCGAAGCTTCGGATGTGGTGGTTAATACTCCCAATGGAGCGGTGGTATTTGGCGAACACCAGCCTTTGGTAGTCGTTGCCGGCCCCTGCTCCGTAGAAAATGAAGAAATGATTGTGGAGACGGCACGACGCGTCAAGACTGCTGGAGCCTCATTTTTACGCGGAGGAGCATACAAACCCCGGACTTCACCTTATGCCTTCCAAGGACACGGCGAGAGTGCCTTAGATTTGTTGGCAAGGGCACGGGAAGTCAGCGGACTAGGGATTATTACAGAAGTAATGGATGCCGCAGACCTGGATAAAATTGCCGAAGTTGCTGACGTGATTCAGGTGGGGGCAAGAAATATGCAGAATTTCTCTTTGCTCAAAAAAGTGGGAGCGCAGCCGAAACCAGTTCTGTTGAAGCGGGGAATGGCAGCTACTATTGAAGATTGGTTGATGGCAGCCGAGTATATTTTGGCATCTGGTAATCCTAATGTCATTTTGTGTGAAAGGGGAATACGCACCTTTGACCGTCAGTATACGCGAAATACACTAGATTTATCGGTAGTGCCAGTGTTGCGAAAACTGACTCACCTGCCAATTATGATTGACCCCAGTCACGGCGTAGGTTGGTCTGAATTTGTGCCTTCAATGGCAATGGCTGCGATCGCAGCTGGTACAGATTCCCTGATGATAGAGGTTCACCCTAATCCTGCCAAAGCTTTATCCGACGGGCCCCAATCTCTGACACCAGACCGTTTCGATAACTTGATGCAAGAATTGGCAGTAATTGGTAAAGCGGTGGGACGCTGGCAACAACCAGCAGTTGCTCTAGCTTAAAATTCAGTTGCAACGTCAGGACTAAAGTCCTGATAAATCAAATTCTCCCAAAATTGGGAGAAGAGGAGCCAATTTAAAAGTCCCTCTCCCAACCTTGGGAGAAGGATTTAGGGTGAGGGCTGAAGTCTATTGTAAATATGAAATAATGCCCCTTTAGAATATTTCTAAAGAAGATTTTAAACACTAACTAAAGCTATGAAAAAACAAATCTGCAAAAAATATTGGTGGACAATATTTTTTGCAATTGTAAGACTTTTTATCGATATACAGAGCGAGCAGGTATCCAGCGGCGACCACGATTTGTTTGCACCCAACGTCCAGGAATCACTATTCTCCTTCTCGCTTGAACAGGGGTACGAACCCTAACTCGCACTGGTCTTCTGATTACTCTAGCTGGAACCGATCGCCTAACTGGTCGTCTGATCTGAGCATCGGCTTGAAAAGGAATAAAGGTAACAGCAATTGGTAAAATCAGCGCTGCACTAGCAAGCATTCTTTTAATACTCATTCGCAAACTTCCCTTTTATGATACTGACATCAAAGAAATTAATTTTTCATAAAATATGAATTCCTTTGACAAATAAATACTAGGACTGAAAAGAGCTATACACTAGTGAAAAAGGTAATTAGTTGAACCGTGACTAATGTCATGGATAAAAAATGTAAACATGACTCTGCTATTGAATAAAACTATTTTTACAGGATGGCACTGTTAATACCGAAAACTTCGATTTTGATGTTTGTGGTAGTGCTTACCTGACTGCAATACGGTTACTGCAACTCAATTTTGCCACCAGAAAAAAAGGGACGAGCAAAATACCCATCCCAGAAAATTCACTTTTATTCAATTGATAGCAAAACGTTTATTGCACTTGGGTTTGGGTGGGGAAAGCACCAGGTTGCACAGCGATGTTAAGATTCTGCCCATTGCGACGTAATTCCATACGTAAATCGCTCCCGACTTGGCTATTTTCTACAGCCCTTTGGACACTGCTGGCATCTGTGACTGCTTGACCTCCAAGCGTTTGGATCACATCACCAGCACGTATCCCTGCTTTAGCAGCTGGTGAATTTGGTATAACTTTTACAACTAATACACCTTTATCTTCATTCACACTCAAACCGCTGTTGGGATCTGAGTTGATATTTTGTTTTAGCTGAGGTGTTAACCCCACCATCTGAATTCCCAAGTAAGGATGTTCTACTTTACCTGTAGCTATTAGTTGACTGGAAATGCGTTGTGCTGTGTTGATAGGAATAGCAAAGCCTAATCCTTGTGCCCCTTGAATAATGGCTGTATTCATGGCAATTACCTGGCCACGGGAATTTAGTAGGGGACCGCCGGAGTTACCGGGATTAATTGCGGCGTCGGTTTGAATATACTCTACTCGCTTATCGGGAGCGCCGATTAGATTACTACTGCGTCCGGTGGCACTGATGATTCCGGTAGTTACTGTATTATCTAATCCAAGGGGGTTGCCGATCGCGATCGCCCATTCTCCGGGTTGTAGTTGATCTGAGTTACCCAAGGCTACTAACGGGAGATTATCTGCCTGAATCTTGACAACAGCAACATCGGTCAGCTCGTCTTTTCCTAACACCTTACCTTTAAAGCTACGCCCATCTTTGAGTGTAACTGTTACGGTATCAGCACCATCAACTACGTGGGCATTGGTGAGAATACGACCATCAGCACTAATAATAAAACCTGAACCAGTGCCCTTTTCTACGCGATTCTGTTGTTCTGGCATTTGAGAGCCAAAAAAGCGTTGGAAGAATGGATCGTTAAATTCATCTGGTAACTGGGTTTTTACGGTTCGGGAAGAGTCAATTCGCACTACAGCAGGCCCTACCTTTTGTACTACCTGGATAACAAAGTTAGGATCTGTGCCTGCTGGTAATGGAGGAGCAGCATTTACTCGACTTACTGCCAAATTAGATGCATTTTCAGACACCTGCTGAGAGTGTCCAGCCATATAGCCGCCTGCCAATGTCATACCTGATCCCAGCAGCACCAGCGATAGAGAGGCGGCAGCCTTTCTCCAGGTTTTATGATATTTGGCATCAGCAGTGTTATGTGAAATGCTATTTGATGGGTGTTCTCTGTCGCGAGATTCGTTTTGCATTGCTGTCTGGAAGGATATTTAGATGTATTACTAATGTAGATATGATTTGTGACAGTTTTGTTGCAAAGGTATTGCGTTGTTGTGAAAGCTTTGGTATTTTATTGAACCGTATTGGAATATAGTCATTCGTAGAGACGTACATCGCTGCGTACTCTTTACCAAACTTAGTGCCTCGGCTTAAAGTAAATTAAGAATTACTCAGTATTTATGTACTTGGGTTTGAGCAAGGCCCCTTGTGGGCGGTCTTTAAACTCAGAATTCAGCACGGGCTAAACGCCTCGCTACCGCTAACGGAACTCAGCACTCTTCATTATGCCTGAAGGAATAAAAATGGCACAGGGGAAAATCTTACTTAAACCTGGCACTTTATGCACAAGTGTTAAAGAACGAACTGAATATGCTTTGCAATGTGGGGCGCTACTGTCGATTCCGACAGAATTTGAATTTGTTGAACAGGATGGCGTGCGCTTTTTGGTACGGATTTTGTCTAACCTGAATCGCAAAAAAGCGGCTAAGGATAAACAGGAAAAACAATCTGCTACTGCTGGTGAAGAGTTTAATCCTTTCTTGCCCTACGAAGAAGATTTATTTGTGGCGGATATCTCCGATACTCATGTATGTATTTTAAATAAATTCAATGTTGTAGATTATCATCTGCTAATCATCACCCGTGCTTTCGAGGAACAAGAAAGCTTACTCACCCTGGAAGATTTTACGGCTATGTGGGCGTGTTTAGCTGATTTCGATGGTTTAGCATTTTACAACAGTAGCAAAATCGCAGGTGCTAGTCAGCGACACAAGCACTTACAATTAGTGCCACTACCACTTGCCCCTTCAGGCTTGCAAATACCGATTGAAGCTTTGCTAACATCAGCACAATTTCAAAACTCGAATGCAACTTTAGCAAAACTTCCTTTTGTACATGCTTTCGCACCATTAAATTCTAATTGGGTGCGATCGCCATTGGCAGGGGCCCAAGCAACACTGGAAATTTATCACACTTTGCGTCATGCTGTGGGTTTAGATGCAAAGCAATCTGGTGCTTACAATCTGCTAGCGACACGAGAATGGATGTTAATCGTACCGCGATCGCAAGAGCATTTCCAATGTATCTCTGTGAATTCATTAGGATTCGCTGGTGCCCTGCTGGTGCGAAACGCAGCAGAAATGGAGATTCTCAAAACCCAAGGGCCGATGACTATCCTGAAAAATGTTGCTGTATTTTTTCGATAATGTCAATTTAAATCATTCTCAAGTGTTAGTGTTTCCCAATCTAAATCTGATGCTATTTGAGCAAGTTTATCTAAATCAGTCAGGTTATCTAGATAGGGTAAGCAGCCTAAAACTGGCGTGTTAGTGAGTGATTGAATCAATTGAAATGGTGCCCAGTCGGCAATTTCTGCATCCGTTCGGGGTTGTACGCAGTTCAAAACAATGCCTTTGAGATTGATGCGCGATTGTCTAGCTAATGCCACATTTGCCACTGCTTGAGCGATCGCACCTAATCTCACTGGTACTACCAATACTGTTGGTAAACGCCATTCCCCCGCCAAATCAGCTACCGTTAATTCCTCAGTTATTGGCGAACCTAAGCCTCCCAAGGCTTCTACAAGCACAAAATCACGCTGCGATCGCAGTTTAGACAAAGCTTGCCAAACTACTGCTAAATCTACTCGGCGATTTTCCCGTGCTGCTGCTATAGGAGGAGCCAGAGGTGCTTGAAAGTATAAAGGTGTAATTTCTTCAGCAGATTGTTCTAGCGCAAATAGCTTTTGATACCACTCGCGATCGCCAACCCCCGATTGAATCGGTTTCATGATTCCCCAGCGACGCTGCGGGTAATATTTTTGCCAATAAGCTGCTAATGCTGTTGTTAAAACAGTTTTACCAGCTTCCGTATCAGTTCCAGTAATTAGTAGTGTGTTTAACATTAATTTCTTTGGCCAGAGAATGGTTGGGTTCCATCAGCCGGCGGAAAAGTTGGCGCTTCAGTAGTGTTCGGAATTGGCAAGGGTGTTTCTGTGGGAATTGGTAAAGGTGTTTCTGTGGGAATTGGCAAAGGTGTTTCTGTAGGAATTGGTAAGGGTGCTTCTGTGGGAATTGGCAAAGGTGTTTCTGTCGGTGTTGGTTTGACTGGTTTTTCTAATGCAACATTGAGATTGTAATTGCTTTCGGCAACTCCTGAAAGCAGAGTTAACTCAATAGTATATCTACCAGTAAGCAACAATGTGCCTTGATAAAATGTGACTTGTTGGGCAGTACTCTCAATTGGTTGTCCATTGGGACTTAAGATTGTTAGCAGAATGCTGCTTCCTGGGTCAATAAACGTGTTTAATTTAGCACCTTCTCGCCCAAAAAAGCTGTACTGAATGATTTGATTTGCTTTGAGAGTACCTTCAACCGTGATTGGGTTAGATGCTGTCAGCTTGAGGCGCTTAGTAGATATAACAGGTCGATCGTTAGTAGCTGTGGGTGTCGGTGTCGGTGTCGGTGTTGGCGTGGGTGTGGGTGTGAATGTAGTACCACTAGGAATTACTGGTGAAGGGAAATTTTGTGGAAGCGTCTCATCTGGTGTTTTTGACTGACCGCGGATAGAACTAACTAGTGCCCAAGAACCAAATCCTGCTACAATCACGACAGCAATGGCAATGGCGGCGATCGCTAACGGATTATCCAAGATTGAGCTAGTGGAACTTGGTGGAATCACAGGATCGGGTTTCTTGGGCGAAGCTGCTGGTGCTACTAAGTCAGGACGGCGACTAACTGCCATTGTCTGCAAGTTAGACACATTCACATTTGGAAGATTGATTTCGTGTAAAGGTTGTAGTGCTTGAGATACACTAGCAGCACTTTGATAGCGATCGCTCGGTATATGATTCAACATTCGATTCAACACTACAGCAAATCGCGGGTTCACTTTTACCCACCGTTGCCAATTCCAAGTTAGTTGGTTTTGATCGAATAGATCCTTTGGTTCTTTACCAGTCAGCAAAACAATCGCACTTACCGCTAATGCATACAAATCACTACTAGGATAAGCTCCCCCTGTTTGCATTTGTTCGCTGGGAGAGTAGCCTAATTTTCCTACGGTGGTTTTTGGTATGGGACTATCTGGCGATTGTAAACGCGTTGCCAGTTCCTTCACCACCCCAAAGTCAATTAACACAGGTTTAGCGTCACTATCTCGCAAAATAATATTTTCTGGCGAGATATCCCGATGAATAATTCCTCGACTGTGAATATGCTCTAAAACAGGCAACAACAACTCTATCAGCTGTAATACTTCAGCCTCTGTGAAAGTTTTACCCACAGCTTGACGTTCAGCCAGCAGAGTGCGGTACGTCTGACCTGCAATGTAGTCCTCCACCAAAAATAAGCGTTGGTCTTGCTCAAATCTTTCCCGGAATTTCGGCACTTGTGGATGTTCGATTTGATATAAAATGGCAGCTTCTCGGTGAAAAAGCTCTTGTGCCCTCTCCCAATCCAAAGCCGACCCTGCTGTTGAATTCAATTCCTTAATCGCGCAAAGTTCGTTAAAGCGCCTCTGGTCTTCTGCCAGATAGGTTCTCCCAAATCCTCCTTGTCCGAGAATTTGAATTATGCGGTAACGGTTTTGCAAGACAGTGCCAACTGTAATCGGTGGTTGCATGATCGGTTGATTGAGTGTAGTAGCAACTGAGGAGATCACCCACAAAGATTAAGTCCAAGAGGCGACGGACAGTTACCTGCGGCAATATTCTACTATACCCAACAAGTACACTCCACCAGAGCAAGGTTATTTCCTACCCCACAACTTAAGAGTCCCCAATCTTCCATTCAATTTCTCTTTCTAGAAAAACCAGAGATTTTGAAATATGCAAAATTAACTTGAGAATCCAGATTATACAAATCACTCTTCTGTTTTTCAATCAATTCTTGGGGAAATTGAAGAAGAATGCAGAATTCAGAATTCAGAATTCAGAATCAAGATCGAGAATGATTCCTTTAGCACTAAAAATCAATATTTTGTCAATTTTTCTGCTATTCGGCTATTTACCAAATTTATTCGAGTGGCGATCGCCCCAACATCCAAAATTATCATCCGTCTGAGTCGCAGATTGTAAGCGATATGCAATATTGCTGCACCCACTTGGAGCGATCGCAACCACCTAAAAATTAGAGCAACATCCAACAGTACTAATTTTATCCCGGCAGCAATACGGATACGAACTAATTCAGCAGCAATTGGTAGCTTACACTTGACAGGATGCTCAGGTTCAGGTTCAACATTTACAATATTATTGATATTGAACAACTTTTCTAGATTTAATTAAAAAAATTAAGTAAAAATGTTTACATGAATTTACTTAGATAAGATTATTTTTATTGAGTAATGTTCTAGCATCAAAAAAAATATCTTTATTTAATATTTATTCAAAATTTATCTAAAAATGTGCTTATATATGGAGTAATTTTGTCTACTGCTAGCCTCTTCTGGGTTTTTTATGATTGTCATTTTTGTCAATGCGTAAGTCATAGAGTAATAAGCTACCCTTTGACTACTTAGTGATAGGTGCTATACTGTGTGAGGACAAACTCTTTAATATCACTAAAGTTGTCAATGCTTTACTGTCAGCTATCAATGAGGTAATTAGAAGAACCTACCACACCAATAATGTTTAAGCAATTAGGGTTATTTACCTCAACCAAAAAATTGAACTATAGACCTAGTGCATTAACTTGATGTCAGTTAAGCTATCAATAGCTTGTTTGCCAAGAAAACTAGATAATTAGCGAATAATAATTTTATGCAAAAATGTTTAAATTTTGTATGGAAGCTTCAATAAAACTTACAGATGTTTTTTCAGGCTATTTCTTGGTTAAATCTATTAAATCTTTAATGATAATATTGCTATGAATGCACATAGAGGATCTGCTGTGCTCAGTTCTGCTACTTTCAAAATGCAACCATCTGCAACAGGACTGAACGATAATCATCGCCTGCGGCTGTTTTCTGGCTCTGCCAATTTACAACTGTCTCAAGAAGTCGCTCGTTATCTGGGCATGGACTTGGGACCAATGATTCGCAAAAGATTTGCGGATGGAGAACTTTACGTTCAAATCCAAGAATCGATTCGGGGTTGTGATGTCTATTTAATCCAGCCATGTTGTCAACCTGTCAACGATCATTTGATGGAATTATTGATTATGGTTGACGCCTGTCGTCGAGCTTCTGCGCGACAGGTAACGGCAGTAATTCCCTACTATGGCTATGCTCGTGCCGATCGCAAAACAGCAGGACGAGAGTCAATAACTGCCAAGCTGGTTGCTAACTTGATCACCGAAGCAGGTGCCAACCGCGTTCTAGCAATGGATTTACACTCGGCGCAAATTCAAGGCTATTTCGATATTCCCTTTGACCATGTTTACGGTTCTCCAGTATTGCTGGATTATCTAGCAAGCAAACAACTGCCAGACTTGGTAGTTGTTTCTCCCGATGTTGGTGGTGTAGCACGAGCTAGGGCATTTGCGAAAAAACTGGGTGATGCTCCACTGGCGATTATTGACAAACGTCGTCAAGCCCATAATGTCGCAGAAGTGTTAAATGTCATTGGCGATGTTAAAGGCAAAACGGCAGTGTTGGTGGATGACATGATCGACACTGGGGGTACGATCGCAGAAGGAGCGCGATTACTGCGTGAAGAAGGAGCGCGTCAGGTATATGCCTGTGCAACTCATGCGGTATTCTCTCCACCAGCGATGGAGCGGTTGTCTAGTGGCTTGTTTGAGGAAGTCATTGTCACCAATACCATTCCCATACCAGAAAACAATCGTTTTCCACAACTAGTGGTGCTGTCAGTAGCTAATCTGTTGGGAGAAACGATCTGGCGAATTCATGAAGATACTTCAGTCAGTAGTATGTTCCGCTAACTACATTCCCGTTACAGGGATAAATTACCCACATTGACCCCTTGATCGGATGCAGTGTGGGCTTTTGCTTTTAGTTATTACGCCAACACTAACGTCCCTTGTGGGCGAAACCCCTAATCGCTGCACAAGAGCTTTTTCATGTGCGGTAGTAAAATGGATGCAGCACTGCCAAATTAGAATATTTTGATTCAGTTTGGACAATTGGGTAAAGAGGACAAAGGGATGGTTGCAACTCCTAAAAAAATGATTTCAGTTTTACCTCTGGAAAATGGCGATCGCTTATCTCGCTGCGAATTTGAGCGGCGCTATCAGGCAATGCCGCATTTAAGAAAAGCTGAACTGGTTGAGGGAGTTGTGTATATCATGGCATCGCCACTCAGAATTAAAAGTCATGGGGAACCACATGGAAACCTGATTGGGTGGTTATGGAACTATAAAACGGCAACGCCTGGGCTTGTTCTGGGAATTGAACCCACAGTGCGTTTAGATCCAGATAATGAACCACAGCCTGACGCGGTACTATTCATTCCGGGCAGACAGGCATTGATTAGTGAGGATGATTATATCCAAGGCGCACCCGAACTGGTGATAGAAGTGGCAGCAAGCAGTGCAGCCATCGATTTACATGATAAAAAACGCACCTATCGGCGGAATGGAGTACAGGAGTATATTGTCTGGCGAACATTAGATAATCAGTTGGATTGGTTTAGGCTGCAAGCGGACGAGTATGTTTCGCTACCAACCGATGAGCAGGGAATTATTCGCAGTCAGGTGTTTCCGGGGTTATGGTTGCTAGTACCTGCCTTACTGTCAGGAGAAATGGCAACGGTGTTATCTGTGTTACAAGCAGGTTTAGCTGCCACAGAACATCAAGAATTTATGCAAAAGTTGAATGAGAATAACTCCCTATTGCCCACTACCTTACCGATACAGCCAAACCCGGAGCAGTGAAAGGAGTTGCTCGGTATCTACAGGTTTGGTGATGTAGTCAGAGGCTCCAGCTTCGATGCACTTTTCCTTGTCGCCTGGCATAGCTTTGGCAGTTAAAGCAATGATTGGTAGTGAGCGAAACTGTTGTTGCTGACGGATGGCGCGGGTGGTTTCGTAACCATCCATTTCCGGCATCATGATATCCATCAAAACTATATTAATTTCAGGATTAGTTTGCAGCTTCTCTATACCATCTCTGCCATTTTCGGCAAACAGTACTTGCATTTGATAGCTTTCTAAAAAGCTGGTAAGGGCAAAAATATTTCGCAGGTCATCATCTACAATCAAAATTTTCCGATTAGCTAGCACCGGGTCAGTTTGATGTAGTTGCTCTAACATTTGCCGCTTTGGTGTGGGCAAATTTGCTTGCACTCGATGCAAAAATAGGGCAGTTTCGTCTAACAACCGCTCTGGCGATCGCACATTTTTAATAATAATTGTCTCTGCCAGTCCCCGCAGCTGGGTTTCTTCTTGTCGGCTGAGTTCTTTGCCGGTGTAAACAATTATCGGCAGTTTCAAAAGCCTGGGTTCAAGCTTGATTTGCTCAATTAGGGCAAACCCGCTCATATCGGGCAGACCGAGATCCAGTACCATACAATCAAAGTGATGCGATCGCAAAATCGAGAGGGCTTCTGCCCCCGTACCTACTGCTGTACTCTGGACATCGCCGTTACCAATCAGTTCGATAATACTTTGGGCTTGTACGGGGTCATCTTCTACAATTAGCAGATTTTTTACCTGACGCTCAATAAAGCCTTTAATCTCAGTCAATACCTGAGTTAGCGCTTCTGGAGACACGGGTTTTTGGAGATAAGTAATTGCTCCTAGTTGTAATCCCCGTTGTTGTCTTTCATCAACAGAAAGTATATGTACTGGTATATGTCTGGTATCTGGTTTATGCTTCAGACGATCCAGCACCGTCCAACCATCCATCTCTGGCATGTGGATATCTAGCATAATTGCATTGGGTTTAAACTGTTCTGCTAGTGCTAGACCTTGTTTGCTTTGTAAAGCAACAATCGTTTTAAAGCCCTGCTGACGGGCCATATCTAGTAAGATACGGGCGAATTTATCGTCATCTTCGATAATTAACAAAATGCGATCGCCCGATTGAATTATTTCCCGGTCATCTGGAATATCGTGGGGTAAGCTGGGAAGTACTTTCACTGATGGAGAGATGTCCACGGTTGTGGGTCTGTTTTCCAGTATCGAAACTTCTTTTATGGTCGATGTTGTACGGATAGAGGTAGTTTGCTCAAGGGATGGTGTAGTGATATTTGGGCCATTCTTTTCCTGTTGCTTGGGCAAGTAAAGGGTGAAGGTGCTTCCCTGTCCTGCTTGGCTGAGTAGTTCAATTCTCCCTCCCAATAGTTGAGCTAATTCACGGCTGATGGACAGGCCTAATCCAGTCCCACCGTACTTACGGCTAGTTGTGCCATCTGCTTGCTGAAATGCCTCGAAAATAATCTTCTGCTTTTCGGCTGGAATGCCTATGCCCGTGTCGCTGACGGCAAAAGCGATCGTGGAATTATCAACTTGGAATATTTGTAACTTCACGCCTCCCTGTTCTGTAAATTTAAAGGCGTTAGCTAGGAGATTTTTCAGCACTTGTTGCAGACGTTTGGAGTCGTTATAAATTGTTGGGGGTAACTTCTCATCCCGTTCAATAGTAAAACTGATTTCTTTATTGTGGGCAACTTGCCGGAAAGTCTGCTCTAGAGATGTCTCCAAATCTGCAAGAGTAATTTGCTCAATATCGAGCGACATAGTACCCGACTCAATTTTTGCCAAATCTAGAATGTCATTGATCAATTCCAGCAAATCAGTTCCAGCTGAGTAAATAGTCCGGCTGTACTCTACCTGTTTGTCGGTCAAGTTGTTAAGAGAGTTATCTGCCAGCAGCCTTGCTAAAATTAATAGGCTATTTAACGGTGTCCGCAGCTCGTGGGACATATTCGCCAGAAATTCTGACTTATATTTGGAAGACAAGGCCAGTTGTTCAGCTTTTTCTTCCAAAGACCTCCTCGCCCGCTCAACTTCCTGATTTTTGCGGGCCACTTCTCGATTTTGAACTTCTAATAATTCTGCCTTTTCTTCTAGCTCCTCATTTAGTTGTTGCAATTCTTCGTTAGATTGCTTGACAAGAAATTGTGATTCTTCTAACTCGTGCGCCTGTTCTTCCAAGCGTTGATTGCTTTGCTGTAGTTCTTCTTGCTGGGTTTGCAGTTCCTCTGTTAAAGCAACAGATTCTTCAAGTAGTTGCTGTGTTTGTAATTGTGAGGCGATGTTATTTAAAAATACACCCAGATTTTCACTCAATTGCTCTAGAAATATCAGGTGTAACTCACTAAAAGACCCAAAAGAGGCAAGTTCAATTACAGCATTTACCTGCCCCTCAAATAGTATGGGCAACACAATAATATTTAGCGGTGGTGCTTCTCCTAAACCGGAACTGATGTGGATATAGTCATTGGGAACTTCCGTGAGGAGGATTCTTTGTTTTTCTAGAGCCGATTGTCCCACCAGTCCCTCACCCAAGCGAAACTGATTCGCCAAATTTTTCCGCTCTTTGTAAGCATAACCACTCAACAACTTCAGCACAGGCTGGTCGTTGATGGAGTCCATGACATAAAAAACGCCCTGTGAGGCCCCAACCAGTGGTGCTAAATTCGACAATATCAGGCGAGATGCACTTTCCAGATTTCTTTGCCCTTGGAGCATCTGGGTAAATTCAGCTAAGTTAGATTTTAGCCAGTTTTGCTCCTCATTTGTTTGAGTTGTGTTTCGCAGATTAACGATCATCTGGTTAAAGGTGCGCGTCAACACGCCAATTTCATCTTGGCGATCGCTATCTGGTAAACTTACCGATAAATCCCCATCTGCCATTTTTTCTGCCAAATCAGAAACTTGCTTCAGAGGTACTGAGATATGTCTGGTCAGAGTGAATCCAATCAAAGCTAAGAGCAAAGAAAATAAAGGAATACTATAGACAATGCTGGCGAGGGTTTGCCGAGCTGCTGCTTGTGCTTTTTCTGAGCGCTGTTTTAGCAGTGCATTCTCTTCATTTTTCATCGCCTGGATAATTTTCTGGATATTATCCATCAGCTGCTTACCCTGGTCTGTCAAAACAGCTTTCTGAGAAGCTTCTAAACCCTGGCTTTGCCTTAGCTCTACGACTTCTTTCATTACAGCCATTCTCTCGGTTAGTAATGGCTGCAAAATATCAAGCCGATTTTGTTGGTTGGGGTTATCTGCCGTTAACCTTTGAATTTCTCTAACTTTTTGATTCAATACTTGAATGGCAGCGTTATAAGGTTCTAAATAGCGCTGTTCTCCAGTAATAATGTAACCGCGTTGCCCTGTCTCAGCATTTGTCAGTTGTAAGTTGAGGTCTTCAAGCTGACTTAACACCTGGTAAGTATGGCTTTCTTTGCGCGAAGTTTCAATTAGCTCATTGGTGCTTTGGTAGGAGATTAGACCAATGGTGGTCAGAGTTGCCAAACTCAAAGCAAAACTTACTCCAATCTTGGTTCCAATCTTCAAACGGTTCAACATTATTCCAAACAGGTATTCAAATTATTTCTGTTTCTGAGACTATTTTGATTATGTTTTGGCTATCCCAAATAAATGGAGGATATTTAGTTAATGTTAGGATATGCTTAGTTTTTTGCATACCAACCATTACCATTTGTATCCTAATTTTTCCTCAGTTTAACGTTACCAATTTAACGTTAGTTTAAATAATTATATATTTATTTAAATTTTGACAATTTTATTAACAATAAACCATTTGATAGTATAACTTATTTCAAAATAAGAACTACCTGATTTTGTAATTGAATCTCGCTGTGGATAATTAAACACTTGTGCTTAAATTATAAATTTAACATTAGATTTTACTAAAAAATGATATCTCTTAAAAATCCTTGTAATAGTTAAGAGCTTTACAAATAGGCAGGATAGTAAAATTAAACAGCTGCATAGTAAAACTAAATTAATGAAAACACAATTTAGTTAAACACTAAATATAGTGACTTTTGCGGTTTAAATATGACATCTCTGACATTATACATCAATACTACAGAGCAACCGTAACCTTAGCGATCGCAAGCAGCATTCATTCCACAGCAAAGTTAAGGTTTCAAAACACAACCTATAACCATAGAAGCATATAATTTATAGTCCAAGCAATACACTTGTACTATAAATTATAAGGAATATGCACAATCATGATGTGTCGTAAAAACTATTAATATTAACTTGAGGATTAACTAGAAGTTGTTAATAACCTGGCGATCGCTTCTAGATGCATCCAGTTCGGATTGACTATAAATACTAAAATGTTGAATCTTGTTACTCTCTAAAATAGCTCTTGCGCCTGCTAAATAGATATCAGTACTTTTTAATACTAACAAGTAATGACCAAGAGTCAAATGATGATCATAATATCTAGCTAACTCATCAGAAATTCCTAAAGTAGTATATCTATCTTGGGAACTGCTGATGTCTACCTCTGAAATATCGCTTAGATTGCTTGTATTTTTAACAACTATTGATATTTGACTCATTGGGAAGCCAGCGCTTCTCAGTTCAGTAAGCGCTCTTTCTGCCTCTTGACGCCGATAAAAAATACCAAGTGCGTGTTTATAGCGATTATTGGGGGTTGAGTATGGCTCAAAGACTCCCCATTGTTGAATATCACGGCGATTAAAAATTCTCTTGGCGAGACGAATTTCTATATCTATACCGGTTACTATCACCAAATAGTAACCTTTACAGACAAGATCGCTATAACCCTGTGCTTGCTTTTCAGCAATTCCTAAACTTAGGAACAAAGCAGGCAAACCACCTGCTAAAGTGGTAGCGATCGCAGTTACTTCTGCTCCGGCTAAGATGACTGGGCCTATACCAGGAATTACCAAGAGGGCTAGACCAACTGATAAGTCAGTAATACCGTCTAAAGCATCACTCGTAACGGCTCCAGCAGCATCTTCTGAGGACGTATTGCTAGTGCAATCTGGAACTTCAACACCAGCAATATCACTTTTTTTTTCTGTATTCCGTGCAATAACAGAAACTTTGTCCATTGGAAAATTAGAAGCTTTTAGTTCCTTTAGTACCAATTGTGCATCGGAATACCCAGCGAAAACTCCTATAGTTCTTCGCTCTTTTTCTAATGTCATTTTATCGGTTTATTGCAGTTAGAAATGATTCCCAAAGTTTTTACCTAAAGTTGAGGTAATTACACAGCTCGACGAGTCAGTAAACCCCAAAGGAAAATTAGTATCATTGCACCAATAACAGCAAATAAAATGCTTCCCAGAGATAAAGCTCCTACAGATGCAGCTGCTGCCGAACTACTTCCTAGCAATACTTGACCCAAATAACCACCTAATACGGCTCCCAAGATTCCTAAGATAATGGTAGAGATAATACCGCCACCTTGGGTTCCAGGATAAAATAACTTAGCTAACGCACCTGCGATTAAACCCAAAACCAACCAAGCAATAATGTTAGTCATTGAATTTCTCCTTCACTGAAAATCTGCTTTGTTTGCATTTGACTATTTCATAATAAAGTTTGCCTCCAAAATTTCTGATCTATCTAGAGAACTAATATCAGAAATCTTTAGATATCATTTGAATATTCGCTACGTCATCTTTGAGGATGAATATAGAAATTAGTCACATTCTGTACATTCAAGTATTTAGATAGTAGTCCTATTTGACATCATACAAGATGTACATCAGGAAGCTAACCGCATTCTATATGAGACACGACGTTTAGCTTACTTCCCTGTATGGGTAAGCATAGTATCTCGCAGAGAAGGACAGAAAAGGAAGAAATAATAAAGAAATATATACATTTCACATTTAGATTTTTGATTTTAAAAAAAGTGATATCAGCCGTTCAAGGCTCAGGACTGGAGACTATAGAAAGAGCTAGTTGATAAAGTTGGCGACGGGGAATGGAAGTAAATTTTGCTAACTGACGGCTAGCTTGCGATCGCGATATTCCTTGACTAATTAACTGTTTCAATTCGGCTTTTAATTCTTCTTCTGTCAGTTGGGGCTGACTGGCTGAAATTCCTGCCACTACTAATGTATATTCACCTTGGGGTTCTCGTTGAGTGTAGTAAGCGATCGCTTCGGCAATTGTCCCCCGCCAAAATTCCTCATACAATTTAGTTAACTCCCGTCCTAGCACAATTTGGCGATCGTTTCCCCAAACAAGAGCTAAGTCTTGCAAAGTATCTCGTAAACGGTGCGGCGATTCATAGAAAATCAAGGTGCGAGATTCTGTTTGCAGAGATTCTAAATGTTCTTGTCTCTGTTGGGTTTTCGCTGGGAGAAAGCCTTCAAAGACAAACCGATCCGTTGGTAATCCTGCTGCACTCAAAGCGGTAATTGCTGCACTAGCGCCAGGAATGGGAACTACTGGAATTCCCGCCTCAATACAGGCTTTCACCAGTTCATATCCAGGATCGGAAATTCCTGGCATCCCAGCATCGCTCACCAGAGCGATCGCTTTATTATTAATTAAATGCTCTAATAATTCTGGAATACGGCTAGTACGATTGTGTTCGTGGTAACTCACCTGGGGTGTTTTAACTTGAAAATGTTGTAGCAGTTTCCCAGTATGACGCGTATCTTCCGCAGCAATTATATCCACAGTTTGCAAAATTCGCACTGCCCGAAAGGTGATATCTTCCAGGTTGCCAATTGGTGTGCCGACAACGTAAAGTGTTCCTGGTTTTGGATCGGTTTGCATGAGTAAGAGTTAATAGTTAGGAGTTAGGAGTTAAGAGTTAAGAAGTCAAAATAATAATTTACGTGTAATGTGAATTGAGTATTGGCTACATTTCATACTCAAATTTTGTTTTTTTTAACACAACGAAAGTTTCTAATTCATCAATTTCAGTGATTTCGGGTATTTCTGGTCTTTTAAGACGCGATTTATCGCGTCTTTACATCTGGATTTTGTGGCTCATCTGGCGTGCTATCTTATTTCAATAATCTTAGTCCACTGAGGGTAACTAACACTGTGGAACCTTCATGGCCAATGACGCCGATGGGTAGGTTAATATTTCCTAGAAAGTTGCCGACTAAAAGCAACATAATGAAACCCAACGCTACAACTATATTTTGTTTTACTATGGCTTGCGATCGCCTTCCCAAATCCATCGCTACAGCAATTTTTTCTAACCTGTCTGCCATCAGTACGATATCTGCGGTTTCTAATGCCACATCGCTACCAGATACTCCCATAGCTATACCCACGGATGCTTGCGCTAAAGCTGGTGCATCATTAATTCCGTCGCCTACCATTGCTACAGTTTGATATTGTTGCTGTAAACCGCGGATAACATTCAGCTTATCTTCTGGTAGAAGTTGGGCATATACCCGATCGATTCCAACTGCTTTGGCGACACTGCGAGCAGTTTCCTGATTATCACCGGTTAACATGACAATTTGTTCAACTCCCAGTTTCTTTAATCGACTGATGGTTGCGGCTGCTTCGACTCTCACCTCATCTGCGATCGCAATTACACCCATCACCTCTGCCCCTCTGCTCCCCTGCTCCCCTGCTTCCCTTCCTTCCTGTGCTACCCAAACCACAGTTTTACCTTCTTGCTCCCAAGATTTAACTATTTCTTGCAATTGTTCAGATAAATTTGTTACATACTGCTGCACAAAAATGGCATTCCCGACAATTATTTGTTGTTCTTGAGCAATTCCGACAATTCCCTGTCCCGGTATAGCTTGCACTTCGATTGCAGCAACCCAATTTAAATCGCCAGCCGCTTGTACAATTGCCTTACCGATGGGATGTTCGGAAGATGATTCTACACTGGCAGCGGCTTTTAATACATCATTATTAGTGTATTCACTAACTGAAACCACCTGAAATACCTGCACCTGTCCTGTTGTGAGAGTACCAGTTTTATCAAATGCGATCGCTCGAACTTTGCCAATCTTCTCCAACTGCGCCCCATTTTTAAACAAAATCCCCTGTCTTGCACCATTGGCGATTCCTGAAAGCAGGGTGGGCATAATTGCAGCCATCAATGCACAGGGAGAAGCCACTACAAGGAAAGTAAGAGCGCGGTAAATAGTTGTTTCCCAATCCCAACCCCAAAGAAATGGCGGTAAAGTTGCCAGCAATATCCCAGCGACTACAATGACTTTGGCATATCTTTTCTCAAAGCGATCGATAAACTCTTGGGAAGGTGGTGCTTCTGTCTGCGCTTGTTCTACCAAACGAATTACACGCTGAATCAAACTGCTTTGGGCTGGTTTGTGTACTTTAATCTGCAATGCACCATAGCCATTGAGTGTACCGGCAAATACTTCTTCGCCTACCGTTTTCTCTACAGGTAAAGACTCACCTGTAATTGCAGCTTGATTGAGGGTGCTGTAACCAGATAAAATTATCCCATCAGTAGGAATTAGCTCTCCAGGTTTGACGACAATTTGATCGCCCACTTTTAACTGACTGATCGGAATTTCCTCTTCCCTTCCCTGAAGTAAAACCCTTGCTGTATCTGGTGTTAGGCTCATCAAACTGCGGATGCTCCGCTCAGTTCGCTGCATTGCATAGCCTTCTAATGCGCCACTGATGGCAAAGATCAGAATTAAAATTGCCCCATCAATAATTAAATGATATTCTCTTCGCCATAAGCCAAGACTAGCAGCACCAATGGCGGCGACAATCATCAGCAAATCTACATCAAGTTCTTTTTCTTTGAAGAGGGTAGTCAATCCTTCTCGCGCACTTTCATAACCGCCAATTATATAAGCAGCGGGTAGTAGCAGGAATGCAAATCCCAAAGCGCCAAGATGCAAGGCGAACCATCCGAGAAATAATAGGAATCCACACAAAAGGGCGGCTACGGTATCTGCGTGTTCTCTGGTGAATTGGCTCAAACGTTGGGGGTAAAGCATGAGAGGTGAATTAACAGGGACACTTTCACGCTAAACCTTGACGTTAATGTTAATGTCAAGGATTTATAATGATTTTGAAACGCAGAGGGGCGCTGTAGACGCTTTTGCGGCTTGCCGCAGGCTGGGAAGCGCAGAGGTACGCAGAGTTAAATTTTTATCTGTGTTGTTTTTGGAGTAAATCATGAATGCTGGTTGCTTAACTATTAAAGAACTCACTGATGCAGTTGGCGGCGGTTTGACTCCGCGGATGGTGCGCCACTACCATCAATTGGGACTGTTACCGCAACCAGTGCGATCGCCTAGCAATTATCGTCTCTACACCCAAAAAGATGTTCTCCGGTTACAACGGATTGTCGCGCTTAAGCAGCAAGGGTTTCAGCTAAACCATATCCACAATATTTTGGAAGTGGAACCAGAAGCCGATACAACGGTTAACCTCATGGGACAACTCCAGCAGCAATATCGGGCGGTGATGCAACAAATCTCCCAACTGCGGCAAACTGCATCAGCATTAGAGGGATTATTAGGGCGCGATCGCCATTGTCAAATTATCCAGGCGGAAGTTTTGGCGCAACTGAAGTTACTCGATGTTGAAACTCAAGCGGGATTGGGAGGATTGGAAAATCTCTGGAGTGGTTTGGATGCCGAAATTCATACCCACTCGGAAGCTTTTACCGAATCGCTACAACGCTTATTACCTGATTTATCTCACCGTTCGGAAATTGAACAGCATTTAATCTCTCAGTTGGTTTTGGCTTGTGGCGATGTTAGTTTAGTATCCTTTATCAAGTTGAGTCGAGATGCGATCGCAGCTAGTCGAGAAGCTTTATCTTCAGGCTGTGAAATTGTTGTCGATACCCAAACCGTTGCGGCTGCTTTGGATCAAACCCGATTACTTCACTTGGGATGCCGCACTGAAACCTTGATTGACAATCCCCATATTACCACCGCCACAGAAGCCGAAGTTGCTTTTTGGCAGCATCGAGAATGGCGAGAAAAATTGCCGCAAGTAAGTAGGGGTTGTGTGCTGGTAGTTGGTTATGCTCCCTCAGTGCTTGTAGAAGTTTGTGAGGCGATTGCCAACCAGAAAATTCAGCCTGCATTAGTAATTGGAATGCCCATTGGCTTTAGTCATGCTCCCGCAGCCAAGCGACAACTGATGCAACAAGGGATACCTTTTATTACAGTTGAAGGGACTTTGGGAGGTGGCGCATTAGCTGCGACTGCCTTAAATGCTTTGGTTGAGTCACTGATAGATAAGCCAGATTGTCATTGTTATCTCAAATAAGTGCTGAACAATAAGTATTTACTTAAGACAGTTTCATGGGATTTTTACTCACCACTCAAAACTCAGCACTCATAACTCAGCACTACTGAAAATAATATTGTTAAATAATATTGAATTTGCTACACTTTACCAATTTTAGTAATTCAATAATTCATAATTGTGGCCATAAACCACCAACTTGGTATAAGTTGCAATATAACTTAGAAAAATTTATAGTACAACAGACTTTGGCAATTAGAGTATAAATTATCATGCTATCCAAGCTACAGCGAAGTATAAATCAGCATAAGTGCTTTGAAGCAATTAGAACTAAAGATAACTCAGATGTATAATTAGCCCGTCTCCTCCATTATCTTTATAAAGATCGCGATTTAGGACTGGCAGGCTTTCTATTTTTTACTTTAATTAAGAGGCTTATGTGGCAACAAGAAAAAAAAGATACTTCGATAGTCAGACTGGGATTATGGGTTGCCTTAGCTACAACCCCGATGGCAGCATCTCTGGTGGTATCAGCACCGATGCTGGCACAATCTACACCTGAAGCTACCTCTTCGCCATTGCCACAAACAGTGCAGAATGAACCGATAGTACGGATTGACGGTTCCAGTAGCTTGAGTGCAATCAATCAAAGCCTGAAAGAAAGTTTTGAAAAACAGTTTGTCGGTAAAAAGGTTGAAGTTGCTGCTAACGGCACTGAGACAGCGCTGAAAGATTTGCTAGATGGCAAAATCGATATAGTCGCAATGGGGCGCGGATTGACGCCAGCCGAAAAAGCTCAAGGACTAGAACAGGTTCGTTTGCAACGTGAGAAGATTGCGATCGTGGTTGGTGCAGACAATCCTTTTAAAGGAAGCTTGACTAGTAGGCAATTCGCCCGGATTTTTCGGGGACAAATTACAAATTGGTCACAACTGGGAGCGCCTTCAGGGAAGATTCGGTTAATCGATCGCCCGAACACGAGTGAAACTCGCAATACTTTTCGTACTTATCCAGCCTTCAAAAATGCTGAATTTGCTACAGGGGCTAATGCTACCCAAGTAAGTGAGGATAATACCGCAGAAATCATCAAACAACTGGGCAAAGACGGCATCAGCTATGTGTTAGCTAATCAGGTGTCGAAGTTGAAAGGTGTGCGAGTTCTGCAATTACATCAAGCCTTGCCAGATGATGCGAGATATCCTTTCTCACAACCTTTAGTTTACGTTTACAAAAAAGATCAGAGTTTAACCACAGTAGATTTTCTTGGCTTTACCCTAGCACCCGCAGGACAGCAGGCGATAGAAAAAGGTAGAACTGCCGAAGCTGAGGCGATCGCAGCCAGCCTATTACAACCTGCTGTTGCGACTTCCTCCGGTGTGGAAACTACACCAGCGCCTACGCCTTCCCCTAGTGCTACTAGTTCTGCATTTGGCGAACAGCCCTTTGTGGCTGCTCCTGCTGCACAAAGCGCTCCAATTGTAAATAAAGAAACACCATTGTGGTTGCTGCTACCTGTCTTTTTTATGGCTGTAGGTGGCTCTATACTATGGTGGATTGTGAAAAAACGCCCATTGCCCACCGAGGAAACAGACAATTTACCAGAATCAGATCCTCATCCACCCAATGGAGCAACGGCGGCGCTCGATGCCAGCACAACTTCCTCCCTGAATGGAGCGACGTTAGAAGAACAGGCAGTACCGCATTTCCAAGAGCAAGAAACCCCCGATCGCACTCCTTTCAACATCTACGCTCAAACACAATCCGATCTGAACGAAAATGCTACTCAGGGGACAGCAAATTTAGTACAAGAGACAAGTAATGGTACTTCTAACCTCTATGAAGGCGCGACATCAGGCGTAGCTAATGGCTCGGAAAATAACAACTTCGGAGCCGCAGCTTTAGGTGGTGCGGCTATAGCAACAGGCATCGGGACGGCTACCTGGTCTACCTTTAGCAATAAAGAAACAGAACCAAACGCAACTGATGAGACAGTTGGGCTAAATAATTATATGGAGACAAACACTCCTGATTCTGATGAAGTGGCGTGGGATATAGAAGCCCCGGCGGCTGTAGTAAATACTTCATATCCTTACCCAGGTAATATTCCAGAAGAAGTGTCTGATGTAGAACTGCCTTCATCTGAGGCAACAGCCCCACTCCCAGAATTACCAAATGTGCCACAAGTCACATCTGATTTTGGATATTGGGACACAGCAATTAGTGAAGATGAGGCAGATGAGGAACTTCAGGCAGAATTGAACTGGCTGGAAAGTATCACCTCAACTGAAGATACAGCCTCAGTAGATGAATTGCCCTTAGCGGAATCTGACGGAGTGACAGCCGAAGAGGAAGCATCAGCGACAGATACATCCTCACTGCTCGATTTACCGGAATTCCCAGAAGATTTATGGAGTAAAGATGCATTGAATGTGGTGGCGGACGCAGCCGAACCCACTTTAACTTTGCCAGAGGAAGAACTTCCCGCCGAGCCGACTGTTGGGGAAGGTGTTGCTGAAGCTAACTCTACAGATTTGGCCGCAGCCGCAGCTTTAGCAACAGGCGCGGGAGTTGGCGCTTGGGCTAGCACTTTCGGATCGGATGCTCCAAATGAGACGATGGCAGCCGAAACAGCTAGTGGTTTAATAGATACTCAAGAAGAAAGCAGTATTGTCCTCACACCACATACTTATACATCGGCTCATGTCTCTTGGGATATTTCCCCAGCCAAGAAAGCAGAACTGTGGCAACAAGGCGGTACTCAATTGGTAGTGCGGCTATATGATGTGACTGGCATTGATTTGAGTTATCAAACTCCGCAGCTGGTCAAGCAGTACGAATGTGCAGAGACAGCACACGATCGCTTTGTCGAAATTCCCCTCATCGATCGCGACTACATCGCTGAAATTGGCTATATCGCTTATGGCGAACACTGGTTATTCATTGCTCGTTCTGCAATTATTCGTGTCTTCAGTCCTGTGAATCCAGATCCCATAGTTGATGATGTGGCGATTGCAGCCGAAACAGCTATTGGTTTGGTAGATACTCAAGAAGAAAGCAGTATTGTCCTTACACCAGATACTGATGCATCGGCTCATGTCTCTTGGGAGATTTCCGAAGCCAAAAAAGCAACACTGCGGCAACAAGGCGGCTCTCAATTGATGGTGCGGCTGTATGATGTGACTGGCATTGACTTGAGCGAGCAAACTCCGCAGCTTGTAAAGCTGTATGAATCTGAGGAAACAGAAAACGAAGGATTGGTGGACATTCCCCAGGGCGATCGCGACTACATGGCTGAAATTGGCTATCTCGCTGATGGCGAACGCTGGTTATCCATCGCCCGTTCTGCGATCGTTCATGTCTCCAGTCCTGTGAATCCAGATCCCGTAGTTGATGACGTGGTAATCGCGGATAAAACAGATGTTGATTTGGTAGATGTCCAAGAAGAGAGCAGTATTGTCCTCACACCCCGCACTTTCCAATGGGCTGATGTCTCTTGGGAGATTTCCGAAGCTAAGAAAACAGCACTGCAACAACAGGGCGGCTCTCAATTGGTAGTGCGGCTGTATGATGTGACTGGAATAGATTTGAGTTATCAAAATCCTCAGTTTGTCCAACAGTATGAATGTGAAGAAACAGCACATGATCGCTTTGTAGAAATTCCCATCAGCGATCGCGACTACATCGCTGAAATTGGCTATGTCGCTGATGGCGATGCCTACGGCGGTAAACTACACTGGTTATTCATTGCCCGTTCTGCGATAGTTCGTGTTTTTAGTCCAGTGCCTACAGATTCGACGACAAAAGATCCCGTCGTTGAAAATGTACCATTAGTAAGCGAAACCGCTATTGGCTTGGCAGATGTAGAAGCAGAAACTGCCCCAGAAGAGAGCAGTATTGTCCTCACACCCCGCACTCCCAAGTGGGCTTATGTCTCTTGGTACATTTCCAAAGCTCAATCTGAAGCACTGCATCAACAGGGCGGTTCCCAATTAGTAGTGCGGCTTTATGATGTCACCGGCATTGATTTGAGTTATCAAAGTCCCCAACTTATCCAGCAGTATGAATCTGAAGAAGTAGCACGCGATCGCTTTGTGGCGATTCCCGTAAGCGATCGCGATTACATGGTTGAAATTGGCTATATTGCTGATGGCGATGCCTACGGCGGTGAACTACGTTGGTTACTTGTAGCCCGTTCCGCTAACGTTCGGGTATTCAGTCGTCCCTACGGAGATTTCTGGTTTGTGGCTGATGCTGAGTTAATTATTCACGGAGCAACTCAACCAAATACAAACGTAAACATTGGTGGACATGCTATCAAAATTAAACCCGATGGTACTTTCCACCTACGTCTTCCCTTTTCAGATGGTTTAATGGACTATCTCATCACGGTAGCTGCTGATGGGGAATCCCCAAGAACTATTCATAAGAAGTTCTCTCAGGAAACTTCCGAAAGCTAATATTACGCTGAGTTTTCTCCTCTAACCCAAATGGCACTAAGAAAAGCCCAAAGGCTTGTGTCGTCTTGTTCCCAGCCTGGAGGCTGGGAATGTATCTAAAGTGGGCTTCTGCCTCTTGTCAAGCTACTGGAGGCGGCAGCCCTTCCAGAAGGGTTCCCAGCCTAGAGGCCTACGGTGTACACACAAGTTCTTTTCACCCCCTCTAACTCCCCCTTGTAAAGGGGGAGAACCGGATATTTCCCCCTTTACAAGGGGGGAAACAAAATATCTAGTCCCCTCCCCAATACATACGGGGAGGGTTAGGGTGGGATAAAACCAGGTGAG
This sequence comes from Nostoc punctiforme NIES-2108, assembly GCA_003326195.1. GTDB lineage: Bacteria > Cyanobacteriota > Cyanobacteriia > Cyanobacteriales > Nostocaceae > Nostoc > Nostoc punctiforme_A. The sequence continues at coordinate 125,331 of LXQE01000147.1, forward strand.
TAAACTATTTCAGACTTGTGTATACACCGTAGCTTGAAAAGGGGGGACATTTACTAAATGCTAACGTCTACAAGGTGACACAGGATTTGGAGCCTTTTTTTAACTATGAAGCATAGACACAAAGTAGCTTTTAGCTTAACATCGTTGATCGGTCTTAATTTAATCTCTAGCTTAGTCGCATTTAATCAGGCGAACGCTGCACCACCGAGAACCCCAGACAAAAGTGTAAATTGCGAGATTTTAGTTGTGGGTGGTGGACTTTCTGGTGTAGCCACAGCTTACGAGGGTTTACTAGCAGGGCGAACAGTTTGTCTCACAGAAATTACAGACTGGCTGGGAGGACAAATTTCTGCTCAAGGGACATCTGCATTAGATGAACGCCCAACTCAAAGAGCTTTGAAATTCTATTCTCGCGGCTACCTAGAATTGCGAAACCGCATTGGGCGTAAATACGGTAAGCTTAACCCCGGTGACTGCTGGGTAAGTGAATCGTGTTTTCTTCCCCACGATGCTCACACAATTTTAACCCAGATGCTTAAAGATGCCGAAAAGCAGGGCAAAGGGAAGTTGCAATGGTTTCCCAATACGGTAATTAAGGATTTGGAAATCGCTGCTGATGGCAAAATAATTAATAGTGCGATCGCAATTCAACATCAACCACCAAAAGGCGCACCACCTCTCAATACTTTTACATTATCTCAAAGTATTGAAGATGCCTATCGCTACGAAAACTCATCTCGGTTTACTAAAACTATTGTTCGTTTTATCCCCAAGGCAGCGAAAGAGGATGCTCCTAAATGGTATGTCGTAGATGCTAGCGAAACTGGAGAAATTATTGCCCTTGCTGATGTCCCTTACCGATTAGGCATTGATGCCCGTTCTTACCTAGAACCTTCTGCTTCTAGCGCTAATAATGACCCCTATTGCCCCCAAGGCTTTACCTACACCTTTGCAATGGAGGCCACTAAAGAACCGCAACCGCAGACAATGCCTGCATTTTATCCACAATATGCGCCATATTTCAGCTATGAATTAACGCGACTCGCTAACTTTGATTTAGTTTTTAGCTATCGTCGCATTTGGAGTCCAAACAAAGGGAAACCAGCAAAATTTGGCGGTGTAAGTTTTACTGCGGCTGCACCAGGCGATATCTCCATGCAAAACTGGACTTGGGGTAACGACTACCGCCCCGGAACAGCCCAGGATAATCTAATTTACACTCGGCAACAGTTACAAGGTACTGGACAGTTAGAACCAGGGGGTTGGATGGGAGGACTGCGGACAGAAGCCCTCCGCAAGGCTGAGGAAAATGCCTTATCTTTCTATTACTGGCTGGTAGCTGGAACTACGGATTCTCAACTAGGGGATGGTGTTAAGCAGCCACAAACTAATAACCGCTTTGTTTCTGGTTTAAATTCACCAATGGGGACAGCGCATGGTTTATCAAAATATCCTTATATGCGAGAAGGACGGCGGATTATTGGCCGCCCCAGTTGGGGACAAACCGGAGGTTTTGGTATTTGGGAAATTGATATTTCCCGCCGAGATTATAATGACGAGTATTACTCTAAGACTCTGCCAGCAGATATGTATCGTCGGCTACGAGCAGCAGTTGCAGGTTTAGAAGCAATATCAGTAATTGACGGTAAAGTTCCACCAGACAAAGCAATGCGACGGACTCGTTCTACCGTTTTCCCCGATGCTGTGGGTATTGGTCACTACGCCATAGATTTCCATCCCTGCATGGTGAATAGTCCCCCAGAAGCCCCTGGTAACACAGAACGTCCAGGCGAAAGACGCGGTGCGGGACAAGCTTATCCCTTCCAAATTGCTTTGAGAGCAATGATTCCCCAGAAAATTGATAATTTGCTCGTAGGTGGCAAAAGTATTGCGACTAGTCATATTGCCGCTGCTGCCTATCGGGTACACTCCTTTGAATGGTCGGCTGGCGCAGCTGCGGGCACTGTTGCTAATTTTGCACTCAAAAATGCGATCGCACCTTACCAACTTGTTGATGATTTACCTAAACAAGAGCCACAACTAGAAGCACTCAAACGGCTTTTGCAACAAAATGGCAACCCTACCGCCTTCCCAGATACATCTATTTTTAACGAAAACTGGGATAATTGGAAATAATTTGTCATTTGTCATTTGTCATTTGTCATTGGTCATTGGTCATTGGTCATTTGTTATTTGCCCTGAGCGCAGTCGTACCCCTCCGGGGAAGCAAGCTACGCGTAGCGTCCCGTAGGGAAGGGAGTCATTGGCGCAGCCTCAATACGGTTTGGTTAAGCTCCCCCCGCCTACGGCGACCCCCTTAAAAAAGGGGTAAATAGGAGGAAAAGCCCCCCTTTTTAAGGGGGGTTGGGGGGATCTCCGAAAGCCAAATATACTAACCGAAACGTATTGGGCGCAGCCTCTCGTAGACAAGTATTGGTCATTGGTTAAGGACAAATGACAACGGACACATGACAAAGGACAAATGACAAATGACAACTAAACTAAGTTACTTATAGTGTAGTAGTGTAGTTTTGTAAAATTATCTTGACTAATTGGTTTATGATTATGACACTTTCAGCAGATGTTTTCGGGATGTCCACAGCACCAACTATAGCTCCTGAACGGTCTAATCAAGTTATCCGTAAGACTTATCCGAATTACAAAGTGATTGTATTAAACGATGACTTTAATACATTCCAACACGTGTGTGAATGTTTAATGAAATATATTCCGGGGATGAGTGGCGATCGCGCGTGGGATTTGACTAATCAGGTACACTATGAAGGTCAAGCGATCGTCTGGGTCGGGCCCCAAGAACCTGCGGAACTCTATCACCAGCAACTGCGCCGAGCAGGTTTGACAATGGCACCTCTAGAAGCAGCTTAACCTTAATTATTATGGGCAAACCCTCCGTAGATCCCCTCCGCGCGGCTTCTCTACGAGACGCTACGCGAACACAAAAAGCTGCCAGACTGGTTTGGAATCACTCAACACACCTTTCTGGTCTTATCCCCATTTTAGAACGTCTTTGTCAACAGGATGGTATCCAAACTGTGACGCCGGGAGTGATTGGGCGATCGAAGGGTCATTGTCCAAAAATGCAACTACGCGTCTCAGTACCCATTCGGGGCGGCTATAAAGTCATTGCACGGCAGGGAAAAACGGTACAAGAGGTCTTTATTTTAACGACTTTACCCCAGGATCAACTAGAAACTGCATTAGCGATCGCCATGAGATGTTGAGTGCTGAGTGCTGAGTTGGGAATCTCACTTTTTTACCCCATGCCCAATGCCCCATGCCCAATGCCCCATGCCCAATCCCCAATGCCCCATGCCCCATGCCCAATAACTATTCCTCAACCCGATGTACTGCAAATTTGTGTAGCGGTAGACTAACGATACAAGAAAAAGTTAAGAAATATGACAAAGCTGTAGTTATTTTCAAAGTCATGACTACAGATTCCCAGCCGGGTAAAACTATTTTTTCGATGCCAAAAGCTACACAGTAAACTAGCCAGTAACTAAAGCTCATTCTAAATAGAATTCGCTCTGTTTCTTCCATCTCATTTGTTTGCTGCTTACCATTCCACAGTAACAACAGCCCAATAATGCAAGCGACAAAGGAAACAGCAACTACAGATTCGTGACAAAATATATTTAACGAATGCATTTGTGTTTATTCCTACATTTTTTCAGTTGAAACTCAGTCTAAAGGAATATTCCTTGCAGAGATACAAATTATTTACAAACCTCAATAGATTCAATAGTGCTGAGTGAACAATCTCACTTGCAACTCAGCACTCGTAACTCCATTAATCTTCAAGGCTAGTTGCCAAAATTCAAGCGTTTGCAACAATTGCTTGATTATGTATAAGAAAGGCTTAAGTATTTCCAAGAAATGTATAAGCAGTTGCTGCAAATGTTTAATACTTTGCAACAATTGCTTGATTATGTATAAGAAAGGCTTAAGTATTTCCAAGAAATGTATAAGCAGTTGCTGCAAATGTTTAATACTTTGCAACAATTGCTTCTTCATGTATAAGAAAGGTTTAAATGATTGCAGCAATTGTTGTAATGAACTTATGAGTTCATCTTACTTAAAATATTTTGATTTTTTAAGTAAAATTACACATTAGCAGTAATTGATTTCTGGCTGCAAAGCTAATTGCTTTTAGTATCAATGCCATCACAGAGGGTGCGATCGCGATCGCTCACATTGGGATTTGATTGTAAATAACCACGTAGCCTAGCGCAACTGTAGACAATTAAATCCTCTAAGTCATCTGGGTAAGCATTCCAGAGTTTGACGCTCTTGTCTGCACTAGCAGAAGCGATGGTTTTGCCATCGGGGCTAAATGCTACGCTATTGACCGATAAACTATGCCCCTTGAGGGTGGTGATTTCTTTACCTGTAGTGGCATCCCAGAGTTTGACGGTGTTGTCTGCACTAGCAGAAGCGATGGTTTGGCTATCGGGGCTAAATGCTACGCTATTGACCGCAGAGCTATGCCCGCTGAGGGTGGAGATGGGTTTACCTGTAGTGGCATCCCAGAGTTTGACGGTGTTGTCTGCACTAGCAGAAGCAATGGTCTTGCTATCGGGGCTAAATGCTACGCTAATGACCGCAGAGCTATGCCCATTGAAGGTGGAGATGGGTTTACCTGTAGCCGCATCCCAGAGTTTAACGCTCTTGTCACCACTAGCAGAAGCGATGGTCTTGCCATCGTGGCTAAATGCTACGCTATAGACCGCAGAGCTATGCCCGTTGAAAGTAGAGATGGGTTTACCTGTAGCCGCAGTCCAGAGTTTGACGCTCTTGTCACCACTAGCAGAAGCGATGGTCTTGCCATCGGGGCTAAATGCTACGCTAATAACCACAGAGCTATGCCCGTTGAAGGTGGTGATTTCTTTACCTGTAGTAGCATCCCAGAGTTTGACGGTGTTGTCCGCACTAGCAGAAGCGATGGTCTTGCCATCGGGGCTAAATGCTACGCTATCGACCGCAGAGCTATGCCCGTTGAAGGTGGTGATTTCTTTACCTGTAGCCGCGTCCCAAAGTTTCACGGTGTTGTCCGCACTAGCAGAAGCAATGGTCTGGTCATCGGGGCTAAATGCTACGCTAATGACCGCAGAGCTATGCCCATTGAGGGTGGAGATGGGTTTACCTGTAGCCGCATCCCAGATTTTGACGCTCTTGTCACCACTAGCAGAAGCAATGGTCTTGCCATCGTGGCTAAATGCTACGCTAATGACCGCAGAGTTATGCCCATTGAGGGTGGAGATGGGTTTACCTGTAGCTGCATCCCAGAGTTTGACGCTCTTGTCATAACTAGCAGAAGCGATGGTCTTGCCATCGGGGCTAAATGCTACGCTATAGACTGTAGAGCTATGCCCGTTGAAAGTGGAGATGGGTTTACCTGTAGCTGCATCCCAGAGTTTGACGCTCTTGTCACCACTAGCAGAAGCGATGGTTTTGCCATCGGGGCTAAATGCTACGCTATAGACCGCAGAGCTATGCCTGTTGAGCGTGGAGATGGGTTTACCTGTAGCCGCATCCCAGAGTTTGACGGTGTTGTCCGCACTAGCAGAAGCGATGGTCTTGCCATTGGGGCTAAATGCTACGTTAATGACCCCATCGCTATGCCCATTGAGGGTAGAGATGGGTTTACCTGTAGCCGCATCCCAGAGTTTGACGGTGTTGTCCGCACTAGCAGAAGCGATGGTCTTGCCATCGTGGCTAAATGCTACGCTAATGACTCCATCGCTATGCCCTTCCAAGCGGTTTCGCTCCTGAATATTGTAAATTGCTCGCTTAAGTGCCACTACAGCTTGCTGGTTAGCTGTTTGTTCTAAATTGGCATCCTTAAGTGGTCTACCTGAAGTTTGTCTACCTGACTGTAGAGCTGCAACCGCAGCCTCAAGTTGCCTATTAGAAAGTAAGGAAGTTTCAGAGTTTTGAGCCAGAACAATAGCACTTTGTTGTGCTACTTCCTTGGTTTTGTTTTGGGCATCATACCATTGATAACCCGCAAAGATAGCTACTCCAGTTAACCCAACACTAAATATGGTGACAACTCGATTTTGCCGCCGTGCTGCTGCTAACTTTTCTTGTTGGCGTTCTTTCTCTTCTCGCTCAAGCCTATTTCGCAGTTGTTGACTCTCCTGAATGTACTCCTCGGCTACCCCATTCAGCATTTGCCAATCGCTGAATCTAGCTAAATATGCTTCTGCTACTGCTAATCTGTCATCTTTTCTGAGAAACCCTGGCTTTTTCTCATTCCTCTTCCATTCTTCCGCTTCCGCTTCAATCTGTCGCTCAATGACTATTCCCAACTTATATTCCTCTTTCCACTCCCGCAACATCTGCCAATGGCGGATTAAGGCTTCGTGGACAACATCTAAAATTACATCCTGAGAATTCGGCTCATCCGTCTTTGTAATTAATCGTGCATCTTTATCGGCTAACTTCTCGCTCACCTGTTGCAAAAGTTCCAAAGAATGATGAGAATTAAGCAACTCGCGTAAACGCACGCGCCGCCTGACATCTGTGGTTTCTCCCATTTGCGTCAATTCCAGAAAAATCCGCCGCGCCACAGTTTTTTCTGTTGGTGAAAGACTTTCGTAAACTGCATCAGCGCGTTTTTGTAGCGTTCCTTCCACCCCACCTAAATCCTCATAAGTTTTCAGGCTGAGAACCTCATCGCCTTGATTTCTCGACTCACGCCACAACTCAGTTAAGGTATATTGCAGCAACGGCAAACTTCCGGGGTAATCCTCAACATCATTAATTAGTTGCTGTTTTAACCTTCCCTCTATGCCTAATCCTACCCAATCAGCCGGTTTAGTAATCGCTTCTTCAATTTCCTCACGGCTTAAGTGTTCGATGTTGATGTAAGGTTTATTAATTCTGCTGGCAAATTCGGGATATTCTCGCCATCTCCCCCGAAAATCCGATCGCATCCCAATGAAAATATAGAGGTTATCTGTACAGTCAATTAATTCCCGCAAACAGTCAAAGAATTCTTGGCGCTGGCTGTCATCGCACATAGTAAAGCATTCTTCAAACTGGTCGATAATCAAGATAACTGGTGTGTTTAATGCTTTTAACCTCTCGCCGATGACATGGGTAAAATTACCCCTCCCCAACCCTCCCCTTGCAAAGGGGAGGGAGTTAGATTTTCCAGTCTCCCCCCTTTGCAAGGGGGGATTAAGGGGGGTAATTTGACTTGTCTCTACACCATAGCTTTCCAAGGGGAGGGAGTTAGATTTTCCAGTCTCCCCCCTTTGCAAGGGGGGATTAAGGGGGGTAATTTGACTTGTCTCTACACCATAGCTTGGCAAGGAAACTGCAAAAGCCTCCTGTAAACTGTTAACAGGAGATTCTTTAGGCGTAAAGGGAGTAATATAAGTCCAGCGATCGCTCCCTGGAATTTCTTGTCCTAACTTAAGTTGGTAGAATAACCCAGCCCGTAACAAAGATGATTTCCCACTACCGGAACCGCCCAATACAGCAATGAGGCGATGCTTATTTCTTACCTGTTTAATCAACTGCCCAGTTAACGCACTCCGCCCATAAAAAACCTCAGCATCTTCCTTTGTCTCGCTAAAATACGACAGGGAACGATAAGGACACTTATCCTGAAAGCTTTTTTGCGAAAACTTAGTTGTCAGCAGAATTGCGCGTGGCGAATTGGCAATTAACGGACGCTGGACTGTATTCGGCATTCGGCTGATAATGAAATCTGCCAACTTGTGGCTATTGATGATCCCATCTGGGTCATTTTCCGGGTTCAATCCTGCAAGTAAAGTCTGCGTCAACAACCCCTGCGCGTGGGGAATTTCCACTCCAGTTTCGTAAGAACGGGTTGCAGTAATTAAACAGTAGTCTTTATCTGCGGGAATAAATTTTAACAATTCACCGCTATAGCAGCAATCTAGCCAAACAACAACTCGTTTAGCCTGACTTCTTTGCAACTGCTCACCCAACCAACTTAAGGTTATACCATAAATTTCTGCTTCCGGTAAAACATCACTGGTAGCTAGAAATACTTCTTCTTTGCCCGCTACAGTTTTGCACCACCCATGTCCTGAAAAGAAGAATAACGCTGTTTCTGGCGTGGGGTTAGGATCGGGAGGATTGAAAAGATTAGCGATCGCTTCTCTCAATTCTTGCACCTTTACCGCCCCTTGGCGGTCAATTTTACTTTCTCCCTTCGGGTTTAAAGTTCTAGGTAAACACTGAGCGCGAAAAGGTCTATAACCGTATAGTTCTAATTGTTGGGCAATTTTCTCTGCATCCTCTGCTGCTGCTGTTAGCGGCTTTAGAGTGGTGTACTCTGGGTAATAATTAATTCCAATAACTTGAGCAGCCCATTCCGATGCCATTATTTCTTACCTGACTGACTCTGATAACTTTTTGGTTAAACTGTAGGCAAAATCTGTCCACAGCATTCGTTTAGGTTGTATGAAAAATCACTAAAATCCAGTGCAATAAACTAGATTCATTTACCCAGTTAAAAGGTATAATAAACAACATTAATTTTAATAAATTATTCTTTTTAGACATAGAAAATCAAAACTGAACATGAAATATATGCTGTAATTATCTCACTGAAATTACGTTTATACTATTCGTAGTGAGTTTGGTACAAAAACCTATGAATACAAAGGCTGACAATACTATCATCGCTTTTATCTTGGCGTTTCAAGACTTAAAAACCGCCCTTGGAGAACAAGAAAAACAGAATTTAAAAGAAGTTGCCAAGCAATTAGACACCCAACCCAAAGCTTGGGAAGACTATATTAAAGGACTTTTATTAGAAATAATTACCCCTAATCCTGAGTTAAATCAGTATTATCAATTGTATAAATCTAAATTAGATAATCTAGAAGAAATTCCTGATGATTTACTTCCGACTGAAGCAGAAATTAGTAGGCTCAATACTTTTGAAAAGTTCACAATAACTAGAGGCTTTAAACCCAAATATGAAGCTATCGGTTACGAAGGCCAAATCAATAATGTTGTAGTCATTGTTGGTAGTTCTTCTCAACCAGAAGAAACCGTGAAACAAATCAAATTTTTAGAAAAATGGAAACAATTTTTATCTCAATCCAATCAATCAAATTAATTTTGCCCTTGTGATGAGCGATTTAATCTATCCTACACTCGATTTGTTTTTATATGCTTTAAAAACTTCTTTAAACACAACTGACGCAGAAACACAAAAAACCAAGCAGCTTTTTTAGAGCAATTTCCCTCCAATACTCAATTCTACGATCCTGATATTGAAACCGAGTATTTAGAAATTACCAATCCTCCTCAAATTAACTTTATTTCTAATAATAAAAATTTAGAAGGATACTATTATCCTGTTAGATTAAATGACACTTATGGCTTACAAATTGATTGTTCGATTAATAATCAAACCGAAACTCAACCAGCTAAGTCTTTTGCAATCTTAAAAACTGAAATAGAAGAAAAAGTAAATAAAGAACTGGAAATAATTGGAAAAACCTGGCTGCTTTCTGGTTGGCTACCAGAAAACTCATCTCAGAACCATGAAGATATTGCCAAAGAGTGCTATCATGCTTTATTTAAAGATATTTCTTGGCAACCAGAAAAAGGTACTTTTTTAGACGGAACAGTTTTTGAAGTAGGGCGATCGCAATATGTAAATCAGAGCTTAATAAACGTAACAACTCCTCTAAATAGTAATGAGCATCATGTGATTATTACCATTTATAATAATCGAGAAAGTGCAGAGCAAGCGGCGGAATTTTATAAAGATTGGATGGGTTTATTTTGTTATCGCAGTAAGATTTTGTGGGCTTATTGGCAAAGTCGTTTAGTCAAAGAATCTCTGCTAAATCATTATAAAAAAATAGAAGAAAATAGAAAAATCACCAACCAAATTAACTATTTACAAGAAAGGCAAAACCTTGTTACTTCTCGCAAAATTTTAAATAACGTTGATAACATTCTTCAGCAATACACAATCGACTTACTAAACCTCTCTTTCCAAAAACAAATTATTGAAATTAATTTATCTAATTATCAAACACGCTTGGCTTTGATTAAAGAAAAAACAGGCGGAAACAATAAGTTAGATTTTTTAGAAAAATTTAGCGAACTAGCCAACAAAAAATATTTACCACAAATTACCAAAGATATCGAAAATATGCAGCTTGGCTTGCAACTTTTAGAAGATACAATTAACGCTACTCGCAGCCGCATAGAAGTTGAAAAATCTGAACGAGAGCGTAACTTTCAAGAGCTTGTAGCTGTTGCTGGTGCTGGGATAGCAACCGTATCTCTACTAAAAGACCCTGCAAAAGAGTGTCAAGATAAATTTATTAAAGGTAACGTTCACTTATTGTGCGACTACCCTTTCAGTGCCAGCCTGATGGTTGGAATAATTGTTGGTTTTGTGGTTTGGTGGCTGAGAAAAAGATTGCGATAAGCGAATGAACAAGTTACTCATAAATCTCGCACTAACGGATCAATCAATTCATCAAGGGACTTCCAAAAAATAAATTATTCAAATAAACTAACCACAGAGACACAGAGGACACGGAGAAATGAGAGTTTGAGAGATTTTTTAGGTTAGGTAGTTGAGTGTTTTTTTTATTTGGAAGTCCCCAAGGATTCGGTTACGTTCAATATAAGCATTAATTTCATCTTGATGATCGCTGTAATAACTCAATGCATCAAACACTTGTGCCAAGCTTAGATGAGGTAAACCTCGGGGAATTTCTTCAGGAGATACACCCATACGCCAAGTTTCAACGATCGCCCTTGATGATTACTGTATAACCAAAAACTACGGTTAATTTATCGATTAGATGCATTTAATGCCTGAAAACAGGTATTATAAGAATTAATAAAAAATCAAATCTTAATTCTTACATCTGGGTTGGAAAAGCATTGAGTCCCAGTAAAGAGACTCGATGAAATCAGTGTAACTATTGATTCTAACTAAGACCGCCATGAACCCTAGTTTTTTAACTGCCCATACTCCAACCACGATCGCTATTGTTGGCGGAGGTTTTAGTGGTTCTCTAGTCGCTACCCATTTATTGAAAACTGCCAGTCAACCCCTCACCATTAAGCTGATTGAGCGTAGCGATCAAATTGGCAAGGGAATTGCCTACAGCACAGATACCAACTGTCATTTGCTGAATGTATCGGCAGGCAACATGAGTGCATTTGCCCACGATTCAGGGCATTTGTTACGTTGGCTTCAGCACAACCGCGATGAGTTAACAGCATTTTTTTCAGAAGAAGTCAATGCCAGTACCTTCATACCTCGTAAGGTCTATGGTTTATACATTCAATCGGTTTTAGCAGAAGCAGAAGCCACAACACCTAGTGATGTGCGACTAGAACGCTTGACCGATGAAGTGGTAGGCGTACAGCCTGAAGAAAAAGGCGCAATGATTTCTCTGCGTAGTGGTCGCTGTTTTGTCGCAGATAGAGTTGTGTTGGCATTGGGGAATTCACCTTCTGCACCTCCCGCCATTCAAAACCCCAACAGTAATGATGATTATCTGCGGAATGCTTGGTCAGCCGATGCCCTAGCAGACCTTGATGCTGATGCACCTGTGTTGCTAATTGGTACAGGACTGACGATGGTGGATATGGTTTTATCTCTGAGCGATCGCCAGCATAGAGGTAAAATTTATGCTGTGTCCCGACGAGGCTTATTTCCCCTAAAACATCAAGCGGCTCAACCTTATCCCTGCTTCTTGACGCCAGAAAATTCACCAAAAAGTGTACGCGACTGGTTACGTCGGCTACGTGCCGAGGTGGAAATTGCGACTGCCCAAGGCTACGACTGGCGGGCAGTAATTGATTCTCTGCGTCCCATAAATCAGAAAATCTGGCAAAAACTACCGACTGAAGAACAGCAACGTTTTTTGCGTCATCTAACACCCTATTGGGATGTGCATCGTCACCGCATTGCCCCAAGGGTTGCGGATGTTGTCACTGAAATGCTGGATTCTGCTCAACTCACCATTACCGCCGGACGGATTCGGGAGTATCAAGCTTTGCCGGACGGTGTAGCTGTTACCGTCTGCCAGCGCAAAACCCAAACTAATCATATCTTGTACGTCAGCCGTGTGGTGAATTGTACAGGGGTAGCAGCAGATTACCGTCGCTCGCCTCATCCTCTGATTACTAATTTGCGATCGCAGAAATTAATTCGCCCCAACGCCATCGGTTTAGGGTTAGATACAGATACCCACGGTGCTTTATATGCAGCAGACGGTAACGTTTCGACGCTGTTTTATACCTTGGGAACTCCCCGCAAGGGTGACTTGTGGGAAACTATTGCTGTACCAGAATTACGGGGACAGGCGCAAGAATTATCTAAAGCGTTGTTGCAGTCGCTACCAGTGCGTGTGCGGACTATTCCGACGATGCCTTTGTTAAGCGAGCGCAGTGCAGAGATACCGCAGTCAACTTTCCTATTTCGGCAATTTTTTGACCCTGCAACGAGTAGTTACACTTATTTAATTGGCGATCGGCAGACAGGAGATGCTGTTCTAGTCGATCCTGTATTAGAGCAAGTTGACCGCGATTTGGAATCTTTGAATGAGCTGGGATTAAAGCTACGCTACTGTCTAGAAACTCACCTCCATGCCGATCACATTACAGGGGCAGGCAAACTTAGGCAACAAACAGGCTGTCAAGTGATTGTTCCCCAGAATACTGCTGTGACAAAAGCCGATCGCTCCCTTGTCGGTGGTGAAATCCTAGAGGTAGGATCGGTAATCATCGAAACAATTTTCACACCAGGACACAGCGCCAGTCACATAGCATATTTGGTAAACAAAACCCATCTGTTAACTGGTGATGCCTTATTTATTCGTGGTTGTGGACGCACAGATTTTCAGGGGGGCGATCCTGGAACTTTATACGATGTGGTGACACAACGCTTATTCACCTTGCCAGATGATACTTGGGTATATCCTGCCCATGACTATAAAGGACGCACAGTTTCCACTATTGGCGAAGAAAAGCGACTTAATCCCAGATTTAGCGATTCCTACGGAGAGCTTTGCTATCGCAGCCGTAGTCAATTCATTACCATCATGAATAATCTCAAATTAAGTTATCCCCAGAAGATGAATGCAACAGTACCTGCGAATGAATACTGTGGTGATTTTATCCCCCAAGAAAGCTTAGACCCGGCTACGAGTTCGGCAACAGATGAAGAACAAAAACAAATAGAACTCACAGTCATGACTAATACAGAAATCTACAATGATTACTTTGCTATGTATATCTAGAGCAGAGTGAAAATCAAAATTTTTCTACCCAAGGTCGCAATTCCACTTCCCAAGTCCAAGCATTGCGAGGTTGGCGGAGAATGCTGAGATAAGTTTGAGCGATCGCATCTGGATCGAGTAAACTATCTGGGCGATCGTCTGTTTCTATCCGGGTAGCAGAACGAATTCCTCCATCAATCACAAAATGCGCCACATGGATATTCTGAGGAGCCAATTCACGGGCAATGCTTTGAGCCAAACCCCGTAAAGCAAATTTACCCATTGCAAACGGTGCAGACTGAGGATAACCCTTAACACTGGCGGAAGCACCTGTAAAAAAGATCGCTCCTCCACCCACAGCTAACTGACGTTTTGCCGCCGCTTGTGCTACTAAAAAGCCACCATACGCAGTAATTTCTATTGTTTTGGCAACATCGGCGGGGTCAAGTTCCACAAATGAACCCCGAACGCGCCAGCTAGGATTATACACAACCAATGTTGGTACTCCTAGTTTTTGTTCGACATCTGTAAATAGTTGTTCAACTTCATCTAGTTGAGAAGCATCAGCAGTAAAATTAACGGCTCCAATTTCATCAGACAATGCTTTGAGCTTATCAATTTGTCGCGCTGCTAAAGCAATAGTAAAGCCTTCTTTTGCCAATAAACGGGCTAGTGAGGCACTGAGTCCACTACCAGCCCCAACAATCAATGCAACATTTGTCATACCCTCAATTTCTCCTTGTTCATACCCTTGACGGATCGCAATTAGGGACTTGCAAAAAATAAATTATAGAACTAGCCCTTTCAAGGTGAGTAAAAATTTTGCTCAAAAAATTCCTCTTTAATCTCTTAACTCTGTGTTCTCTGGGTCTCTGTGGTTAAATAAATTACTTTTAAACCGCAGAGGCACAGAGAGCGCAGAGAGAAAAACAGAGATTTTACGAGTCACCTTGAAAGGGCTAGTCCTAAATTATCCCAAATTATTTCTAGATTTGTAGAGGCGCAAGGTTTTATGCCCCTACGATTGGATATTTTTTAACTGGAAGTCCCTAAATATAAACACAGTTAACTACTAGCTACTTTCTAAGGAGTTTGTAATACTGATATCAAATCTATTTGGTACTCTTTAGAGTCGCTTTCAATCCGAATAAATTCATTTAATGGTTTATAGGCATCGAAATTTTTGAGATTTTCCTCTTTATTTATAGCATTCTCTAAATAACTTAAAGCTAATGTTGAAGTGACATAAATATTTCCGTGTTGCTTGAAACCTTCTATCATTTCATATTCAGGCGGATAATCTTTTACTAAATGTTCGGCTAAATATCCTTTTAAAATTATTCCTTTCAATCCCGTTTCTTTGTAACCTTCCTTAGCTATCATCAACGATATAGTATCATCATCGAGATGAGAAAAATTATTGTAATCCTCAAAAAATGGGCAAACAATTTTCATGAGCTTTTTGATAGGATTTTTAACTTTCCCGTAGTTGGGATCTTGCTGTTTTCTACGTTTGGATTCACCCATGATATATCTCCTAATTAATCAAACAAATTGTACTCGCACTTAAAGGGTTTGGTCATTCTGTCGAAGTCGATTTTCATATATTTCCCACTTTAGAAGCGATTATTAAGCCTGTCCTAACAAGACAAGCACTTTACTTAAGTTTACAAATTAGCTCTGATAGAGTTAGCTATTCAGTCAACCTCCTGACTTTTTAACTTAACCCTCTACCTGCTCTATCTCTACACCCATTCCTTGGTCTAGCTCTATGAACTTTGGCCCGGCGATCAGAACTACGATCATCATTAAAATACTCGTCACCATGATGATGCTCACGACGCTGGGATCTTCAAAATTACTTGTAGCTACTAACAATGCTGCGGCAAAATTACGTTGAGCTGTTCCAACTCCTAGCACTCGTTGGGTATCGATACCAGGGCCGCCCAAAAGATAACCCACGCTAAAGGAGAAGACTATGAAAACGGCACAAACGAAAATTGCACCTGTTTGTAATAAGCCAATGATATCGTTAGTGTGAACTATTAGCCTGACTACTAGACCTAAAAGCAATCCAGCATTAGATAATTTGAACAAAATCGGCTGGATAGTGGGCGCGATCGCACTGAATTTTGCTTTGATGAATAAACCAACGATCAATGGGCTAACCATCATTAACAATAAGGGTTTAGCAATGTCCCAGGAGTTAATTTGCACACCTTCCACCACTAAGGGTAATACAATCGGCATATAAAAAATTGTGCCCAGCATTAGCAACATCATTAATCCCACCGAGAAAGCTATATTGCCTTTGACTATGTGGGCAAGTTTAGGTAGTGCTGGAGGCCCTGATGCTACTGCCATAATCAGTAAGCCATCTCTGAGTGGTTCGCTTAAATGTACTACTTGCAGTAACAAATATACAAAAAGCGGTACTAGCACAAAATTTGTCAGCAGCGATGAGATAACTAAGCAGGGGTTGCGGAGTGGTTCCCAAATCTGTTGTACGGTGAGACTTAAACCTGCACCCAGCATGGTGAACACGATAAATGTGAAAAGTGCGAGTTTATCGATTAGTGACAAGATTTCGTTCATAATTTTTTTTCTACGCAGAGTTGCGGAGGGGCAGGGGAGCAGGGAGCAGGGGGAGATAAGGGAGATAAGGAGAATAACCAATGCCCAATGCCCAATGCCCAGTCGCTATTACTTCAATTCCAGGGTGACTTGCTGTAAGTTGCCGGTGAATGCAAAGGGTGTTTGGTAAGTATCTACCGCAGGTGTGCCAGTATCTTGACCAACATCAAAGGTTTCATCTAAACCAAATCGGTAGCCTATGGTTTTATCAATGCGGCCTTCGGCAACCTGTTGATCGTTGACCGAGAGCTTACCAGTACCACCAGATCCCGGAGCGCCACCGTCATAAGTAAAGTCAAATTTGATTTGGGATTTACCGATCGCAATTGGTTGGGAAGATTGAATAATTGTGCGATCGCTATTTAACAAGTTGTAAGCAAAGGTGGGTTTACCTTCTTGCAAGAAGAAACTCCAACCCGCAAAACGTCCGCCTTGGGTAACTAAAACGCCTTCAGTACCATCTTTGGCAGCATCCACATCGGCAGTGATGCTAAAGGAGCGATTCTTAATATTGGGAGCGCTACCTTCGGGAATGCCTGCAACAGATGTGTAATAAGTAAAGCTATTGCGTCCTGTGATTAGGTTGGAACGGATTTTGACATCAAACCTTTGAAGTAAGCGATCGTCCAAGGGCAGAACTTTGTATTTCTCTGCTTCCTTCAGAAATAGATTTTGTAGTTGCGCTAACTTCTCAGGGTTCTGCTTGGCTAAATCGTTGGCTTCACTGAAGTCTTTGGTAATATCGTATAGTTCCCAATTATCTTCATCGAAGGTAGTTTTGGACACACGCTCCCAAGGTAAGCGTCCATGACGGGCAGCTGCTACCCAACCTCGATCGTAAATGCCACGATTGCCAAACATCTCAAAATACTGGGTTTTGTGATGGGATGGTACAGCAGGATCATCAAAGCTATAGACAAGGCTAGTACCTTCGATAGGTTGTTGTTTTACACCGTTGACTACCTCTGGTTCTTCAATCCCCACAGCTTCTAGAATTGTAGGCGCAATATCAATTACATGATGAAATTGGCTCCGCAGTCCACCACGATTTTTGATGCGTTGGCGAAGCCCGCCGGAGGCATCGCCCCAAGCCACAACTAAACCATTGCGGGTTCCGCCGAAGTGAGAAGCAATTTGTTTTGTCCATTGAAAGGGGCTATCCACTGCCCAAGCCCAAGCTGCATGAAAATGATTGAAGGTTTTTGGCCCGCCTAAATCATCTAAAGCCGCGAGAACTTCTTGAGGATTTTCTGCTACGCCATTAAAGACTTTTAATTCATTGATACTACCTGTTAAACCGCCTTCAGCACTCGCACCATTATCACCGGCGATGAAAAAGACTAAGGTGTTATCCAATTCACCCAGTTGGTCGATCGCATCAATGACTCTACCAATTTGTGCATCGGTATGACTGAGGAAACCTGCAAATACTTCCGCCTGACGCGCATAAACTTTCTGTTCGGTGGGAGTGAGGGAATCCCAAGCTGGGAGTTCTGCTGGGCGAGGAGTCAGCTTAGTATCGGCGGGAATTACACCCAAGGCTAGCTGACGAGCAAAGATGTCTTCGCGTAATTTATCCCAACCTCGATCGAATTTACCCTTATACTTGTCGATCCATTCTTTGGGCGCATGGTGTGGGGCATGGGTAGCGCCAGTGGCAAAGTAGGTAAAGAAGGGTTTATCAGGAGCGATCGCTTGTTGAGTACGAATCCACTTAATTGCATGGTCTGCTAGATCGGGGGTGAGGTGATAATCAGGGCGATTTGGTTTCTGAATATGTTGGGTATTTTCCACCAAGGCTGGACTCCATTGATTGGTATCACCGCCCAGAAATCCATAGAAGTACTCAAAACCTAAACCTGTCGGCCAGCGATCGAATGGGCCTGCTGCACTAGTTTCATAGTCTGGGGTATTGTGCCATTTGCCAAAGGCCGCTGTGTTATATCCATAGTCTCGCAATACTTCAGCGATCGTTGCCGCACTTCTAGGTAAAATCGCTGTATAACCTGGATAGCCTGTGGCTAACTCCTCAACCACACCTGTATTCACAGAATGGTGATTGCGTCCCGTGAGCAATGCGGCTCTGGTAGGAGAGCAGAGTGCTGTAGTGTGGAATTGGTTATAACGCAATCCCCTTTCTGCTAGACGGTCTAAATTAGGCGTATCGATTAGACCGCCAAAGGTGCTGGTTTGTCCAAAACCGACATCATCAAGCAACACCAGCAAAATGTTTGGTGCATTTTCTGGAGCCTTAATGGGTTTGGGGAAGTCTGGTTCGGATTCTTTGTAAGTAATGCCAATTTTGCCTTGAAAAGATGGTTGGGGTAATGGCAATTTGTCGCCATAGTCCGCCCAAGCAGGTAGAGGTAAGAGGCTAGAAAATATTAGCGTTAGGGCTGTCAAAAATGCGATTCTCCTTCTCCTATCGGAGACGCTGCGCGAACGGAGACGCTGCGCGAACGCACCAGAAGTTAACTTCAGAGATACATACAAAGAATCTCTCTTGTGAGGATCAGTCATACAATTTTAGATTTGGGATTTTGAATTTATAGGTAGTGTGCTGGAAGGCAAATTTTTAACTAGCCGAAACCCGATATGAGTAGTTCCCGTATCGGGTGATTCTGACTCCCGCGCCGCCGGACGGAAGCGGCTACAGTAATTGGGAGCGCAGAGATACGATCCCCCCTTGATCACGTGTAACTCTGATTCATCGGGCTGTTTGGGATCAAAGCCTTGATTTAAGGCAATAGGATTAATTTGATCGGATTTGCGATCGCGTCCGATTTGAAATAAATCACTAGTCCATTCCCACACATTGCCGGTCATGTCATAGAGTCCATAACCATTGGGTGCAAAAGAACCGACGGGAGCAATGCCCAAGTGACCATCGGCTTTGGTGTTGAAAAAGGGAAAAATTCCTTGCCAAGTGTTGGCTCTATGTTCAGAATATTCATTGCCCCAAGTGTATGTTGCACCATCCAAGCCACCACGGGCGGCGTATTCCCATTGGGCTTCGGTGGGTAGGGATTTTCCTGACCATTTGGCATAGGCTAAAGCATCTTCGTAAGCTATGTGAACAACTGGGTAGTTGGCTTTGCTAGCGATGCCTGCGGCGGGCTGCGCCAACGCACTGTCTGCCCCAAAGGGATGTTGCCAATTCGCGCCAGTAGTCCAATGCCACCAACTCAGAAAGGAAACTTGCTTGACACCCGGTTTTGCCATCTCAAATACTAAGGAACCCGGTAATCGCTGCTCATCGGGTAAATCGGGAAACTGTTCTTGAGATAAGGGACGCTCTGCAACTGTTACATATCCTGTAGATTTGACAAATTCACCAAATTGTGAATTTGTTAACTCATATTTATCAATACAGAAGTTAGTCACCGTTACGTCTCTAGGCGATCGCTCCTCCACAAAACTGGAATTATCAGACCCCATTTTGAACGCTCCTCCTGAAATCATCGCCATACCTTGGGGACAGGGATTGACTGTGGCTGCCAATGCGGTTGTATTAATGAATAAGAGTGCGATCGCTATTCCCTGAATGAATATTAGTGTGAGAAAACAATATATTTTTCCATCCCTAATATTCTCAATTTTGTTACTTTTAATTGAATGCCTGTAGTTCATCAATAAGATTCAACTTTTCTTAAAACTTATATTATTTTCAATCATCAGTTGTTTGAATGAACTTGAGAAGAAGTTATTTTTTCTCCTTCGTAAGCTAGGGCTTGGTCGCCTGCTTGGGCAAATGTTTGGGCGAGTTCAAGCAGTTTTTGTCGTTCTTGCTCGTTAACGATACCAGTCGGAGGCGGCATTCGTTTTTCTTTAATTTGGCGCACCGTTTCGTGTCGTAAAGAGAGCGCTTGATTTGGATAACTCAGCAATAATAAAGGATTCTGCTTCGCTGCGTTATCTGGACTATGGCAAACAATACAAGCGTGTTGACGTAGATTAACTTCAAATGCACGATAAGCAGCATCAACTTTAGCAACGTGTGGGTTTGATGGAGAAAACAAACGGGTATATAGTGTTACATAAGGTTGCTTTTTGCCATGAGCATCATTCCAAACCCAGTTACCATCCCATACATGATTTACTACTGGTCTTTGTGAGTCAACCACAGCTGAACGTAGCGCCCCTTTGAGCTTTTTCTGTTCTAGAAACAGAAGTAATTCAGTACTTTGCTGGTAAGAATTCCACTTTTTCGATGAGTGCCAAAAAGGATAAGGATAAGCACCAATATCAAGCTGATTGCGGAACTGAATGGGAAGGTGAATCACAATTAAATTGTTTACCTGTTCAACTTTTGGTTCACCTTTGAACATAAAAGTGGCTAGGTATATGCGACGCCAAACCAATGGATCAAATACAGTTGTTTGATTATCTTTGAGATTGTAATTACCGACTTTGCTTTGAGCGCCCCACAAGAAGGGTGCATTCATGGTTTTGCGGAGAGTTGTTAGCTTAGTGAGTTTGTCAGCGCATGAGTTGAAGGCAGCTAAATTTTTAGTATCAGAGACAACGGGACAAGCAGCAATAATTTCTTTCCCTAATTTCTTAGCTAGTTCTATGTCCGGCGATGCTTCTTTTGCTGATACTATATTTTTGGGATTGAGTGCTTGTGTTGTAGATATAAAGAACGCGTTCGTCGAAGACGTTAGCAAAGCTATCGCTACCGCTATGCTCAATAACATAGATCGCGTAGGCGCAGCCCGCCGCAGGCATCGAGAGAAAAATCTCCGAAGATCAGACATTGTAGAACTCTGAAACTAAATAGGATTTAAGTAAATGTAGAGACGCGAAATATCGTGTCTCTATATTTTCCAAACTGTTAAAGCCTTAAACTGTGATTTTTGTACCATCAAACTTGGTGAAGGTGAAACCTGCAAATTTTTCGCGGAACGTTAGCTTTTCATCTCTGAGAATGCTGATGGCGATCGCTTCGCCAAGGGCCAACGACGCTGCTGCATCTGTGCGCCAGTGAATCCCAGCACTATCACGACCCAAGCCAATATTTGCCGCCAGTTTGTTCAATTCGCCGCCCACGGTCAGCACTGGGCCTTGATAGGGAATCAACTTGGTGGGATCTTTGGGATCGGGTACCACCGGATTCGGAATCACATAACTCTCATCAAATAGTGCTTTCAAAATCGTGACACTGGCACCTGCGGACACCGAAGCGCCCCCTGGATAAGAAGAGTGGAATGGTGCCCCTTCAGGAAAAGCTTGCGGTAGCAGATAGGATTTGTTTTTGCTGAAAAAGCGGTCTAGTACTTCTGAGTTAAAAACATCGGGGTGAATCGGATAGTTTGTTTTATTCACCTTGTTGTTGTGAACCAACCCACCATAAGCCTCTGCTCGCAGACGACGGTGAACATAGTACTTCTGCCAATAAGCCGCTCTGATTGCATGTGGAGCAACCCAAGCGATGAGAGATTGTGAATACCCTGGACCAAATGTCGCAGTACCACCCGCTTGGGTCTTCGAGTTGTTATAAGGATTACCGGGATTGTAAGGTGAGCCAACGCCACCAGCTAGGAGGTTATCAATGGCTGGCTTGGCGAGTAGAATTAGAGCAGCATTTGCATAGACGGGTGGTGGCGTGTGGGCAATCTCTGACTGGTCGCGCCCGTTGATAAAGTAGCGAGGGGTTGAGTCAAACTTAATCGTTCGACCAGAATCGCCACCATTTTGCACCAGCAACCACTCGTTATAGTTGGTTTGAAAACTGTTTTCGGGAATAGCTAGGGGAACACGGTTAAGCTGAACATAACTCTGTGTTCCTGCGGGTACAGGACGCAGTAAAAACTGGGAGACGTATGGCCCCACATCTACCCCTGGTAACGTGTAGTAAGTCGTTCCACCAGAGGCATTAACGTAAATCGCGGTGCCTCGAAATAGGAGTTCGGGTGTAACTCGTCCGTTCTGTTTAGGCCCTTTGAATGCTGACAACCGATTCAGATCCTGAACTGCTGCCAGAATTAGCGGGTTAGTTGTATTATTGCGGAACTCGCTAAAGGGTATATCCTGTAACAGTTGTTGCCAAGCAATTTCGAGGAATTCAGCCGCCTGCTCTGCACTATCAAGGGTAGGTGGCACTGGAATTGTCAATTGGCTCGGACTCAGCCCACTCAAGCTAACCGCTAATGGACCGAGCGGTTGTACCAACTTCCGTTTGCCACCCAGGATGATCTTTTCATACTCATTGGGATCATCGGAGTTCAACGCATTAATAAAAGATTGATAAGCCTTCAGATTCACTTCGCCCAGCTTGTTATGGGGTAATCCTCGTGTATCCGTCGCAATTTTGTTAGCATACTTCGCCTCATCTCCATTGGTGGGATGAGGAGGAATAGGAATATCCGAATTAACCTTGGCTGCTCTTGTACGTACTTGAAAAGCTCTATTACGTAAGTTGCTATAGTTAAACCTTGCACCAGGTCTTTGGGCCTGGACAACATTTCCTCCTTTCTTCAAGGAAAAGGATGAGCTGAAAACCCCTGCCACAACACTAGCTGCACTAAACAAACCGGCGCGACCGAGAAATAAACGTCTGCTGCCGCGACTACCAAAAAAACGTTTGCTAGCTACACGGGGTTGTTTCAGTTTATCTTCACTATTAACCTGAGTATCTTGCTCGGAACCTTGATGAGAATTTGGATCTAATTGCATGAGATGTTCTCCACTAGAAAAAATAATGCAAAAATTTAGTCATAAGTGAATACATGACCATCTGAAAACTAGAACAACGAGCCACACACAAAATGCCCACCTCTAGAGAAACAGGCTAATCTAACGAGATTTGGTGATGATATCTGGGGTTACTTTACTGGAAGGTAACTTGCATAGGAGTGATATCAGGTTCGGTTAAACATTTAATAATATCTGTAGGTTGGGTTGAAGAACGTAGAACCGAATGTGAACAGCGTCTAGTAGAGAAGGGCTTCCCGCAGGGGAACCCAACATTTCATCCTTGTTCATCTTGGGTTTTACTGCCGTTAAACTCAACCTACATTGATAGATTTTATTAGAAGTAATCACCCAAACTTGATATGATTCTCCTGGCAGTCATACCAGCACTGAATGCCGATATTATGCCTTCATTGCATGGCTGTTATAGTTTTGTAGTTGTAATCAGTCCGATCGGATGTTGCCGGGATTAAAGCACAGCTAAAACCACCGCTTGTTTCCAGTCAGGCTAAATAATCCTGTAAATCTATCGGTTTACCGTATTTTGTAGACATTAAATCAGACTTTCTCACAATCGGTGATAAAAATCAAGAGGTTTTTACAATAAACTTAGCAAGAGCGTGAAAGCCCCAGAGAAACAGGCGCGCAGCGTCGTATTCTCTGCTTGAGACTGTGGATAAAACGCGATGCGATGGGTTTTGATCGAGTCTCAAAGGCGGTTGTTGTTGAAAGGTTCAGTTGAGAGAACTAGGTGTAAGGCCTCGTAGACATGGAATTAGCCTTTATTGGGCTGGGTAATTAAGCCCAACTCTGCATAAATTGGATGCACTATTTGTCTTATTTTGGGCAGTTGTCTACTAAAGAAATATGCTCCTAAAATACAACAAACACCGCCAAATAATAAAGAATTATCAACGCCAAAGTAACCTGCCAATGCTCCGAAAAATAAATTACCAAAAGGCAGTATTCCTAAAAAACCAGTTGTAAATATACTAGTTACTCTACCTCTTTTATCTTCCTCAATAAGAATTGATTGCATAAAATTACTAATTGAAGCCAAGG
The DNA here is from genome assembly GCA_003326195.1 of Nostoc punctiforme NIES-2108. Taxonomy (GTDB): domain Bacteria; phylum Cyanobacteriota; class Cyanobacteriia; order Cyanobacteriales; family Nostocaceae; genus Nostoc; species Nostoc punctiforme_A. Next base: position 148,991 of record LXQE01000147.1, read on the forward strand.
TTAGAGTATTATTCATGCCGATGATAAACATGAATACAAGACAAATTTCAAAATTTGTTGAGCGAGAAAAAACTATTAAACCTAAACCTAAAAGTGCGGCAGAGATTGCTATAATTTTTCCCAGTCCCATAACATTTTTTCTAGAGATGAGATAAATACCTGAAAGTATGGAACCAAAAGCCGAAGCTGTCATCAAAAATCCCATAGTTTCAGCGTTACCCTTTAGTACTTCTTGAGCAAAAATCGGCACTAAATTGACATGAGTCATTCCCATAAAACAAATAGTAACTTGTAATATCAATAAATATTTAATCGGCAAAAATTCGTATGCATAAACAAACCCTTCTTTAAGATTTTTCCACATTTGTGGCTTTTGACCCAAGGAATTATTGATAACTGGGTTGACTTTGATAGTTAAGATTGCAGATACCAATGGTAAATAGCTGATACTGTCTACTAAAAAACAGGAGGCTGCACCAGACCTGGCAATTAGTAAACCCCCAATCATCGGGCTAACAAACTTTGCTGTATTAATCAAGAATGAATGGGAAGCCATTGCACTATAAGTATCTGATTTCTTATCCAAAAGTCTGGGAATAATTACCTGGCGTGCTGGTAAATCGAAAGCTTTTACAATTCCCTGAAGCGTGCCTATGGCAATAATCCATGCAACATTGATGTTATTACTAAGAGTTAAAAAGGTTAAGGTAGAAGATAGCACAATAGATACTAGCTGAGTAGTTAATAGAACATATCGTAAGTTCCAGCGATCTAGCAATACTCCTACTACGGGTGTAATAATTAAGCCCATAGCTTGATTTGTAAATCCAGCTATACCTACCAGTACAGCCGAATTAGTTAGTTGATAAACTAGCCATACTAAAGCAATTTGAGTCATCCAAGACCCAAAAAAAGATAAGCTTTGTCCAATAACGAAACAAGAAAAATTTACAGATTTAAGCGCAGGTGGAAGTTCAAAAAAAAACTTTAGCTTGTGTCTTTGCACTTTTTCTCTATTACTTGGTATCATCAGTTTTTTCCTATTTGAAATTTAGAGACATTGCATTTCAACGTCTCTACTAATTTTTTTGATGAAGTTTTAGCAGACTTGCATATCACCAGCATTGAAATAGTGTTAGCAAAGCTTAATGTTAGCAAACCAGAAAGTTTGTATGCTTAGTATTAAAGCAAAAAAAACAGCGGCATTATGCCCAGAGTGCATATTATACCATGTTTGGTCGAATAGCCATAACCTCTACCGCTAAACAGCAAGGGTTTGAGGTGATTGATGCTCAATTAAACACAGTTGACATCACAGCCAAACGCGATCGTATTGAACAGGACAGAGTTTATCGTGTCCAAGTTGTTTGGCTGCCAGATGCGACCCTTATTTTTAGGATTTAATCTATGAAAATTTCTGTGACTAAATAGCAAACAGTTTTCCTCTAGGACGAAGTGCCGATTTAATAGAAGCACGCCTTGCTAAACTCCATATTGTGGCTTGATTTGCTGTAACTATAGGAATCTTTAAATCTGCTTCTAATTCCTCAATTACCTCAAATGTTCTCCATGCCGTACAGGGTAAGACAATAGCATCTGCATCTTTGTGAGATACCTCTTTGATAAAAGTTGCGGCTTCATTGGGTAACTGATGCCAAAGGTAATTCTTTTTTGCTACTTCTTTTGAGCGTTCATCACCCTTAAACCCCACTATTTCAAAAGGCGCTTCACTCAAAAACGTTTTTAGCGTTTGGTTATTCCATTCTGGATAAGGAGTAACTACAGAAATTTTCTTAATCTCTAGATATGCCAAGGCTTCTAATAGAGCCAGAGCAGGCACAACAACAGGTACTCCTAGCACCTGCGTCAACCGTTGCTCTAATTGTTCGGCAAAAACTCGCCCTCGGTAAAATGTTGCTATTGTGAAGCCGTATGCTCCAAAATGTACCCCGGCTCTAGCTAATTTTTCTACTTCTTTAACAGCTTCTTCATTGATGTCATCCATTGATTCATAGCTCTCAAATGCGTGTGAGCGTTGAGCAATCACACGATGGCTATGAATAGTAACTTGACTGGAAAAAGCAGAGTTAAAGTCAGGCTCAAACGTGGTGTTACCTGCCGGTACTAGCAAGCCAAGACGGATTTGCCTATTAGAGTCAGCTTTCGAGTACATATAATACCTCTTTTTGACAAGCCTGATTATGTCTAGATATTTATTTAGTTACACTAATAATTAGGTATACATATTTTCAGGAAAACTGTATAATATAGAAACTACGTTAAACCGACCGATAAACTGTAATATATCACTTAACTGACATAGATACCTGCCAGTCAATTATTTCACTGCACTAATCAACACATCTGGCTTTTGTCTTATTGCTTTAGTTGGAGTTGTGCAATCTCAAATAGTCTGCATCTACAATGATTACAAGGAAAAAATTTCATGAGCAACATACAACTATACTTCGCCAAAGCGTCTACCTTCTCTCAACGTACTCGCGTCGTCTTACTGGAAAAAGGTATTGACTTCACCCCGATAGAAATTGACTTACAAAATAAACCAGATGGGTACACGCAGATTTCGCGCTATGGTAAAGTTCCGGCTATCAAACATGGGGATGTTGAAATTTACGAGTCCGGTATTATCAATGAATATCTAGATGAAGTTTTTCCAGAACCACCTTTGTTACCGCGCGATCCCGCAGCTAAAGCGATCGCTCGCATCTGGATAGACTACGCCAATACTCGCCTTGTCCCAGCTTTTAACAAATTTCTGCGTGGTAAAGATAGCACCGAACAGGAACAAGGACGAAAAGAGTTCACAGAAGCACTTCTATATATTGAACAAGAAGGATTAGGCAAAGGTGATTACTTATTAGGAGATCAGTTTAGCCTAGTTGATATCAGCTTCTATCCTTGGTTTGAACGTTTACCACTCTTAGAACACTTCCGCAAATTCACACTACCAGCCGAAACACCTCGTTTGCAGACATGGTGGAATCTGGTAGGCGATCGCCAGTCAATTCAAGCAGTTGCAAATCCTGTGGACTTCTATTTGCAAAGATTCGCCAAAGTTCTCGGTGAACCTCTTCCCGTTGGTGCATCTCAAAAATAGGACACATGACCAACTAATTAACCAAAATCCAAAATGGGATAACCTATGAGCTTAAATAACCAAGTTCTAGACAAACCAATTTCCGCAGAACTGCCATACGTAGAGGCCAACCTCACTTACCTGATTCCAACGGCAGAAAAACCTGTTAACTATACTTACGAACCGCCAGTCGGGATTCCTCGCACAAATGCAACTTATCAGACGCATAAACTGCCAATTTACAATGCTCGTTCTATCTCAGAGAATATCTCGTTAGATCGAGAAGGTTTCGCCTTTACTGGACATAATACTAATGTCCGCAACTTTTACGATGAAGACGAAGTACGCCGCGTCTACTATCCTGAAGCCGAGCAATTGTTAAAAGAAGTGGCAGGTGCAACGAAGGTAGTAATATTCGATCACACCCTGCGTAATGCCAGTCAGTCAAAGCCAGGTGAGAATAATATTAAAGAACCTGCCTTGCGTGTACACAACGATTTCACCGCCAAATCAGGCTATACTCGCGCCGGTTTGGAACTAGCAGCGCGAGGCATAGATGATGATGATATTGATACATTACTAAAACAACGATTTGCCATCATCAATGTTTGGCGAGCGATCGCACAACCAATCCAAGAGTCACCATTAGCACTGTGTGACGCGCAAAGTATCGTACCCACAGACCTTGTAGCTGGCGATCTTGTGTACCGCGATCGGGTTGGTGAGACATACGGAGTCACGTATAACTCCCAACATAAATGGTTCTACTTCCCGCAAATGCACAGAGACGAAGCACTATTTATCAAATGCTTTGACTCCGCAGAAGACGGACACGCCCGTTTTGCCGCCCATACAGCCTTTGAAGACCCCACCAGCCCAGCCAACGCTCCCCCACGAGAAAGCATCGAACTCCGAACATTGGTCTTTTATCCCGCATAGATCGCAAAAACTTGTCTCAAACTCCTACTATCTGCGCCTCTGCGTAAAATAAATTACAGCAGTTTTCGTGTATTTGAACCATACCTGTCATAGGGGCGCAAGGCCTTGCGCCCCTACTAGATTCGCCCATTAAACTTAGTCAGGCTGCGTAGTTTTATCGTGTAACGTAAAAGTAGTATTTAATGAAGTAGCTATTTGTGTAAAAACCTCCTTTGCTGGTGAAGCATATTCGCTGATCGCAATCGGATTTCCAGTATCACTACCGCTACAAATGCGGGGATCAATGGGAATTTGTCCCAATAGAGGTGCTTGTAATTCTGCGGCTAATTGTTCGCCGCCACCACTACCAAAAATCGGTGTGCGTGAACCACAATCACCACAAATTAAATAACTCATATTTTCAATGATGCCAAGGACAGGAACACCCACTTGGCGAAACATATATATATTACGTCGTACATCTGCAACAGCTACTTGTTGCGGAGTTGTCACTAAAATGACTCCACAAATTGGGCTTTCTTGGATAATTGTAATTTGAGCATCACCTGTACCGGGAGGTAAATCTATCAATAAATAATCTAATTCCCCCCATTCCACATCTTGCAAAAATTGCGTGATAATTTTATGCAATACAGGCCCCCGCCATGCCAAAGGACGATTTGCTTCTGCAAGTAAACCCACTGACATTATTTTTATTCCCTGAACTTCTAGAGGTAAAAACTTATCACCTGTGGGAGTATTAATCACTTGAATATCAGCTTGTCCCAAACCCAACATTTGGGGAACATTGGGGCCATAGACATCAGCATCTAATAGTCCTACTTTTGCACCTTGTAATTTTAAAGCGGCGGCGATATTAACGGCTGTTATGGATTTGCCCACACCACCTTTACCACTAGAAACTGCAAGAGTTGTTTTAACACCGGGAATTGTACAAATTTGAATATAAGTTTTTTTACACCAAGATAAAGATGATAATTTAGATTGAATTTCTGGCTGTAATTGGTGCTGATGAGAACCAATATATAAACGTAAGTAAATATAGTCATCAACTATGCGGAGATTTCGCACCATTCCCAAACTAACGATGTCATTTTTTAAAATAGGTTCAATGATTTGTTTGAGTAGTTGAACGACTTCCTGCTTATTGTCTGTAGTCATATCTTCTGAATGTTAGAAGGGATATTTTTGTACCTCATGTTAGTGTAAGTTCTCCTAAAGAATTTGAAATCTGCTGTATAACTTTTAAGAATTTATTTTACAAGTATGTCTTATGCACTCGTACATTACCCCAATATTAACACAGAAGATATCAATCAAATAAGGCATAAATATGACCCACAAGTTGATTTAATTGAGCCACATATTACACTTGTATTTCCCGTATTCGAGTTTATTAATAAAAACAATCTCATTCTTCATATTGATAGTATTTTGAGTAAGTGGAAAATATTTCCTATTTGTCTCAAAGGATTACAAAAATCATGGGATGAGTATATGTTTTTAATGGTTGAAGAAGGAAAAGTAGATATGGTAAAGCTACACAACGAATTATATACAGGTATATTAGCTGAATATATCCGGGAAAATTTACCATTCGTTCCACATTTAACGCTAGGAAAATTTACAAAAGATACAGATAAATTTTTGCAAGTGTTAGAAGAAGTACAACATTTCGATTTAAATTATCGTTGTTTTGTCGATAAAGTTCACCTGATAAATATTGATGATAAGCAGAGGTCAATAATTTGGAGTCAAGAATTTGTATTGCGAAATTAGCAAAGCTTTGATTTGATCGGTTTGGCACTACTAAGTTACCAAGAATGATCGCTCTGATTTAGATCATCTGCAAAACTTCTCTCACCCAAGCTTCTTCTTCGGGTGAGCGCACTATCTTTAAAGGTTGCGAATAATCAATTGCCAAGTCAAATCTAGCACGTTCGTAAACTTCGTTTAATAACCTTTGTAATTCAACTATCGGTTCAGGTTCTCCCTCACGCAAAGGTACAGGAAAAATAGGAATTGGGTTTTTTAAATCAAAAGTATATAAATCTGCATCAGGCCTATTGTAGCTGCGACTGACCAAGATACTATAACTATAATCTGTGGTTGATGCTCCGAGAATAGGCATTGGCTGCCCTTGTCTCAAAAGGTCAATTTCTATTAAGTTGGTTGCAGAAGCCAAAATTTTCTGTCGTTTGCTTTCGTAGGTGGCTCTACCTTCTTTGGAGCGTTTATTTTTGGGGGAAAGTATTTCAATCACAGCAACTACTTCTTTGGTTGGAGTTGCTCGCACCTCTAAAAATCGCTCAGTTATCTGTTCAGGTACAGGAACTTTAACTTTACTGGGTTCAGCAAGTTTTGCAGCAGTCAAAGTTGTACTGTTATCTGTAGTGTTACGTTTGGCAACTGCTATATCAGCAATTCCTACGAGTAAGATATCATCTACACTAGTGTAAACTCGCTCTTCAATGGAAACTCGGTATTTAGGGACGATTTGGGGAGTTAGATCATCAGCGATCGCTACAATCAAACGATTGTGAACTTGATGCCAAAGTTCAGGCTGTTCCAAATACGGGTTCATTCCAGGAAATGGATTGTCCATTAGGCTTTCCCTTAATTATTTACTGCTCCCTTGAGACTATTGTATCTGTTTGAATCTTCTGAATTGCCCGTTGTGCTTGGATGGACACTTCTTTGTCAGGGTCATCTAAGGCTTGTTGGAGGGGGTTAATAACGTCGGGGTGAGCTAAATTCCCAAGTGCGATCGCAGCTTCTTTGCGGACATCTGCATATTCATCTGTTAATGCTTGAATTAATCTCGGCATAACTTGAATATCTGGAATTTTTTGCAAAGCTTGTGCTGCTGATTTTCGCACTTGCCAATGTTCATCATTTAAAGCTATTTCTAATGCTAAAATTGCTTGATTATTTGCATGAATAGCCAGAGATTTAGCTGCATTCCGGCGAACTTGCCAGTCACGATCATTTGTAAGTGCTTGACAAAGTATTGTAATCACTTCTGCATCTTGTAAATGTTCTAAAGTTAAAGCAGCAGCACGACGTACACTTGCTTCCTCATCAAAGATTAAATTTAAAGCTTGGGGACATTTTTCTAGTTGATTTATATATCGCAGTGTCGTAATGGCTGCTTCTCTTAACTCAGGATTTTTTGATTCTAGAAATGGTAAAATGTCAGTTAAAGATTGAATATCATGTATTTTCCGCAAAAGTACTAAAATATTTAGTTGTATATTGACATCATTAGTTTGCAACTTATCTAATAAAAGTAACAATTCATCTGGTGTCACCAATTCATTTAATGCTGATGCAGCTTCAGAGCGAATATCTGAATCTGCTGAAGTTAAGCATTCAATTAAAGCAGGAATCGCCACAGGATCGGCAATTTCCCAAAGGGCAGATATTGCTATTTTCTGAACAGTAATATGTTCGTCTTTCAAAGCTATAATTAAAGCGTCGATTGTTTCGTCATCGCCTAGATGTTGCAAGGTTTTTACAGCTACTATCCGATCATTTAGGTCAGGCGATCGCAGCATTTCTAGCCAATCCTTGAGGTCATTATTCATTAATTTTTACCACAGATAATTAACGTAACAAAAAGGGGATTTGTACTGTAATTGCATTGGTTGGACATTCTTTTTCACAAGGCAGACAAAACCAACACTCATCATATTTCATGTAAGCTTTGCCTGTCTCTGGATTTTTTGCCAATACATCCAAGGGACAAACTTCAATACAGGCTGTGCATTTTTCTAAACATTTTGATTCATCAACGATCACAGGAACATCTATTCTTTGATTTATTAAAGCCATAAAATAACTCCATGATTTCGTACTCAAACTGTTAACTGATAAAATAAATGGGGTAAGCTTGCATAAATTATCTCACGATTTGACCAATTTTTTATTCAAGATAAAAGCTACCCCTACCGCCAGCAAAATTCCACCCACACCTTGATGTTCGGGAACAGAAGTAGAAGGTGCGGTAAATCCATACTTTGCTAAAATTTCTTGCCCTTTTTGTGACAGGATATATTCGGCCAACTTTTCACCATCAGGATCGGCATTTTTCAGTGTAGTTAGTCCATAATTAGCTTTCGTTGCTAAATAGTCGGGTAACTCTACTATTTGCAGATTTTCACCACCTTCTGCTGCTTGGCCAGTCTTGCCACTGGTGTAATAAGCTAAAAATATATCTGCCTGTTTTGTTTCTTCTAAAAAGTAGACTAAATTATTTTTGCCATTAGGAACTATAGGAGCATTAGGATTACCACCTACTAACTGTAAAGCTTTATTCTTCAAAATTTGAGAGCTACCATGTGTAACCCGATTGGCCTTGTCAAATATCTCCCATGCATAGTTACCAGATGGATCTGCTATGGGCGTTGAAGTTCCCAATTTGATTTCAGGTTTTAGCAAAAAGTCCAACAAATTATCTGATGTGACACCAAGTTCCGACCTGACAACAGCAGTCATACGGTTGCTAGTGAAGTTCACTACAGGTTCACTCAAACCTTCTTCAAACAATGTTTGAGGGTTATTAATATCTGCACTGGCAAAAACATCTGCGGATTTTCCAGTTTCAGAGAATTCTTGTTCTATAAATTCTCGTGTTAAACCAGACGGGCCAAATCGCGTTTCTACTGGAATTCCATATTTTTCGTTAAAAGATTCAGCTACTTCTGTGAGACTATCGCGCAAACTTCCAGCACCGTATAGCTTAACTGCAAATGCCTGAGTTGGCAAAGTCACACCGACAGCACAAGCTATCAGTGAAAAGGCAAAAAAATGCTTTTTCATAGTTGTTATATTATTGCGTTGCTATTTTTACTGAGTGAATTATCTGTAACCCATACTGAAGTATGGGTTTTGGTAAATATCTAAACTATTACCTCAGCCCATTAACTTTATAAATGAGTTCTGATATGTGCGTGGTTTGCGGTTAGAGCTATATTACCAACTAAGTTGGAATAAATCAATCACCCAACATCTTCAAACGCTGACTTTATCAAATTTTTAAGTTTGTCATCAGTTTTATTCATGGAGGCGTCAATCGTCCTGATGTTGCCCAGCCTATACTGAAATAACTGGCTGCACACAGATAATGTCCAGCAGCAAAAAGTGCCTTTAGGAGACAGGCAAAACATTTGTATAGTAATTATGTATACATTAAGACCAAGTAATAAATATCAAGAAATTTCAAAATTTAAAACTGCAAACAAATTAGGAGGTATTCTACATAATTACTTAGCGATCGCTAGCGGTTAGCATTCAAAACAATAGTTTATTTATACTCTGATACGGAGCTAACAGCGAAAGTCGGGTAAACCTTAATTAGAATTGATAATTTTTTACTTTGTCGAAAATAAATTTTCATCTAGAGTAAGACAAAGATACCTACTGTTTACCACATAAAAAAGCTAGCTAAAGCCTCTGGCTCAATAGCTATGGGAAACCAAGCTTGATTCTTAAGAGTCTGGTTTCAAAATGGGTAACAGCAACATCCCCTATCAGCTCGATCACCTATGCTAAAAGTTATGCACTCGGCCGCCAACTCAGCCACTCCAAATTCCCAGTGGGAGGATTTAATCAAGCTTCCAGCCCCAAACACAGTTCAATGGGACAATATCAAAACCCAATTAGACTTGGTGCTGTTGGCGCTAGAAACCTTAACTGGAATTGGTTCAGAGGCAATGCTTTCGGCGGCAACCGAACTGAATTTAGAGTCAAGAGTGCCAGACCGCGTAGCTTTATGGCGATTACGCCAATCAAATCCTCTACGCAAAGGTCAAGGAGGGCGAAAAAAGCTAGATGTCGAAGAAGCGCGATCGCTTGTTTTGATCATCTGCTATCTAGCCAAACAGCACCAGGAATTGATTCGCCGCGCTGTTGGTCTGTTAGAACAAATGGCAGAAAATAACCGGGAACCTCACCAGGCTGCTTTACTTGGAGACTATATTGATGCTTTTTGCAACACTTACCAAGAGCGGATGGAAGAGGACGAGCAAATCTCAACGGATTTACTAACCAACCTGGCCTTAAAACTGCTTGTAGATTTACTTTTTTACAGCGCTCTTGGTGGGCATCGCCGTCTCTGGCTAGCACTTATAGACCGTTCAACAAAATTTTAAATTTTAGATTTGAAATTCCTCAATCAAAATTTGCTCATGAAAGTTTGCTAGGTAAGGATTCCTTTTTGATGGTCATTAGCTCTTGGGCGATGCACTTATCAGCAATGCTTTCTCCTTGCACGCCAGTTTGCACAACGGAAAGAACCTGACAAATTGCTGAGTGGAGGAATCCACCGTTCCAACTTTTCTTTGCAAGCAACTGGCTCAATTTTTGCAAAATCCCAATATAGTCTTCTTCGTAGTTCCTGTCATGCCTCTATCAAATTCAGTTATTCGTTGCTACACACCACCGACTTGCACGCTAGAAGTATTCGCACAAAGCTCACCTTTGTCCCGTTGGATGGGGAAAACTGTCCTTAAACATCTGAGCTTTGAGCTACGTTTTGACGATCCCCGACTACCAGAAGAACAAAGATTTCCAATTCGGGGCGATCGCGAGCAACTCGAAGCTTTATGTGATGCTGTCACCAGCTACGTACAGCAATTTCTCCAACAGTCTCCAGAGAGCTTTTGGGTCAGTTTCTCCGGTACTCACCAGTCAAGCACAGCACTGGATGAGCCAGAATTAAAGTCTTCAACGAAAACATTAAATGCCTTTAGTACCCAGATTCCAGGGGCAAATATCCACTTAGAACCAAGCAGCTATTTAACTCACAACCTATTTCTTGGTTCTCTTGCCAACTATTCATCTGGCCCCGTAATTCAACTCAGTTTGCTGCAACTATTCGATTTGGCAAGTGCTTTAGATGAATACTCGACTGATGTCATGGCACTTCCAACTCTCAACAGTACAGGTTCGACTCTGAGGTTCCCTGCTTGGGCGCCTATTGCCGCAGTATTAGTATTAGGTATAGGTTTTTTACCAGTTACTTGGCAATATGCTAACAACATTCGAGAAAAGCAACAGCAGACAGCCAAAACATCAAATTCAGCAGCAGTAAAGACTGCTCTAGAACCTTCATCCTCACTCAACTTTCCCACGCCTGAACCTGGGCTAACTCCTCCATCAAATAATTTGCTAGGTTCCACCCCTCCACTTTCCACATCCACTTTACCCCAAGCACCTTTAACAGCGCCTAGTTCTAGTTTCTCTCCACCACTACCAAATGCATTGACAATACCTCAAGGGACGACTGCAACCCTTCCTAGTAATCGAGCTAACGCACCATCCAGCAAAATCCCAGGACAGGAAATTGCCATATTACCAAATCTGGGACAGAATCCAACCGGGTCAAGTTCCCAACCCGGTGCTATCCCTCAACTGCGGAATTTGCCACCCAGACTATCTTCTAACGCAAATAGCTTACCAACTAATATCTCACCAGTCCTCCCTCCATCTCTTGACACCATACCCAATAAAAATCGTGTCAATACTCCAACCCAACCCTCTCCACTAACTTCACAACAGCTAGACGAAAGAATCAGTTCCTTACAGCAATCTTCTGCTGGAGAGAAACCTACTTCACAACTTCCCTCTTCTAGAACTGCTGCTAATAATCCATTTATCGATCAATTAGGGGACGCAGCTAAAAACCCCACATCCAGAGAAGTAGCTACTGGCACATTATTTGACACGCCTCAAGTAGCAGAAGCTAGAGAATATCTAACAAAGCGTTGGCAACCACCTACTGGACTGGGACAAACATTAGAGTACAGTTTGATAGTTGGTGTTGACGGCACAATTGAACGAATTTTTCCCCTTAATAAGGCAGCAAGAGAATTCGTTGATGACGCTGGGATGCCTGAAGTTGGCAAACCTTTTGTTTCCGCTAATAAAAATGGACAAAATGTCAGAATTCGAGTTGTTCTCAGTCCTGATGGCAAGGTACAGACTTTTCCAGATGAATAACTAAACTCATCCTTTTAATGCCACTTGTAAAACTGGTACAAATCTTGTGCCAGTTTCTACTTACTACATTGCTCTTAAGCTTACCTGTTAAAGTCCAGTTATGAAACTGGTCTGACTCTTGATACCAGTAAACTTACCAATAAATATAATTACTGTTAACATCAATTCTCCAAAACTAAACTATAGATACAAGTCTGGAAACCCAGATTAAATCTTACGCTTCTTAATTACGAATTAAGAATTGGTATTAACAACTCATATCAAAGGTAAGAAATATGCAAACAATTGGTACCCAAAAGGACAGTGCAGCTTGGGTTATTCAAACTTGGGCAGCTTTTGTGATTTCTATTTCTATGACTACCTTCGGTATTGTGAACTTACCTGTAAATGGCTGGGTAAAAGGCTTTATGGGTATGGGTATGGCTTTCTCTGTTGGCTCAACTTTTACTTTGGCAAAAACTACTAGAGACTTGCACGAAACTAGAAGATTAACCGCTAGGTTAGACGAGGCAAAAGTAGAAAAATTACTTTCACAACACGAGCCTCTAAATTTCAAATGAAGAGAGTTAGCTCTTACAGGAAATTCAAAATTATCCTTGCATCAAAAATTAACTACATAACGAAAAACAAAAGGACTGGATATTCCAGTCCTTTATTATATTGATTTAACGTTTTTATCTTAATAACGGGATTTTTTGGTTTTTAACTTTTGCTTTTTACGCCGACGTTCGCTAGCAGCAACCGCTTGTTCTACAGGATAACCCACTAAAGGAATTACCTGATATTTGCGCTCGTCTTCTAATTTTCTCAGTTCAGTGTAATCAACCCAATGAATGCAATCAACGGGACAAGTGTCAATTGCTTCTTGAATAATTTCCTCAGCGTCCCCATCTTGCCGAACCACGCGCGATCGCCCGTAATCTGGTTCAATATAAAAGGTGTTACGGGCAACATGAGCGCAATGCTTACAACCAATACAGGTGATTTCGTCAACATAAACACCATTTTGGCGCAATATACCACCCAATTCCGGTTCTAAACCAGAACGTTCTGGGGCATCCCGTAAAAAACCCCCTAGTTCTGGTTCCAAACCGGAACGGTTATCTTCTTGTTCTTCCGGCGACGGCAGAAAATCAGCCATTACGCACTCCAGCGCTGTACTACCAGGCGAATTGAACCATCTTCATTTTTTTGTTGTTCAGAAACTTGAAAACCAACACGAGCAGTTTCTTTCACAACTGTTTGGTAAGCATAGCGCTGTGTTACTTGGCGCAAAAATCCATCTACAGACAAATTTTGCTGCCAATATTGCAAGTCAGCCACCAATTCATATTCTTTGCCATTCCATCTAAAACCGATGTCATAGCCATTTTCCTGCTCAATACTAACTTCCGCGGGATGGGTTTGACCGCGATAGCCACGAACTTCGCGTGGCCCGGGTTTCCAGTCTACGCCCAATTCAGTCAAAGCATCTTTCAAAGAATCAAGGTTACGGATTTGAGTCTTAATTTGGCTAAAGTGTGACATGGTGGTTGTGAATTAATAACACTAAACTACTGTGAAAACTTACCAATCGCTGTAAGTGGTGTGTGTATTCGCCACATTAGATTGCTGCACCTTGGCGGCGAAATATTCTGAGGTTGGCTCATGATTAAGTACTTGCCCTAGCTGTGCCTCTATTGCTGCTGTAACTTCAGCGCAAGAATTACCCACAATGCCAGTGACTTTCTCTTGTACCCGACCGTCTGGATAGATTATGAACTCTAATGTCTCCATTCTTTTGGTCAACCAGGATAAGTACGCTTAAATTGTACTGCCTTAGCAGAAGGCTAAAAATATAGCCGTAGGAACATTTTTAGATACAAACTCGCCATTTGTTAATTAATGTTCCATCTTTCAACATATATATCTCAGAATCTTTACAAAACTTATTATTATTATAAGCACATACATCAGTATTTAGTTAGTTTCTCTTAACCTCATTGATTAGTCAAGGTAACTACTGGAGCTAGCTAAGTAAGCTGCAAAAGTCCTAAAAATAAGCATTAGAGGTAGTATAGGCAGCAAGATAATTCACAAAAATATAAAATTTCTTGAAAAACTTTATTATTACCCTTCGATTTAGCTTATTATCTTAAGATTTTACAGAGCGCAGTGTCAGACTACAGCAAGATAGTGGCGTATACTTACGTAGACATTAGTGACTTTAGCTGGCATTGGGTGTAAAGGGATCGATTGCTGAAAGTGTTGGCGCAGCCATAGCTATTTTTTGCCATTGGTGAGATTTACCAACCTCGACTCTAGACTAAATATGTACAAGTTTGCCCCAGCTTGGGAAAAGGAGCAAATAGTCTTTGGTGCTGCACGACCTGGATACACTGACAAGAATGTTCAGGATTGGATAGAATTCATGAAGCGCCAAAATATCAAGCGTGTTTGCTGTCTTCTTGATGAACAACAGCTAGCTTCTTACTCCGATCTTCTAAACATATACAAACAGGAATTTGGGAATCAGGTAGTTTGTTGGGCACCAATTGCAGATTTCCATTTAGCTGATTTAGAAACCCTCACACAAAAAATACTTCCTTTCTTAATAGAAGCAGATAAAGAAAATGAGAAAGTAGTTGTACATTGCTCTGGTGGAATTGGACGTACTGGACATGTGTTAGCGGCATGGCTAGTTAGTGTCCGAGGATTATCAAATCAAGCCGCAATAAATGCTGTCAAAAGAACAGGTAGAAATCCTTATGAAGCTGCGATCGCTGCTGTATTTAGAGGTAGAAATCCCTTGACAGTTGTAAAAGAGCTTGGCGTGCTTCTGAATGATTGCCGTCTCGCACTGAATAAAACATTTTGATCCTATGATCCTGTTTAATCAGCCTATTGATGAGGTAAATTCTATGGCAATGGTTCTAGATAAAATAGTTCCTTTTGGAAGGTCAATGGATGAATATACAAAAATATTCAATTTAAAAAATGCAGATTTAAATAAAAGAATCATTGGGATTGGGGATGGGCCGGCAAGCTTTAATGCAGAAATGACACGTCAGGGTAAAAGTGTAGTTTCTGTTGACCCTCTGTACCAATTTTCCAGTGATGAAATATTGAAAAGATTTAATAAAGTGGTAGATAACATCATTAATCAAGTCAAGGCTACATCAAATGAGTGGGTATGGAGCTATCATAAATCCCCTGATGATTTGCGACACAATAGAGTTAAAGTTATTCGAGAATTTTTGTCTGATTATGAAGCTGGCAAAAAAAGCAACAGATACACAATCGGGGAATTGCCAAAATTGGCATTTAATAATCAAGAATTTGACATAGCGCTTTGTTCACATTTACTGTTTTTATATTCCGACCATCTCGATTACGATTTTCACTTAAATTCAGTAGGTGAGATGTTGCGTATTGCTAAAGAAGTCAGAATATTTCCCTTGATAACTTTAATGTGGAAAAATTCACAACATTTAGATGAAATAGTTAAATATTACACTTCCAAGGGTTATAAGATAGATATTGAAAAGGTTGAATACGAACTCCAGCCTGGTGGAAACCAGATGTTGAAGATAACCAGATATGTTATATAATTCGTATCTATAAAGAATTGGTATAACCATCCGGTGTATAGATTGTTAGGTATATTATTCCGCAAACATTTCAGTTAAGGTATCTAAAACTGCTTTTTGTTCATCAGAGTCAATCTGACCTAGCTTTTTGACTAATCGAGCTTTGTCAACAGTACGAATTTGAGCCAGAACGATTTGCCCATCCTTGCCCTGAAACTCACAAGTGACACGAGTCGGATAAGGCTGTCCTTTAGTTGTCATCGGAGCAACAATAACCGTGGCAATATATTTATTCATCTCATCTGGTGAAATTACTACACAGGGTCTTGTCTTCTGAATCTCACTGCCAACTGTTGGGTCGAGGTTTACCAAAAACACATCAAATCGATTGACTTATGAGATCAGCTCAATTTAGCGTTCAGACATAATTGGGTTATGAAAAATAAAACCTGTTTTGGATGCTCAGGTATCAGAGCCTATATGCCAAAGTTCTTGGTATTTAGCGCCTACGCTGTGATCACTGTTGCGGCTTTCTCTGTGTCTGGTTGTATACGCGAGAAAACAAAAAAAATTGTCGGATTTTCGCAGACGGAGAACATCGGCCCGTGGCGCATTGCCGAAACGAACAGCATTAAGGAAGAGGCCGCCAAGCGTAAAAAAACTTACGATTTTCTGATGACGGATGCTCAGGGGCAGACATCGAAGCAATTTGCCGACATTGAGGATCTAATCGCACGACAAGTTGATGTCATATTTCTCGCACCACGTGAGTATGAGGGTCTTACGCCTGCCCTAGAAGCAGCAAGAGCGGCAAAAATACCGGTTTTTCTGATTGACCGTGAAGCGGCGGGAAGACCAGGCGAACATTTCGTCAGCTTTCTGGGGTCGGATTTTATCGCCCAAGGCCACCGTGTTGGCGAATGGCTGGCTAAGGCAACCGACGGCAAGGCATCCATCGTGGAACTTACTGGAACAGCCGGTTCATCGGTCGCAATTGATCGGGCTAAGGGGTTTCGTAATGCGATCGCCATTTATCCCAACATGAAAATTATCGCCACGCAGACGGCAGATTTTTCGCGGGCTGCGGCCCAGCGTGTAATGGAAAACATCATCCAGGCGAAGGGTTCCGATATTACCGCAGTGTATGCTCACAACGACGAAATGGCATTAGGCGCGATCCAGGCTCTCAAATCCGCAGGTATGAAGCCTGGTAAGGATGTGATGGTCGGTTCAATCGATGGTCAGAAAGCCGCGCTTGAGGCGATAATTCGTGGTGAGCTTGGCGTGAGTGTCGAGTCGAACCCGCGTTTTGGCTCACTTGTTTTCGCCACGATGGAAGAGTATTTTGCTGGTAAGAAAATTCCTCCTCGGATTATTCTCAAGGACAGACTCTTCGACGTGACCAACGCTAAGGATTTTGTAAATGAAGCATACTAATACCAATTTGTAATTCGTAATTAAGAAAGTCAGATATTATTTGGGTTTCGGGATTTGAATGTGTTGCCGGATTTTTGAGAATTGGTATAAGTAGTTCTCACCCTAAAATAGAAAAAAGATAACCTGGAATTTTCCTGAGCCTCCACGATAGATAAATAAATATTACTTACTATAGTGCAAAGTGAAGGATCTCCACTATCGGCAATTAAGACAAAAACTAGGTAAAGCCGATGAATCAGGCGACTAGAAATGTCCTGTGCATGACGGGTATAAAAAAAAGTTTTTCCGGCGTGCCAGCGCTCTGGGGTGTGGATTTTGAACTGAAGGCAGGCGAGATTCATGCACTGGTCGGAGAAAATGGCGCTGGCAAATCGACGCTGATTAAGATCGTGACGGGGGCTTATCGACGTGATTCGGGTGTTATAGAGTACGACCAGAAAACCGTTGCATTCCAAACCCCGACTGAAGCGCAGGCGGCAGGTATCGTAGCCGTCTACCAGGAAATTCAACTCGTGGGTTTCCGAACTGTTGCCGAGAATATTTTTCTGGGCAGAGAGCCGCATCGCTTCGGCATCATTGACAGACGGGCAATGAACGCTAGGGCGGCCGATATCCTAGAGCGCCTGGGGTTGCATATCGACCCGCACTCAGTGGTTGGTTCGCTAAATATTGCCCATCGCCAGATGGTGGCGATCGCCCGCGCCATCTCCTTTGGTGCGCGGGTGCTGATCCTCGATGAACCCACAAGTTCGCTGACGGAAACTGAAGTTGCTGTTCTTTTTGATGTCATGCGGCGGCTAAAGTCGGAAGGGACATCCATCGTCTATGTCAGTCACCGTTTTGAAGAACTTTACGCCGTATGCGATCGCGTGACAGTACTACGTGATGGGCACAACATTGTAACGCGATCGCTGTCTACGCTGACTCGTCTGGAACTCGTTTGTTTTATGCTAGGTCGTAAACCCGAAGAGGTGAGCCAAGGAGTCACGGCGTTCTCAGGACAGTCGCAAAACACGCCTTGTCAGCCAGTGCTACTCCAAGCGGAAGCTCTCAAATATAAAAAACGGCTCAATGGTGTTTCCATTGAAATGCGGCATGGCGAAATCGTTGGACTTGCGGGTTTGCTCGGCTCTGGTCGTAGTGAAACGGTGCGTGCCTTGTTTGGGGCTGAACCACTTGAGAGTGGAACTGTAAAACTCGAAGGTAGTCTTTTATCGCTGCACGATCCTCATGATGCGATCGCTGCTGGCATAGCTTTCCTTTCAGAGGATCGCAAGGCGGACGGCATCATCCCTGAGCTTTCGGTGCGCGAAAACCTTACTCTTGCTGCCCTACCGAACCTTACACAATGGGGCATCGTTTCCAGGAAACAACAGAACGAACTTGTAGAGCGTTTCATGCAGCGTCTTGATATCAAAGCCGCCAGCGCCGAGCAGAAGATTCACGAGCTATCCGGCGGTAATCAGCAGAAGGTGCTTCTGGCGCGATGGCTGTGCAAGAATACAAAACTTCTTCTCCTCGATGAGCCAACTCGTGGTATTGATGTTGGTGCAAAGCGCGAGATCCAGCAGCTAATTGCCGAACTAGCAGAGCAAGGGCTAGGAGTTCTGATGATTTCATCGGAAGTGGAAGAGTTAATTGAAGGTTCGCAACGTGTCGTTGTCCTGCGTGACGGGCAGTCAATCGCGGAACTCAGTGGCGAGCAGAAGAACATAAAGGCAATTCTGCACGCAATGGCAGAAGGTGCAGATCGTCAGGAAGCCGTCGGTGGATAATCCCAAACAGAGCAAAACCCAAATGAAGAGCAAGAAGCCTGATCGGGGTTGGGGAACCTTGTGGAATCCAAACTTCGGTGCATTTGCGGCACTCCTAATTCTCTATGTTGCGAACGCCGTCTTTACTCCGCGTTTTGCAACAGTTAGCAACACATTAAATATGTTGCTCCAAGTATCCACAACAATGTTGGTTGCTGTTGGCATGACCTTTGTGATTGCCTCCCGTGGCATCGACCTGACGGTTGGCTCTACTATGGCATTGGTTTCAGTCATTGTGGCATTGCTGATTAAGTATGGGATGACTGTTGCCATCTTGTTCGCTTTGAGCGCGGCTCTGTTGGTTGGTTTTATCAATGGCTTTCTGATCTCGCGTCTGAAACTTGATGCCTTGATTACTACCTTGGCGGCTCTCATCTTATGGCGTGGAATTGCTCAGGTTATCGGGGACGGTAAGCTCGTTCCTTTTGTCAATCCGACATTTGAAGCGCTGGGAAAGGGCTATCTCGGTTCTATACCAATTCAAGTTGTAATTGCAGCAGTAGCAATCGCGGCAGCTTTTTTTTGTATCCGCTCTACGCTTTTCGGCCGTTATATCGTTGCAGTCGGCGGCAATGAGGAGGCTGCACGGCTTGCGGGTATCCGTGCGGAGCGCGTGAAATATATAGTCTATATAATTAGTGCCCTGCTTGCCGGGGTTGCCGGACTTGTGGAGACAGCCAGGCTTGGCATGGGCGATCCGAGCAAGGTTGGTGTCAACGCAGAATTTGATGCGATCGCGGCTGTTGTTGTTGGCGGTACGCCCTTCTCCGGTGGTCGGGCAAATGTCCTTGGCACTGTTGTCGGAGCCTTGCTCATGCAGGTGATTTCCACAAGTTTCAATATGCTGCTGATTCCCTTTACCTGGTCATTAGTTTTGAAATCCGTAATCATTCTTTTCGCCATTTTTTTGCAGCGACCGAGGGAGGTTTAACGCGTCATGGCTGTCACAAAGTCTCTTGCGCTTACGGGTTTGCGGCGTTTTGCCAAGCTCATCACTTCCCAGGGCGTGCTGCTCATGCTCCTTAGTTTGGCTGTTTTCGCATCCTTTCGTTATGAAACCTTCCTGACACCTCTTAATCTGATGAACATCATGCGACAGAACAGTATGCTGGCGATAGTGGCGCTGGGCATGACTATCGTGATTCTCAGTGGAGGAATCGATCTATCCGTGGGTTCGCTGGTTGCTTTGGGCGGTGTCGTCGCCGCAATGCTTGCCGGACAAGGAAGCTTTGTGGCGATCGCCGGTGGCATTGCTAGCACCACGTTGCTCGGTGTGGTCAATGGTCTTCTCGTGTCTCGTGCACGGCTTCAGCCGTTCGTTGTTACCTTATTCACTGCCAGCGCTGCACGTGGGCTGGCGTTGAGCATCACCCAGGAGAGGTCGATTGCCGTATCATCGACAGCATCGGGATTTGTTTGGCTGGGTAGAGGATTTATTGGTTGGATTCCTGTACCCGTGCTGATAGTTGCACTCTTATATTTTGCAGCTTGGTTTATGCTGCACAGAAGCCGATTAGGTTTGCACATATTCGCTATTGGCAACAACGAGGAAGCCTCTCGACTCATGGGCGTGAACCCGAATCAAGTGAAGCTTGCAGTCTACACATTTAGCGGGTTACTTTCAGGGCTTGCTGGTATTATTCTCGCAGGTCGTTTAGGAGCGGGTCAGCCTGTGGCTGCCTTTGGCTGGGAAACAGATGCGATCGCTGCCACCGTCATGGGAGGAACGTTTCTCGCAGGGGGTCAGGGGAGCGTGTTTCCGACGCTAGTCGGTGTACTTTTACTAGGAATGATGTATAACCTTTTAAATCTTGAGGGAACCATTACTCCTTGGTGGCAGCTCGTACTCCGTGGTGGCTTCTTACTTTTGGTAGTGCTTTTTCAGCAGCGTATTGTGCAGAGGGGCTGAGTTTATTGAAACGGAAGTTGTAGTTGTTCAGATGTCAGAGATGTAATTCAACTTAAAGGTAGTGGTTGGTGACTAATGTTATTAATATAAGCTGATTCTCCAATAGTATAAAAGTATGTGCCACCATTGATAAGTGCTAAATATTTATTGGGAATTGTTAACCAAACGAAAGGCTAGAATTTGCTCTGTTAAAGCGGGAGTAACATCCCAAACAATTAGGAGGCCACACATACAAGTAAGTTTTTTTGTAGTGTCTCTTGCGATACTAATAATTCGCAGGCTTAATTGATGTCGCCAAGCATTTATGCAAATCAGTTGCACTTGCACTGGCAAACTTGGCTTTATCTTCAAAATTGGCGTGGTTGGAGGAAAAAAGACTATCTATCTGGCAATATTCAATGAATGCTTCCGTTATTCCCTTATATAACCTGATTTTAGTTATTTTTCTTTTGTTTGCTAATGCTTATTGACCAATAAATGATTTTAAAGCATTTACTTAAACAATTTATATAAATAAAATTTTCATGACAACCACTTTATTGCGTGGCAGATTTATGATAGATATAGCGACCTAAATTTAATGCTTTTTTTTTAAGATAACCTGGCAAAGATTAGTAATGTATATGCCATAATGTCACGAGCTAGGGGTATATAAATTTATTGCTATACTTCAACACGTAAGTGGGGAAGGTATCAGTATTGGCTACGAAAAAATATAATGCTACTAGCTCGAACCCATCGTTCATCGATCGGGTAAAAACTCTTGCTATATACCGGAATTCAGTATTTGGGTCTGCATTTAATCTATAGCAGGGGTTGATTGAGTTATGGATAGGGAGGAAATTTGATGAAATTGTTAGATATAAAGAATCATGAGGTTAAATTAGCCTCTAAAACTGATAGTAATTTTGTGGACTTAACAGCAGCACACCCCCGACCATTGTTAAAGCGATCGCGCTGGCAAACTTTAAATGGGCTATGGAAATTCGCATTTGATGACCAAGGAAAATGTGTCGAACCCAGCGATTTTAACGAATGGTCTCATCATATAGAAGTTCCTTATGCGCCCGAATCTACCAAAAGTGGGATTAGCGATCGCGGTTTTCATCCAAACTGCTGGTACGAGCGGGAATTTGAAACACCACTAGGGGACGGCAGATTACTGTTACACTTTGGTGCTGTGGATTATCGCGCTCGTGTGTGGGTAAACGATAAATACATAGCCGAGCATGAAGGCGGACACACTTCTTTCACTCTCGATATTACCCATGCCTTAAATGACAGTGGTACAACAAAAGTAACAGTGTGGGCGCAAGACGATCCGCACGACCTCGCCAAACCTCGTGGTAAACAAGATTGGCATTTGAAACCCCATAGTATTTGGTATCCTCGCACGAGTGGTATTTGGCAGACAGTCTGGCTAGAACGCGTAGGTGAAACTTATATCGGAAATCTTCGTTGGATTCCCGACTGCGAAAGGTGGGAAATTGGGTTTGAAGTTGGGCTGGCTGGTAATTTACCTACTTCGGGTGTACAAATTAAAATTAAACTCAGCGCTGGCGATCGCGTGTTAGCAAGCGATAGTTATGAAGTATTCAACGGGGAAATTTGCCGCCGCATTGTTCTGAGCGATCCGGGTATTGACGATTGCCGTAATGAATTACTGTGGAGTCCAGAAAAGCCGACGCTGATAGATGCCCAAATTCAGCTATGGGATAACGATCGTCTTTTAGATGAAGTGCAATCTTATACAGCGATGCGGACTGTCAGCATTCAGCGCGATCGCTTTATGCTCAATGGTCGTCCCTACTATCTGCGGTTAGTTCTCGACCAAGGGTATTGGCCTGAGACATTAATGACTCCACCCAGTGACGAAGCATTACGACGTGATGTAGAACTCGTCAAAGCTATGGGTTTTAACGGAGTACGCAAACACCAAAAAATTGAAGACCCCCGCTTTTTATATTGGGCAGACGTTTTAGGGTTGTTAGTATGGGAGGAGATGCCCAGCGCTTACCGCTTCACGCCGAAAGCCGTGGAACGCATGACCCGTGAATGGACGGAAATCATCAAGCGAGATGTCAGCCATCCTTGTATTGTGGCGTGGGTGCCGTTTAATGAATCTTGGGGTGTGCCAAATTTGATTGAGACGGCGGCTCATCGTAACTACGTGTTGGCAATGTATCACCTAACTAAAACTCTCGATCCGACTCGCCCAGTAATTGGTAACGATGGTTGGGAAAGTACCGATACCGACATCCTCGCTATTCATGACTATGAACGCCACCCTGAGCGATTAGCTCATCGCTACAGACCGGATATTCAGATATCAGATTTATTTGAGCGTAGCCGCCCTGGGGGGCGTATTCTCACCTTGGATAACTATCCCCATCAAGGACAACCCGTGATGTTAACCGAGTTTGGTGGTATTGCTTATGCCCCTCTCGATCAACCTAATGCCGATCAAGCTTGGGGATATGAAAACTGCTCGAATATCTCCGAATTACAAATGAAATACGCAGCTCTCTTGGAAACCGTTAATAACATTGAGCTATTTAGCGGATTCTGTTACACCCAATTAACAGATACCTTTCAAGAAGCTAACGGTTTATTGTACGGCGATCGCACCCCGAAATTTCCTATTGAGGCGATCCGCGCTGCAACCCTCTCAGGACAAGGATTATGTACTCCCACAAGCTGTTAAAGCCCGACGGACGCAAACTCAAGTTATACAGTCGCTACCCAATTACTAGTCAGTTAGAAGCCCCTAGCCCTAGTAATGAACCAGTGCAAGCTAATCCCCACTTGCGCTGGCATCCCTTGCGGGGTGAGTGGGTAGCTTATGCTAGTCACCGTCAAGGGCGGACATTCATGCCGCCCCCAGAATATAATCCCCTCGCACCTACCACCAACCCTGAGTTTCCAACGGAACTACCCCAAGGTAAGTATGACGTGGCAGTGTTTGATAACCGCTTTCCCTCAATGAGTCTGACAGCCAACAATCCACCTGATACCATCGTGGAAACGTTACCAGCGAATGGAGCCTGTGAGGTAGTGGTTTTTACTCAAGATGCCAGCGCCTCCTTGAGTTCCTTAGAGTTGGATCATTTAGATTTGCTGTTGGAAGTGTGGGGCGATCGCACCCGCGAACTAGGTTTAGATCCGCAAATTCAGTATGTGCTGCCCTTTGAAAATAAAGGTGTAGAGGTAGGTGTAACATTGCACCATCCCCACGGGCAAATTTACGCCTATCCTTTTATACCGCCTGTTCCGGCGCGGATGCTGTCAATGCAGCAGGAGTATTATCAAGAACATCAACGGGGTTTACTGCAAGACTTGATTCAGAAGGAGATTGCAGCCGATCAACGGATTATTTATCAAGATGAGTATGCGATCGCATTTGTCCCAGTCTGCGCTCGTTACCCCTATGAAGTCTGGATTGCACCAAAAGAGCCAGTTAGCACTTTTATGGATCTCACCCCAGAACAACGTTGGGGACTCGCCAAAGCTTTAAAAACTGTCACTCTCAAGTATGACGGCTTGTGGAATCGCCCATTTCCTTACTTGATGGCTTGGTTCCAAGCGCCAACTGACGGTTTAGCGCATCCCGAAGCGCATTTACACGCCGAGTTTTTCCCACCATACCGGACAAGCGAAAGGCTAAAGTATCTTGCGGGAACTGAACTTGCAGCAGGGATGTTTGCCAATGATGCTTTACCGGAGGAGAAAGCGAAGGAACTACAAGCTGTGGCTGTAGATATTGAAATGCTGATTTCCGCATAAAGAGAAAATAGGTAAACCAAAACAAGCGCATCCGTCACGAGATGCGCTTATTGTTCAGAAAAAATCAAAATTCCAATTTACGCAGATTAGTTTGACGGTAGAAAATCCAACATTATCGAACTTGTTGTTGGGTTGCGACTGTTTACACCAACCTGCGATTTTTTTACCTACGTTTTACTTGCAATCGGGTATTGTGTGTGATTTTTCAGACTTTATAGCCTATTTATCTATTGAATTGAGATAGTCTAGTATTTATATTGCGTATATATACGCAGGTAAATATGCTGATTTAATCCGTTCTAATGCACCCTCCATTCGTAGTCTCAACTTAGATCAATTAATTTGATAGTAGTCTAGTTTTAAAGTGGGTAATACCCAAAGATTTTGAACCACGAAGATTAAAAAAGAACAAAAAAGCATTCTCCTCATGCTAAAGGCATTTGTACCAGGAAACGTCAGTTCAATCCCTCAGACAGACGCAGACAGACCTAAGTAAATTTGATAATCATCTGTATCTATCTGTGTTTTTCCTATGAACGAAGAAGTCTCCAAAAAACTAGAGTTAATCAGGGAAACCTTGCGTGAAACCGAAGTGCAAGTGCAAGGCGTGCGTTTGCGCGGTACAGACTGGTTTGCTTGGGCAACGGCTGGCGCTTCTAACACCGTGCTGCTGACTGCTGAAACTGGCGTAGCAGAAGTATTAGTAACTACTGAAGATGCCTGGGTATTGACGGATGAAATTGAAGCCCAGCGTCTTAAGGATGAAGAACTGCCTGCTAATTTTAAGGTGTATGTCAACCCTTGGGCTGATTATGCTGCCCGTGAGTCTTTCGTTCGTGATGTAATTGGCGGCGGAATAGCAATTAGCGATCGCCCCATTTCCAATTTAGAAAAGCCGTTACCCCCATCTCTGCAAATCCATAAACGGGTAATGATGTCAAGTGAATTAGACCGATATCGCCAAGTTGGGCAAAAAGCTAGTCAGGCAATGACAGAGGTACTCAAAGCCGCCAAGCCGACTTGGACAGAATATCAGTTAGCAGGTGCCGGTGCAGAGGCGTTATGGGCGCAAGGGTTGCATCCAGCGCTGACACTAGTAGCGGGTGAGAGGCGTTTACCACTATACCGTCATGCAACAGCCACCGGAGAACAGATTGGACGGCAAGCGATGCTGGTGTTTTGCGCTAGAGGTTACGGTTTGTATGCAAATCTGACTCGATTTGTTTGTTTTGGTGAGCTTTCAGGCGAACAGGCCGAATTGCATTCCCATGTGCGTGAAGTAGAAGCAGTAATTTTGAATTTGTGCCAACCCGGAACCACACTCGATGCAGTTTATCACGCCCTAGCTCAGGCTTATGAGCAGCATGGATTTCCCAATGCCATCCGCGAACACCACCAGGGAGGAACCACTGGATATTTAGCGCGAGAAATCGTAGCAAATCCAACCACTACTGATCCTTTGGCAGAAGGTATTGCTGTCGCTTGGAACCCTAGTTTAGTAGGGGCAAAAATTGAAGATACTTTTGTGATTTTGAAAGATGGAAAGTTAGAAAATCTGACTTTTGATCCAAATTTTCCTAATGTTGAGGTAGAAGGAAGGTTACGCCCTGTACCTTTGTATAATTAAAAATTATGGATTTTCAACAAGTATTCGGTAAACCATCTGAAACTAAAGCGAGTGCGCCAGGAAGAGTAAATTTACTAGGCGAACATACCGACTATAACGACGGATTCGTTCTGCCAACTGCGATTCCTCAATGTACGACGGTACAGCTAGGTTTTAGTAGCGATAGTCAGCATCACTTTTACTCGGAAAATCTCAACGAGCAAGTGAGCATTTCAGATATTAATCGTAATCCGTCTGGATTCGCCAGTTATATTTTTGGCTGTATTGAGGTTTTGCAAAAAGCAGGATATACAATCCCATCGCTTTGTGTATACGTCCAATCATCGGTTCCTATAGGTTCGGGTTTGTCTAGCAGCGCGGCTTTAGAAGTGGCAACGCTTCGGGCAGTACGCCAACTTCTGAAGCTTCCCATTGATGATATTGAAATCGCCCAATTCGCCCAGCAAGCAGAAATTCATTATGCTGGCGTGCAATGCGGCATCATGGATCAGATGGCTTCTAGTTTGGCTGATACCGAGCATATCTTATTTTTAGATACTCGGACTTTAGAACGCCGGGTGATGCCTTTGCCTGAGAAAGCGGAGATTTTGGTTATTGATAGCGGTGTACCCCGCACACTTGCAAGTAGCGGTTATAACCAGCGTCGGGCTGAGTGTGAAGAGGCGGCGCGATCGCTAGGAGTTAAAGCACTACGAGATATTACTGGTACTGAAGTAACAGAAAAACTACCCGAACCTCTACGCCGTCGTGCGCGTCATGTAGTTACAGAAGATAACCGTGTCTTAGAAGTATTGCAAGGAGTCTCATCTGAGCGCTTTGGCGAATTGATGAACGCATCCCACGCCAGTTTGCGAGATGATTACGAAGTATCCGTACCTGCCCTGGATACTCTAGTCGAACTGTTGCAAAAAACTCCAGGAGTGTTTGGTGCAAGACTTACAGGTGCTGGTTTTGGCGGGGCAAGTGTCGCTTTAGTTGCG
Organism: Nostoc punctiforme NIES-2108; assembly: GCA_003326195.1. Classification (GTDB taxonomy): domain Bacteria; phylum Cyanobacteriota; class Cyanobacteriia; order Cyanobacteriales; family Nostocaceae; genus Nostoc; species Nostoc punctiforme_A. The sequence goes on from LXQE01000147.1 coordinate 176,147, forward strand.
GCTGGTGAAGCCAGAAGTATTGCAACTCATGTTCTTGAACAATACAAGCAAGCAGGTTACATCGGACAAATTTTGGTTCCTTCTTTGGAGTTAAGTGATGCAGCCTAAAGTTGTTTATGGAAATGCAGCCGTTGAAGGTGTAAATCGTTGGGGATGGTTCATGGGTCACTTTATCACCCCTGAAGACGATCCGCGTTCTACGGAAATGCTAGAAGTAAAATGGGCTGTTCACAAAGCAGGTGAGAGTAGAACTGAATGGGCAGTAAATAACCAAGCTGCGACGCTTTCAATTCTCATTCACGGAGAATTTCGCCTGCAATTTGAAGATAGAGAAATTTTATTATCTCGTGAAGGTGATTATGTTCTTTGGTGTGCAGGTCTATCCCATTGGTGGGTTGCTGAGTCCGACTGCACTATTTTGACTGTCAGATGGCCTTCAAAGCCAGGTGATAGTGTTGCAATGGCTGGAGCCTCAAAGAGTTAGTTTGCAAAGTAATTAGGCATAAATAATTTTAATTAATTGTTACGGAGAATTGGTATCAGCCACTAATTTGCAAAATAGTGCGTTACTATCGACGAGCAATTAAAAAATCCCCTAGAGGTCAGATATTAATACGCCTCTAGCTATAAGTTGAAGAGGATAAAAAAGATGGTTCAAAGTATAGGCGGTATAGCGAAATATTCAGCTACCGACCTAGACCGATTTGCTCAAAAACTGAATCAAGACGGAATTTGTGTGATTCCCGGTGTTTTTGAGCAAAAATTAATTGATGAGTGGGCACAAGCTTTTGAAAAATTATTTCACGAGCGTCAAAATCAACCAGGTGGGTTGGCTCCTCGTGAAGTTTCCCGCTACTATCTAACCTTGCCTTGGATTTACCCATTTGCTAATGAGTTAGTTTTTGCCAATCCAGTGATTATGGGTATCCTAGATCGCGTGTTTTTCCAAGAATACGTAATGGTTCAGATGGGAGTTGATGTCCCATTCCAGGGTTCAGATTATCAGGAAACCCATCGGGATTTTCGCCCATTATTTAGCGATCGCATAGTAACCCCACTTTACGCCCTAGCAGTCAACTTTCCCCTTGTGGAAGTAACCGCAGAAAACGGCCCATTCCAAATGGCGCGTGGAACCCATGTTATACCGCGAGAAGAGGGATTAGAAAAAGTTGCTAGTGGTGAAATTCCGATGGAATCCTTTTATATGCAGCCAGGTGACGTGATGGTGCGATCGCCTTTAGCACTGCATCGGGGTTCCCCAAATCGGACAAACCACCCAAGACCGATGGTAGTCATGGGCTATGCTATGCATTGGTTGCACACACCAAAGGTAGATTTAACTCTCCCACAAGACTATTATCAAAGCCTCCCAGAAAAACTAAAGCAGATGCTACGGTGTCAGCTAGTAGAAAGCTTACCTAAGAACAAAGTCGAAACTTACGTGAATTTCAAATACTAGTAGTTTTTCAAGCTAACTTTGACGAGTGAGACACCTCTTAAACATCTCTTTTTTCTCTGACTCTGTGCCCTCTGCGCCTCTGTGGTTCGTGCTTTCCCCTTCAAACTTCGCTTGAAGACTACTAAGTACCTTGTCTCATTAAATTAGAGAGATAAGAAAACGAACCGCAAAGGACGCAAAGGAAGAGGTAAAGAAGAAAAATTGAAAAGCTGATTCACCTATCATAATTAATGGGACAGACCACTAGTGGAAGAAGAATTTTTGTCATTCCATACATAAATAATTAAGATGCAAACCTATACTAATCCAGTCTACAAAGGTTATTTTGCCGACCCTTTTATTTGGCAACACGAAGGGGTATATTATGCAATCGGCACTGGCGCAGCAGAAGCAGAAGGAACGGTAGATGAAATAGCGGATGCACCAAATATTAACTCCAATAACAAATCACGTGTCTTTCCTCTGTTACGCTCCTTCGACTTTGTGAATTGGGATTATGTTGGTAACGCACTACAACGGCCAGACCCCGCCCTTGGGGATAATTTTTGGGCCCCCGAAGTTGCTTACTGCGATCGCCAGTTTTATCTCTACTATTCTGTCGGGCATGAAGACAAAAATCATCAGTTACGTGTGGCTACAAGCGATACTCCATTAGGCCCTTATCAAGATGTTGGTGAGCCACTTGTAGATCCAAAATCTTGTTCTTTTGCGATCGACCCGCATCCATTTCAGGATGACGATGGACAATGGTATTTGTTTTACGCCCGTGACTTTCTAGATACATCGGATGGAGTGCGTGCTGGCACAGCATTAGTAGTAGATCGACTCCAAACCATGACTAAGCTTGCTGGTGAAGGGAAAGTGGTTTTACGTGCGCGATCCGATTGGCAACGGTTTTTAGCCAACCGTTTGATGTACGGTGAAATTTATGATTGGCATACTTTAGAAGGCCCCTGTATTCGTAAGCATGAAGGGAAATACTATTGCTTTTATAGTGGTGGACGCTGGGAAACTGAGAACTACGGCGTAGATTATGGCGTTGCTGACAACGTGATGGGGCCTTACTCTGATGCAGGTAACGAAACTGGGCCACGGGTGCTAAAGTCTGTTCCTAATTTTGTTAGAGGGCCGGGACATAACTCTATTGTTCTTGGGCCAGATGGTAAGACTGAGTATATTGTCTATCATGCTTGGACGGAAAACATGGATATGCGGCAAATTTGCTTAGATATGCTGATCTGGAAACCAGAAGGGCCATCTTGCAATGGCCCTACCTGGACACCGCAGACTATCAGCAACTATTGAAGGTTTTGCGATACATTAACACCGCTAACTTTGGCTGGTATAACAACGCTATAGTAACCATCTGCGATCGCTGCTAATGCATTAAGCAAAACATTAGCGCCGAACAATGGCATTAACTTTTTTCTCTGGGCAAGTATGTTGATGTTGACGATTCCCTATTGCCTTCCTGCGCGAACAGAAATCAAAGACGCTCGATAGCGCAGCGTTAGCGACGCAGGAGCGTCTGACTCGCTACCGCTTCGCTATCGGATTGCTACAGGGTGATAACTAACGTTGTAGCTAATATGAAATTTGTGATTATCTGTCACAGGTTTAAATGTATTCTCTGTCAGTTGTTTTAAGATTAAGTTTGAGTTTTTATATTTAAAGTCATAATTTTAATTGAAAGGCAGAAATAAATTTAAAGTTTGTAGTAAGGATTTTAGTCCTGATAATCCTTGCTCTGAGCGATAAATCGCTCACTACAAACTAGGAGTTTATTTTATATTTAATTATGTCTATTTACTTAAAAGGCTTCCAGCACTAGCTACCTATTTATTTGAAAACTCTGAGATAGAAAAACGCGAGCGCTCCATCATTAGAAGCGCTCGCGTGAGGTTTATGAATTGAATTACAACCAATATTACACACAGCCAAAAGGCTTTTAACCTACCCAAGCTTCAGAGAATATATAGAACATATATCTCATCAGAGTGAAATTTATAATACTTGTTTCCAACAAACCAAAAATAAAAGAAATTGCTTTATTTACTATGGTTTATAAAAGAATTGTTACAACAATATGTATTCAAGATGACAAAATAATATGTAGTTGGTAAAAAACAATACTTATTGTTACTTGAAAAAGTATCAATTTACATATACTATTAGGGTAAAATATTTAATATGAATAGTAAAGTTAGCTTCTAAATAAGCTAATTTTATTAATTTTAATATTAAAAAGAATTGTTTTAATGATCTTGTGTACGAAACCGAACAGACAAACACAACTATATTTGCATAGGTTTATAAATAAAAATTTATGTTACATAAATTAATATTTTTTTAATCTTATATTTTAGATATTTATAAAAAATAGTGCTTAGGACTTAATAAAAAAGCAACTTTATATTTATTTGGGTAGATGAAAAAGTTAGATATAAAACAGTACATTGTTATTTAATGCAACCAAGTATTTATTATACCGATTCGATATTGAAAAGCAGCAAAATATGTTGCAAGCTTTTGCATGATACTAAGCTTGGTGCTGCCTTACAAAGAAAAGGTATTAGCGTTTGGCTAGTCAGAATTAATAATTTAAATAATGAGACGAACTATGACAAGTGAAAAATCTCAAGTCAACAACAACGGTGTCAGCAATGTTATTTCGCCGAAGCAGCGTAAAACGAAGCGCTCGCAGCTAGTCCAAACCCAATCATCGAGTCCGTCACGGTTGAATTTAACTTCGTCTAACAAAAAAGTTCAATCAACAGAAACCTTTAAAGACACACCTGATATAGTTTGTTTATCTCATTTGCGTTGGAATTTCGTTTATCAAAGACCACAACATCTTCTTAGTCGCTGCGCCCAAGGAAAGCGAGTGTTCTTTATTGAGGAGCCAATTTTCTCTGAAGAACCCTTGGCAAGTTTAGATGTGAACGAAGATTCTAATGGAGTAGTTGTGGTTGTACCACACCTGCCACAAGGTTTAACTGAAGAAGCAATCAACGCAGATTTGCAAGTACTAATTAATAATTTATTTGCAGAGCATAATATCAACAAATACATTTGTTGGTATTATACACCAATGGCGATCGCGTTTACCCGCCACTTGCAACCCCAAGCTGTGGTATACGATTGCATGGATGAATTGTCTGCATTCCAAGGAGCATCACCCACTTTAAAGAATTACGAAGCCGAATTATTCAGCCGTGCAGACCTAGTATTTACAGGCGGACAAAGCCTTTACGAAAGTAAAGTGAACCAGCACCCCAACGTTTATGCCTTTCCTAGCAGTGTAGATGTCGCCCACTTTGGCCAGGCAAGAAATGTTCAAGAACCAGAAGATCAAGCTCATATTCCCCATCCTCGTCTTGGTTTCTTTGGCGTAATTGATGAACGGATGGATATTGAACTGCTTGCTGGAATTGCTGAAGCACGCCCCGACTGGCATTTAGTAATTATTGGGCCAGTTGTCAAAATCGATCCCGCAAATTTGCCACAGCATGAAAATATCCATTATCTCGGTGGCAGAGATTATAAACAACTACCTGCTTATTTAGCAGGCTGGGACTTAGCCATGTTGCCGTTTGCGCGTAACGAGTCAACACGTTTTATTAGTCCTACCAAAACTCCAGAATATCTTGCCGCAGGTAGACCTGTAGTATCTACCTCAATTCGAGATGTGGTTCGTCCTTATGGAGAATCGAAGCTGGTGCGAATTGCAGACACAGTTTCTGAGTTCGTCGCTGCCGCAGAACAAGCAATGCAAGAAGATACCCCAGCCTCAGAATGGTTGAGTCGAGTAGATGTCTTTTTAGAGAAGATTTCTTGGGATCGCACTTGGGCATCCATGATGAAGCTGATTGACTCTGCCATTGCAGCCCGTGATGGTGAAGACAAAGCTAACTCCACAGGTGCAGCTGGTAAACAAGCACCAAATATCATTACCAGAGATTTTGTCTTCGATTACTTGGTTGTCGGCGCTGGTTTTTCTGGTAGCGTCATTGCTGAACGTTTGGCAACTCAAGGTAAAAAAGTGCTGGTTGTAGATAAGCGCAACCACATAGGCGGCAATGCCTACGATCATTACAATGATGATGGCATTCTTGTACACAAATACGGCCCGCACATCTTTCACACCAACTCCCGCGAAGTATTTGAATACCTCTCACGCTTTACTCAGTGGCGGTCTTACGAACATCGTGTCCTTGCCAGTGTAGACGGGCAACTTGTTCCGATTCCAATCAACCTCGACACCATCAACAAGCTGTATGGCATGAATCTCAATTCATTTGAGGTGGAGGAGTTTTACAAATCCCTTGCTGAACCCGTAGAAAACATCCGCACTAGTGAAGATGTGGTGGTCAGCAAAGTTGGTCGAGTACTGTATGAAAAGTTTTTCCGTAATTATACCCGTAAGCAATGGGGACTCGACCCATCGGAACTTGACAAATCAGTAATTGCCAGAATTCCCACACGGACTAATCGTGACGATCGCTATTTTACCGATACTTACCAGGCAATGCCACTGCACGGCTTTACCCGGATGTTCGACAATATGCTCAATCACCCGAACATCAAGGTAATGCTTAACACTGATTATCAAGAAATTCAAAAAGCGATACCTTGCCGCGAGATGGTTTACTCCGGGCCGGTTGACGAATACTTTGATTATCGCTACGGCAAATTACCCTATCGCTCGCTTGATTTCAAGCATGAGACGCACAACACGAGTGTGTTTCAAGCAGCGCCAGTAATTAACTATCCCAATGAACAGCTTTATACTCGTGTAACAGAGTTTAAATACTTAACTGGTCAAGAACACTCCAAAACGAGTATTGTTTACGAGTTTCCCAAAGCTGAAGGAGACCCTTATTATCCTGTACCGCGTTCTGAAAATCAGGAAATTTACAAGAAATACAAGGTGCTGGCAGATGAAACTCCAGGGATCTATTTTGTAGGACGATTAGCGACCTACAAGTACTACAACATGGATCAATGTGTTGCTCAGGCTTTGTCTGTGTACAAACAAATTGCGGTTAAGGCTTAAATAATTTGTAATTCACGCCGAATTACTCCCCTTAATCCCCCCTTTACAAGGGGGGAGACCGGAAATCTAGTTCCCTCCCCTTATAAAGGGGAGGGTTAGGGTGGGGTAAAACCTTGGTTAATCAGCGATTTCAGACTTGTGTATACACCGTAACTCCCTGTAAAAAAGAGGAATGGAAGCGGGGTTATAAGAAGAAGTTGCACATCGCGTTAATTCGTAATTAGGGCTGCTCTGTATAACGCACTGAAAATCTAAGATGGTGCGTTAGCCTTTGGCATAACACACCCTACAAAATTAAAAAACTCAAAAAGAACGCATCAAATAAAATATCAGCTTGAGTTGTAAATTATGATTTCTGCTTTCAACTCGACACTGAACACTCCTGATTCCAAACTTCCTCTAGAAGTTTGGGCTGGTGTAGAGTGTACGGTTAATCGTGTGGGTGAAGAGTATTTTGATCAGTTAGAACGCAATGGTCATGCAACCCGCTTGGATGACCTAGATTTATTCGCTGAACTTGGCATACACGCGATTCGTTATCCAGTACTTTGGGAGAGGATAGCGCCCAACGGTTTGGAGAATGCTGATTGGTCGTGGGCAGATGAAAGACTAGGGCGTTTGCGCGAACTCAGCATCCGTCCGATTGTAGGATTAGTGCATCATGGCAGTGGGCCGCGTGATACCAGCTTGGTAGATCCAGAATTTCCTGAGAAACTAGCGGTGTTTGCTCGTGCGGTTGCAGAGCGCTATCCTTGGGTTACACATTACACACCTGTAAACGAGCCACTAACTACAGCACGATTTAGTGGGATGTATGGTCACTGGTATCCTCACGGACGGGACGATTTAACTTTCGCTCGTGCTTTGTTGGGAGAGTGTAAAGCGATCGCTCTTTCGATGCAAGCAATCCGAGAAGTCAACCCCAATGCTCAACTCGTACAAACTGAGGATTTGGGTAAAATTCATAGTACACCAAAACTGGCTTATCAAGCAGAATTTGAGAACGAGCGTCGTTGGTTGAGTTTGGATTTATTATGCGGTCGAATCAACCCGACTCATTCAATGTGGGGTTACTTGCGCTACTGTGGCATTAGCAAAACTGAACTTGAAGAATCTCTGCAATATACCTGTCCGCCTGACATTATTGGCATTAATCATTACCTGACGAGCGAGCGCTTTTTAGATGAAAACCTAGAAAACTATCCAGCTTGGACACATGGTAGTAATGGTCGGGACAAGTATGCAGATGTAGAGGCAGTGCGAGTTTGTGCTGAGGGTTTGGCAGGGCCTCGGACATTACTCAAAGAGACATGGGAACGCTACAAACTGCCCCTTGCTGTCACTGAAGTTCATTTGAGTTGCACCCGTGAGGAACAACTACGCTGGCTCAATGAAGTGTGGAATGCGGCGCAAGAATTAAGAAACCAAGGTGCAGATGTTCGTGCTGTGACTGCTTGGGCACTTCTCGGCAGCTACGATTGGAATAGTTTAGTGACTCGCTCGGCAGGATACTACGAGTCAGGCGTGTTCGATTTGCGCTCTCCCCGTCCTAGACAAACAGCGATCGCTAAAATGGTGCGAGATTTAGCCACTGGACATAAACCCAATCATCCATTACTTGATACACCAGGATGGTGGCATCGAGAAGAGCGCCTATTATACCCAGCCGTCAGTTGTCGCATATCTCCCCCATCTCTCCCGTTTTCCTCCCCTGCTTCCAATCGTCCCCTAGCGATCGTCGGAGCCACAGGAACACTAGGCAAGGCTTTTGCTCGGTTGTGTCAAGTGCGAGGAATTTCATATTGCCTGCTAAGACGGCAAGATATGGATATTGCCAATCCTGCTTCCGTCAATAAAGTACTTGCCGAGTTGCAACCGTGGGCGGTTGTTAACGCTGCGGGATACGTCCGTGTGGACGATGCCGAACGTGAACCTGATATTTGTTTGAAGGTAAACGCTGAAGGGGCAGCGATTTTAGCTGCTGCTTGCGCTCAACATAATGTGGCGCTGGTAACTTTCTCTTCAGATTTGGTATTCGATGGTGCTGAGTCTAATCCTTATGTCGAAACTGATACCGTTGCGCCCCTCAATGTATATGGATGCAGCAAAGTTTTGGCAGAAAAGCTAGTATTGCAGGCTCATCCGGCATCACTAATGATTCGCACCAGCGCATTTTTCGGTCCGTGGGATGATTACAACTTTGTCACGATCGCCCTACGGCAACTAGCTGCTGGAAATACTTTTGTCGCAGCCGAAGATGCGATCGTTTCCCCTACTTATGTACCCGATCTTGTCCATACCAGCCTTGATTTATTGATTGATGGCGAGAACGGTTTGTGGCATTTGGCTAACAAAAGTGCTATTGCTTGGTCTGACTTGGCACGATTAGCGGCGAAAAAAGCAGGTGTAAGTGTCAGCAATCTAATTGCTCGTCCTACACAAGAACTTGGTTGGATTGCTCCCCGTCCAGCTTACAGTGTTCTCGGTAGCAATCGAGGTGAATTAATGCCACACCTTGACAATGCAATTTCTCGCTACTTGGAAGAAAGAAATTAGTAGTCTGGCTGGACAATCTAATTTTAAGGGGAGCAGGGGGAAGGGAGCATCTCACAAGGGTAGGTTTTTTAGAATCTCAAAAATAGTTGAGAAAATTCTCAATTGTTTAACGTGGTTTGGTCGTTTTAGGATTTAAGCATCGGCTGAAATAGCCAAAAAATCACCAAATACAAAATACCTACCCTTGAAAGGAAGGGAGCAGGGCGACAGAGAGGACAAGGGGAGAATTATTCAAGCTTCTCTCTTGTTTCCCCCCTCTTCCTTATTGAAAACTTATTATTCCACTTCTATCAGATCAGTTGACTGCTTGATTGGGAATAGGAATCGCATTAGCTGGCCTAGTGGTATAGAGCGTTGCTCTTGAACAAAAACTAAGGGTACAATTGCAAGCATCCGTAGTAAACCTGAGATAACAAATAGCCCCAGCAAACCCGCAGCACCAGGCAAAGTTGCTAGAAAGCCACCGACAGTAATACCCATTGCTCCAGTGATACCAGCAATTGCACCTGCGATCGCAAAATAACTCGACTGATAACGTAGCGGTGCTATTCCCATCATCAAATTGTTAGTACACAAATCAATTGCGGCCCATGTCCCGCCAGCTAGTACGTGCAATAGAGGTAGCCACATCCAAAAAGAAATTTGATCGCTTCCAACTAAAAGCCACAGCAGAGGTGTCACCGCCACTAAGACTCCCACTAATAGTAGTAACGGGCGATTCCCAATCCGGTCAGCCAATTTGCCCCACAAAAGCAGCATTAGCATATTTGCACCAGTTCCTAAGCCGTGATAAATCGTTACCACACTAATATCTATATCCAGGTTATCCAGCATATAGAGGTTAAAGAAGGGAGCGCTGATGTTAACAGCAAAGCACCAGATGCTCAGGTAAAGCACAAACTTCAAAAAGTTAGCATCTTTAAGGAAGCTAAAATCTATTCCTTGGGGCTGTGGGTGTGATGTGTCTGAATCCCCAACTTTTAAAAGCTGCGGGTTTATATCAGTCATCCAGAACTGACAGCCCACACTGATTACCCCTAGTATGATTCCTAAAACCAAGACTATGCCATAACCTTGAAGGGTTCCACCAGGCCAAGCCGATACCGCTAAACCTAGGAGAGGTAGACCAACAAGGTTAGTCAAACCGAGAATACTATTGCGAAAGCCGAAATATCGCCCTCGCAATCGCTGAGGTACTAATACAGCTGACCACCCCAGCCAAGGCGCACGACCAAAAGCTTCGATGATATTAGCTACTAAGAGAATTGCTAATGTCAACTGTACTACTTGGTATCCAGTGATATGAGATGAAGTAACCAACCAAATCGCTGGTAGAAGAATCAACCATAGCAGCCGCGACGGGATGAAAATACACATAAAATACCAACGGAAACTGGTACTTCGGTTTACTAAATACGCTCCCAGTGGTTGGAGTAAATTCACCATCTGAGGGATAGCGGCGAGTAGACCAATTTCGACTGGGCCAGCGCCTAACTCTAGCAAGAAATTACTGAGCAACGCGCCGCTGATGATGCTATAAAGAACCGCAGCCAAGACACTTTCATAAGTTAGTGTCCTGAGACTTTGGCGAATTTCTGGCTTAGAAATTTTTAGAAACAGTTTTGGAGTTGGAAAAAGTACCGTCTCTGTTAATGCCCTATCCTCTGAGATTTCTTGAATAGGTACAGGGGGAAGAGAACTAGCTTCTACTGAAATGTCATCTTCTTGGGGCTGAACCATATTATTTAGTCAATATTTAAAGAGTTAAATTGTTATAGCTACTATTAACCAAAATTAGCAAAACTTATATAGCATTTCCTAAGCATACAAGGTACATTTTAGCCCTCTCCTCGCTTGCGGGGAGGGGTTCGAGGGTGGGGTTCTTGTACCTCACTCAACCAAGAACCGCCATATAAGATTTAATCAAGAAGTTCTAAAACATTGCAATTACTTACTTGTCCACAACACTAGTCCATAGTAAATATTGTGGCTATAAACTGTTTTAATATAAGAGCATGTTTTAAAAGTGGTTGGCTGTAATTTTAGACACTTATTGATCCCCCTAACCCCCCTTAAAAAGGGTAGGGCTAGTTCATTCGATCTCTTAGGGATTTTGTCAATAGTATAAGTCAGAAAATTGCTGGATTTGGTACTCTAAAAGCTACCACCTCAACGAGTAAATTTAAGTGAGAACACCATTTTATTGTCTAATCGGATTTTTAGTCACCTGATTTATTTGCTTAAAACGCTCGTAAATCAGCGCCTTTTAGGGAATGAAACAGTCCTGCCTTCAGAAGGGGGCAAAGTCTCTAAAAATCTCCCTTTTTAAGAGGTATCTAAAACGTTTTGCTACCGACCAGAAGACTTTTAAAACATCCTCTAAATAACTAACATATAACTGTGGTTAGGCTTCTATCCAATAAGTCAATTATTTGACATAAAGTTAATACAAATTTTACTAGAGGCTTTAGTATAATAAAAATTTAGCAGTTACTTAATTTTTAGTAAAGAGATAATAATAGAATTTTTTCAAAATCATTCTTGAGGATTAATACCTTTATATAGGAATATTAAAATTTAGCTTCTACTAGTACACATAGACATAAAGAATGCTGCATTTATATAACCAATAGTTAGGATTGGGGTTGAAATTTAACTTATTTGAGTAGTCTTTTTAGATAATGTGGAGAGAAAATTTCCCAGATACGCTGTTTGTCTATTTACCTCCTAATCCCAGAGATGCTGAATAACTAATCTAAGACTAATTGCATAAGTCTTGAGAAAATTATTTTACTATAAATTTCTATCCTAGCTTTTTATCACAGGGATTGCTCCTTTCTTCAATGCACCACCCAAATCAATTGGGTGCAACTCTTTTAGAAAGACGCAGAATAGAGTTTAGACAGGCATTGCAAGGGGTGAAGGGGTAATAAGAACAACGAGCTTGAATAACTTGCTTCATCAAAGGAATACTACCTTTGTATAAAGTGAGGTGATTGCGTTTATGCTCTTGCAGCAAATGAAAGCGCCAATACTCATCCCAATCACCGCTAATGTAGAGAAAACGAAGACGTAGAACAGCCTCAGCACCAGCAAGACTCCATCTAGCCCCAATAATATCCATTCTGTCTTTAATCAAATAACGACAGGCACCCTCAATAACTCCCGTGGCGGTCGGTAATCCTGAATCAGTTATAACACCAAGATGAACGAGATAATTCAGGTCAACAGCACAGCAACCCGTGACTTAGATGCAAGACTCAAAAAGGTGGAGGAGTTTCAGCGCAATTTTGAAAGCTGGCAGGCGGAACTTCGCTCACGCAGCGAATAACTCTCTGGGGACTCCTTTTACTCTGATTCAAATTTATGCCACAAGTCTATTGACTTCAGACAAATCTCTTGAGAAGCTAATAGTTAGTTTAACTAATTAATAGAAGTGCATCAAACTTGTGACAATACTGACGGGAAAGATAAATCGATCGCAATCTCCTAGCGAACCAAAACGGTTGATTTTGGAAACTCAGGGACTCACACGCCGTTTTGGTAAGTTAACTGCCGTTAATAACCTGAGTATATCTGTGGAACAGGGCGAAGTATTTGGACTGCTTGGTCCCAATGGTGCAGGGAAAAGTACAGTTATTAAAATGTTGACAACCTTGCTGCCTATCAGTGCAGGGAAAGCAACCTTAGCTGGCTATGACGTGGCTCGTGAATCTAATCCTGTGAGACGGGCTATCGGCTATGTACCCCAGGCGCTCTCTGCTGATGGTAGCCTCACAGGTTACGAAAATCTCTTAATCTTCGCCAAGCTGTATGGAATACCTGCCAAAGGACGCGATCGCCGCATCTATGAAATTTTAGAATACATGGGTTTGCAAGATGCAGCGAAGCGCTTGGTACGAAACTACTCTGGTGGGATGATCCGCAAGCTGGAAATCGGCATATCAGTTCTACATCAACCCCAAATTCTGTTTCTAGATGAACCGACTGTCGGACTAGATCCTATCGCTCGAACTCAAGTATGGCAACTTGTACTACAACTCTGTGCTGATTACGGCACAACTATATTTTTAACAACCCACTTTTTAGAAGAAGCGGATAGCCTGTGTAACCGAGTGGCGATTATGCAGCAAGGTGAAGTTGTTACCACAGGTACACCAAGGGACTTAAAAGCTTCTTTAAATAACCCAAATGCAACTTTGGATGATGTCTTTATTCACTATACAGGCGACCAGTTAACATCAGGAGTCAACTACCGTGACACAGCAAGAACCAGACGTACTGCTCAACGGTTGGGTTAAAGCACCACCCACTGTCCGAGTAAATTTGATCTCTGCAATTAAAGAGCTAGTTACGAAAACCCTGGCGATCGCTGAATTGGAAATCCGTAAACTCCGCCACGATCCCACTGATTTAGTCGTTCGGGCTGTGCAACCAGCTTTATGGCTACTAATTTTTGGGCAAGTTTTCGCCCGAACTCGCGCGATTCCTACGGGGAACTTACCCTATTTAGACTTTATTTCTGCTGGTATTTTGGCTCAGAGTATTTTGTTCGTGGCAATTTTTAGTGGTGGAATGACGCTAATCTGGGAGCGAGATTTAGGGATTGTACATAAATTTTTAGCTAGTCCTACGCCTCGCGTGGCGATGGTGTTGGGCAAAGCCCTGGCGTGTGGGGTGAGGTGCTTATCTCAGGTAATATTCATTTACGGATTAGCATTTTTATTAGGTGTCAAACTAAATCTTCATCCCCTAGCTATTCTCCAAGTACTACTGCTAGTCATACTGGGGGCGGGTTCCTTTTGCATTTTTTCATTAATTATTGGCTGTTTGGTGAAAAGCCGAGAAAGGATGACGGGTATTGGACAATTGTTAACCATGCCGTTATTTTTTGCGAGCAATGCCATCTATCCGATTTCTTTGATGCCCAGTTGGTTAAAGTTCATTTCCCATTTAAATCCGTTGACTTATCTGGTTGACGGGTTACGTAGCACCATGCTGTTGAATGGCACTAGCATCTATGGCTTTGGTCTGGATTGTACAATTCTCTTATTCACATTAATAATTTTGGCCATCCTTGGTGGAAAACTTTATCCACGGGTGGCCATGTAACTAGGAGAACAACAAGCCCATGACCTTGGATAAACCTAATCAAGGTGCAACTTCCGAAGAATGTGCCGCTAGAGTAATGGAGACAGTTCCATTAGTGATGCGGTTTATCCGAGCGGATATGCGTGCCCATAGTGCCGCTTTTTTATCTATACCTCAATTGCGATCGCTAGCATTTATCAACCGCAATCCTGGGGCTTCATTATCTGACCTGGCAGAGCATTTAGGTGTCACCTCTGCCACGGCATCAGCAACCATAGAACGCTTGGTACAACGCGACTTTGTGAAACGGATTGCTCATCCTCAAGAGCGGCGGCGGGTGCTGCTCAATTTAACTGAAGATGGAAAACACCATCTCAAGCAATCCCAAGATCAAACTCGCGCTCATATTACCGATTTGCTGAAAGGTCTTTCAGAAGACCAAATTTCCAACATTGAAGAAGGCTTAACTCTACTAAAAAATGTCTTCGAGAAAACAGAACTCAAAGCCCCATAACTTTGAGGTTGCACAGCACGATCCCTTTGCAGCCTTTAAGTTTCGAGACTATCGGTTATTTACCATTGGACGCATGCTGCTGTTCGTGGGGTCGCAAATGCAAACTGTAGCTATCGGCTGGGAACTCTATGAGCGGACTAACTCAGCGATCGCTTTAGGCGGTGTAGGACTGGCGCAAGTCTTGCCGATGATTGTTCTCACCTTAATTGCCGGAGATGTTGCCGATCGCCGCGATCGCAAAGTGACCATGTTACTCTCGGTAATGCTGCTAGCTCTCTGCTCCCTAGCTTTAGGGGTACTTTCCTATACTCAAGGTGCAATTTTTCTAATTTACGCCTGCTTAGTATTAACAGGTGTAGCGAGGGCATTTCTTAAACCTGCCAGTGATGCTCTGATGTGGCAATTAATACCTGTCAGTGCGTTTACGAATGCAGCTACTTGGAATAGTAGTAGCTTTCAATTAGCTGCTGTTATTGGCCCAGCCTTGGGGGGATTCGGGATTGCGCTGTTGGGAAGTGCTACAGGAGTTTATGTGTTAGCAGCGATCGCAGCCTTACTGTGTTTTATTTTAACGCTGGCGATTAAAGAGCAAAAAGTCATCCGCGCAACTGAGCCAATTTCATTTAAAGCACTTGCCGCTGGTGCTAAATTTGTTTGGCAGAATCAGTTGATTTTAGCAGCGATCACATTAGATATGTTTGCTGTATTGTTGGGTGGTGCGATCGCGCTCCTCCCAATTTTTGCCAAAGATATTTTACATGTGGGCCCAGTGGAGTTGGGATATCTACAAGCAGCCCATTCCATCGGTGCTTTGACTATGGCCATTACGCTAGCGTATTTACCACCGTTACGCAAAGCTGGCCCAGCCTTATTATGGTCAGTGGTTGGCTTTGGGATTGTCACAATTATCTTTGGACTTTCTCGTTCCTTTTGGCTATCTATGTTGATGCTGATTCTTGGTGGCGCACTAGATAGCATTAGCGTTGTGATTCGCCATACATTAGTTCAAATCAGAACACCGGATCATTTGCGTGGTCGAGTTGCTGCTATTAATAGCGTGTTTATTAGTGCCTCCAATGAGTTGGGAGGCTTTGAATCAGGCTTGACTGCTGCTTTATTTGGCCCGGTAATTTCCGTTGTGGGTGGTGGAATTGGCACAATTGTAGTAGTGATTGCTACAGCTATGATTTGGCCTGGAATTCGCAAGTTAGGGGCTTTGCAAGAGTATAAATAGAAGTACTGATCTATTAGACATCAGATAATAAAAATCCCACCTTAGTAAGAGATAACAATCACAATTTTGTAGCTTTTACATGGGTGGTATTTTTGTTTGGTGAAAGTTGCACATCGCGTAATTAAAAGGTAGACAAACCCAGATTTTTGGGATTATGCCTAAGTTAAATTTGCCCTTAAAGTTATACAATTGCCACTAAGCAATTGGGATGCCACCGCTACTAGCACCAAAATTTGGTGTATCGCCATTTGTAGAAATACTATACTTAGTAAAGTCAAAACTGCCTTCTTTTGGGAGAAAAATTACCTAGAGGGGGAGGGCAATAAAGCTGTTCCTTGCCTGCTAAGTGCAGCGTCTCACTCAGAAGGATAGAAAGAGGCGAGCTATGCAGAGTCTCTCATCGAGAATAAAAGGAAGAGATAAGTTAAGAATTATTCGGCGCAAGTTTAGAGACAGTTAGTATTATTAGTGACTACAATTGCCTTGCAGATGCTTTAGATTGGCTCAAAGCATTGAGTACAATAGTAGATATAAGCCAATACGGTTCAGTTAAGGCTAAAACTCTTTGCCAAAGTCAATTTTTTTAACGTAGACGCAAAGCGGCTTGCCGCAGGCTACCGCAAAGGACGCAAAGATAAGAAAGAAGTTTTTAACTGAACCGTATTGAGATATAAGCTCTGTTTCTAAATCTCAATTTTGAATAAATAATATAGATTGTTTTTATAGGTGAGCATTATGAACAATAACCTTCCATTAGATCCTAGCAAAGGTTTTAACTTAGCCGAAACTTCAATGAATAAGGAGTCGCCTTTTGTAGAAAATGATGGATTGCTATTGTATAAAGATGAGTGCAAGACTCCAGAATTTCTAAACTCATCTTTTTGCATACATCTATTTGGTGAACGAGTTATCGTAGATCACTATGTACTGTTGTTTCCTGATTCAGAAGCTCTTACAGACTATGCTAAAGCTCTGATTAACTATGATGCCAAAATTACTGAAGGGCCAGGAAAATGGCCTGATGATTTTTGTCCTGAGCAAAACCTATTGCCTGAAGATGCTAGCATGTACTTTCTCTCAGTCTTAATGCCGTCAGGCATGATTTTGGTACTGCTTGCACCGAATGCACCAGATGAACAGATTGCTCACTTATTCCAGGAGCAAGGTTTTAACACTGTCCATCACGTTGCCATTCTTGTTGATGATATCTATGCAGGAGCAAAAGTATGGGAAAAGAAGGGCTTTCTTCCTTTGTCTATGACTCCTCAAGAGGATGGTTCCTTGTCCCAATGGTTTTTACGCAACTGGGCAGGCCAAATTATAGAGCTTATCTGCCGCCAATTGATAGGTAAAGAGACTTTTTCCTGTGAGAATATCACTGGTTTACGCCTTTCAGAATTAGCAGCCTAAATTCGGAATTTATAATTATTTGGTCAAGTATGTTCACTTCGTCGGTGGTTAGCAGCTTGCAATAACAGAGATTCTGCAAAAGCGATCGCATCAGTTGCAGATTTACCACCAGCCAACTGCGCTAGTTCTTCCCGACGGGTGTTTAAATTATCCAAGGTAGTAACTCTGACAACAGTACGCTGTTCGGCATTGTCATTGTTGGCTTTTTTACCTTTGCCTTGATTAATAGTTTGCTTATCTACACGAAAATGCCGATCGGCCATTGCCGCAACTAAAGGTTGATGCGTAACACATAATACCTGATTGCGTTGACTTAGCTGATATAATTTTTCCGCGATCGCTTGGGCTACCCTTCCCGAAACCCCAACATCAATTTCATCAAATACCATAGTTCCAGCTACGTCAACCTGAGAAAAACAAGCTTTCAGCGCTAGTAAAAAGCGACTCATTTCCCCACCAGAGGCAACTTCTGTTAAAGGTTGCAGTGGTTCTCCGGGGTTGGAACTAAATGTAAAGGTAATTTTATCTGCTCCCATCGCAGTTGGGAAAGCTGGTAATATCTCAACCAGAAACTTCACCTTTTCCATCGCTAGGGGCTTGAGTTCAGCTATCAAACGTGATTCTAGATTAGCAGCTGCCTTACTCCGCAGTTGAGTTAACTGATTACTTGCTTGGGTGAGTTTTTCAAAACATGCCTTTTCTTGCTGTTCCAAGTTTTCGATAGATTGTTCGCTGTCGTTAAGTTGGGCTAATTCTGCTTGGATACGTTGGTAGTAAGCGATCGCTTCGGTAAGTGTCGGCCCATACTTGCGGCAAATTTGCTTTAACTCCTGAATTCGTTCTTCCACCTCTTCTAATCGGTGCGGATCGGCTTCCAAACCGTCCCCATAAGCATTAATTTGCCTTCCCACTTCCATTACCGCAGCTTGCGCGTCCCGCACCAATTCTAATAGGGGTTGTAGTTGGGTATCATATTCCACCATGTCATTTAATATCGCCTCACTATCTCCCAATAAATCACCTGCGGCGGGAGTTTCATTATCGTTTTGATACAAAGCCTGATAAACTTTGTAACTCATTTGTTGCAAATCGACGACATGATTTAGGCGTTCCCGTTCTTGTCCCAACTGTTCCAATTCATTAGATTCACTGAGATTGGCTGCTCCCAGTTCTTGCACTTGATAAGTGAGCAAGTCGAGTTGTTGCAACCTTTCCCGTTCTGATGTCCGGCGTTTTTCTAGTGCTAAATGCGCCTGTTGGTAACTACTAAAGCTCGTGGCGACTTTATGGCGCTGCTGCATGAGAGAGTCGCCGCCATACAAATCTAACCAGTCCCGGACTTGGGCCGATTGTCCCACTTGTACCGTTTGACCTTGGGCTGTGATTTCTACTAAGCGATCGCGCATTCCTGCCATGATTTGCCGATTTACCAACACACCATTCACCCGCGATCGACTACGGACATTACTCGCAGTGGCTGTGATTTCTCGGCTAATGACTACAGAATTTTCATCAAGCAAATCTATTTCTTGTTCGGTCAACCAAGCCGCTAGGGGGGCGTTGGAGGTGAAAGTAGCTTCTACCATCGCCCGACTTGTCCCCGTGCGAATGACTCGACTAGAGACTTTACCGCCCAAAGCGGCATCAATGGCATCCAAGATAATCGATTTTCCAGCGCCGGTTTCACCTGTTAACACATTTAGTCCCGCGCCAAATTCTAATTCCAATTGGTCAATTAGAGCAAAGTTTTCAATTCTCAGGCAAAGCAACATCAAGCCAAATTCTCCATAAGGGCAGATGCCAGATATTTCTAACTTACAAGACAATAAGTATGATCTTTCAGCAACTAGCAATACCTACTACTATTGAATTAGTATGTATGCCCGTTTAAGTGTAACAGACCTATTAGTACTAGGGAGTAGGGAGTTGGGAGAGACACGATTAATCGCTTACTAGGGAGTAAAGAGAATAGAGGGAGATGAGGAAAAAATAACCAATACCCAATTTCTAAACATATTGTTACAATACTTAATGAATGTGATCGTTCTGACTGGTGGCCTTCTTCATGATTGTTAAGACACTTCCCCCTAGTTCCCAACCGATTCAGGAGGATAGTCGCAATGGCACAAATCGCCGAGGCGACGAACTGGATGTTATTGATGTAGTGCCAGAAGATGGTACACCAAGCTTACTTGTACGCTCGCCAAGACTCTTAGCAGCCCAAAAGGTGAGAATAGCAGCCCAACCTGAGAAGCTTTACGATCCTGTGGGCATAGCAGGGCATTACCAAAATAGAAAAGTGCAAGTTTTACGGCGGATTTTTGCCGTGTTGGGGCCGACTCTATCCTTTGTTTTTGGATTGTGGTCGGATAGTAAACGGGGAATTGTCGTCAAAAATGACCGCCGTCGAGCTACTCAGCTACGAGTATTGCTGACCCAATTAGGGCCTGCTTACATCAAAATTGGCCAAGCTTTATCCACCAGACCGGATCTAGTTCCTCCCGTATATTTAGAAGAATTAACTAAGCTACAAGACCAATTACCGCCTTTTCCCAACGAAATTGCTTACCAGTTTATTAAAGAAGAATTAGGCGCTCCTCCAGAAGAGGTTTACGCCGAACTCTCGGCCCAGCCAATTGCTGCGGCTTCATTGGGACAAGTGTATAAAGGTAAGCTAAAAACTGGTGAAGAAGTCGCCGTTAAAGTTCAACGCCCCGACTTAAGAGAGGGGATCACCATTGACTTGTATATCTTGCGTAACCTCGCCGCTTGGGTGCAAAAAAAGGTTAAACGGGTAAAAAGTGACTTAGTTGGGATTCTCGATGAATTAGGCGATCGCATTTTTGAAGAGATGGATTACATCCATGAAGGCGAAAATGCGGAGCGATTTTTCGAGTTATACGGTCATATAAAAGACGTATATGTACCGAGAATTTACTGGGAATATACCAATCGCCGCGTCTTGACGATGGAGTGGATTAACGGCACTAAATTAACCCAGACAGAAGAAATTAGCGCCCAAGGCATAGATGCTCGTTATCTAATTGAAGTGGGTGTGCAGTGTTCCCTGCGCCAGCTGCTAGAACATGGCTTTTTCCATGCAGATCCCCACCCTGGTAATTTGTTAGCAACAACCGATGGCAAATTAGCTTATCTCGACTTTGGGATGATGAGCGAGATTAAACCACCACAGCGTTATGGTTTGATTGAAGCGATCGTCCACGTCGTCAACCGCGACTTTGAAGGATTAGCAAAAGATTACGTTAAGTTAGATTTTTTATCACCAGAAACTGATTTAACACCAATTATCCCAGCTTTTGCGAGAGTCTTTGCTGATGCGGAAGGAGCCAGTGTTGCCGATCTTAATATTAAAAGCATCACCGATGAACTATCGGCTTTGATGTATGAGTATCCTTTCCGCGTACCGCCCTATTACGCCTTAATTATTCGCTCTCTCGTAACCCTCGAAGGGATTGCAATATTTATAGATCCCAACTTTAAAGTTCTCAGCGAAGCTTATCCCTACGTTTCTAAACGCCTGTTAACAGATCCAGCACCGCAATTAAGAGCATCATTGCAAGATTTGCTATTTAAAGATGGCAGATTTCGCTGGAATCGTTTAGAAAACTTGTTAAAAAATGCGCGTAATAGTCAAGACTACGACTTTAATTTAGTGTTAAATCAGGGGATAGAATTTCTGGCATCTGAACGCGGTGCTTTTATTCGTGACAAGCTAGTAGATGAATCTGTTAACGGACTCGATGCTTTAGGTAAAAATGTTTTGCATAACTTTACCTCCCTGTTGCGAGAACGGGTAGGATTGACAGCAGTTAATGAAACTCCAGCAGCGACTGTTGAGCAACAACAAACCTTGGAGCATATCAAGCGTATATTAGGTATTCTCCGAGAAACAAGAGGCTTTGACCCAGTGCAACTTACATCTCAAATTGCCCAGTTATTGGTAAATTCAGATGTACAACGTTTAGGTCAACAAATTGCCAACCGCTTCACACAGAAAGCTGTAGCCCGGTTAATTCGGCAATTATTGGCATCCTAGTAAAAGTTATGAGTTAAAAACTTTGTTTAACTCATAAATTATTTATTCTAGCAACTATATAACCCAACTCTTCTAGCTTTTCTAAGACCTTAGTTGCACTTTCAGCAACGCTTTCCTGGTTAGTTTTGCATTCGACTTCAGGAGAGAGTGGTATTTCATAAGGATCATCAATACCAGTGAAGTGCTTAATTTTGCCTGCTCTTGCTCTTTTATATAACCCTTTTACGTCTCGTTGTTCGCAAACTTCTAATGATGCGTTGACGTAAACTTCAATGAAAAATGGAGTCATTTGGCGCACTTCTTCCCGAATTTCGCGGTACGGTGAAATTGCCGAAACCAATACAATTACATTATTTCTAGCAAGAAGGTGAGCTACAAAGCCAATGCGCCGAATATTCTCCTCTCGATCCTCTTTGCTGAAACCCAATCCTTTACATAGATTTTGACGTACTGCATCACCATCCAAAACTTCAACTCTGTATCCCTGTATCCGCAGTTCCTTCTCCACGAATTGACAGATAGTAGTTTTACCTGCACCACTCAGACCAGTGAACCATACTGTCACACCACACTTTTGTTGTCTCATCCTACTTTCGTCGTAAATTTTAAATGGCACACCAAAAAAGCTTTTTTAGGTAATTGTGGGTCAAATAGTAATTTTATTTTTATAATCCTTTTTTAGCAGGAATTCCAGCAATTGCAAGGCACCCTATGTCAAACTTGCTACTTTTCCCTCTACTGATTTCGAGTGAAAAATTGCAGAGTTATACGTATTTAGGCTAAATATTTAATACGAAGGATGGCGATGTATACGACGGGCTACATCTACGCATTTTCTCTACCCTAACAACGCAATTTGCCGTTATAGTAACAAAACTTGTCGATCAAGTTTTTAAATTATTGAAGTTTTAGCTAATTTTTACATTCAGTATATATACAGTTTATTTTTAAACAAAAAAGTCTTTATTATAACAGTATACTGCTAAACAATATTTACTGCTAGGACATTATAAAAAACTAAGTTCAAAATATCTGCAAAGTTAGATCCAGTGCAGCTTTATGGCGGCGCGACCTATTTTCTGGGGTCGATTCTTTTAGGTACTGTTTCTGGTACAAGCTTGTTTATTGACAATAATGGCACGCTTAGTGGTCTGTGTCATCAATTCTGAGAGTTTTGTAGTGAACGATTTATCAGTCAATTTCAAGGGTTTTAGCCCTGACTACAAACTTTCACAACTCATCAAAACTAA
Source organism: Nostoc punctiforme NIES-2108 (assembly GCA_003326195.1). GTDB lineage: Bacteria > Cyanobacteriota > Cyanobacteriia > Cyanobacteriales > Nostocaceae > Nostoc > Nostoc punctiforme_A. The sequence continues at coordinate 198,774 of LXQE01000147.1, forward strand.
TGACATCAATCACTAGTACACTTTGGCATAAATTTGTTCACCTTTAATCAGTTTCTCTGAGCAACTTGTCTGCTTAATTGAGGTGATAGCTGGATTTACGCCATGCTGTACTAGTGCTTTGTGCCAGTAATTTTCGGGGTTCGTAATTGGTGATTGACCGCTCAATTTTAAGAGCTAGAGCCACTGAGTATATTTTGTATTTAACTAAGTCTAAAGTTCCTCAACAAAATTTGAAATTTAATTCAACTGATTTATGTTGTCCACTTTTCCCACTATTGCCCCAGAAGAGAATAACTTAATTCAATGTGATGCCGATCAAGGATTTATCTCCTGGCTTAGTCAAGCCGGAGGCTCAGTTGCCATCACCACCTACCAAGCCGGAAAACTAGCACTAGTAGGCTGGAATGGGGAACAGATAACCATGCTGTTACGCCAATTTTCCAAACCAATGGGATTGGCAGTGAATGGTTCACGATTGGCACTGGCTAGCCATCATGAAGTCTGTTTATTAGCCAATGCCCCCGCCTTAGCTTATGAGTTTTTAGAAGACCAGCCCGGACGCTACGATGCCCTCTTCTTGCCACGGATGACATATTTTACAGGCGACCTGAACATTCACGACCTGGAATTTGGCAGAGAAGGGCTGTGGCTTGTCAATACCCGCTTTTCGTGTCTTTCTACCTTGAGTCCAGACTTTAGCTTTGTACCGCGCTGGCATCCGAAATTTATTTCTGAAGTAGTGCCAGAAGACCGGTGTCACCTGAATGGATTAGCAATGGTGGATGGCAAACCCAAGTATGTGACTGCCCTTGGTGCGACAGATACCGTCGGAGGATGGCGACCGGGTAAAGCCAACGGTGGAGTCGTAGTGGAAGTAGAGAGCAATGAAATTATTGTAGAAGGATTATCAATGCCCCATTCCCCAATTTGGCATGACGGGTTTTTGTGGTTACTCAACTCTGGTGCAGGGGAAATATGGCGCATTCATCCAGAATCAGGAGACAAACAAGTAGTCTGTGTACTCCCTGGATTTTTGCGGGGGTTGTGCTGCGTCGGGTATTACGCCCTAGTCGGACTATGCCAGATTCGGGAACGGCATATTTTCGGAGGTTTGCCCATTACTCAGCGGTTTGAGCAGCTGCTTTGTGGGGTGGCAGTCGTGGATTTACGAAATGGGCAACAGGTGGGGATGCTGAAGTTCACCGCAGGCTGTCAAGAACTTTATGATGTACAGTTTCTTACTGGTGTACAGCGTCCGATGGTTTTGAATCAGGAACGAAAAGAAATCCGCCAAGCATTTACTGCACCAGAGTTGAATTATTGGCTGCGACCGAGTGCAGTGATTCCTAATGACTAAGAAATCTGTTTAATCAGGCCGTAATTGTTGAAATCAAATTTCTAGTTTTTTCAGAGGTTTTTTCATGAATGAATTCAAAGTCAATACTTACACCAACAATAATCAAATTAACCCCGCAGTCGCAATGGATGCTGATGGGGACTTCATCATTTCCTGGACTGGTAATGCTCAGGATGGGTCTGGCGATGGGGTGTATGCTCAACGCTACAACAGTACTGGCGTGGCTGTTGGGGGGGAATTCCAAGTCAATACCAACACCAACGGCAATCAACTTAACTCTACAGTAGCGATCGATTCCACAGGGGATTTTGTTATTTCCTGGCAAAGCCAAGATGCGTCTGGCTTTGGGATATATGCCCAACGCTACAACAGTTCTGGAGTGGCTGTTGGGGGCGAATTTCAGGTCAATACCTCCACTAACAACGATCAGGTTAACCCCATAGTAGCGATGGATACCAATGGGAACTTTGTCATTTCCTGGCAAAGCAGTGGTCAGGACGGGTCTGGCTATGGGGTATATGCTCAACGCTACAACAGTTCTGGAGTGGCTGTTGGGGGCGAATTTCAGGTCAATACCCACACCGAAAGCTCTCAATATAACCCCACAGTAGCGATAGATGCAACTGGGGACTTTGTTATTTCCTGGCAAAGCTATTATCAAGACGGGTCTTACTTGGGTATATATGCCCAACGCTATAACAGTGCTGGGGTGGCTCAAGGAAGTGAATTTTTGGTCAATACCCACACTCAGGGCTATCAAAACAACCCCACAGTAGCAATGGATACCACTGGGGACTTTGTTATTTCTTGGCAAAGCTATGGTCAGGATGGATCTGGCTATGGTGTATATGCCCAACGCTACACCAGTGCTGGGGTAGCTATTGGGGTCGAATTCAAAGTCAATACCCACACTGACGGCAATCAATATAATCCCACAGTAGCGATGGATGCAGATGGGGACTTTATGATTTCCTGGACTAGCAATGGTCAGGACGGGTCTGGCTATGGTATATATGCCCAACGCTATAACAGTTCTGGGGTAGCTATTGGAGGCGAATTTCTGGTCAATACCTACACCAACAACAGTCAAACTAACCCCACAGTAGCAATGGATGCTACTGGAGATTTTGTAATTTCTTGGCAAAGCGATGGTCAGGACGGATCTGGGGAGGGTATATATGCCCAACTAAACAACAACAGCGGGGTTCCTCCGACAGTCACCTCTGGTTCTGTCTCTGCCCTGACATACACTGAGAACGCCACTACAGTACTTGACTCAGGCATCACCGTCAGCGACACAGACTCCCCCAATCTGGCTAGTGCCACCGTCAGGATTACCAGTGGTTTTGCCTCTGCTGAAGATATCCTCGCCTTCACCAACCAAAATGGGATTACCGGCAGCTACAACAGCAGTACAGGAGTCTTAACCTTAATCGGCAGTGCCACCGTTGCTAATTATCAAACTGCACTGCGTTCCATTACTTATACCAACAGCAGTGATAACCCCAGTACTACACCTCGTACCGTCAGTTTTCTAGTTAATGATGGGACTGCTAATAGTACTGCCGTTACCCGCAATATTAATATTACGTCGGTAAATGATCCACCCGTTGCTACTGCCACGAGTTCTGCCTTATCATATACCGAGAACGCAACTACAGTAATTGACTCAGGCATCACCGTCAGCGATGTAGAATCCCCAAACCTGGTTAGTGCCACCGTCAGCATTACTAGTGGTTTCACTTCTGCTCAAGACACCCTCGCCTTCACTAACCAAAATGGGATTACGGGCAGCTACAACAGCACCACAGGTGTCTTAACCTTAATCGGCAGTGCCACCGTTGCTAATTATCAAACCGCACTGCGTTCCATTACTTATACCAACAGCAGTGATAACCCCAGTACTACAACTAGTACCGTCAGCTTTGTAGTTAATGATGGGACTGCTAATAGTACTGCCGTTACCCGCAATATTAATATTACGGGGGTGAATGATGCACCCATTGCTACTGCCACCAACTCTGCCCTAGTATACACTGAGAATGCTATTACACTCATTGACTCAGGTATCACCGTTAGTGACGTAGACTCCGCCAACCTGGCTAGTGCCACCGTCAGCATTACCAATGGTTTTGTCTCTGCTCAAGATACTCTCGCCTTCACCAACCAAAATGGGATTATCGGCAGCTATAACAGCAACACAGGCATTCTAACCTTAACTGGCAGTTCCACTATTGCTAACTATCAAACCGCACTACGTTCCATTACTTATACCAACAACAGTGATAACCCTAGTCTTACACCTCGTACCGTCAGCTTTCTAGTTAATGATGGGGCTGCTAATAGTACTGCCGTTACCCGCAATATTAATATTACGGCTGTGAATGATGCGCCTGTTGCTGTTAACGATAGCATCACTACAAAAAGAAACACACCCATTATTATTAGCGCTACTACTCTGTTAAGCAATGATACAGATATCGATGTTAGCGACGTTTTGAGCATTACTGGCTTTACTCAACCTAGCCAAGGAAGCTTAGTTAACAACAACGACGGTACTTACACTTATACCCCTGCCCAAAACTATTATGGCTTTGATAGCTTCACTTACACCATAACTGATGGACACGGAGAAAATAGTACTGCTACCGTCAACTTGACTATTAATCAATACAATGTGATTAATGGTACTTTAGGTGCAGACAACCTGAATGGTACAGTCAATATGGATATCATTTCAGGATTGCAGGGCAATGACACGCTCCAAGGACTAGGTGATAATGATACCCTCGATGGCGCCGATGGAAATGATTCCTTAGATGGTGGTGTAGGAGTTGACAGTCTCGTCGGTGGTAAAGGCAATGATATTTATATCGGAGACAACCTGAACGATATTATTATTGAAGGCTTAAATGCAGGCACAGATTTAGTTAAGTCTTCGGTGAGTTGGGTGTTGGGAAATAACCTGGAGAACTTGACCCTGACTGGAAATGGGGCAATCAATGGTACTGGTAACAGCCTTAATAACATCTTGATTGGCAATACTGGCGCTAACATTTTGAGTGGAGAAAATGGCAACGATAACCTCTTTGGTGATTCCGACAATGACACCTTGTTGGGTGGTGCAGGCAATGATACCTTAGATGGCGGTTTGGGATCTGATAGTGTTGATGGTGGAATCGGTAATGACACTTACATTGTAGATAACATAAACGATATTATTATAGAAGGCTTAAATGCAGGTACAGATTTAGTTAAGTCTTCGGTGAATTGGGTGTTGGGAAATAACCTGGAAAACTTGACCCTGACTGGAAGTGGGGCAATCAATGGTACTGGTAACAGTCTTAAGAACATCTTGATTGGAAATACTGGCGCTAACATCTTGAGTGGAGAAGATAGCAATGATAGCCTAATTGGTGGTACAGGCAATGACACCTTGTTGGGCGGTGCAGGTGATGACACCTTGGATGGAGGTTTAGGGGCTGATAGTCTCAATGGTGGAGTCGGCAATGACATTTACACTGTAGACAACGTAAACGATTTGATTACTGAAGGCTCAGATGCAGGCACAGATTTAGTCAAATCTTCGGTTAGTTGGGTGTTGGGAAATAATCTGGAGAACTTGACCCTGACTGGAAGTGGGGCAATCAATGGTACTGGTAACAGTCTTAATAACATACTGGCGGGAAATAGTGGTGCTAACACGTTGAATGGAGTTGATGGCAACGATAGCCTCTTTGGTAGCTCAGGTAATGACACCTTGTTCGGAGATTCCGGCGATGACACCTTGAATGGAGGTGCAGGTACTGACAGTCTTGATGGTGGAATTGGCAATGATACTTACATCGTAGACAACCTGAACGATAGTATTATTGAAGGTTTAAATGCAGGTACAGATTTAGTCAATTCTTCGGTGAATTGGGTGTTGGGAAATAACCTAGAGAATTTGACTCTGACTGGAACTGGGGTAATCAATGGTACTGGTAATAGCCTTAATAACATCCTGATGGGAAATAATGGTGCTAACACATTAACAGGAGGAGATGGCAATGATAGCCTCTTTGGTAACTCAGGCAATGACTCCTTGTTCGGTAGTGCAGGTGACGATCTAATCGCTGGTGGAGTTGGTCGAGATGTATTGATTGGTGGAACTGGGCAAGATAGCTTCAACCTAAGTGGTACCCGTACTGGAGGGTATGATACGATCGCTGATTTTACTCTTGGAGAGGATACTATCTTGATTTCCAAGGCTGAATTCGGACTGGTTCAATCTCAAAATACTACGCTCGATTCGGGACTGTTTCGACTTGGTACCACTGCGATAACAGCAAGCGATCGCTTTATGTACGATCAAACTACGGGTAATCTTTTCTTTGACGCGGATGGGATTGGTAAGGCTGCACAAGTTCTTCAAATTGCCCAGTTCTCCAATCAGGTAGCGCTTAGTAGTGCAAATATTACTATCATTGCCTAACGCAAGCTAACTATAGCAAGCATTGAGAAATTACCCAGTAATAGACAGAGCAACTCTTGCTGGGTAATCTTTTATAAATACACATTTGAGTGCAACATAACTGCAAACTTTTAACCTTCCTCTTGGGAATAACCATTTTTCTCGCGTTTGAGGCTTTCTTCTAAGGCTTGAATTTGTTCGCGTCTGGCTTCCAACTCTAAAGAACGCCTTGCTAAGTCTTGGTTTTGCAACGTCAGGGATTGTCGCCAATGTTCTGCTCGCTCGGCCTCATGCTGCAAAAATTCTGGGGTAATGCCGATAGTGAGGTAGTTTTGTACCAGATGCAGTACCCAGTTAGTGGCGTCTTCTAGTCTTTCAATATCGCCTGTAGGAGAAAGTTCGACTAGAACAAGCAAGTTCTCACTCATGATTTTTCCCTTTCCAAGCAGAATGAAAGCTTCTTCGGGAATTATCGCCCACAAGTTATCAGCTTCTTGACGCGCCAATAAGCGTAACTGGTGCTGGTCTAAAAAATCGTTTTTACGCACCTGGGCTAGATATAGCATGAGAGTCGCTTTGCTCCAATTCAAAATTCAAAATTCAAAATTCAAAAAAATTTAATAAAAAAATAAGTACTAGAAGTACTAGAATTGATATTTTTACTTTGTTAATTGGTAATGGGTAATTGGGAATTATTAACACTCCCATTACCCATTACAGTTATCCTAAGCCATGCAGGCGATCGCTACGACAACCCCTTCAAACGCTCGCGCAAAATTTCAGCTTGCTTCTGTGCTTCTGCTAAGGCATCACGCGCTCCCTGTACCACGTCAGCCCTAGCTCTATCTACGAAACTAGGATTGTTTAATCTGGTACTCAGGGATTGAACTTCGGCTTCAGCTTTACTCAAGCTTTTTTCTAGCTTGGCACGTACAGCTTCAATATCTACCACACCGCTTAGAGGAATTAGCACCTGTATTGTACCAATTACACCTGCGATCGCATTTTCTGCTTCTTGTGGTTGTTCTAATTCTTTCTGGGGAAAAAACTGTCTCCATAACTTTTGTCTAGCTTGAGCAGTGAGTAAATTTTGGCTAACAAACCACGCTGTATAACCAAAACCAACTAGTTCAAAGAAAGTTCCGACGATGGGAATGTCATCAATGGCATTTCCCGCAGCTAAACCCACTCTACCAAAGACAATAGCCACGATAATTAAGCCAATTGTCTTCAAACCCCTTTGAGGTTTTTTCGCAGCAACAGTTTGGTTTTCTTGCTTGTCGGTAATAGTTAAAGTCTCAACCTTCGCCAAATCTTTAATGTAATCTTGTCCAGAAGTGAGAATTTCCCGCTCTTTCTGGCTTTCAGTTTGCAAATTCGCTGTCACTTTTACGCCAGGTTTAATATCCGCTTCTGCGCGCAAATTCCGAATTGTGCGGATAGTAGCAATCAGTAATTCAAACTGTTCTTCTAAAGCTGGAGCAATTAGGTTTGCATCTACCTGGGGATATATTTGTAACGGTAAAGTTTGCGGGGAATCTGCTGGTTGTTGGGTGAGAGTTTGCCAAATTTCTTCGGTAATATGAGGCATCAACGGATGAAGCAGTTTTAAAATTCCTTCTAATATGTAGCCGAGGGTTTGCTGTGCTACCCGCCGCGATACTGGATCGGCATCTGCTTGCAATCTGGATTTCACCAGTTCAATATACTGATCGCAGAAATCACCCCAAATAAACTCATAGAGTCCTTTTGCTGCTTCCCCTAAACCGTAATTATCGATGTAATTAGTAGTTTGTTTGATAACTTGATGATACCGCGAGATAATCCAGCGATCGCTCAATTCTGTAGCGACTGGATTCCCCAGTTGTTGCGGTGTCTGTCCATCCAAATTCATCATCACAAATCGGGCAGCATTCCACAACTTGTTTGCAAAGTTGCGGGATGCCTCTACAGATGCTGATTCATCCTTTTTGCGATCATATTCTAAGCGGATATCTTGACCAGCACCAGCCACTTCCCTAATTAAGGTATAGCGCAAGGCATCCGTACCATATTTGTCAATCAGTAACAATGGGTCAATGCCATTACCTTTGGTCTTTGACATCTTCTGACCTTTTTCATCCAGCACCAATCCGTGGATGTAAACCGTTTGGAAAGGCATTTGCTGCGTAAAATGCCCAGCCATCATTGTCATTCTGGCTACCCAGAAAAAGATGATGTCAAAGCCTGTTACCAAAGTGGTAGTAGGATAGTAAGTTGCAAAATCCTGAGTTTGTTCCGGCCAGCCCAAAGTCGAAAATGGCCAGAGTCCAGAAGAAAACCAAGTATCTAGCACATCTGGGTCTTGTTCTAGCTGGACATTTTCACCAAATTGTGATTTAGCTTTTTCCCAAGCTTCAGTTTCCGATTTCGCCACCACAAAGGGCGTGTTATCGGTAATTTGCCCATCTGTTTCACTGACAGCGTACCAAGCTGGAATTTGGTGTCCCCACCATAACTGGCGAGAGATACACCAATCATTAAGTTTTACTAGCCAATCACGATAGACCTTTGTCCAGCGTTGAGGGACAAACTCTGGAGAAGTTTGCTGGTCAAGGAATTCGAGAGTGTTGTCAGCTAGGGGGCGAATTTTGACGAACCACTGAGTTGACAGGAGGGGTTCAATAGGTACTTTACCGCGATCGCTGTAGGGAACGGTATGTTTATAATCTTCAATCTTCACCAAAAAGCCATCTGCCTCTAGGCGAGAAACCACATTCTTCCTAGCAACAAAGCGGTCTTGTCCTTGAAACTCCCCAGCATTGGCGTTGAGAGTGCCGTCTTTGTTCATGATGTTGATTAACGGCAGATTGTGACGCTTACCCATGTCAAAATCATTGGGGTCATGGGCAGGAGTTATCTTCACACAGCCTGTGCCGAAAGTGGGATCAACATATTCATCGCCAATGATCGGAATTTCTCGTTGTAGAATTGGCAGAGTTACAGTTTTGCCGATGAGATGTTTGTAGCGATCGTCATTGGGATTAACAGCTACAGCCGTATCGCCCAGCATCGTTTCTGGTCGAGTTGTCGCCACTTCCACATAACCAGAACCATCGGTGAGGGGATAGCGGAAGTGCCAGAGATTTCCATTCACCTCTTGATTTTCTACTTCCACGTCAGACACCGCTGACTGAGAAGCTGGACACCAGTTAACTAAATATTCACCACGATAAATTAAGCCTTCCTCGTAGAGGCGAGTAAATGCCTCGACAACAGCTTTGGATAAACCCTCATCCAGGGTAAACCTTTCCCGTGACCAGTCCACTGAGACACCTAAGCGTCGTAGCTGGTTAAGAATCGTTCCTTCAGACTCCGCCTTCCATTGCCAAGCGCGTTCTAAGAATTTTTCGCGCCCCAATTCATAGCGAGTCTTACCCTCTGTCTTGAGTTGCTTTTCTAGCATACTATGCACAGCAATGCTGGCGTGGTCAGTTCCGGGTAACCATAGGGTATTGCGTCCCTGCATCCGGTGGTAGCGCACGAGGGTATCAATCAACGCACTTTCAAAGGCGTGACCCATGTGTAAGCTGCCGGTGACATTGGGGGGGGGAATGACGATGCAGTAGGGTTCGCCGCCTTGGTTGGGGTCAGCTTTGTAAACTTGGTTGTCTTCCCAGAATTTTTGCCACTTGGCTTCGGTGGAAAAGGGGTCGTAGAGACTGGGGAGATTGGGAATGGTTGCGGTCATGCGGGAAAACTAAGGAAGGACTCTAATAAATTTTGCCACAGGGTTGGAGAGGGATTGATGGAAACGAACCGCAGAGGCGCAGAGAACGCGGAGGGAAGAGAGTTAGGAGAGGATATGAATCGGCTTACGGGTGAGGTGATTGGGGCAGCGATTGAGGTGCATAGGGTGTTGGGGCCTGGGTTTTTAGAAGAGGTATATAAGGAGGCGCTAATTATAGAATTTTTCAGGTGCGGGATACCTCATGTGGTTGAGAAGGGGGTAATAGTGAATTACAAAGGACATGAAGTAGGCAAGGGGAGATTAGATTTTCTGGTTGCCAATTGTTTAATTGTGGAATTAAAAGCTGTTCAAAATTTAGCCCCAATCCACGAAGCTCAAGTCCTCTCATACCTTAAAATGACTAATTACCCCTTAGCCCTTCTCATCAACTTTAACGTCCCCCTCCTCAAAGACGGCATCAAACGCATTATCCTCTCTTAATCTCTCTGTGCCTCTGCGGTTCGTCCCCCAAATCCATGAAACACAAAACAACCTCCCCTTGGAAATTCATCCCCACCCTCTATTTCACCTCCGGCATCCCTTACATCATCATCAACACAGTTTCCGTAATCTTTTACAAAAAACTCGGAATAGATAACGCTCAAATTGCCTTATGGACAAGCTTCCTCTATCTACCTTGGGTCATCAAAATGTTTTGGGGCCCAATTGTTGATATTTACTCTACCAAACGTAAATGGATACTTTATACCCAATTTGCCATGTTCTGTTGCTTGGGTTTGATAGCCTTCTCATTACAACTGCCAAATTTCTTTTTCATCTCCCTCGCAGCATTAACAATAGGAGCATTTATTTCTGCAACTTATGACATTGCTACAGATGGCTTCTATCTGCTGGCTTTATCTCCAGAACAACAAGCCTTCTTTGTCGGCATTCGCTCACTATTTTATCGAATGGCTGTCATTTTTGGTTCTGGAATATTAGTAGTCTTAGCAGGTCAGCTTGAAGTATCTCTCAATAATATTCCTTTAAGCTGGACTATAGCCATTGGCTTCTCAGCTTTAATCTTAGCAATTTTGTTTATTTACCATCGCCTAATTTTACCCTTACCCGAATCAGATAATCAACGACAAATACAAGCTAGGGAAAATATACCCTTTTGGTCAATCATTAGCTCATATTTTGCTCAAAATAAAATTATCAACATTTTAGCATTTATCTTACTCTACAGATTTGGCGAAGCAATGCTTGTGAAAATAGCCTCTTTATTTTTATTGGACAAACCAGAAGTAGGGGGTTTAGGACTATCAACATCAGAGGTGGGATTAGTCTACGGAACATTTGGAGTAATATCCCTAATTTGTGGAGGAATTTTAGGAGGTTTGTTAATTTCAAAATATGGATTAAAAAAGTGTCTTTTTCCTATGGCTTTAGCTTTGAATTTACCTGATATCTTTTATGTGTATATGGCTTACACTAAACCTTCACTAACATTAGTGTATCCCTTAGTTTCATTGGAGCAATTTGGGTATGGTTTTGGATTTACAGCTTTTAGTGTTTATTTAATGCATATTTGCCAGGGCGAATATAAAACTTCTCATTTTGCTATCTCCACTGGCATTATGGCTTTAGGGATGATGCTACCAGGTTTAATTAGCGGTTATCTGCAAAAAGCTTTTGGCTATCCATTATTTTTTATCTTTGTTTGTTTATTGACTATTCCTGGGATGATTGCTCTGTTTTTTATACCTTTAAAAGAAGAGCCGAAGCGTCAAAATAATTAATATTATTACCGATCATGAGTTATGTTTTGGGAATAGATGGCGGCGGTAGCAAGACTGTTTGTGTCTTGATGGATGATTTGTATCAAGTACTAGGTCACGGTGAAGCAGGGCCATCTAATTATCAAAGTCTAGGTATCGAAGCAACTTTACAATCTATTCAATCTGCAATTCATAATGCGGTTGAGGCAGCAATAATTACAAATACTGTGAATATTGATGCGATATGTTTGGGTTTAGCGGGTGTAGGTCGTGCAGCAGATATAGAAGTAGTAAAACGTTTAGTACAAGAGTTGCAAAATAAAAAATGTATGCCTATTAATTGGGTATTACAGCCAGGAAATATTATAATCTGTAACGATGCTTTAATTGCTTTAGTTGGTGGAATTGGTCAGCCTGTAGGAATTGTGGTTGCAGCCGGTACTGGTTCGATAGTTTTCGGACAAAATCATCAGGGAGATACCAAGCGAGTCGGTGGTTGGGGATATATTTTAGGAGATGAAGGTAGTGCTTATAAAATTGCGATCGCAGGCATGAATGCAGCATTAAAATCTTATGATGGACGGGAAATGCAAACGAGTTTGATAGAGGGTTTCAAACAGCACCTTGATTTGGAAAATATAGAAGATTTAATAGAAGTAGTATATCGCCGAGAATGGGGAGTTAAAAAGATTGCGGCTTTAGCACCAGTTGTAGATTTGGCAGCAGCGTCAGGTGATATTGTAGCGAATATCATAATTGATCATGCTGTAAAAGAGTTAGTAAAAGCTACATCTACAGTAATTGATGCAATTTTTAGTGCTGACTTAGTTTTAGAGGTAGTTACAACAGGAAGTGTCTGGCGCGGTAGATGCAAGATCCATGAAAGATTTGCAGCGTCTCTTGTTAAGAAGTTTCCTAATGTAAATGTGATTTTTCCGAGGTATGAGCCTGCTTATGGTGCTGGTTTGTTAGCGTTACAGACAACTCAAAATTGACGCAAAGAAAGCGATAATATAAGTTTTCAGTCTGCAAATATGCGCCCTAAGAAAGTTACTATTTCAAACCAAGCTGCGGTGGTAGCACTAGAATCATAACGATAACCATCGTCGCGCATGAATGTATGTTCTGCTTCATACAAGAAAACTTGGTGAGGTATGTTAGCATTCTCAATTGCTCTTATTATGATTTGGCGATCGCTCTCTGGTATATGAGGGTCAAGAGTACCGAATACCATTAGCATCTCGCCTTTGATTTTACTTACCCTCTGGATTGTATCAGCTACCTCTTTACCCAGTTTACCACTGGGAATACCAGTAGGGTAACAGCAGACACAAGCCCGAATTTCGCTTTGAAATGCTGCGCGGAAGGCTAAATGTCCACCAATACAAAAGCCTAAAGTGCCTATTTGATTTGGAGAAACCGCACTCTCGCCTTTCAGAAATTCAATCACAGCAAGGCAATCGGCATCATAATCAGCTACCGAGGTTCGACGCGCATCGTCATTACCGCGCATCCTTCCCAGATCGTCTGGCTCAATTACTAAACCAACTGGCTCAATTCGGTGAAAAATTTCTGGTGCTGCTACTACATAGCCGTATCCTGCTAAGTAGTTAGCTAGACGAATCATTGGATCACCTAACTGATAAATATCACTGTAGAAGACAATACCAGGGTATTTTCCGGCTGCTTTGGGAGATGCAACATAAACACGCATTAAGCTGCCATCTACTCTTAATTCAACATTGCGCTTAGTGATTTGCACTTTTTTGTCTCCGTGTTACGCTTGCTGTCATTAGCTTCTACACTGTAGCGCCGCAGCATCCGGTTACTTTCAAGCTACAATTTGGCGTTCTTTTATCATCACTGCGATCGCTTAATATCACTAGTTGTTAAGAAGTTTTCTGAGGTAAAAGTAATTTTTCCGAGGTATGAGCCTGCTTACGGTGCTGGTTTATTAGCGTTGCAGAGGTTAATGGGAGAAGCGGGATGAGGAAGCGATCGCATTTTAACAAAGAAACGAACCGCAGAGGCGCAGAGGACACAGAGAGGTTAAGAGTGCGATCGCATTTTTCAAGTAATGAAGTGTTGGAATTTGGTGTAGTATGTCACAATAATAATTTTAGTTATTGTTATCAGGCCCAATGACAGAAGTTTTTGTAAATCCAGAATGCCCATTTTCATTAAAAAGCTTTGACCTTCTTGCACAATTAAAAAAACATTCAAGTCAAAACTTTTATTCAAAGCATGAAGAAGATTTTAAAACTTGTCTTGAACTACCTATTAAACAGCTATTACACTATCTTACTGCTCAATTATCAGGTGAAATCATAAGAAAACTTAATATGGAATTTAATTTATTTAATTTAGAGGTTGATTTTTCTCAACCTTGTTTTGAATATAACTTCTTTCCTAAAGAAATGAAGTCAAAAATTAAATCTAATAATGCTAATTTCTTTATACAAGTCATACAAAATGGTTTCTGGTTTGGTTTGTATGTTTCTGAGAGAAGTGCTGACAGGCAAACATTTATTAAAAATGTTCAAACTAATACAACTCTTAAAGAAATTCTTATTCAGAATACTGTAGTTTCTGAGAAATGTGATCTCTTCTCCAAGTCTAGCCAAGAAATTAGTCCAATTAATCGTTTAGGTGACTGGTTAAAAATTGTAGCTCGGCAAAAGAGCGCTACTAAGTGTATTCAAGTTACTAGATATTTTACATATTATCAAATATTAACTTTTGACTATCAACAGCTAACTAATGAAATAAAACAGCTATTTGAAGGAATTTTTCCTGTATTTTTGGCTGCAACGTGTGATGAACCAATTGCGGCTATTGAAGAATACTTACATCAAATTAATATAAAAAATGGTAAATATTACTGTTGGCAAGGAGTGAATAAATATCAAGAAGGAAACTACCAAGATGCTATTAAACAATTTGATATAGCTTTAGAAAAAGCTCCAAATATAGCCGATGCTTATCGATACCGAGGAAAAGTAAAAGCTGAATCAGGATATACTGACGATGCTATATATGACTATAATTATTTACTACTGATTCAACCTAAAAACTACGAAATTTACGATGAGCGAGGTAATATTTACTATAATCTTGAAAATTACGAGAAAGCCCTTGATGATTATAACCAATCTTTACATATTAATCCTAACTTTTCCTTAGCATATTACCATCGAGGACTTACATACTTAAAACTTAAGAATCAGCAAAAAGCTTTTGAGGATTTATGCAGAGCTACAGAATTATTTGACAAGGAAAAAGACGTGGATAATTACGAAGAAGCGCAGTGTATCCTCAAAACTATTTATCCAGACTATTCTGAACCTCTATTTACAGAGATTAATCAAAATATCCGCTCTAAAGGTCTACGTATTTCTGAAAGTATCTTGCGACGCTACCACTTAGCCCTGAAGACGAGAAAATTTGTAATTCTTTCAGGAACTAGCGGGACTGGCAAGACTTGGCTTACCAAAGCTTATGCTGAGGTAGTAGCGGCTGAATACCTTTTAGTTCCTGTGGCTCCTAATTGGACTACTAACGAAGATTTGCTCGGCTACTTCAATCCAATGGACAAAGAATACCATTACACTGCGTTTAGTCATTTTTTAGAAAAAGCGGCTCAAGAGTATGAACAAGCTCAAACAGAAAAACGCACCCCTAGACCTTACCATTTAATCTTGGATGAGATGAATTTGGCACGGGTAGAGTATTACTTTGCCAAGTTTCTGTCAGTGATGGAAGTTAGGATGCGTGAAGGACTAGCCCAAATTGAACTTGCATCGGAGAAACAAGTTTTGTTACCACCTAACCTTTACTTTATCGGCACAGTCAATGTAGACGAAACTACTCACAATTTTGCTGACAAAGTTTATGATAGAGCGCAAATGATAGAAATTGAGGTTTGCCGTAATGATTTATTTGAGCATTTGGGTGAAGTTGAGTATCGTGAAATTTTAATGGAAGTTTGGGATAATCTGCATCTAGTAACCCCATTTGCTTTTCGTGTTTTAGATGAAATAAATAACTATGTGAATGAAGCTAAACTTTTGGATATATCTTGGGAAGAAGCTTTAGACGAACAGTTGTTACAGAAGATTCTGCCCAAATTAAAAGGTGCTGATGATAGGGTGGGAGAAGCCCTTAAGGCATTTGTTGATATTGCTGAAAATAAATTTAATCTAAGCCACGCTAAAGCTAGCAAAATGCTAAAAACATTTGAACAACATGGATTTACCTCCTACTTCTAAACTGAGTTTTCTTAGCCGCGAAGGCGAGATTATAGATGCTCCAAGTGAGTGGCAACCTGCTTGGCTGGAAGTTCATGTACCTCAAGAAAAATTACAACAAACACGGCTTTGGCTTCAAGATAAAAAACTCCCACTCTTGGTAATGGATTTGAGTGGAAAGTTTCGAGTACTAGCTGATTGGCCTCGCTCAAACCCTGGCTACTACCGACTGCGGCTTGAGTATCAAAACGAGATTGAGGAACAGACAATTGCGGTTTGGCCTCAGAAAATTAGTCGTGAAGCTTTTGCTCAGATGCTAGAGGATCTCGATTCTCGTCTGCCAACCTCAGTAGCGATAGGCTTACAGCGTACCGGGGCTTTAGCTGGTCTGAAATTACCACAACTAGGCGAAACTACTTTAGCTCAGGAACTACTTCGCTTACGTCGGGCTATTAATGGCACAGGCAAAAGACCAGGACTGAGTGAGATTTTGAGTCAACTTTCTCGTAATCCTCATCAAATCCTCAAAACTAATGAAATTTGGGTTCGGCAAGATCAAGTCCGCAAACCTCCTCTTGGTGGGCTAGTTCAAGCTTTTTTTCGAGGGCATAACTTGGATGTGAGTGGAAGACCGATTCGCGTACCGGATATCAGAGTTGAGCATACTGTTGATGTTTATGAGAACCAGTTGGTTAGGTTATTTTTTGAGCTTGTCAATCAGAGAATTAGACGAATTCGGCAAGCTTTTGAAGCTGACCCTAAAGGTAAGCCTTTGGAAGAGATTAAGTCTCTGTTTTACCAATTAAAAAAGGCTCGTCAACAAGCAGCTTTTCTGGATGAGGTGAGTCAGCCTAAATATTTGCCCAATCAAATTACGATGGTTTTGTTAAACCGTTCACTTTACCATGCTGCTTTAGAAGGCTATCTGGAATTCATCAGAAGTCCTGCTGTGCGTTTGGATGATTCAGACCTTGATGCACCTTTGGAGAATCTCTACAAACTTTACCAAATTTGGGGAACTTTGTGGATAATTGCAACGCTGCTGGAAGTAGCTATAGACAAAGGATACAAAGTTGAAACCCAGTGTTTAGTTGCTAGAGATAAAACGGGAGTCTACGTCAGAATTTTACCCAATGGACAACCAGCATTAGTTTTAATTCACCCACAACACAAGACAAAAATTAAGTTAATTCCTGAACGAAGCTATGGCAAAGATGGAGAACTGCGAAGCGCCAGCGTTACATTGCGCCCTGATGTAGCAGTAGAGATCAAACTAGCTAATGGCTCTCAACAAGTTTATTTATTTGATCCCAAGTACAAACTTGAGAGTGAGCCACTGGAAAACACCAGCAACGAAGGAAAACCTAAAACTGCTGATATTCAGAAGATGCACACTTACCATGACGCTATTCAAAACAGAGAAGGTAGGCAAGTAGTTAATTATGCTGCGATTATTTACCCTGGCTCCTATGTATCTCATTCCAACGCTGAAATTGAGGCTCTTCCAGCTTATCCTGGGGCTGAAAGTATCCTACAGGAGCATCTGCGTCGCTTGCTAAATAAAGCCCTTGAAGTTTCCTGACAATGAACCATCTGGACTTCTGATGTCCGACTTGACGAATCCGGCAAAGGGCATTCATGGCTTTCTTTTACCATCACTGCGATCACTTAATATCCCCAGTGAAAGTTTGTCATGTTTGCCTTAATGCACCCATTACTTATGAGTGCAAACTAGTTATAAATCATACCAGTAATTAATAAAGGGGACAGATGACATTCGCTTGCTGCGAAGCACCCATCCCCGAATAGCTGCCCAGATCATGAACCTGGAATCTATAGTCCGGTATCTAATAATCACAGTATCGGCCGAGATATGTAGATTGTCACTGGGATAGATACTGATTTACGAAATACCTACGAAAAGATTGTTACACAATTACTCTTGTTCACCCTTAATTCCGCCTCCCATCGCCAACAGCGCCGTTCCATAAGCTGCTTCTGTGTAAACTGACGCTACTACAGGAACCTGCAAATGACGCGCCCTAATCGCAGTCCAAGCATCATTCGCCGCGCCACCGCCAGCAGTATAAACACGGCTCAACTTGTCTGCGCCCATTTGCTGTAATAATTCATACCCTCGCGCTTCTATGCGGGCAATACTTTCTAACAACCCATGCAAAAATTCCACTGGATTATCTGGGCGTGGTGACAAACGTGGGGGTAGATTGGGATCGTTAATCGGAAAGCGATCGCCTACCTTCAACAACGGATAATAATCTAACTCGCTAGCTTTTGATGGATCAATTTCACGGCTAAGGCTTTCTAACTCAGCGTTTGTGAAAAATTGCTTTAGTACTGCACCTCCAGTATTAGAAGCACCCCCAGTCAGCCACAAATCACCCAATCGATGGCTGTAAATTCCATATCTGGCATCTTCTACACGGGTAAGACTTAACAACTTTAGTACCAACGTTGAACCAAGGGAGGTCACGGCTTCACCAGGTAATTTTGCCCCACTGGCGAGAAAAGCCGCAATACTATCAGTTGTACCAGCACATATCAGACAATCACGCCGGAAACCGAACTTGTCGGCAATTTCAGGACGCAATTGGGCAATGGGAGTACCAGGAGGTAAAACTTTGGGTAGCTGAATTGGTATTTCTAGCTTTTCTAGCCATTGTGGGTATTTCAACTCTTCTACGTCATAACCCAGCTTTAAAGCATTATGGTAATCGCTAATACCCAACTGTCCATGCAGCAGAAACGCCAGCCAATCTGCTTGATGCAAGAAATATCTAGCTTCACTAAAAGAGGGTAATTGTCTCATCCACAAAAGTTTGGCTAGGCTGGAGGTGGCACTCAACACGGTATGATGCGGGGGTGCGATACTCCTCAAATGCTCTAGCACAGATGATCCCCGCGCATCGTTGTACAGTAATGGTGCATCTACAGGGTTGCCAGCAGCATCGACCAGCAAGACAGTGGAAGAAGTCCCATTAATTGCGATCGCTTTAATTTCTTGCCGCAATTGGTCAGGTATTTGTTCCACCAACACAAACAAAGCCTCCTGCCAAATTTTTGGCGTAACGGCGGCTGATGAGTAGTGGAAGGGATATCGCACCTCTGCCTGAATACAAGAGGCTTCCTCGTCAATCACCACACCGCGTCCGCCAGATGTGCCGAAGTCGATACCCAAATATAAATTCATAATTTTTATAAATTTTTTTAATGGAGAATAAATAAGGACTACTGACAAATAACTGCTTTTGTTGCATCTTGTAACAAGATATTCCACAATCTTGGCAAAACAAGGAAAAGTAGTAAACGAACTGTTCAAAATCTATTCAGGTTAGGAGGTTTTCAGCCATGCCTATCTTAGATACTCTGTACATCGCTCAGATATCTTCCATCTCAGATACTCAAGTCTACATCGCTCTAGTTGTAGCCTTGATCCCAGGAGTTCTAGCTTGGCGATTAGCCACAGAACTTTACAAATAACGCTCCGATGTGACACAGTTAAAAAGCTAATAATCCTGGCAGTACGGGGTGCAATTTCCAGATTTTATGGCTTTATGCCATAAAATCTGGAAACCTTGCACTTACGTAAGCCAGGTTATTTTTTAACTAATGCGACACTTGTAGCTATTTCAAAAAAATGAAGTAATATGACAGCTAAATCAAGCATTCAGGAGTGCTGATATCTGAGTACTGAGTGCTAAGTGCTGAGTTGGAAATCTCACTCAGCACTCTTGATAGTACTTCCCTTCACTAAGCGAGGTTATTTTTTAGCATCATGAACGCGATTCAACCATCTAGACCACCGTCACAACCTATACAAAAACGCCGTGTCACTCCTCGACCAAAGCGGCATCTTCGTCAACGTTCTTACCAGGTGATGGCACTGGAAAGCACAGCCAAAATAGCGGTCAATCTTGTGATTACAGCCGTTGCAGCATCTGCGTTAACACAACTCTTGCCTTATCATTGGTTACAGCAAGAAAAATTGCGAGAAATGAGTACTGAAGTCAAGCTGATGGAAGGACATGTCAATGGTTTACAGGCGGAGTTTAGCCGTAACTTTGATCCGCAAGAAGCTAAAATCATTAGACAACAACAAGGATACCGATTCGATCCTAGCCAGCGTCAGATCGTGTTGATGAATCAAGATCGCCGAGAAGATGAGCCAACAGACTCGTTACCCTAAGACAAATGGCGAATTTGGGATTATTTCGGTTTATTGTGATTCAGGCTACGTATAAACTGGGTGTTAATTTATATTATTGCTAATAAGTAATGGTTAATAGCTAATTTTTGAATAGCTATGTATTTATCATCTATTAGTCATTAGTGATACAGCGTCGCTTCTCTACGAGACGCTGCGCGAACGCTCCAATTCAAAATGAAGAATTTACTTTTTGAATCTTGAATTTGCAAAAAGGACTAATCTACCAATTAGGACGCTGATTGAGATAATAACTCGTCTAGCCAATTTTCGAGTTGTAAACGCAGGCGACAACCAGTAATATCCTTGTCGTTGTCGAAAGAGGGCAGTTGAGTGAGGGCGCGACGATAATCAGCGATCGCACAATTCCAGTCGCCCCAAAGATGGTAAGTTCTGCCACGTTCAGCCCAGATATGACCTTCTAGTTGACCGAAAAGCAGTGCTACCTCAAAATTCTCAATTGCCACCTCGTATTGCCCCAAATCACGCCAGGTAATGCCTCGGTTAATCCACGCGCGGACATGGTGAGGTTTCAAATCAATCGCTTGATCGTAGTCGGCAAGTGCTACAGCTAATTCTCCACAAGCCGCGTAGTAATTTGCCCGATTATTATAAGCACTAGCCAAATAGGGATTAAGTTTCAGGGCGGTGTTATAGTCGTAAAGTGCTTTTTGCCTTTCACCACTTTGGAAATAAATTAGCCCCCGGTTGTTGTAATCAACGGCATTGTGAGGATGGCGGCAAATTAGTTGGCTTAAAAGTGCGATCGCCTCAGTATAATCTCCTTGTTGAGCCAACCTCAAAGCACAAGAGCGCAAGTCGCTATCCCCAAAAATAGATTCGCTGCGATCGCTTTTCCTTCGCTCTTGAAGTTTTTTTGTAGTATTTAGAACATACTTATATTGGTTACTTTGCTGGTCATCGTCAGCTAAAAATGAGTGAATATTCATCTTTCCCTGCTTGAAATCCCTGCTTTTTTAAATAAAAGTCTAGTTTTTTAACGCTGGTGATTTTACCACTGTGTCTATTCTCAAGGTAGTTATGGTTACTTTAAAGCCATCTTAAGACTGAGATTTAAACTACTCACACCAGTAGAAATCTACCCCTTAAATAAACAATTGCTCCTCAAACCTAATCATAGATACTTGATCCCGAAGATGAATTCCCGAAATAGCAGACGTTAAATATCAAAGACTAGTCAAGTAGTGACAGCAGCAAATTGGTAGAATGCCAACAAGCCGTTCATTTAGAGATGAGAAAGAAGAGAGGGGGACTGGTGGCAAGGGAAATGAGGGAGATGAGAGAGACAAGGGAAATAATAATCCCCAATGCCCCATGCCCAATGCCCAATACCCCCATACCCCAATCCCTAAATTCAATTTTGAAGTTTTGAGAAATTTCCCGATGACAACTGCAATTTCCTACCCTAATGCCCCTGATTTAGCAACCGATGATTACATTGTGATCGGTTTGGCAACCTGCTTCGTCAAAGAAGATGGAGAAGTTTATCAAATCGAAGTTATAGAACCGATTCCCTCTGCGGCTTTGGAAGCGCTGTTAAAGGGTATTCCTACCTCCTATAAGCTGGCTCATGCCACAACTTTGGGATCTGTGCTGGATGGCGATTCACCACTGCTGCCAGATGGCTTCCCAGAGTCGGCTCAGTTTGGAGAGGAATTTGTGCCACGGGCATTTGCAGCAGCTCGTACCTACAAGCGTCGTGAATCTGCAAAATCTCTGATTCCATTAGGTACAAACTACACTGAATTTAAGTATTCCATTGAGCGGAAACGGGTGTTAAACGCCGCTAGAGTTGTCACCAAAGAAGACAACGTTAAACAGCATTCTCATACTCACAAAGTGCTTTAAGTAATTATGCTAAAACTTTACGGTGGCGCTCGTAGTCGAGCATCAATTGTTCACTGGTATTTAGAGGAATTAGGAATTCCTTACGAATTCGTCAAGCTTGATATGCAGGCGGGTGAACACCTCCAGCCTGCATATTTAGCAATTAACCCATTTGGTAAAGTCCCAGCAATTGTTGATGAGGATTTTCAGCTTTGGGAATCTGGGGCAATTTTGCTGTATCTTGCCGATAAGTATAGTAAAACGCCACTTTCACTCCAAGAACGTGCTGTATTTTCCCAATGGGTGTTGTTTGCCAATGCTACCCTTGCTCCAGGGATTTTTGGAGAAGAGAATCGGGAACGGGAAATGCCCCGCTTGTTGACTCCCTTAAATGAAATTTTCAGTAAGCAACCTTTTTTACTTGGCAATGAGTTCACTGTTGCTGATGTGGCAGTGGGGTCTATTTTGAATTACATTCCCATGATACTGAAGCTAGACCTCAGCCCCTATCCAGCGGTATTGAGCTATATGAAGCAGTTATCTGAGCGTCCGGCATTTCAAAGAAGTATTGGCGGACGGACTTAAAATAATTCGTAATGACGCTCCTGCGTCGCTAACGCTGCGCTAACGTAATTCGTAATTAAATTTTTAACTACGAATTACGAATCTTTTAACGATAATTTGTAAATTGCAAAGCAACTGGGTAGTCTTCTTGTTTTAGCCGCTGCATGACAACTTGCAAGTCATCCTTAGATTTGGCAGAAACCCGCACAGCATCACCTTGAATTGAAGCTTGTACCTTTTTGAATTCATCCCGAATCAATTTGGAAATTTGTTTGGCGATTTCCTGGCTGATACCTTTTTTGAGTTTGATTTCTTGACGCACGCGATTACCACTGGCTGATTCAACCTTGCCAAAATCAAAGATTTTTTGGGAGAGGTTACGCTTGGCGGCTTTTTCTCGCAGAATGGTGTGTACAGAATCTAAGGTAAACTCACTGTCAGTACTAACGTTAATGCTTTCTTCAACTAACTCGACAGTAGTTTCAGTGTCTTTGAGGTCGTAACGACCTTTGATGTCTCGTATAACTTGATCGACAGCGTTAACTAACTCTTGTCGGTCAAAGTCGCTCACAATGTCAAAAGAAAAAGTAGAAGCCATAAAACATTTTAGATTTTAGATTTTGGATTTTGGAATTGGGCATAAAACATTAATAATAATTCCCATGCCCAATGCCCCATGCCCAATGCCCCAATTAACTAGTAGCTTGGATGATGCTGAAAAACATGAGAGTGGCAGAGGCGATGGAGCCAATGCCAAACATCAGCGATCGCAAAAGGGGTATATTCAAAATATAAAAAATCGAGTATAGGAAACGGGCCACCACAAACGCGATCGCAGCTACTTGGGCTGTAAAAGAATTTACACCAGTTACATAAGCCATCAATGCGGCTGCGGCAAATATCATAAAGGCTTCAAAGGTGTTCTGATGTGCCCAAGTAGCCCGTTGGGCATAAGGTGGCAATTTATCAAACATGGTGCGAGGAGTAGAAAACATTTCATACCCAATACGCGCACGGGCATAAGCTACTAGCAAAAATGGCACGTAAATTAGAACGGCAGCAGCAGCGATCGAGTACAAAAAAATTATCATTACTTATTAGTCGTTGGTTATTAGTCATCAGTCATCAGTCATCAGTCATTAGTCAAATACAAATGACAAAAGACAAATGACAAATGACTAATCAAAGTAGAAAAGCGTCACCACTTTTCTTTGTTCTTCTGCATCCTGACAAGTTTGTAACAGGGTGCGGCTGTCGTGAAACGCAAAGCAGATTAGTTGCTGGCAACGGGAAACAATTTCCTTGTTGCACAAATAACTAGCTTCCGCCAGAGACAAATTATCATTACTGGGATTTTCGACTAGATGCATTACCTGTTCTAGTTGCTGGCGGGATTCCAAAGGCTGGCGTTCTAGGCTTTGGGGTAAAATCACCGTCAACAAATTTGCATCAGCCCGGGTTGCTCCCTTGATGGCCGCGGAATTTGTACCTGTAGCACCAGAAGTAATGATTCGATTACCCGATAAAACTAGGGCGTATGTCATCATTTCAATAAGATTCTGATGCGTAATCGGCACATGACGAGAACCCAGCAAGGCAATTCTTTTAGAACCCGTTTGCTGGATTGTCGCCAGTTCTTGCGCTAATGTATCGAGGTTAATAAGGTCTGTTGATTGGCTCAAAGATGGAGATAATCAGACTAAACGACCCAGATATTTTACCAAACAGCGTGTAGATGCGAAGAAAACTTAAGTTAGACATTGCGACTATTTTTCGATTGTTTGGTTCAGTAACTCCATTACTTGGTTACACCAGGCTAGCCAATGTGTTTCGTAACTAATGCCATTTAAGAGAGTTAAATACTGAAATTTGCCTGATTCTGGCAGTTCTTGCGGATTCCGAAAGTAACGCTGTTCTAGGTTATGGTACGTAGACAATTTTTTTTGATGGGCTTTTTGGTGATTTTCTAGCTCTGCCAAGATAATTTCCTTAGGAACAATATGGCCAGCAAAAATTTTAACGAGTAAATCATCTTTAATTGGTGTGGGTTCACAAGGTTGAGCAATCCACTCTTTGAGGTGCTGTTCTCCCAAGCCTGTAACGCTGTAGAGCCTTTTATCTGGCCGTCCTGCTTGAAGAATGGACTCAGAACTGATCCAGTCTCGATCTTCTAGCTTCGACAGCTCCCGATAAATCTGCTGGTGACTCGCTGACCAGAAAAAGCCTACAGAGCCATCGAATCGTTTTGCTAAATCATACCCGCTACAGGATGCGTCAACCAGAGCCGCTAAGATTGCGTGCGCTAATTTGCTACCTTGTATTTTTATCGGGCTTGTACTTTGGTTGGCTTTGTGAAGATAAGAAAAAAGTGTATTGCTTGATGGTAGTTGTTCGTTTAGCTTTGGCTTGAGTGCATAAATCAACTTGGCTTCAAGAGTTTTCAGAATGGAAGGTTCTACGCATTGTAGCCAAGCTAACTTGACATTTCCCAAATCAATGAGTTCTTTAAATCTATGATGTGATATCCAACGACCTGCAAGATCAGCAGTTCTGCCTATGTAGAGAATTTCCCCAGAACCAGAAATCGCAAAATATATGGCTGGACAGTCAGGGAGATCAGCTTTTTTCTCCAATGGAAGCGAGGGTAGTTTCAGGGGATCAATTGCCGTTAAATCCATTTTCTCCTAGTTCCAGTGACTTCTATAGCCATCACTAATAAGACCCCACTGAATTCTTACTTCAGTAGCTTCAAATCATCCGGGATCGAATCCCGGATGATTTACTCCTTCTGTCTCCTGCCTTCTGCCTCCTTCAATACACTCATGAATCTAAGACAATGCCGCTGCGGGAGTTAAACCTAGTTTGGATAACAAGCGGTCAATGTCAAAATGCTCGGACATCAACTGACGAATATACTGAACCTTAATCGGCTCGTGGACACGGACTTGACCAAAAGTGCGGTCAACAATTCCGACAGTAGTTAGGGTATCTAAGTCAACAGACAAAATGGGTATTTCTAGTTCTTCAGCGCGACTGAGAATGAACGGTGGGGGTGGTAGTTGCCCAGTGAGAATTAAACATTGGGTAGAAGTTTCTAAAGCCGCTTGCTGAATTTCCACCCGATCGCCTCCTGTCACCACTGCCATATTCCGGCGTTTGCGGAAATATTTCACAGCTGAATTGACATTCATCGCTCCAATTGCCAGACTTTCTACCAACAAATCCATGCGATCGTTGCGACAGAGAACATCAGCCTTTAACTGCTTGACTAGTTCGCCAACACTCACACTGCGGAGCAAATCGCTGTTTGGCAGCATTGCTAGCACCGGAATACCCTGCTGTTCCAAAAATGGTAGCACGAGAGTTTCAACTGCTTCTAGTTCGGTGACAGGGATATCATTGATCACAGCTCCAATCAAGCGATCGCCCAGACGCTGTTTAGCAGCCAATAGTGCCTCAACCGAAAGCAAGGATTTATAGCGGCTTACTAACAGCACGCCAGCATCCAATACTTCAGCCATTTGCAGTAAAGACAAGTCAAACAAATTGCCTTCGGACAAATCACCAGGCCCTTCCAGTAACACCAAATCTCCTTGAGACTTATGTAAATATTGCTGTATTAGGGACTGCTGATAATCGGTTTTGTCTTCCCCCCGTAAGCGCTTTTGCACATTTGGTTCATCCAAAGCCAGCATTGTAGGTGCAACGCGGTTTTCCGGCAAATTGAGGCTAAGAGCGATGAACTGGACATCTTCTTCAATTACGGTTCCACTAGACGAATTGAAAGACGTACCAAGTGGTTTACCGTAGCTAATATCCAGACCTTTTTGCTGTAGCTGATGAGACAAACCCAGAACAGTTGCAGATTTACCGCTGTAATTCTCGGTTGATCCAATCAGCAAATATTTAGGGGATTTTGGCACACATGCACTCCTAATTTCAAAAGTCAGAAGAACCCAGCTAGGTGTTTCCTAATTCTAGTTCCTTCTGGCAAAAGCCTCTCGCTCTCACAAATTAAGGTTTCCCAGAATTAGCTTCTGATTGCACAAGCAGGAGCAAAGTTAATGGTGAAAGTTTCTGTTCGGCAAGATCGAGTTTGGAAAAACTGTATGGAGACTTGGGGTTGAGAAATCGACAATGCTAACTAGTACAACAGGGCGGAAATCAACCAATCATTCCAAATCAACGAAACCCTTATGCTGTATTGATTTTTAATTTTTAATTTTTAATTCCGCCTTGCGGTACTAGTCCACTTTCCCTGTCCATAATTCAGAGCATTCTAAGTCCAAGAAAGCTGTTATGGATTTTTGCAATTGCGAAAACCATAGCCATTATCTCATCCGTTGGCGGTCTTCGTTCTAAAACACACCACTGTGTAGCAACGTAAAGACTTTGAACTGCGGTAAGTTTATAATCTTTCACCAGCGGCTCCAATCATAGCCAAAAAAACCATTACTGATGAGATTTGCATGACATTCATGCAAAATCGGAATTTCCCATTGCCTACGTAAATCAGTCTCCCACCAATGCACCATCACATACGCAAGATCGCTTACTCCCAGCCAGGTAGTTAAAGACCAATCACACGGTTGGCGATCAATGAGATAGATTTTACCATTTGCATTCAAGGGAGACAGGATATTACCAGGGTTGAGATCGCCATGAATCAGCGTAAAGCCAGATTATCATTACCAAGTACTGCGATCACCTACGTTAAATTGGAAGCGATCGCAGACAAAATCATTCAATAGTTTCCTTACAAACCCAACACCTGCATTGATTTTTCAAGTACTTCTTTGGGGCGAAATGGTTTAGTTAGATATAAATCTGCACCAACCTCAATTCCTTTTTGTTTATCAAATTCTTGTCCCTTCGCTGTCAAAATTATAATGTAGATATCAGTCATTTGTAGGTCGTGTTTTACAATATGGCAGACTTGTAGACCATTCATTTTTGGCATCATCACATCAAGAAAAACCAGGTTTGGTTTTTCAGTTTTAATAGTTTCGAGAGCTTCTTCTCCATTTCTAGCAGTTAGAAGTTCAACACCCTCATCTTCTAATGCTTCTAAGGCTTGTTCCATCAAAATTAAGATATTGGGTTCATCGTCAACAATTAGAATTTTCTGGATCATAGGGATTGGTGATTGAAGATGTGCGAAGTGGGGATTGGGTATTGGGAATTCAAGATTGGGGATTAGAATAATTCTTTACCATTCCCCAGTCTCCAATCCCTAGCAATTACTGTTCAGACAACATAATAAAAAATACATTTTCCAACTCCTTCTCAAACCGTAGGGTTTTCACCAAATCGGCTTCTTGAGAGAAGATAGAATCGATGATGATCATGTCAGGTTTGGCTGACAAGGCTTTATAAATGCATTCTTGTGGATCGGAGGCTTCAATCACACTGTATCCCTGAGTTTGCAGTACATCTGATAGGGTTTTTAAGGCTGATGCATTTTTATCTACAACCAATACCTTTTTACTAGAAGTGCCTTGGTAAAGCAGTGAGCCAATTTCGTTGAGGAGTTTTTCTGTGTCAATGGGCTTGGTAAGATAGCGATCAATGCCAATGTGGTAGCCGCGTTCTTTGTTTTCAATAATCGACAGAATGATAATCGGAATGTCTGCGGTCTGAGGATCGTTTTTAAGAACAGCTGCCACATCGAAGCCGTTGATTTGGGGCATCATCACGTCTAAGAGAATCAGATCGGGACGGGATATTTTGATTTGATGAATTGCATCCATACCATCCTTTCCTTCGCGAACATTGTAGCCTTCGTTTTCCAGTTGTTGGCGGAGCAGTTCCCGAATGTTAGCGTCATCATCTACAACCAAAATGGTTTTACGGTTTTGGTTCAGCACAGTGTTTTTGGTGATGACGTGTTCTTTGAGTTGTTTGACTAGCGTATCCAAATTTAGATTAGCAGTGGTTTTTTGATCGCTGGCGTAGGTGGGAATGATGAACGAGAATACGCTGCCCTTACCTGCTTCACTCTCAACCCAGATTCTACCGCCGTGATGATCGACGATTTGTTTACAGATGGGCAGTCCTAATCCTGTGCCTTTGGGTTTGTCGGTGAGAGTGTCGCCAACTTGACGGAATTTCTCGAATACTTTCGGTTGGTCTTCAGGTGCAATCCCAATGCCTGTGTCGATGACGCTGATGCAAACACCGTCATTTCCTTGTTTGACGCGACAGGTAACACAACCAGATTCGGTAAACTTAACGGCATTAGAAATCAGGTTGATTAAAACTTGCAGCAGACGGTTGCGATCGCCTACTATCTGAGGCAGTCCAGGTTCAATCTCGCTGACTAACTGCAAGCCATTGCTTTCAAATAACCCGGCGGTAGAATTAGTTGCCCAATCCAGTAATTCGCTAGGATCGAGGGGCTGCATCTGCCATTCCACCTTACCTGCTTCCATTTTGGCGATGTCCAGGACATCGTTAATCAAAGATGTGAGCCGTTCTGCTTCCGACACAATAATGTTGAGATTGTCAGCCACCCGCTTAATCGTTTTCTGAAGCTTGCGGTCTTCGGTAGCAAGCATTGGGAACACATCGGTTTCTAGCTTTTCTTGAATGATGGACGCAAAACCCAGGACAGAAGTCAGTGGCGTCCGCAGCTCATGGGAAACTGTTGAGATGAAATCAGTCTTCATCTGGTCGATTTCCTTTTCTGCTGTCACATCTCGAATCAGTAGTGCCGAACCGAAGCAGGCAGCGGGTTCTGAATCTGCCGTCTTTTTGAAAATGGCGGTTGCTACTGCTTGACCAATGCGTTCTTTAGTCAATGCAACTTCGGCAGAGAACACCTCACCGGGATGGGACTGAGTTCGTGCAACCAGGTCTGCTAAACCAGGTATCGGCAATTCTCGGTAGTGACCGTTGACGGCGTTAGCTGTCAATTCATACATAGCTAAAAAGGCAGGATTGAAGTGGGTGATTTGTCCTGTAGTATCTGCCACTAACAAACCATCAGCTAAGTTATCTAAAATGGCATTTAATCCCTGCGCTTCTGCTAAGGTATTTTGCAAGGCAGCCGTCCGCTCAACAACTCTGGCTTCCAGTTCTTGATTCAGTTGCCGTAAAGCAATTTCTGCTTGTTTACGGGCAGTGATGTCAGTATTGATTTCTAGCATGGCGCAGGGTTGACCGGATAAATCTCGTTGCAAAGTCCAGCGGCTCTGAACGGTGATCGGTCTGCCATCGCGCGTGATGTGTTCCAGTTCTCCTTCCCAAGTGCCCTCCTGTAGAAACTCTGATAGAATTTCTTCTAAAGGTTTTGGAAAGGTTGATTTGAGAAATGCGTGAATGCATTGGTCTTTCACTTCCTCCCGCGTCCAACCGTAGAGTCTTTCGGCACCCTGATTCCAGTGAGAGATTTTGTCACTCATGTCGCGGACGATGATGGCATCGCTGGAATGATTCAACATATCCAATAAACGTTGATTTTCAGCTTCTGCCAGCTTGCGATCGTGGATATCAGTACAGGTACCAATCCATTCCCGAATGCTGCCGTCTTCTTCCAAGACGGGGGCACCACAGACCCAAAAGTAGCGGTATGTGCCATCTTTACCATGCAACCGATATTCGGTTTGGTAGATACCTCGGTTTGCCACAGCAGCATTCCAGACTTCTGTAGAGTTGGCACGGTCATCGGGGTGAATTGGATCGATCCAGCCCCAACCTTCTACTTCAGCTTCGCTCTGCCCCGTATAGTCCATCCATGTGAGCATTTCACTACTTATTCCCAGCCCTTCCGGGGTAGCTCCCCAGACGATCTGTGAAGTAGCAGTTACTAATGAGCGATATCGTTCTTTAAGACGCTGATTTTCGGCTTCTGCCAGCTTGCGCTCATGAATATCGGTGCAGGTGCCAATCCACTCCCGGACGCTGCCATCTTCTTCTATAACGGGCGCACCCCAGACCCAAAAGTAGCGATAGTTGCCATCCTTGCCACGAATTCGGTATTCAATTTGATACATACTCAGGTTTGCCACGGCAGCACTCCAGACTTCTCCGGTATAGGCGCGATCGTCAGGATGAACGGCATCAATCCAGCCCCCATTTTCTGCTTCAGCTAGACTTTGACCTGTATAGGCTATCCAGCTTGCCAGTTCAAAGCAAATTCCCTCTGGTGTGCTTACCCAGACAATTTGTGTATTAGCTGTCACCAGAGAACGGTATCGGGCTTCACTCTGTTTCAGTATTTGTTCAGTATCTTGGCGTTCCTGCTGGACGCGTCGAAGGTAGCTGATGTCCTCTACACTACACCAGATCAGTCGCTCTCCATCTTTCTCAATCATCTGTCCAGAAATCCTCACCGGAACCAGATGCCCGTCTTTGTGGATTAACTCCTTTTCAGATGGGCCGTAGCGACCAGTTTGCTCTAGTTTGTCTAGGGTAGCTTGGTCAGTGACGGCATAGTTTTCAGGAGTAATCTGGCGATCGCCCAGATTAAGGATTTCTGAAACAGTTCGCCCCAAAATGTCAGCATAGGCAGGGTTGATGCTAATTAGCGTCCCATCTATTCGGCACAGTACCAGCCCAACGGGACATTGTTCAAATAGCTGACTGTTGTATTCATCAAGTTGGTTAAACATGGTTGAGGTTTCTTTAGTGGCGTATTTGAGTAGGGTTAGAACAACAGAACCAAGACAACAAAGTGGCGTAAAGCTTTAACGAAATTGGGTGGCGTTGGAACATCTGGTAAATTTGATCGGGTGAAGCACTTTCTACATCTGGACTGTGCTGTGAAAGTCGCTGGATCAGTTGAGTATGGCGGATCAGTAGATCCGTCGGTTTGAGGATTGGAACAGTTGATGAAATGAAACCGTCGGTATCGGGAGTCGGCGATGATTTCGTTGTGGGAGTTGGCAAGGCAGAGGTGCTATTTTGTTCTTCAGGAGCGTCTGCCAATGCACAATTTATTGGAATCTGAATCCAAAATTCTGTCCCTTCACTCGGTTGAGAACGACACTTAAGCATTCCCCCATGTTTGTCTACAATAATTTGGTAGCTGATTGCCATGCCTAACCCCGTTCCCTTCCCAACATCTTTCGTGGTGAAGAAGGGATCGTAAATGCGGCGAATTACCTCCTCCTTCATGCCTGGGCCGTTGTCGGCAATGCGAATTACAACCCACTGCTGGTCAATGGCTATGGTACGAATAGTGATTTGGGGATTGGGGGTTGGGGATTGAGGATTATTTTTGAGTCTCCAATTTTCCATGCTTTCTTCTAAAGCATCAATGGCATTTGCCAGGATGTTCATAAACACCTGATTCAATTGTCCGGGATAGCATTGAATCAGAGGAAGTGTTGCATAGTCTTTAACAATTTCAATTGCCGGACGATGAACATCTGCTTTCAGACGATGATGAAGAATCATTAGCGTTCCATCGATGCCGTCGTGGATGTTCACGGCTTTCATTTCAGCTTCATCATGCCGGGAGAAGTTTTTCAAGGATTGGACAATTTCGACGATGCGACCTGTGCCCAGTTTCATCGAATTTACCAGTTTAGGGAAATCCTGCATGATAAATTCTAGGTCTATATTGTCTAACTCTGATTCCAGTTCTGGAGGAGCAACAGGTAGAAATTTCTGATACTTTTCCAATAGGTGTAACAAGTCTTGGGCGTATTCGGCAACATACTTTAAATTGCCGCAAATAAAGTTAACCGGGTTGTTGATTTCGTGGGCAACTCCGGCAATAAGTTGCCCGAGACTGGACATTTTTTCGCTTTGGATTAACTGAGTTTGGGCTAATTGCAACTCATGGAGAGCTTGCTGAAGCTTCTGTGTCTGAGCTTTTGCCTGGAGAGCTGCTTGAATGCTTTGCTCGTAAAGCACAGCTTTTTCAATAGCGATCGCTGTTTGAGAGGCAAAGATACTCACCAGTTTCAGGTGTTCAGCCTTGTATGAGTCAGTTTTGGGCGTTCCAATTGCGATCGCTCCCAGTACCCGCTCTTTGGCTCGTAACGGTACACAAATCATTGCACTAACGTTTTTTTGCCCCTCTAATCGCGGATCGGCTTGCACATCATTGACGAGTTCTGCCCGGTTGGATTGCACAATGTTGCCGATAATTCCCTTACCCGGTTCTGGCTGATTGTGGTCAAAAAATACTCCAAATTCGGCAATGATTTCAAACGCAGTTGCATCTGAACTCAAAAGCAGAATCATCCCCGCAGATGATTCAATTAATTGACTCAATTCTTGAAGCACAAGTTGGGCAATCTGTCGCGTATCTAAACTTGTTGTCAGTTGAGTCGAGATATCGTCAAACAAATCAATTTCCTGATATCGCTCTAGCAATTCTTTGGCGAGTACTTTCTTCTCAGCTTCCTGCTTTGCCAGAAATGAGAGCAAATTTGCAAGTAGAGTTGCCTGTTCTTGCCCAACAACCCAACCGATAATTTCTCCTGAAACCTCGATTGGATATCGATTTTCTCCAGTTTGCTCCCCAATGCTAATCAGTTTCGTACCGTCTACCAGTTCAACATCAATCGCGATGTTGAACTGGTAGACTAAGTTATGAATAAGAGATGGCAACTCTTTTTTGTTGAGCATCTTTCTGAGGCTAACTGCGGGCATGAAACACCTCATCTAGAGCAGGTTGCAAATTTCTAGCAATCAGTGTTGGTTCGTTGGCGTAGTGTCTCAAAGAGAAACCTACACTGTATTGCAACCTCCTGCCACCTTCACCGTAGCTATCCGTCCCCCTTTGCATAACCAAGCTACGCCTAGCATCTCCCGAAAAGAGAGGAATTGTCATAAAAATCTAGGGATATAATAATTTACTAATTAAGACTAGTTTTCCCAAAAACATTAGCGATATAACAGCGAAGTCGAGCGGTAGCAGATACCTTTAAACTCTGTACCAGAGGCATTCTTCCTTGTAACTCGCTTACTGTTTAATCAGTTAAAATAACTATAAATAAAAAAATAATAGTTAGATAAAAGCATAGATTTAAGTCTATGGTAAATTCATGTCTCTTATTGCTATTCCTCATAAATTGGGAATTAGCTTTTTGAACATATAGGTGAGCGCTATTTCGGAGAGTAGAATAATCGCCCTGAGTGTACCAAAAGAAGCTGCGATCGCAGCTTCTTTTGGTAATTTTAAAAAGTATTTAGGTAAGCGCTAGTTTTAATTAGATCCGAGAGTCGCGAAAACGAAGTCTGAGTAATCGTAGCCAGCGTAACCAAATTTGTGCAGGCTGTTCAAAGAAGGTGAAAATATCGCCGAAACCTAAATTAGTTTTGTGATGATGTAACCAGTGTCTCTCAGGAGTGGTAATAAATAGAATTTGACATAAAATATTTACAGGCTTTGGAGTTTGCCAACCCAGTACACTTATGTGTCTCCACCATACATGAAACTGACCAAGCAGTAATCCAGAGATAACGCCAATGGGAGAGAAAGACCACAAAACTACTGCTATAAGTACATAAGGTAAAGCTCCCAAGATACCATCCAAAAGAACTTGGGGATTAAAAGTCAAAATAGCGTAGTGGCGGAAGTCTTTCTTCCAGGAGTGGTGCGTTTTTAAATGAAGGCTACCAAAAACGTGCTCGGGTACGTGGTAAAAGAATGTAGATAGAAAATCACCAAAAAACAGTAATAACCAAGCAACAGCGATAGCCTCAAGCATTTGTACTCCTCAAGAATAGTTAAGAAAACTCCACAGAAAATATGCAAATGTCATGCGGTGGACGTAGACACCTATTTTTCCGCTATTCAAGCAGCATCTGTGCGTCTCATGTGTCTACGCTCCAGGTAATTTGGCTCAGAGTATAATGGCACGAAGAAAAGATACAGCCCTTGCTCTGACTGGAACAAGCCTCTAGGCTGGGAACCCATTCTGGAAGGGCTGCCGCCTCTAGTAGCTTGAATTGAGGCAGAGCCTCTTTTAAGTACATTCCCAGCCTCCAGCTGGGAACAAGACGACACAAGCCTTTGGGCTTTTCTTAGTGCCATTTGGCTCAGAGTATATGTAATTGGGTCAGTTGCAGTTTCTATGAATCTCCGATCCTTAATGCACTAATCAGCAACTCGTAAGAACCTCCAATTTGACTTTTAGCTCTGGGTTAATGGTATCAATACATCTAAAACCCGATAGGAGTGCAGTATTTTGCCATAGTTACTACACAATCTTCTTACTAAGGCATACAGCGTAAGCAAAGGTTGAGTTAAACTTAGTACAAATTTAGGTTAAGGCTTTCTGCAATATTGTTAATTCTAAATTTATTGCAATTAAGCTTCAATTATGACTCGAATTAGAAGCATATAAATAGATATTCTGCCAATATTCATTGAGTTATTGAGGTGAATCAAGCAGGTTTATATTTTAATTTAAATGCTGTAAAATTTGGATAATCTAGAATTAACTAGATGCCATAAATATTTTTCTGTAAATCGAGTAATAATATCGCTATCAACCTGCACTTTCAATGATGAATATTGAAAAGACAGGGATACTTTTATAATTTATCTTTATTTGCCAAGTGCGTTTGAATTCGCTGACTCTAGACTATTAGCTCGCTCTTGTTGTAGACACTAGTGACTTTATGTGTCACCTTTGTCCTGTGGTTGCTGCTGCGCATAGCGAACGAGTAGGCATGAGACTATAGCCTAAGCTAAAAGGTATAAAAAATTAAATGATAGAGTAACAAATATTGATTCTTCCTTTATCATTTATAGACAAGTTAGTAAATCAGTAAAGCACACCTGCAATATTTATTTACAACGTGTCCTATTTAAAGGATATCTCAGTTTATCCAAAATTTAGGTTACTTTCCATCTGGAAGGTAAAATCAGGATTTGAAGTTATGATTACACGATTTATCTGTTTCAGTATGAACAAAAAATGGGCGGTCAAGCGAATCACTATAAACCTGGCATCAAATGAAGCCAAAAACCTTGAAAAATATTGTGAACAGACAGGCAGGCCAGCAACAGATGTAATTAGAGAACTCATTCGAGCCTTGCCACTGACGAAATAAAAGTAGATTTGCGAACAATTTTAGCTTGGTTGATTTTCAAGATATAAGCATTAGAATTTGGTTTAATTGGAGGTCTGAAATTAAGAGGTAGTAATTTTTTGATGTGATTGAGAGGATATAAAAATTTAGTTTCAGGCGTGCTGCGCCCATTTACGACGAGCGCAGCGCGCCGAAAAGAAGATGCATGATCGCTATTATTGAGTTTCACAATGAAGAGTGAGAGAATATTTTTTGGTTCGATGACTATCCTTATTCTGTCGTCACCTTCGTCAGAAAATAATCTCTAACCCATATTGTTTAAAATTTTTACAACAAACAACAGCATTGAGGTAACAAATATACAGCCGTGAGGAGCTAATCTATGATTACTGCTCCTGCAACTACTCATGTCAGAGTAAAATTAAAAACCTTTGTCCAAATCTGCAACACCTTCTACTTCAGCGATGACTTTTCTGGACTGGGGCTTTTCAGGCTTGGTGTCAACGTTCAGCAGTTCAAGGCAAAGCTTGAATGAGTTCTCGAATCACGTCTAATGGTAGTCTGCCTGTCTGTTCACAATACTTTTCAAGGTTTTGGGCTTCATCTGATGTCAAGGTGATAGTGATTCGCTTAAGCGCTCTTTTTTTACTAGAGGTTGTCAAACGGGGAAATTTAAGTACAGCAGTTTTATTCATTGATTGATAAGCTAGATATATACAAACTTTCCTTAACAAGATTGCCAATTCCAAGCTGTCTTTACCAGTGAAAATCGAGATTTTGAGATTGAACTTAAGCTTTACGCCCCGAAAATATTACGGAAAAATACGAGGTATTAAATAACTATTACCATACGTAATAAATCTGCTATCACCAAATGTAAGAAGCTTTCGGCTGAAGAGATGATGTCAGCAATGCCCTACAGACCAGATAGTCTGTTGAGCAAGCGGTGTTGAATTAACGAGATGAGTAGATGCCAAAGGTGGTTTTTATCAGTGAATATTTTGCTAATATACCTGTTTTAAATCCTCTGCAAAATGAAATTATTCGATTGTTATGGCTATTACCCCATATCTATAGCAACCTAGTAGATAATTCCTTTTAGTAAAAAGTGATTAAACGAATAGTGGGTTAATACATGACTTTACAGAATTGGAGACGTAAGCGTGGCGTTGCACTTACTACCAAGGGGTTACAAAAAATTAAGGAAGCAAAGCATCAGTCAGAAGCAAAGGAAAATTTTGGAAATAGATACACTCTTGAAGAAATGAGTGTACGTTCTGGTTTATATTCCGCTACCATCTCGAAAGTATTGAATCGGGAAGGAGGAGTTGATAAACAGACTATTGAGAAGCTTTTTTCAGTTTTTAACATAAAAATAGATAAAAGTGACTATTCAAGCTCAAATACTCGTTTAGATTGGGGAGAGGCTATCTTTAACTCTGCTTTTTATGGACGTATAGAAGAACTGATTACACTAGAGCAATGGATTCTCAATGAGCACTGCCAATTGGTTGCACTATTGGGAATAGGAGGTATTGGCAAAACAGCACTGTCTGTAAAGTTTGCTCAAAAAATTCAGGACAACTTTGAGTATGTGATCTGGCGATCGCTACGAGAAGCACCGCCTGTTAAAATTATTCTAGGTAACTTAATCCAATTTATATCTGATGAACAAGAAACAGAAAGTAACTTACCAGAAAGCTTGAGCGATCGCGTATCGCGACTACTCTATTATTTACAAAATAATCGCTGTTTAGTGATCCTTGATAATGCAGAATCAATTCTCCGCAGTGGTAGCCGCGCCGGACTTTATCGAGAAGGATATGAGGAATATGGTGAGCTTTTAAGACGGGTGGGAGAAGCAACTCACCAAAGCTGCTTAGTGTTGACTAGTCGTGAAAAACCGAAAGAAGTGGCATTGCTAGAAGGACAAGCACTAGCTGTTCGCTCATTAGCACTGAGTGGCTTAAAGGTGGCGGAAGGGCAAGAAATCTTAAAACTCAAGGGGCTATCGGCGGCTGAGGATGAATGGAAAGTAATGATTGAACGCTATGCAGGCAATCCATTAGCCTTGAAGATAGTTGCCACAACCATTCAAGATATTTTTGATGGTAATGTCACTGAATTTTTACAACAATACACGTCTGTTTTTGGCGACATTCGTGATGTTTTAGAGCAGCAATTTGAGCGCTTGTCAGATTTAGAAAAGGATATCATGTACTGGCTAGCGATTAATCGTGAGTCAGTTACACTGTCAGAAT
Organism: Nostoc punctiforme NIES-2108; assembly: GCA_003326195.1. Lineage (GTDB taxonomy): Bacteria > Cyanobacteriota > Cyanobacteriia > Cyanobacteriales > Nostocaceae > Nostoc > Nostoc punctiforme_A. The sequence goes on from LXQE01000147.1 coordinate 236,212, forward strand.
TGCGAGATGATATTATATCACCAGTACCACCAGCAAAATTACTTGAGGCTCTGGAATCTTTAGGAAGGCGATCGCTAATCGAAAAGGCTACGCCTACGCTCCTTGAAAAAACTGGATCACTTTTTACCCTCCAGCCTGTGGTCATGGAGTATGTGACTAGTAGCTTGATAGAACTTGTCTGTGAGGAGATTGTCACTCAGAATATTGATTTATTCACGAGCAAAGCTTTGATAAAAGCGACAGCAAAAGAATATGTTAGGGATACTCAAATTCGCCTTATCATCAAACCAGTTATAAATGGGCTACTTACTGCCTTTAGAAGTAAAAAAAACCTAGAAAATCACTTAGCTCAAATTTTAGCAACCCTACGAGATATATCCCCTTTAGAACAAAGTTATACGACAGGAAATGTCTTTAACCTACTTTGTGATTTAGAAACTGATCTGGGCGGTTATGATTTTTCTTATCTAACTATTTGGCAAGCCGACTTGCAAAACGTCAAGTTATATAATGCAAATTTCGCTCACGCCCATCTAGTTAAGTGCGTTTTTGTTGAAACCTTTGGTGGTATTTTTTCAGTAGCCTTCAGCCCTAATGGTAAACTTTTAGCTACTGGTGATACCAATGGAGAAATTCGCTTGTACGAAGTTGCAAATAGTCAGCAACTTCTGACTTGTAAGGGTCATGCTGGCTGGGTTTGGTCAGCCTCCTTTAGTCCCGACGGTCAAGTTCTTGCTAGTGGTAGTAATGACCAAACAATAAAGCTGTGGGATACCAATAATGGTCAGTGTATCAAAACTTTAGAGGGTCATAGTGGTGGGGTTCGTTCAGTCACTTTTAGTCCCGACAGTCAGGTTCTTGCTAGTGGCAGTGATGACCAAACAGTTAAGCTATGGAATATTACTACAGGCAAATGTCTAAAAACCTTACAAGAAGTTGGTTGTAGTGTATGGTCTGTTGCCTTCAATCCAAAAAATTACATCTTGGCAAGTGGAAATGATGACTATACAGTAAGGCTGTGGGATATTAACAGCAGTTCATGTATTCACACCTTAGAGGGTCACACTCAGAGGGTATACTCAGTCACTTTCAGCCCTGACGGTAATACACTAGCTAGTGGGAGCCATGACCAAACAGTGAAACTTTGGAATTTAAGTACTGCTAAATGTTTTACAACTTTGCAGGGGCATACTGACTTAGTACATTCAGTTACTTTCAGTGTAGATGGTAATGCTCTTGTTAGTTGCGGTGATGACCAAACAGTTAAGGTATGGGATTTCGCTACTGGTGAATGCCTTAAAACTTTACAAGGACATAGAAGTAGGGTCTGGTCTTTGGCAATATGTATAAATCAAAACATTTGTGCCAGTAGCAGTGATGACCAAACGGTAAAGTTATGGAATATCAGCACTGGTAGATGTATTAAAACTTTGCAGAGTTTCAACAATGGGATATGGTCAGTTGTTGTCAGCCCAGACGGTAAGATTATTGCTAGTGGTAGTTATGACCAAACAGTGACACTGTGGGATGTTACAACTGGTAAGTGTGTAAAAACTTTAAGGGGGCATACTAATCGAGTTACATCAGTCACTTTCAGTGCCGATAATCATTTTATTGTCAGTGGCAGCGAAGACCGAACCTTAAGGTTATGGGATCTTAAGGCTGGTAAGTGTCTAAAAATTTTGAGGGGACATACTAATCGAGTTACATCAGTCACTTTCAGTGCTAATAGTCATTTTATTGCCAGTGGTAGCGATGACCAAACAGTAATGGTCTGGGATGTTGGCACTGGTCAATGTCTTAATACTCTACGAGAACATAGTGGTAGAACATGGTCAGTCACCTTCAGTCCTAACAGTCATATATTAGCCAGTGGGAGTCATGACCGAACAGTGAAACTCTGGGATGTTCACACTGGTAGATGCCTTCAGACTCTGCAAGGTCATACTGACTGGATATATTCAGTCACCTTCAGTGCGGATGGTTCCACTCTAGCTAGCGGTAGCGGAGACCAAACTATAAAACTGTGGGATGTCAGCACTGGTGGCTGCCTTAGAACTTTGCAAGGGCATACTAATAGCGTATACTCAGTAGCTTTGAGTGCAGATGGTTGCATACTAGCTAGTGGTAGTGGCGACCAAACAGTGAAGCTTTGGGATGTTGACACAGGTAGCTGCTTAAGGACTTTATCTGGACATACTAGATGGATTTGGTCAGTTGGTTTTAGTCCCGATGGTCAAACTGTGGTCAGTTGCAGTGAAGATGAGACAATTAAAGTTTGGGATCTAGAAACAGGTGAATGCTTGAAAACTTTGAGAAGCAAAAGCCCTTATGAGGGAATGAATATCACTAGCATAACTGGGTTAACTGAGTCTCAGAAGGATACTTTAAAAGCTTTAGGAGCAGTTGAGTATTAATTAGACATCTCCAGAAATTAAATACGCGTTACCCAGAACCCTTGTAGAGATGTAGCACTGCTACGTCAAAACAATTCTTTTTCACTCCTAGCGTCTGACTCGCTATCAGTTAGGGATTTTGCGTTTCAGTAGCGAAACTGCACCTACAACGCTGTATGCTAATATCCCTAATCCAGCAGATGGTTCAGGCACTGGCTCAAGTGCTGAGAATGCTAATTCTCCAATTAGTTTATGAGTAGTAGTTGTAGGATGAACTTCGTCCCAAAACAAAAATTTTTCAGGGTTACATAAAACTTGTTGTGTGGGAACATCTATGGGGACTACTGATAAGTCTTTGCTAATACAAGAGTTGGTCAAGTTTGTAAAACCGAATTCATCTGGAGTAGCAATAATCCTATCAAATAGGAAATTAACATTTAGTTCTATAATGTTGATATCGGGACTTAATTGTTGCCTTAAAGATTTGAGTGTCGTGTCTAAGCTAGAGTTATGTGTGCTACTGAATGTGTTGAATAAGTTGGAACGTTGACTATCGAAATTTGCAAAAGGCAATTTTCCCAAATCTGGCAAGTTGACCACCATGATATCTCTAGCGCCATCAGCAACAAGGGATGTCAACTCTGCTGATAAATTTCCCACTGTATTGTTAGGGTTGGGATCACCAGCGAAAAAGTAACTTAGGTAGTCATTAGTACCAGCCCAAATAATATATAGAGCATTAGGATCAGCAGTTTGTAGTGATACAAAGTTATTTATCTGTTGCTGTAATCCTGGTAAACTTGGTAAACCAATATTCTCAGGTCCGGTCGTAGCACCACCAAAAGCAAAGTTATTTTTCAGATTTAATGTTAATCCTAGATCAGAGGCAAGATAATCAACCCAAATTGGACCATTAGAAAAACGCCCATTAGAGTAGGTTGGACTTGGAGGAATGATTCCGTTAGTGGCATTAAATACATTACCAGTATCAGAAAAGCTGTCTCCAAAAACGTAAATGTTGTCATAATCTTTTGCTAATACTTGGAGTGGAAATATCAAAGATAACAGCAAAAATCCTGTTGTTATAATTTGTCTTTGCACAGCTAATTCCTTAATCTAATTTCAACCTTGTAAAGATGTCCTTAAAAAGAAACTTCGCTCCAATGTTTAGAGCTTTCAAGAGGGTCAGGACTTAGCGCTACATTGCCCCAGCGCATCACGTTCGCAGAAATAGCACCGGCTGCACCGAAGCCATAGACGAGAACTAGGTCATTTTCGCGAATCTTGCCCAATTTTGCTGCATAGTACATATTGACGACAGTAAGTACTGGCCCAATGTTTGCATATTGAGAATAGAGATCGATTGTCCGTTCTGGGTCAATGCCCAGTACGCGCGTGCAGAAGCTGGCAAACCAAGCTGTAGATGTATTGAAAATAAAAAAGTCGATTTGCTCGAGTGTCACACCGGCTGCGGCGACCGCACCCTCACAGCATGTACGGAGAAACCCCACGGCGGTTTCGCGAGTCACCTTGTTGGCTTCCTTACATAGCTTCATGCGAAGCTGTGGATTACCTTGCGCGTCCGTCGTAAGTTTAGGAAAAACTACATTACACAACTCACCGGCATGAATGGTCTTTGTGCCAAGGATTCCCTGATTCGATTCTAATGAACCAACTACGCAAGCTCCGGCACCATCACTGAGGAACCATGACATGGTGTCATCCTCGTCGAAAAAGCGAGAGTATGTGCATGAGATAACTACCAACACGTTGCGGTACTCTCCTGCTCGTACTAAGGCACAGGCGGTTTGAAGCGCAATAGGAGTACTGCCGCATGTTGCATCAAGATTCCATGCAGCACCCCCTAGACTAAGTTTACGGGCAAGGAAAGCTGCATCGCCCAGCCCGATTTGTTCGGGCCATACAGAAGCGACAATCATTAGATCAACATCTTTGGGAGAAAGCCTAGCGGCTTCGAGGGCATCCCTTACAGCCCGCTCCTCTAAAGTCAGTGATGACTCGCCAGTACCAAGTACCCATCGATCAACAGTACCACGAAATGGGTCTGACAGATATGGCATCATTTCTAAGTCAAACTCGTTGCTTGGGGTAGAGCCTGCGAGCGAAAACATCCTCGCCAAACTTTTTTGCTCTGCCTGAGCAATCAAGTCAGGGTATTTTTGTCTATAGTAATCATTAGTACGTCTAATGCTGGGAAAGCTCACTGCGATCGCTCGAATACCTACTGGGTAATTCGCCATAACTAATCTCCTCTGAGTAATTCGTAGCGCCTTGTGAAATTAGACTGTCGAGACGACTTCCTATTGGTGCAGGGCTACTAGGTTCGATGATTACATCAACAACAAACGGTTCGGGCGATGCCATAGCTTTTTCTAGCGCCGCTTGAATGTCGTACTCGCTTTGAACACGGATACCATCAGCTCCCATCCCCTGAGCAATCTTGACAAAATCCACCTGGGGAATTGTTGCATCCACGCTGTTGAAGCCCAGATACGTCATTCCCTGTTCGCACATATTGTAGCGACCGTCGTTGAGTACAATCCAGACGGCGGGAATTTGGAATCCTACGGCAGTGTTTACCTCGCTGTTCATGAGCATAGCCCCATCCCCAACAATAGTAACCGCCTTGCCATTCCGTGCTAAGGCAGCACCCACGACACCAGTCACAAAATGCCCCATAGACCCAAAGCCAGTGCTGATTCGGAAACGACATGGTTTGGTAAATTGCAGCAGGTGAATTGCCCAAACCAACGAGTTACCCACCTCAGTCATGACAACTGCATTGCTCTGTTCAACAATCACCTGTTGAATCATATTCATAAGCACATCTGGCCGCACTTTACCCTCACCACGTGGATGGATTACATCGCGCTTATATCTCACTAGTGACGTAACTTTGGAGGTACTAGAACGCTCAGGAAAGTGCTTCAGTAATGCCTTGACAAACACTCCCGTATCGGAATGGATGGCGAAGGTCTTGACAAATGGATATGCACTTCCTGGTACTTTTGGGTCTATGTCAACATGCAAAAAGCCGCGCCTGGAAATCATCTCAGGGTTCCAAAACGATGTCAGTTCACCAAGACGCGTTCCTAGCACCAGTATGTGCCAAGGACGCTGCCCTTGCATATACCTCAAAACCGACTCATGCCCACCAAAGCCGGTGACACCTACGAACTGAGGATGGTTTTCTGGAAAGATGCCCTTACCCCGTGGTGAACACATTACAGCAGCTCCGGTTCTCTCAGCAAGCTGGCGAATCTCTTTTGCAGCACCTCGCGCCCCGAAACCGACCCAGATTGCAAACGGCCCCTCAGACAGTAACTGGACACTTTTTGCAATTGTTTCCTCAGTTGCTGTTACCACACCGTGAGAGAGAGTTACGCGTGGCAATGATGTCTTTAATGAACTTGTCTGGATATTTGTAGGAATACTTATATGAGCTACGAATCCTCCTGGTTGTCCTAGTCTAAGGACAAGCCTTCGATAAACCTCTGAGAGTTCATCGCTGGATTCGAGAGTGGTTGCATAATGGAATATTTGCCCAGAAGTAAAAATTCCGGTGCTAGGCATTGTGTAGGTGCTAGTTTCTTGACAAGCCCACCGGCCACGCTGTGGTGCTGAGGTCGAAGCTGACACGAAAATGACCTTAGCACCCTCCCAACGGGCAGCTAACAGCCCTGTCAAAGCGTTGGTGATCCCTGGACCAGTTGTAGTGAATACCACAACCGGGCGATCGCTAGCAAAATGCGCCTCAATGGCTGCAAAAGCGGCTCCAGCTTCATGGCGAAAGTGCAGCACCTGGATGGAACTTTGATGTAATGCAGCCCACACTGGCGCGATCGCACCTCCCGATACACCAAAGGCATACTGCACTCCCATCTCTTCCAGGATTTTTACTACTGCTTCCGCTACCGACAAAGTTTCGGATGCATTGCTATGAGATGACTGTTTACTTGAGTTTAATTCTTTAGTGGTATTCGCTTGTGTATCCTGAAATTTAACATCCATACAAACTATACTTAGGAATAATTTCCTTTCTGGAATAACTATTATCCCATATCCCACACCTAAACTTAGTAACATTGTATTATCAATGTAATATATTTTTTTTTGGATAACGGCTATACAACTTCGGTTAGCACTGCTCTCTAACGCAGGTATAACGGTAAAACTACCTTGGCGGTTCACTTTGCCAATCTTTGAGCAACCTATAAGTTCCGCGTTGCCGTGATATAGAAAAATGTTCAGAGACTTCAAGAACAGTGGATGTCGCAATGCCTGCGGCGGGCTGCGCCAACGCAGACGGGTTCACCCGTCTTTTGGTTTGTGAAAACTGAACGCTATTAATCAAGCTCTGGAGTATAAAAAGGTGATTGAATTAAATCAGTATAAGGCTTTAACTTTCGATTGTTACGGAACCCTAATTGATTGGGAGAATGGCATCTTACGAGTGTTAAAGCCACTTCTGCTGGCACACAAAACTAATTTGGATGATGAGCAAATTCTCAATATTTTTGCTGAATTTGAAGCAGAAATGGAAAAAGGAGAATATATCAAATATCGAGAAGTTTTGAAAAGAGTAGTTCAGAAATTTGGTGAACGATTTGGTTTTGAGCCAACTGCTGACGAACTAAACTCACTTGCCGATTCGATTCAGGATTGGCTGCCTTTCCCCGATACAGTTGAGGCACTGAGAACTTTAAAGCAAAAGTTTAAGCTGGTAATTATCTCAAATGTAGATGACGATCTTTTTGCTTTCTCGGCAAAGCACTTGGAGGTGGAATTTGACCAGATAATCACAGCAGAACAGGCCAAAAGCTACAAACCCTCCTTCAACAACTTCAGACTGGCTATTGAGAGAATTGATTTGCCGCTAGAGCAGATATTACACGTTGCTGCTAGTGTATATCATGATATCGTGACAGCCAAATCTTTGGGATTATCAACAGTCTGGGTAAATCGTCGAGCACAGGAAGGGGTTAGTGCAAACTTACCACCAGTCAGTCAACCTGATTTAGAAGTGCCTGATTTGAAGACTATCGCTGCTTTAAGTTCACACTAATTTGCTGATTTTAATTTAACCACAAGAGGAACAAAAAGTAGATCGCATTATTGACCAAAAATTGCAGAAAATTGTAGAGAGATAGAGAGATGCCAAAGAAAGAATTTGTTGTTAAAAAACTAAACAGGGATTGCAACATAGATTGATTCTGTTTTACTCTAGAAAAACTACTATGCCAGTTTAATGTTCTTAAACTTTGAGAACCACAGCATATAACTGGCTTTCCAGATCAGCGCCCTGCCGATAACCTTGTTCAATAAAACACTTTGATAGCCTAAAACGATGAAAGCATCTGCTAATTTTGACTTTGAAGACGAGAAATTCAATGCACCGCCTTCTCAAGTCCTTCCCTGGTGTCAGATGATTAATCCTCGGTATGGCACAGATGGTATACAATCTCACGGTTTGGCGATTAAGCTGGATAATGCCAATGCTGTCGGCTTTGTGCCAGATGATAATTGGCAGCAAGTTGAGCATGAATTTAGCTCTGGAGTAGAAACAGTCTTTATTAGTGCTACTCCACGCTTGGTTATAGTGCGTCGGGGGCCATTGTCTGTTAAAGACCGAGAAACTGGTCTAAAGCTGGGTACGCTCAAAGACAATTATGATGCTTTTTTAGCCGACAAACTTAAATTTAAAACCTTTACTCGCTATCTAATTTTTATAGTGGGTGAGAATAAAAAGTTTTTACATGAATCACCACTACAACTAACTCTTAATGGTGCAGCCGGAGCGAGTTTCAGCAAAACCTACTGCGAATATCAACAAGGCAGAGTAGTAAGTGGATTCGTTGCTGAACTAGAAAAAGCTTATGCTATCTACCGCAAGCAACCTTTGACACCAAAAGGGCCTTTATTCCACGCTCACGGGATTTTTTGTCCCATCATTGAGTGTGAAGAAAGAGGTATTGAACCAAATACAGTTTTGGTAGCTTCAACTGTAGACTATAAACATCCGACCGTAGGGACTTTAACACAATATTTAATTGCTTCCGATGCTCTTGAGTCTGCAATGATTTGTAAGACTTTTGAAGAATACAAAGAATTTGGCAAGGAACCTATAAAATCAGAAACCCCTAAATTGGCAATGGCAGGAGTTTCCAACTCTTACGTTTATGCTGATGAAGATGATTTTGCTTATCCGCCGTATTAAGGAGAGTGAGGAGTTAGGAGTGATGAATGATCAGTTTTGAATTAATAACTCCTAACTTCTAACTTCTAACTTTATTCTTTGAGCAGCAAATAATATAGTGAACCGTTACCACCTGTGACACCAGCGCGATCGCCTGCTAGTTTGCCAGACCCCATAAAATAATCCACCCGGCCCGGCCCTTTGATGGCGCTTCCTGTATCCTGGTCAAGCACAAAGCGGCTGACAGTACGCCTCTCTAGTTTGCCACCACTGGCAGGATAGGGAAATGAGTTGTAAATTAGGGCTAACGCTCCCGGTGGCATGAGAGACTTATCTGTAGCAATGGAACGTTCTGCTGTTACTGGCACATGAATACTACCAGTAGCACCTCTACCGCTTGTTTCTTGGAAGAAAATAAATCGTTCCCAGCGGGGCAGATAATTGTTCAACTCTTGGGGCTTTTGTCGGAAATAACTAATCAAACGTGGCATTGTCAATCCATTTAGTGGAAGCTTGCCATCTTTGGCTAGTTCTTTGCCGATACTAGTCCAGGGATAATCAGTTCCACCTGCATAACCAATTGATGTTGTCTTGCCATTAGTTAATTTAATTTGGGCAGAACCTTGGATATGTACCATGTATGCGTCTAGGCGATCGCGAAACCAAAGCAGTTCTAAACCGCGTAACTTGCTTTTATTCCCTTTTAAACCATCTTTCCCTTCCAAATCAATTCGTTTTGGGTGAGGTTTAGGCCATTGGCTGAAATCAGGTGGTAGCCGATAAAGAGGATACTTATAGATTGCAGTCTTGACACGGCTAGCCGTGTAAACAGGTTCATAGTAAGCAGTGAACTTAACAGTACCCTTGCCATCGTTGCCCACAGATTGGTAGAAGACAAACTCACGACTGACAGCAGCTTGTAATTGCGCTGCTGACTTAGAACTGACAACCAATTGGCGGAAACGTAGCAAACTCCGGCGGACGCGATCGAGGGTAATTTCCCGAACTGGATAATTTTGATATGCTGCGATCGCGTCACCCTTTGTTAGGTAAAGCAGACTGTTATCAATGGAAGCCAACAGCGCTTTGCGATCGCCTGTTTTACCTCTTTGACCCCAAATTTGCTCATCCCAACCCAAGCAAGTCGGCCGGAGTGTACAATCACTTCCGATGGTGATTGGTTTTAGCGGCGGCGCTAACTCAGGAGCGATCGGTATTGGTATAGGTGGAAGATCGGGAGCAGTCGGTAGTGGCAACGGCAGTAAGTTAGGAACCTGAGCAACAGCCGACCAGAGAGGGTTTACGAGGGCAATTCCTAGACTCAAGGAAAGCAAAGCAAGGGTTTTTCTCATCATTTAGTTGAATCTTTCAACACTGGAACTAAAAATCGGTTCTACCCGGATTGCCACAATCCGAGAAGGGCGTACTACCATATATTCCCCTTGAATATTTTTGATCGGTACGCTAATAAAGTCATTAGAAGCAGATTTTGGCACAAGTTCGCCGCTATACCATTTCTGAAACTCTTGAATAGTAGGAAAACGTACTTCTTCTCGGTGGCCGCTTTCCAGTAGGATGTATACGGCATATTCATTTGCAGTTCTAGCCATAAAGTTGAATCATTTAAAAAACATTCAACCTATTGTTAACCACGTAACCCCCGAATGAAAAGGGTAAGCATACGGGAGGTTGGAAGCAAGGGATGAATTTGCAGTAAGTTTTTCTCCTCTGCCCTTCGGTAACAGAGCGCAGCCTCTCCTAGAGAAGTACTGCTCCTTTGCACACTTTGCCTCCCCTGCTCAATACCCCATGCCCAATGACTCTTCACTCTAGACGCCTAATCCTTTAAGCAGTTCCTTAAAAAGTGTAATTTTACATTAGCTCTTGCATAACATTCCAATCAACCTCTGATAAGTCATTGGCATTGTTGAAAAACAGTTATTCAGGAGACAAAAATTATGAAACTTTACTATCGTGGTTTGAGCTACGAATATAACCAAAACAAAGTTGGTAGCAAAAAAACAGAACAGCCGTTTCAACCAGTTCCTCAAATTGGGCCAGCTTATAATTTGATGTATCGTGGCGTTAACTATCGTGTCGATCCAAATTCCAAATCGGCGGAAGCTCCTCTAGTACCAGTAACCTATAAATTGAGCTTTCGGGGAATCACCTATTTTGTCAAGAAAACTCAATTAGGAGAGGTTAGCGTAGTCTCTCAACCAACAGCTATTTCAAAACTTGAGACACTGGCGATTTCTGAAGAATTATTAAAGCTTCAACAATAATAGACCTGCAAGCCGATCTGGAGTCTAGTTAGTTATAAACTTATAAGGGATATCTGCCAATTTAATTGTCTCTGATGATAGCGTCGGTATCGAAACTACTTACCTCACCCCACAAACAGTTCTCGAAGGTAACTTGGGTTATTCGAGTCCTGTGAAAGAAAGCGTTCCTAAAGTCACACTCTTCGATGATCAGTCGGTAAAAACTTCCATCGGAGAGGTCGGCATTACTGAAGTTACTTTTGGTAAAGGGAGTTCTAATGGTGATACCACTCATAGAGGCATGGGTGAAATTAACTTTGGCAGCATCACAATCGATGATACCAGCATTAATCAAGTTAGCCGCAGTAAAGTTGGCATAGTCAAGAACCGTGTACTCTATCCAAGCTCGCTCCAAATTGGCTCTTTTCAAATAAGCTCTGTTGAAGAAGCCATGCGTAATTTTAGTGCAGACCGCTTGAATGGAAGCCATTACAGCATCGACAAATTTGCACATTATAAGATCGGCACAAGTCAAGTCGGCATGGCTGAGGATCGCTTCAGTCAAATCCAATTGAGTGAGCTTGCTAAATCCCAGATTAGCTCTGGTCAAGTTAGCTCTTTGCCAATTAGATTCATGAGCTTCCAACCCTCTCAAATCGGCTCCAGTCAGATTGGCTCCAGTCAGAGTAACATCGTGCATCCCAGCTTTGAGCAAGATTGCCGCACTCAAATTGGCATTGGTCAAGTTAACCGAGCCAAGCACAACTTGAGTGAGATCGGCTCCACTGAGATCGATACCAGTCAGATCAATACTAGTGCCATTGATAGGGATACTATTGAAATCAACCCCACTCAAGTCAATCCCACTAAAGTTTCTTTCCCCAGCAGCATATCGCTTCAGCAATTCTTCACCAGTCATGCCAATACCTTTTAATTTTGCGGGGCAGATCCCCGACTTCTTCAAGAAGTCGGGGATCTTAACACCACTAACCTCTCAAAACTTTTGGGACAGACCACTACTTTCTGTCTCAACCTTATCAAAGCTGGTAGTTGTGTCAAGATTAATTTGAGGAATTAAGGCTTGTGACACAATGTTAGGACAATTATTAGACGGACGTTACCAAGTCCTCCAGATATTAGGTGGAGGTGGATTCGGTCAAACCTACATAGCCCAAGATACCCATCGGCCAGGTTTCCCAAAATGCGTTGTCAAACACCTGAAGCCCGTCACTCGTAGTCCTGAATTTCTCAAAACTGCCAGACGGCTATTTACTAGTGAGGCAGAAACGCTAGAACAACTCGGCTACCATGACCAGATTCCTCGGCTTTTAGCCTATTTTGAAGACAACCAAGAGTTCTTCTTGGTGCAAGAGTTCATTGAAGGGCATACCCTGAAAGCGGAACTATTCCCCAATCAACGTTGGACAGAAGATCGAGTCATTCAATTACTCCAACAGATTCTGGGTATTCTACAATTTATTCACAGCCACAACGTTATTCATCGAGATATCAAACCGGACAATATAATTAGGCGGGAACAAGACGGTAAGTTTGTGCTGATTGACTTTGGCGCAGTTAAACAAGTCCAAACTCAACTGCTCACAATTGCAGGGCACACAGGGGCTACTATTATTATTGGTACTCCCGGATATATGTCTACAGAACAGGGGCAAGGTAAGCCCCGCCCCAACAGTGATATTTATTCCTTGGGTATTATTGCTATACAATCGCTGACAGGGTTACATCCGATAAACTTTGAAGAAGACCCAGATACAGGAGAAATTTCTTGGCAGCATCAAGCTAACGTCAGTTCTGAGTTGGCATCTGTGCTATCTAAGATGGTGCTACATCACTTTAAACAGCGCTATCAGTCTGCGGCTGAAGTTTTACACGTGCTTAAGGATCTCGATCCTAGAGTAGAACCGCAATCACTTCAACTACCATCTTTTACACAACCGCCTCAAGCTTCGCTTTCTCAACAAAACTCAATTGGGTATCCGACTGCTTCTATTCTGTCTGGGGAAAATTACAACCGCTTAGAAACAATTCTTTTAGAATTTGTCGGCCCCATCGCCTCAAGATTACTACGACAAGTTGCGGCCTCAGCATCCAATTTTGAAGAATTAATTAGTCAATTAGCTGTTCATCTTCGAGAAAATCAACAAATTGATTTTAAGAAGAAAACAATGTTTCTACTAGAGAAACCTACTCTACTACAAGAACTTACTGTTAAATCCGCTCAATCTGGTATTAACTCAAACAACTTACTAAACCAAGAATCTCAAGTCATCAGTGACAAATTTCTGGAAGAGTGCGAACGGGAGTTGGCTAAATTAATTGGCCCAATAGCTAAGTTTCTAGTTCAAAAAGCTATGAAATCTTCTGGAGAAATCTCTCGTGTAGAATTTGTGAAAATTTTAGCATCACAAATCCCCGAACCTCAAAAAGCTTTGCAATTTGAGCAACGCCTACTATCTTGAATTTTTCAAAATTGCGTTTTTGTCTTCGTTAATAACGAATTACGAATTACGAATTATTAGCCTTGGTTATTCAGCATCTCCAGAGCTATTTTCAAGCTAGCTTTCATCCGATTAAATGCTTCTGCTAACCCGCCAATTTCATCATGAGAGCTTTCTTCAAAATCAGCGCTCATATCACCAATACTAACTTTTTGAGCTATTTTCTCTATTCTTCTGATACGCTGAATCACATATTTTGTAATTAAGAAGTTAATTAAGAAAACTACGATCGCAAAGATTGCAATTAAAAGTCCCATGATCAATATCCAAGTCCGCTTGGCATTGGCAAAAATATCTTGAGAAGGAACTGAGATTATTTGGGCAGAAACAATCTGATTGAGTTGCCAGCCAAAACCATTTTCCGAGCCATAATTTACCAACTGAGTTTTAGGAGCCTGATCTGGTGTAGAATGGCATCGCAAACATTTCGCTTGTGTAATCTTTAGTGGTTGTGCAATGTAAAATACTTCGCCTTCTGACAATTTACGAAAGCCTGTAATTTCTAGAGTATTAGGTTCGTTGCGAAAACGCTCGACAAGTTGAGTTTCAAAATTATCAGCTTTATCCGCTAAATTGGTTGGATTAAGTGTTGCATCCTTATGAAAAAAGTTTTTAAATTCAGGCTTTTTTCGAAAATTTTCAAAAACCTCTTTAGAGGAAAAAGTTGGTACTACTTCAGGCATGAATGTTGGGTTAGTATCTAATCTAGGTTCTAATAGGGGAGCAATACGATTTTGTGTATAATCTCTAACTGCATTCACCATTTGGATGAGTATCTCCGCTTGAGAACTTACTTCATTTTGCGCTCTCCTTTGAAGTACACTGGATAAGGCAACGCCACTTCCTAAAATACTGATGATGAAAACTAATATTAAAAGCAAGTTAAATTTAGCACCTATTTTTAAGTTTTTTAACGTAATGTTGTTTAACATAACCTAAGCAACGCAGGTGGCCTGTGAGTTTGTCTAATATTTATTTATACCTGTTAGAAAGCCTCTCAACAATATTTAAATAAATATTAACTTTTTACTGCAATATAACCCTCTTAGGCAGCAGTCAAATTTATCTAAATTAGTCCTGAAAGCCAAATTATTTTCTTAACCATAATTAGTGATGTTTGTGCGATTTCCCCGTCGTTTATTTCTGTTTCATCTACTAGGTTTTACATTTGCTGCCTGCAAACCACAAGGTGGGGTTGAGGGCACGTTAACTATTGGTGTAATCAACTATGGTGGAGGCGAACAGATAATTAATCAATATGCTAAATTTAATAGTTACTTGGGTGAAAAAACAAACTCATATATTCAGTTAGAGCCTGTTTTTAATGAAAATAGAGCGGTTGAACGCCTTGATGCTCGTGCTTGGTCATTGGTATTTGCTCCACCGGGTTTAGCAGCTATTGCGATCGCACGTCACCAATATGTTCCCCTATTTCCTTTAATAGGTATTAGTAATTTACGTTCAATCTTCGTTGTTCGTAAAGATAATCCGATAACTGACTTGAAACAATTGCAAGGCAAAACAGTAGCTTTAGGACAGTTAGGTTCAGCAACAGGATATTATCTTCCTCTTTACAATCTTTATGGTACAACGCTGGCTGAAATACTGTTTGCACCCACACCTAAAGCGGCATTGGAATTGGTCGCTCAAGGAAAAGCGATCGCTTGTGCTGTCTCGGAGGCGGAATTAAGTCTCTACAGTTCACAATTGGCGCCAACTGAATTCCGCATACTATTTAAAGACCCTCATTATGTACCATTGGGCGTGGTCTTGATTGGGCCAAATGTAGAACGTAACCGTCAAGAGTTTATCCGCAAAGTGATGAGTGAATCGTCTTCAGATTTGGCTCAAGAAGTGGGGTATGTACCCAATGGACAAGTACCAGATTACAAATACATGATTTCTGTGGTCGATCGGGTAAGCTCAATTAGTTCCAAGCTGCAAAAGAAGCCTGTTCGTTTATTCTAATTAAAGCAATAATATCATGTTCGGGAAATCACTTACGATTAAATCCCGATTTTAATCCACCAGTGAAAACTGGTTAACCCTTGAATCAAATCTTGCTGTTGAAGTAAAGATTGACAGCGATGAAATAAAACTTCCTCTAAATCATTTAGAGTTTCAAACGATTGATTTGCAATTGGTTCATCAATCAAAGTCCACAATCTTTCAGCAGGTTGCAATTCAGGAGAATGAGAGGGCAAAAATGTTAAATGTAACCCTTGGGGAATTTTTAATTTATGGCTAGTATGCCACCCAGCACGGTCAACAGCCANATATCATGTTCGGGAAATCACTTACGATTAAATCCCGATTTTAATCCACCAGTGAAAACTGGTTAACCCTTGAATCAAATCTTGCTGTTGAAGTAAAGATTGACAGCGATGAAATAAAACTTCCTCTAAATCATTTAGAGTTTCAAACGATTGATTTGCAATTGGTTCATCAATCAAAGTCCACAATCTTTCAGCAGGTTGCAATTCAGGAGAATGAGAGGGCAAAAATGTTAAATGTAACCCTTGGGGAATTTTTAATTTATGGCTAGTATGCCACCCAGCACGGTCAACAGCCAAAAGAATGTGTTTTTTAGCACCTAATTCAAATTCACGAGCAAAGTCTTCTAAAACCTGATTAAATAGTTCGGTATTGACGTATGGCAAAATCCACCAATAAGTTTCTCCGGTTTTGGGATGTACAAATGCATACAACCATAACCATTTAAATCTCCAATTAACGTTGGCAATTGGTGTTTCTCCCTCAGGCACATAAACTCGTCTTAAAATTGGTTTCAATCCCAAGCGATGCTCATCTTCGCACCACAATTGAATTTCATCTGACGGATAGGCATTTTGCAGTTCTTCAACTTCTGTTGCTAGTTTTTTTTCCAGGCTTCTTGTTCAAAAAAATCGCTTTCTGTATGAGATGGGCGAGGTACTCGTAGTCTAAAAGTCATTTGCCGTAATATCTCCCACCCTCTGTATCTACTAATCTTTGTTCCAGTGACTTCACTTAACCAATCTGCAACTTTTCGCCCATTCCAGAGTCCTCCATCTGGCGCGTTTTCTTGTAAAGCTTGCCATAGCTGTGCTTGATGTATGTCCGAAATTAACGGCTTTGCGCCTTGATTTGAAAAGCGGCGATCGCCAATTCCACTTATACCCAACTGGTTGTACCTTTTAACTAATGCGTATATCCATGTCCTGCTGTAGCCTGTTACTTCCTCTACTTCTTCCGTCTTTTTTCCTTGTGCTAGTAACCATATAATCTGGTATTGACGACTTTCTACCCTGTCTTTCGTCTCACGGTAAAGCTGTTCTAACTCAGCAATATCTAAATGCTTGGCTATACTGATTCTTTTCGGCATACTTCATCGTTTTCATCCCTGCTTTTATCATAAGTAATTATCCGAACATAATAT
>LXQE01000148.1 GCA_003326195.1 Nostoc punctiforme NIES-2108
TTGGCTGTTGACCGTGCTGGGTGGCATACTAGCCATAAATTAAAAATTCCCCAAGGGTTACATTTAACATTTTTGCCCTCTCATTCTCCTGAATTGCAACCTGCTGAAAGATTGTGGACTTTGATTGATGAACCAATTGCAAATCAATCGTTTGAAACTCTAAATGATTTAGAGGAAGTTTTATTTCATCGCTGTCAATCTTTACTTCAACAGCAAGATTTGATTCAAGGGTTAACCAGTTTTCACTGGTGGATTAAAATCGGGATTTAATCGTAAGTGATTTCCCGAACATGATATTACGTGTGGTTTCCACCTGGGCGACACCGTTCACTTCTAGGTGTAGACGAAAGAAATCGGCGTCCGGCTCAATCCACACCAACTTCGTCTGATACCGAACTGGAATGCCCAGAAAATGCCGATACCAGCTGAGGTACTCAGCCCACGCCACTCGTGGAATGCGGTCAAGCGCTGCGTATGCCTCAACACCGTGCCGCGCCTCGTACCAAGTTTGAAATGATAGCGCCGGAATGCCCAGTTCCGGCCCTGGTAGGTTTTTCGGTGTGCGTAGCTTTTTCATCCGCGCCCGCGTCAGCCACACGCCTGCATGGGCTTCGTTAAGAGCCTCATCGATGACTGTCACGCGCCCAATGCCAGCACGCCGCAGGGCAAATGCGAAGATGCTGCCACTGCCACTACCACCTACTATCGTCACATTGTGGTCAATGCCTGAGCGATCGCTCACCCAGTTTTCGGGATCGGGGCCGAGTAGGCGCAACGCCTCACGTGCAGCAAAATCGAGGTCAGTCGTTGTTGTCATATCGGTATTTAAGGATGAAATGAGATTTTATCGAGATTAGTGATACTGAAAAGCATAATATTATGTAAAACTAATTATTAGCTTCTCTAATACTCTGGATTGCAAACTAAATGATTGCTAACTGTTAGCGAAGCTGTGCTGATGTCGCCCAAATACTTGAAAGAAGCTACCCCAGTAAAGCTGTACTGCACATTGAAAATTAGTTGAAATTTTCTATTCATTTGAGTAGCTGATAACACTTGTCTTTACTTATTTAAAAGCGATGCCTGCGGCGGGCTATTCGGCGTCGCCAATAAATAAAAACTTTTTAGTTTGCTGAAAATCCCAAACCGTTTTATCTCCTGCTTAACAATAGGCTCACGATCAGCAGATTCTTGTGGTGGGAATTCCCAAATATCACGTATCTCATGTTCTTGCTGATCTGTTAATTGGAGATCATGTGGTAATTGAGACTGTTGCCCAAATAACCAAGGTACTCCATTTAATAATTCTCTTTCTATTCCATGAAACATATTTTTACCCTGATTAAAAATAAGGTAATTTTGACATTTAGCTTTTTACTTCTTTCTGCAATTATTGGCATTTGGCAATATCTTTGTTAAAACTGCTGTCCCAAAGTTGTTTCACATCAACTTTTGTGGAAATTACACCCGCTTGAAAAAAGGTATCAGCAACCTTTTGCTGAGAAGCAATAGCTTCATCAGAAACAGGAAGTAATTCTTGACGACGCTGTTGTTGTCCTTGCTTGGCATCCTGATAAACGATGCCTTCATCAACATCGATAGTAGTTGCATAATTCTTCGACCACTGCTTAAGATTAGATTCACGCCAAGTTTGGGATTTCCGCAAACGACAGAGAAAATCAGCAATTACAACTTTCTTTTGGGGATCGGCGATCGCATTGGGTGAAGCAATAATCACAAAGTTACCACTCAAAATATCTTTTGCAGATTCCAGTACCCGCGCCCCTTCTTTTTCGGCTTGAGGGATGGAGTAACCGTAGGTAGCCCAAGCATCAAGCTGTCCTTTACGAAAAGCCGCAAGCCCATCGGGTATCGATAAAGGAATTGCATTGATATCCTTCATCGTCAGCCCGACTTTTTCCAACATCTTAATCAGGAAGTAGTGGGCAGTTGTAGCTTTCACATAACCCACTTTCTTACCTTTAAGATCGGCGATCGTTTTGGCAGTCGAGTCCTTGGGTACGAGTACAACTTGACCAATCGTTGGCCCTTTGAGAGTGGCAATAATTTTTACAGATGCTTTCGATTCAATCGCAAAAATCGGTGGAATTTCACTAGCTGAGGCTAAGTCAATTGCACCAGCATTGATTGACTGTACCATCAAATTCCCCCCGGTAAACTCAGTAAATTGAGTTGTGTAAGGGAAATTATCTAGTCCAGCTAACTTTAAATTTAAGTCCCAGCCACCTTTATACTTAGCAACATGTAATTGAGTTGTATTCGATACTGCGATTTCGGATGGACTAGGATTAGCAGCGATCGTTGCCGGACTGGTAGACTTAACCTCTGAACAAGCTGTTGTTGCTACTAACAAACAACTCAGAGGGAAGAAAAAATTCTGCCGCAGCCAATTGGTAAACACGTTAATTTTTGGGTATAAAAAGACAATGAAGAAAAATAACCACCAACTACTCTAGTAAGTCTGGTTCTTCGCCCACAATTCGGTCGTAGAGTGGCTGAAAGCTAAACCAACCGCCGGAATGAGTTCCTACTTGGTTATGAGTAAAAGTTGCTGTTTCGTGGTCAATGGGAAGTGGTTTGCCAGCTGCTTCTGCAAGCAGTTGAGCTTGAGCGGATCGCTCAAAAGAAATGTACCAAAAAGCAGCTTCATCTACTGTCTGTCCCACCGTCAAAAAGCCATGATTCCTCAAAATGACAGCTTTCTTGTCTCCCAAAGATTCAGCAATTCTTTTACCCTCTGAAGTATCTAAAACTACTCCTCTATAGTCATCAAATAGAGCGTGGTCTTGATAGAAAGCACAAGCATCTTGAGTTAGGGGATCAAGCAGGCGACCAAGACTTGACCAAGATTTACCATGCAGAGAATGAGCATGAGCCGCTGCAACTATATCAGGTCGCGCCTCATGAACCTGTGAATGAATCGCAAAAGCGGCGCGATTGACAGGAGCATTACCTTTGACAACTTCCCCTTCTGTATCGACCAAAATCAAGTCAGAAACTCGGATGTGACCAAAGTACTTGCCAAGGGGATTTACCCAAAAATGGTCGGTAAACTCAGGATCTCTGGCGGTGATGTGGCTTGCTGTTCCCTCACTAAAGCCAAAACGAGCAAACAGCCGAAATGCCGCAGCAAGGCGTTGTTTGCGGTAGAGTCGTTCTTCTTCAACTCGTTCAAAGACTGGCGGTTGTGGTCTAGTGAAATTTGCCATAATTTTCTCTTTCTTGTTTCATAAGTACATTGGAATATCCAGAGCGTAAAGACCGCAGACTCTTTTGTTCGGGATGATAATGATGTCGCCAAATGCTATCAGTATCGTTATCCATGACATGGATTAAGATTGATGGATCAAATACTGTATCTTTCCTACCTAGCGGCGGTAGTTTCTAGCGGACACACTGCCGTTGTAATATCTACTCGTTGCGGAATAATTTTTTGCTCTAATAACCAGTCAGCTGTTTTCTGAAGATTGGCGATATCCCCAGTATTAGGAAATACGTAAGACTCTGGGCCTCTATTTTTAGTCACTTGCTTGGCTACCGCATCAGAAAGTTTTAGCTCTTTAACTAGAAAATCTGATGCAGCATTAGTATGTTGATTTAACCATTTACCATCCTCACTCAAAGCAGTGAGAGCAGCTTTTACTGCTACAGGATTTTCTTTAGCTGCATCACTACGAACAACCATAATGCCGTAGGTAGGAGCAGGGTGTGTAGTGGTAATTCTTCGCGCCTTATGTTCTAATTCTGCAATGGAAATATAAGGTTCCCAAACTGCCCACGCATCAACAGAACCTTGATATAGAGCAGGTGCAGCGTCATTCGGTGATAAATAAACTCGCTGGACTTTTTCTTTAAGAATATTTTCTTTTTCCAAAACTTTTAATAACAGATATTCGCCCGCACCACCTTGATTAACTGCAACTTTCTTACCTACTAAATCAGTCGGTTTCCGAATGGGAGAATCACCACGAACTAAGATGGCATTACTCAAAGAATCTGGATTAGGACGCTGTACAGAGCCAATACAAAGAGGCTGTCCAGCAGCAATTCCAGAAATCGAAGGAATATCACCACATCCACCAATATCTGCCCGATTACCATTGAGAGAACTTAAAAGCGTAGCGCAACGGTCAAATGGGCCACTCCATTCAACTTTGATATTTTGCGTTACTAACTGACGCTCTAACTCACCTCGTTGACGTGCAATGGGAATAATTCCGCCTTTTTGGTAGCCCAAGCGAATCACATTGTTTTTCTCTGTACTTTTAGTAGTGAGAGTTTTTGAAGAGGAATCTGAGTTAGCTGTAGTATTGATAGATGTTTTTTGACTGCAATTAGAAGCTATAAAAGCAAGAAAAGACATTGCGATTGCAATGATTGTACTAGCAGAAAATTTTTGTTTGTACTCAAAACAGTGTTCTTTTAAAGAATTCACCACAATTGACTCCTTGATATCAATTTTTAGGAGTTTAAGCAGCCATATCTATAAATTATAGCAAATAACTACAATAAGTCGATCGATTTATCGTAGTTAATAAAAATAACCATACCACCTTTTGATAAGCTGTCCAAACCAAATCAATATTTTTTATCTATGACTAAGAGAATTTAGCTTGGGTATTTCTATGTGAACGTATATACAAGTGGCGAGAAAATAAGCTGTAAAAGAACCATATACACAAATATCAACAAAATTCTTCGATTTGGGCGACAATCTCTAAAAAACTGGTATAAGCCTTCCTTTATATTCTTTGTTGATAAAATCTTTGACGTTTGGATGAACGAGTAGCTGGTTTAACTTTTGAATCTTTGGTTCCTTTTCTCGACCTTGTAATGTAACTAATGCCAGAGCGTATTTCTTGTCCTTAGCTGTTTCTTCACCCATAGAATTAGGTTCTATCCCTGCAAGTGCAACAGTTTGAGCAGAAGATACAATGAAATCTACATCATTAATAGCTCGGACAACTTGTACACCTTCTACTTCCTTGATTTACAAGTTTTTCGGGTTAGCAGAAATATCTCTTTTCCTTCTTCCTTTGCGCTCTTTGCGTCCAACTCTTACGAGACGCTGCGCGTAGCTTGCTTCTCCGTAGGAGTATGCGGTTCGTTTATTTAGCCTTCAAACTTTGCTGACAACCCGGTAGATATACTTACCATATAAAAAGTTTCACTAGCGGCTTGCAACAAGTTTTATAGTAATTTTTGTCCTTGGATTGATGCACCTCGCAAAGTTGAAAACAGAGCGGAATACCAATTCGTAATTCGTAATAAAGAAGGTCAAATTTTGATTGTGTTGCCCGATTTTAGAGAATTGGTATTAGCTAGGTTAGAGAACTCAGAATCTAAGTCCAGCCTGTTTCAGTAGTGGTAGAACGCGCTTACCGAAGAAATCCAGATCAGGCTCAAAATCGTAGAAGGCAAGCTGGAAGCCATCGACACCAGCTTTATTCAGTTGCAAAAGTTGCTCGGTGATTTGTTCGGGTGAACCGATTAGCTGCACATTACCACCGATCGCACTGCCAACACCATAACGCAGATTTCCCTTTTGATGCCCTCTCCAGGCGTGTGCATCGCTGCTAACGCCAGAACGTCCAGCAATTGACTGATAATCGGCATGGTCGATAATCGCCTGAGCATATTCTTCCGCCTCTTTTTCAGTTTCACGCACGACAATCAGCGGATTTAGGAGAGTGCGGACAAGTCTACCATTAGCGATCGCCGATTGTTTGACACGGGCTGTATGGGCGGGTAACGACGACAAGGCGCTTTCTATGTCACCGCCAGCCGGACTGGTGATAAATACGATATCAGAATGGCGACCCGCAAACTCGATGCCAGCATCCGAACCGGTGGCGTTAACTAGGATGGGGCGACCATAAAGCGGACGGGGGCTGATGTAGGCATCCTTAAACTGCCAAGAACTCTGACTTTTATAAGAAAAATTCTCTGTTTCCGACCAAAGTCGTTTGAGAACGGTAACAAATTCATCAGCGAGTTCATAGCGGCGATCGTGTTCGATTTGGCTCCAGCCGAACAGTTCATGCTCATAAGCCCGATGTCCAGTGACAACATTAATTCCCCAGCGACCTTTAGAAATGTGGTCAAGTGTCGCACCAAATTTAGCCAGATGGATGGGATGCCAAGGCCCGTAGAGGAAGTGAATTGTTGAGATTAATAGAATGCGTGAGGTAATGGCGGCAAGGGAGGCAGTAGCAATGAAGGCATCTAAACCTGCTTCTGTCCGAGTTGGCCCCTGTCCGCCTTTTGGCTGCCATGTGGAATAGCCGAAAACCAGATCAAAACCTAACTCCTCAGCCTTTTGAGTCAGTTTGGCATTGTAATCAAACGACCAGTCTGTAGTGCGCGGTAGGGTAGAAGAACTCCAACCACCGTGATGAATTGGTAAGAATAGCCCTAGCAGTACTGGCTGCCGGAGAGCTTGAGATAATGGGCTTTGGGGATAGTCTGTGGGACTAGCGATCGCCTCTTTACTTGCTCTCAAAAAAGTAGTATCAATTGCACTCATAGTTTCTCTCAACGGTTTCGGTTGGCTGCGAGATCCCCGACTTCTGAATAAATACTCATAAAGTAGTTTCCCGTAGTTTAGAAGTCAGGGAGCTGAACAAAATTAGAAGAATCCTCGTTGCGGCAATGGTGTACCGTTGATCTCGTAGTCCCCGATCGCACGAGCCTTAAAATGATTTGGGTTGTGTGAGGACAAAGTGCGGGCGTTGCGCCAATGACGATCAAAGTTTGAGCTTTTTTTAGTTGTAGAAGCCCCACCAACTTCAAACAACAAAGTAGCCGAACGTAATGCCAAATCATCAACAATCAATTTGGCTTTCGATGCACTCAGAGAAGTTGCCAGTGCCGCAGCTGTTTCTGCCTCTTTACCCTGAGCTTGGGCAGCAGGGAGGCGATCGAGACCATCAGCTGCCGCCAAGACGATCGCTTCGGCAGCAAAGGCATTAGCGGCAATCTGTCCAACAGTCTGCTGTAAAATCGGATCTTCTGCTGCTTTCTCGGCTACGGCATGATAGAAAGTCCTCTTTCGGGTACGGACGAGGGCTGTTGCATCGCGCAGAACGCTGTGAATAATGCCAGCATTGATTGCTGTCAGGAATAGTTGCGGAACGATGTTATATGGCAGCTTGTCTTGGTCTGTATCTGTCTCAAAAATTACTTCATCTGCCTCTACACGGACATTAGTGAATGTAGTTGTTCCCGTACCTGTAAGTCTTTGTCCGAAGCCATCCCAGTCGTCCACCAGTTCAAGACCCTCACGGTTAGTAGGAATCAGTATAAACGCTCTAGTGCCATCGGGGACTAGTACACGCACAAAAATCAAGTCTGCATAAAGGCTGCCAGTGCTGTAATACTTCGTCCCATTTAGACGATAGCCATCACCATCAGGTGTTAATTTTGTATTCACAACTTGCCCGCCGCCAGCCCGCTTGACTTCTAATTCGGTCGTAGCGAGTCCAATAATCGCGCCATCGACCACAGCCTTAAGCCATCGCTGATTCCTTTGGGTGCGCTCAGAACGCAAAATTCGCTCTGTAACAGAGAAATGATTCCGTACAATGTGAGCCACGTTTGGATCGGCATCCCCCAGCCGAATCACGACCTCGAATAGTTCGCGTGCCGTGCTACCACCACCACCTTCGGTAACGGGGATTCGCAATGCACCCAACCTGGAACGCCGGATCAATTCAACCACATTATAAGGAAGGATGCGATCGCGATCGCGCTCACTTGCTCCCAGAGCAATAAAATCAAAAAGCTGCTGGAGTTCCGGCGAGTTTGCTCTTACAGGAGCTGAAAACTGAATTGTCGTATCTGCAAGTTTCTCTGGACTCTTAATCATTAGTTTCTATCTCCGAATATCCTGTGGAAAATCTATGTTGGTGAGTGGTGAGGCAATTGCTATTTCTGGGTGACGCGACTTTAGCACTACAAAGTTGAAGAATGTTTCCAGCCTTGAGGCGATTGCATCTGGTAACATATTCATCAAGCCACCGACTGCACTCGACAAAAACCATTCCTCTGTAAGGGTTTTAGATGTATTTAAGTTTTATAAAGTACTAAAAATCTACCGAATTGCCGTAGTTTGATACTCCCAAATTTTCCCCAAGTTGTCAATCTGTTTTAGAGCTTGTCATGTAACAATCTTGCCTCTTTTGAGCCAGAAATGCTTTCTCAGCAAGCTTTCTAGATAATAAATTGTAAAAGTTGTTTCTTGACAGGCTCTTAAGGTCTTTTTGCAGGAAAGACTCAAAGTTGAAAGCCCAAAAGCGTCTACGGAGTAAGTCCAAGGAAAACGCCAGTCGCCTACGCCCGCCTAATTTGTGAACTTCTTCAAGGACAATTTTTATCCTACTCAAAGTGGTTTAAAATCCCATATACAACAGGTGTTTGGCTAACAGTCTCCCTTACAAAACGTAACTGTTTAATCATATCTGCAAAATGATTTAGATCAGATTAGAGTAGGTGGGCTACGTATAAAGTAGTTAAGTAACCTTTAGTAATTTGACCATTAAACTTGGTATTAATTAATTCAGCGATCGCATGGAAAAAACGGGCTTTTGTAATGTGATCTAAATTTAGATGACCGGAATAAGTATTTAAGAGGTTGAGATAACTTGCACTGTTATATGTTGCATCCCATCGATAAGAGCGATAGACTACTTCACCAAACAAACCTGTTTGCTGAATCTCACTTGTTTTATTAGGGACTTTCTGCTCACGCAAAGGAGGCTCATGGTCTTTAACCAGTTGAGGAGCTAAACTTTGATATAGCTCCTGTACTTCTTCAAAGAAGCCATTACTAGCATCACTATATACGTGTTCATTCCAAAATAGCGCGATGTCTTACGACAAGCCGCTCCGCGTCTACGCTCTTGAAGATGTGAGGGCTTGAGCCGTTTTTTTGTAAGCAATACTTGGGTCAAGCCAATGGAAAGCAGTCGCCGAAATCACTAAATCAAAGGCATTTTCTTCTATTATCCAATCCTCAAAAGCGATGTTACACACTTCTACTTGCGGATAAGCAGCCAGGTTTTTTTGGGCAACCGTAGCAAGATTCTCACCCAACTCAATGCAGAGTATACGATAACCCCGGCGGGCAAAGGGCACAGTTGCCTGACCGGTACCACAACCAATCTCTAATATCTTTCCGTCTGGAGTGATTTCTGAGAGAGACACCACATCGTCAAAAAGCGCTTCTGGATATCCTGGTCGAACTTGGTCATACAACAGTGCTACTTGATTAAAAGTGGTTCTTAAGTGACTTCTTTCATCTGTCATCTAATTTTAGATTTTGATATTGATTCATAGTTTAGTAGGATGCGATTATAGAAATTAGCCCTATGCACCGCAAATCTTGGTGGTGCATTACGAGAACAGCGATAATATACCCTACGAAACTGTTCCTCGTTCCTTTTCCCAAATTACAAATTAGGGTAAATACTCCAGCCATCAAGAACATTAAAAAGTTGCGTTTTCTAGATACTGTTAGCATAGTGTATTGTCAATTTTTTCAGGCTTAATGTTCACTGCAAATGCTCAGGGCTTGATTTCTGCCGGGAGTATAGCAGCATATTCTTCAGGAGTAAGTGTTACATCCTTGACATTAATTTTTTTAGTGATAAATTTTTGCTTATAGAACAAGTCAGATATCTCTTGCTGTCCTGCTATAACCTTATCGGTAATTGGTCTGATGCCAAAACGCCGACGCTTGACTATTGTTTCTAAGGTTGGTAAATCAAGCTTGGTATCACGCCCGACAATTTCGGCAACTTCTCGCGTATTTGCTTTAGACCATTTGCCTAATTTGTAGACTTCTTCAAGGACAATTTTTATTAGCTCAGGGTTCTCTTTCACGAAGCTACGTGCAGCTATCCAATAGCCTCCTTGGGTTGAAAGTCCTTTAGCATTACGAAGAATCCGAACTTTTTCCGTTCTCTGAAATATAGCCAGGTGGGGGTCTCCTAGCACAGCTGCATCAATGCTCTTACGCGATAATGCTGCACGAGTTTCTGGTGCTATCAGATTGAGATGTTTGACATCTTTTAGCTCTAGTCCTCCTTCTTGCAAAGCTTTAACCACAAAGTATTGACTAGCAGTAGCTCTTTGAAAGGCAATTCTCTTACCTTTTAAATCAGCTATAGTTTTGATGGGGGAGTCTTCCGGTACTACGATCGCCGAACCTTCACCAGTACCCGGTATAGTATTAGCAAGAAGAACAAAAGGAATACCAGTTGCTTGGGCAAATATGGGTGGAGTTTCACCAACAGCACCGATATCCAAACTGCCCACATTTATTGCTTCTAAAAGCTGTGGACCAGCTGTAAATTGCGCCCACTGCACTTGAATACCCAAGGGATTCAAGCGTTTCTCTAAAACTTGTCTACTTTTGGTGATATCCGCAGCAGTAAAATAGCCAATTCTTAACAATTTTGTCTTAATGCCATTAGGAGCTGCAACTGCTACCTTTTCTCGTGTATCTGGTGCTTTACAACTTACTAAAGTTGTGGAGAGAGTAAATACTCCAGCTACTAATAAAATTAGAAAGTTGCATTTTCTAGATATTGCTACCATGATGTATTACCAATTTTCGGGGGTTTAGAATACAAGCTTTAATTAAAAAACTGATTTTGGAATGATGTAAAAGTTGAAGATGGGAAATTTTTTATTTTGCGGTTAGACTCTGTTTACTAACTCTCTCATATAAATAATCTACTATAAGTCGATCGATTTATAGTAGATTACGATTGTACGGACTTTACCACAAGCTAATTTAAAAATCAAGCAGCGAGGATGACGGTGCTATTGATGCAACTGGTAAAAAGAAAGAAACAATAGGCGTGATACTAGCGATCGCAACTCTTCCCCAAACCAAAGACCTCTCAATGACGACAAACGGCTTTTTACTCGCACCCATAGCCTTTGTCACAGTTCCGGTTGAGTTCCGGTCAAGTTCCGGTATTCTTACATATCCAAGTACCGCTGAAAAATAGAGTCTTTTTATTTCCAGAACTCACGGTGAAAGAGGAAGTCGAACTGTAAATGTACTACCTTGCCCAGGTTGACTTTGAACGTGAATATTGCCTTTATGCGCTTGGACAATCGCTTGAGCTATGGCTAATCCCAATCCCGAACCGCCAGAGGTGCGAGAGCGAGCGCGATCAACTCGGTAGAAGCGATCAAAAATTCGCAGTTGATGTTCTGGGGCAATACCAATTCCTGTATCTTCAACTTTAATCATGGCGTAAAGCTCACTTTTTCCCAAAAAAACCGTGACTTTTCCACCGCTAGATGTGGCTTGAATTGCATTGGCAATTAAGTTGGAAATTAAGCGATAAAGCTGTTCTTCATTTCCCGCAATGTATAGGTTTTCTGAGAATTGTACCTGTTTAGAGAGATTGACTTTAGTTTCTACTGCCAAAAATGCTAATTCCTCAGTTAAATCGCTAATTAAATCATTCAAACAGCAAGGCTGATATTCTCCTGTTAGTTCTTTTTGGTCTATCCTAGTTAATAGCAACAAATCTCCAACTAATTGTGATAAGCGGCGATTTTGGCGTTTGAGTACATCTAAAATTCCACTATTGGCTTTTGGTTCTTGCTGTAACTTGATAGCAGCTTCAATAGTAGAGTACATTGCTGCTAAAGGTGTGCGAAACTCATGGGCAGCATCAGCAGTAAATTGTTGCATTTGTTGGTAGGAAAGATATACAGGTTGTATTGCCCTTCCTGCCAACCACCAACTAGACAAACCAACGAAAATCATGGAAATTGGCAATCCCAACACCAAAGCTAATTTTAAATAAGCAAGATGTTGGTCTAAATCAGTGATACTACGCGCCACTTGTAGATAACCCGAAATCTGATTTTGAGTATACAAAGGTAAAGTGATTTCGCGGTATCGAGTGCCAGAGGAATCTGTTAATATTTGCCAATGTTCTAATGCTGAGGTAACAGAGAAATTGTCAATTTCCATGCCTCCACTGGCAAAAATTTTTCCTGAGCGATCCAATAAGCGTATATAGTAATTAACTGGATTCGCCGCCTCTGTTATTGATTTTTTAATAGATGTTGTTTTAGGCAAACAATTTGTCTGAGCCACACATAATTCTAAAGAAAATTCTTTAGCGAGGCGTTGTAATTGTCCAGGTTGTTGCCAAGCTGGTTCAATACTTTTATGAAGTGCGTTTGCGACTGATTGCAATCCCTGGTCTATGGTTTCACGATAAGCATGGGCAACCACACTATAAACCCCCAAACTAGATAGCCCCAAAATACCGCCCATAACGAGGGTATACCAAGCTGCAAGCCGCAACCGAGTC
The DNA here is from genome assembly GCA_003326195.1 of Nostoc punctiforme NIES-2108. Taxonomy (GTDB): domain Bacteria; phylum Cyanobacteriota; class Cyanobacteriia; order Cyanobacteriales; family Nostocaceae; genus Nostoc; species Nostoc punctiforme_A. The sequence goes on from LXQE01000148.1 coordinate 12,369, forward strand.
TGGTGGAAAATGGGATTGCGTTCCATGTTTCTAAAACCTTGCTCAAAGTGTTGCTGTCAAGTTAGCAAAATATCAGCAGTATGAATGTTTAGGCGATAGCCCACACCATAAATAGTTTCAATCAAAGATTCGCTGTCTTCTTCTCCTAATTTGCGTCTCAATAAGCGAATTTGTGCTGCTACTACATTACTAATTGGTTCTGCACCAATTTCCCAAAGCTGATTGATAATCTGGTCGCGGCTGACAATTTGGTTAGGATGTCTCATGAAATATTCCAACAATTGAAATTCCTTGACAGTTAAAGAGAATACTCGGTTTTCACCGTGACAATACTGACGAGTAAGTTCATGAGTGCTGTAATTGAGGGTCAAGCAACCTACTTGTAAGCGTCGGGGTTTGACTTGAGGCGTAAGCGTTGCTCCTACATAAGAGGCTCGCCGTTGCAATGCCCGCAATCTTGCCAGCAGTTCTGCCATATCAAAGGGTTTAACTAAATAATCATCTGCACCGCTATCTAAACCGATAATCTTTTCTTCCATCCGGTCTTTAGCCGTTAGCATTAATACAGGTATAATTAACTGGCGATCGCGCAACCATTTACACAACTCTATCCCCGAAACTCCCGGCAGCATCCAATCAAAAATCGCAAGTGTGTACTCAGTCCAGCCAGTTTCTAAATATTGCCATGCCTGCGTACCATCTAGAAACCAGTCAACTATATACGCCTCATGGCTCAGGACTTGTTTTATTGCTGCACCTAAATCTGCTTCATCCTCAACTAATATAAGTCGCATAGTCAACACAGTGCTAAAAGCCTTCTTTAAATACGCTTTCACGAAAAAGTGAAATTGTTATGAAATTTTTCTATTTCTTGAGCTAGAGACACTTTTTCTTTCAATAGAATGACTGAATACTGATAACCGATTTACTGCTCCGAGAACCATTAGTTCTTCAAAGCTAAACTCCTATCGAAGCATTGACAATAAAATGGGTTGAGAAAAAGTTTCCACAAATTCCACCACAACTGTTTGCCATTCACTTATGAGCCAGTATATTTACAGTAGTCTCACAGATGATGAAGAACTTAATTTTTCTGAGGAAGCAGAGGTTTTCGTTTTTCCCACTTCTTTCGCCCAGCAGCGATTGTGGTTTCTCGACCAGTTAGCACCGGGGAATCCATTTTACAACGTGTCAACAGCTCTTCACCTGACAGGTTCCCTCAACTTCACCGCCTTAAAGCAAACATTCAACGAAATTGTACGTCGCCACGAAACGTTACGTACTAGGTTTGTTATGGTAGACCAGCAACCAGTACAGGCGATTCCTGCGGAAAGCTGCGCTAACGCACCTAGCTTAAGCATACCTCTTCCCTTAATAGACCTACGCAATTTCGACAGCCCAGAACGCGACACACGAGTGCAGCAAATCGTAACCCAAGAGGCTCAACATCCTTTCAATCTCACCACTGGGCCATTACTGCGAGTAAAGCTATTACAACTGGATGAAGTAGAATATCTGCTGCTGCTAAATCTACATCACATAGTTGCCGATGGCTGGTCAATTGGAGTGCTAATTAAAGAATTGGGGGTATTATACAAAGCCTTGGCAGGGGATAAGCGATGTCTGACGACTAGCCACTCCGTATCTACGCTTCTACCAGAACTACCCATTCAATATGCAGATTTCGCTCAATGGCAACGGGAGTGGCTACAAGGAGTGGCAGCAAACGGCACCTCGCCCCTACAAAGCCAGTTAGTTTATTGGCAAAAGCAATTAAACGGGATTTCGGTATTGAATCTCCCCACCGACCGACTAAGACCAGCAGTTCCTAGCTACAGGGGTGCAAAACAATTTTTAGAGCTACCACACACCTTAACTCAAGCGCTAGAGGCACTGAGTTCCCAAGAAGGCGTTACCTTGTTCATGACAATGCTGGCAGCGTTTCAGACTTTGCTCTATCGCTACACGCAGCAAGAGGATATTGCAGTTGGTTCACCTATTGCTAATCGCAATCGTAGCGAACTAGAAGGATTAATTGGTTTTTTTGTCAATAGCTTGGTGTTACGTACAGATTTCTCAGGTAAGGTGACGTTTCGAGAATTGTTGAATCGAGTGCGAGAGGTAACTTTAGAAGCATACAGTCATCAGGACTTGCCTTTTGAAAAGTTGGTGGAGGAACTTCACCCAGAGCGAGATTTGAGCTATCATCCTTTTTTTCAGGTTGTATTTAGCCTACAAAACACTCCTATCGAAACTCTAGAGTTATCTGGGTTAACGCTTTCGCTATTTGACTTCGATAGCAAAACTGCAAAACTTGATTTAGAATTCCATTTGTGGCAAGACTTGGAAAGTTTGAAAGGACAAATGGTTTATAGCACCGATTTATTTGATGACAAAACCATTACGCGAATGCTGGGACATTTTCAAACGCTGCTAAAAAGCATTGTTGCCAATCCAGAACAGCGGATTTCAGATTTGTCTTTGCTTACTGTGCAAGAACGACAAGAGTTATTAATTGATTGGAATGACACTAAAAGAGACTACTCAGGGAACAAGTGTTTTCATCAGTTATTTGAAGCACAAGTGCAGGAAACTCCCGATGCGAATGCACTAGTGTTTGACGATGAACAACTCAGCTACAAAGAGTTAAATATACGCAGCAACCAATTAGCACATTATCTGAAAAAATTGGGGGTAGTTCCTGACGTTTTAGTAGGTATTTACGTAGAGCGATCGCTCGTGATGATAATCGCACTATTAGGCATTCTCAAAGCAGGTGGAGCATACCTTCCTTTAGATCCGAGCCTACCTCAAGAACGTCTTAACTTCATCCTAGAAGATGCACAAGTTTCAGTATTGCTGACACAGGAAAAGTTACTCAAGCATTTTGAAGACTTCTTGAATCCAATTATTTGCATAGATAAAGATTGGGCAACTATTACACAACACAGCAAAGAAAACCCAAGCAGTGTTGTAAAATCTGACAACCTAGCTTATGTTATCTACACCTCTGGCTCAACAGGAAAACCTAAAGGTGTTTTGCTCCAACATCAAGGATTGTCTAACTTAGCGGCATCTCAGATTGACGTTTTCAACATACAACCGATTAACCGCATTCTGCAATTCGCATCATTAAGCTTCGATGCCTCAATTTTTGAGATTGTGATGGCACTGCAAACAGGAGCAACTCTTTATTTAGCAAACAAAGAATCCCTTCTACCCGGACAAACTTTGCTCCAATTATTGCGCGAAAAAGCTATTACTCACGTCACCCTTCCGCCAGCAGTATTAGCAGTCCTACCTACAGAATCACTGCCGGCATTGCAAACTATTATCTGTGCAGGCGAATCCTGTACCGATGATATTGTCAAACGTTGGTGGAAGTCTCAGCGTCGGTTTTTTAATGCTTACGGCCCTACTGAAGCAACAGTTTGGTCAACCGTTGCAGAGATTAGTCATATAATTGAAAAGCCGCCTATTGGTCGCCCTATTCCTAATACTCAAATTTATATATTAGATAAATATTTACAACCTTTACCAATTGGAATTACTGGCGAATTATACATAGCTGGTGAGGGATTGGCACAAGGTTATCTTAATTGCCCCGAATTAACTACTGAAAAGTTTGTTCCCAATCCTTTTAATGATAAAAAGGGAGCGCAACTTTACAAGACGGGTGATTTAGCTCGGTATCGACCAGATGGTAATATTGAATTTTTAGGTCGCATTGATAATCAAGTAAAAATTCGTGGATTCCGCATTGAGTTGTCAGAAATCGAAACAGTGCTGAGTAAGCATAAAAGTGTCCAAAAAGCAGTAGTAATTGTTAAAGAGAACATATCTGGTAATAAGTATTTAGTGGCTTACATTGTTCTCAATGTAGAGATGCAAAATTTCTCGTCACTACTACGTAAATTCTTAAAAGAAAAATTGCCAGAATACATGCTCCCAAAAGCTTTTGTAATGCTGGATTCTCTGCCGCTAACAGCTAGTGGTAAAGTGGATCGTTTGGCGCTAACAGAACTCGACAGTCCGGCTAGCGGCTTAATAGATAAAACATTTATTCCTCCTCGGACTCCAACCGAGTCAACCTTAGCAAAAGTTTGGGCTGAAGTGCTTAATATTGAGCGTGTGGGTATTTACGATAACTTCTTCGACTTGGGAGGAGATTCGCTGTTAACTGTACGCCTGATGAAGCAGATACACAAGCATTTTGAGCGCGAATTACCGCTATCTAGCTTATTTTTAAATCCGACAATTGAAAGTTTAGCAACTTCTCTATCCTCACAAGGAGATTCTCTTCCGTGGTCGCCCTTAGTTCCGATTCAACCTGCTGGTTCAAGCCCAGCTTTCTTCTGCGTCCATCCAATTTTTGGTGTTGTTTTCCCTTATTACGAATTAGCTCAGAATTTGGGAAAAAATCAACCATTTTATGGGTTACAACCCATTGGACTTGACGGAGAAAGTTCTCCATTAACTCGCATTGAGGATATGGCTGCTCACTACATTGAAGCATTGCGTAGAGTTCAGCCTAAAGGCCCTTATTTTTTAGGAGGTTGGTCTTTTGGAGGTTGGGTTGCTTTTGAGATGGCTCAACAACTCCAAAAGTCTGGGGAAGAAGTGGCTTTACTTGCTGTGCTTGACACTTTAGCACCAATTCCAGGCAATATACCTTCTTTGGGTAGTGGTTTCAAGTTTATGCTGACGACAGTGGCGCGATATATATGGCCCTTTTTCCTCGATTATTTTTATCTAATTATCGCGATCGCTAATAATCGAATTAACAGTTTAACTTCTCGGTTGACTAATTTTAATAAAATTGTGCGAAACTCCTTTTGGGAGTCGCTAACGCGATCGCTCCAAACAAATCTGTTCTCTCACTTCATCCGGAAAGAGGATGCCACAGTGAACATTATACCTGAAGAATCCAAGTTAAGACTTTTAAGCGAGTTAGCAATTCGTCCAATGCTTCGTGTTTTTTATGCCAATAGCCAAGCAGTTCTTAACTACGTTCCGCAAGCCTACCCTAAACGAATTAATCTTTTCAGAACAAAGGTTCAATCAAGCATTGCCAAGGAAGATTCGAGTATGGGTTGGGATCAAATAATTGTAGGAGGAACAGAAATTCATCATATTCCTGGCAATCACCTAACTATGCTGAGAAAACCCCATATCCAAATTCTCGCCGCACAGCTAAAAGCTTGTATTGAGAAAGCACAAAATTTAAAATAAGGATCAATATGTCTTCTGAAGAAGTCTTCGTTTTTCCAGCATCTTTTGCTCAACAACGGCTATGGTTTCTCGACCAGTTGATCCCCGACAATGGTATCTACAATGTGCCGACAGTAATTCGTTTGACCGGTTCGCTGAAATTAGCCGCACTAGAACAGACTTTTAACGAAATCGTGCGTCGCCACGAAACCTTACGCACAACTTTTATTGTGTCGGATGGGCAACCCCTACAGGCTATTGCACCCAGCTTAACAATACCTCTTTCTGTATTAGACCTCCAGCAATTGCCAGATGATGAACGAGAGGTTAAAGCAAAGTGCATTATTACCGCAGAGATAGAACATCCCTTCGATTTATCCTCCGGGACATTGCTGCGAGTAATACTCCTCGTCTTTTCTGAGACAGAACATATTCTATTACTGAATATGCACCACATTATCTGCGACGATTGGTCTATGGGGGTACTGATTCGGGAACTGGGAACGCTGTACGCAGCTTTTGCACAAAACCAGCCTTCTCCTCTATTAGAACTGCCTCTTCAGTACGCCGATTTTGCTCACTGGCAGCGCGAGTGGCTGCAAGGAGAATTACTCCAAACCCAGTTAGCTTACTGGCGGGAGCAATTAAACGGTATTTCCATACTGCATCTACCTACTGACAAACCAAGACCAGCTATACAAAGCTATCAAGGAGCAACACAATTTCTAGAATTACCGCTCAAGCTAATTGATACACTAGAAAAGTTGTCACAGCAAGAAGGTGTCACCTTATTTATGACACTGGTGGCAGCGTTTCAAACGTTACTTTACCGCTACACACACCAAGAAGATATCGCGCTAGGTTCACCAATTGCTAACCGCAACCGTAGCGAAATAGAAGGAATAATTGGTTTTTTTGTCAACAGTTTGGTGCTACGTAGCAACTTATCTGGAAACCCGACTTTTCGGGAACTACTAGGCAGAGTACGGGAGGTAACATTAGGAGCATATAGCCACCAAGATTTGCCGTTTGAAAAGTTAGTTGAAGAACTACATCCAGAGCGAAACTTGAGCCATCATCCACTATTTCAAGTGGTGTTTGGTTTTCAGAATGCGCCAATGTCAGCGCTAGAACTACCTGGATTAGTACCTAGCTTTATGAATATTGACATCAAAAAAACGCGTTTTGATTTAGAACTGCATTTATGGAAGTGTTCTGAGGATTTTAGGAGCTTATGGGGTGCAAACTGGGAGTATTCTGACGGACTCCGAGGTGTAATGGTTTACAACACAGATTTATTTGATCGAGCCACCATTAGCCGGATGGTGGAACATTTTAAAACTCTGTTGTCAGCTATTGTTGCAAATCCAGAAGAACGAATTGCAAATTTACCGTTATTAAGTGAAGCGGAGTTACATCAGGTATTGGTGAAATGGAATAACACCCAAGTAGATTATCCTCAATATAAGTGTATCCATCAATTGTTTGAAGAAAAGGTACAGCAGTATCCTGATTCTATAGCAGTAAACTTTGCTAACGAGCAACTGACTTATCAAGATTTGAATACTCGCAGTAATAAACTAGCACATCACTTACAAAAAATCGGAGTATCTTCAGAAGTTTTAGTTGGCATTTGTATCTCACAGTCTATAGAAATGATCGTTGGTTTGTTGGGTATTCTGAAAGCAGGGGGAACGTATGTTCCATTAGACTCAAGTTATCCTCAAGAGCGTCTAAATTTTATGCTTGAAGATGCACAAGTTTCAGTGTTGCTGACACAAGAAAATTTGCTCAAGCATTTTGAAGGTTTCTCAAAACCAATTATTTCTATAGATAAAGACTGGGAAATTATTACCCAAGAAAATCAAGACAATCTTAAAAGCGATTCAAATAGTGATAATTTAGCATATGTTATTTATACCTCTGGTTCTACAGGAAAACCCAAGGGAGTTGCTGTACCTCACAAAGCTGTAAATCGGTTATTGTGCAATACGAACTATATAAAATTAGAACCATCCGATAAAATCGCCCAAGCCTCAAACGCTTCTTTTGATGCAGCGACATTCGAGATTTGGGGAGCGCTACTTAACGGCGCTCAACTTTTAGGAATTAGTAAAGATGTAACCCTTTCGCCTTATGAATTTGCATTACAATTACGAGAAAAAGATATCAACATTCTATTTTTTACTACCGCTTTATTTCAACAGATTGTTAGAGATGTTCCGCAAGCTTTTGCGAGTTTGAAATATTTCCTGTTTGGTGGCGAAACCGTTGATATGAGATGGATTAAAAAAATTCTCCAATCTGGTGCGCCAAAGCACTTAATTCATGTTTATGGGCCTACAGAAAATACAACATTTTCCTCTTATTACTGCGTAGAAGAGTTACCATCAGCCACATCTTTACCTATTGGTCGCCCCATTACAAACACGCAGATTTATATATTAGATACCCATTTACAACCTGTGCCTATTGGTGTTACTGGTGAATTATATATGGGTGGGGAGGGGCTGGCACGAGAATATCTCAATCGCCCTGAACTCACTACAAAACACTTTATTTCTCATCCTTTTAGTAATAATCCAAAAACACGTCTTTATAAAACGGGTGATTTAGCCCGCTATTTACCAGATGGCAATATTGAATTTTTAGGTCGCATTGACAATCAAGTAAAGATTCGTGGCTTCCGCATTGAGTTGTCAGAAATTGAAGCGGTGCTGAATCAATATCCAGCAGTGAAAGAAACTGTTGTTCTTGCTGTTGAGGATGTACCTGATGATAAGTACTTGGTAGCTTATGTTGTTCTCAACCAGGAACAGATAGCGATGCAAGAGGTACAAGGCTTTGCATCCTTACTTCGCCAATTCCTCAAAGAAAAGTTACCAGAATATATGGTGCCAAGCGCCTACGTGATACTGGAATCTCTACCTCTAACACATAATGGCAAAGTGGATCGGCGTGCTTTACCCATGCCTGATACAATTTCTTTCAATAATCAAGATTATGTAGCACCGCGATCGCAAGTTGAAAAGTTACTTGCCCAAATTTGGGCTAAAGTCTTAGGAAAAGAGCAAGTAGGCATCCATGACAATTTCTTTGAATTGGGCGGTCATTCTCTCCTAGCGACTCAGCTAACTTCCCGTATCCGTGACACCTTCCAAATAGATTTGCCTGTACGCAATTTGTTTGAAGCACCAACTGTTGAACAACTTGCTAGATGTATTGACACAATGTTTTGGACAGCAAAAGGTTTATATAAAGGTGGAGCTACGAGTCAAGAGCGAGAAGACATAGAATTTTAAAGAGAAACACTTGAGTTTGACCAGCAACGCAAAATGTGCTGATTGCTTCGGCAAACTGTCGGTTTTGTTCCATCAATGCCATGTGTCCGCCTGGTTTTAGCTTCATACCATAGTTATAATCATCCAAGTTTCATTCCCAGGAATGATTTATCCAGTCTTAGAAGTGTGATAAAAATGTTGGGTTAGGTAATAAGCAGTGCAGCTTGGCAAAAAGAACTATCCAGTTAAAAAATGTTAAAAAATTTACGACACAAGTAATATTTATACAGCATAGCTGCCTACTAACTTCTAAGAAATAACAATACTTGCGAAGAGGTTTAATTTTGAATACGGTTGAGTTTTTAACTTATCTTCGCAGCTTAGATATTCAAGTTTTTATTGATGGTGAAAAGTTTCGCTGCAACGCCCCTGATGGAATTCTTACACCAGAACTGCGTGCAGAAATTCAAGAGCGTAAAACGGAAATTATTGAATTTTTAGAAGCATCTAATCGCACTAATAACCAGAGTTTTAGACCTCTGGCACCTATTTCGCGGTCAGGAAATCTTCCTCTCTCCTTTGCTCAACAACGGCTGTGGTTTCTTGACCAATTAATCCCTAATAATCCTTTCTATAACATTCCACTAGCACTACATTTAACAGGTTCGCTGAAATTAGCCGCGCTAGAGCAAACTTTTAACGAAATCGTGCAACGACATGAAGCTTTACGCACCACTATTGTCGTACAGAAAGGGCAACCAGTTCAGGTAATTAATCCTACCCTAACAATACCTTTACCAATAATAGATTTACGGCAACTGCCACAAGCCGAACGAGAAATACAAGCACGACGACTCACTACACAAGAAGCTCAACGTCCTTTCAATTTATCAACTGATTCGTTGCTGCAAGTAAAACTGCTGTGGTTGGATGAGACACAATACATCCTGCTGCTAACTATGCACCACATTGTCTCTGATGGTTGGTCTATTGGGGTGCTGATTCAAGAGATAGCAGCACTCTACACAGCCTTTGCCAGTAATCAGCCTTCTCCTCTACCGAAACTTACAATCCAATATGCAGACTTTGCATACTGGCAACGCCAATGGTTGCAAGGGGAAGTATTAAAAAAGCAACTGAGTTACTGGCAGAAGCAATTAGACGGCATTTCTATGCTAAATCTGCCAACCGACAGACCAAGACTAGCTGTTCAAACTTACCAAGGTGCAAGGCAACCTCTGCAATTATCAAAAAGTTTGAGCAAAGCACTTTTAGCTCTCGGACAACAAGAAGGGGTAACTTTATTCATAACCCTACTAGCAGCATTCCAAGCTTTACTTTCCCGCTACACACAACAAGAAGATATTGCTATTGGTTCACCTATTGCCAATCGCAACCGTAGTGAAATTGAAGGATTAATTGGTTTTTTTGTCAATAGCTTAGTACTGCGTACCGACCTCTCTGGAAACCCAACTTTTCGGGAACTATTAAGTCGAGTTAAAGAGGTAGCTTTAGCGGCTTATGCTCATCAAGATTTACCTTTTGAAAAACTTGTAGAAGAACTGCATCCAGAGCGTAATTTGAATCAAAATCCGCTATTTCAAGTTGTTTTTGCGCTCCAGAATGCGCCGATGAAAGCCTTAGAGTTACCTAATTTAACTTTAAGTCCGCTACCATTTGAAACGGAAACAATGCGCTTTGATTTGGAGTTCCATTTGTGGGAGCCAAATACTCAAAATGGGTTATGGGCAGATAGCTCAGAAGGAATTAGTGGTTTTGTAATTTATAGCACTGATTTATTCGATGACGTTACTATCGCCAGGATGTTAGGACACTTCCAAACGTTACTGGAGGGTCTAGTTGCAAATCCAGAAGACCGAATTGCACATTTACCACTTTTAAGCGAATCTGAGCTACATCAATTGTTAGTTGAATGGAACAATACCCAGGCAAATTATCCTCAAGATAGGTGTATTCATCAGTTAATTGAGCGCGTAGCAGAGCAGAATGGTGAGGCAACTGCACTCGTATTTGGCGATGAGCAACTTAGCTATAAAGAGTTGAATATACGCAGTAATAAAGTTGCACATTATCTAAAAAAGTTAGGAGTTAAAACCGAAGTTTTAGTAGGACTTTGTGTAGAACGCTCTTTTAATATGATAATCGGGATGTTGGGCATACTGAAAGCAGGTGGAGCTTATGTACCTTTAGATCCAAGCTATCCATCTGAACGTTTAAACTTTATGCTTGAAGATGCTCAAGTCTCAGTTTTATTAACTCACGAGCGATGGCTTGAATGCCTGAAAAACTATAATTTGCAAATAATCTGTTTAGATAAAGATTGGGAGATTATTTATCAAGAGATTGAAGATAATCTTACTAGTAAAGTTACAGTAGATAACCTCGCTTATGTCATTTATACCTCTGGCTCAACTGGAAAACCTAAAGGGGTGAAAATTGAACATAGAGGATTGTTAAATTTAGTATTTTGGCATCAAAAAGCGTTTGCAGTTTCACCCCTTGATCGAGCAACGCAGATTTCTGGAGTTGCCTTTGACGCTTGCGGTTGGGAAATTTGGCCTTATCTGAGTATTGGGGCAAGCATTTATATTGTAGATGATGAAACTAGGCGATCGCCTGATTATCTCCGAGATTGGCTAGTATCAAAAGCGATAACAATTTCTTTTATCCCAACACCTTTAGCAGAGAAAGTTCTATTACTAGATTTTCCTCAGAACGCAGCTTTACGAATATTGCTCACAGGTGGAGACAAACTGAATCAATATCCTTTAGCTTCTCACTCTTTTCAAGTATTTAATAATTATGGGCCAACGGAGAACACGGTTGTTACAACTTCTGGTCATGTTTCTGTTAAGAATAAAGATAATTTAGCACCTGTAATTGGTTGTGCGATCGCCAATACAAAAGCTTACATATTAGATAAACATTTACAACCAGTACCTGTTGGCGTTTCGGGAGAATTGTACATAAGTGGTGATGGGTTAGCACGAGGTTATTTAAATCATCCTGAGTTAACTGCTGAATCCTTCATTTATCATTCTTTTACTAATAAGTTAAAAGCACGACTTTATAAAACAGGTGATTTAGTTCGCTATCGAGTAGATGGCAACATTGAATTTTTAGGCCGCCTCGACGATCAGATAAAAATTCGTGGCTATCGTATTGAGTTGGGAGAAATTGAAGCGATACTGAGTAAGCATCCAGCAGTGCAGCAAACTGTAGTAATAACTCGTGAGGATGAACAGGAAAAGCGCCTAGTAGCTTATGTAGTACCAAAAACTGAATACAGTAACCAACAGGAGAATTTGCAATTAATGCAATTGCAGAATGAGCAGGTTTTGCAATGGCAGATGTTGTATAACGAAACTTATAATCAATCTACTGATTCAGATCCTACATTCAATTTTGTCGGCTGGAATAGTAGTTACACAAATCAGCCTATTCCAGCAGAGCAGATGCGTGAGTGGGTGGATAACCAAGTCGAGCAGATTTTGGCTTTGCAACCCAAACGAGTGTTAGAAATTGGTTGTGGAACAGGCTTGATTCTATTTAGAATTGCACCTCACTGCACTAAATATTGGGGAACAGACTTTTCCTCAGTTTCACTTAACTGCATTCAGCAACAGCTACAAAAACAAGAAATGCCCCAGGTAACACTGTATCAGCAAATGGCTACTGACTTCGAGAAAGTAGAAACAGCAGCTTTTGATGCAGTAATTCTGAACTCAGTTGTACAATATTTTCCTACTATTGATTATCTGATTAGTGTATTAGAAGGTGCTGTGCAGGCAACTGCTCCAGGTGGCTTTATCTTCATAGGAGATGTACGTAGTTTGCCACTCTTGCAAGCTTTTCATGCGTCAGTCCAACTGTATCAAGCTGAACCTTCCCTTACCTGCTTCGAGTTGCAACAACGGATACAAAGGCAAATATTTCAAGAAACAGAGTTAGTTATTGATCCAGATTTTTTTACTGCAATCAAGCAACGCTTTCCGCAAATTAATCATGTACAAATCCAACTGATGCGAGGTAAGCATCACAATGAGTTAACTGAGTTTCGTTACAATGTGATTCTTCATATTAGTGCCGAAATTGTTAGTAATACTGGAAATTACTCAGTGCTTAACTGGTCTGAAGATAATCTAACAGCCTCAGCGGTGCGCCAGTTATTAATTGAGAATAAACCAGAAATTTTAAGCATTATCAATGTACCTAATGCGCGGCTGATGTCAGCAATTAAAACAGCAGAATGGCTATCAGACGTAAAAGGTTTTAAAACTGTAGGTCAAATACGTAAAGCTTTGCAAGAACTAGAAAATTTCGGAGTAGAGCCAGAAGATTTTTATGCGCTGAACGTACCTTATAGTGTTGAGATTACCTGGTCACATTCAAGTACTGAAGGACATTATGATGTAGTTTTTGTACGGCAAGATGAAGTAGGTAAAAGAACTATTTTTCCCCATAGCACGACTCTCTATCGTCCCTGGCAATCTTACGGCAATAATCCCCTACAAACCAAAGCAGCGCGTAAATTAGTGCCGCAGTTGCAGACTTACATAGCACAAAAACTGCCTGAGTACATGATGCCATCAGGTTTTGTAGTATTGGAGTCTTTACCTCTAACAGCTAATGGTAAAGTCAATCGCCGCGCCTTAAAAGCATTCCATAATGGAATCAAGCCCCAATTGCCTGAAAATTACATCGCACCTCGAACTCCTGTTGAACAAGTGCTGGTGAAAATTTTTGTTGAGGTTTTGGGACTTAAGAGTGTAGGAATTTATGATAATTTCTTTGAATTAGGAGGTCATTCATTACTGGCAACTCAGCTTGTCTCTAGAGTGCGCGACACCTTACACGTGGAGTTGCCTTTGCGTAGCGTATTTGAGGCATCGACAATTGCAGAATTATCTAAGGTGGTGGAAAGCTTTAAAGAAAGCAATGCTCAAAGTCAAGCCCCAGTTTTAGTACCACTATCGCGTGAAAGTCGGCGGATTAAGTTATCTTCCTTAAACGAAAAGAGCATAAAACTTTAAAAAAAGATGGTTCTTGTGTTACTTTTATGGATAATTAATACTAAAGTGCCAGTTTAATAAACTGCGGAGTCGAAAATTGCTAAAGTTACGAAAGCCCAGAAGTGTTGAATGTTAAAAAACAACTGATAAAAATAGCCCAAAATATAGTATTTTTGGGCGAAGGCTTAAAATATATTAGTTTGATTGCGATTGTGGATGGGGTGTTGCTGAAATGGAATAAGTGTTGCACTTTATACGTACTAAAGAGCCATTAATTTCTAAATTAGAGTTTATTATTTATTAATAGTAGTGTACAAACTATTGCACCAAGCATATAAACCATAGACGTGTCAGCATCTTTTAAAAATAGAAGATAAAACATAGAGAACACTACAAAAATAAGTACTGTTATTTTCAACATAAAACCTAACAATTTCAACTATAACTACAAAAAAATACATCAAAAATCTATCTTACGTTTTTTGAAATTGTTGCTTGCAGAAAATAGTTCAATTTCTAATAACATTTAAGACTTTAGCGTGGAGAAATTATTGAATCGCTATTCTTAATATATTTCTCAAGTGATTGTTTACCTGATTGTAATTATGACAGTTTTTTTTGTGGTAGTAACTAATCTAGACAAAAGTACTGATACCAAGTACTTTTTTCTCTCTAAGTTAAATATTGGAGCAAGCGATCGTGCCACTTGCTCAGAAATATGCCATCTCTAGTATTATTTCTTTGATGAATGGGGCGTTACACGCATGTTTTTGCACCCAGCAAGAGCAATAAGAAACATCTCTAAGTTCTAAATAGTGCCGAAAGTAACACCCTGTTTTTGAGCCACTGACGGTATGCAATAGAATAGCGATCGCTCGGTAAATGTACTTCTGCTTGCAAATCCCAAGGTAAGCGTCGGGGTTGCTGGGACTCTACAATGGCTATATCTTGGCTAGCAACAAGATATTTGAATATCTACATACGCTTCCACTTTTACTTCACGGACACTGTTTACCATTAACCAATATTGGGGCACGCACTCATCTTCATCGACTGGCGTAATTGTATAGAAGATATTTGGTAGTTAAACTACCTTGCTGTACGAAGTGATTAAATCAGATTATTTGGCGGAATGAACCACGAATCCTGACATACTGTTCAATGGAGTTGCGACAGAGTTGGATAGTCTGTGTAGCCATATTCACTACCACCATAGAACGTCCTGGCATCACCTTCGCTCAGAGGGGCATTGAGTCGTAGCCGCTCCACTAAGTCAGGGTTAGAGATGAATGGTCGCCCGAAAACTATGGCATCAGCCCGCCCGCTTGTAATTGCTTCATCACCCTGTTGTCGATCAAAACCACCCACAGCCAGCAGTGTTCCTTGGTAAACGGTACGTAGAAGATCAATGGGGTTGAAGTTCGGTGCAGTTCCTCTGGCATAACCTTGGTTATACCCAACGTGCAAGTATGCCAAACCGAGTGGACTAAGTGCTTTTGCAACATAAGTGTAAGTTTCAGCAGGATTGTCATCGAATGTATCGTTGACTGTGAAGCCGGGGGCAATCTTGACTCCAATCCGCTCTGCTCCCCGAACCCGACAGAGAGCATTGACCACTTCGAGCGTAAAGCGAGTTCGATTCTCCAATGTGCCACCATAGGCATCGGTGCGTTGATTGGAGCCACTGACTTGGAACTGGTTGGGTAGGTATCCAGTTGCTGCATGAAGTTCCACACCATCAAAACCTGCTTCAATAGAAAGTTCCGCGGCTCTGCGGAACTCCTCTACGATTTCGGGTATTTCCTCCAACTCTAACGGACGGGGTATCTCGAAAGGGACTTTGCCATCCCAAACGTGAACTTCTTCGGACACCACCGGGACAGCCGAAGGGGCGATCGGTCGGGCATGGTTAGGTAATAGGGAGGAGTGTGACACCCGTCCAGCGTGCATCAGTTGCACAAATATCCGACCCCCAGCAGCATGAACTGCATCTGTCACTTTTCGCCAGCCTGCAACCTGCTCCTGGTTGTGCAGCCCAGGACAGGTTGTGTAACCCCGCCCCATTGGAGAAGGATGCGTTCCTTCGGTAATAATGAGTCCCGCCGAAGCTCTTTGGGTGTAGTATTCGACCATTATCGGGGTAGGTACACAGTTAGTAGTAGCTCGAAGACGGGACATGGGAGACATGATGATGCGGTTGGTCAGGTCAAGCGAACCTAGTCTAACTGGCGTGAACAGTCCTGATTTTTCTGGCATTGGTATTTTCCTTTTCTAGAACCAGTGCAATACCTGCGGCGGTAAACTACACCCCATCGACAACCTCAAAATACTGCCCTACAGATAATTTCAAGATAACTGAATTCGGAACGCTGACAAATTGCACATTTGCGTTCTTGGTGGATTATGAACAATAATTGTACATAAATTAGGGACTTTTAGTAAAAAAATATCCTATTATAGGGGCGCACGATGTGCGCTCCTATAAATGTACGAATCATTTTAAGCGCTCTAGTAAACGATCGCCTACTCGCAATGAATTGGCGATAATGGTCAGTGTGGGATTGACGGCAGAACTGGATGGAAAGAAGCTGCCATCGACAACATAGAGATTATCCACGTCATGGGTACGGCAATTAAGATCCAGTACAGAGGTTTTTGGGTCTTCTCCAAAAAGACAAGTACCGCATTGATGACCAACCGATTGCAGTGGCATCATGTTGCGGGGATAGAGGCTAAATGGAATACAGTGTTCTGCCCGATCGACCTGCTTGAGAACACCTACCCAGCGTTTAGCTAGGCGATCGCTTGCTTCTAAATTGTTGGGTTTATAGTTTAAGTAAAGGCGCTCTTTTTCTACCCGCACGCGATTCTCAGGATCGGGTAAGTCTTCTGTTTGCAACCACCAGCCAACTGTATGATCGGCAACTGTTTTCAGTTCTGCCCCTGGTCGCAGCCTTAATAGTGGAGCCATAAGTGCGGGAACTTCGGCGGGTAGCATATCTGCCAAGACGTTGCCAGTATTTTGTACCAAGCCCATTGGGTAGGGAAAATCAGATTCGCCCCAATAAAAATCACTAATGGCGATCGTTTTTTGGTAAACAGATGGATTGAGTTTTGTGTTGAGTTGCACCATTGCCATAGAAATATGCTTCATCAGGTTGCGCCCCACCCGATCGGAACTGTTTGCTAATCCGTTGGGATGTTGGTCATTGTGCGATCGCAGTAACAATGCTGCTGAGTTAATCGCGCCGCAAGCAACTACAACAATATCGCCTGTAAAGAATTGAGTTTCGCCGTCAATCTCAGTTTCTACGCGGGTGACTTCTCGACCAGAGGGACTTGTATGTAACCGTGTGACTTTGGCTTCAGTCAGTAAAGTGATGTTTTCATTATGGCGAATGTGTTGAATACAGTTAACTTCAGCATCAGCTTTACCTTGAGTTAAACAAGGAAAGCCATCGCAGGTATCGCAACGAATACAATTCCCCAAACTTTTATCTACTTCATTAAGTTTCAATCCCAACGGCAGATTAAAGGGATGCAAACCAGCTTCCCTCAGACTGTTAACCAGTTCCTGCATTCGGGGTTCATGGTGTACGGGAGGATAGGGATAAGGTAAACTCCTAGTTGCCTCGGTGGGATCGATACCTCCTTCACCGTGGACATCGTAAAGCTGCTCTGCTTGTGTGTAGTATGGTTCAAAGTCGCGGTATTTTAATGGCCATGCTGGTGAAATACCGTCTTTGTGTTCCACCTGCTCAAAATCGCGTTCCCGTAATCGCAACAATGCTGCACCATAAACTTTCGTATTACCACCAACCCAATAGTTCGTTGCTGGACGAAAGGGTTTATGGTTTACGTCGTACCACTGCTCTGGAGTGTGATACCGTTCTTTTTGGTAAACTTCCAGCGCACTCCAGTTTTCCTTTTCTCGCGGTAAAAATTTACCCCGTTCCAAAATTAAAATTTTCTTGCCACTGGGTGCAAGATGATAGGCTAAAGTGCCTCCACCCGCCCCAGTGCCGATGATAATTGCATCATAATGAGTGTTGGTTGTCATGATTGTTCTCCGGGAATTGGCAGAGAGTCACTCAAATCGATTTTGCCGTGACGATTGTAGTCACAGCGAAAAATACAGCGTTTGTGATTGTTGTGATGCAATTTTGCACACTTGACGGCGCGTTTGCCAAATAGATATTGATATACTCCTGATGCCAGAAGCATCCCCGCAGGTGGCACAATTACATATAACCAAAATGATGTCCAAATGTGGGCAGGTAATGCAGAAGCTAGGCTGCGGGCAGGGTTCATGCCAAAGCCCGATAGAGGAGCTTCAAAAAAAACGTAAAGCATTACCAGAAATCCGGCAAATAGCCCTGTAAAGCGACTGAGTTTCTGGTTGTTACTACTTATCAGCACGGTCATCATCATTACAAATGCAATGACTAGTTCGCCCAATACAGCCACAACCCAACCTGATTTTCCTGGTACGGTAACGATATAGTTCACAGGCACTTTGGTGAACACCTGACCCAGCAATAATGCCACCAAATAAACCCCAAATAACCCGCCCAAACATTGAAATAGAATGTAAAAAATAGCATCCTGACGTTTGACTTTTCCCAGACGATAGAATGTGAGCGTGACAGCAGGATTCATGTGTGCGCCGGATTGCTTGCCCCAAGGAGAATAAATAAGAGTAATTGCTGTCAGACCCATGACCACACCAATTAAAAACCGACGCAAATCGCCATTGGGAATTGCTTGATGAATCGGGGAACCAGGATACTGAAATAGACAGGTGAATACTCCCGCAGCAATCAGAAATAATCCCAGTTGTGCTGCTTCCATTAAGTATTCTGGTAAATGCTTTCTAAATGTTTCCATGCTGCTCTTGCGCTCGGTGTTCAGCATTTTGGAGAATTAGCGCGGCGACTAATCCTGTCCAGCCTGTTTGATGACTGGCTCCAATACCCGCCCCGTTATCTCCATGAAAGTATTCGTGGAATAAAATATAGTTACGCCAATGGGGATCGGATTGAAATATTTCCAGACCGCCATATACCGGACGACGACCGGCAGGATCTTGCTCAAAGATCGCAACTAGGCGATGAGAAAGGGCGATCGCTATTTCCTTTAATGTCATTTCTTGCCCGGAACCTGTGGGATATTCCACCTTCAAGCTATCTCCGAAGTAATCATAAAACCTCCACAATGATTCAATAATTAAGTAGTTTACCGGGAACCAAATCGGGCCACGCCAGTTAGAGTTACCGCCAAACAAACCTGTGGTAGATTCGGCGGGTTCGTAACGAACACAGTAATCATGTTCGCCTTGATGTAAAACATAAGGATCTTTGAGGTGATGCTTGGAAATGGCGCGAATTCCGTAATCACTCAAGAATTCATTCTCATCTAGCATCCGTTGCAGAATACGTTTTAACTTTGTCTTGTAAGCGATCGCTAACAGTCTTCTCGCGCCTACCCCTGGTGTTTCCATACAGGCGACATTATCCTTTAAATCTGGGCGATTGCGGATGAACCATTCCATCCGACGCTTGAAGCCGGGAAAACACTGTAAAGTTTCTAATTCCAGCACTATGACAGCGTGAAGGGGAATTAACCCAACCATTGAGCGCACTTTCACCGGAAATTGCCGTCCATCGGGTAAATGCAGGGCATCGTAGTAAAAGCCGTCTTCTTCATTCCACAGCGAAATCTCTGAATTCCCAATGCCGTCAATGGCATCAGCAATGTAGAGAAAATGCTCGAAGAACTTGCTGGCAATGTCTTCGTAGGTAGAATCTTCCTTGGCGAGTTCCAGGGCGATCGCTAGCATATTTAAACAGTACATTCCCATCCAGCTTGTACCATCTGCTTGATTGAGATGGCCGCCTGTAGGTAGTTCATTGCTGCGGTCAAATACCCCTATGTTGTCCAGCCCCAAAAATCCACCCTGAAATACGTTCTTACCTTCTATATCTTTGCGATTTACCCACCAAGTAAAATTCAGCAACAGTTTGTGAAAGACCTTTTCTAGAAAAGCGCGATCGGCTTTTTTACAAGACTTCTGCTCGATTTGATAAACCCGCAAAGCTGCCCACGCCTGCACGGGGGGATTAACATCACCAAATGCCCATTCGTAAGCAGGTAATTGACCATTGGGCTGCATATACCATTCTCGTGTCAGACGGTCAAGCTGCAACTTGGCAAAACTTGGATCGATGACAGCTAAGGGAATCAAATGAAATGCTAGATCCCAAGCAGCAAACCAAGGGTATTCCCATTTGTCTGGCATTGAGAGGATATCTTCACTGAAAAGAGAAATCCACTCATGGTTGCGTCCAGCCTGTCGTTCTAGTGGAGGTGGCGGTTGTTGGGGATCGCCCTTGAGCCAGTCATGGACGACATAGTTATAATACTGCTTGCTCCATAGCAAGCCGGCAAAGGCTTGGCGCTGAATATTGCGCTCATCTTCTGACACGGGAAAGGGAGAAATGCCCTGATAAAATTCATCAGCTTCAGCAATGCGTGTCTGGAAAATTGTGTCAAAATCTTTGCCAAAAGGTTCTGTCAGTGTTGGCACATCACTCAACCGCAATAGCACAACTTTAGTTTCACCTGGATTGATAGTTAATTTATAGTGAGAGGCAAACTTTGTACCTATACATTTGGGATTGACGGCTGCTGTTTCCCCATTTACAACATACTCATTAATCCCATCTTTGACATAAGGTGAGTCATTCTTGTAACCAAATAATCGTTCGGAATTCGTTTCATTGTCGGTAAACAGAAGTTCTGTATCTCCTTGGCAGTAAAGCCAGCGAGTTCCCAGGTGAGAATTCTCGGCTTCAATTAAACTGAAGTTGGAATCTGAGCTAACCACTTTCATAAAAGGTTTCTCAATTTCGGGATTCCAAGCCCAGATATTCCGAAACCAGAGTGTTGGCAGTAGGTGGAGTGTACTGACTTGGGAACTGCGATTAGCGATCGCAATTTGAATTAAAATATCTTCCGGTGTGGCTTTGGCATACTCGACAAAAACATCAAAATAACGGTTCTCGGCAAAGATCCCCGTATCAAGTAGCTCAAACTCCGGTTCAAATTTGCTTCTGCGCCGATTTTCGTCTACCAGTTGCGTGTAGGGAAATGCTTGTTGGGGATACTTGTACAAGCATTTCATGTAGGAATGGGTGGGCGTATTGTCAAGATAAAAGTAATACTCTTTAACATCCTCACCGTGATTACCTTCTGTGCCCGTTAGCCCAAACAGTCGTTCTTTGAGAATCGGATCGTTGCCATTCCACAGAGCGATCGCAAAACACAAACGCTGCCGACTATCAGAAATACCAGCAATGCCATCTTCGCCCCAACGATAAACACGCGATCGGGCATGATCGTGAGGAAAATAATCCCAAGCAGAACCGTCGCGGCTGTAATCCTCCCGTACCGTACCCCATTGGCGATCGCTGAGATAAGGCCCCCAGCGTTTCCAGTAGGCAACACGTTCTCGATCCTGCTGCAATCTTACTTCTTCTGGAGTCACGTCGCTTCGCTCCGAATTAAAAATTAAAAATTAAAAATGGGCATTGGGCATGGGGCATTGGGCATTGGCAATGAGGCTTTGAACTCCATTAAAGAGTCTTTGAACTCCATTAATGAGTCTTTGAACTCCATTAATGAGGCTTTGAACTCCATTAATGAGGCTTTGAACTCCATTAATGAGGCTTTGAACTCCGCTAATGAGTCTTTGAACTCCATTAATGAGTCTTTGAACTCCATTAATGAGGCTTTGAACTCCATTAATGAGGCTTTGAACTCCATTAATGAGGCTTTGAACTCCATTAATGAGTCTTTGAACTTCATTAATGAGCTTTCTGAACTCCACTCCTCTGCCCCATGCYCCATGCCCCATGCCCCATGCCCAATGCCCCTCTCTATTGCTCTTGATAATTCCAGAGCAACCCACCGTCAACAAAAAATGTTGTACCTGTTACATAATCTGACTCAGAAGATGCGAGAAATGTAACTATAGACGCAACATCTCCTGGTTGTCCCAATCGTCCCAAGGGAATGTTTTTCAGGAGTGCCCCTAACTTCTGTGGATCGTTTAAAAGTTTAGTATTGATGGGAGTTTCAATTGCCCCTGGCGCAACATTATTAATATTAATGCCATGAGGAGCCAGTTCCACAGCCAAATTACGGGTGAGCATTTTCAAGCCACCTTTGCTAGCACAGTAAGCAGCAAAGTGCGGAAAGGGTAATTCTTCGTGTACAGAACTAATATTAATAATCTTGCCAGGTTGCTTTGTTTCTAGGTGGTGTTGCACAAATGCTTGTGTGGCAAAGAATATTCCTTTGAGATTCACATTCATCACAGCATCGTAATCGGCTTCAGTCACATCCCAAAAATTGGCGTTTTTTTCAATGCCTGCATTGTTAACTAAGATATCTAACTTGCCAAAGTGGGAAATACTGTCTGCAATCATGCGCTGCACATCGGCAACCGTACCTGTATCTGCCTGAATTGTAAACCCATCTACTATATGGCACTGGCCACCAGCCGCTTTTACCTTCGATAAGGTTTCTTCTGCCCCTTCAGGATGAGAGCGATAGTTAATAACAATACTTGCTCCTTCCTGTGCTAGACGAATTGCGATCGCCTGTCCTATCCCTTGACTACTCCCTGTAACCAGTGCAATTTTCTCTTTTAGTTTCATATACCTGTTCCTATGACTTTAGTATTGAAAGCGCTCTGTTACATCAAGTCCAGTTAATTAATCACCGTTCGATATATCTATGCAAAAATCTAAAACTCTTTTCTCCCTGGCTCTGTGCCCACTGTGGTATGAATAAGTCTTTCACTGGATATGATACAACACTATAGAATCCGATCTGTCTCAGTATCCATGCTCACCTTCATCCTTGAACCAAGCTAGTTAAGCGAAAACCATTTCGCTAAGAGCATATCGCACCAGACAGTTGTTAAACTATATTTCTACAAGAGAGTATGTTGGTCAACTCTAGTATCTTTAAGGGAAATTATTTCAACCGTGCGGAATCCGAGTACCGCTAAGAGATTATTTTCGGGCAGTTTGACGGGAGCAGGTTGATCGCCGTGACCTGGAGCGGGGAGGGGATAAGCAGTCGCCGCAGCAGTGTGGAAGCGAATATTGCCTTCGCTATGCTCAATCACTTGATGGATGTGTCCCGTTAACACTGTGACCGATGCAAAACGAGATAGCAGTGAAAGCAACTTTGCCGAATCCGCAGTTGCCCATCCCCATTTGGGATAAAGGTCATACAGGGGAATATGGCTGAAAATAACTAGAGGCTTATCCTGTTTCTGCGCTGCTAAATCTTTTGCCAGGTAGTCCAATTGCGCCTGACCCAGTTTACCCGTACCGGTTGCCCCAAAGTCTAGGACATTAGTTAAGGAGACAAAGTGTATTCCTGCCTGATCCCAAACCTGTAAGCCTTCTTTGACATCCTTTCGGTTAAAGGCTTCTTCGTAGGCTTTGCCGCGATCGCCAATTGTATCGTGTTCCCCTGGTAGGGTAAACAGTGGGACTTTCAATTGAGAAAGCAGTTGTTTAGCCAGATCGAATTCTTCTGGTTTAGACAAATGGGAGATGTCTCCGGTGTGAATGACAAAGGCGGGTGGAGTGGGTAAAGCATTGATTGCATCGATCGTTTTCTGGAGCGTATCGGTTACATGTTCATTTGCAGGTTTTTTGAAACCGATGTGCGTATCGCTAATTTGAACGAAGGAAAACGGTAAAGCCGTGGATGATTTTTCAGCATTTGGTTCTCCTACCTGACAGGCAGTCAATAAGCCATTTCCGCCAACAGTCCACACAATGCCGAGTCCTGTCCAGCCTACGTGTTCAATAAATTTTCTGCGTTGCATTGGTATTCCTCTGGTTAATTTTTCTCTTTTGTTACCGTCAACGTCCCTTTCATAAAGGGATGAACTGAGCAAATATAGGGATAGATACCCGGTTTAGTAGCGGTGTAGTTCCAGGTTTGATTGGTATCTAGTGCTTTAGAGTTGAAAGTACCATCCGTAGCCGTAGCCGTGTGGGGTTCTTCATCGACATTGATAAATTGAACAGTTTTACCAACAGCGATCACCAAATTTGCTGGCTCAAATTTGAAATTACGAATTTTGACCGTAGCATCGGCAGTTTGTTGGCTAGTTTGGGGTTGGGACTTGGGTTGATCTTTCATCACCATTGGTTGGCTAGTCATTGCCTTATGGTTCGGACTACAGGATGACAACGACAACAGGATTACCAAGAAGGCACTGGCGATCGCTATGAAAAAATAAGAAATGTATTTCATGGGCGTTCTTCCATCCGCTTTGGTTGACGGCGTTTAGCAAACAGTCCGGTCATGCTCACTCCGGTAGCCACTAAGCCAATTAGACCTAGCCCATTTAAAACTGGCACAATGGCATCGAGTTTGAAGATTTGCAAGGTGTGAACAGTGACTAAAAATCCAGCCAGATCTTCTTGATGCAACCATGTGTCGGCGATAGCAACGAAGCAGCCAGTCACAGCAGTAAAAAGTAACGGCAAACAAAAGAGTGTGGCAATTAGCCGATGGTACTTGCGAAGTGTGTTTTTCATCATCTTAATTTTTAGTCTTGTGTAAATCCTTGCAGTTGATCTTCAAGGTTATGGCGATAGCCTTGATCGTTTAGTATTTGCTCAGGTAGTCGATTCGTTTTGACAGCAGCTTGAATAATATCTTGAGCCGTAATTGATCCAGACGCGATCGCGTCAATCAAGACACCATTGCTGGGAATGCCTTGGTCTTTTAAGTAGCCTTGATAGGCCAAATAAGCCAGATTAAAAGGTCTGATCTGGTTTGCCCTATGTTCATTTGCTGCATAGGGATTGAGGCTGGTTAGTGCGGTTTGGGACTGTGCCGCAGCAGGTAAAATGGCAGCGCACAGAAGCAGTGTTGTTAACATCGTAGAAATAGAGCGTCGCATAGAATTACCTCTGGGATTGGTTATTTGACTACAGCGGTTTTACTGACCTTCAATGCTTGGATGCAGCACAAACTTTCAGGCAAATTGGTTGAATCCAAACTGCCAAAGGTGCAAAATTATGACAAGCTAAAGAAGAACTTTGCGGAGTTGACGATATAAATTTCGTTTGGACATTGCAGTGCAATGCCCAGTTTTAAAAGCTGTAGGAGTGGGCAGGTAAGCAATTAGCGTGATTTCAGAAATTTAGTTGCAACTTATGTCTGAAAAGAATGCTAATTGGGTTACTTACTTGTCTCTACCTTTAAGACGATTGGGAATCAATTTTGGATTTAAATTCTTCAAATGCCCTCGCTGGCTGATGTTCACGGTTCGTTTGGTTTGGGGTGCGAGCTAATCTTAAGAAATCAAAACAAAATAATCCACTTCTACAAAATTTTGAGGCTACGCTCATCCAATTAGCTTCACCAATCGTTTTAAAGATGAAAGTAAGTTTGCTCTATACTCAAAAGAAGTTGTGAAATCAGGATTGGCACTCACATTCCAAGATGCATTAGGCATTTTTGCAGAGAAATTAGCCTCGGTCTATTCACCTGAATCTATGGATCTAAGTTCTCCTGATCGCCGTTCATCAGAAACGTCATCCAAGAGTGATGCCGCACTCTTGGATGACTTGAAGGCACATCTTCCAGCGGCCTTAGGGTGTCTCTACGATCGCTATGGCAGCGTGGTGTATGGAGTGGCGCTGAAAGTGTTGCAAAGCCAGCCGGAAGCAGAAGACCTGACTCAGGAAATTTTTCTATCGTTATGGCAGCGCCCGGTTGACTCTGCTAAACACGGTCATTTGATGCGCTACCTAATTGTCATGACTCGATCGCGGGCGATTGACAAACTGCGATCGCACAGTCGCACCCTTAATTTGGTGCAACGTTGGGGGCAGAACGTCACTGCTGCACCCCCCGCTCATACTCCGGTTGAGCAGGCTGTTTTCAATGAGCGATCGCAGCAAGTGCGGCAGGCATTAGCTCAACTTTCCGTTCAGCAACGGCAGGTGATCGAACTGGCCTATGATGCCGGACTAAGCCAATCAGAAATTGCCCAACAACTGCATAAACCCCTGGGAAGCGTCAAAAGCTGGACTCGCCAGGGACTCCTGAAACTGAAGCAACTTTTACGGGACTCAATTGACTAAGGTTATGACTGAACCTCTCACCCCTCAAGCAATCGAAACCTTAGCAGCAGGCTATGTAGTGGGCGACCTTGATCGCACTGAAGTCGCAGCTTTCGAGCAACTGCTAATAGAAAATCCGGCATTGATGGCACAAGTGAATCAGTTGCGAGAGGTCTTAGACCAGGTGGCTCGTGACTTAAACAGCGTTGAACCCCCTCCCCATCTCCGGTCTGTCATCCTGGCAACGGCTACTACCACTCAACTGACCTCCCGACACAAACAGCCTCGGCTCTTCTGGTATACCGTCATGGGTAGTGTCGCGGCACTCCTGATTCTGTGTTTAGGAGTAGATAACTATCGCTTGCGACAAGATTTGGGCATGGCTCAAAACATTAATACCCTACTGCAACAGTCCCAGACGCAACTTTTCTCTCTCAAGGCTGTGAATGCGTCAAATACTGCTGCGGGTAGCTTTGTTGTGAATCTAGGACAACGGCAGGGAATTCTAGTCGTGCAAAATCTGGTGGCTCCACCCACAGGTAAGGTCTATCGACTTTGGGCGATCGCTGATGGCGAAAAAATTCCCTGTGGCACTGTGAAAATTAATCCCCAGGGAAAGGTGTTAGATAAATTCTGGATG
Source organism: Nostoc punctiforme NIES-2108 (assembly GCA_003326195.1). Taxonomy (GTDB): domain Bacteria; phylum Cyanobacteriota; class Cyanobacteriia; order Cyanobacteriales; family Nostocaceae; genus Nostoc; species Nostoc punctiforme_A. The sequence continues at coordinate 38,701 of LXQE01000148.1, forward strand.
CCTGCCGACTTTTATGACACAGGTATCTCTGGGTTATTCGTGACGTTGGAATCGTCTGAAACTAGCCGTTATCCAACCGGAGCTATTGTGATGCAGACTAACTCATCGACCAAGATATAACCTCAGCAACGTGTTTTTCAGAAATGGAAACATTCAGATAATTTTTGATAACGTGAGCCTAATTTACTTAATAACTCCAAGTATATTGGAATAGACCTTTTATCCCAAACAACGCTAATTATTAACAGATTAATACACCCCCAATTAGTCCGGTCAATCACTACATAAATAACTTCATTTCAGAGAAAATATATCTTTAACCAGCTTTGAATAATTGGAAACCAAATTTCTTTAATATTTATGTAATTTAAAGACAAAAATATTTTAATTATTTTTATTCTACTTTCAAAAAATATGGGAATAGGTCAAGCAGTAGCTAGTGCTTCAATGCTAACAGTTTTAATAGATTGTAATAAATTTATCAGGATTTTTAGTAATAAATATTCTGCACGTCCCAATTCTCGCTTGAGGTTTGTTTCGTAGAATTCTGACAATATTATCATTAAATAGAGCTTGTTGCGAATGAATGCTCTTTTTATTTTACCACAAATTGCTACACTCTTTGTAATATAAGCATTATAGACCATTTTGTCTCCCCGCAAGATCCAATACACAGTGCTTTTAAATCCATTGAAAAACTACTGAAAATTTCTAAAATTAATTCAATTTTCTCCCCTAATTTTACCCGATTGCTCTCTATATTCATAAACACAAGGGCAGAGAACATTGCCCAAGACACATATCAAAATCAGGAAAAAACAATGAAAACTGTAGAAGCTAGTCAACCTAAAACATTGAAGAAATTTGTGATTCGTGAAGTTGAAACTTTGAAAACTACCGCAGCGGCTGCTTATGTCTGCTGGATATGCAGTAGTTGTTGGTAATTTCTAGAATTAATTCAAATATCTCCCCTAGTTTTACCCGATTGTTATTTATATTCATCAACATAAGGGTAGATAACATTGTCCAAAACAAACATGAAACTCTGGAAAAAATAATGAAAACTGTAGAAGCTAGTCAACCTAAAACATTGAAGAAATTTGTGATTCGTGAAGTTGAAACTCTGAAAACTACCGCTGCTGCCGCTTATGTCTGCTGGATATGCAGTAGTTGTTGGTAAGCTAAAACAATCAATGAACTATTGAATTTCAACTTGACATTGTAAGTAGTTCATTGAGCTAGCTACACCTGAAATTAGTGGGGGATTGCAATCCCCCACTAATTAATAAATATTTTTTATCTTATGCATTCTCCTTTAGGCGTTTCCATAAGGGGATGTGCAGAGGCGCAGAGAAATAAAGAGTTGAAAATTAGGAGTTTTGTAACAACAAGTCTATTGATTGTGACTCCGGAATTCAGAATTATTACAACATTAAATTAGGAAGGAAACTTGACGTGACCAGATATCCTGCCGACGCTCTGGTTTCTATTTATCCATTTACTCGCCAACCTGAAGGAGATGAATTCATTATTGGTAGAGTAGATACTAATATTTTTCTAGCATTGCCTTCTGATGCAATAGAGTTACTGGACTATTTGGCTGCTGGCAAAACCATCGGACAGGCACAATGGCTTTACGAGCAAAAGTATAATGAAGTACCAGATATTGAAGGTCTGCTAGAAGTTTTAGAAGAAAACGATTTTGTTAATATTCTATGTGCGAAACAAACAACTTTTACAACACATACTAAGCAACCGAAGCAAATAAATCACTTCACTTGGATTTCTCAATCTTTTGCCAAACTTTTATTTAGTAATAAGGTATTAATTTGTTGTGGATTAATAGTATTTCTGGCTTTAGTTGCTGTTTACTTGAAGCCGATAATTTTGCCTAGTTATCAAGCTTTTGTCTTTAGCAAAAATGTCACAATGATGGCATTAGTTTTAACTGGAATTAATGTTATTGCAGTGTTTATGCATGAGATGGCTCATTTATTGGCTGCTAAAGCAGTAGGTGTTTCTTGTCAATTAAGACTTAGCAATCGCCTTTGGATACTCGTAGCAGAAACAGATATGACGGGGATATGGGGTGTTCCTCGAAATCAGCGATATTTACCTTTTATTGCAGGCCCTTTACTAGATATTGTATCAGCTTCTATCTTGCTACTGGTTTTGTTTGCCGAACAACAAAAATGGCTAGCGATCGCTCCTATTATTTTGCAATTAATGCAAGCGATCGCTTTGAGTTATCTCCTAGCTATACTTTGGCAATGCTATTTCTTTGTTCGGACTGATTTTTATTACGTAATTGCAAACTTTTTTAGATGTAGAAGTCTGATGAAGGATACAAAGGTTTTCGTACAAAACCAAATATTGCGATTATTCAGATTTTCTCATACTACTGACCAATCATCTATTCCTAAAGGCGAAATGCGAGTGATTCGCTGTTACGCTCTTATCTACGTTCTAGGTCACATAGCTGCATTTTGGTCGCTGTTCTTCATCGGTATTCCAACTATGTGGAATTATGCTTCCCTACTTTTAGGCACGTTGAGTGCAGGGTATGAATCTAATCCTTATGCCTTCACCGATGCCTTAATAATGGGATTGCTGGTTTTTGGAATTCAAGGTATTGGTATTTTCCTTTGGATTAATAGTTTACGTCATACTAAAAGGAGATAATTATGAAGCGCCACAATACTCACGAAAAGACTATTTTACAACAGCCAGAAATTGGTAAAGTAATTTTACTAGAGGCAGAATCCGGTAGTTCCAGGTTAGAAGTTTTGCAGCAATGGTTACAGGTAGGTGAAGAAAATAAAGCAAAAACTTGGCTGCTATCATTTAATAGCCAAGAAGATGGATTATGGGCTGGATTAAATGAATGGCTAAATCAAATTTTACCAGATATTCAAGCAAAAGCACCACATCTAATTACTAAACATAGCTATGAATTAGCAATGATTTTGCCTGCTTTAAGGCGTCAAATATCGGTACGAAACCCGAATTTAACAGACAGTTCTATTGATGATGAAAGGGTACGTAATTATCCTTTGGATAGAGCTTATAGGATAGTACATGGTGTAATCGATTTACTCGATTCCTGGTATGATTACACCGATGGTTCTCCTTGGCTAATTGCTTGTAATGATTATGAGCAAGCAGGATTTTTGGTACGCCGCTTTTTTGCTGAACTGATTCGTCGTCGGGGACAAAAACTAAAGTTAAGTTTACTCTTCGCTACTCCTCCTAATACTGGTGAAACTGCGAGCGCTCACTTAAACCAGAAGTTTTTGGCACAAAAGATTAGCTTGCAATTACCAGCAGAACCAGAAGTAGTAATTTCTCAAGAGAAAATGTCACAACTGGCACAAAATTTGGAAGAACAAATTGCCAGAGATCCTATTGAACTTGAAATTCACGGGCCGCGGCTGGTTTCCTATTGGTTAAAAAGCGACCAACCTGAAAAAGCATTGATTTGGCAAGCAAGACTTTTAGGAATTTATAACCATCAAGGTTTTTATGAAGATGCATTAGTCTACTGTGAATCTGTCGCTACTCAACTTGACCATCTTTGTGGAACGGACAATAACATGCGATGGAATATGGTTGGGAATCTTTTTAATTGCTACGCAACAACAAAAAATATTGCCAAGGCATATCAAATAGTTCAAGAAGAAGCTCTCCTCAAACTTGATGCACCAGCACAGTTAGTTCGAGCTTATTACATAATGGCAATGTTCCATACTCGCTTTCTGCCGGAACACGACCACGCTTTAGCTGAAGATTATCTCAATCGCAGTCTGAGCATCTTAGCAGACCCAACTTCGGATATTCCAGCTGATGATAGACATTTTATGGCAGCTTTCGATATGAACGGTTTAGCACTTGTTAAACACCGTCAAGGTGTTCCTCAAGAAGCGATCGCACTTTGTAAGTCGGCAATTGAAGAATTCAAAAATAATTTGAGTGAAGGTAAACATCGATTGCATCGCTCAGTTTTGGACTATAACATTGCTCAAGTATATGCAGCAATGGGCGAATTAGAAGAAGCTGTGATTTATTTTACTGCTGCGATCGCTGCCGATCCAAACTACTCAGAGTACTACAACGATCGCGGTAATGCTTACCAACGCATGGGTCATTTAGAAAATGCTTTGGACGATTATCACCAGGCTATTGAACTTAGTCCGCCATACTATGAAGTCTGGATGAATATGGGACATTGCTATTACTTAAAAGGTCTGATCGAGGAAGCTATCAAAGCTTATTCGGTTGCTCTTGATTTACAGCCTACTCAGACTCCAGTATTAATTGCTCGCGCCCAAGCATTTGAAGCATGTGGACATCTAGAAGAAGCGTTATTAGATTATAATGCAGCACTTGATTTCATTTCACAGCAACCTTTATTATTAGCAAATCGGGCTACACTTCACTACGAACTCGGACAACTATCAGAAGCTTTGAGTGATTTATCAGCTGCGATCGCCTTATCACCAGACAATCCAGACTTATATCAAAATCGGGCGATCGTATTAATTAGTTTAGGTCAGTCTGATGCTGCATCTGCCGACCTCCAGACTTATCTTCGGCTGAATCCCAACGCAACAGATCGTGCTGAAGTAGAAGAAAGTTTATCTAGTCTGAGCAAGGGATAACTATCAAATTCTTCTGATGAGATTCCGAATATTATTTGCTCGGAATTGATGGAGCGATGTCTACGATATCGCTCCATAATATTATAAATACAATTGTCAGTCTATGGGAATGCTGCAACTTAAAATCTTCATCACTTTGCCTGGTTCAGAAGCACGTAAAAATACACGTGCAACTGGATGATTTTTCCGAACCACCTCTTGTAATAGCTCTAACAAACGCTGCTGCTCCAGGTAGTTCAGTTTCAAGGACAAAGGGCTATGATGCTTATTTTATCTGCATCCTAGCCCTTTTTGTCCCCCCGTAAGGACAAAACCTCGATAAGAATTACGTAAACAACTGCAAACTTCTTAATTGGCAACTGTTTCCGCTTTTCTTAGTACCATTTGTCTTTAGGCTACAGTGACTCCTAACGTATAAGAACCAGGGTCAAAAAAGCCAGAACTGAAAGTTCCGCCATTTTGCGGGAAGTAATCATAATCACTTACTGAAATGGAGTAAGTACCTGCCCCTAGTGAAGCGGTGATTGATTGAGAAGTACTGGAACTCTGTAAGTTCCCAGCACTATTAAATAGGCCGAGAACTGGAAAGTTACCACTGTAATTCGGCGTGCTAATAGTCACAGTTCCTGGGTTGGCTAAAGAAAATGTGAAAAAGTCGAAATCAGGATTGTTCCCTGGAAGTCTTGCCAGTTGAGCAGAGGTATTAACTTCTGAACCTGATGTTAAAGTACCTAGCTTCTCAGCAGTGGCTAGTGTGTTGTTTGTCCCTTGTCCAGCATCTTCTTTCTCGTAGAACAGGAAGTCGTCACTATCAAGCTTCAGAGGCGATGCTTGCACAACACCAATGAGTTCATCTAGCTCTCCTGAGTTGTCCAGAAATACCCTTGTATCCGCTCCCACAGTCTGCAAGCGATAGTCTGCCAGTGTTCCTTTGAGCTGGATTGTATCTTCGTTGGAGTTGAAGCCAGTGATGGTAGCGTAGTCTGCCAAACCACTACTTCCATTGTTGTTATCGTCATAGAAGACATTAGTAGCATCTCCAAGTAAGAACTGATCTTCCCCAGGTCCTCCAGTGAGGGTATCAACCTCCCCTAATCCAGGAGAATCAGAACCGTTAGTATCAACGCCTATGAGGACATCATTTCCAGGCCCTCCAAGGAGAGTGTCATTGCCGACCCCGCCACGGAGGGTGTCATCGCCTTCTCCTCCTTCGATTTGGTCATTGCCAGCCCCGCCAAACAGGCTGTCATTCCCATCCTCGCCCAAAACGAGGTCATTACCTTCCTGACCATCAAGAAAGTCATTGCCATCTCCACCAAGCAAGGTGTCATTGCCGCCTCTGCCAAAGAGGGTATCACTGCTGCTTCCTCCAATCAGGGAGTCGCTAAAACTAGAACCAAAGACTTGCTCGATATTGAACAGGACATCACTCCCATCTCCCCCACTGGCAGTTCCAGTGCTAAGGTCAACGGTGACTCCGGCAGTGGCATTTAAATAATCAGCAGTATTAATGCCAGTCCCACCAAAGAGTTGGTCATCCCCGCCTCCACCTTGGAGTTGGTCGTCGCCGTCCCCACCAAGCAGAATGTCATTGCCGCTGCCGCCTAGCAGGGTATCATTGCCTTCTCTACTAATGAGAGTGTCACTCCCGTCCTCACCATTGAGAAGGTCATTGCCAGCCCCACCAAGCAGGATGTCAATGCCGCTACCGCCAAGCAGGGAGTCATTGCCGTACCCGCCATTGATAAAGTCGTCGTTAGCCCCGCCAAGGAGGGTGTCATTGCCGTTATCACCAAAGAGGCGGTCATTACCAGCCTCACCATTGACAAAGTCATTCCCGTCCCCACCACTGAGGAAGAAGTCATTGCCAGCTCCGCCAAGGATGGTGTCATTGAACCTAGAACCAACGATTCTTTCAATCTCCAACAGGACATCATTCCTGCCCTGCCCTGTAGCGGTTCCAGTGGCAAGGTTGATCGTGACTCCGGCAGTGGCACTGAAATAATCAGCAGTATCAACACCAGCTCCACCCAAGAGTTGGTTATTGCCAGTCCCACCACGCAAGGTGTCATCGCCAGCCCCACCACGGACAATATCGTTGCCTTCCTCGCCATCAAGCAGGTCATTGCCAACTCCACCATCAAGCAGGTCATTGCCACCTCTACCAAAGAGGGTGTCATTACCGCGCCCGCCAGTTAGAATGTCGCTGAAACCAGAACCAAAGACTTCTTCGATATTAAATAGGACATCATTCCCAGCCCCTCCACTGGCAGTTCCAGTCGCTAGGTTAACGGTGACACCAGCAGTGGTATTTGAATAGTCAGCAGTATCATTGCCAGTCCCACCAAAGATTTTGTCATCCCCGTCCCCTGCTTCGAGTCGGTCATTGCCAGCCCCGCCAAGGAGGGTGTCATCGCCAGCCTGACCAATCAAGTTGTCATTGCCATCCTCGCCATCAATCTGGTCATCGCCAGCCCCGCCATTGAGCGTGTCAACCCCTTCCCCGCCAAAGAGTTGGTCTTTACCGTCTTCTCCAGCGAGTCGGTCATTTCCGTCCCCGCCTTCGAGAAGGTCATTGCCAGATCCACCAAGGAAAGCATCATTACCGAACCCACCAAGCAGGGTGTCGTCACCGCCTTTGCCAAGGAGTTGATCGTCATCCTCCTCGCCATCAAGCAGGTCATTGCCAGATCCACCAAGGAGGACATCATCGCCCAACCCACCAAGCAGGGTGTTCTCGCCGTCCTCACCATTGAGAAGGTCATTGCCGTCCTCGCCATTAAGCGAGTCATTGCCAGCCCCACCCAAGAGGTCATCATTGCCGCCCCGACCAAAGAGGTTATCATCACCGCCCTGACCAAGGATAGCGTCATTCTCAAACGTGCCAATCAGAGTGTTATTCTGGTTGTCTCCGATAATGTCTGCCATATCAATCGCCTCGGTTATAAGTTTGATTCAGAGATATTCGCTGGCAGAGGTGTCATCTATGAGTAGCCCTGCCAGCGGGGAGAAACCCTAGATAGGTAGTTCAAATAAATGCAGCATCTACTTAGACTGGTTTCTGCTTTCGTAACCGCTCAATAATCCGGGGTAAATCGCTCAGTGACAAGGCTCAAATGGCGTAAACTCGTTCCTGAACTGGTAGTTCGCCCCGATTTATTGAGCGGATACCTGCTTTCTTAGTCTAGACACAATAAACTAGCTCCAGTCATCTTAGCAAACCAAAGCCTTGTTCAAAAACATATTTGCCCATCTTAGAGCAATCCAATGCAATCAGAATTTTTTTTAACATATAAACCTCTAATACTTAGGCTCGTTGAGTTTTTTAAAAGCTCCTCATCTTACATACAGTTTAAATATAAAGAAATAATTTGAGGAACTTGTGAGGAACATAAAAGACTTTTGCAGTTTCTTACGCCTGTGGTTCAGTTGTGGAGCCTGATGAGCAGATGTAAGAGTTCTATTGATTTGAAGTTGGATTACGTAGAAGCTATATCAGGGTTGGGTTACTACAGCCTCAGATTTGGCCATAATTGGCAGCAAGGGCGTTGCAGAATAGAAATATGAATGAGAGCGATCGCTATGAAATGTCCAAGATGTTCATCAGATCATATTCGCAAGAATGGGCGGCAGCGTGGTAAACAAAATTACATATGTGTAGACTGTAAACGTCAGTTCATTGAATCTTATGATCGCAAAGGATACACGGAAGATATTAAAAGTGAGTGCTTAGAAATGTACGTTAATGGAGCTGGTTTCCGCGCTATAGAAAGAGTTAAAAAAGTACATCATACTACTGTTATAATTTGGGTGAAACAAGTAGGTAGTACTCTACCAGATACGCCTTATAGAAGTGAAATACCAGAAGTTACAGAAGTTGATGAACTTGAAACATTTCTTGGCTCAAAAAAAACAAAATTTGGTTGTGGACAGTAGTAAATCATAGGGCTGCGGGGATTATAGCTTGGGTTTTGGGAGATAGAAGTTCAGAAACTTTTAAATATTTGTGGATGGTGATCAAGTGTTGGCAATCTTACTTCTATGTAACGGATGGTTATCCTGTGTATCCTTGCTTTATTAGCAATGAAGATCACATTGTTAGTAAGACATATATGACAAGAGTAGAAGGTGAAAATAGCCGTTTAAGACATTATCTTGCTCGATTACAGACGCTCCTAACGTCGCTACCGCTTCGCTACCGCAAAACTTTTTGTTACTCCAAAACCGAAGAAATGCTGAAATACTCAATTCGGTTAGTAATACATTATCTTAAGTATGGCTCTGTGGCGCTGCGGGCGCTACGCGCCCGCAAGCTTGAAGCGATCGCGTGATTCATATTTTGATTCAGCAACGCCGCAGCAAGAGTATCCTAAATTGAGGCAATGGTTTGAGGTATTGCATCAACGTCAATCGGTTGTATAAGCAATCCGTAACGCTCGTAAAAAGTACTAAATATGTCTCTTTGCTCCCCCTGCCTATTTCACGAGGATCTTACTTTTTCGCGTTGCTCCCCTTCGCCAGCAACTTTTTGATCACTATCACAAGTGCCGGATCGTCATTCCAGCACTCTTGCAAGAAGTCAAAACCCGGATTCTGCCCCGAATTCGCCGCAACTTTGAGCGTAAAAAGTAAACTCAACGGGGTTGATAACAACCCCGTTGAGTTTACCATATATAGCGAATGAGCCAAAGTTATTTGGCATTATTTATGCTAGACCTGATATTGTAATTCCTGGATTCGATTCGGCACAGATGCTAAACTTGAGCGCACTGGTAGGACTTGTGGGATTATTCGGCATCGCTATTCACGCTTGGTCAACATTACCGGATACTATACCTGTCCACTTTGGATTTGATGGACAAGCCAATGGTTGGGGGAGCAAAAAAGTTCTGTGGTTGTTACCAATTGTCGGTTTAGCAATTTATGGACTTTTAACATTTATTAGTCGTTATCCTAATACATTTAATTATCTAGTTGTAATTACTGAACAAAATGCTTTGCAGCAGTATCAAATTGCTTGCTCAATGTTGGATTGGTTAAAAAGTGAGATGGTTTGGATATTTGTTTACATTGAATGGCAAATATTCCATCTAGCGACTACAGAAAATCCCAATTTAGGGGTATGGTTTATGCCTGTAACATCAATAATTATATTTGGGACAATTGGATATTGGTTGAGTCAATCTTTTCTGGCACGTTAACGCCATACAAAATAGCAATTTTTCTTAACAACTTCAAAAACACATAACTGAGATAGAAGAAAAAGCAGCCTTGTAGCGTTGGGAGTGGGAACGAGTGCTTGAATATGCCAGCAGTTGAAGTGCTTTACGCGAAGGACTTGCGGCAGACATCGTTACCAATTTTAAAGTTAACAAAAATTAGAATGCAGAAATGCTCAAAGCTGAAAAACTTTGCCAGAGTAGAAATAAGGGTTTTGACATTTACCTATGTGCAATTAAATGACTCAAATATTTGAAGGTGCAACGAAACCAGACGATTATATCCGTGTTGCTCAACTTGCAGAAGTTCAGGCACAAGGCAGTTTGTTAGTCTACAAAGAAAAGCATACCATTGCTTTATTTTACTCAAATCATACAGTTTACGCAATTGATAACCGTTGTCCTCACATGGGCTTTCCCTTACAAGGAAGCACTTGCAAAGATGGTATTGTTACCTGTCCTTGGCATTATGCCCGGTTTGATCTCAAGAGTGGTGGAACGTTTGACTCGTGGGCAGATGATGTTCCTTGTTTCCGAGTAGAAATCCGTGATGGTGAAGTCTGGGTAAATTTAGCACCACTAGTTAACCCTCATGCTCACTACCGCCAACGTCTGCAAGACGGTTTAGAGCAGAATATTTCTTTAGTGATTGCCAAATCAACACTCGCACTGTTAGATATAGCGGTGAATCCGGTAGAACCATTTCTTATGGGGCTAGAATTTGGTACTCGTTATAACAAAGCAGGTTGGAGTACGGGTTTAACTATCCATACCTGCATGATGAATCTACTACCTTATCTAGATGTAGAAGACAAACCCCGTGCTTTATTCCACGGACTGTCGGCAGTAGCTAATGATAGTGCAGGTGCCCCACCAGAGTTTGTCGTTCAGCCATTACCCAACTCTAAAGTAGATTTTGCAACTCTCAAAAACTGGTTTCGCCAATTTATTCAGGTACGGGATGCTGAAGCAGCACAAAGATGTTTAGTATCTGCGATTCGTTCAGGAGCTAATTCAAAGCAAATAGCAGATATGCTGTTCTGTGCTGCTACGGATCGTCGTTATCTTGATGTTGGGCATACGCTTGATTTTATCAATAAAGCATTAGAAGCACTTGATGCTATAGCTTGGCAAGCAGCAGAATCAATTCTGCCTAGTCTAGTTTCAGGTTTAGCCAATGCTTCCCGGATGGAAGAATCCAATTCCTGGCGCTACCCTGTAGATTTGGTGGCAATATTAGAGTCGGCTTTTGAGCAATTACCGACTGTATTAAGTGTGGGAAAATCTCGACAAGGAAGTTGGTCACAAGCAGATGGACTAGTACCAATTTTATTAGGTGAAGACCCACAAGCGATCGCAGACTCGCTGTTGAATGCACTATCAGCAGGTTGTACTGAAGAACAATTAGCTGGTGTAGTTACTTATACAGCAGCATTACGAGTAGCTCGTTTCCACACTAATAATGACTTTGGAGATTGGAATTCAGCCCACCATCCATTTACGTTTGCAAATGCCGTACATCAAGCTTTACGAAGAGTACCAACAGTCGAATTACTAAGAGGTGTGTTTGATGCAGCGATGAGTGTGTATTTAAATCGTTTTTTGAATGTCCCAGCAGCACGTCTGCCAGCACCTCAAAACATCGTGCAAAATCCCGAACAATTACTCCAACAGCTACCAGATTTATTAAACCGTCATCAGCAAGTAAACCAGACAGGGCAATTAGTAGCAAATTATTTATATCAAGGTGGTAATCCTGAAAGACTCATGGCGATGCTGGGGAAAATGATGCTTAGAGAAAACCGTGATTTTCATGTAATTCAAGAAATAGAAGCCGCTTTTCGTCAGTATTCTCTATTAGGTGACACTCCTGCTAGGATTCATGTATTAGTTGCTGCTGCTCGGTATTTAGCAGCCCATTCTCCCACTATGCGATCTCTTGGACAAACCTATCAAATCGCTTATCGGTTACATAAAGGCGATCGCCTATTCGAGGAATCTTGACAAGCTTTTAAGTAGCGATGCCTTTAAAATATAAAATGACAGCGATAGGAATGTAACAATCGCTCTATGAATCAGGAATCGCCTCAATTCATCAACCATATTGTTTCAAGTTTGCGGTCAATTGAGGGAATTACAGCCATCTCATTGGGCGGTTCACGGGCACGGGGCAACCACACCAATAAGTCAGATGTGGATTTGGGAATTTATTATAATTCAGAAAACCCGCCCGATTTAATTGCTCTAAATCGCTTCGCCTGTGAGCTTGATGATAACCATCGGGTAAATTTGATTACTGCGATTGGTGAATGGGGAAAATGGATTAACGGCGGCGGTTGGCTACAAGTTCAAGGTGTAGGTGTAGATTTTCTCTATCGCGATTTGGCGAAGGTCAATCGTGTGATTGATGATTGCCATGTTGGACAAATTACTATTGATTATCAACCAGGACATCCTCATGGTTTTGTATCCTCGATTTATATGGGCGAAATTGCTATTTGTCAGGTACTTCACGACCCGGACGGTGCTTTAGAAGCTTTGAAGCTCAACACAAAGCCTTATCCAGTTGGGCTGAAACAGGCAACTATTGATACTTTCGCCTGGGAGATCAGTTTCTCGCTGGTGGTTGCAAAAAAAGCGATCGCACGCGATGATGTTGTTTACGCAGCAGGTTGTTGTTTCCGCAGTGTGGCGTGTATGAATCAGGTTTTATTCGCCCTCAATGAAGATTACCTGTTGAATGAAAAAGGTGCGGTGGCAATCGCAAGTACGTTTGCTATTTGCCCTATCGACTATCAGCAAAGGGTTGAGCAAGCGTTTGCACTTTTAGCTGCTTCTTCAAAATCGATAACTGAGGCGATTGCGATTCTTGAAGCGATTGAGGATGATTTGAGTCACTGGTATGGGAATCGGCGATTAGCGATGTAATTTTTCTTGTCATCTGACTTTAGTAACCTTACTACTATTCAAAGGAAACCGCCGCATCATCTCCTGCAACGCCACAACCTCACCCAAGGCGCATATACACATATTCCCCCAACATTGCAATTGCAATCCTCTGTTGCCTTGCCTATTTAAACAAAGCTTTCGCATCCGATTTGGACTTGACCTGTGCTGCCTCCGGCTTTCTTTTCTCCTTACAAGCAGCCACAAATATAGCTTCCGGTGACTTAACTCCAATCCACGTTCGGATTGCCTCTTTGAGATAAGCGATTTTATAAGCCTTAAGAGATTTGTTAGTGTCGTTCCTGAGTAGTATTGAATATCAGGAGAATGAGTAACTTTATCTACAACGAAACCAATTTTCATTCCAGATGTATAGGTGACTCCGGAACGCGTAGTTTGTTCAATGCGAATTTCATACTTAACAGGTTGCCCTGGTTGAAGCCAAAAATCAAAGCGATCGCCCAAATTGATCTGATAAGCATCGGCCCAGTGAGGATAGGGTCGATGTGGAACAAGTGGGTAAGACATCTTGCTAGACATCGCTGAAGTTGAAGATAATTCATTTTGTGCAAGGGACGCGGCGGAAAAAGTGCCTTCTCTTCGAGACGCGCAAAGGACATAGTACAGGGCGATTGCGTGTCTCGTAGTTGATGCTTTATAACTGTTGAAATGCTTTCTAAATATAGATTTTCGCATTTTCTGATCCCTTTTTTTTGATTTCTTTGTAAGAAATTTGGGAAAAGACCTTAAAAAGATGCGAGTCCACGAAATTATGACCAAGTAACTCTTATCTGTTGCCTATCTGTTATTATCAGTTCTGTTCAAGTCAGACAGAAATTATTCTCGGAGATAAACAATGGGCAAGAAATATGATGTTTATGGTGTAGGTAATGCCTTAGTAGATATAGAATACGAAGTATCTCCAGAGTTACTACAAGAGCTAAAGATTGATAAAGGTGTAATGACACTCCTAGATGAAGACAGTCAAAATCATATTTTGGAAAATCTTAAAAATCTTCATTGCCATAAGAGTTGTGGAGGTTCAGCAGCGAACACAATAGTGGCGATTAGTCAACTAGGAGGAAAAGCTTTTTATTCCTGCAAAGTGGCTAATGATGAATTTGGAGACTTTTACATCGAAGATTTACTCAACTCTCAGGTAGATACCAACTTAAAAAATGGCGGCCGCCAATCAGGAATTACAGGTAAATGTTTAGTGTTAGTAACTCCCGATGCAGATCGCACCATGAATACATTTTTGGGAATTACTGAAAAGTTTTCTACACAAGAATTAGTATCATCAGCAATCGTTGATTCAGAATATATATATATCGAAGGATATTTAGTGACTTCTCCCACAGCAAAAGAAGCAGCTATAAAGGCTAGAGAAATAGCTGAAAAAGCGGGAGTAAAAACTACCATGTCCCTATCTGATTACAACATGGTAAAATTTTTTAAAGATGGTTTATTAGACATCATTGGTCCTGGTTTAGACTTGATTTTTGCTAATGAAAGTGAAGCATTAGAACTAGCAGACACACAAGATTTTCAAGTAGCTGTAGACAAACTAAAAACCCTGAGTAAGAAATTTGCCATTACTCGCGGTGCCAAGGGTTCAGTTGTATTTGATGGTCAGAAATTAATCGAAATCACTGCACCTCAAGTAAAAGCTGTGGATACAGTAGGAGCAGGAGATATGTATGCAGGAGCTTTCCTCTATGGAATTACCCAAGGTATGAGCTATGAAGAAGCCGGAAAATTGGCATCGACCGCAGCTTCTAAGATTGTTACATCCTATGGGCCAAGATTAAAAACTGAGGAATTAAAGGCATTAGTTACTGTTTAGCTCGACTTTATCCAAAATTAAGAACTGGCTTTCTTTATCCGGCAAAAACCCTAGCTTTTTGGCAAATACTTTTTCCATGTCACAGATTATCGATGAAGTTAAAAAACTAAAACTACTGCCCTACAAAGGTTTCAGCTTAAGCGATCGCGTTGTGAAAAAAATGGATAAAGTCGAGCTAACATTCAGTGTATTTATGAGCGCTGCTTTTTATGCTGCTTGGAAGTTAAAATGTCAACACAAGTAACCTATTTTTTGAAAGCTTGTGTTGGCGAAAAAATCAACACAAGCTAGCTCCCGCCAATAACTACAGTGCCTGTAGCAAAGTTTCTATAGCTTTCTGTTTTTGAGAATCTGCTCCTTCGTCAAGTCTTCATTTGACTTCAATTGGACTATTTGAGGTTTGTATACTAAGCTTTTTCCGCAATGTTTCCATATAAATGTAAAACACTGGAGTTAGATAGAGAGTCAATATCTGAGAAAACAGCAATCCACCAACGATCGCAATCCCCAAAGGACGACGCGCTTCTGAACCGACTCCTGTTCCCAGAGCAATAGGGAGTGTCCCAATTAAAGCTGCCATCGTCGTCATCATAATCGGGCGGAAGCGAATCAAGCAAGCGGCATAAATGGCATCAAAGGGGTTTTTACCTTCCTTTCGTTGGGCAACAATTGCAAAATCCACCAGCATAATCCCATTTTTCTTGACGATGCCTACTAGCAGGATGATGCCGATGAAAGAGTAAAGGTTTAAATCAACCTGGAAAATTAGCAGTGTCAGTAATGCACCAAAACCCGCCGAAGGCAAACCGGAAAGAATAGTAATCGGGTGAATGAAATCCTCATAGAGGATACCGAGAATTAGATAGATTACTAAAATAGACACCAACAACAGCACACCTAAATCATTGAAAGACTGTTGAAAGGTTTGGGCTGAACCCTGAAAGCTGGTGGTAATTGTTGAGGGTAGCACCTCACTGGCTGCTTGCTTAATGGCTTCTGTAGCCTGACTTAGAGACGTTCCTGGAAGCGTGTCAAAAGAGATTGTTGAAGAGGGGAGTTGAGCAACGTGAGTGACAGTCAGGGGGCCGACATTCTGGGTGATATTAGCGATCGCACTCAGAGGAACAAGTTTCCCAGTACTCGATTGCACATAGAGCATCGATAGGGCAGTGGGATCTCGTTGAAACTCCGGTTTTACTTCTAAGATTACATAAAATTGGTCATTTGGAGTATAAATAGTTGAAACCTGGCTAGAACCATAAGCAGCACTGAGAGTTTGTTCAACTTGTTGGGCGCTAATGCCAAGGGTTGCAGCTTTGTTATGGTCAAATTTGACTTGGATTTGGGGAGTGCTGAGTTGTAAATCGGTGTCAACGTTCTGGAGTCCTGGTAGGGTTTTGATTTTATCTACAAGTTTAGGAACGTATTGGCGCAAGTCTTGCAGATTTAAACTTTGCAATGTGAACTGATAAGTAGAATTAGTTTGTTGTCCACCGATGGGAATAGCTGGTGGAGAGCGGAGGAATGTCTTAATCCCAGTTGTCCGCCTTAACTTGGGGGTTAGCTCTTGAATAATTTCGTCGGCGCTCAGTTGACGTTGAGAACGTGGCTTGAGCCGAATTGTAATTCGCCCAGAGTTGACGGAGGCATTAGGACCGCTTGCACCCACAATTGAATCAACCGCTTCAATATTGGGATCTTGACGAATAATGTCAACAACCTTTTGCTGGTGACGACGCATATCATCAAAAGAAATATCTTGTGCTGCTTTCGTATTCCCCATAAGTTGTCCGGTGTCTTCGGTGGGAATAAAGCCTTTGGGAACGATGACGAACAAATAGACGGTCATTACCAGCAAAATGCCAGAACCGATGAGTGTCATCAGGCGGTATTTTAAGATCGGCTTGAGCGTCCAATCATATCCTTGCAGTAGTAAATCAAATGCTCGTTCTGAGACTCGATACACCAAATTTGGTCTTTGTTGATGGGATGAACTTAAGAAACGACTGCATAACATTGGGGTGAGACTGAGGGAAACAAAACCCGAAACTAAAATTGCCACAGCGATCGTCACGGCAAATTCATGAAATAATTTACCGATTATTCCACTCATAAACATGATGGGGATGAACACCGCCACCAGGGAGAGAGTCATGGACAAAATGGTGAAGCTGATTTCCCTCGATCCCTTCAATGCCGCATCTAGGGGAGATTCGCCCATTTCCCGATAACGGACGATATTTTCCAACACCACGATCGCATCATCCACCACAAAGCCCACAGAAAGGGTCAATGCCATGAGGGAGAGATTGTCTAGGGAGAAGCCCGACAGATACATCGCCGCAAAAGTGCCAATGATCGCTATAGGTAAGGCTAAACTGGGTATCAGCGTCGCAGTTGTATCACGTAAGAATAAGAAAATTACTAAGACAACTAGACAAACCGAGAGAACCAAGGTAAATTTTACATCACTGACAGAGGCTCGAATTGTTTGGGAGCGATCGTACATAATTCCCATCTCAATGGATTTGGGAACTTGTTCGCGGAGTGTAGGTAAAAGTTTCTGGATGGCATCAACGATATTTACAGTATTAGCACCAGGCTGTGGCTGTACAGCAAGAACAACCGAATGGCGGTTTGTCACCTTGCGATCGCTATACAAATTTGAGACTTTGACGTTTTGTTCGCTGTCAATCACCTGTCCCAAATCCTGGAGTCGCACAGGCGCACCATTTTTGTAGGTTACAATCAACTGGCGATAGCTGGCAGCGTCGGTGAGTTGACCATTTGCCTGAATTGTATAACTTTTGTAAGTTCCAGACAGACTACCTGTTGGTAAATTGACATTTCCTTGTTGAATGGCAGTTTTTACCTGATTTAGACCAATTCCCCTTGATGCCAACTCTCGCGGGTCAACCTGAACGCGGACTGCATATTGCTGTTGACCAAAAACCTGTACCTGAGCAACACCATCAATCATCGAGATTGGCTGACCAACTGTTACCTCCGCGTATTCATCTACTGTCGAGATTGGCTGTGTCTCAGAATACATATAGAGGAAGAGAACTGGTGAAACAGAGGGGTTGACTTTGCGGTAAGTGGGCGGGTGAGGCATTCCGGCGGGTAGTTGTCCGGCGGCGGCGGAGATGGCTGCCTGCACATCTTTGGCGGCATCTTCAACTCTGCGGCTAAAGTCAAATTGTAGAGAGATGTTGGTGCTGCCAGTTGAACTGGTGGAATTGAATGAATTGAGTCCAGCAATTTCGGTAAACTGTCTTTCTAGGGGTGCGGCGACCGAAGATGCCATTGTTTCTGGGGTGGCACCTGGGAGACTAGCAGAGACAGATATAAAAGGATATTCAACGTTGGGTAAAGCACTTATGGGTAATAGTAAATAACTCATCAGACCGAAGATGAGAATACCGATCATCACCAAGGTGGTCATGACTGGACGACGGATGAAGGGTTCTGAAAGGTTCATGGGTTTTGTTATCCCAGAAATGTGGATTTTGGCTACTGATTTTTGACCTAACTGAACGGTATTGGTCTATATTTCATAAGGGCAAATATAGGACAATCCCTTTCCACTCCAACTGATCGCTGTAATTAACCAGCAGCAGCAATTCGTCAATTGCTTGTCTAATTGGCATCCGATCATTGACTACGAACAAACCCAACATTTGCTCTCCCTTTAACAATCGCTCGTAAGCGAAATCTGGCATCGTTGCCCGGTCATGAGTGAGGACTATGCGATCGCTTGCTGCTGCCCAATTTAAGATTGCTGGGTCATCTACCTCCTGCAAACCAACATCCTGAACGCGAAGTAAGTCAAGATTCGGTTGACGCAGAAATAGTCCTCGCACAATATCGCCATTGAAATTCTCATCGCTCAATAACTTCAGCATTGATATTTTTTAAAATTATTGCTGGGCTAATAAGCGAGAACGAATTAGGCTCAAATCAGGTTGAACATTTGACAGATGTTGATGAACAGATTCAGCTAATTGTTCGCGTTGTTCGAGGTATAATTCCACAGCATCTCGATGTCGGAGGTAGTAACCAATTGTCAGGTATACATCAGATAATGACAAGGATGAGTAACGCCCAACAATAGATTCAGGGGATGCACCATCTTGAAAGCTACGAATTACCAGTTCTAGCAAAACCCTTGTATTACCTACCCGAATTGCACCTGTTGCATCTTCACTTAAGGGAGGAATTTCTTGTTCTAGTGCTAAAGTCATAGTGTAATTATTCCAAAAACGCTAATATCTAAATTTTAGTGTGGTGCTATTTCGTAATTAGTAATTGATAATTACTAATTATTTTAATCTGTAGCCTTACTTTGCAGAATTGATGCTAAATCGAGTAGGTCTGAAAGACTAATATTGCTTGTTAAACATCACGATCGCCCCCCTGTAAATGAAAATACCCGCCGGAACTTAACTTCATTGAGCTTCTTCCGCCACGATTCCATATAAATATAGAACACGGGTGTTAAATACAAGGTCAATATCTGAGAAAACACCAGTCCGCCCACAACTGCAATCCCTAGAGGACGGCGGGATTCGGAACCAGCCCCAAATCCGATCGCTATGGGTAAGGTTCCCATTAATGCTGCCATCGTCGTCATCATAATCGGACGGAAGCGCACCAAACAGGCTTGATAAATTGCCTCAGACGGTTTTTTCAATTCTTCTCGCTGGGCAACAATTGCAAAATCCACCATCATGATCCCGTTTTTCTTAACGATGCCCACTAAGAGAATTATGCCGATAAAGGAATAAACATTGAGTTCGACATGGAATATTATCAGCGTTAACAATGCCCCAAAACCTGCTGACGGCAAACCGGAAAGAATCGTAATTGGGTGAATGAAATCTTCGTAGAGAACGCCAAGGATCAGATAAATTACGAGGATGGCGATCGCTAACAGTAAACCCAAACTCGGCAGTGAACTTTGAAATACCTGGCTAGCGCCCTGAAAGCTGGTGCTAATACTGGCAGGAATTACCCGATCGATCAGTTTTTGAATCTCTTCGTTGGCATTTCCCAAGGACACACCGGGAGCGAGGTTAAAGGAAATGGTGGCAGCGTTCATCCGACCGTTATGATTGACCATTAACGGGCCGACTCCCTGAGATAGTTTGGCGAATGTCTTCAGAGGAACTGCCACTCCAGTGCTGGAGTTAACATACAATGTCAAAAGTGCGTTGATATCCTGCTGATACTGTGGTGCTAATTCCAAAATTACCTGATACTCATTGGTCGCTGCATAGATGGTTGACACTTGGTAGGAACCGTAGGCACTTCTGAGGGTATTTTCGATTTGCTCGGCAGTGATGCCATAAGTTGAGGCTTTATCGCGGTCAATGTCAATTTGAATCTGGGAAGCAAATTGTAAATCGCTGTTGACATCCTGGAGTTCTGTCATCTCCTTCATCTTGACAACAAGTTGGGGAACATATTCTTGTAAGGGTTTAACATCAGAACTTTGGAGTGCAACTTGATAAAGTCCTGTGCTTTGCCCGGCACCAATGGGAATCGCTGGCGGATTTTGTAAGAATACTTGGATGCCTGGAACAGTGGCAAGTTTGGTTCGCAACTGTTGAATGATTTCGTCAGCAGCAAGCTGGCGCTGCGATCGCGGTTTTAACCGAATAAACAAACTACCAGAATTAGCTGCAACTGCTGCTCCACCGCCACTAGCACTGGCTCCTGCCCCAATATTAGAGTTGACTGTATCTACATTTGGGTCTTGGCGGATCAGGTTAGCAACTGTTTGCTGATGCTGAACAAGATTATCGAAGGACGCATCTTCGGCTGCTTGGGTAATGCCTGTAATTTGTCCGGTATCTTCGCTAGGAATAAAGCCTTTGGGAACTATCACCAACAACCCAACTGTCACTGCCAATAGAAAGACAGATAAAATCATCGTGGTGCGATGATATTTTAAAACTTTTTTCAGACTCCAATCGTACAGACCCAGGAAGCGATCAAATACATATTCGGAAGCTTGATATAAGCGACTTTGATTAGCATGATCTACAGGACGCAGAAAACGGCTGCACAACATCGGAGTCAGAGTCAAAGACACAAAACCAGATACCAGAATTGCAACTGCGATCGTCACAGCAAATTCATGAAATAATCGCCCTAGTACTTCACTCATGAACAACATGGGGATGAAGACTGCAACCAAAGAAAGGGTCATCGACAGAATAGTGAAACCAATTTCTCTCGACCCATTCAACGCTGCTTCTAACGGACGTTCCCCCATTTCCATGTGACGGACGATATTTTCCAGCATAACGATCGCATCATCCACGACGAAACCCACTGAAAGGGTCAACGCCATCAGCGACAAGTTATCTAGTGAGTAGTGCAGCAAATACATCACTGCAAAAGTACCAATTAGCGAAACGGGTAACGCCAAACTGGGAATCACCGTCGCCGAGAGGTTCCGCAAAAAGATGAAAATGACTAAGATAACTAGAGCGATCGTCAAAATCAACGTAAATCTGACATCATCTACTGAATCTCTAATGGACTGAGATGCATCGTAGAGAACCCCAATTTCCACGGATGCCGGAATTTGCTCTCGTAACTTTGGCAGCAAATTCTTAATCGTGTCTACGACTTGTACCGTATTGGTTCCGGGCTGTCTTTGAATGGTGAGAATAATGGCGCGGGTATTGTTGTACCAGCTTGCTACTTTGTCATTTTCTACACTGTCAATAATCCTACCCAGTTGATTAAGATAGATGGGCGTTCCTTCTTTATAAGACACAATCAGTTGGCGATAAGCAGCTGCATCCTCAAGTTGCCCGTTAGTCTGGACTGTAAAATTCTTATGATTTCCCGAAAGACTGCCAGTAGGTAAATTGACGTTACCCTGTTGAATCGCCGTCGCCACCTGATCTAACCCAATTTGCCGCGCTGCCAATTGCTGAGGATCGAGTTGAATTCGAGCGGCATACTTTTGGGAACCGTAGACAGCTACCTGTGCTACCCCATTGATGGTAGATAGCTTTTGCGCCAAATAAGTCTCGGCATAATTGTCTACCTGGGAAAGCGGTAGAGTGGGAGAGTCTAAATAAAGGTAAAGAATCGGTTGATCTGCGGGGTTAACCTTGCTGTAGGTGGGAGGATTGGGTAAATCCGTCGCAATTTGCCCCGATGCTCCTGATATGGCTGCTTCTACATCCTGCGCTGCATCATCAATGTTGCGACTCAAGTTGAATTGCAGTGTAATTTGAGTCTGTCCCAGAGTGCTAGTTGAATTGAGCGAATCTAGTCCAGCAATGCTGGAAAATTGCTTCTCTAAAGGACGAGCAACTGATGCTGCCATCGTTTCAGGGCTAGCCCCCGGTCGGGAGGCGCTTACCTGAATTGTGGGATAATCCACACTGGGTAAATCGCTGATTGGCAGCAAGCGATAACTCATAAAACCGAAAATCAAAATCGCCGTCATCACCAAAGTCGTCATGATCGGGCGACGGATAAATGGTTCCGAAAGGTTCATGATTCTCCCCCCTGCCCTCTGCCCCCTGCCCCTCTTCCTCTTCTTGACTTCGAGGAATTTCCATTTGAGTCATTGCCGCCTGTTTTAATGCGGATTTTGCTACCCGAAACAAGATTCGCTTGACCATCGGTGACAATTTTATCGCCTGGTTGCGGCCCTTTCTCAACCACATCTAGTCCATTAATGGTGCTGCTAACTGTAACTGGGACATTTTGCACCGTCATGTCTGGCTTAACTACAAAGACAAACTGGCCATCGGGGCCATTCTGCACGGCTTGAGAAGGTACAACTGTTGCATTGGGTTGTTCGGTCAGGGTTAGCGTTGTGTTCACAAATTGACCGGGAAACAAGTGTCCCTGAGTGTTATCAAAGTCGCCAATCAGTTGAATTGTCCCTGTGGTGTTATCGACCGTATTATTGACAAAAGTCAAAACACCTGGTGCAGGATGAGCTTGATCGTTGGGGAATGTCACATCTACCTTCAGCTTGCCATTCTGCATATACTTTTGTACCTGGGGCAGATTTGTTTCGGGAATGGAAAAAGCAACTTGAATCGGGCGAATTTGGGTCAAGGTAACAAGTGGAGTCGTGCTGTTAGCTTGTACCACGTTGCCCAAAGTCACCAGAATATTGCCAGCGCGGCCATCAATCGGTGCATAAATTTTGGCGTAAGATAATTGCACTTTGGTATTGTCTAATGCTCCCTGGTCAGAACGGACAACAGCTTGAGCATTAGCGATCGCAGCTTGATCCCCTTTGACAACTGCGCCGGCATTAGTCAGCGCCACGCGATCGCTTTTCAAAACTGCTTCAGCATTAGCGATCGCTTCTCGATCTGCTTGCAGAGTTGCTGTAGCCGATTTGCTGTTAGAAACGTATTGCTGTGCTTGATCTAAACTAATCGCGCCCTTTTTGTACAATGCACTATAGCGATCGCTCTGTCCCTGAGCAAATTCTGCTTGGGCTTGATCCTTGGCCAAATTAGCTTGGGCTTGTCGCACCAAGGCTTGGTCTTTAATTAAAGTGGCTCTCGCTTGGTCTACCTGACCCAAGTCTCTGGCTAATGCATCTCTGGCTTGCTGTACCGAAGCTTGGTCTTTGGCAACAGTTCCTTGAGCTTGCTGGATTGCAGCAGTTTGCGATCGGTCATCCAGGGTAAACAAAAGTTGTCCCTTTTTCACATCTTGACCTTTCTTAAAATAAACCCCAATAATCCGTCCGCTAGCTTCGGGCGTAATCGATACCGTAGAACCCGATTGCACATTCCCGATCGCCTGCAATTGCACCGGAACCGTTTTTTGTGTCACCATTGCCACGGTTACAGGTGTGACTTGCTGCTTATTACGCCCAGATTTTTCAGTTTTGTCTGACTTGGCTGCACCTGCATGGATACCAAAAATACCCAGCCCAGCCAGCAACAGCACGCCCAAAATGACCAAACGAATCTTTCTCTTTTTTGGCGATCGCGGTAACTTCGGCTCTATACTGTTCTCGTTTTCAGTCAAACTCTCACTAGTAATTTCATGGTTCATCAGAACCTCCACTGGATTTTAGTTGATTAAAAACAGAATTCAGGACGGGCTAAATGTCCAGCTACTGCTAACAGAAGTCAAAATTCAGTATGATCAGACTTACGTAAAATATCTCTCAAACTCTCATTTCTCTGTGTCCTTTGCGCCTCTGCGGTAGCCTGCGGCAAGCCGTACCCTTCCCTACGGGACGCTTTGCGAACGGGAAGCAAGCTACGCGTAGCGTCTCGTAGAGAAACGTCTACGTTATTCCGTACTAATTGATTCTGCCTTCTGAATTCATTTTCAATAATTACTTAACTGCTGCTGTAAAAGTTTGAGAGCTTGTTTTTCTATCTGCCGGACTCGTTCTCGACTAATACCCAGACGTTGACCAATCTGTTCTAGAGAAAGTTCTTCTCCGTCTGTCAACCCAAAGTGCAAAATTAATATTTCTTGTTGTTGGCGAGACAAATTTGATAATAAACTTTCAACCTCCTGATTGAGAGATTCCTCTGTGGCATAGCTATTAGAAGAATACCTATAATCTTCTATTAAGTCTTGTAATCTTAAATCTTTTTCTGAGCTAACTCGAATATCGAGAGAGATCGTTTGACGAGCCAAAAGCAGAAATTCTCGAATCTGACTAGGTTTTAAAGAAAGTGCATTAGCAATTTCTGTACTGGTGGGAATACGACCTAGTGTTTGAGATAGCTCTCGCTGAACACGCTTAATTTTGTTTAATTTTTCATTGATGTGAATGGGTAATCGAATCGCGCGTCCTTGCTGGGCGATCGCTCTGGTAATTCCTTGACGAATCCACCAGTAAACGTAGGTTGAAAACCTGTATCCTAAAGCCGGATTGAATTTCTCAACCCCTCTTTCCAAACCTAATGTACCTTCTTGAATTAAGTCCATCAGTTCTAAGTTACGTCTCTGATATTGCTTGGCAATTGATACCACCAGCCGCAGATTAGCCGTCATCATTTTCTGCTTGGCTTTTTTCCCTTGATTTAGCTGCTGAAGTAGTTCCTGTTCGCTTAACTGCATCTGGTTCGCCCATTCTGACAGTGTGGGTGTACGCTTTAATTCAACAGCCAGTTTTTCTGATTCAGCAAGTATTATCATCATCTGCTGAATTTCTTGGGCAAAAATAATTTCTTGCTCCTGGGTTAACAGAGGTATCCTGCCAATTTCTTTCAGATAAGCACGGATTGTATCAGTTGTAGCTTTGTTTGTGTTACTAGCTTTAGTATCTGAGAATGTTAAGTTACTCATAGTGAGTTAGTCTCTGCCTATTAATTAGGGTCTTTTGGATTAGGAAAAAATCGCAGATAGTGACTCGAAGAACCATAAAGATTTTTATAAAAAAACCAGGTATCAAGCACTAGCTCTAAAAGAGCTATCAACACCCAAATTGCTAGAGAAACAATTACAGGTAAACTGAGATCCGGAAACTTCCTTTGCAAATCGATAATGCCAAATAACAGCAAAAACAGGAGAGAGACTCCTAGAAGAAATGACAACTTAACGATCGCGAGAATAAAACGGCTGATCTCCAGGATGCGATTGTAAAGTCTGGAAAATCCCTCCAATATCTCTTCCATATTATTGATGACAAGTAAAATTTGTTGTCGGTGTAAATGGGTAGCTAATGAGCATTCTGGCTGCACTTGCGCCCATTCATCTTCATTCTTGAAATTATCTAAAAGCTTTTCTACAGGTAGCATCTGGGGACTATTTTCCCAGATTGGAAAATCCTTTAAATGCAAGGGAACTAAATAGTTAATCAGTGCTATTAGAGTTTGATCCAAATTACTGAGTTCGGTGGGAAGAGACTGAGTTAGACGAATGAGTTGGTCAATCTGGATCTGAAGTGTATAGTAATCTTCATGCCGTCTTTGAGCGATTAACTGACTAGTAAAGGTGAGGAAAACAATTAATACCCCCAATAAAGCAGCTAACGATTGGGATACAGCAGAAAAGAATTCAATTGCCACCTGTTTAGGCACTGTCAACCAAGGGGCGTTTTCCCGCATCGCAAAAAGCAGGGTAGCAACAAATACAACTCCGACGATCGCTAGCTGATGGTGGGTAACAGTAGTTATTACTGTCCGCACTAAAGCAGTATTACTCAGTTTAACCAAGGTTTGCAAACCTGGAACTGGTTCACACATTTGAAGTCGTTGGGGTTTGCGGGTTGACATGATTGAAAGGGACGATGGTAAATATTGTCAAAAGTATCCGTATACTTATTTCTCACCCTGCAAACTCACACTATTGGCCCCGGACTGAATCAATTTGCTCAAGTCGGCAACGGCGCTAGCATACTGAGGATCGGCTAATGTCCCCAAGGTTTGGTTTTCTACTAATGCTTTCTGTTGTGCCTCGCTTAACTCCACGTTAATATCTGGTGCAATGCCGACATGATTGATATCTCGACCTTTCGGTGTGTAGTATTTGGCGATCGTTAGTTTCAGCCCCGAACCATCATCCAGTGGCTCTACGGCTTGAACTAAACCTTTCCCAAAGGTGCGAGTTCCTACTAACGTGGCGCGATTATCATCTTGCAGCGCTCCCGACAGAATTTCGCTGGCGCTGGCAGATCCCTTATCGACTAGTATCACTAAGGGTTTGTTGGTGAGAGGATGTCCCGACGCATTATAGCTATCTTTAACTTGATCTCGATTTACCAAAGACACGATCGCTCCTTGCTTTAACCACATACTGGCAATTTGCAAACTCGCATCCAGCAGTCCACCTGGATCGGAACGCAGATCCAATACGTAGCCCTGCACCTGTTGTTTTTCTAGTGCTTCAATTGCCCGATGCATCTGGGCGGGTGCAGTTTGCGTAAACTCTGGTAAACGAATGTAACCAATCTTACCGACTCTCGTTGTTTGGGTGTTGTAAGTTACAGGATGGATAGCAATATTGGCACGGGTAAGCTTGAAAGTTTGGGATTGGCTACCCCGTTTAATCGTGAGTACTACTTTGGTTCCCACCGGGCCCACAATCCGCTTAACGGCATCCTCTATTTTCATTCCCTGAGTTATTTGACCGTTAATTTGGACAATTAAATCACCCGGCAAAATACCCGCTTTAAAAGCAGGCGTTCCTTCAATTGGGGCAACAACAGTTAAAGCTTTAGTCTTTTCATTCTCTGCCAGTTCCAGCCCTACACCACTGAGGTTGCCAGAAATATCGCTATTTAGGGCTTTAAATTCCTGGGGGTCGTAAAACTCCGTGTAGCGATCGCCTAATTTAGCCACCATTTCTTGAATTGCACCATAAGCCTGTTTCTTAGAACTATARGAGCGGCTAAGATACTGCTGTCGAATTGCTTTCCAATCTTGATGGTTGAAGTTGGCATCAACATAATTTTTATCTAGGATTTGCCACACTTCATCTACTAGCTTTTGAGGGGTAGCTTGAGTTTTACCTAGAACTTTAGAAGTGTAGAGACTAGTTCCTGTCAGGATTGTGGCAATAACGGCGAGTTCTATCCTGACGATC
This sequence comes from Nostoc punctiforme NIES-2108, assembly GCA_003326195.1. Taxonomy (GTDB): domain Bacteria; phylum Cyanobacteriota; class Cyanobacteriia; order Cyanobacteriales; family Nostocaceae; genus Nostoc; species Nostoc punctiforme_A. The sequence goes on from LXQE01000148.1 coordinate 65,919, forward strand.
AATTTTTGCTTGAACATACTTTAACTATTAAAGAATAATACAGATAGAATTCATTCTGTAGCTTGTTTTTCGGAAAGGGTATTCTGACTCCCGAATTCTGTTTGAGAAAACTACTAGGAATTATCTTGAGATTACCCTTTACGGCGGGGATAGGCAGTCTTAAAAATATCCTGAATTTTAGTCTTTTGTTCAGCCGTGAGATTCAGACTAAACACTGCTTTCCGCATTTTTTCACCTTGTTGCAATTTCGCTGACAATTCCTTCACTTGATCTGGAGTCAGAACTGCCTCAACTTGCTGGCGAATTGCTTCGCGCTTCTGGGCGCGTTCCGGCGTATTCGCTCTAGGAGAGCTTGGTGCAGAAGTGTTGGTATCAGACACCTTTGTCCCAGAGTTGTCACCTTGAGACACATCGGGAGACTTAGAACTGGTGCAACCTGTGATTCCTCCAACGAGGATAGTTGCAAATAAAAGAGTTGGTAAAATTATCTGTTTTTTAATCATTGACTTCTCTGGTTTTTGTTGTGTGTAATACGAGTGCTTATCTGAGAGAATGTTTAAAAAGTCGCTACTTGGCTTACACCAGCTAATCTTAAAAGTTGGGATAGATTTGTGCATGAGCTAGAATTCCTAACCTGACCAGTAAAAAAGTACTCAAGTTATTGTGACTTTTTTCCTAATTTAGGAATGCTTAATCAGTCGGAACGGCTCTATTCATACTAGAAAGAGATTCGTTATATAGGAAGAAGAGTTTCATTCTAAAATTGTGAAAATACCTATGGTTTTGTTAAAAAGGCCATTGAGTTGGAACAGTTCTATGGTTCTCTTGACCTACCCATCGTTTCGTCTGTTGCTTTACCTAGAGTGGCTGTTATTAGCCACGGCAGTGTTTATGGAAGTTGTGCTGCCGTTTGAGTTGTCCTGGTCGTTGCTGTTACGAGTTGTTGCGATCGCAACTTTCAGCATGATGGGTTTTAGACTACCGATGGTGAAGCTAGAAACAAAATTATTTTATACAGCCCTCGAATTCGGTTTAATTTTGCTGCCAACAACTCAACATAGCTTATCTAGTCGCTCCGTTTTCCTGCTGTGTCTAGTATTGGTGATGCGGAGTTGTCTAATATTTAAGCGATCGGGACAGTTGCTTGTCTTGGGTTTATCTCTGCTTACTTATGGAACACTGGTTTTATCAAGACCGATTGTACCTGATAAGTTTATGAGAGAAAAGCTGATCGCTATGTCTTTGGATTGGCGATTAAGTAATATATTATTGTTTAGCTTAACGTTAGTATTCGCTTTATTGTTAATCAATGCTCTGCTTGCAGAGCGCCAAAGTCGAGAGCAGTTAGAAATTGCCCATCTGCAATTAGAGATTACCAATCAACAGCTATGTCAGTATGCGCTACGGATTGAAGATCAGGCAACCTTGCAGGAACGCAATCGAATTGCCCGCGAAATTCATGATGGGTTAGGACACACTCTAGTTGCCCAAACTATTCAGATTAACAACACCTTGTTGTTCTGGGAATCAAATAATGACAAAGCATTAACATTTCTCAAACAGGCAAAGGAATTGGGCGCTGAGGCGCTGCTAGAAATTCGGCGATCGCTTTCTCTTTTACGTTCAAATCCTTTGCAAGGGCAATCTCTCAAATCAGCTATTGAAAAGCTGCTGACAGATTTTCACCAAACCACAGGTATTGAACCATCCTGTAAAATTAACGTGCCGCACACTTTACCAACAGAAGTAAACACTGCATTATACCGTATTGTGCAAGAATCGCTGACAAATATTTGCAAACACGCTCAGGCGACAAGTGTCACTGTTGGACTACTGGCTCACGCTGGGATGATTCATCTGTCAATCGAAGATAATGGAAAAGGATTTAACCCCACTCAAAATACAACCGGATTTGGGCTACAAGGGATGCGAGAACGGGCGGTTGCACTGGGCGCTCAGTTGAATCTCCAGAGTCAACTAGGAACAGGTTGCTGTATTTCTGTTTGTTTGCCACTATCAAAGCTGTTGGTGTTTTAGTATGATTCAGATTTTATTAGTTGACGATCAGCATCTTATTCGTCAGGGACTTAAGAGTATGCTTGAGTCGAATGCAGAGATTCAGGTAATCGGTGAGGCGGAGAATGGGCAACGGGCACTCGAACAAATTCCCGCACTACAACCTGATATCGTGCTAATGGATGTTCGGATGCCCGTCATGGATGGAGTTGCCACAACAAAAGCGATCGCTCAACAATATCCTGACATTAAGGTTCTCGTCCTCACCACTTTTGATGATGACGAGTATGTTTTCCAGGCGATGCAGGTGGGTGCAAGGGGCTATTTGCTCAAGGATACCGAACCTGAAGAACTAATGTTGGCAATTCGAGCCGTCTATAAGGGACAAACTCTACTAGGTCCAGGATTGTTTGAGAAAGCACTCATGCCGATTGCCGTACCTATGCCATCCGTGGAACCCCCTCCAGAATTGGCGCAACTTACACCCAGAGAATTAGATGTGTTGCGGTTAATTGCTTCTGGAGCTAATAACCGTGAAATTGCTGAATCCCTGTTTCTTTCAGAAAACACTGTTAAAAATTATGTTACCAATATTCTGAGTCGCTTAAGTTTGCGCGATCGCACTCAAGCCGCTTTATTTGCCCATTCGTTGTTTAGTGGACTTAAATAAAGAGATTTTTAACTCTCAATTTATCGGTAATTTAATATATTGAAAACACGCCCTACTACTAGAAGGCAGCAGAACTCTTTGTCATTCGTCATTCATCATTCGTAATACTCTACGGGTAGGGTTGCGCCTATGTAATTAAGTTTTGACCATGATAACCGTACAATTACTCTTGCGAGAAATATTCTCGGCAATATTTCCTTGAATTGCTTGTTGTAGTAAACTTTCACGGCTAGCTCCCAGAACAATCACATCACTGTTGTCAAGTTCTGCGCACTTCAGGACAGCATCAGAAACAGAATTGGCACGAACTGGAGTAGCCACCACTTTACCGCTAACTCGGCGTTGGAGAAAGTGAACAGATTTATCTAATAATGTTGTGTCAGGAATGGAGTTAGTCGGCTGGAAAACCTGACATAGCTTGATTTGTGGTGATGTACTTAAAGAAGCAAGAGCAGGTAATAACTTAATTGCTTGGCTGGAGTTAGGGCCGCCTGCCATTGGCAATAACCAACGGTCAAAGGATCTTTTATCATCCAATTTAGCCAAGATAACATCACAACCTGCCTGTCGAATTATGGTATCCACCACTCGGCTAAAAACTCTACCAGGAGTTGATGTACTGCCTTTCCATCCCATCAGCACCAAGTCAATATGTCGTTCTTTGACAGTCTCTAAAATTGCCCCAGCAACATTATGGGCAACTCGGATCTCGGTATGAACGGGAATCCGCGAATTCTCTCCTAACAGTATTGCTCGTTGCAAAAGTTGAAGGCTTTTGCTGATTTGTACTGGTGTTTCCGATGGGATGCGGCTAGACGAAACGATAATCACTTGTAGGCATTCTATTTCGTAATTGCGATCTTTGGCGATCGCAACTGCCATTTGTAGTAAAGTCTCGGCTGTCTGAGGATGTGAAAGTGGTACTAACAATCTACCTTTGCCTGTAGCTGGAGCGCGAGTTTGGTAAACCACATAAGAAGGTGCTGATTTACGTTCTATTTGTTCGCTATTACCACTGAGTTGCTCTGCTTCTACACGGATAATATCACTACGAGTAATAATTCCTATGAGCTTGCGACCTTCTGTAACAGGCAAGCAGCTGAGGTGATAACGATTGAGTATATGCAGTACATGAGCTAGTGTAGCTGTGGGAGTTACTGTCACTGGCTCTGGTGTCATAATCTCGCTAATAGTTGTATCTCCACTTAACTGTTGCGAAGCAATATTAACTAAATCTTTCTGAGTCACAATGCCAACAACTTTACCATTCTCTAAAACCGGAAAGTTGCGATGGTGAGAGTGGGAAAATGCCTGTACTGCTTCATCAGTACTCATTTGGCTAGAGAGGGTTTCTACACGCCGTTGCATCACATCTACGGCACTCAGTTGCGCTAGAAGTCCCTCTGTGCTTGGCTCCTTGGTGATGTGAATCCCTTTCCACTCTAGTAGAAGGTCGTAGAGCGATCGATGGTCAATTTTTTCTGCTACTAAATAGGCAACCACAGACGCAATCATTAGCGGTAGCACCAGATTGAAATCTGTTGTCATCTCAAATACAATGACAACTGCTGTAATTGGTACTTTGGAGACAGCGCTAAAAAAGGCAGCCATACCCACATGAGCATAGACTGTTGCAGCACTCATTCCCAGTAAACTGTGTTCGACAGCACCCACTAAGTAACCAAGAGCAGCACCCAAGGCTAAGGTGGGAACTAGTAAACCCCCTGGCGCTCCAGAGCCGTAGGTAAAAATAATTAGGGTAAACTGGACTAAAAGAGCGATCGCTGCAAATGACCAATTAGCACTACCCACAAGCAAAATTTCTCTCAGCCCAGCATGATCCCGAAAGGCAGCAGGTAAAAAGGCGATCGCCACACCACTGACTAACCCAGCGATTCCAATTCGCCAGGGTAAACTCAACCTTACCAGGCGGCGGTTAATTGCTAGACTCTCAAGAATACCTTTATTAAACAGAATGCCTAGAAGTCCCGCCAGCACTCCCAAAATCAAGTAAAAAGGGATTTCCTGAGCGAAGAAAGTTGTATCGGGAAGACCTAAATTTAAATGATTCAGATCCAAGCTGTGACTACCATAGAGCCGGGAAATGACTGAAGCGATGAAAGAAGCCAAAATCGCAGTACCAAGAGTGATACCTGATACATCTTGGAGTAATTCTTCCACTACAAAAAGCACACCTGCGATCGGTGCATTAAAAGCCGCAGCTAATCCAGCCCCGGCTCCGGCGGCGATCAGTTGGCGACGATGCTCTGGTGAAGTCGGTGCCCAATTACTCAGTTGATTTGCCAACGCTGCCCCAATTTGGACAGTTGGTCCTTCCCGTCCCAAAGGCATTCCAGAACCCAACACTAATGTCGCGCTGATCAACTTGACCAAAGCAATCCGCAGATTTAACGGCATTGGTACGCGAGCCAATACGGCTTTGACTTCAGACATCCCACTACCTGATGCTTCCGGTGCAAAACGCTCTACTAGCCAACCAGCTAAAATTCCCCCTACTAATCCAATACCCGGTAGCACTAAGTAGGCAGGTAAAAGGTAAGAAACACGCACTCGCAATGCGCCTGCCCAATCAACTGCCTGTCCTAACAGAACTGCCGCTAACCCAGAAACTAGACCAATCAGGCAAGCTTCCACGAAAGCCAAGCGCCTGGGTTGAACCAACTGACGAGAAAGCCTCAACCAGAGAATTTTACCCCTGGCTAACATATTTTTAGCAATCACTTGTCATTAATGAAGGTATATAAATGTCTGAAATGTCTTACCGTTCACCCTATTCATAGAGTTTCATAAGAAAATGAAATCAGAATGAAATTTTTCTATGCCTAAAGATAGATATATGCAGTATTAGGACAGTACGTATAATACTTTATACTTAAAAATACTGTTTTAATACAGCCAACCCTAATCATCTGCGTTTGTTTCTTTCATATCTTTATAAAGCCAAACCAAATAAAGTTTGGTGTTGTGTGCAATTTACTAATTTGCTGTCAATCCTCTGAAGATTTGTAGGTATTCTATCTACCTCTATGTACAGCAAAATGAATATCTGTGTGCGGTTAACATATCTAATCTAAGAATTATGTCAAATCACAGCATTTTTTACTTTTCGCTTTTTTAAGAAACCAGACATAAATGGCCGCTCAAAGAATAAGTAAAAACAGTAAGCAATGATTAATGACATTGCCGTGCCTAGTAAATAGGATGCGGCTGCAAACATATCTGGTGAGATGGGTAGATAAAACAGAAAGTAACACACGAAGACTAAAACTAGCCCATAAATCAGATATAGGCTGCATGGCAAACGCATCTAAATTACTCTTGACCACGACCAAGATTAAGAATCAACGCTCATAATCAGTATTTATCGCTTGGTCTAGTTTGCAGAACTCAAAGCGATGCCTGCGGCGGGCTACGCCAACGCCTAAAGTTTTAGCAAGAAGCATAAGTTAATGAGATTGATTTATTTCATGGAGTTTTCCTTTCTTGAAGGACGTATTGGGGGTGTGATTTATTTCGAGGATATAAAAATTGGGTTAATTGCAGTATCGGCGGATTATCCCCCTACCGATGCGGTTAAGTATTCACGTTTTTCTGAGATAATTCAACTGTCGGCTCCTAATCGCAACGATGTCTACGACGGGCTACGCCTACGCAATTGAGATTCACTCTTTAATGTATAGTCAAGGGAATCCCGTTATCTTTGGGTTTTAAATTGAGAATAAATGGCACAGCTTTCAATACCCAATCGGATACGGGTGTATAATTAGCAGCTTCTTCTCCAAAGCTAATAGAAAGCATATCTGTATGAATAATACCTGGATTGAGGGGTATAGCTGCCATACCATTCGGCAATTCTTGTGCCAAAGAACGAGTTAATCCTTCTATTGCCCACTTGGAAGCACAATATGGTGCAACTTGGGCTGAAGTCGAACGTCCCCAGCCAGAACTAAAGTTAACAATAATACCCCGTTTGTTTTTCACCATTGCTGGTACGAAATGGCGAATTATATTCGCTACTCCTTTGATATTAATATCTATTAGATCCGAAAATTCTTCAGAAGGTATTTCCCACAAAGGTGCTGGATAATTGGTAATTGCCGCATTATTAATTACTATATCTGGCGGTGAATATTTTTGAAGTACGTCTTGGGCCCATTTTTCTACAAGCTGTTCATTTGCCACGTCTACAGATGTGAAATCGTTGGGCGCACTAAATTTATGGCATATTTTCTCGAGCGCATCTGATGAACGGGCACAACCAATAACAGTATGTCCCTGTTGAATAAAACCCTCGGTCATCGCATAACCTAGACCTTTACTTATGCCTGTAATTAAGATGAGCTTACTCATATTTTTCTGTTATTCCTGTTCTGAATCAATAATTCGTGGGAAAAAATAACCATTACCTCTTGCTGTGATAATGAATTCTGGGTCGTTGGGGTCGGATTCTACCTTTGTCCGCAATCGTGAGATATGCACATCTACTACACGGGTATCTGTATTCATCTCTGGTACAAAGCCCCACAATTGCTGTAATATTTCTAATCGCGAAAAAATCTTTCCTGAATGATTCACTAACAACTCTAATAAGCTAAACTCCACACCTGTCAACCGAATGCGTTGCTCATTTTTGTAGACTTGCCGTTTATTGATATCAATTTTGAGATTGCCCACATGGATTATCCCAGAGTTAGGAATAATGTTTACACTGTTTTTGTGGGAGCGCCGCTTTAGTACGCAGGCAATTCGAGCTTCCAGTTCTTTGGGTGAGAAAGGTTTCGTCATGTAGTCATCAGCACCAAGTTCTAGCCCAGTTATTCGGTCTGCGACATCTGCCAAGGCTGTTAGCATGATGATTGGTACGTCTGACTCTTTCCGTAATTCTTGACACACACCGTAGCCATCCAACTTTGGCATCATTACATCTAGAACTATCAAATCAGGGGTCAAGAGGCGAAAAGCTGACAAAGCTTCTTCACCATCACTAGCTGTAACTACGCTGTAGCCAATCATTTCTAGCCGCGTCTGTAAAATTCGGCGGATGCTGGCTTCGTCATCTACTACTAAGATTGTGCCTTTATCACCTGATAAGTTTCTCAACGCTGTTCCTCCACAGCGAGAACTCTCAACCATCTATTATCTGCTCATTAGGAGTCAAAATCACAAAACAGTATTGACTTACAGTTATGATGAAGAAGCGATCCCTTAATACTTGCATCTGTCCTCCTATTGTGCTAAGACATCTGCACGAAAAAGAAATTTGTACTCAATTGATAAATTATTACAATTAGGGACTCGTATTTTCAATCTTATAAGTTACGGCTAACTATAACTATAAATTCAATACCTCTGCCAATTTACGAGGGTTCAACGCCTGTAGAAACCGTATGAATACGTCCTAGAGAAGTAAGCTTGGCAAAAATCTGGGTTAATAAAATAGACTCAGGCATTTCAGGAAGCATTTTTAACATTTCACGAACATATTGTGTAATTAATTTTGTTTATCTACTTATCGTGAGTTTATCTCAGCGGTTTCTGAATTTTTGTCGCCTCTGCTAAATTCTTTTCAATGTCAACACCGTAGTAACTAACGTTGGCATCCGCATCAGTACGTGTTGCCATGAAATATGCCAGTTTGCCGCCCAAACAAAAGCCCACACTGCCGACCTTGCCTGTGCTGCTGGGATACTGCCGCAGAAAAGACAGACTTGCCTTTATGTCTAGTTGCTATTTAGACTTTGACCAAATTAAACAGCGTTGCTGAATGCAAGTATGAACAGATCGCTAGCGCCATCAGCCTGTTTGAAATAGACACCAGGAAGATAAAGCAAGTACGGCATGATTTTGCTCTCCTTAGTACAACATTTCATTAATTCATAGCGAATTAACTTTGGCAGAATTCTGTGTACCTACCCTGCGGGAAGGCGTACCACTTCGTGGAAGCAAGCTACGGGTAGCGTCTCCAAGAGTTGCGCCTATGCCTTTACCTCTATGTGACTCTGCGTTTAAAAAAGTTACGAACTTATGCAAAGCTGTACTTAGACAAAAACTGCAACGAAGATGCTTGTCGCATTGCTTTCTGCACCAATTTCGCCTTCATAAAACAACAGATCTATTTCATATCCTGACGACGAATTTGTTCCTGGAAGTAGTCACGCCAGCTTTCGGGTAAGGCTTCAAGTTGAGCAGCTTGGTGAAGTAACTCTGGATTGTTCTGCTCACGAGTATAAAGCTGAGTGATATTAGCAACAGTAATATTGTTGTCATCCCGGCTCACCAACTCTAAAGTGTCTCCGGCTCCGACTTCGCCCTCTTGCAAAACACGAAAGTAAAATCCGGTTCGACGACTTGCAAGAAATCGTTTAACCATATCAGGTCGTCCAAACCGAATCCCAAGTTTGTAACAGGGTAGGCGAGGTTGTGTAACCATCAGTTTTACAGTGCCGATATGAAAGCGATCGCCAATATTCACTTCCTCTTCTCTCAGTCCAGTGGTCGTGAAATTTTCACCAAAGATGCCTAATGGCAGTTCTATATCAGGCAATTCACCTCGCCAGTAATCGTAATGCTCGAACGGATAGACATAAACTGCTTTGTCTGCTCCTCCATGAACAGTTAGATCGGCTTGCCCATCACCGTCTAAATTGAGCGATCGCAGCATCACTCGTTCGCTGACTGGTTCTTTAAAAATTCCAGTGCTAACTGTTTTCCCTTTCCAGGTTACTTCACGCGGCAGCCCGACGTTTACAGAGATGAGTTTCATGAGAATTTTAAATTGAATCAACAAATAAGTTAATTAAAGGAGTGCTTGATGGATTAAAGGTGCAATGATAGCGATGTTCTTCACCAACTCATCGGAGAGAGAAAATCGCTGTTTTAAGTAATTGGGATCGTTGTAACTCACCCACACTTTGCCGTCAGTCGCTTCCCATGCCAGTACTTTCAGGGGTAAATCCAGGGCGATCGTTGGTTCTGCAACCATGAGGGGAGTTCCGGCTTTCGGGTTGCCAAACAGCAACAATTGCGTCGGAGGTAGGCTTAGTCCGACTTTTTCGGCTTCAGCCTGTTGATCGATGCGGGCAAAAACGGTGATGTCTTTTGCTTGAAGGATGGCTGCAAAGCGATCGATAGTTTCAGTCACTGCATACGGGCTAATCTGGTTGACGATGCCGTTGTTTGCATTCATAGCAGTAGATTCCTTGCAGGATAAAAACTGAGTAATATTGTTGCACTTATCACAGCGGCTTAAGCGATAGAGCGGTTAAGCCAGTCCTCGAAACGGGTCGAACCGATAAGCGATTTGTCTCCTGGAATGAGAGTGCGATCGTCCAGTTCTGTGCCGAAATAGCGGGCTTGGGTGTCTGTGACGACCTGACGGGGATCGTGGTTTGCGCTCAGGAATCGGCGGATGAGTTCGTCAAAATGGAGTCGGTCTGGACCTGCTAGCTCAATGATGCCGTTCACGGGTTCTCCAAGGGTGATATCGACTAGCGCGGCAGCTACGTCATCTGACATGACGGGCTGTATAAAGGCAGACGGCAAGCGAACCGTTTGCTCATCGGTGGCAGATTGGGCGATCGCACCCATGAACTCGAAGAACTGCGTGGCACGAAGGATTGTATAAGGTACTCCTCCAGACTTGATCAGGTTCTCTTGAGCAGCTTTCGCACGCATATAACCGCTATCGGGGATGCGATCGGCACCGACAACTGACAGCGCAACGTGATGACCTACACCAGCGATCGCCTCTGCTGCAAGCAGGTTCCGGGATGACTTCTCGAAGAACTCCAACACCGCCGCGTCCTCGAAGGACGGTGAGTTCGTCACATCAACGACAACCTTTGCACCCACTAGCACCTCAGCTAATCCCTCACCTGTGACAGCATTGACACCCGATGAAGGAGATGCTGCCACCGCCTCGTGACCGCGCTCACGCAGATTATTCACGAGTTTCTTGCCAATCAGTCCATTACCACCGATTACAACAATTTTCATGACAAAATCTCTTATAAGCTAGAGAACAATTAATTTGCCTTTTCTAGAGTGGAACGAATCGACCACTCCGACAAAAATTGGATAAAGTCAGCGATCGCCAAGCATGGTCTGCAAAGTGTGATCGCTAAAAATTGATAATACCAATTTTACAAGTTGTCGCTACACATCTCCGTCTTGACAGAAAGACGTTCGACCTCTGCTTTTTTGGTAACATTTGCCTGTACTGCGATCGCCTTTCCACCTGCGCTGGTAATTTCATTAACCACGCGATCGGATGCTTGTTTACTAGAGGCGTAATTGACAACTACGGCTGCACTTCGGTTGGATCATCCGCAACTTCCAAAATTTTTACTGCTTGGGAGTTTGCTTGAGCAACCATGACATTCTCCTTTAATAAATTGTAAACAATCTGTTGAGATGGCACTGTTAAATTAATTGATTTAACAGTACTGCTTGATAAGCAGTAATTGTAGAATGACAATTACTTTTTACCGACATTGTTTAAGAGCCAAAACTATTTGTTACTGGTGGTTAGCTTGGTGTTCTCTACAACGTGAGTGGTCAGAAAGCGACGGATATGGTCTGCGATCGCATCGCCTTCTTCTTCTAAGGCAAAATGTCCGGTATCAAGTAAATGCAACTCCACGTCTTTTAGGTCGCGCTTGTAGGGATGAGCGCCTTCTGGGGGGAAGATGTAGTCATTCTTACCCCAAACAATCAGGGTAGGGGGCTGATATTTGCGAAAATACTCCTGCCATTGCGGATATAATGGTGGATTAGTGCCATAGCTATACAGCAGCGCCAGCTGAATCTCATCGTTTCCTGGGCGATCAAGGAACAATTGATCCATATTCCAGGTATCAGGGCTAATTGCTTCTAAATTGCGAACGCCGTTGGTATATTGCCATTTCGTGGTTTCCAAATTGACAAGGTGTTTAAGCTTGTCAGCATTCTCAGGCGATCGCTCTTGCCAGTAAGCCTTAATTGGGTTCCAAAATTCACGCAGACCTTCTTCGTAAGCATTCCCGTTTTGGACAATCAGCGCTTCTACTCGCTCTGGATATTTAGCTGCAATTCGATAGCCAATGGGAGCGCCATAATCCATTACGTAAAGGCTATATTTCTTGAGATCGATCGCAGCAATAAATTTTTCCACAATCTCAGCCAAATTATCAAACGTGTAGTCAAACTCATTTACGGTTGGCATTGAACTGTTGCCGTAACCTGGATAATCGGGTGCAACCAGATGGAAGCGATCGCCAAGCGCAGATATCAGATTGCGGAACATGTGAGATGAGGTCGGGAAGCCGTGCAACAGTAGAATTGTTGGATTACTGCGGGAACCAGCTTCTCGATAAAAGATATCCAAACCATCGATCGAAACTGTACGATATGTGGTCATGATTTTACTCCTTGTAAGGTTATATAGACTACTGCTTCTACGCAAAACTACGACCAGTGATAAAGACGTAAGCGCCCTCTTGTACAAAACGTTGGGCTGTAGCGAGTCCGATTCCACTGTTACCACCTGTCACCAGTGCGATCTTACCTGTAAGTTTACCCGCCATAAAATTTCTCCGTTTGTGTGAATTTTGTATTGATGTTTGCTTTCAATGCACCAGACAATTACGCAATCTCTCTTGTTCTAGGAGAAACTATAAAAGTCGCTGAACGATACCGCTTGTTTACTGCGATCGCCTGTCGCAGGCAATGGTAGTAGTTTCCCTCGCAGCAACAGCCGTACTGTTCCCAGAGCAATACTGCCAATCACGATATTTGCGCTAATGAATAGCAGCACTGCCAGGGGCACTGGCAACGATCGCACTGACAAAACCACCCGCGACTGTAGGCAGGTAAAGAATGGGTGTGATCGTTTCTGGCTTACGTCCTCCCATCCATAGCCGACCGGAACGATATACGCCAAAGCTCAACTGACCAATTGCACCCACAACAAATAATGCAACGGCGATCGCACGGGAGTAGGGCGCGATCGCTAGCCCTACAATCACCGTAGACACAGGCACCAACAAAGCAACACAAAACAGGATGCTCAAACTCAGTTAGGGCATCTGCTCTCGCCCACAGCCATTTGCTGACATAGAGCAGCAATAACACGAGCCAGATTACAACTGTAAGCAGCATAATTGCTTCGCCAATCCAGGCGGGGAGGTGCCAGAGTTTAGCAGCTACTCGCCAACAACTACCCAATCCCACTAAACCCAGAATCATGCTGAAAAAGGAAGCAGGAATTGTGATGCGATAGTCTTTCAATACGGTAGGCTTTAGACGTGATTTTCTCATGGTCTAGCTTCCTGGCAGCAATAAAGAGATGCAAGCGATCAAATATGCAACTCTACGATTCGTCCCCAAAGTGAGTACTTATCAGAGTGCGAGCCAAGATCACCTCATGCCGAGGGTAAGGTTCCGGGCGGTCCCAGAATTTCGTCGCCGATCTCGGTGGAAATGCGATCAAACAGCGCCATGTCCGGTGCTTCTGTCTCATCTACTGTACCAACTGCTGCGATTAGCCGAGCAAAGCCACTTGGCGCAGCAACCACCAACCCGCGAGCTGGCTGATCGCTGAGTGCAGCGACTACGTGGGGCGTGCCAGCAGGAATCAGGAAGCTTTCACCACCATTCAACACAACCTTGTTTTCACCCGCCCAGACCGTAAACTCCCCTTCTAGCACGTAGAGTTGTTCGGAATAGCGCGTGTGGCGATGGGGGGGTGTTTGTGTGCCGGGAGGGAAGTAGCCTTCGATCAGATCGTACTGACCTCCGGTAGTGGTGTGATCGGCAACGATGTTGAGGCGAGTGCCAAAAAGCCAGAGAGATTGTGCCATCAGATTTCTCCTGTTGATTAATTGCTTGTGTAATAAGCAGTAATTTTGGTTGTGTGGTTAAGAACCAGAAAACTTAATGACTTGCAGTGATAATAGCTGCCATCAACTGCTCAATTTTCCAGCGATGCCTGGGTTGGGCTACGCCTACGCTATACCGAATTCCATTAATAAACAGTGCTGGGGTAGCCATTACTCCACTGTATAATCCACTTTGAATATCTTCATTGATGCGATCAATGTACACTTTTTTAGATATATCTTGTAGAAATTGGGAAATATTAAGTCCGAGATTATTGGCATACTCCACCAGATAGCCATTTCCCAACTCTTGTTGATGGCTGAAGAGCATTTCATGCATTGGCCAAAATTGACCTTGGACAGCAGCAGCTTCAGCAGCTTCAGCCGCACGTTGAGCATGAGAATGAATCTCTATCTGTGGAAAATGACGGAAGATGAAACACAAATAATTCTCCCCCAAAGAAACACTAAGCTGTTGCCCAATGACTTTAATCAGCCTGTAAGCGTCTGCACTCTCTTGACATTGATAGTCCCCATACATCACCAGCACTGCGGTCGCATTCAGCACCCCTTTTATATGATCTTGTGTTGAAGGCGGGACGAATAACAAACTGCGGTCACGGTCAAAACTCACTGATACCTCCGGCAGTTGTATGCTCGTCGCCAGCGCTGAACATACAACCCTCTTTCTACTTTCTTTGTGTAAAGTAAACTTATATCTTGCAACTAAATTGCTATCAATGTTTGACTGAATTAAATATATGCAATTAACTCTAACTTGTCGTCCCCTAGAAGTTGAAACTTTTGCTCAATAGAGTGATTGATAAATCAGTCCATCTCAAAATCTAAGGTTGGCTCCAACTAAAGTTGGAATCTAAATTTGAACTTTAGTACAACTTTCTTACAAATTGACAATACCTCGTTTAACAGCAATAATCACAGCTTGAGTGCGATCGTTCACTCCCAACTTACTTAAAATTCGATTAACGTGAGATTTGACGGTGCTTTCACCGATACTCAAAGTAGTGCTAATTTCTAAATTACTCATTCCTTGCGCCATTAAACGGAGTACATCTAGCTCTCGCTCACTCAGTTCTGGATTGCTCATCCTCTGTACCAGTTTTGCCCCCACTGCTGGTGGAATATACTGCTGACCGCGATGAATTGTGCGAATGGCACTCAGAAGTTCGTTGGGTTTAGCATCTTTGAGCAAATATCCTTTAGCGCCTGCCTGTAAACCACGATAGATATCTTCATCACCATCGTAGGTTGTCAGCACAATAATTCGGGCAGCTTTAAATTCAGCACAAATAGCAGTAATGGCTTCAACTCCTGCCATCTGCGGCATTCGTAAATCTATTAGCGTTACATCTGGTTGGTATTCACAAAAGAGAGCGATGGCCTGTTGTCCATCTTCTGCTTGAGCAATCACCGTCATCTCTGGGTCACGGTTAATAATGGTTGTCAATCCTTGCCTAACAATGGAATGATCGTCAACAATCAGAACCCAAATATTCGTTGATTGGCTCATAATTATTAAGAATTAGAAATTGAGCTACTACAGGTTGCGTTTGTAACCAGTGCATTTTTAATAAAATTCTCACTCTCGATTTACAATGACAACAATTTCTGTTCCTTGCCCAGGTTGGCTCTGAATACTCAGTTGCGCTCCAAGATGTTCTGCTCGCTCGCTCATTCCCAGCAATCCAAATCCGCCAACAGATGGGATCGTAGCAACCCCAAAACCCCGTCCATTGTCTTTAACGCGCAGAATACATTGGGCATTGTCATATACCAACTCAATACGAATTTCGGCAGCATCAGCGTATTTTATGGCATTGGTTAATGCTTCCTGCCCAATCCGTAATAAATGATTTTCAACCTCGGTTGGCAAAGAATAGGCTGTGCCTTTGATTTCGTAGATCAGAATGGTATCGGTAGAAGCTCTCATTTGAGTCATGAGGCGGTGCAGGGCACTCTGCAAATTGCCTTCTGACAACATCTGAGGGCGGAGCGCTGCCACCGATCGCCGCGCCTCAGAAAGCCCAATGCGTGCCAGTTCATCAATCATTTCCAGATGTTCCTGAGTTGCTTCTTGATCGTCGGCCAGCACTTGCATTGCCGCTCCGACTTGGAGCAGAATGCCTGTGAAGGACTGTGCCAGGGTATCGTGAATTTCTCGCGCCATCCGGTTGCGTTCTTCCAGAATTGAGGCGTGTTCGGCTCTTTTGCGTTCACGCAGTGCAGCGTTTCGCTGTTCGCTAATATCCGTGATGAGACTGTAGAAGCCTCTCACTTGAGCATTGCGATCAAAATCGGGGATCAAGGTCGCACTGATGCAGTGTCTACCAAGCGAAGAAGGGATTTCTGCTTCCAGGGTTACAGTTTGCCCTTCAAACACTTGATTAATAGACGGCTCAACCCGTTGATAAACCGTCTCACCTAAAAGTTCATGAACAGATTTGCCCAGAATCTCATCACGGTTACGGCTAAACCAAACCTCATGGGTACGGTTGATAAATTGATAGCATCGATTGGCATCCACATAGCTGATCAGAGCCGGTAGAGCGTCGGTGATCAGCCGTAATTCTTGTTCTCGACTGCGCAGTTCTGCTTCGCTTTGCTGTAACGCCGCTGTTCGTTGGGCTACCTGTTGTTCTAAAGTGCGGTTGTAATTCGCTAAAAGATTTTCTGCTTTTTTACGTTCCGTAATATCTTCAAAGGCTACGATCGCATAAGCCACATTGCCCTGTTCGTCAAAAACTGGAGTTCCCCACACCTCAATGGGAATGGTGGTGTTATTTTGGCGAATTTCTACGTCATCAATAGAGGTGCGTTCGCCACTCAACGCCCGGATAACTGGCAGTTTCTCAGTAGGATAGATTTGATTTGTTTCCGCCAGATAAAATTGATAAACTTCTGCGATTTGCTCTGGTGGCACGGCAGGATCAATCCCTGTGCCCATTAGCTGGATGCCCCGTTGATTGGCGTAGTAAGGGCGACCAGTCGCATCCACTATTCCAATTCCCACCGGAACCGCTTCTAGAAATTGAGCCATCTGACTTTCGCTGGTGCGTAGCTTTGAATAGAGCTTGGCATTTTCGATCGCAATGGCTGCCTGAGTGGATAGCAGATTTAAGACTTGCGTTCGCGCTGGTGTAAATGCCCCAGCAGCTAACCGATTTTCCAGATATAACACACCAACAAGCCGATTTTGATTCAGCAGTGGTAAACACAAAATGGATTGAGGCTGATAGTGTTGAATATATGGCTCATTAATAAAATTACCTTCACGAGTAGCATCATTTAAAATGACACATTCATGAGTATGAATAACATAATTAATAATTGATTCAGGAAGATAATTTGTAGTTGGGATAGATTGTAGGACTTGCGTAGCACAGACCTGCTCACCATCACTCAGTTCACAAGCAGCTTCGATCACCCATTCTCCTGAATTTTCCAAAAGCAGACATCCGCTTTGTGCGCCTGCATTCTCAATTAATATCTGCATCAAGGAACTGAGTAACTTATCCAATTCAATTTCACTCGAAATCGCAAGGGAAGCTTTCATCACCGTCGCTAAATCGAAAGCGATATGTGATGTATTAGAGTTAGTTCCAGCAGTGGTGTAGATTGGTGTGGAAGCCATGCCCGACGATTGAGGAAATAGCTGGGGATAGCGAGTTTCTAAATCTTTGACTTTCGCCACTGCTCCCCAGCGAGCGTAGCAGTAGTGCGCTTCTTTCATATAAGTTTGAGCAATCTTTTTCCTGCCACGAGATAGGTAAAATTTGGCAGCTAATTCATAGGCTAATGCTTCTTCTTGCAAATACTCATTGTCTCTAGCTCCTTGAATTGCTTGTTCGTAGAACTCTTCTGCCTCAAGTAACTGACCCAAAACTCGTGCAATCTCTGCTTCCACTAAATGATATTTATGCAAATAATTCATTGGCGCATAAACTGCCCATTGCTTCATTTGCTCCTGGATAACAGCAACGTTTTTGAGAATTTTCTCTTGCGCTTGAGCGCTGCTTCCAGGAAATATTGCGAGTCTTGCTAGAGAGCTATAGAAGTAGTGTAAAGGAACGAGGGGTGTTGCACTGACGCGGATTACATGACTTTCCGCTATGGCTGCGTTCTCAGACGCCTGAACATACTCAGAAAATAGATAACATAGAATAAGTTTGTTGAGATGTACCAAAAAGAGTATAACTGCATCTTCTATTTCATGGTGTGGCAGTCTATTTTCCTCGTTGTAGGATTCGCCAACGAGACGGGATGGATTGACCGAGCATCCCATCAAATTTAAAACAGACTGCTGAAATATTTGAGTCCAAGTGAGTGATGTTGTCTGTTTAATTTGATAGATTGCTTCACAGTATGTTGCCATCTCGTGTTCAACCTCTACAAGTTCTTTTCCAACGATAAAGAGTTGGAGGCAGTAAGTGAAAGCGCAATAGGCAGCAAACTCTAAATCTCCAGTTTCCAGACCACTTTGATAAGCTTCCAGAAATGGTTTCGATGTTTCTCTAATATGCTCTTTCCAGTGGGTGATGAAGTTAGTCACCATGAACAATGTTCTAGCTTTAAGTGAATGGATTTTCAGATGAGCTAACAGCCTTAATGTAAGCTGCCCAAACTCGTAGCCAGTCTCAATGTTTCCGACCATTCCACAAAGAATTAACCCAAAGTTGGCGTATGCAAAAGGAGACACAAACGTATTGCCATACTGGATTGATAAGTTTATCTGTTTAAACACAAGTAGAAGCACCAGATCGGGAGCTGCATGATAGGCAGCAAGGGTTATCCTTGAGAGAATTCGCATTGCTGCTAGCTTCTCTGGTTGAGCCATTTCTGGCAATTGGATCAAGTCCTGAATCGGCTCGTTGTCAAAGCGGGATATGATTATGTTTAGTTCAAGCTGAATATCTGACTGACTCAGTTTTTCGGGAAAACTGATCCCCAATTTCTGCAACACTTGCAATCCAGTATTTATTGCTTTTAATAGCTGGTTCTGCGCGATGTCGGTTTGAATTTTGACTTCGTAAATTTTTACAATATCGAGAATAGTCTTGCCTGATTGTAGAACGATCGCCACCCAGTATTCTACCTGTTCAAAATCGCCACATAAATACGCGATTTCTGTTGTTTCTAAATATAATTCTAATGTCAGGTCATAGTTAGTTTGCCAGCTAGAAGCTGCTAGCCAAACTCTTGCTGTGGCTAAATATTTTTTCGCCATACTATAGGCAATCGCTGCCTTTGCTTTCTGTCCTGTGATTAAATTTAATCTAGCAATTTCATTGCGTTCTGGTTGCTGACTGACAAGCTCAATCCCATGATTCAAATGATCAACGATTTCAAATAACCTATCTGATAGGCACTCCGGTGAAGTTTTGCATAGTAGATTGCGACCAATTTGTAAATGAACAACTTGTTTTTGCGACTCATCTATTAAGATATATGCTGCTTGCTGCACGCGATCATGCAAAAATTTATACTCTTGAATTAACAAGTTGTCATCTAATTCAGAGAGGGGTTGAATTAATCCAACTTGCATTACTGCTTGTAAATCTTGGAAAACCGTTTCAGGTGGTTGATCACAAACAATCGACAACGTATCTAAATTAAATTCAGCACCAATGCAAGCAGCTAACTGAAGGATTTTCTGTGTATTATCTGGCAGTTTTTTCAACTTGTGAAGCATCAACTCCACAACATTATCAGTAATATTTTGGGCTTGAATCTGAGCAATGTTCCACTGCCAGCCTCCTCTCTGACCTCCCTTAGTAAGGGGGTCAAAGGTCAACAGATTTTCGCTATACAGCGTCCTCAAAAATTCATTGACAAAGAAAGGATTACCCTCGGTTTTACGCAACACCAATTGAGCTAAGGAACGAATGGTGTCATTATTGTGATGTAGTGTCTCGGCAATCAACTGATTCAACGGTTCCAGCGTTAAGGGTGTCAGGATAATTTCTTGAAAAACTACTCCTTGTTTTCGCAGTCTTTCTAGCATTAACGCCAGTGGATGCGTTGAATTTACCTCATTATCTCGATATGCTCCAATTAAAAATAGAGATTGGATTTGCTCATCTAGCAGCATCAACTCGATTAACTTCAGCGTTGCTGAGTCTATCCACTGCAAATCATCTAGAAAAATAACTAGGGGATGTGACTTGTCACAAAACACCCGTACAAACGATTGAAAGATCCGATTGAAGCGATTTTGAGCTTCAGTTGCGCCAACTTCCGGCGCAGGTGGCTGCTTGCCAATAATTAACTCAACTTCTGGGATGACATCAATAATGATTTGCCCGTTGTTTCCTAAAGCTGCAAGCAGACGCGATCGCAACTGTTGTACTTGTTCGTCTGCTTCAACGAGCAATTGCTGCACCAATTTTTGCAGAGCATCTGCGATCGCACTGTAGGGAATATTGCGCTGAAATTGATCAAATTTCCCAGAGATAAAATAGCCGCGCTTTTGGGTAATTGGTTTATAGATTTCCTGAACTAACGCAGATTTTCCAATGCCAGCATAGCCAGATACTAACATCATTTCGACTTGGAATTTTGGATTGCCCCCTTGTTTCTTGTGTGAAGTAGTTTCCGAATTGTTTGATAAAGCAGCGATGCGATTTGACTCTGAACACGCTACGCGATTGTCCTTCCCTGCGGGAGGCTGCGCCAACAGACACGCTATGCGATTGTCCTCCGGACACGCTACGCGAACAAACGCCGCCAGTAACATTGCAACTTCCTTGTCCCGCCCATAAAGTTTTTGGGGAATTTGAAACCGATCGCAAACGTCTTGAAGCCCAAGTTGAATGCTAGAGATTTGACCGATTTCTTTTAATTGGTCAGCACAGATTTCTAAATCCGCTTTGATTCCCCAAGCACTCTGATAGCGATTTTCAGCATTTTTCGCCATCAGTTTGAGAATGATATCTGAAACTGGCTTGGGAATCGTTGTATTTATTTCATTAGGCGGAATAGGATGTTTGGCAATATGACAATGGACTAGCTCCAGCACGTCTGTGGTGGGAAATGGTAGTTGTCCAGTGAGCAGTTCGTAAAATGTCACACCAAGGGAGTAAAAATCGCTGCGGTAATCGAGTAAACGGTTCATCCGCCCGGTTTGCTCTGGAGATAGGTATGCCAGTGTCCCTTCTAAAACATGAGGACTTTTGAAAGTCGGATTCGTGCGGTTAAATTGGGTGGCAATTCCAAAGTCAATAATTTTGACAACGCCAGTATCCAGATTCAGGATTATGTTTCCAGGGTTGATATCTTTATGAATGACATTGGCTGCATGGATTCTGCCCAGAATGTCGCAAACTGCGATCGCAACACCGAAAAAAGTGGATAAAGGCATGGGGCAGAAGATATCTGGGCGCTTGTGCATCCATTTCTCTAGGGACTCTCCCCCAAAATCTTCTAATAGAATCACCAGAGTGCGTTGATAGTCCTGTTGGCTGTATGCTTTGATAACTCCTTCTAATTTTAGGGAGCGGGTAATTTTATATTCCTGTCTGTAGCGGGTTAGTTCTTGGGGAGAGGGATAATCAAGCTTTAGCATTTTTACGACGATCCCTACTCCATCGTCTCTGATGCCCCGATAAACTAGAGAGTTAGAACTTTCATATATCTTGTTTTGAATGGCAATACCAGGTAGAGCAATCATAGAGCAACTCTTGAGAGTATGATCTGGCATAACTCAAACTATACAGCAATTCTTATTCTGAGAATAATTACTTGCTGTTTGCTCCCATCAAGAATAAGTTTGGTGAAATAAGAGATTGATAACTAAACTTTAATTTCCGACTTCAAAACATTCAACACTTTTTCTCCCAAAGCGTTTAAATAAGGTCGATTTAGCTTACCCATCGGCTCTAAAAAGTTCTGCATTGATTCCTCTAGTGTGCCCGAATATACTCAACTGATGTGATCGTAGGCGAGCAATCACTCCTAGAGAAATGCCAGCTATCGACATCTTTCATCTAAGGAACGCGAGTGATCGTTTCCAACATATAAAACCGAGCGTAGGAATGATTTCCGTACACGACATCAACAATGAATACAAAAAAACTGACGATCAATCAAATCAAAACTTTCATGGTGCATTCCTCCAAAATCAGAACACATTACTGATTTACAAATTCCGATATCTGGCTGACTTACTTAGACCGCTCATTCATTTCAGTTCTTTACTGACTTTGCCGTCAAGAGAGTGGGCTGTTTCTCGTAATTCTCGTACTTCTCGTTGTAAAAAGAAGTTGAGAAAGGTACGGATACCAGTAATCGCTGCAAGTTTTGCCACTGCATCCCATGAGGGGGAAATAGCTGTGCCGACGATATCGGCAGCTAATAGAAATTCCAGTGCTAAGGCTAACACCACACCTAGTTCTAAACGGATCGTTTCTTGGACAACCCGATCGCGTCTCCAGAGATGAAAGATTTTTCGGAGTGTGAGAATGAGTGCCATTGCAACTGTTAAAACTGCAATGCCTTCCAGAAAAACTTTCAAAAACATCGCGAATTCTTGCAATAGTCCTTCTGCCAGAAGTGTGAACTTAGAGGTGTGTTCTACACCAGAGGCAGAGTCTAAGACAATGGCTATCCAAAGCATAAACTGACGTACCTATCTAGGCTTATCTGTTCGAGTGAGGGTGATGCTGGAAATGAGGCAGTTTGACATTTTTGAAAATACTGGGGTAATTAAAAGCGTGATAGAGTTTTCCAGTCAGAACATCCCTTCGCCTAACGTGAACAGCCGAAACGCCCCCACAGCGATCGCTCCAATAAACTGTCCAATCACAAAGCCAACAAAATCTCGGAGGTGCATTTTGCCGTGTATCCAAAATGCGAGTGAGACAGAAGGATTGATGTGAGAGCCACTCAGTTTCCCGATTGGAGAAACGGCTACAATCGCTCCACTGCCAGCAAAAATTAGTCCCGTAATCAGTCGCCGAATGCTTGAATCAGGCACAAGCTGTTCTATTGGCAAACCGTACCCAAAGTTAAAGACGATTGCACTCAAGCCGATGAAAATATTGAAAGCGGCTCCCAGGAATTCTGCAAAGTATTCGCGCCAATGCCACTGATTCGGAATACTAGAATTCATAGGTTATGATTTTTGTCAAGGGGCTTGCGTTAACGCCAAGCAATTAGCTAGAATCCCCAGTGACTACTAACTGCGCTCGCCAAGGCTTAGTAAGATTTTATAGGCTACGTTTATCTAGCATATCTGAATAATTCTTTGAAGAGCGATCGCAATCAAATTTTACCATACTCCTGTACGAAAAAAATCTGTCCGACTGCTTTTATATTTTGCTTCATAACCCGCAACAAACGATTCTCTAAGGTTCGATTATCCTCATCCAAAAAATCAATTATTGCCTTGACTTTCCCAGCATAATCACGATCGTGTTTAAAAATAATCATGCCAGCATGATTTGGTGCAGTGCGATGTAAATCGATAAAATCTTGGCGATTTGCCGTAATCAAAATGCGACCTGTCGCTGTGGCATACTGCAAAACAACATCGTCAGAAATCCCTTGATTTGCTTGACCTGCTTCGTAGGAAGTTAATACATCGTGTCCCTTCGATCTGAGTAAGTTTACCATTGCGATCGGAAAATTTTCATTGGAGTAAAATTGTAATGCCATTAAACTAAATTATCTTGGGCAATTTCTCGATCAATTTGTTCAGGATTTTGTTCGTAGTAATGCCAAGCTGCACTTAAATCTTCCACATCCAGGATAATTTGCCAATAATTCTTCATCCGGGGCACCTTGTTGACGATATGCTACCAAAGTCCAGACGGGAATTCGTGTATTTCTAATTCGCGCTTGTCTCCCGCAAACTCTTGGTGTAATCTGAATTGGATTTTGCAACATTTGCACGTAATTTAATGCTTGGTCAACTAATTCCTCTGGTAAAGCTGCAATTACTTCGAGCAGTTGAGTCCTCTTATTCATGACAACAAAATCTCTCTCGCTTATTTCATCCTAACTTGAAATTTTATAGTAATTATCCTAGCAACTGTTTTGAAGCCCAATCTCAATTTCCGATAAGCGATCGCCAATACTAAAACCGACCTATATGTTTTGCGATCGCCTTTTCCCATCATCTGAGCGCGATCGCTCAAGTCGGCAATATTCAACAGCGATCGCCTATCACCCCATATAGAGCGCACTCATAGCCAATTTAGGTACATCAAAAACTATTTATAAATATCTTTTCATTACTTTTTGCTTAAGATTATGAGATTCATCTATAATGTTTTGGTCTTTAGTAATTTCTTGCTCTAATTTATCCACTTCCGAAACTAATTTTTCTTGAACTGATAAAGGTGGCACTGGAATTTTTACTGATTTCAAGATTTCAATATTAATATTTTTTTGAGCCATTTTGGGTGCAACATCATTTAGGTATTGCTTTTGTTTTCTCATTATTAACTCTAAAAAATAGACATTAATATCATTATTGGAAATTAATGCAACGACGCTATCAGGAAAACAAGCAGGATAATCTAAAACAGCAGTGTCACCAATATTTGCAGCAATTGTAACTAATACTATTGATGGCTGAAATAATTTACTAACTTGTAAACCGTCTTCATTAAGAGTTTGTGTATATTCAATTTTATTTCCGTTTACCCTGACAATATCACCTGTTTGAATAAATGGATATATCCCATCATAAAAGCGAGGATAATTTCTTGGTCTATGTGAAAACCTACCTCTTTTAATGTCAGAAACTTTGCTTAAACCTACTAATTCTTTACTATCTTTATAAATGGAATTTATTCTTTCTTCAATTTCATTTTTAGCTTGTTGAATTGCCTCTTTAGCCTTAATTACAGCCTGTTCGCTCGCCTCACACTCATTAACTATCTGCTGCTGCACTTCTAAAGGTGGTAAGGGAATTCTAAGTTGATAAGCATCATTACGATTTAATCCAGGAACACCAGAACCACCACTTAATTCATCAAGTTTAAGCAATTTCAAGATTTTCAAACTCTTTACCAGCAGTTTTGCACTCAATGATCAACATTGGTTTCCCTTGTTGATTTTTTACTAAAATATCTGCACGGCCTCCACTAGCACCATGCCCAACTTTCCATTTTGGTTCAAGTTCTATGTGTTCAGGTTTATATCCCTTTGCTAAAAGTCGATGCACGCACTCAAAAACAACAAAATTTTCATTTTGAGAGAAGTTACAAGTCTGACGCTCATTAATAATTAATCCATGATCTTCGGGATAAATTAATTGTTTTTTATTAAAATCTACCTTGAGCATCCCCTCAGTATGCAAAAAGTGTTTTGATAATACATCTCCATTTTGCTCAAAACCTAGCGATAGTAAAAAAGATTTAAAATTGTCTTGAGTAATCATTTATTGCTTGTTCACGCCGATCTACCCATCATATAGCAATCCTAAATCATTCGTGAAAAATTAGATCCCCGACTTCTCGAAGAAGTCGGGGATATGGACATCGCGCATTTTCACAACTCAAATAAGATTGCTATATATGAAATGTATGAATATTTATTGTGAATGGCGCGATCGCATAGGTTAAAATGATCCCCGCTTTTGATTTGATTAAAATTGAACTAGCGATCGCTATTCATCAATCAATATTTAAACCTAACCTACAGCAAACTCCGTATCAGAGCGCACCCTAGCAGGTTGAAAACCCAAAACTATATCTTGATATGGTACACCCAATTTTAATAACTCATAGGCAATCCCATCTTCCGTACCATCATATTGAATCCAAATCTTGCCATTTTTAATATCCAAATGTAGCAAACATCCATAATCCCTGATATCATTCTGCGTCCAACCCACATACACTAATTGATAGTGATCTCGCTCCGTATCAAAAATAGGTTGAGCCTCAACATCTTTTGCGGATTTCATCGAGCGATCAGCTTTTGCTTGGATTAGTTGTTGAATATATTGCCTGTAGAGAGCTACTTTATCCATTGCTCAATCGTCTCCTTTTCTAAGTCATAAACTAAAAGTTTAATTTGACTGCGTTGTACCACACTATTAATAAAAGCTAAGTTAAAAAAGGTTTGATAAACAAAACGAGGTACTGCTAAATATAAAATTCGCTCTGGATCTTTATCTTCTAAAGCATAGCGATAATCTAAAAACTGTCCATGCGCTAAATGAAAATCAGAAATCCTTGAGGGACTAATAAAACTTTTCACCTCAACCGCAATTTTATCATTTCCCCTTTGGGCACCAATAATCTGTTCCGCCCCAATGTCTATATACATTTAAACTCCACCTATACGCAATTCGTATGGATAGTGAGTTATTTGCCATCCGTCTTTTTCAAGAGCGCGTTTAACTTGCTCGTGATACAAATCTTTTGCCATATTATGGGTTGCGTTGAGGAACTTGAGCGATCGCTAATAAATTACGGCACTAGAACATTTTAGCTAAAATTTGACAGACTCAAAACCTTCAGTGCGATAGCTATGCACGAAAAACCTATGCTGTATAGTATTTGCTATCGTCCCAATTACAAGATTGCGATGTCTACGACGGGCTACGCCTACGCGGCATAAAGCATATAGAAAATCACAAAGTTGAAGAATACCTGTATCAACGTGTGAATAATTTTAATCAGCGTCAATTTGGTTTCACTTTTTATAAAAGCAATGCAAGTACTTCAACACGATATTTAGGTACTTCAACACGATATTTAGGTACTTCAACACGATATTTGGGAACCTCAACACGATATTTAGGTACTTCAACACCATATTTGGGTACTTCAACACGATATTTGGGTACCTCAACACGATATTTGGGTACTTCAACACGATATTTAGGTACTTCAACACGATATTTGGGTACCTCAACACGATATTTGGGTACCTCAACACGATATTTAAATGCTTGTGGACTTGGGGTGCGAGTAGCAATGGAACAGAAAACCGGGATAAGAAAATAAAATCAAAAATATTACGTGGTTAGTCCTTTGGGGTGGACGATGGAAGTGGACAGACTTCCATAGCTTGAATCAAGCCGTGTTCAAGGGTGAATCGATGACCCACGTGTTCATTGGCAAGAACTGCTCCATCCAAGTCACGCACGACTTGATGCACATCGACCAAAATGCGCCCGGCCTCCTCCGAGTAAAAGGAAACTGGCTCGACGTGCGGATTGATCTCGCTCCATTGTTCCGTCCAGTAAGCGCGAACTTCTTCAGACCCACGGACAAAACCGCCTTTGAACGCTTTCGGCCAAGCCACGTCTGGAGTCATGAGGGCAAGGGCAGCGTCAATGTCTCGCGCGTTGAAGGCTGCGTATGCCGCACGGAGCAGTTTGATTTCTGGTGCAGGTTGATCTGACATTTATCGGTATGGTGAAGGAGATGCAGCAAGGACTAATAATTTATTGTACAGAGTTTAGCTGAAGCTTTTTTTATCGACACTATCATGCCTGATGTCAGGTTTATTTCGAGGATTTCCCGTTTTTAATTCTTCTATTGTAAGGAAGGTTGTTTTATTTTATTATCCCGGTTTTCTGTTCCGTTGCTACTCGCGCGCCCACTTCAACTACGCAGTTCGACTGCGCTCACCGTAAACTCAGTGACCACCTGAGTTCTGAATTCTTTTTATAAAATTTTTTATACAAATAATTTTAAAGATTTCAAGTGAAATTAGCGAATAAATATCAGATTTTACCGTCAACTTCATTTTAGTTTTGGTGGTTTTTACTCAGGGAAAGAAGAATGGCAAATAGCTAAAGTGGAACCACAAGTCTGTACTAATTTTCACATAAGTTTTTGCAGGAGAGGCATTCATGGCGCGACTGAAACGCAGTTCTACGGTATTGGATAAGGCAACGCTACGGATATCGGGGATGAGATCGATTAGCGAAACGCTTGAGTTTGACGATAGCTTGAATTTAGCGGAGTATGAAAGGCGGATTCAAACTTTGCAAACGAAGCTATCGAGCTACAACACAATGCTTTCCACCGTTGATGAAGCGGTAGGGCAGATTCAATTGCTAGAGCAGGATTTGAGAAGCTACTCGGAAAAAATGTTAATGAGTGTGGCGACGCGCTACGGTAAGAACAGTTTGCAGTATATGCAAGCAGGGGGTAAACCACGCAAAAGTAGTAAGCGATCCGTGGGAAATACTGCACTAAAGACTGCGCCAACAATGACGATCGCAGCAGTGATGACACCGAATACAGAAAAAGCGATGACAAATGGTAATGGCACGAAGGCATTGATAAAGTAAGGAAATTAGTTGATCGGTGCGATCGTCTGGCTCTTTTCTAGCCGAGCGATCGCCACCAACAATGCCATATCTGCTATTGCAAATCTAATAGATATCTCCGAAAAAGATTTAGATACCACAAATTTGCACCCAGACCTAACCCCCCTTCCCCCCTTCCCTACCAGGGAAGGGGGGTTTTAAAGCCTCTCGACCTTTCGGGGAGAGGTTTGGAGAGGGGTCTTTTTTCTTTTCTGGAGATGTCTAATGAGTGCGATCGCACATCTTCTTTTTCAAAGACGCTGTACTTTTTATTTTAACCCCGACTGCACGTTCCATAAACTAGCATAAATCCCATTCTTTCCCAACAATTTTTCATGTGTTCCCGACTCAACTAATTGTCCATATTCCATTACATAAATACAATCAGCATTGCGGATAGTGGAAAGACGATGGGCTATGGCTATCGTCGTTCGATTAACAGTAATACGTTCCAAAGAATGCTGAATAGCAGCTTCAGTTTCATTATCTACCGCTGAAGTGGCTTCATCTAATATCAAAATTGGTGGATTCTTTAAAATAGCCCTAGCGATCGCAATTCTTTGGCGTTGTCCACCAGATAATTTTTGACCCCGTTCTCCGACTATTGTCTCATAACCTTGGGGTAGCCGCAGAATAAAATTATCAGCTTCAGCAATTTTCGCAGCTTCGATTATTTGTTCATCGGTAGCATTAAAAGTACCATAGGCGATATTTTCAGCAATAGTACCATGAAATAAGAATACGTCTTGGCTGACCAAGCCGATACTGCGACGCAAATCACCTAGATTTAATTTTTGGATATTAATATTATCAATAGTAATTGTCCCAGAAGAAATATCATATAATCGCAATAATAATTTTACCAAAGTGCTTTTACCAGAACCTGTAGAACCAACAATCGCGATCGTTTTACCTGCGGGGATATGTAAGGATAGTTTTTTAATTACTGGCTCTCTATCTTGATAAGCAAAAGTAACTTCTTTAAAATCAATTTCACCACGAACTTGCTCAATAGGTAAAAATTTGTCTCCCGTAGCAATGTTGATGGGAGTATCTAATAAATTCATTACCCGATTGGTAGAAGCCATTGACCTTTGATATTTGTCAAATATTTCTCCTAATGTTACTAAAGGCCACAATAATCTCTGTAATAAAACGAGTAAAACACTGTAACTACCAATAGATAATTTTCCAGCGTATGTTGCCATACCTCCCCAAAACAATAAAGCTGTGAACCCTGCTAAAACTAACATTCTAATTAAGGGCACAAATGCAGCAGAAAGTTTAATTGCTTTCGTGTTACTTTTTCTATATGCTTCGCTATCTCCTGCCAATCTAGCGCTTTCATAAGCTTCAGCAGTGAAACTTTTAATTGTGGTAATACCACTAATATTATTTGCTAGTCGTGAGTTGAGAAAGCCTACCCTTTCCCGTACCTCAGCGTAGCGATCTTCCAGACGCTTTTGATAAAGAAAGGAACCCCAAACAATAAATGGCATTGGTAACATTGCGGCAAAGGTAATGGAGGGGGGTAAAATAAAGAATGCACCACTAGTTAAAATGATCAGTGAAGTGATAATACTGATAATCTCATTGGCTCCATAATTTAAAAAATCTTCTAGCTCGTTGATATCATCATTCAAAATTGACATCAAGCCGCCAGTACTGCTTTCTTCAAAGTAAGCTGAATCTAATTCTTGTACATGATTGTAGGCATTTAAGCGTAAATTATGCTGGATATTTTGGGCTAAATTACGCCAAAGTCTATTATATGCGTACTCAGAAATCGATTCTAGTATCCAGACAATAATAGTGATCAATGAAAGTAGTAAAAATTGCCAAAATATATCTTTTATACCGAATTTGGCAAATACAGAATTTTGCTGTTCTACGAGAATATCTACCGCAATCCCAATTAACCAGGGTGGAGCTAAATCTAAAATCGTATTGATGATAGAAAATGATGTTGCCTGCAAAATTTGTTGGTGATATTGGCTACCATAGTTGAGCAAACGTTGTAAAGGATGGGCTGAATTTCTCTGATTTTGAGATACTGGAGAAGATTTGGATGTGATTGCCACGACTGTTTATTGTTTGTAGTTAAGTAGGTCGGCGTAAATATTTGTAGTTGGAATAAAGCAGGAGCAGGAGGATTTTAGGCTAGTTAATTTTTCTTCACGGGGATTGCCAAATTTAGGTCACGGATAATCAGCGCACCATCGTAAGCTAAAGACAGACTTTTGGTTGAGAGTCCTTTCATAAGTGAAACCATTTTAGATTTTGGATTTATGAAAACCTGATTTTTGGGTTGATAAAATATTGTTTTTACCAAATTACCAATCCCCAGTCCCTTATTTTTTGCGGTTACGAATTAATAAATAAAGAAAATAAGGAGCGCCAACAGCAGCAGTTACTACCCCACAAGGAAGTTCGATAGGTGCAAACAGCGTTCTTCCTAGCAAGTCTGCCATTACAACAATCACTCCCCCCAAGAGTGCGGAAATAGGAATCAAGCTTTCATGGGTTGCACCTACCAACTGTCGTCCTAAATGGGGTGCGATTAAACCAACAAAACCAATATTTCCAGCTGTGGCTACTCCTGCACCTGCTAAGGCTACACCCACCAGTATGAGTAAAGCACGTTGCCATTCCACTTGACTACCTAAACTTTTGGCGATATCATCTCCTAAATTTAAAGCGTTCAAATGCCTTGCTAATGTCAAAGCCATTGGGACAAAAACAATTAACCAAGGTAACAAGGAAAAGACTTGCTCCCAAGTCCGGCCGTAGACGCTCCCAGCTAACCAAACCAAAGCATTACTAACGTCATAAATTTCCCCAAAGGTAATCATCAAGCTGGTTATGGCACTGGCGATCGCAGACAAGCCAACACCCATTAAAATTAATAGAATCGGTGAACTACCGTTATTCCAAGCCAGCGAGTAAATTAAAATCGCCATCAGCAAAGCACCAGCAAAAGCTGAGAGAGGTAAGGTATAAATGGGTGTTGATGGAAACAGTACAATTACTATAACTGCCGCTAGACTCGCCCCAGCATTGATACCGATAATACCGGGGTCAGCCAATGGATTGCGTGTCAACCCTTGGAAAATAGTGCCAGAAATTGCCAGCGCCATTCCTACCATAAAAGCTACAAGAGTGCGGGGTAGGCGCAGATTTTGAATCACGAATGGATGGTCTGGGTTTCCCGTATCTAAACCCAATATAGTTTTCACGATATCTAAAGGCGAGATTGGATATTCACCCCGTCCTATATTCATCACCATCGCCATTAGAATCGCTACTGCCAAACATAACAGTATGACTGGTACACGTCGGTCGATGCGGAAAGATATCCCTTGATAACGAATGACTAGCCAATCAACCTTCATTTCTTCACCTTTGACTTAGCCAGGTATACAAAAAAAGGAGCGCCAACGATTGCTGTCATTACACCTACAGGTAATTCCTGTGGTTTGAGCAATATACGGGCGGCAATATCTGCGACCAAGAGTAAAATTGCCCCCAAAACTGCACAATAAGGTAATATCCAACGATAGTCGGCTTTAATGTAAAATCTCACTATATGGGGAACTACTAAACCAATGAAGCCGATTGGCCCTGCAAGAGCAACGGAACTCCCTGCCAGTAAAACTACACTGATAGCGGTAATTATTTTGATCCAAGCTGTCTGTTGACCCAAGCCTTTGGCGACATCTTCACCTAAACTCATAGTGGTAATTTGTCTGCCAAGGGCAAAAGCTATTACTAATCCCATACCGACAAAAGGCAATAATTGTAAGAATAAATTAAAATCTCGACCAGATAATGAACCAGCTAACCAAAATCTAACTTCTTCGAGTGTTTGTTGACTAACAATCAGGATACCGGTAGTGAAGGAAGAAATCAGAGCAGTTAACGCCGCGCCAGCTACCGTTAAATTTAGTGGAGTGGCTCCTCCCCGTCCCAGAGAACCAAGGATGTAAACTAACACTGCTGTGACTCCCGCACCCAGAAAAGCCACAAGAGCGTAAAGACTTAGGGATGAACTGCCAAAAATAAAAATTGCGACAACGACAAAAAGGGCGGCTCCCGACTCAATACCTAAAATACCTGGATCTGCTAGGGGGTTTCGCGTCAAACCCTGCATCAATGCTCCTGATACAGCAAGGGCTGAACCGACAAGGATCGCAATTAGCGATCGCGGTAATCTCACGGTTTGAATGACTAGGTGATCGTAGGAACCATCAAAGGCTATAAAAGATGTCAAAATCTTGCCTAGAGGTATTTCTACTGCACCTAGCGTCACACTGTACACCAAACAAATTAACAGCATACACAGTCCCAACACCAGACCAAATAAGGCTGACATTTGTGGCTTTTTCAATCCTCTAGGTGACAATGTAGTGACTTCTATCATGATCTTGCCATCACTTTAATTAACACTCTCAATATTTAAGAGCTTTTTAATCATTAGAGTTGATAATCTTTCTTGATAAATATATAGATTACACGATCTTGTAGCCTTTCCCACATTTTTAAAAGGAATAAAGGATACCCTTCTAACTTTGATATAGTTTCTCAACAAAGTGGTATTGTTAGATCAACTTAAATCTGACTTGAAAGTAGGGAGCAAAGAGTAGGGAGCAGGAGAGACAAGAGGACAAGGGGACTTGAGTGATATGCAACAAGTGTTTCCCCAATACCCAAGCGTTACATCTTATAGATGGTGGGTTTATGAACATGGTGGAGATGGCAGCTTGGGAATTTTTCGCGATCGCTCAGATATTCTTGCTCATCTAGAAGAAGGCAAAATATTCTGAGGTCAATAGTCTGCTTCTAGCGCTGGCGATGTCTGCGACGGGCTACGCCTACGCCCAAAAACTTCTAAGTTTCAGAAGATGTCTGCGACAGGCTACGCCTAAGCACCAGACATCGTATGACGGCACTTTCTTTTGACAAGCGATCGCAGTTTGCAGCGAGTAATTTAATCTAACATGAGCCTAAATAATACCGCTAATTTTGACTAGTGAACTAGGAGGCAAAATGGAGAACAACACTATAACGTGGTGGATATATGCATTACTTTCGGCTGGCTTTGCAGCATTAACAACTATCTTCGCCAAAATTGGGGTAGAAAATGTCAACTCTAATTTAGCAACAGCAATCCGAACTGTTGTCATCTTAGTAGTTGCTTGGGGAATTGTATTTTTTCAAGGAAATGTAGTTAATATCTTAGCTATTCCCCAAAGAACGATGATTTTTTTATTATTATCTGGAGTATCTACAGGATTATCATGGATTTTTTACTTCCAAGCTTTACAAACAGGAAAAGCTTCCCTTGTTGCACCAATTGATAAATCAAGCTTGGTATTAGTTTTATTGTTTTCGGTTATTTTTCTAGGAGAACCATTAAACTTGAAAATGATATTAGGAAGCAGTTTAGTAGTTATGGGTACTTTAGTTCTAATCCTTTAAGCTCTTAACTAAGACTACAAAGAGAGCAATGCGATTTGCTGAGTTTAGTTAAAACCTGGGACGGTCGATCAGGTATCTAAATAAGTCATCAATTATTGTATTGATTGCAAAAATATCGCCTTCATGCCAGCGCAACCCGTCAACGAAATAAACTTGATTTCGTTGAACCGCTTTAAGTTGTCGCCACAAAGGTTTTTGTTGGAGCTTTTCTAAACTCTCTTTAGCACTCTTGCTTCCCCAAGATAAGAAGAAGAGAACATCACCGTCAATATCAGACAGACGCTCTTCAGAAATATTTTCTATATAGAAAA
Source organism: Nostoc punctiforme NIES-2108 (assembly GCA_003326195.1). GTDB lineage: Bacteria > Cyanobacteriota > Cyanobacteriia > Cyanobacteriales > Nostocaceae > Nostoc > Nostoc punctiforme_A. The sequence goes on from LXQE01000148.1 coordinate 99,567, forward strand.
AATTCCCCCTTTGTGAGGATGGGCGTTCTAGCCCAATATCATTAAGAATTCTACCAACAGGACTTTTTTCGCCATAAGACCAAATTCCAGATAATACTTTTGTCGAGGCAACTGAAATCTGCATTTGGTGACGACGGCTACCCAAGGCTTGTTTAAGTTTTTCAATCCGCTGCCAATATTCCTTAATTAATTGATTGACAGCTTCTTCTTTATTTAAGACCTTGCCAAGGTCTACCAAATCTTGCTCCCAACGACGAGTGAGTAAATCGGGATGCCCTATTATGACCGTAGGTGCAATCGTTGATATCTGCTTATAATAAACATTCAGAATGTAAGGATCAGCCAAAATTAGGTCGGGTTTCAAGAGCAAAATCTTTTCGAGGTTTGGTTCATTTACGCTTCCAATTAAATCAACTCCATCTACTTTGTCTCGAAGATATTCTGGAAAAGGCTCACTAGAATCATATCCCGTGGCAATTGGTTTAATCCCCAATGCTAGTGTATCAGCCAAAAAACTTGACCATATCGTTATAACTCGTTGAGGACGGAGAGGGATACAAGTCTTTCCCATCAAATGTTGCACCTTTCGACAGTTTTGCATTGGCTGTTTCAAGCTTGTAGCACTATAATTCAAATTTCTGCTACAAGCCGAAACAAGTACAAACATCAAAACTCCTAATAATAGTAGATAGATGAAGCGACGTAAAAACATTGAGAATTAGTATCAATAGGATAATTGCAACACGTTGTTCAGCCGATTACTAATACAACAGCGAGTTAAAGCTCCCAACGAATAGAGCCGATGATTGTAAAGGGTGCGCCTCTTTCAAGACCTAAAGTGTAACCGTAAGTAGAACTGAAATAGTCCGTATCAAATAGATTACGAATATTGATCGCAGCGTTCAAGCGATCTCTACGGTAGAAAATCGCCGCATCGGTACGCAAGTAATTGGGTAGTTCAACCGAGTTGTCTGAAAGTGCCGCCCGCTCACCCACATAAAAAAGCCCTAAACCAAATCCCAAACCTTTGAGATCGCCCTTCTGGATTTCATAGGTTGTCCAGAGGCTAGCTTGATTTTCTGGCACACCCAGCAATTTATTACCTACAGAAATGTCAATATCCTCGGTAACTTCTGCATCAGTATAAGCATAAGAACCGATCACCTTCCATCCTGGTAGAATCTCACCCGTGATATCTAACTCAATCCCTCGACTCCTTTGCTCTCCCACTTGAATCTGGAAATCACGGTTATTTTGATCCTGTATTGTAACATTAGTCTTGGTGATTTGATAGGCTGCCAATGTTGTTGAAAGCTTTCCGTCTAGAAAGTCAGTTTTAATGCCTGCTTCATATTGGGTTCCTTTGGTCGGTTCAAAGGCTCTACCATCAGGATTGAATCCAGAGGTAGGAAGAAAAGATTGACTATAGCTGGTGTAGAGAGAAACTGATTTGCTCGGCTGATACACCAACCCAACTCGGGGGCTGAAAGCACTATCATTCTGTTCGGGAGAATCAATTCCGCTATTTGTCTGATTTTGTGAAACCCAATCTAAGCGCCCCCCAACCAATAGCTTCAGATTGTCTAAAATACTGATTTGATCTTGAAGGTAAGCACCGTAAGATTGGGTAGATGAATCGAAATTATAATTTGGAATATATACGGGGTTTGAAATGTTGTAATCTGGGTTGAAGATATCTAGATTAGGAAGAGCAGAATCGGAAATCGTAGACTCAAAAATCTGAACATTGCGATTGAAATCAAAACCCACTAACAGTTGGTGCGAAATCGATCCCGTCTTAAACTTTCCAAGCAAGTCGATCTGTCCAAAATAGTTATCTATTGAGTATCGACGTCTTTCAGCGCTAATATCTATTAGCGAACTATCGTCTACTAGATCTAATCCTCCAGCAAATGCGTCTCTAGTTCTAGTAGTAGCCACCGCAAAATTGTTACGAATCTGCCAGTTGTCGCTCAACTTTTGATTCAGGGTGTAGCCAAATTTTTGAGTCTTGGCATCAATAAAGGTTAAATCAGGATAGCCGAGAAAGAGACTCCGAGGCAGGAAGCTACCATCGCTGAAAAACCAACTGCCAGACTGATTCGGATATCCATTATAGTTAGTGTATTCATAGTATAGATTCAGGTCTGTCCTATCCCCCAATTTGAGAGTGATTGAGGGTGCGATCGTGGTTATATCTGTGTGGACGAAATCTTGAAATCCGCTCGAATCTTGATAGCTCGCAATAAAGCGATAGAGTACAGTTTTATCAGTATTTAATGGCCCTGAGAAGTCGATGCTGGGCTGATAATATCCAAAATTTCCTGCCTCAAATCCAAGACTGTAGTAGGGTTCACTCAAAGGTTGTTTGGTGGTAACGTTGACAATTCCACCCGGTTCTACAGCGCCAAATAGAACTGAGGCGGGGCCTTTGAGAACCTCTACTTGTTCGATCGTTCCAATGCCTGTCAGCGAAAAGCTATCATTTGTATCTCGATAGCCATTGCGGAAATTTCCGGTCTGCACAAATCCTCTGATGACTCTGCCTCCTGAAGGCGCACCGAAGTTGGTTCCTCCATCAACAACGCCACTGACCGTTTCTACTGCCTCTTTTAAACTTCTTACCTTGCGATCTTCCAGTACCTGTCGCGGCACCACCTGAATCGATTGGGGAATATCGCGCAATGGTGTGTCGGTTTTAGTCGCAGTTGACGTTTCTGGTACGTTATACCTATCTTGATCCCCCGTCACTAACAACTCAATCGGCTCATCCTGTTGTGCTGTTGGTTCTTGCTGCGGTGTCTCGCTTGCTGGCTTTTGTTGATCTTGTGGTGTTTGAGGTTGCTGCGGTGGAGAAGTTGCTATAGCCGCAGAATTTATACCAAATACCAGCCCTGTATTATCATCAAATAACTCAACTGTGGGTAAATTTTTCTCACCCACCACCGTCACTCGGACAGTATTCGGATCGATATTTGTAACTGTTATCTCAGTAATTTCTGCAAGGGGTTTTTCGGAACGAAATGTAAAAGCTTCTCCCGATGCTAAACGCAACTGTGCGCCAGGTATATCTGCAATAAAACTATTGCCCGTACTGCGATTTGTAACTTGTAGTTGTTCCCCACGAGTCGTCTCTAAAATCAACTCCACACCTTTGTTGGTGGGATTGGCTTTAACTCCCATAATTGGTACAACTTGATCCCCACTTCTTTGTTCTGGATTTGGAGGGTTGGTTGGTGTTGGTGTCTGCACTAGCATTTGAGCGCTAGTTGCGGGAAATTCGATTTCGCTGAGTTGGGAAATGTTTTTACTTGCTTTACCAGATGCTGTTTGCGGTGAAGTAGATTTCCCTATCACTTGGGTAAAAGATTCGCCTTGAACATCTTCTTGTACTTCCTCGCCTTTAGCAGGAGCGCTGAGACAAACAAAAACCATACCTGTCAGCAGCAGGCTTTGAAACAATTTATCTAACTTCATTTATCCGCTTACACTCAATCACACTACTTGGTTGTACCTGAAGATACAATGACGATCTCTGAAAAAAATTGTCATTTAAGTTGAAATTATTTGAATCATATTATGAAGCGATGCAAGACACAAGATAATTAATAGTTTTTTTCATTTAGCTATGGATACTCAACAATAAATTCTTATAAAGCATCTTATTTGCTTGATATAAAGTCAGAGATTGTATTCCTAGCTAAAACTACTTTTCTGCCTTGAAAACAAGGATTGGTGACTAGGAATTAGGGATGAGGACAAGTTAATTTTCATCGGGTGGTTGCAGGCGATCGCTCGTGGAGTTTTAACTTGAAAATGGGGCATTAGTCATTTTCCCTTTGTCAGGGAATATTGATTTTCCCAGAATTGACTGTCTTCAGATGAAGTTTGTAGATTTATCATCTATCTACAGATATAAACAAAGTATTATATGTAAAACTTATATAAAGGAATTTGTTGATACTAACTTTCTATACTTTCTCTATTGCTAAAGCAACTCATTCTCGTTAGTGTAATCGAAGACAAATAAAAATCAATTGCAATAAGCTAGAGATTGCTCCCAGAAAATCACTAATTAGGATTTAGACAATTTTAAGTAATTGGCTGAATTAATTAACGATTTGCTGTTTATTTTTCTCTACAGGACTTACGCAAAATCATGAAAAAACGAACCGCATACTCCTACGGAGAAGCAAGCTACGCGCAGCGTCTCGTAAGAGTTGGACGCATAGACACGAAATGGCTTCCCGAAGGGCAGGACACAAAGGAATAAGAGTTTCAGAGAGCTTTTGCGTAAGTCCTACTCTAGTCAGAGCGAGAAAAAGAGTATCAGGGTGTATCTAGTTGAAAATCAAAATGAATCAATATTCTCATTGTTTTCTTGAAGTTTCTGGCAGTAGTTCTACATTTGTTGATTTACTGCGCTTAAGAAGCTCTATCCAGCCAAATAGAGATGCTTTTACCTTCTTGCTGGATGGGGAAACAGAACAAACAACGCTAACCTATCAAGAATTGGATAGGCGATCGCGTCGAATAGCTGCTCAGTTACAAGCATTGGGTTTGACTGGAGAACGCGCCTTACTACTTTATCCAGCCGGACTAGATTTTTTGGTTGCTTTTTTCGGTTGTTTATATGCGGGAGTTGTGGCTGTAACGGCATATCCCCCTAGAAATGAGCGCAACACACCGAGAATAAAAGCTATTTCTATAGACGCACAAGCAGCGATCGCTCTCACTACAACAGAAATCCTGCCTACAGTGCGGTCTTTAATGTCACAAAAGACTGACTTAGAATCCTTACAGTGGCTAACTACAGATAATCTTGCTCTAGGAATAGAAGATACTTGGCAACAACCTTCTATTGATCGAGATACCTTAGCTTTTCTGCAATACACCTCTGGTTCTACAGGCACACCCAAAGGTGTAATGATTAGTCATGGAAACCTACTGCACAACGCTGACACAACTTACCAATTTATGGAGCATTCTCCAGAAAGTAAGTTCGTGACGTGGTTGCCGATGTACCATGATATGGGTCTGATTGGAGGAATATTGCAACCCTTGTATGGGGGGTTTCCTTGCATCATCATGCCTCCAACTTCCTTTCTCCAACGTCCTTATCGTTGGTTACAAGCTATTTCTCACTACAAAGGGACAACCAGTGGTGGCCCGAATTTTGCCTATGAGTTATGTACTCAGAAAATTACTCCTGAACAAAAAGAGACTCTTGACTTGAGTAGTTGGAGTGTAGCATTTAACGGCGCGGAACCGATTCGGGATGACACTTTAGAGCGGTTTGCAGCAGCTTTTGCCGGTTGTGGCTTCCGTAAAGAGGCATTCTACCCTTGTTACGGAATGGCTGAAACAACTCTGATGGTTTCTGGTGTGCAGAAGGCAACATCACCGATTATCAAGACAGTCCAAAAGTCTGCACTAGAATCTAATCAGGTAGTTGAATCATCTGTTAAAGATGAAGATGTTTATCATTTCGTCAGTTGTGGTCGAGTCATACCACAACTGGAAGTGGCGATCGCTAATCCCGAAACCCTCAGTAGTTGTAAACCTGATGAAATCGGGGAAATCTGGGTATCGGGGCCGAGTGTTGGTCAAGGTTATTGGAATCGCGATCGAGAGACAGCAGAAACTTTCCATGCTTATCTATCAGACACAGGTGTAGGCCCTTTTCTACGGACGGGAGATTTAGGCTTTTTACAAAATAACGAGCTTTTCATTACAGGTAGAGCCAAAGATTTAATTATTATTCGCGGTAGAAATCTTTACCCACAGGATATAGAGTTAACCGCAGAACGCAGTCATCCATCTTTAAATTCCGGTGCTAGCGCAGCATTTACGGTTGAGGTTGACAACGAAGAACGGGTGGTAATCGTCCAAGAGTTGAAGTTTCGCGCCAAGCCAAATTTAGCAGAGGTTATATCTGCAATTCGCCAAGCTGTGACTGAAGAACACGAAGTACAAGTTTATGCTGTAGTTTTGATAAAACCAGGTAGTATTGCCAAAACTTCCAGTGGTAAGATTCAACGTCGTGCAACTCGCGCTCAGTTTCAGAATGGTGAATTGAATATTATTCTCAGTAACATTCTCAAAATTAGTAATATTGTCAGAGAGGAAACTCGATTACAGCGTTCCGAACTTTTGGCACTTCCTCCAAGGGAATGTCAACGGCTTTTAGAAATCTATCTGATTGAACAGGAAGCGAGAGTACTGGCGATCGCACCAGATGATATCAGTCCTGATGAACCATTAAGCGCTCTGGGGCTTGATTCTTTAAAAGTATTTGAGTTGAAAAACCGACTTGAGGTTGATTTAGAAGTAGAAGTATCAGTAGCAGACTTCTTTGAAGGGATGAGTACGCGATCGCTAGCTACAAAAATCCTCGCTCAACTGACAACAGATGCACTACCCTTAATATCCCTTACCAAACAAGAGAAAAATACATCCATTCAGCCTCTATCTTTTGGCCAGCAGGGATTATGGTTTATCAATCAGCTAACTCCCGATAGTCCTACATATAACATTCCTATAGTTATTAGCTTAAAGGGCTGCATTAATTTAGCAATTTTACAAGATAGTCTTAACGAAATTATTAGACGACACGAAGTATTACGGACAAGCTTTACAGTAGTTGATGGACAACCAGTCCAAGTTATAAATCAAGCGCCACCTTTAATTTTGGCGGTTGAAGATTTGCGTTCACTCCCAGAAGAGGAACACCTTCAAGAAGCACAACGTTTGGCTACAGAATTTGCACAGCAGCCATTTGATTTATCTGCTCAATCGCTTTTGCGTGCTAAAATTTTGCAATTAAGTGAGAAAAATTATCATTTAATTATCACTCTGCATCATATAATTGCAGATGGTTGGTCTATCGGTATTCTGATCAAAGAAATAGCTGTATTATATGAAACATTATCCACAGGCGAACTCCCAGCACTTCCTGAATTACCCATTCAGTATCGGGATTTTGTCAATTGGCAACGACAATGGCTTGATTTTGAGCGTATTCAATCTTTATTGACTTATTGGAAACAAAAGTTGCAGGGTGAGCTACCTATATTAAACTTACCAACTGATCGTCCGCGTAGAAGCTTTGCTTCTGATCGTCAAACATTCAAAGGCGCTCAAGGGAAATTAGTTCTATCTCAAACTCTGACAAAAAAGCTAAAGAATTTGAGCCGTCATTCGGGAGTAACTCTGTTTATGACCTTGCTTACAGCCTTCAAAACCTTGCTGTATCGCTACACAGGTCAGACTGATATTGTAGTAGGTTCGCCAATTGCCAGTCGTAACAGAGCAGAAGTTGAGTCATTAATTGGATTCTTTGTCAATGTTTTGGTGTTGCGTACAGACCTTTCTGGCGATTTGAGTTTTCAGGAGTTACTAGCGCAGGTAAAGTCAACAGCTTTAGAGGCATACATTCATCAAGACTTACCTTTTGAAAAATTAGTAGAAGAAATACAGCCAAATAGAGACTTGAGTTACAATCCACTATTTCAAGTAATGTTCGTTCTCCAGAATGTGCCAATATCAAATCCTAGACTCTCAGATGTCTCTGTTACTTTTCAGGAGGGTTATAACGGGACATCAAAATTTGATTTGACATTATTTATGGAGGATGAAGAGCAAGGGTTGGTTGCAACTTGTGAGTACAACACAGATTTATTTAATGCAGATACTATCGCTCGGATGCTAGTACATTTTCAGACGTTATTAGAAAGTATAGTTAGCAATCCCGAACAACGGATTTCAGACTTGCAACTCCTGACACCATCTGAAGTACAGCAGTTATTAGTTGAGTGGAATAATACCGAGACAAATTACCCACAAGATAAATGTATTCATCAACTATTTGAAGCACAGGTAGAGAAAACACCATCTAATATTGCTGTTATTTTTGAAAACCAAAAATTAACCTACCAGGAGTTAAATGACCAAGCGAATCAACTAGCACACTACTTACAAAAACTAGAGGTGAAGCCAGAAGTAATTGTAGGTGTCTGCATGAAGCGCAGTCCAGAAATGCTGATTGCATTGTTGGCTATTTTAAAAGCTGGCGGGGCTTATATACCACTAGATCCAGCCTATCCCCAGGAACGCTTAAGTTTCATGGTAGAAGACAGTCAGACCAAGGTACTGCTGACTCAAAGCCATCTAGTTGAATTGTTTGCTAAATCGAATGTGCATATTGTCTGCATCGATAGAGATTCACAATTACTTAGCCAACACAGTAGAGAAAATCTGTTTAGTGAAGTAAAATCCAATAACCTAGCTTATGTCATCTATACTTCTGGTTCTACTGGTGTACCAAAAGGTGTTGCGATCGCTCATCAAAGTTGTGTTGCTTTCTTAACATGGTCAAGAGAAGTTTTTACAGATGATGACCTTGCTGGAGTTTTAGCATCAACCTCTATTTGCTTTGATTTGTCAGTATTTGAACTGTTTGTTCCTCTCAGTTGGGGTGGTAAAGTAATTCTTGTAGAGAATGCTTTACACTTACCCTCGTTGGTTGCGAAGGTAAGCTTGGTTAATACAGTCCCAAGCATCATTGCAGAATTACTGCAAGTAGATGGTTTACTTCCATCAGTCAGGACGGTTAATCTTGCTGGTGAACCACTACAAAATCACCTTGTACAGCAGATTTATCAAAACCATCGTATTCAGAAAGTTTTTAATCTTTATGGCCCGTCTGAAGATACGACCTATTCCACATTTACTCAAGTAAATAAAGGAGATAACAAGGTAACTATCGGTCGTCCTATTGCCAATACACAAATTTATTTACTTGATACTAATTTACAACCAGTACCAATCGGTGTCCCAGGAGAAATTTATATTGGTGGTGCGGGTTTAGCTAGAGGTTATTTAAACCGACCAGAGTTAACAAAGGAGCGGTTTATATCTAATCTGCTTAATAATAAATTTGAATCATGGCTATATAAAACTGGAGATTCAGCTCGTTATTTACCAGATGGAAATTTAGAGTATTTGGGGCGAATCGATCATCAGGTTAAAATTAGAGGATTTCGGATTGAGTTGGGTGAAATTGAGAATGCCTTACTCAAACATCCAGCAGTGCAGAAAATTGTAGTTTTGGCACGAGAAGATAAACCACGTGTTCAACAATTGGTGGCTTATATTGTTCTTTTACCAGACCAAACACTTACAACTAGTGAACTGCGAAGCTATCTCAAAGAACTGTTACCGGCATATATGGTTCCTGGTGTTTTTATCTTCCTAGACACTTTACCACTTTTGCCTAACGGAAAAGTAAACCGTCGTGCTTTACCTGTACCAGCAGACTTACGTCCAGCATTGACGACTACTTATCAAGTACCCCAGTCGGAAATGGAACAGCAGATAGCAAAACTTTGGCAAGAGGTGCTACATCTCGAACGAGTAGGTATTCATGATAATTTCTTTGACCTTGGTGGGCATTCACTACTAATGATTCAGGTTAATCATAAACTGCAAGTAAATTTGCAGCGAAATATATCAGTTGTAGAAATGTTTCAAAACCCGACTATTTACTCACTGGCGCAATATTTAAGTCAACAGCGACAGCTTTCTTTTACAGGAACGCGCGATCGCGCGAATAAGCAAATTGAGGCTATAAATCGCCAAAAACAACAATTGACTAAGAAAGGTAAAAAGATTTATGATTAGCACTATACATAATGATGCTGTAGAAGGCATTGCCATTATTGGAATGGCAGGGCGCTTTCCTGGTGCTAAAAATATTGACGAATTTTGGCAGAATTTGCAATCTGGTGTAGAGTCAATTTCTATCTTCACAAATGAAGAGATATTATCTGACGGTATAGATTCCGTTACACTCAGCGATCGCAATTATGTAAAGTCTAGTGCCATATTAGAAAATATCGATTTATTTGACGCTGCATTTTTTAGTTTTAATGCCAAAGAAGCAGAAGTTACTAACCCCCAAAACCGGATTTTTTTAGAGTGTGCTTGGGAAGCATTAGAAAATGCTGGCTATGATTCCAATCGGTATGATAGTCGCATCGGAGTTTACGCCGGTGCTAGCCTAAATAACTATTATTCATTAGATTTAAACCGCGATCCTATAGGATCGGCGCAATGCTATCAAACATTAATTGGTAATGATAAAGATTTTCTGACTACCCGTGTTTCTTACAAATTAAATCTCACTGGCCCAAGTATTACAGTACAAACAGCTTGCTCTACCTCATTAGTTGCAACAACACTTGCTTGCCAAAGTTTGTTGAATTATCAATGTGATATGGCTTTAGCTGGCGGGGTTTCTATCCACATACCCCAGAAAGCAGGTTATTTGCATGAACCGGGAGGCACACTGTCTCCTGATGGTCATTGTCGTGCTTTTGATGCCAAAGCACAGGGAACAACTATTGGTAATGGTGTAGGAGTTGTTGTCCTCAAACGATTGAGCGATGCTCTAGCAGATGGTGATTGTATCCATGCTGTAATTAGAGGTTCAGCCATCAATAACGATGGTTCTGGTAAAGTTGGCTACACAGCGCCTAGCGTCAATGGTCAAGCAGAAGTGATTGCCGAGGCGATGATGCTGGCGGGAGTTGAGCCTGAGACAATCAACTATATTGAAGCTCATGGCACTGGTACAGCTTTAGGCGATCCGATTGAGATTGCCGCCCTCTCTCAAGCTTTTTGTCGCAGTACCAACAAAAAAGGCTTCTGTGCCGTCGGTTCAGTGAAAACAAACATTGGTCATCTAGATGCAGCAGCTGGGATTGCCGGACTGATCAAAACAGTTTTAGCCCTAAAACACAAGCAGATACCAGCAAGCTTGAATTTTGAGCAGCCAAATCCCCAGATAGATTTTGCCAACAGCCCCTTTTATATCAATGCAAAGCTAGCAGAATGGAAAACAGGAAGTACTCCTCGTCGTGCTGGTGTGAGTTCCTTGGGTATAGGTGGGACTAATGCTCATGTCATTCTAGAAGAAGCACCAGTACAAGTCAAAAGTCAAAAGTCAAAAGGCAAAAGTAAATATTTGCTGTGTCTATCGGCTAAAACTAGCTCTGCCTTGGAGACAGCAACAGTAAATTTGGCTAATTATCTCAAAGCGCATCCCAATGTGAACTTAGCGGATGTTGCCTATACCCTGCAAGTGGGGCGTGCTGAGTTCAATCATCGTCGCGTGCTGGTGTGCCAAGATATCGAGGATGCAGTCTTACAAGATCCAGAAAGAGTTTTCACTCGCTTAGTTGAAAGTGGCGTTCACGTTGGCGCAGCCTCTCGTAGAGAAGTGACTCCGCAGGAGTATCGCCCCATTGTCTTCATGTTTCCTGGACAAGGCGCTCAATACGTAGATATGGGTAAAGAACTTTACCAAACTGAGCCGATTTTTCAACAACAGGTTGATTTATGTTGTAAATTGCTGCAACCCCATCTTGGGTTGGATTTGCAATCGCTGATTTATCCCAACGAGTCTGAGTCAAAAGCCGCAGCAGAAAGACTGCAAACAACTGATATTACTCAGCCGGCATTATTTGTCATAGAATATGCTCTGGCTAAATTATGGATGTCCTGGGGCATTTCTCCCCAAATGATGATTGGTCATAGCATAGGAGAATATGTAGCAGCTTGCCTTGCTGGTGTATTTTCCCTGGAAGATGCTTTGGCAATAGTAGCTATCCGTGGACGACTGATGCAACAACTTCCAGGTGGTGCTATGCTTTCGGTTTCACAAACAGAAGCAGAGATTAAAACTTTACTAAATGAAAATTTATCTTTAGCCGCCAGCAATGCTCCTGGTTTGTGCGTAGTTTCAGGAACCCATAATGCTGTAGATACGATTCATGAGCAACTTACAGCATTAGGTGTAGAGTGTCGCCGTTTGCATACTTCCCACGCCTTTCATTCTGCGATGATGGAACCGATCGTTGAGCCATTCATCAAAGAAGTTAAAAAAGTCAAACTAAATCCGCCGCAGATTCCTTTTATCTCTAACGTCACAGGAGCCTGGATAACAGCAGAGGAAGCCACAGATCCCGATTACTGGGCAAGACATTTACGCCAAACAGTACAGTTTGCAGCAGGCATCTCTGCATTGCAGCAAGAGGCAAATTGCATCATGCTAGAAGTGGGGCCAGGAAGCAGCTTGTGTACTTTTGTTAAAAAGCATTCAGATACTCCAGCACTTTGTTCATTACGACATCCTCAAGAAAAACAGTCAGATAGAGCATTTTTACTGAACACACTAGGCAAACTCTGGTTATATGGAGTACAGCCAAATTGGTCAGAATTTTACGCCCACGAACACCGTCATCGTCTCCCACTACCAACATATCCCTTTGAGCGGCAGAGTTACTGGATTGAAGACTATAAACACAGACAGGATAACAGTGCTAAACCTGTTTCATTTGGCAAAAAGCCAGATATTGCCGATTGGTTCTACTTACCTTTGTGGAAACAATCTGTACCTACTGTATTGTTGAACCAGAAGAAATTGGTAACTCAGAAGTCTTGCACTCTTGTATTTCTCGATGAGTGCGGCTTGGCAGAAGAACTAGTAAAACGACTTCAGCTTGATGGTCAGGATGTAATTATAGTGAAGGTGGGGTTAAAGTTTATTAAGTTGAATGAGCGTGCATATAGCCTTAATCCTAGACAACGTGATGACTATGATGCCCTGCTCAATGAACTAGTAGCACAAGACAAGATCCCAAAAACGATTGTTCATTTATGGAGTGTGACTTCTGTTAGTCAGATTGAATCTGGACTCGCAGGAGTTGATAAAGTGCAAGAAAAAGGTTTTTATAGTCTGTTGTTTTTAGCTCAAGCACTTGGAAAACAGCGGATCGTAGATGAGCTTCAAATAACGGTCATTTCCAACAATATACACTCAATCATTGGAGAAGAAGCACTATGCCCAGAAAAGGCGACTGTGCTGGGAGCTGTTAAGATCGTTCCCCAAGAATATCCAAATATCAGCTGTCGTAGCATTGATGTTGTGATTCCAAGGGAAGTAAGTTGGCAACAGGAGAAACTTGTAAATCAGCTGGTAAATGAGCTACAAATACAATCCTCCGATATAGTTGTTGCCTACCGTGGTTTTCATCGCTGGGTGCAAACCTTTGAAGCAGTCCGATTGGAAGAAGCAGAGGGAGAAACATCGCGATTAAGGGAAAGAGGAGTGTATTTAATCACAGGTGGACTCGGAGGCATTGGACTTGCTCTAGCCTCACACCTAGCGCAGGCGGTACGGGCCAAACTAGTTTTGATCGGGCGTTCAGCTTTTCCTCCTAGACAAGAGTGGGAACAATGGCTAGCTACTAACGATCGCCAAGATAATATCAGTCGTAAAATTTTGAAAGTAAAGGAACTTGAAGAACTAGGTGCAGAAGTTTTAGTACTGAACGCTGATGTAGCTAACCTGGAACAGATGCAAGAAGCGATCGCAAAAGTCCAGAAACAGTTTGGCCAAATCAATGGTGTTCTTCATTGTGCAGGAATTGCTGATTACGCGGGTGTGATTTCTCGAAGAACGCGAGAGATGACAGAAAATATTATGGCCCCTAAAGTCAAGGGTACACTAGTATTAGATAGCCTTTTGAAAGATGTTAAGTTAGATTTTTTAATTCTTTGTTCATCTCTTAGTTCAATTATTTATAGAAAGAAATTTAGTGAAGTTGGCTATTGTGCTGCCAATGAGTTTCTTGACGCTTTTGCTTATCATAAAACCAATCGAGATCGTACATTCACAGTTTCTATTAACTGGACTGACTGGCAAGATGTTGGGATGTCAGTAGAGGCGGTGAAGCGATTAGCTAATAAACAAGATATTTCTGATGCTGAATCCCTATTAATAGATGCTTTATTGCCTTCAGAAGGGATAAAAGTTTTTAAACATATTCTCAACAGCAGAGTCCCTAGAGTTGCAGTATCAACTGAAGATTTGACAACTGTGATTGAGCGCGATCGCAATTTTAATCCCCAAGCTCTTTTGGAATCTTTAGGCAAGAATAACCAGTCGAAATCGGTACATCAACGGCCTCAGTTGAGTAATGCCTATTTTGCTCCGAGAAATAAGACTGAGCAAACAATTGCAGATGTTTGGCAAAAACTACTTGGTATTGACTTAGTAGGTATCCACGATAACTTTTTTGAACTCGGTGGCGACTCTCTAGTAGGCGTTCAAGTTATTTCACAATTAAGTAAAGAATTACATATAGAAATTCCTGTAGTCAGTCTTTATGAAAGTCCAACAGTCAGTTCTTTGAGCAAAGCTTTAAATATGGAACAGGCTGACAAACCTATGGAAGAAAGGAGCGGACGGGGACAAAGACGAAGAGAGAAAAGAATGCAACAGAAGAGCGCTCTATAAAAAATTAATAAAAGAGGTACTAATGAAAATCGATGAAACATTTTCTAATTTAGCGGGTTTAGATATAGCTATAGTGGGTATGGCAGGTCAGTTTCCAGGTGCAAAAAATATTGATCGGTTTTGGCAAAATTTGCAGGACGGCGTAGAATCAATTTCATTTCTTTCTGAGAGTGATTTAGTATCTTCAAATATCGATCCTGCCTTGTTAAATAATCCTAATTATGTTAAAGCCGCATCTATACTGGAAAACGTAGAGGAGTTTGACGCGTCATTTTTTGGTTTTGAACCTAAAGAAGCTGAAGTTATAGATCCCCAATATCGTCTCTTTTTGGAGTGTGCTTGGGAAGCAATTGAAAACGCTGGCTACGATCCTGAAACCTATAAGGGTTTGATTGGGGTTTACGCCGGGGCAAATATGAATACCTATCTATTAGAAAACCTTTATCCAAACCGCGATACTATAAATCCTGTAGATGGAGCTTTACAACCTCTACATGGCAGCGGTCAAGCTTTTCTAACCACAAGTGTATCTTATAAATTAAACCTTAAAGGGCCTAGTATTACTCTCCAAACCTTCTGTTCTACATCATTGGTTGCAGTTCACTTAGCCTGCCAAAGTTTGTTGAATGAAGAATGTGATATGGCTTTGGCTGGTGGTGTTTCAATTAAAGTTCCACAAAAAGCTGGCTATTTATATCAACAAGGAGGGATGTTGTCTCCCGATGGGCACTGTCGAGCCTTTGATGCTAAAGCACAGGGAACTGTTTTCGGCAGTGGCGCTGGAATTGTTGTATTAAAAAGATTAGAGGATGCTCTTGTTGATGGAGATTGCATTCATGCAGTCATCAAAGGTTCAGCAGTCAATAACGATGGCTCTTTGAAAGTAAATTTCACTGCCCCTAGTGTAGAAGGTCAGGCGGAGGTAATCGTAGAAACCCTGAGAAATGCTGGAGTAGATGCCGAGGATATAACCTATATAGAAACTCATGGAACCGGAACGGCTATGGGCGATCTCATTGAAATCGCTGCACTCAAAAAAGCTTTTCATACTACTACCCAGAAGAAGGGTTTCTGTGCGATCGGTTCAGTGAAAACTAATATTGGTCATCTAGATGCCGCAGCCGGTGTAACAAGTCTGATCAAAACTACCTTAGCGCTCAAACACAAGCTGCTCCCACCTAGTCTACATTTTGAACAAGCCAATCCCCAAATCGATTTCAACAACAGCCCCTTCTACGTCAATACCAAAGTTTCTGAATGGAAGGGAGATCGCGCACCTCGTCTGACTGGGGTCAATTCCTCGGGTTATGGTGGAACCAATGCCTTTGTCATTCTCGAAGAAGCTCCGCCGATCGAACATTCGGAAGAATCGAGACCCTGGCAATTGTTGGTACTCTCCGCCAAAACCATCTCTGCACTTGAAATTGCCACTGCAAATCTAATCGCGTACTTAAAGCAGCATTCAAATGTTAACCTAGCTAATGTTGCTTATACACTTCAGGTTGGTCGCAGGGCTTTCAACCATCGCCGGATAGTAATCTGCCATGACACTAATGATGCGATCGCTACTTTAGAAACACAAGATCCGAAACGGGTTTTTCAGGTCTACCAAGATCGCCTAGATCGTCCCGTCGTGTTTATGTTTCCAGGGCAAGGAGTACAGTCCGTAAATATGGCGCTGGATCTCTACCAGACAGAGCCAACTTTTCGGAAGCAGGTAGATATCTGCTCAGAGTTTCTCCAACCACATCTAGGGCTTGACCTGCGACATGTACTCTACCCCAACACAGAAAAGACTCAAGAAGCCGCGCAACAACTGAAACAGACAGCAATTGCTCAACCAGCGCTCTTTGTTATCGAGTACGCCCTAGCAAATTTGTGGATGAAGTGGGGAATACATCCCCAAGCTTTGATTGGTGAAAGCCTTGGGGAATATGTCGCTGCGTGTCTGGCAGGAGTATTTTCATTAGAAGATGCTTTAACTTTAGTAGCTGCGCGGGGACAACTCATGCAGCAAGTGCCTGAAGGTGCAATGCTTGCTATTCCACTTTCAGAAAAAGAAGTTCAACCCCTGCTAGGCAAAACACTATCTCTAGCTGAGATTAAGGAATCATCTCTTTGCATAGTTTCAGGTTTCATAGATGCTGTAGAGGTATTACAGAAGCAGCTAGCTTCTCAAGGTGTCGAGTGTATGCGTCTGCATACCTCCCATGCCTTTCATTCTGTGATGATGGATGCCATCTTAGAGCCATTCACAGAGGAAGTTAAAAAAATCAAACTGAATCCTGCCAAAATTCCTTTTGTATCCAATGTTACTGGAGCTTGGATTACAGAAGCGGAGGTGACAGATCCAAACTATTGGGTGAAGCATCTGCGGCAAACAGTTCGCCTTGCTCAGAGTATGCAAGAATTGTTGAAAGAACCAGAGCGCATTTTGCTAGAGGTTGGCCCTGGGCAGACTTTGAGTGCATTCGCCCGTCGTCATTCTGATAAAGAAGCCCAGCAAATTGTATTAACTTCCTTGGGCTATGCACAAGAAAGTCAGTCAGATGTAGCATTCTTGTTAAATACATTGGGTCAGCTATGGCTGGCTGGAGTACAAGTAGATTGGTCAGGATTCTATATCCATGAGCGCCGTCATCGGATGCCTTTACCTACTTATCCTTTTGAGCGTCAACGTTACTGGATTGAACCCAAAATACAGGTAAACGCTCTCAAGACGGGTGAAAAAAAATTGCCTGCAACCTCTCTACTAGGTAAAAAGCCGGACATTGCCGACTGGTTTTATGTCCCATCTTGGAAACGCTCTCTGCTGGTTGCCCCTCAACTAAGTCAAAAGTCGGTTTTGTCTTGCACTCTTGTATTTATTGATGAGTGCGGTTTGGGTTCCGAGTTGTTAAAACGACTCGAACTTGAGGGTCAAGATGTGATTACGGTGAAGATTGGGTCAGCGTTTACAAAGTCGAGCGATCGCGCATATATCCTTAATCCTCGACAACGTGATGATTATGATGCCTTGTTCAATGAACTTCTAGCACAAAATAAACGCCCCAAAACGATTGTTCATTTATGGAGTATTACACCACACAGTTACGCAGAATTAAGACTTGAGGAAGTTGACAAAATTCAGGAAAATGGATTTTACAGTCTGCTGTTTTTAGCCCAAGCACTTAGTAAACACCATACTACAGATGAATATCAAATCGCGGTTGTCTCCAACGATATGCAGGAAGTTGTGGGGGAAAAATTGCTGTGCCCAGAAAAGGCGACTTTACTCGGACTCGTTAGGGTGATTGCGGAAGAATACTCAAACATTATTTGTCGTAGCATTGATGTTGTTATTCCCCAATTGGGAGTTAAGAGTGAGCCGAAACTTTTGGAGCAGTTGCTCTGCGAGCTACAAACCCTAAGTTCTGAGAAGGTTATTGCTTACCGTGGAAATCATCGTTGGGTGCAAACTTTTGAGCCAATTCGATTGGAGAAAGCTACCCAAGGAATATCAAGGTTAAAAAAAGGAGGCGTTTATCTCATTACAGGTGGATTAGAAGGCATTGGTCTTGTCCTAGCCCAACATTTAGCACAGACTGTACAAGCCAAGCTGATCCTGACAGAAGGTTTAGCTTTTCCTTTACCAGAAGAATGGGAACAATGGCTAGCTACTCACGATGAGCATGATAATACAAGCCGCCAGATTTGGGAAATCCAGAAACTTAAACAGCTAGGTGCAGAAGTTTTGGTAGTCAGCGCCGATGTCGCCAATCTTGAACAGATGCAACAAGCGATCGCGTTAGCCCAAGAGCGATTTGGCCAGATTAATGGTGCGATCCATGCAGCCGAGGTTTCTGCTAGCGGCGTGATTTTGCAAAAAATGCCAGAAATGGTATCTAAAGTAAAAGGCACATTAATTCTCAATAAAATTCTCAAGGATATTCCACTAGATTTCTTTGTTCTGTGTTCATCAATCACTTCCATTGCAAGTAAGTTTGGACAAGTAGATAATGCTGCTGCTAATGCTTTTCTTGATGCTTTTGCTCGTCATAAAAGCGACCGAGATGGCACATTTACCGTATCTATTAATTGGGATTATTGGCAAAAACTGGGGACGGTAACAGAGGCGATGAAGCAATCAACACCAACTCTGGATATTTCCCCATCTCAATTAAAAGAAGTGTCTCACCCTTTATTCGATCAATGTATAGTTGAAGGGAAACAGCAAGAGATATACATCAGCAAATTTAGCGTCATCAAACACTGGGTTTTAGATGAACACAGGGCTATGGGTAAGGCGACACTTCCGGGAACAGCTTACTTGGAAATGGCTTTAGCTGCTTTTGAAACCCATGCTAAGAACGGAACGATTGAAATTCGGGAAGTATTTTTCTTAACCCACTTGGTAATAGAAGATGATGAGGAAAAAGAAGTTCGTACAGTCCTGAATAAGAAAGGAGAGGGCTTTGAATTTTTGGTAATAAGCCAATCAAACTCAGAGTCCAAACAGTGGATCGAACATGCCAAGGGCGAAATAGCCTGTATAATAGCAGAATCATCAGCAAAAAAAGAACTCAGAGAAATTGAGGCAAGATGTAATCAAAAGGAAATAATTATTCCAGAAGGAGAACATAAGCTTCAAACAGGATTTATAGAGTTTGGTTCTAGATGGAATAACTTGAAACAGGCAAAATTAGGAACAGATCAGGGGTTGATTGTTCTGGAACTACCCGAAGTATTTGCCACCGATATTAATTCATATAAATTACATCCTGCTTTATTGGATAATGCCACGGGTTTTCTAAGTATTGAAAACGATGGGGTTTACTTACCGTTTTCCTATAAAAGTCTGAAAATAAAAAAATCTTTGCCAAGCAAAGTATATAGCCACATCAGATATACAGAAAATAATCAGTTCAGAGAAAGAACTTTAAAATTTAACATCACCATCATGGACGACCAGGGAAACGAACTGGTTGAGATTGAAGAATTCATCATGAGGAAAGTAGATATTGGCACAATTACTGCTGAACAGTCTGACGATAAACCTCAAAAAATTTCTTCCGTTTCTGGAAGCGAAAACTTCTCTTTAGAGATTGCTTCCCCTGGCATCTTAGATACCCTGACTTTTCGACCTAGTACACGCCAAAAGCCAGGTCTGGGTGAGGTAGAAATTGAGGTCTGCGCGGCTAGCCTCAACTTCAAGGAAGTGCTTATAGCGTTGGGGTTGCTTCCTGTTCCACCCAATGTTCGTATCAACTTCGGTAGAGAATGTTCTGGAAAAATAGTCGCTCTGGGAGAAGGCGTTAAGGGTTTTGAGGTAGGAGATGAAGTTATGGCGTTTGGCGATTCCTGCTTTAACCAATTCACAACGACTTCTGCTTCTTTGGTGGCACTAAAACCAGAACATCTTAGTTTAGAAGAGGCAGCAACAATTCCCGTTGCCTTTATTACGGCTTACTATGCCTTGATAAAATTAGCTAGGCTTCGTCAGGGTGAACGTGTTCTCATTCATGCTGCTGCCGGTGGTGTTGGGATGGCTGCCGTGCAAATAGCCCAGTGGGCAGGAGCCAAAATCTTCGCCACAGCAGGCAACCCGGAAAAACGAGCATTTCTGCATTCGTTAGGTATTGAATATGTCATGGATTCCAGGTCTTTGGCTTTTGCCGATGAAGTGATGAAATATACTGACGGTAAAGGTGTGGACGTGGTTTTGAATTCTCTATCAGGAGAATTCATGACTAAAAGCCTTTCGCTTCTAGCACCCTATGGACGTTTTCTAGAACTCGGCAAACGGGATATCCTCAATAATAGCCAATTAGGTCTACGACCTTTTGAGAAATGCTTATCGTTCTTTGCTACAGATGTAGGAAATGATCTCCCTGACTTCATTTCTACGTGGCACGAAGTAGTGCAACACTTTAAAGATGGTAATTTTAATTCCCTTCCTTATCAGATATTTCCAATTACAGAAGTAGCTCGTGCCTTTGAATACATGGCTAAAGCCAAACATATCGGCAAGATTGTGGTATCTTGGCAGAATCAGGAGGCTTTGAAAGCGCTGGTTGCTTCAGAAGGGGAAGTTAATCAGGAAAGGAAAGGAACTGTAGCTTCTTCTGCTGGGTTGGGTTCTCCGTCTACCATCCTTTCCGCAGTTAGCTCTGGTATGCAGGACAAACCTGCTATTCTAAAGGAAGGGTTATTACCAAAAGAAGGTGTAGAGGCATTTGACCGCATTTTAGCAAGTACACTCACCCAGGTTCTGGTATCGACTCGTGATTTTTTAAGCCGAGTTGAGCAGGATAATAGTTTTAACTCACAACCTTTCCAAGAAGTTTCACAAAAGTATAATCTCTCTAAACTGACACAATCACAACCTGCACTTAGTGGTGCTTATGTAGCTCCCAGAAATGAGATTGAGCAAAAGCTTGTTGTTATCTGGAAAGAACTTCTTGGGAAAGATTTGGTGGGAATACAAGACAACTTCTTTGAAATCGGTGGCAATTCCCTCCTAATAGTCCAAGTTCGCAGCCAACTGCAACAAGTGTTTAATAGTGATATCGCAACGGCTGACTTGTTTGAATATCCAACCATAAGTGCCTTAGCAGAATATTTAAGTCGAAAACAGGCCCAGCAACCTGCCTTTGGGCAAGCATATAACCGTGCTAAGAGGCAACAGGAGGTTATGGAAGAAGAAATGCAACTAATGAAGCAAAGGAGGAAAATACGTGAGTAACCAGTTGAAAGGCGTAGCCATAATCGGCATGAGTGGTCGTTTTCCAGGAGCCAAAAATACTGATCAATTTTGGCAGAATCTGTGTAGCGGTGTGGAATCAATTTCATTCTTTAGCGATCGCGAGTTAGTCGCTTCAGGCGTAGATCCAGCTTGGTTGAATGACCCTCAGTACGTCAAAGCGGGGGCTGTGTTAGAAGACATTGAGATGTTTGACGCTCCATTTTTTGGCTTCTCGCCTAGAGAAGCTGAAATCATGGACCCGCAACAACGTCTTTTTTTGGAGTGTGCTTGGGAAGCGCTGGAAAATGCTGGTTATGACCCGAAAACAGACAAAAATCTAATTGGTGTTTATGCAGGGGGTAACTTAAGTACCTATTTGCTTAACAATCTGGCCTCACACCCTGAACTCATTAAAGCGCTGGAGTCGCAAATTACAATTGCTAATGATAAAGACTTTATATCCACACGAGTTTCTTATAAATTAAACCTAAAAGGGCCCAGTATTAGCGTCGGCACGGCCTGCTCTACGTCATTAGTCGCAGTTCACTTGGCGTGCCGAGGATTGCTCAGTTATCAGTGTGATATGGCATTGGCTGGTGGCATTGCGATACAAGTTCCACAAAAACAAGGTTATTTCTATCAAGAAGGTGGGATGGCCTCTCCTGATGGTCACTGTCGGGCTTTTGATGCTAAAGCACAGGGCAGCCCTTTCGGTAAAGGAGCGGGTATTGTCGTGCTGAAAAGATTGGAAGATGCTGTAGCTGATGGGGACTGCATTTATGGGGTTATCAAAGGTTCAGCTATCAATAATGATGGTTCCGAGAAGGTGAGTTACACCGCACCTAGTGTAACAGGCCAAGCAGAAGTGATTGCTGAGGCTCAGGCGATCGCTAACTTTGATTCTGAAACAATCACCTACATTGAAACCCACGGAACTGCTACACCTCTAGGCGATCCAATTGAATTTAGGGCGCTTAAAAAGGTGTTTAGTGCCGGAACTAGCCAAAAAAACTTCTGCGCCATTGGTTCAGTCAAGACTAATGTCAGCCATCTGAGTTCAGCATCTGGCGTGACGGGCTTGATCAAAACAGTCCTGGCGCTCAAACACAAGATGATTCCGCCTACCCTGCACTTTGAAGAACCCAATCCTGAGATTGACTTCGCTAACAGCCCCTTTTACATCAATACTCAACTTCATGAATGGAAAACAAACGGGACACCACGCCGGGCTGGGGTCAGTTCTTTTGGCATCGGCGGAACTAATGCTCATGTTGTTTTAGAAGAAGCCCCGGAAGTGGAACTTCGCAAAGAGCAGGGGAGAAAGTATCAATTGCTGGTAGTTTCTGCAAAAACTGACTCTGCTTTAGAGACAGCAACTACAAATTTGGTTAAGCATCTGCAACAGCACCCAGAACTTAACCTTGCAGATGTAGCTTATACATTGCAAGTTGGTCGGCATGGTTTGAGCCATCGGCGGACAGTTGTTTGTCAAGATACTGAAGATGCGATCGCAGCCCTCCAAAATCCCAAACGAGTCCTCACTAGCACTCAGGAAACAAATCAGCGCCCAGTAGTCTTTATGTTTACTGGTTTGGGAACCCATTATGTCAATATGGGTTCTGAATTATACCAAGCTGAAACAACTTTCCGTGAACACCTTGATCGCTGTTGCTCGTTGTTTCAACCTTTGTTAGGTCTAAATCTTAAAGAAGTTATTTATCCGACTTCCTATGCCAAGCAAGAAGCAACAAAAGAAAAATCGGGTATAGATTTACGCCAAATGCTCGGTCGCGATCGCCAATCCCCAGATGTCGCCGCCCAAAAACTCAATCAGACATACCTCACTCAGCCAGCATTGTTTGCCATTGAGTATGCTTTAGCTCAATTGTGGATATCCTGGGGCATTCGTCCAGTAGCAATGATTGGTTACAGCATTGGTGAATATGTAGCAGCAACAATAGCTGGAGTATTGTCTCTAGAAGATGCAATTACTCTTGTTGCCAAAAGAGCGCAAATGATTCAAGAGTTGCCAGGGGGCGCAATGCTGGCGGTTCCCTTGACAGAGCAAGAAGTGCAACCTTTCTTGAATGAAAACCTTTCATTATCAGCAGTCAATGGCTCATTCCAATGTGTAGTTGCGGGAACTACACAGGCTGTAGAGGAATTGGCAGGAAAGTTGAGTGCTAAGGGATTAGCCTGTCGGCAATTGCAGACTTCTCATGCCTTTCATTCTTACATGATGGAGGCGATCGCTGACTCTTTCACCGAACTGGTTAAAAATATCAGCCTCAAACCACCGCAAATTCCTTATATATCTAACGTAACCGGAACTTGGATTACACCAGAGCAAGCCACAAATCCCAGCTACTGGACACAGCATCTGTGCCAACCCGTGCTATTTGCCGATGGAGTAGATCAGTTGTGGACACAACATAGTCCAATTTTCTTAGAGGTGGGCCCAGGACAGACCTTAAGCAGTTTAACGATGCAATGTTTAGATCATGTTTCTAATGATCACAAAGTAATATTATCTTCGCTGCGCTATGCTTATGAGCGACAATCTGACCTTGCTTTTATCCTAAATACATTAGGACAACTATGGCTTGAAGGAATCAAGATAGATTGGTCGGGATTTTATGCCGATGAGCGCCGATATCGCCTTCCCTTGCCAACATATCCCTTTGAGCGACAAAGATATTGGATTGAACCGCAAAAATTATTACCTGCACAAAGAAATTTCCAGTCCCAGTTAACAGCATCAGAACTTTGGAAATCTTTGGTAGAAGCTGGTCAACTTCAAGCTAGTGCAGGGTCTGCGGAATTTGACGAGCAAATTTCTCAAGCGAAAAGAGAGTGTTTAGATCGTTTATGTATTGCTTATATTAATCTTACAACAGCACATTTAAGAGCTTTTAGCAATCCCACTAAAAAGTATTTTTTGGAAGAGTTATTTGACCAATGTCAGATTATTCCTACCTATAGAGAATTGTTCAGTCGATGGTTAGAAATATTGGTCGAACAGGGTCAGTTACATGAAGAACAAGGGCTGTTTACTAACTTTTTACCAATATCAACAGACTTTGTTAATGAGCTTTTGGTAGAAGTCAGAGCCAAATGGGCAGACACACCGCAACAAATAGATTTGCTGCAACTGTATGGCGAAAATATGGTATCTCTGCTGACTGGTAAAAAAGAACCATTGGAGTTCCATGTTTCTACTTTATTAAAATCAGGAGAATTTTCAGTCCAAGAATCGCCTGAAAATAAGTACTACAACTCAATCATGCGGGTATGCTTAGAACAGGTGTTAAAAGCACTACCATCTCAAGTTAATCTCAGAATTCTGGAACTTGGTGCTGGAACTGGTACTGGTACCGCAGAGTTATTACCTATACTGCCATCAGAGAAAACAAATTATACCTTCACTGATGTAGGAGGTTTTTTCCTGAATGCAGCTAAGAAGAAATTTAGCGATTATCCATTTGTTGAATACCAATTGCTAGACCTTGAGCGATCGCTACAAGAACAAGGATACTCAAATCACAGTTTTGATGTAATTGTAGCTTTCCAGGTGCTACACGTTACTCGAAATATTGGAGAAACTCTCGACCGCATTCGCTCTTTACTTGCTCCTGGAGGTTTACTTCTATTTTGGGAAACAACTCAACCCAGGTTGGAATTTGAGTTCATTGACGCACTACTGATGAATCCGATAGAGAATCCAGAAAGCGATCGCAATATGTGCAATCCCTTTTTATCTAAGGAAAAATGGCAACAAGAACTCAAATCTCATGGTTTTGTGCAGGTGACAGCTTTCTCAGAATTCGCACCTTTTACAGACCACATAATTGTCGCTCAAGCTACTGCCCCAGCAACGCCCAAAGCACCAGCAGCCTTTACAGCATTACTTCATGAACAAGAAGTTTCATTTGGCAAAAAGTCCAACATTGCTGACTGGTTCTACATCCCTTCATGGAAACGTTCGCTACCACCACAGTCAAACGGTCAGTTGAAACAAGCAGAACGCTGGTTAGTCTTTGTTGATGAGTATGGGTTAGGCGCTCAAATCGTCAAGCGCCTCGAACTTGAAGGTCATGATGTAATTACCATCAGACTTGGGGAGCAATTTGGCAGCCAAAGCGAATCTTCAGAAAAGCATCTGGGCAAGCGTGCATATACAATAGCACCTCAACAACAGGATGATTACAATACCCTACTCAAAGAACTTCGCGCCAAAGACTTAATACCAAAAAGAATTATTCATCTGTGGAGTATAACCCAGTCAGAACTTGCAGATTCTAACACAGCAG
Source organism: Nostoc punctiforme NIES-2108 (assembly GCA_003326195.1). Classification (GTDB taxonomy): domain Bacteria; phylum Cyanobacteriota; class Cyanobacteriia; order Cyanobacteriales; family Nostocaceae; genus Nostoc; species Nostoc punctiforme_A. Next base: position 124,963 of record LXQE01000148.1, read on the forward strand.
AAGGATTCCAAAGTTTGTTATTGTTGACACAAGCACTAGAAAAACAGAACTTTACTAATGAATTTCAGCTTGCAGTTATCTCCAACAATATGCAACCTGTAACTGGAGTTGAAAATCTCTGCCCAGAAAAAGCAACACTCCTTGGACTAGTTAAGGTCATCCCACAAGAATATTCAAATATAAAATGTCGTAGCATTGATGTTATTATTCCCTTATCAGAAAGTTGGCAAGAAGAGAAATTTGTAGAACAACTACTGACAGAACTTAAAGCCAATTCCTCTGACTCAGTTATTGCTTACCGTGGTTTAGAACGTTGGGTACAAACCTTTGAGTCTGTCCAATTAGATGCAAACGTCCCGGATACACCCAGGTTCAGAGAAAAAGGAGTCTACTTAATTACTGGTGGACTCGAAAAAATAGGACTTGTAGTAGCCGAACATTTAGCAAAGACAGTACAGGCAAAACTGCTGCTTTTAGAGGCTGAGGATTTTCCCAACCGACAGGAGTGGTTAGAGTGGCTGAAAACTCACGATGAGCAAGATAACATCAGCGATAAGATTCGGAAAGTGCAGGAACTGGAAAATCTAGGCGCAGAAGTCTTAATCAAGAGCGTTGATGTAGTAAATTTAGCACAAATGCAAAGTGCGATCGTTCAAACACAAGAGCAGTTTGGGCAACTCAACGGGGTGTTTTATACAACTAAGATAGCTCTAGAGAATTCATTTAGTGCTATTACAGAGATAGAACCAACGCAGTACAAACAGCAACTTCAAGCCAAGAAACAGGGACTCTTAGTATTAGAAAAAGTTTTGCAGTCCCAAAAGCTTGACTTTTGTCTATTAATGTCTTCATTAACCTCTATTTTAGGAGGATTAGGCTCTGTAACCTATTCAGCAGCAAGTCTTTTAATGGATGCTTTTGCTTACCAGCATAATCAGAAAAATCCTGTTCCTTGGATGAGTATTAACTGGGATGCATGGCAATTTGCAGCAGAAAATTCACAAATACCTACTGGTACAAGTTTAGCTGAATTCGCCATCGAACCTTTAGAAGGTATCAAGACCCTGGAACGAATTCTTTTGTGGAGTCAATATCATCAAATAGTTGTCTCAACAGGTAATTTACAATCTAGAATTGACCAATGGATTAGATTAAAGCCTTTACAACAAAAAATTACTGCCCAAAAAGTTAATTTATCTTCTCGTCACTCTAGACCAAACTTAAAAAATGCATACATTGCTCCTACTAATGATGTAGAGCAAAAACTAGTTGAAGTTTTTCAAGAGTTACTGGGTATAGAGCCAGTAGGTATTCATGACAGCTTTTTTGCTTTAGGGGGAGACTCTCTGACGGGAACTGTACTTATTTCTCAGCTTCGCAAAACTTTTCAAATCGAACTACCTGTTCGTTCTCTTTTCGAAGCCTCTACCATCGATGAATTAGCTTTGGTGATTGAGGAAATCCTCATAGAAGAGTTAGAACAATTATCTGAAAATGAAACAAGTGAGGATATCAACAAAGCTCTTGATGTGCAATTTTCAAACTAGTAGTTCGCCAACCCAAAATTGCTGGGTGGAGGTCGGCAGAGGAGCAGGGGAGCAGAGGAGAGATTTGTACAAGTTCTTTCCCCCTTGCCCCTCCGCACCTCTACCTCTCTGCTTGCCACCACGCAAAGTTACCTTGGCAGACTACTAGATTACAAAACTTAGTCATTATAGGACAAATCGATGAAAACATCAAAAAATAACTCTCACTATTGTTAAGTAGCTATTTTGGAGTTTGTAAACAATGCTTACTAGCCCTTCTCGTCCTTGGCAGTTATTAGTAATTTCTGCAAAGACCGACTCAGAACTAAAAACTGCTACTGTAAACCTTGCAGATTACTTGAGACAGCATCGTGACTTTAACCTTGCGGATATTGCTCATACATTGCAACGCGAACAAGAGATTTTTAAGCATCGGCGGACGGTTGTTTGTCGGGATATTGAAGATGCTCTAGTTGCACTTCAAGATTCAAGACGAGTGCTTACCAACATCCAAGAAACAGAAGAACGTCCTGTAGCCTTTATGTTTCCTGGACTTGGTACTCATTACGTCAACATGGCTTGGGAACTTTACCAAGTCGAACCCGTATTTCGCGCATCAGTTGACTACTGTTGTGAATTTCTCAAACCCCTTCTTGGTCAAGATTTAAAAGATGTAATCTATCCACACAGAGTTTCTCAACAAGACCAGCAGTCTTTGAGAGAAAATTCTCCAGGTCTGGACTTGCGAAAAATGTTAGGTCGCAGCCAGACACAAGCGGATGCAAAGATGGTAGCTGCTAAATCTTTACTCAATCAAACTCACCTCGCTCAACCAGCGATTTTTGTAATTGAATATGCCTTAGCAGAGCTATTGATGTCCTGGGGAATTCGTCCGACGGCAATGATTGGCTATAGCATTGGTGAATATGTAGCAGCGACTTTGGCAGGGGTTTTATCTTTAGAAGAGGGTTTAACACTAATTGCTGCAAGAGCGCAGATAATTCAAAAGTTGCCAGGTGGAGCAATGCTTGCAGTTCCACTTTCGCAAACAGAGATATCTCCCTTACTCAATGATAAACTCTCACTTTCTGCGGTCAATGGCCCATCTATGGGTGTAATCGCAGGTGAAACCAATGCTATAGAAATTTTAGAACAACAGTTAACACAAAAAGGTTTAGCTTGTCGTCGTCTGGATACGTCTCATGCTTTTCACTCTCAGATGATGGAGGGTGCTATCTCTGACTTACGTGAGTTGGTAAAAACATTTAACCTGCAAGCAGCAAAAATTCCCTATATATCTAACGTTACAGGAACTTGGATAACAGTAGCAGAAGCTACAAGTCCCGATTATTGGGTTAAGCATCTTTGTCAACCTGTGTTGTTTGCTCAGGGTATGCAGGAGTTGTGGAAACAACAATATCCTATTTTGTTGGAAGTAGGCCCTGGACAGACTCTAGGTAGCTTTGCTCTGCAATGTATAGAAAATAATCCAGCAGTTAGTCAAATTATCTTACCCTCTCTTAGATATTCTTACGATAATAAACCAGACTTAGCATTCTTACTTAAAACATTAGGTAGGCTTTGGTTAACAGGAGTGCAAATAGATTGGGCGAAATTTTATGTTCATGAGCATCGTCATTCCATTCCTTTACCCGCCTCTCTTTTTTAATGCAAAAACTACCTTAAATACAATAATATCCAAAGGGAGATGAGTCAAAGTTATGAATATTCAAACAGTAGGTGTTGTTGGTGCAGGGGTAATGGGAATAGGGGTCGCACAAAACCTTGCTCAAACAGGTCATCAAGTAATACTCGTAGATATTTCGGAAAATACCCTAGATAAAGCTAAACACGAAATCAGGAATAATATCCGCTTTCAGGGTTTTTTCAAAAAAACTGACAAAACAGAGACTCCAGATAGTATCCTCGACAAAATAGAGTTTTCTACAAACTATAAAATGTTAGAGAATTCAGATTTTGTAGTCGAAAATGTCACAGAAAAGTGGGATATTAAAAAAGAGGTATATCCTTTACTAGATTCTATCTGTCCAGCAAATTGCCTATTCGCTGCTAACACATCAGCAATTCCCATTACCCAGATTGCTTCAGCTACTAAGCGTGCTGATAAAGTTGTTGGTATCCACTTTATGAATCCTGTACCAATGAAGCCGATGGTAGAGATGATTCGTGGATATCATACCTCTGATATAACAATTGAGATAGCAAAAAAAATGCTAGCTCAGATGGGTAAAGAATGTATCATTGTTAATGATTCACCGGGTTTTGTTTCTAACAGGGTGTTGATGTTAACTATTAACGAGGCTATTTTTCTATTGCAAGACCAAGTTTCTACAGCAGAAGATATAGACAAAATCTTTAAAAGCTGTTTTGGTCACAAAATGGGGCCTTTAGAAACAGCAGATTTGATTGGTCTAGACACCATTTTATTTTCTATCGAAGTCTTATATGAAAGCTTTAACGATAGCAAATATAGACCATGCCCCTTACTCAAAAAAATGGTAAATGCCGGGTTACATGGTAGAAAAAGTGGTAAAGGATTTTACGCATATCAGTAAATAGGAATAATCAAGACAAATGAACGAAATTCAAGCTAAAATCAAAAACTTTCTGGCAAAATTTTTCGGTAATCATGATTTGCAACCAGATGAAGATATTTTTGCGCTCGGTTTTGTCAATTCTATGTTTGCCATGCAACTTGTTTTGTTTGTAGAGCAGGAATTTCAGATTACCATTGAAAACGATGATTTAGAGTTGGAAAATTTTCGCACAATCAACTCTATTGTCAATTTAATTGAACGTAAAACTACTACTTTCGTACATTAATCAAATATAGGTTGCCATTTTATATGGCATAAATGATATTATGAAACTAGAACTATCTACCCAACAGAAAAATGCTCAAGCTAAATTTAGAGCTTTTGTTAATGAGGAAATATGTCCTAGTGCTGGGGAATGGGATAGAAAAGAATTTACTCCACCAGAACTAATTAAGAAAATCGCCGAACATGGTTTTCTCGGTGCCATATTACCCCAGGAATATGGTGGTAAAGGAATGGACATGATTACTTATGGTATTCTCAACGAGGAACTTGGACGGGGATGTTCTTCTGTGCGGAGTTTGCTCACAGTTCACAACATGGTTGCTTATGCTTTGTGTAAATGGGGTAATAAGTCTCAAAAAGAGTATTGGCTGCCCAAATTTGCATCTGGAGAAATCATAGCTGCTTTTGCACTAAGCGAACCTAATGTAGGTAGCGATGCCAAAAGTGTAGAAACCACAGCAATACTTGCAGGTGATGCTTATATATTAAATGGGCAAAAGAAATGGATTACCTATGGACAAATAGCAGATGTATTTTTGGTCTTTGGTAAATGTGAGGGTAAACCCACTGCTTTTTTAGTTGAAAAAAATAGCCCAGGACTTTCAGTCAAAGCAATGTCTGGGATTTTAGGTGTTAGGGCTTCAATGTCAGCAGAATTACTGTTTAATAACTGTCACGTTTCTTTAGAAAATTTAGTAGGTAAATTAGGATTTGGATTTTCCTACATTGCATCTTCTGCGCTTGATCATGGTAGATATAGCGTAGCATCGGGTTGTGTAGGTATTGCTCAAGCTTGTTTAGAAGCTTGTATCAAGTATACAAATGAACGAAAACAGTTTGGTGTTTATCTGAAAGAACATCAATTAATCCGTCAAATGATTACTCAGATGATAACTAAAGTCAAAGCAGCAAGACTTTTATGTTATCAAGCTGGTTATCTCAAAGACATTAACGACCCCAACTCGATTATGGAAACTGCTATTGCCAAGTACTTTGCATCCACAGTAGCTACCAAAATAGCAAATGATGCCGTGCAAATTCATGGTGGCAATGGTTGTAGTAGTGAGTACCCAGTTGAAAGGTATTTACGAGATTCTAAAATAATGGAAATTATTGAAGGTAGTACTCAAATTCAAGAAATTACTATCGCGGAATCAGGTTATCAAGATTATCTTTTGTCAACTATTTCTACGGGATTAGAAAAAAATATTGTTTTCAAATAATATTTTTATCATTAAATAAAAACAATTAGAATTCATGAAATAAGACAATTAGATTGTTGAGGATTGTTTATGAAAGTTAAAAATAGTAACTCGATTTTGAGGATTAAAAATCCTAATCAAGAAGAATTTGTAGAACTTTGGAAACAATATCAGCCTTTTCTGATTGAAGGTGTTGCTGAATATTGGGATGCTTGTAGTAAGTGGTCTAATGATTATTTGATAAAACATTGCGGAAATAATCTGGTTGAGATACAAAACTTTAAAAAAGATTTTTTTGATGATTATAAAATATTTTCTTATGTTGGTGCTTATGTTGAAGACCGAAAAATAATTAAATACAATGAGTATGTAAAAGAGATACAAGAGAGAGTTAATGAAAATAAGAATGATTCTGATTTAGTAGGGTGTTATTTACCTAGTGCTTTTTTTGAAGATTCTTTCCCTGAAATTATTGGAGACGTAATTTATCCAAAATACTTAAACAGGAAGCCATTAGTTAACTACTGGCATGGTTTCTCAAGTAAAAATTTTTCTTCAGCTAGTGCCCTTCATTTTGACGGAGTTCATAATATTTTTGTTCAAATTCGAGGTAGAAAAAAGATACTTTTATATCCTCCTTTAGATTATTTGTCATTTTATCCACCTCTTGAGGATAGTCGTGGTTTAGCAGCTTATAGTAAGGTAGATCCGAATCTCCCCAATTTGGAATTATTTCCGAAGTTTCCTTGGCAGGAAAAAATAGAAATTGTAATTCAACCAGGAGAAATGCTCTACATACCACCTTATTGGTGGCATCATGTAACAGCAATAGATGAAAATATATCATTGTCATTTTTTTACGATATTACAATTCAAGATTATTTCAAGCAAAAAAATATGTCGTCAGTTTTGTTTAACATCGCACCTCACTATCTATTTCATGCAATCTCCTCTCCAGACGCTCTACAGTCTTCTATAGCTATGATCAAATCTTTTATCTTACCGGGTAGTTTCACAGAGAGCGCTAGAGACGAAAAACTTAAATAGCAAAAAAATAAATATTGAGATACATTTCGCACGGAAATAAACTGAGCCTTTGATTTAGCTACGAGCTATTAGCCAAGAACCCATAGCTGATAGCTGACCCTCAAAGTATAAGTACACCTAACAGAGAGAGTTTAATATTATGATTATCACTGAAGAACAAGATGTAAATAGTAAAGAAAAAGATAAAAAAGTTATTAAATGTGTCGTTTGGGATTTAGATAATACTTTATGGCACGGAGTTTTGCTGGAAGATGAGAAAGTTGCTCTGCGAGAAAATATAGTAAATATTATTCAGACTTTAGATGGTCGTGGTATACTACAATCTATAGCTAGTAAGAACGAATCTGCTACAGCAATAGCTAAACTAGAAGAATTTGGTTTAAAAGAGTATTTTTTATATCCACAAATAAACTGGAACTCTAAAGCATCTTCTCTCAAAGAAATTGCTAGCTTACTTAATATTGGGATAGATGCGATCGCTTTTATTGATGATCAATTATTTGAGCTAGAAGAAGTAAAATTTTCCTGTCCACAAATCCTCTGTATTAATGCTGATGAAATAGAGTACATTGTAGATATGCCAGTCATGAATCCTCGTTTTATTACAGAAGATTCAAAATTAAGAAGGCTAACGTATCTTAATGATATAGAACGAAATAGTTTCGAGAAAGAATTTATTGGAACTCAAGAAGAATTTTTAGCTACACTCAATATGACTTTCGTTATCTCTTCTGCTCAAGAAGATGATTTACAAAGAGCCGAAGAATTAACAATAAGAACAAATCAATTAAATACAACTGGTTATACATACTCCTATGACGATCTAAATCAGTTTCGGCAATCTAATAAGCATAAAATATTGATTAGTAGTTTAGAAGATAAATATGGTAATTATGGAAAAATTGGGCTAGCTCTTGTGGAATGTGAAGAAGTTGTGTGGACTCTAAAACTTTTGCTGATGTCTTGTCGCGTCATGTCTAGAGGTGTCGGCACAATTATGCTAAATCATATTATGAAATTGGCTAAAAGCAATAATGTCCGTTTGCGGGCTGAGTTTATTTCAAATAATCGCAATCGTATGATGTACATATCTTATAAGTTTTCAGGCTTTCAGGAAGTTGATAAAAATGGAGATTTGCTGATTTTAGAAAATGATTTAAGGCGAATACAGCCTATCCCTGAATATGTGAATGTCAAAGTTATAAATTAAAAAATATTGCTATTTCTGGTAGTTTGACAGGGGGAGATTATGGACAAAAAAAAAGATGAAATTTCAAAACGACGGTCAAAGCTTTCACTCGTGCAGCAAGAGTTTCTCAAAAAGCGGTTACAAGGTGAAATTCGCTCTGACTTTCAATTAGAAGTTATTCCAAGACGTTCCCAAATAAGTCCTGCTCCCCTATCCTTTGCTCAACAACGCTTATGGTTTTTGGCCCAGTTAGAGCCAAACAGTCCTTTCTACAACATCCCTGGTGCTGTTCGTTTACAGGGACAATTGGATCTAGGAGCATTGCAACAAAGTTTCAACGAAATTATCAGTCGCCATGAAGCGTTGCGAAGCAATTTCCAAACAAGAGAAGGGCAAGCAATATCTGTCATTTCTGAAACGGTGCCCTTAATATTACCAATATTTGATATTAGTGAGCTACCTTTAAATCAACAAGAAGCTGAAGTCAAACAACAGGCTTCTCAAGAAGCACAAAAACCTTTTGATCTCAACAGCGATTTGTTACTGAGAGCAAAGCTGTTGAGACTTAGTAAACAAGAACATATATTATTACTGACAATGCACCACATTGTCTCTGACGGTTGGTCGATAGGTGTTATGGTGCGCGAATTAGCAACACTTTATCAAGCCTTCTGTAATGGAGAACCCTCGCCGTTACCTGCACTACCAATACAGTATGTAGACTTCGCGGTTTGGCAAAGACAATGGCTGCAAGGAGAAGTACTCGAAACTCAGATATCTTATTGGCTTAAGCACTTAGAGAATGCACCAAAAGTATTAGAGTTACCTACAGATCACCCAAGACCAGCAATTCAGACTTTCCGGGGTGCAACCTACTCATTTAAGTTATCAAAAGAATTATCCGCATCCCTAAATAAATTAAGTGAGCAACAGGGAAGTACTTTATTTATGACTCTGTTAGCAGGTTTCCAAACACTGCTATGGCGTTATACGGGTAAGGAAGATATTGTGATCGGTTCACCGATCGCTAACCGCAACCGAACAGAAATAGAAGGGTTAATTGGATTTTTTGTCAATACCTTGGTATTGAGAACTAGCCTGGCAGGAAATCCCAGCTTTGAAGAACTACTAAAAAGGGTGCGGGAAGTAGCGTTAGGAGCTTATGCACATCAGGATTTGCCTTTTGAGTTGTTAGTTGAGCAACTGCAACCACAGCGAGACTTAAGCTATACACCATTATTTCAAGTGATGTTTGTGCTTCAGAATGCACCGATGTCTGCGTTAGAGTTGCCTGGTTTGACTTTAACTCCCTTAGAAAGCAATAGTGATAGTGCCAAGTTTGATTTAACCCTACAAATGACAGAAACAGAGGAGGGACTAGTTGGAAGCTTAGAATACAATACTGATTTATTTGAAGAAAAGACGATACACCGAATGGCAGGTCATTTGCAAACCTTGCTTGAAGGAGTTGTTGCTAATCCACAGCAACATTTGTCGGAGTTACCACTGTTAATTGATTCTGAACGGCATCAATTGCTACGGGAGTGGAATAATACAGAAGTTGAGTATTCTCAACAGCTATGCATACATCAGTTATTTGAAGCGCAAGTAGAACGCACACCTGATTCTATAGCAGTAGTATTTGAAGATGAACAGTTGACCTACTGTGAACTCAACACCAGAGCAAACCAACTAGCCCATTATTTGCAAGCTTTAGGAGTAAAACCAGAGGTGCTGGTGGGGATTTGTGTAGAGCGATCGCTCGATATGGTCATCGGACTATTAGCAATCCTCAAAGCGGGTGGTGCTTATGTACCGCTAGATCCGATGTACCCACCGGAACGTTTGGCCTTCATGCTAGAGAATGCCGACATATTCGTTTTGTTGACTCATAAACGGCTAGCAGAGCGGTTATCGAAGTACAAAGGGGATATGATTTGTTTCGACGCAGATTGCGAAACCATTGCCCAACAAAGCCGAGAAAATCAAGTCAGTGGTGTCACACCAGACAATTTAATGTATGTGATCTACACCTCTGGGTCAACAGGTAAACCCAAGGGTGCAGGAGTCTATCAGCGAAGCTTTGCAAACCTGATGAATTGGTTTGTGACGGAATTCGATTTTACCTGCAATGACCGTGTTTTACTGATATCTTCTTTGAGTTTTGATTTGACGCAGAAGAATATTTATGCTCCTTTACTCGTGGGAGGTGAGTTGCACCTTTTATCATCTGGATGCTATGACGCTGCACAAATTGCTGAGTCCGTTTGTAACAAACAAGTGACGTGGCTCAACTGCACTCCGAGCGCCTTTTATCCATTGATAGATCAAGGTGATAAAAGCTTGTGTATGAAGAAGACGTTGAAGTATGTATTTTTGGGTGGTGAACCGATTTCAATCTCTAGGCTCAAGGTATGGCTCGACTCTGTTCCCTGCAAAACACAAATTGTCAACACCTACGGCCCCACCGAGTGTACAGATATCTGTGCCGCTTATCGGGTTGCTCAACCAGAACAATGGCTAGAAAAATTAGTACCGATTGGGAAGCCGATCTATAATGCCAAAGTATACATATTAGATGAAAAGCTCAAGCCTTTGCCGGTGGGTATGGTCGGCGAACTATATGTTGGTGGTGAAGGAGTCGGACGAGGCTATATCAATAATATTGATCTGACTTTAGCTAAGTTTGTTTCCGATCCTTTCAGCAACAAGCCGGGCGCACGCCTATACAAGAGCGGGGATCTGGCTCGTTATTTAGCAGATGGTAATATCGAGTACCTTGGACGTATCGATCACCAAGTAAAAATACGCGGTTTTCGCATTGAACTCGGCGAGATTGAAGTAGCCATCAACCAATACCCAGCAGTAAAAGAAACTGTAGTTGTAGTTAGCGAAGAATCGGTAAATTCTAAACGTCTAGTCGCCTATGTAGTTCCTCAAAAAGAGCAAACACTGGCAATTCCTGAACTACGTAGCTTCTTAGAGTCAAAGTTGCCACCCTACATGGTACCATCTGCTTTTGTCAGCCTAGAAGCGTTACCATTAACACCTAATGGCAAGGTTGATCGTAAGGCACTACCTGTACCTGATACAGCAAGACCTGAATTAGGCAAAGAGCTAGTAGCACCTCGTAATTTCGTAGAAGCCAAGCTGGCTGAAATTTGGGCAGAAGTGCTTGGTGTGGATAAAGTGGGTATTTTCGATAACTTTTTTGAGTTAGGTGGTGATTCCATCCTTGCCATTGTAGTTATTACCAGAGCCAACCAGGCTGGTCTAAAACTGGCAGTTAAACAGTTATTTCAACATCAAACAGTTGCTGGTTTGGCAAGTGTCGCAGTTGCGAAAAAGGTAAAACAAGCTGAACAAGGATTGATTACAGGTTTAGCTGCCCTGACACCAATACAATACTGGTTTTTTGAACAGAATCTACTTGAACCCCACCACTGGAACCAAGCAGTCTTACTAGAAGTTAAACAAGTTCTTGACCTAGCTGTATTAGAAAAATCCGTACAGCAACTGCTGTTACACCATGATGCTCTCCGCTTACGCTTTGAACAAACAGAGTCTAGCTGGCAGCAGGTTATAGCCAGCCCTGATGCAGAAGTACCCTGGATACACTTGGATTTCTCTGCCCTATCAGCAAGCGAACAAGAACTAGCCATCGAAACAGCTGCTACCAAATTACAAGCGAGTCTTAATCTCTCAACAGGCCCATTGATCCGAGTTGCTCTGTTCGACTTAGGGCAGCAACCAAGCCATTTGCTGATAGTCATTCACCATTTAGCCGTAGATGGGGTTTCTTGGCGGATTTTACTGGAGGATTTAGAAACAGTATACCAACAGTTAAGTCAAGGCAAGAAAGCGCAACTGCCAGCAAAGACAACCTCGTTTAAATATTGGTCGCAATGCTTACAGGAATATGCACAATCAGCTATCCTCCAGCAAGAATGGGACTATTGGCTGAGTCCGTCTTGGCAGGAGATTGCTCCTTTACCAGTCGATTTTTCTGACGGCGACAATACTGTGGAGCAAGTTCGGAACATCTCAATTTTTCTGACTGTGGAACAGACTCAAGCCTTGCTAAAAGAAGTACCAAAAGCTTACAATACGCAAATTAACGATATTTTGCTCACGGCACTAGTACAGGCTTTTTCTCAATGGACTGGCAATAGTTCTCTGTTGTTGGCTCTGGAAGGTCATGGGCGGGAAGAAATTTTCGATGATGTAGATTTTTCACGCACATTAGGTTGGTTAACCTCTATTTTTCCTGTACTATTAGATTTAGGAAAAACGTCTGATCCCGTAGAGGCGTTGAAAGTGGTAAAAGAGCAGCTGCGGGGCATTCCAAATAAGGGAATGGGCTATGGTGTACTACGTTACCTAAGTCATGATACTACAAGAGTAAAGGCACTGCGATCGCTTCCCCAAGCTGAGGTCGTCTTCAATTACTTAGGTCAGTTCGATCAAACATTTTCAAACTCATCAATATTTAGAATCTCTCAGAACTCCCAAGGACAAACGCGCAGTTCGGGGAACCAGGAGACCTATACGCTAAATATCAATGCTTTGGTAATTGATAACCAGTTGAGAGTGAATTGGGCGTACAGCGAAAAAATACATCGACGAAGTACTATCGAACGATTAGCGCAAGAGTTTTTAGAAGCATTGCAAGTACTCATGACTCATTGTCAATCCCCTGAAGACAGAGGATATACACCTTCTGATTTTCCAGAAGCAGACTTGATTCAACAAGACCTTGATCGGTTTTTAGAGAAAATCAACCGAGGGAGTAAAAATAAAACAAGATGAAAGAAGATATCCAAGATATATATCCACTATCTCCGATACAGCATGGTATGCTTTTTCACAGTCTGCACGCTCCGGAAATGGAGCTATACCATGCACAGTCTGTCTACACCTTTAGTGGCAATTTGAACCTTGCGGCTTTTGAATATGCTTGGCAGCAAGTAGCAACCCGACACACAATGTTGCGTACTAGCTTCTATTGGGAAGAATTGGATAAACCACTACAAGTTGTGCATCGGCAAGTAGAAGTACCTGTAGAATATCAAGACTGGCAAGAAATCAATCCATTAGAACAGCAAGAGCGTTTACAGTCTTTTCTCAACAGCGATCGCCTGCGGCGTTTTGATTTTTCCCAAGCACCTCTAATGCGTGTGGCCATCATCCAGATTCAAGAACACGCTTACTATCTTGTTTGGAGTAGCAGCCTGATCGTTCTTGATGGTTGGTCATATCCATTGGTATTAAATGATGTGATTGAAATTTATGAAGCTTATTGTCAGGGTGAAGATGCATCCTTAGCAGATGGCAGTTGCTTTCAAGATTATATCAAATGGCTCAAACAGCAGGATTCATCAAAAGCAGAGGAGTTCTGGCGACAGCATCTTCATGGAGTCAAAGAGGCTACTCCTTTAAGGAATTTAGAGTCAAACAACTTGTCTCACTTAGAACAACGGTACGAGGATATAAAAATCAGTCTATCGGAAGTAACGACAAAGAATCTATATTTATTAGCAAGAAAGCATCACCTCACTATGAGTACCCTCGTTCAGGGAGCTTGGGCTATACTTCTGTATCACTACAGTGGCAAAAATGATGTAGTCTATGGCTGTACTACTTCTGGTCGTCCAGTAGATTTAGAGGGTTCGGAGTCAATGGTAGGGGAAATGGTTAATACCTTACCAGTAAACATCAAGGTAAATATGCATGAGTATTTATTACCTTGGCTTCAGCAATTGCAAAATCAGTTAATAGATATTCGTGAATATGAATATTATCCATTGGTAGATATTCAAAAGTGCAGCGAAGTTCGAGGTAATGTAACCTTGTTTGAGAGCATAGTGGTGTTCGAGAACCAAAAAACAGGTAAATTTCTGGAAGAATGGGGGAGTCTAAACATCTCTGAGAAAACTGAATATTACAAAACTAACTATCCTCTAACTATAGTTGGGTATCCTGGTTCAGAACTGACGATTGGAATTAATTATGATTTTCGCCGCTTTGATGGTGCAACAATCATTAATATATTAGAGCATTTAAAAATATTGCTCGAAGGCGTAGTGACGAATCCTCAAGTACGTCTTCAGGATTTATTGTTGCTTACCGAGCAAAAGCCCCATATTAAATTATCAATGTTAGAAACAGAAATGTCATTGGATTTTGATTTTGTTTCCACCAATTAAATGGCTAGATAAAGCTTAAAAAATCAAAGTTAACAAAAAAATACCAAATTTCATTTCCAGGATTTTGATCTTGATTTATTTGTAATTAGAGAAGACGAAGGGGTTTTTGGCTTTTAGCGATCGCTCCTATAGACCCGAAGAGTCTTTTAAAGGAAAACCCTAAATTCAGCAATCCCAGATTAATTAATGTATTTTGTAATTCAAATAGAAAACTCATGAATATATTTGAAAAGCGTGAATCAAACGTCAGAAGCTATTGCCGCAATTTTACCGCCATCTTTCATAGAGCTAAAGGTTCTATAATTTATTCTGAATCAGGTGAAGAATATATTGATTTTTTAGCAGGAGCAGGTGCTTTAAATTATGGACATAATCACGACTATATCAAAGAAAAGGTGATCTCATATTTAGATGCCGATGGAATAACACATGGTTTGGATATGTATACTTCGGCTAAGGAGAAATTTTTAGCCAAGTTTGATGAGGTGGTACTAAGTTCAACAAAACTAGATTATCGCATTCAATTTTGTGGGCCAACAGGAACAAACGCAGTTGAAGCTGCTTTAAAATTAGCGAGAAAAGTAAAACGAAGAACAGGTATATTCTCCTTCATGGGAGCATATCATGGAATGACTTTAGGCAGCCTATCGATTAGTGGCAACATCGGAATTAGAGCAGGCGCAATTGGTACATCAAGTAATGTAAATTTTATGCCTTATCCTTATGGATTCATGGAAAGTTTTGACACAATAGAATATATAAATTCTGTTTTAAATGATGTCAACTCCGGAATTGAAAAACCAGCAGCAATAATCTTTGAAACAGTGCAAGCTGAAGGTGGGGTTGTTGTAGCTCCCATTGAGTGGATGCAAAGACTAAGAAGGTTATGTGACGACAATGATATTTTATTAATCTGCGATGATATTCAGGTCGGCTGTGGTCGAACAGGCTCTTTCTTTTCCTTTGAAAGAGCAGATATTGTTCCTGATATGGTAGTACTTTCTAAATCTATTAGTGGGTACGGGTTTCCAATGTCACTATTATTGATTAAACCAGAATTGGATATATGGGAACCGGGTGAGCATAATGGTACTTTTCGGGGTAATCAATTGGCATTTATAGGAGCAACAGCAGCTCTAGAGTATAGAGAAAGTAGCAATCTCCAACAGGATGTCAAAGCCAAAGAACTTTTTCTGAAAAATTTTCTTACTCAACAAATAGCACCAATTAGTGAAAAGATAGAAATACGTGGGATTGGTATGATTTGGGGTATTGATTTAAAAAATTTTGGCGGCAATATTTTTGCTAAAAGTATAACATCACGTTGTTTTGATCTAGGATTAATAGTTGAATGCGCAGGTAGAAATGATACTGTAATTAAAATTTTGCCACCTTTGGTAATTGATATGTCTACCTTAGAAAAAGGTTGTTTAATTATCAAAAAAGCTTTTAATGACTGCATGTCAAATTAAATTGGCATACTAATATTCCTAATTCAGAAAGTAGTTTGTTATCAGGAAAACAATATGAGTACAAAATCACACTCAAATGACTTATTGTCTCAAAAAATTTATTGGATAAATAAGTTATCTGGAGAACTACCAGAAACAAATTTAATGCTGGACTATATAAGACCTTTATTTCCTAGTGATAAAAACAAATCTCTTAGCTTTGACTTATCAAATGACTTATCTAAAGCAATCATTAAGCTAGCAAAAGGTTCTTATTTTTCAACATACTTGATACTAGTGTCTGCATTGAATATATTGCTACAAAAATATACTCGAAATAATGATGTTATTATTGGAATACCTATATATGAAGAAAATGGTACAAGTTGCATAAATAGCAAAATCATTCCCTTGCGTACTCAGGTAACACGTCAACTTTCATTCAAAGATTTTACTTTTGAAGTCAAAGATGCAATTATCGGTGCTTTCAACAATCAGAACTATAACTTTAATGAGTTAATTAAGTTGTTAGAGCTACCAACAAGCCCTAATCGTTGTCCACTTTTTGACATAGTAGTTTTATTAGAAAATATTCATGGTAAAAAAGATTTAAATCAACTTAATAATGACATAACAATTTCTTTCTCAGTTGATGATGAAGGTATTATTGCCAATATTGAGTATAAAGAACATCTGTTTAAAGATGAAAATATAAAATTGATGATTAGGTATTATACTAATGGTCTTGAGAGTATTATCAATAACTGGAATAATAGAATATCAGATATTAAATTTTTGAAAGAATTTGATAAACATCAGTTGTTGAAAACATATAACAATAAGACTAAAGAATATCCCGTCGATCAGACAATAAATAAATTATTTGAAAATCAGGTCTCTCAAACTCCAAATAAGATAGCTGTTGTTCATAAATCCACTAAATTAACCTATCAAGAAATAAATATAAAAGCTAATCGAATAGCTAGATTACTGCGAAGAATAGGTGTTTCTAAAGGAGAATTTGTAGGCATTTTTAAAGCTCGCGATATCAATTTTCTGGTTGCTATCCTTGCTATCTACAAGGCGGGTGGGGCATATATACCGATTGACAGTACTTATCCACCAAATCGAATTAAATATATGCTATCTAATAGCGAAGTTAAATTTATACTAACAGATTATTCGCTATTAAATTACTTATCAGACTTGGTAGAAGATGATTCGCAATTATCATCTATTGTTTGTTTAGATGATGTCTTGAATAAGACTAAACTAGAGGCTAATAAAACAGAGCTTAAAATATATAGCAAGTGTGATTTTGACCAGCTAGCTCATGACAATTTAGAACATCTGAATGATGCTGTCACCCCAGCTTATATGCTTTATACTTCAGGCTCTACAGGATTATCTAAAGGGGCAGTTGTTAGACATGATGGTGCAATAAATCATATTTATGCTCAATTTGATGAGTTGGAGTTAAGGTCAGAATTTTGTTTTCTCCAAAGCGCTCCTTCTTCAACAGATATTTCTGTATGGCAATTTTTGGCACCACTTTTAATTGGCGGAAAGACTATAATTGTAGATATCGAAACTGTTGCGATTCCCGAACAATTATTTGCAGTACTTAAATCAGAACAAATTACTGTTGTTGAATTAGTACCAATATTATTTGGAGGGTTACTTGAATATACTTCCCAATTACCAAACCATGAACGGGTATTACCAGATTTAAAATGGATGATATTATCAGGTGAATCTGTATCGGTTAAATGGGTAAATAAGTGGCTTGAGATATACCCCCATATCAGAATTGCTAATGCTTATGGCCCTACCGAAGCTGCTGATGATATCACCCAGTTTATCGTTAACAAGCCTTTGCCAGAAAATCAGCGAACAGTTCCAATTGGTAAACCATTAGCAAACTTAAATCTCTACATTCTAGATGAAGAAATGCAGCTATTACCCATTGGTGTTCCTGGAGAAATCTGTGTATCGGGAATTGGTGTAGGTGATGGGTATTGGAAAAATGAAGAAAAAACCAATTTAAGCTTTGTTCCTAACCCGTTTACAGATACCATAAACAGCCTACCTGGTAATCGCAGAGATTTAATTTATAAGACTGGAGATTTAGGAAGGTGGCTGACTGATGGGAACATCGAATTCCTTGGACGTATTGACCATCAAGTGAAGATTCGTGGTTTCCGGGTTGAACTTGGAGAAATTGAGACATTTTTAGGTCAGCACCCGAATGTACGTGAAAATGTAGTTGTGGTTCAACAGGAGCAAGCAGATAACGTGCAATTAGTTGCCTATGTGGTTGCGAAGACAGAAGTAGTTCTTAGTATTAGCGAACTCCTTAGCTTCTTGAAGGGAAAATTACCTGACCACATGATTCCTTCTGCCTTTGTAGTACTGAAAAATCTACCGCTAGCACCAAGCGGTAAAGTAGACCGTAAAGCTCTGCCTAAACCAGATAATCTTCGTCCAGAACTAGAAACAGCTTACGTGTCACCGCGAAATGAGATCGAGCGGACGGTTGCTGATATTTGGCAAAAAGTACTGAAGGTGGAGAAAGTTGGCATTAAAGATAACTTTTTTGAACTTGGTGGTCATTCGTTAAATGTACTTCAGGTTTATAGCAAAGTGCGAGAACTTTTGAAAGCGGATTTAGCTATAACTGATCTTTTTAAATATCCGACTATAAATTCTTTATCACAGTATTTAACTCAAAAAGATAATAGTGATGAAGTATTTGCTTCTGAAAGTAATCAAATAAATGAAAATCTAGAAGCTGGTAAAGCTAGATTAAAACAAAGCCGCTTACGAAAGAAACAACAACTTATTTAAAAACGAATAGAAGATTAATTAAAAGGATAAAAATCATGTCTAACTCAGTAGATTCTTTAAGTGACAAAACAGGCTTAGAAATAGCTATTATTGGGATGAGTGGCTGTTTTCCCAAATCTCAAAATATTGAGCAATTTTGGCAAAATATCCGAGACGGAGTAGAGTTGATTCATTATTTCACCGCTCAAGAGCTAAAAGATTTAGGTGTAGATTCTGCCGACCTGACAAACCCTTATTATGTCAAGGCGGAGGGTGTAGTTGAAGGTATAGATTTGTTTGATGCTTCATTCTTCGGTATAAATCCCAGAGAAGCTGAAATTATGGACCCCGGACTGCGTTTGTTTTTGGAACATGCATGGACAGCACTTGAAAATGCTGGTTATAGTTCCGAAGCTTACAATCAGCCGATTGGAGTTTATGTTGGTACTAGTTTTGGCGGTTATTTACGTAATATTTATTCAAATTATGAAATTGTAGAATCTCTTGGTGAACAACAAATAGAAAAAGGAACCTCTGGAGCTTCCGTTACATTTGCTTCTTATAAATTAAACTTGCAGGGGCCAAGTTATGCAGTTCAAACTACCTGTTCAAGTTCATTGGTTGCTTTGCATTTAGCCTGCCAAGGTTTGCTTAGTGGCGAGTGTGATGTTGCTTTGGCGGCTGGAGTCTCAATATCAGAAGCAGTCGGTTATATATATCAGCAAGATGGGACTTCATCTCCTGATGGACATTGCCGTGCTTTTGATGTCAAGGCCAAGGGATGTCCCAGAGGAAGGGGTTTAGGTGTTGTAGTTTTAAAGCGTTTAGAGGAGGCGATCGCAGATGGAGACTGCATCCATGCAGTCATCAAAGGTTCCGCCATTAATAATGATGGAGCAAGCAAAGTTAGCTACACTGCACCCAGCGTTGATGGTCAGGCAAAGGTGATTAGAGCGGCTCAGATTATGGCTGAGGTGGAACCCGAAACAATTACCTATATAGAGGCTCACGGGACTGCAACCGCTCTAGGCGACCCCATTGAAATTGCTGCTTTAACACAAGCTTTCCGCAGCAAAACTCAGGAAAAGGGCTTTTGTGCGATCGGTTCTTTGAAAACCAATATTGGACATTTGGACGAAGCTGCTGGCGTTGCAAGTCTAATCAAAACCGTTTTGGCGCTCAAGCATAAACAGATACCACCTAGCTTAAACTTTAAAGAACCTAACCCCCAGATAGATTTTGCTAACAGTCCTTTTTACGTTAACAACACATTGTCTGAGTGGAAAAGCAATGACGCCCCTCGTCGTGCTGGAGTTAGTGCTTTTGGTTTTGGTGGGACAAATGCCCATGTAATTTTAGAAGAAGCGACCATAATTAAACCCTCTAGCCCTTCTCGGTCTTGGCAGTTATTATTACTTTCAGCTAAAACAAATACAGCACTGGAAACTGCTACAGAAAATCTGGCTAATTATCTCCAACAGCATCCAGATTTCAATCTCGCTGATGTTGCTCATACTTTGCAAGTGGGCCGCTGGACTTTGAACCATCGCCGAATGGTAGTTTGCCAAGACCAAGGAGATGCAATCAAGGCGCTGCAAGACCCTCAAATGGCTTTCACCCATTACCAAGAACCTTGTAATCGCTCGATTGTGTTTATGTTTTCTGGACAAGGTTCGCAGTATGTAAACATGGGTCGGGAATTATACGAGAGTGAAACCGTATTTAGAGAGCAAGTTGATTACTGCTGCGAGCTGCTCATACCTCACTTAGAAGTAGACCTACGTACAATTTTTTACCCCTTTGCAGAAAAAACTCAAGAAGCAGCACAAAAATTGCAGCAAACAGCAATTATTCAACCAGCTTTGTTTGTGCTTGAATATGCTCTAGCCAAGTTATTGATCGCCTGGGGCGTGCGTCCTGAGACTATGATTGGTCACGGTATAGGAGAGTATGTAGCTGCCACTGTGGCTGGAGTTTTCTCTTTGGAAGATGCCTTGGCAATAGTAGCTACTCGCGGAAAACTAATGCAGCAGTTGCCTAGCGGTGCTATGCTCTCGGTTCAGCTTCCAGAACAAGAGATAGAACAACTGCTAGAAAAGGAAATCTCTCTGGCTGCAAGCAATGCACCTTCTTCCTGCGTGGTGTCTGGTTCGACAGAAGCGATAGACCAATTGCAACAGAAGCTACAACAAATGGGTGTAAGCTGTAGACATTTGGATACTTCCCACGCCTTTCATTCTCAAATGATGGAACCCATCATTCAAGCTTTCACCTGGTCATTACAAAAAATAAAACTCAATCCCCCGAAAATTCCTTTTGTGTCCAATGTTAGCGGAACTTGGATTACCGTAGCAGAAGCGACAGACCCTAACTATTGGGCGAGGCATTTAAGGCAGCCAGTGCGTTTTAGCCAAGGGGTAACAGAGTTACTCAAACAGCCAGAGCAAATACTTTTGGAAATTGGACCGGGACGGACACTGAGTAGTTTGGTTAAACAACATCAAACAGATGAACTGATAGCGCTAACCTCTATACGACATCCTCAAGAGCAACAATCAGATGTAGCATTTTTACTCAACACCTTGGGTAGACTTTGGGCAGTAGGAGTTCACATTGATTGGTCTAGTTTTTACGTAGATGAAAAGCGTCATCGTCTACCCTTACCTACTTATCCTTTTGAGCGCAAGCGTTACTGGTTGGAGGTAAATAGAAATGCACTTCTGGCAATGAAGTCGTCAAAAACCTTAGATAAGAAGCCAGATATTGCTGACTGGTTCTACATTCCTCGTTGGAGAGAATCTACACCGCTTGAGGTTTTCCAAAAACAAAAGCTGGTAGAACAAAAGTTATGTTGGCTAGTTTTTGTCGATACCTATGGAGTTGGATCAGAAATTGCAGAAAGACTCAAACAACAAGGTCAGGATGTGATTACCGTCAAAGTCGCAGATAATTTTGCGAAACTTAGTGACTGTACATATACAATTAATCCCCAACAGAGAGATGATTATGATATCTTGCTTCAAACACTACGAGCGCAGAATTGGACTGCCCAGGGGATTGCCCATTTTTGGGGCGTTACTCCCAACGATACTCTACACTCTCAAGAGCTAGACGAACAAACACAACATCAATTTTTTGAAGATTGTCAGCATCTCGGTTTCTGGAGTCTACTTTTTTTAGCACAGGCCTTAGGAAAACAAGATATTAGCAATTCTTTGAAGCTGATGGTCGTCACCAGTAATTTATATGATGTAACTGGCGAGGAAAAATTATGCCCTTCTAAAGCAACTGTATTAGGGCCATGTAAGGTAATTCCCAAGGAATATTCAAACATATATTGCCGTAATATTGATATAGTAGTCAATTCTTTAAAAACCCCACCAGGACAAAATGTTTTAGACAATCTGATCGCAGAATTTACAGCAGATCAAACAGATGACATAGTTGCCTATCGTGGTTATCATCGCTGGATTCAATCCTTCGAGCCTGTGCATTTGGAACAGAGCATAGCTGATAAAACTAAGTTAAAGGAGGGAGGGGTTTACTTAATTACTGGTGGACTAGGCGGTATTGGTTTAGTATTAGCAGAACATCTAGCAAAGAAAGTGCAGGCTAGATTAGTCCTAGTTGGACGAAAGAGTATTCCCGAAAAAGATAATTGGCAAGAATGGTTGGCAACTCATGATCAACAAGATAGGGTTAGCCGGATAATTTGTAAAGTCCAAGTATTAGAGGCTCTTGGTGCAGAAGTTTTGGTAATTAGCGCGGATGTGACTAATTCCGAACAAATGCAGGCTGTGATTGCTCAGTCAATAGAAAAATTTGGTGTGATTAATGGTGTTATCCACGCAGCTGGTATTGCTGGTGGCGGTGTCATCCAACTTAAAACCCAGGATATAGCAAGCAAGGTACTCGCACCAAAAGTTAGAGGAACGATATTACTAGAGCAAGTTTTTCAGAATATTAATCTAGATTTCTTGGTACTTTGTTCATCCCAAAGTTCTATATTGGGTGAATTTGGACAGGTAGATTATTGCGCGGCTAATGCATTTCTTGATGTATATGCATATAATAATCAAGTTTCTAAATCTGGACGATTAACAATATCAATCGACTGGGATACTTGGCAAGAAGTAGGTATGGGAACGGAGATTATTCTACCAGATAATCTCAAGTATTTAGCTGAAGATATAGTTGCAGAAGAATTAAAAGAAGCAATAATGCCTCAAGAAGGCGCTGATGCTTTTGATCGCATTTTGGGAAGTGCTTTACCTCACGTTGTTGTGTCAACAAAAAATTTCTCAGATGTAATTAAGGAGAATCATTATCTCAATTTTCTGGAAGAAGGATTAAAACTTCTGGAAGATAACTCAGCTTCAGGTAATATTTCCCAAGCAAACCATCCTCGGCCTAATCTAGGTAATGATTATGTTGCACCTAATAATGAAATCGAAGGAACTATTGCTCGAATCTGGCAACAGATCCTGGGAATTAATCAAATAGGTATTCATGATAGCTTTTTTGATTTGGGAGGACATTCTCTATTAGCTACTCAACTTCTCTCTCGATTGCGTCAAGAGTTTCAAGTAAACCTATCTCTGCATAGCTTTTTTGAAGCACCCACTATCATCGATCAAGCATTGATAGTTGAACAGACCCGAAGTTTGGGAGAAAGGTATAGTATCAACATGATTCCAAGAATCGAGCAAAGTAATGACCAACAGGTGTTGGCAAAGCTCGATCAACTTTCAGACCAAGAAGTAGAGTTACTGCTTAATAAGGTGTTAGCAGAAAAGGGAACTGAACAATGACTAGTAATCACGAGATAATTAATGATATTTCACCAGAAAAAAAACGCGAATTGTTGGCAAAACTACTTCAAGAAAAGGTTAGCCAGCTTCAGACTTTTCCAATGTCTTTTGGTCAACAACGACTTTGGTTTATAGACCAATTACAACCTGGTAACTTTGCTAATCACATATCGGCAGCTTTGCGTCTTACAGGTTTACTGAATCAAGCTGCATTATTGCAAACCCTGGATGAAATAGTGCGACGCCACGAAGTTTTGCGAACTACTTTCGCAACGATGGAAGAAAAACCTGTTCAGGTAATTATTCCTACTTTAAGCTTGAATTTACCTACCATCAATCTGGAGGAATTATCTGAGGTTGAGCAAGAAGCTGAAGTTAAAAAGTTAGTTATACAAGAAATTCAGCAACCCTTTAATTTGAGCCAAGCTCCATTACTGCGAGCTACTTTGCTGCGTCTCAAAGAAACAGAACACATTCTAGTGTTCACAATGCACCATATTATCTCTGACGGATGGTCAATGGGAGTACTGACTCAAGAAGTCGCAGTACTTTACGAAGCCTTCTCTAAAGGGCAGCCTTCTTTGCTTTCAGAACTACCAATACAGTATGTAGACTTTGCAGCTTGGCAGCGACAACGGCTACAAGGAGAACTACTACAATCACAAATATCTTATTGGAAAAACCAGTTAGAGAGCGCACCAAAATTATTAGAGTTACCCACTGACTACCCACGACCTGCCGTTAGCAGCTTTCAGGGTGCCAGCTATTCATTTGAGTTATCTGATGATTTATATGTAGCCTTAAATAAATTGAGCCAGCAGCATGGAAGTACCTTATTTATGACCCTGCTGGCAGCCTTTCAAATACTGCTATGGCGTTATACGGGTAGTGAAGATATTGTAGTCGGCTCGCCCATTGCTAACCGCGATCGCACAGAGTTAGAAGGATTAATTGGTTTTTTTGCCAATACAATTGCGCTGCGAACTAATTTGGCAGGTAATCCTACCTTTGAGGATCTACTAACTTGTGTGCGAACAAAGCTATTAGGAGCTTACGCCCATCAAGATTTACCTTTTGAGCAGCTAGTAGAAGAACTGCAACCACAACGAAACTTGAGCTACACGCCAGTATTTCAAGTAATGTTTGTGCTTCAGAATACACCAATGTCAGTTTTCGAGTTGCCTGGTTTGACTATAAGTCCCTTGACAATTGATAATGGTAGCGCCAAGTTTGATTTGACCCTAGAGATCACAGAAACACCACAAAAACTTTTTGCTAACCTAGAGTTTAATACAGATTTATTCGAGTCAAGTACTATTAAGCGGATGGCTGGACATTTCCAGACATTACTTAAAGAGATTATTGCCAATCCAAAACTACGACTAGCAGAATTATCACTGCTAACAGAAGCAGAGAAACGTCAATTGCTAGTGGAGTGGAATGACACTCAGGTTAATTATCCTCAAGATCAATGCATCCATCAGTTATTCGAGGCTCAAGTAGAACGCACACCTGATTCTATAGCAGTGGTGTTTGCAGACCAACAGTTGAGCTATCGGGAATTAAACACCAGAGCGAATCAGCTAGCGCACTATTTGCAAACTTTAGGAGTAAAACCAGAAGTATTAGTTGGGATTTGTGTAGAGCGATCGCTCGAAATGATAATTGGGCTGTTAGCCATCTTGAAAGCAGGTGGTGCATATATACCATTAGACCCCAGCTATCCGCAAGAACGCATTGCATTTATACTAGAAGATACTCAAGCCCCAGTGTTGCTAACTCAAGAGTCGCTTCTTGAGGCGATACCGCAACACAAAGCTAAAGTAGTTTGTTTAGATACCGATTGGCAGACAATTGCCCAACAAACCCAAGAAAATTTATTATCTGTTGTCACAACTGATAACCTAGCTTATGTTATCTATACCTCTGGTTCAACAGGCAGACCAAAAGGTGTAATGATTCAACACGCAAGCACAGTTGCAATGTTGGATTGGGCAAAGAAAACCTTTGCGATAGAAGCTATGCAAGGAGTTTTGGCATCAACCTCAATTTGCTTCGATCTTTCGGTATTCGAGATGTTTGTTCCTCTGTGTTGTGGTGGCAAAGTGATTTTAATCGAGAACGCATTATTGTTACCAACTTCGTCAGCAGCCTTAGATGTAACCTTAATTAATACTGTCCCAAGTGTAATTTCACAATTATTAAGAACTGATGGAATTCCAGCGTCAGTGCAGATTGTGAATGTTGCAGGTGAACCACTTCATAATAAACTTGTACAACAACTTTATCAGCAGGATAATATACAAAAGGTATTTAATCTATATGGGCCTTCAGAAGATACAACTTATTCAACCTTTGCTTGGATACACAAGGATACCAGCAACACTCCACCTATCGGTCGTCCGATTCACAACACCCAGATTTATTTGTTAGATCAAAATTTACAACCTGTTCCTGTAGGTGTACCAGGAATGTTGTATATTGGTGGTGCTGGTTTAGCCCGTGGTTATTTAAACAAAGCAGAACTGACTGCGGATAAATTTATTCCTAATCCTTACGCAAACTTTCCAGGGGAACGGTTATATAAAACTGGAGATCAGGCACGCTATCTGCCCAATGGAGAGATCGAATATATTGGTCGCGTTGACTATCAAGTAAAAGTCCGTGGTTTTCGGATTGAACTGTTAGAAATTGAAGCAGTTATTCTTGAATACCCAGCAGTCCAAGAAGCTGTAGTTGCGGTTCATTTTTCACAGGCAGATTCTCAACAGATAGTCGCCTATGTAGTCCCTCAAATAGAGCAAACACTGACAATTCCTGAACTAAGGAATTTTTTAGAAGCGAAGTTGCCAAGCTATATGGTGCCAGCAGCTTTTGTCATATTATCAGCACTACCACTAACACCTAATGGTAAAGTTAACCGTAAGGCACTACCTACACCTGATACAGCTAGACCTGAAGACAAAGAACTAGTAGTACCAGAGACAACTCTTGAAAAGCAGTTGGCTGGAATCTGGACAGAAGTATTAGGTCTGGAAAATATAAGTATAAACGACAACTTTTTTGGATTAGGTGGGGATTCTATTCTTAGCCTTCAAGTAATATCCAAAGCCAACCAAACAGGGCTGCACCTAACTCCTAAGCAGATGTTTCAGTACCAAACAATTGCCCAATTAGCGACAGTAATTGGTACAACTCAGAAAATTCAAGCTGAACAAGGAGTTTTAACTGGAGCGCTAGAGCTAATACCCATTCAGCACTGGTTTTTTGCACAAAAGCAACCAGAACCACACCACTGGAATCAAGCTGTATTCTTAGAAAGCAAGCAGAATATTGACCCTGTAGTTTTAGAGAAAATTATCAAGTTTCTACAAATACATCATGATGTCCTACGTTTACGATTTATAGAAGAGGAATTTAGTACTGAAGCACTTATTGTTAGTCCTGATGATGTCATACCACTGACATGCTTCGATTTTTCAGCACTGCCAAAAGATCAACAATCACCAGCAATAGAAGCAGCAGCAACTAAACTGCAAGCCAGCTTAAATCTGTCACAAGGGCCGTTATTCCAGGTTGCACTTTTCAACTTGGGCGACAATCAACCCAACCGCTTGCTTTGGATTATTCACCACTTAGCTGTTGATGGTGTCTCTTGGCGAATTTTAATTGAAGATTTTCAAACAGCTTACCAGCAAATTAGTCAAGGCAAAGTAATTAAGTTGCCACCCAAAACAACTTCTTACAAACAATGGTCTAGCCATCTCCAAAAATATGCACAATCTTCAGCACTACTTTCAGAAATAGACTTTTGGTTGACGACACAATGTCAATCAGTTTCGTCTATACCAAGAGATTTTCTTGATGGAAATAATATAGAAGAAACCACTTCTATAATATCAGTATCGCTGTCCGTAGAAGAAACCCAAAGTTTGCTGCAACAAGTGCCAGCAGCTTACCAGACACAAATTAATGATGTCTTGTTAACAGCACTGATACTAACGTTTAACCAGTGGACGGGAGAAAATTCTCTACTAATTGACTTGGAAGGGCATGGGCGAGAAGAAATCTTTGAGGATGTGGACTTATCGAGGACTATCGGTTGGTTCACAACTATTTTCCCAGTACACCTAAAGCTAGAAAATACCAACGAGCAAGGAAAAGTCTTGAAGTCGATAAAAGAGCAGCTACGAGCAATTCCGAATCGAGGTATTGGCTATGGATTACTCCGTTATCTTTGTCAGGATCAGGAAATAGCTGAAAAATTTTCCTCATCAAAGGCTGAAGTTGCTTTCAACTATTTAGGACAGTTCGATCAAGTTTTACCAGAATCATCTTTATTTAGCTTCGCGAAGGAATCGAGTGGTTCTACTCGCAGTTTGCAAAGTAAACGAACTCACTTATTAGAAATTAACGGTGGTATTTATCAAGGACATCTGGCAATGAGTTGGTCTTACAGTAATAAGTTACATCGACAAACCACGATTGAAGTACTTGCTCAAAGGTTTATTGAGGAACTGCGATCGCTGATTGCTCATTGCCTATCTCCCAATGCAGGTGGTTTTACCCCTTCCGATTTCGCAGATTTTCAGCAAAGCCAATGGGATCAAACCGATCTCGATGCCATTACAGCAGCTATGGGGGATATCTAACATGGGTGTGCAAAACAAAAACATTGAAAATTTTTATCCCCTCTCGCCCATGCAGCAGGGCATTCTGTTCCATAGTCTTGCAGATCCTAAATCTGGCATCTATTTTGAACAATTTAGCTGGACTATCCACGGAAAGCTCAACGTTACAGCATTCCATCGGGCATGGCAGCATATTATAGAACGACATTCCATTCTCCGAACCTGCTTCGTTTGGGAAGGCTTAAAAGAACCAGTACAAATTGTGCATCGACAGGTGGCTTTACCGTGGCAGGAGTATAATTGGCAGGATCTCTCCCCAGAAGAACAACAACAAAAGTTAGAACTTTTCTTGCAAAGCGATCGCTCCAGTGGGTTTGAACTTAAGCAGCCTCCATTGATGCGCCTAACGCTGGTTCAACTTTCGGACATTTCCTATAACTTTACCTGGAGTCATCATCATCTATTGTTAGATGGGTGGTCTGTTGCCTTAGTTTTTAAAGAAGTCCTTGCTTGTTACAAAGCTTTGAGCAATGGTCAAGAATTATACTTAGAATCAATTCGCCCGTATCGAGATTACATTGTCTGGCTACAGCAACAAAACCTATCTGAAGCTGAGACTTTCTGGCGACAGATACTTAAAGGTTTTAACACTCCGACACAGCTATCGGTGAATCAACGAGCTAGAAAATTACTGACTCAAACAGATGGCTATGACGAGCGAGAAGTTAAACTTTCTGTAGTAACAACAGCAGCATTGCAGTCTGTAGCAAAGCAACACCAATTAACACTGAACACCCTTGTACAGGGAGCTTGGGCTTTGCTATTGAGCTGCTACAGTGGTCAAAAAGACGTAGTTTTTGGGGCAGTAACTTCTGGTCGTCCCCATACTTTAGCTAAAGCCGAATCTATGGTAGGGTTGTTTATTAACACGTTACCGATTAGAGTACAAGTATCATCCCAAGAATTTCTTTTGCCTTGGCTTCATAACATCAAAGATCAACTAGTTGAAGCACGGCAATACGAGTATTGTCCATTAGTGAAAGTCCAAGAATGGAGCGAAGTTCCCAAAGGTGTATCTCTGTTCGAGAGTATAGTAGTTTTTGAGAACTATGCTGTAGATCCTTCCTTACGGCAGAGGGATATCAATTTGCAGATAGAGGAATTTCATAGCTTTGAAAAGACTAACTATCCGATAACCCTAAGCGTGAATCTAGGTGAGGAGTTGTTGCTCAATATTACTTGCGATGATAGCGATCGCTTCGACAATGACACGATCACCCGAATGCTAGGACATTTACAGACTTTGCTAGAGGGTATGTCCACCAATCCACAGCAACGTCTTGGTGAGTTATCGCTCTTAACAGAACATGAGCGACATCAGTTACTTGTGGAGTGGAACCAGACTCAGGTGGAATATTCTCAAGATCAATGCATCCATGAATTATTCGAGGCTCAAGTAGAACGTACACCCGATGCGATCGCAGTGGTGTTTGAAGACCAACAGTTAAGCTACTGCGAACTCAACGCCAGAGCCAATCAACTAGCACATTATTTACAAACTTTAGGAGTAAAACCAGAAGTATTAGTCGGAATTTGTCTAGAGCGATCAATCGAGATGATCATTGGGCTATTAGCCATCCTCAAAGCTGGGGGAGCCTACGTACCGATTGATCCAACTTATCCGCAGCCGCGATTGGCACTACTGCTAAATGATGCTCCACTGACAGTATTACTTACACAACAGTACCTACTGGCACAGATGCCACCGCATACAGCAAAAGTCATCTGCTTCGATGACGATATTAATTGGCAAGCCGGATCATCAGCAATCAAACAAAACCCTGTAAATCAAACCACCCCTGGAAATTTAGTCTATGTGATTTATACATCAGGCTCTACTGGCACACCCAAAGGTGTTACTATCCAACATCAATCTTTGGTAAACTTTGTCCAAGCAGCGATCGCAGAGTACGAACTACAAGCACAAGACCGAATCTTGCAATTTGCCTCCATCAGCTTTGATGCCGCTTGTGAAGAAATTTTCCCTTGTTTGCTACACGGTGCGACTTTGGTATTGCGAACTGATGAAATGTTGGTTTCGATCAAAGCTTTCAATGAAAAATGCCAACAGCATTGCATATCGGTTTTAGATATACCTACTGCTTTTTGGCATCAAATAACTTCAGAACTGGCAACATCTGCATTAAAGTTACCAGAATCACTGCGCCTAGTTATTATTGGTGGCGAAAAAGCTTCACCAGATAAACTTAACATTTGGCAACAGCAAGTAGAATCAGGCATACGTTTGATTAATAGCTACGGGCCGACAGAAACCACAGTAGTTGCTACAGTTTGCGACCTGACAACTGTAGAAGGGGAGGTGCCGATTGGCAAAGCGATCGCTAATATGCAAACCTATGTGTTAAATACTGATTTACAACCAGTTCCCATCGGTGTTTGGGGCGAATTGCACATTGGCGGAATTGGCGTAGCCAGAGGCTATCTGCACCAACCAGAGTTAACATCTGAGAAGTTTATACCAAATCCTTTTAGCGATCGCCCAGGTTCTCGTCTTTATAAAACAGGCGATCGGGTACGCTACCGCAGCGATGGTCAAATTGAATTTAGCGATCGTATTGACAACCAAGTAAAAATTAGGGGCTTCCGTATTGAGCTAGGAGAAATAGAAGCACTCATCAACGAACATCCATCTGTTATGGAAGCAACAGTGATTTCTAGGAAAGATGTGTCAGACTACGAGCAGTTAGTGGCTTATGTAGTTGCTAATACATCTGATGTTGTAAAAGAGCAGACATCAGCAGTTGATTTGAACACTCAACAAGCCTCGCAGTGGCAAGCAGTTTTTGATAGCCTCTACAACGAGTTAGACTCAGAACAACAGTCAGGTTTTTATATCAAGGGCTGGGAAAGTAGCTATACAGGCTTGCATCTCCCTGATCAAGAAGTACGTGAATGGATGGATCAAACAGTTGAGCGGATTTCAGCTTTACAACCAACCCACATCCTAGAAATTGGTTGTGGTGGTAGCGGTCTAATGCTTTTACGCTTTGCTCCTCATTGCACACAATACTGTGCAACTGATATCTCGCAAAATGCTCTAAACATTCTCCAGCAACAATTAAACAACTTAGGGCAAAATCTGTCAGGAGTGAGCTTTATCCAGAAAGGAGCAGATGACTTCACAGGTATAAGTGCAGATACTTTCGATGCTGTCTTTATAGTCTCAGTAGCCCAATATTTTCCAAGTGTTGACTACTTATTAAAGGTGTTGGAAGGTGCTGTAAATGTAGTGGAGCCTGGAGGCTTTATATTTTTAGGAGATGTTCGCAATTTTAGCTTACTAGAAGCTTTTCACACCTCTGTTCAACTACATAAAGCACCAGCCTCTCTCTCTGTAGAAAATTTACAGCAACTTGTGCAAAAGCAAATATTTGCAGAGAAACAGTTAGTGATCGATGCGGCGTTTTTTATCGCCTTAAAACAGCATCTGCCCAAGATTAGTCATGTAGAAGTTCATCTGGAACGCGGGCACTTTCATAATGAGTTGACTAAATTCCGATACGATGTGATTATCCATGTAGGACATGACAATCCTCCAGTAGATATTTCATGGTTAGATTGGCAGCAAGCAAAGCTGACGCTTGCATCTGTCCGCCAATTACTTATAGAGACTGAGCCGGATATTTTAGGAATTGTTAATGTGCCTAATGCTCGTGTCTTGCCAGATATAAAAGCTGTAGAATTACTCAAAAATCCCAAAGGCTTGACAAATGTTGGTGAGGTACGGCAAGCTCTTCAGGCAATAGCAACAACTGGCGTAGATCCCGAAGAATTATGGGCTGTTAGTGAAGAATTACCTTATATCGTCGATATTAGCTGGTCAGATGATAGTGTCGATGGTCAATACCAAGTAGTATTCAAAAAGCGCACTGTAGCATCACAAATGAAGCCTATAATGGTAGCTCCTTCTTGCAGTGGAAAAACAACTAGCTCTCAGACTTGGAGTGATTTTGCTAATACTCCACTACAGCAAATGTCTAATACTCAGGTTGTGTCCCAATTACGGCAGGATTTAAAGGCGAAGCTGCCTAACTACATGATGCCGTCAGCGTTCGTGATGCTAGATGCACTACCACTTACACCTAATGGTAAGGTTGATCGCCAAGCATTACCTGCACCTGGTACGGCAAGGCCTAAATTAGAAGCAGCTTATCAGCCACCCCAAACCGAAATAGAAAAAACTATTGCTAGTATCTGGCAAGAAATACTGAATGTTGGGGACGTGGGAATTCATGACAATTTCTTTGAACTTGGTGGTCACTCATTGCTCTTAATTCAAGTTCATAGCAAGTTGCAAAAAGTATTTCAGGGAGATTTCACCTTGGTTGATATGTTTGAATATCCGACGATAAGTCACTTGGCTAAATATTTTAGTCAGGAATCTAGCGAAGAAACACCTGTTTTACTACCTGTTCATCACCCAGAGAGCAGAACGGCTTCAGTACAGCGGCGAAAACAAGTTAGAAAAGAGTATCGAGCAGCAACAAAGCAAAAAGATGTTTAGTTTAAACAAGGCATTGAAGAAATAAGGGCGATCGCTACAAGATTGATGTCCGATAAAATCGAACATTTTAGAAAGTGCTAATAACACTTAAAGAAAAGAAGGCAAAACCTTCTTATTTCAAAAATGAATTATAAAAATTTATTGCAACAAATACAATATGACATCGAGCAGCCAAGAAATGCTAAACAAGAATTACCTTTTTGAATCTGAACAGGTATTACATGATGGGATAGAAGAGCAAATAATGCAAATGTTTGCTTCATTCAATCAGGTAAACTCTATTGAAAAACAAATAGATGAAATAACTGATAATATTTCTCAAGATTTTTTAAGCAATATTAACTCTAATACCAATATTGATTTAGACTCACTACTAGAAAAGTTTTCTGATAGTAAAATTCCACTTCAGCCCACTAACTTTGAGGGCTATCTCAAGTACATAGGCAATAATCTTGTTGCTCATTCAATACATACATCTTCGCCACGATTTATTGGTCACATGACCTCGGCACTTCCTAGTTTTGTACGCCCTTTGGCTAGACTCATGACGGCAATGAATCAAAACGCCGTCAAAATAGAGACAGCTAAAGCCCTCACCTTCTGTGAACGTGAGGCTTTGGCTATGTTGCATCGACAGATTTATAATTTTTCTGACGGTTTCTACACTCAACATATTCAAAACAACCTCAGTACACTAGGAATCTTAGTTTCTGGTGGAACAGTGGCGAATATCTCAGCACTTTGGTGCGCGCGAAATGCTTCACTAGGGCCCAAAGATGGATTTCTCGGCGTAGAAAAAGAAGGTTTAGCAGCTGCTCTAGATTTCTATGGCTACAAAGGAGCAGTAATTATTGGCTCTGACTTGATGCACTACTCTTTTGATAAAGCTGCGGATTTGATGGGCATTGGTACTCATAGTTTGATGAGAATCCCTACTGACTGTAATAATCGAGTTAACTTACAAGCACTGCGCCAAACTGTTATAAACTGTCGTAACCAAAACTTACTAATTATCGCAATTGTAGGGGTTGCTGGCACGACAGATTCAGGTGGAGTTGATTCCCTTAAAGATATTGCGGAGATTGCACAAGAAGCCAATGCTCATTTTCACGTAGATGCTGCTTGGGGTGGCCCACTGATTTTTTCTGAACAATATCGGCATAAGCTTGCTGGTATAGAAAAAGCTGATTCAGTCACTATTGATGGACATAAACAACTGTATTTGCCAATGGGTATTGGTATGGTCTTTTTCCGCAACCCCTATCTAGCTTCTTCAATCGAAAAACAGGCTAGCTATACCATGCGTAAGGGATCGTTTGATTTAGGTAAACGTGCTTTAGAAGGTTCTCGACCGGGCATGGCTTTATTTTTACACGCTGGTCTAAAACTGATTGGGCTTAAGGGATATGAGTTTTTGATTGATGAAGGAATCCGCAAAACTCAATATATGGCTGCTCGGATTTCGGCGATGCCTGAATTTGAATTGTTGGCAGAACCTGATACTAATCTGTTAATTTATCGCTATATTCCAGAGCAATTTAGAGGGCTGATTGCCAACACACAGTTAACAGAAACAGATAATCAAATTATCAATGATTGTAATGAATATTTACAAAAAATGCAGCGCCATATCGGTCGTACTTTTATCTCACGAACAACAAAAATAATTATCAGCTTGGACAAAGAAATTCATGTAATTGCCATGCGTGCAGTAATTGCTAATCCATTAACGACTGAAGAAGATATTGAGGCTGTTTTAAATGACCAAATTCAAATTGCTGCTGAAATTTCACTGTCATATTGAACAACTTGTTATTAGAAAACAAATATTTATTATCAGGTTTTGACTTATGGATATAGCCAATAATTTTATTCATAGCTTAAATGAGAATCTTCAGGACGAGATTGCTATTATTGGTATGGCGGGTCGTTTTCCGGGAGCAAATGAAATTGATAGCTTTTGGAAGAACCTGCGGGATAGCGTAGAGTCAATTTCTTTTTTCACGAATGAAGAACTAATATCTGCTGGGGTAGATCGATCATTGCTTAACGAACCCAATTACGTGAAGGCAAGCGGTATATTAGAAGATATAGAGTTATTTGATGCTTCATTTTTTGGTTTTTCCCCCAGAGAAGCTGAACTTACAGACCCACAACACCGTCTTTTTATGGAAAGTGTTTGGGAAGCTTTAGAAAATGCTGGCTATAATTCGGAAACTTATAGCGGTCAAATAGGTCTTTTCGCTGGTCTTGCTGCCAGTTCCTATCTGCTATCAAACTTATATTCCCATCGGGATTTGATGGAATCAGAAGGCAGTATTACTATTGGCAATGATAAGGATTTTCTCCCAACACAAATTTCTTATAAATTAAACTTAAGAGGGCCAAGTATCAATGTTCAGACAGCCTGTTCCACATCATTGGTTGCTGTCCACCTAGCCTGCCAAAGTTTACTAAATGGTGAAAGTGATATAGCTTTAGCAGGGGGTGTTAGCGTTGAAGTGCCGCAAAAAACTGGTTATCACTATCAACAAGGAGGAATTCATTCTCCTGATGGTCATTGTCGAGCTTTTGACGCTCAAGCGAAAGGAACTAATGGTGGCAGTGGTTTAGGTGTAGTAGTCTTGAAAAGATTAGAGGATGCTATTGCTGATGGTGATTTTATTTATGCAGTAATCAAGGGTTCAGCTGTTAATAACGATGGCTCTTTAAAGGTTGGATATACAGCTCCTAGTGTTGATGGTCAAAGGAAGGTTATTTTAGAAGCTTTAGCTTTAGCTGGAGTCGAACCTGAGACTGTTTCTTATGTAGAAACACACGGTACAGGAACTATCTTAGGAGACCCGATTGAAATTAAAGCTCTCACACAAGCTTTTCGTGCCAGCACAAATAAAAAAGGTTTTTGTGCTATTGGTTCAGTAAAAACCAATGTGGGACATTTGGATACAGCAGCTGGTGTAACAGGCTTAATTAAAACAGTCCTGGCATTAAAACATAAACAAATACCTCCAAGTTTGCATTTTCAAGAGCCAAATCCACAGATAGACTTCGACAATAGCCCCTTTTACGTCAATACCAAATTATCCGATTGGAAAACCAACGGAACACCCCGCAGAGCTGGTGTGAGTTCTTTTGGTATTGGCGGGACTAATGCCCATGTTATTTTGGAAGAAGCTCCAGTAGAGACGCAACTTGGCGCGTCTCTACACTCCCGTCCGTGGCAATTGTTGTTGCTCTCAGCCAAAACCAGCACAGCTTTAGACACTGCAACAGCACAATTGCGTGATTATTTAGAGCAAAATCCCGATATTCCCCTACCAGATGTCGCTCACACCCTACAAGTAGGTCGTCGAGCTTTTGACTATCGCCGCATCGTGATTTGCCAAGACCCAAATGATGCAGTGAAATCGCTTAACAGTCAATACCCACAACGTATTTTTAATTACCACCACAAGCCAGGTCACTGTCCAGTAATCTTGATGTTTTCAGGACAAGGGTCACAATATGCAAACATGGGTCGGGAACTGTATGAAGTCGAACCGACGTTTAAAAAACATGTAGATACTTGCGCTGTGATTTTGCAACCCCATCTGGGTATTGATATCCGTTCTCTACTTTATCCCAGAGAAGAAGATACTGAAGCAGCTTGTTTGCAACTACAACAAACAGCCTTCACCCAAAGCGCGTTATTCGTTACAGAGTACGCCCTGACTCAGTTATTAATGTCTTGGGGTGTGCGACCAGAAGCAATGATTGGTCATAGTATTGGGGAATATGTCGCCGCAACCATTGCAGATGTATTTTCTCTGGAAGATGCCTTAAAAATTGTGGCAAAAAGAGGACAGTTGATGCAACAGTTGCCCTCTGGGAGTATGCTAGCAATTAGGCTGCCAGAAAAAGATGTGCAGTTGCTGCTGTCTGCACAAAAGTTGTATCAAACATCTCTACAAATCGCAGCGATTAACAGCCCATCTTCTTGTGTAGTTTCGGGAACAAACCAGGCAGTTGCAGCCCTAGAAAAGCAATTATCCTCTCAAGAAGTTGAATGTCGGCTGTTGCGTACATCTCATGGATTTCATTCGGCGATGATGGAGCCAATATTGCCAGCATTTATTGAGGTGATAAAAACAGTCAAACTGAATCCACCACGCATTCGGTTTATTTCGAATGTAACTGGTAGTTGGATTAGTAAAGAGCAAGCGACAAATCCGAATTATTGGTGTGAACATTTACGAGAAACTGTCAGATTTTCAGATGGGATATCCCAACTCATACAGCAATTTGAAGGTGTTTTTCTGGAGGTAGGACCAGGGCGAACTTTAAGTACACTAACGACACAGCATTTGAATGGAAATGCCAAGCAACAGGTATTCACTTCGTTACGCCATGTTAAGGAACAGCAATCTGATGTTGCCTGGTTGTTGCAAACATTAGGTCGGTTGTGGCTTTCTGGTGTCGAAATAGATTGGTCGGGGGGATTTTATACTCATGAGCGGCGTCATCGTTTGCCTTTGCCTACTTACCCCTTTGAACGACAAAGGTACTGGATTGAACCTAACAAGCAAGGACAAGATGAGCGTCACACTCCAGTATCACTGGGTAAAAAACCTGATATAGCCGACTGGTTTTATATCCCTTTTTGGAAGCCTTCGTTACCACCATTACAACTTGAACATCAAGAATTAGCATCTGAGAAGTCCTGCACTTTGGTGTTTATCGATGAGTGTGGCTTGGGTAGTAAATTGGTCAAACAATTAGAAACACAAAACCAGGATGTAATTACTGTAAAAGTTGGTGAGAGTTTTACCATACTAAGTGAATTTCAATATACTATTAATCCAAAAAATAATTATGACTACGATATTTTACTCCAGGAGCTTTATAAGCAAAATAAGTTGCCAAAAACGATTGTTCATTTATGGAATGTTACACCTAGTAGTGACGAAGAATTAGAAATTGAAAAAGTCGAAAAAGCTCAAACAATAGGATTTTACAGCCTGCTATTTCTTGCTCAAGCTTTGGGAAAACTAGAAACTAGTGATGATTTTCAAATTACAGTTATTTCTAACGACCTACAGTCAGTAAATGGCAACGAAGTACTTTCTCCGGAAAAAGCTACTTTACTTGGGCCAATTAAAGTCATATCTCAAGAATATTCAAATATAAACTGTCGTAGTATTGATGTTATACTTGCAAAACAACGAAATTGGCAAGAAGAAAAACTTGTAGAACAATTGCTGGCGGAACTGAAAGTTCCTGATTCGGAAAAACTCATTGCTTATCGAGGTTTGAACCGTTGGGTACAAACTTTTGAACCTGTACGCTTCGATAAAGCTAAAATCGAAAAGCCTCGACTAAGAGAAAAAGGAGTCTATTTAATTACAGGTGGACTCGGAGATATTGGACTTGTTTTGGCAAAATATTTGGCTCGAAGTGTACAAGCAAAACTAGTATTGATAGGACGTTCTGGTTTACCCAAAAAAGACGAATGGTCTCAATGGCTTGCTACTCACGATGAAACTGATAGGACTAGCTACAAAATTCGCAAAGTTAAAGAAATCGAAGACTTAGGTGCAGAAGTTTTAGTGGTGAGTGCTGATGTGAGCAACATCGAAAAAATGCAAAGTGTCATTACTCTAACTCAACAGCAATTTGGTCAGTTAAACGGTATCATCCATGCTGCTGGAATTCCTGGAGGCGGTGTCATTCAGCGAAAAACTCAAGCAGAAGCAGAAAGTATTCTGGCTCCGAAAGTCAAAGGTACAGTAGTTATTGATTCACTTGTCAAAGATATTCAGTTAGATTTCTTTATTCTAGTATCATCAAGCACCTCAATTTTAGGGGATTTTGGACAGGTAGACTATTGTGGAGCAAATGCTTTTCTTGATGCCTTTGCTCACCGTAATGCCTCAAAACATGGCAAATTTACTACAAGTATCAACTGGGATGCTTGGCAAGAAATTGGCATGGCTGTAAACACAGGAGTTCATCAACACCTCCAAGAATCACGAATAGAAGAGCTTAAACAAGGCATATTACCTCATGAGGGTGTAGAGGTTTTTCTACGTACTTTGGGAAATACAATATCTCAAGTTGTAATATCTACCTCTGACTTCTTGGATAAACTCAAACATTATAATTCTTCCAAACAAATACAATCCCTAGAATTTTTAGAAATTGCCAATCTATCTAGCTCAAAATATCCTCGACCTGAATTAAGTAATGATTATGTTGCTCCTCGAAATAAAATTGAGCAACAGCTATTTGAAATTTGGCAACAAATCCTTGGGATTGAAAGGATAGGAATTTATGATAATTTTTTTGAACTTGGTGGTGATTCACTGATAGGTATTCAACTGATTGCAACCTTAAATAAGGTATTTCATGTAAATATTTCTGTTGCCAAACTTTATGAATGTCCGAATATCAGTTCTATGGCAAAGATTTTTACTCCTGAAGAATCTCAGGAAAATGCTTTTGAACAAAGACTAAGCCGAGGACAGAAAAGAAGACAGATGAAAATCCAAAGTAACTAAAATATGTTAACTTCAGTTAATTTATCGAGAGCGAGAAATTATGAATACCAATATAAAACAAGAACAAACAGCAAATATAGATATAGCAATAGTGGGAATGTCTGGCCGTTTACCTGGGGCAAAAAATATTGATGATTTTTGGCATAATCTTCAAAATGGTGTTGAGTCTATTTCATTTTTCTCCAATCATGATTTAGTAGATTTAAATCTTGAAGAGGAAGTTTTAAACGAATCCAATTATGTTAAAGCAGCACCTGTATTAGAAGACATTGAGTATTTTGATGCTAAGTTCTTTGGTTGCAGCCCTAGAGAAGCTGAAGTAATGGACCCCCAACATCGCCTATTCATAGAATGTGCTTGGGAAGCTCTTGAAAACGCTGGATACGATCCAGAAAACTATGAAGGTTTGATTGGGGTTTATGCCGGTGTTAGCACAAATAGTTACTTTTTTCACAATATATATGAAAACGTTAATTTAATAAATATTTCCAATAACTATACTCTGAACAAAGATTTTTTGACCACTAATATATCGTATAAATTAAATTTAAAAGGACCAAGTGTAGGTATCCAAACTTACTGTTCTACTTCATTAGTTGCTGTACATTTAGCCTGCAAAAGTTTACTTGATGAAGAGTGTGATATTGCTTTAGCAGGTGGGGTTACGATTATAGTT
This sequence comes from Nostoc punctiforme NIES-2108, assembly GCA_003326195.1. Taxonomy (GTDB): domain Bacteria; phylum Cyanobacteriota; class Cyanobacteriia; order Cyanobacteriales; family Nostocaceae; genus Nostoc; species Nostoc punctiforme_A. Next base: position 164,492 of record LXQE01000148.1, read on the forward strand.
CCACAAAAGTCAGGTTACTTATATGAAGAGGACGGAATTTTGTCTCCTGATGGTCATTGTCGGGCATTTGATGCTAAAGCACAGGGTACTATTTTCGGCAGTGGACTGGGAATAGTCGTTTTAAAAAGATTAAAAGATGCAATAGCAGATAGAGATTACATTCATGCAGTTATTAAAGGTTCAGCAATCAATAATGATGGCTCTTTAAAAGTTAGCTATACAGCACCTAGTGTAAATGGCCAGGCTGAAGTTATTGTAGAGGCTCTGGCAAATGCTGGAATAGATGCTGATGATATTTCCTATATAGAAACTCATGGAACTGGAACAGCTGCTGGAGACCCAGTAGAAATTGCTGCGCTCACTAAGGCTTTTCGTGCTTTTACGCGAAGAAATGGCTTCTGCGCTGTAGGTTCAGTAAAACCAAATATTGGACATCTAGACACAGCATCTGGTGTTGCAAGTCTGATCAAAACTGTCCTAGCATTAAAATATAAACAAATACCTCCTAGTATAAATTTTGAAGCTCCCAATCCTGAGATTGATTTTGTCAACAGCCCCTTCTACGTTAATACTAAACTTACCGAGTGGAAAGCTAACAATACTCCCCGGAGAGCAGGAGTTAGTTCCTTAGGTTTTGGTGGAACTAATGCCCATCTGATTCTGGAAGAAGCCCCTGACATTAAATATTTTGATGACTCTAGACCTTGGCAATTGATATTATTATCAGCCAAAACTAGCACAGCCTTAGATACTGCAACTGAAAATTTGGTTACGTATTTAAACCAATATCCAGATATAAATTTAGCTAATGTTGCTCACACTCTAAAAGTGGGTCGTAGAGCTTTTAACCATCGCCGAATTTTGGTGTGTGACAGTGTTCAAGATGCTGTAAGTGTCTTGGCGACACAGGCGCAGGAACGGATTTTTACTGTATGTCAAGAGCATAGACAACAGCCAGTAATCTTGATGTTTTCAGGACAAGGGTCACAATATGCAAACATGGGTCGGGAACTGTATGAAGTCGAACCGACATTTAAAAAACATGTAGATACTTGCGCTGTGATTTTGCAACCCCATCTGGGCATTGATATCCGTTCCCTACTTTATCCCAGAGAAGAAGATACTGAAGCAGCTTGTTTGCAACTACAACAAACAGCCTTAACCCAAAGCGCGTTATTCGTTACAGAGTACGCCCTGACTCAGTTATTAATGTCTTGGGGTGTGCGACCAGAAGCAATGATTGGTCACAGTATTGGGGAATATGTCGCCGCAACCATTGCAGATGTATTTTCTCTGGAAGATGCCTTAAAAATTGTGGCAAAAAGAGGACAGTTGATGCAACAGTTGCCCTCTGGGAGTATGCTGGCAATTAGGCTACCAGAAAAAGATGTGCAATTGCTGCTGTCTGCACAAAAGTTGTATCAAACATCTCTACAAATCGCAGCGATTAACAGCCCATCTTCTTGTGTAGTTTCGGGAACAAACCAGGCAGTTGCAGCCCTAGAAAAGCAATTATCCTCTCAAGAAGTTGAATGTCAGCTGTTGCATACATCTCATGGATTTCATTCGGCGATGATGGAGCCAATATTGCCAGCATTTATTGAGGTGATAAAAACAGTCAACCTGAATCCACCACGCATCCGGTTTATTTCGAATGTAACTGGTAGTTGGATTAGTAAAGAGCAAGCGACAAATCCGAATTATTGGTGTGAACATTTACGAGAAACTGTCAGATTTTCAGATGGGATATCCCAACTCATACAGCAATTTGAAGGTGTTTTTCTGGAGGTAGGGCCAGGGCGAACTTTAAGTACATTAACGACACAGCATTTGGATGGAAATGCCAAGCAACAAGTATTGACTTCGTTACGCCATGTTAAAGAACAGCAATCTGATGTTGCTTGGTTGTTGCAAACATTAGGTCGGTTGTGGCTTTCTGGTGTTGAAATAGATTGGTCGGGATTTTATACCCATGAGCAGCGTCATCGTTTGCCTTTGCCTACTTACCCCTTTGAACGACAAAGGTACTGGGTTGATGCGAAATCCCCACCCACTTCAGTAAATACAAAATCAATTACATTAGATCATAAACAAGATATTGCTGACTGGTTTTATACTCCTTCATGGAAGCGTTCTTTGCTGCATAAGTCGTCTTTTTATCCAATAAAATCTACCCAAGAAAATTGGCTGTTTTTTGTGGATGATTTGGGACTGGCTAAAAAAGTAATTGATGCGTTAACAAAGCAACCTGTAAATATTATCATTGTTCAACAAGGAGAGTATTTTAGTAAATTAAGTGAGGGCATTTATACAATTAATCCCTGTATAAGTGAAGACTATAATACCTTACTAAAAGAATTAAGATCATCAGGTCAAAATCCAGAATATATTGCTTATTTCTGGAGCGTAAGCCATATTGAAAATTGTCAAAGAGGAAATTATTTAGAATTCAACAGTTTACTATTTTTCATGCAGAGCCTTATTAAACTGAAAATTAGCGATCGCTTGCAAATTTTGGTCGTATCGAACAACATCCAAGAGGTGAATGGGAATGAAAAACTAGACCCAGAGAAAGCAGCCATATTAGGTTTATGTAAAGTCATCCCTCAAGAGAATCCTAATATTACTTGTCGATGTATTGATATTGCTTTAACTAATCGCAGAGACGCAGAAAAAGGACAAGAAGATTGTGAGAGTAATATTATTGACCAACTTTTGGATGAGTTGACCTCTGTATCCTCAGACATGGTAGTTGCTTATCGCGATCGCTACCGTTGGGTACAAACGTTTGAGCCAGTTCGCTTAGAGTCAGTAGCTAACGAAAAAACACCATTGAGAAAACAAGGTGTTTACCTATTCACTAGTGGTTTAGAAAGTATTGAAGTTGTGCTTGCAGAATATTTAGCAAAAACCTTTCAAGCAAAACTCATATTTATCGAGGATTCTACTTTCCCAGAAAAAGATGATTTCTCGCAATGGCTGGAATCTCACACTCAAGAAGATGAAGTGAGTTGCAAAATTCAACAATTGCTAGCATTAGAGAAATTAGGTGCAAAAATTTTGGTAATGCGTGCAGATACAACTAATTATGAGCAAATGTCTCAAAACCTTGCATCTGAAAATATTAGACAAATTAATGGGGTCATTTATTCAACTGGAATAAAACGCGCAAATATATTTGGTTCCATTCCAGAAATTGGTAAAATAGAATTACAAAAATTCTTAGAATCCCAACTTTGTAAGATTACAGTATTAGAACAAGTTTTACAAAATATAAAATTAGATTTTGGGATTATTTTATCTTCTTTATCTTCCATTTTAGGAGGATTTGGACTAGGCTTATATTCAGCAGCTAATCAATCCATTGACACCTTTGCTAACCGACACAACCAGAATAGTGATTTTCCGTGGTATATTATAAACTGGGATAAATTACAACTGAATACTAACCAAGAAGAAACAACACTTGAGGAAGTATCTGGATCAAAATTAGCTATTAGCCAAACAGAAATTATAGAACTATTTAAACGAGTATTTTCTTTAAGAGAAGGAACTCAGATTATTCTTTCTAAAGTAGATATTAATGCCAGAAAAATTTATCCATTTAGGCTTGACTCTCTAGCAAATTCAACATCAACTAATCAATTAAATTTATCCTCACAGTACTCTAGACCTAGCCTGAGTAATTCCTATGTTGCTCCGAAAAATGAGTTGGAAAAACAAATTACGGAAATATGGCAAGAGGTACTTGGAATTGCAGAAATTGGTATTTACGACAACTTTTATGAGTTAGGAGGCGACTCACTGATTGCAACTCAATTAGTTTCACGATTGCGAACCAAATTCCCTGTAGACTTACCACTACGTGACATTTTATTTGAAGCAATGATACCAGCGAAACAAGCAGAAATAGTTGAACAACTTCTATTGGAAAAGATTGAAGAATTATCCGAAGAAGAAGTAGCACTTTTCTTGTTATAAGTTTCCCCAAATACTTGATTTTAAATCTTTATCTAGAAATAGGAAAAGCAGTTTATGTATTTAGCCAATAATGATGCAAATCACGACCCTATTGCTTCGGTATATAACGCTATTGGTATCGCTTCCGAAGCCGAAACTATAGCACTAATTTTAGAGCAATTAATGCTAAAACACCTTTCTAAAGAAGCACATATTCTCGACATTGGTTGCGCTAACGGACAATTAGTCCAACAGTTTCATATAAGAGGTTATCAAACGACTGGACTTGATTGTTCTGAAAAACTATTGCACTACGCCCAAATAAATGCACCTGAAAGTAAATTTATTCTTAGTGATATACGTAAGTTTGAGTCATTACCCACCTATGATGCAGTTTTTTCAAGAAACACTCTCGGCTTCATTCTCAACCTTGATGAATTAACAACTGTCTTCAGAAACGTGTATGCGGCGATGCATAATAATGGTCTGTTTGTGTTCACCATAGTAACTGTGGACAGTGTATCGCGTGAGAGTCTTCTAGAAGATTTCAATATATGTGATATCACTGATAAATATGTTTATCTTGAAGAAGGCAAATACAACCCAGAAGAAAGGACGCGGGAACTCAAATCTACCACATTTGAATTGATAAATGGAATGTGGAAGCGTTCGGACAGTACCTTACTGGATAAAGCTTATTTCTCATCAGAAATTCAGTCGGCTTTAGAAAATGTGGGCTTTATAGAAATTAATCACTACAATAGCAAAGATTTTGGAGACCCTACCCCAACAGGTGAGGATTGCTTTGTTTGTCGCAAACCATCCCTGACGCGATAGTATAATTGCCGAGATTAGTGGCTCAGTCAAAATTAATTGTTTTAGCTGATAGGACTTGTTACTTAATAAGCTTTTGATAACGGTATAGCTATCTGAATCAAGAGTTTGGGAATGAAAATTTTTAATCAGCGACAAGTCCAAACTTAGCTAAAAGACTAAGAACTAGTAACTATTAATAATTTATCAGCAATGGAGAAACAAGACTTTAATTTATCCCCAGCGAAAAAAGCCCTTTTAGAAAAATGGAAGAGAGGGAATCTTCAAGCTGATATTATCCCCAAACGTCAAGTATTTAAAAACATTCCCTTATCTTTCTCCCAACAAAGACTGTGGTTTGTTGACCAGCTTTATCACGGGAGTTCTTTCTACAATATTTCCATCGCATTTCAGATCAAAGGACGGCTGAATATTACAGTACTGCAACAATGTTTGCATGAAATTCTCAATCGTCATGAAGTTTGGCGGACAAATTTTCAGATTATAAATGGAGAACCAATACAGGAAATTGCACCCCAATTAAATTGGGATTTATCTATTATTAATCTTGAACATTTGTCTGATAATAACTGGGAGTCGGAGGTTAAGCAATTTGCAGCAGAGTCAGCAAAAAAACCTTTTAATTTAGCTAAAGGGCTTTTAGTCAGAGCAACTTTACTGCGCTTGAGTGGAGAAGAACACGTTTTGCTTGTGACTATGCATCACATTATTACGGATGGATGGTCTTGTAATGTGTTTCTGCGGGAGTTGTCAACGCTGTATGCTGCTTTTTCAACAAATCAGCCTTCTCCCTTACCTGCACTCCCCATTCAGTACGCAGATTTTGCAATTTGGCAACGCGATCGCATCCAAGGTGAATTCCTCGCAACCCAATTAAATTATTGGAAGCAACAACTCAATGGTGAGTTACCTGTACTACAATTACCTACAGACCGTCCGCGACCGAAGGTTACTACTTTCAGTGGTGCCAAGCAGTACTTTACATTCTCAAAAGCCCTGACTGATGTACTCAGACAATTAAGCCAGCGAGAAGACGCGACTTTATTTATGAGTTTGCTGGCAGCATTTAACATATTATTATATCGTTACACAGACCAAGAAGACATCTTAATTGGTTCTCCAATTGCTAATCGCAATCGTGCAGAATTAGAAGGAATGCTGGGTTTATTTGTTAATACTTTGGTGTTACGTAATAACCTTAGTGGTAATCCCAGTTTTCGCGAATTTCTACGTCGAGTGCGTCAGGTGACTCTTGATGCTTATGCACATCAAGATTTGCCTTTTGAGATGCTTGTAGAAAAATTACAACTCGAACGCGACTTAAGCCGAAATCCACTTTATGAAATCATGTTTGTCTTGCAAAATACTCCAACTTCTGTACAGGAAGTGTCTGGATTAAGCTTGCGTAACTTGGAATTTGATAGTGGTACAGCTCAACTAGATATTTTCTTGTCGATATCTGAATCCCAAGAAGGTTTAACAGGATGTTTGGAGTACAATACAGACATTTTCGATTCAACAACCATTACTCAATTTATCAACAACTTTCAGACATTGTTAGAAAAGATTGTTGTTAATCCAGAACAGCGCATCAGTGAGTTATCATTACTAACTGCTTCTGAACAAGAAGAACTATTATTAAAATTTCATCAAACTCGTGCTGATTATCCTCAAAATGCATCTTTGAATCAATTATTTGAGCAACAAGTAGAATTAACACCTGACTCTTTAGCGTTAATTAGCCTGTCTGAGAAACTGACTTATCGTCAACTTAACCACAGAGTGAATCAGCTTGCACATTATCTACAAAAACAGGGTATAACAAAAGAAACGCTGGTTGCTCTATGTCTGGAACGCTCCATAGACGTAGTGACAGGAATTTTAGCTATCCTCAAAGCTGGTGGTGCATACATTCCTCTCGATCCGAGTTATCCAGTAGAGCGCCTGAATTTTATGCTCTCTGATTCCCAAGCATCGCTGTTAATTACCAAGCAAGAGATATTAGAAAAATTATCATTATCTTCGGATAAAACCGTTTGCTTAGATATCCACAAAGATGAAATTGCTCAAGAAAGTTCAGAAAATCCCATTAACATCTCTGCATCTGATAAGCTCGCCTATATTATCTACACTTCTGGCTCAACTGGAACACCTAAAGGCGTTCTTGGCACTCATCGTGGTACAGTCAATGGCTTACATTGGCTATGGAAAACCTATCCTTTTACCCAAGGAGAAGTTTGTTGTCAAAAAACAGCTATTAGTTTTGTAGATTCTGTATGGGAAATTTTTGCTCCTTTACTTCAAGGAATTCCTACAGTAATTATCAGTAATGCAACTATACTAGACCCGCAACTATTTATAGAAACTCTAGCTCATCATCAAGTAAGCCGTATTATACTTGTACCCTCACTACTGCGCTTACTGATTAACAATTACAGTCATCTGCTCAAGAAATTATCGCAGCTCAAACTTTGGATAACTAGCGGAGAAACACTATCTATTAACTTAGCTAAAAGTTTCCGAGAATTAATCCCATTTGCAAAATTAATTAATCTTTATGGCTCCTCGGAAGTTTCCGCCAACGCTACTTACTATGATACTAGTTTATTAGAAGACCAAGCAAGCAGTGTCCCCATCGGTCGTGCTATTGACAATACTCAAACTTATGTGTTGAATCGGGATTTACAGTTAACACCTAGAGGAGTGATTGGAGAACTTTATATTGGTGGTCACGGGTTAGCGAAGGGTTATTTACATCGTCCAGAGTTAACTCAAGAACGATTTATTGATAACCCCTTTGTTCCCAGAACTAAGCTTTATAAAACAGGCGATTTTGTGCGTTATCGCAATGATGGTAGTCTGGAGTATTTGGGTCGTCAGGATGAACAAGTAAAAATTAGAGGTTTTCGAGTAGAATTGGGTGAAATTGCGGCTGCGATCGCACAACATCCAGATGTGCAAGAATCTATTGTCATTGCCGTCGATGATGCTCAAGAAAATCAGCGTTTGATTGCCTATGTCGTCACAAATAAACAGGATATAGCTACACAACTGTTTACCTATTTACAGCATCAGTTGCCTAATTACATGCTACCGTCTGCTTTTGTGGTGCTGGATAAGCTCCCACTTACACCTAATGGCAAAGTAGACAAGCATTCTCTGCCAATTGATGAAGTTATCCGACCAACTACTAGCCAATCATTTGTTGCTCCTCGGAATTTTACAGAATTATCATTAGTAAAACTTTGGGAAAATCTTCTAAATACTAACCCTATTGGGGTGACAGATAACTTCTTCGAGTTGGGTGGTCACTCGTTTTTAGCTGTACGCTTAATGGCTCAAATTCATGACAGATTTGAGCATAATCTTCCCCTATCTACTCTTTTTGAAAACCCAACAATTGAAAAACTAGCAACTATTGTCAGTCAGCCATCCCGTCAGAGTTCTAATTCTCCTCTAGTAGCAATTAACTCTTCCGGTTCTAAAATACCTTTTTTCTGTATACATGGTGCTGGTGGAGGTATTAGTCACTACTTTAATTTATCCAGAAGACTTGGTGAAGATTATCAATTTTACGCTTTGGAAGATACCTTAGAACAAGACAAAGCAGAAATTATTTCAGTAGAAGAAACCGCAACTCGTTACCTCCAAGAAATTCATAAAGTACAACCAAATGGCCCTTATCTTTTAGGTGGTCATTGTTACGGCGGTGTACTTGCTTTTGAAATGGCACAACAGTTGCAAAAGAAGGGTCAAACAGTAAGTTTATTAGTTATCATCGATGCCATACTATCAGAAACACCCATCGAATCTACAGACGATGACGATGCAAAATTTTTGCTCCGGATCGCTGAATCAATAAAAACCGATAATAATATAGACTTTTTAGTACCTTTTGAAGAACTTCGAGATTTGCCATTAAATCAGCAACTTAATTTTATTAATCAAAAAGCAAATTTCATTTTTAGCGATGCGGAGATTAATGATTTTCTTCACCATTACAAACTGTTTAAATCTCATGTTCAAGCTATGCGAGGTTATGTCCCGCAGATTTATTCTGAGAAAATGACTTTATTCCGAGCAAATGAGGAAATAATTCATGATTTTGAAAACCCCGAATGGAATACCGACGATCCATTTCTAGGTTGGGATAAATTTTCCAAGCAACCTATACAAATGATTGAAATTCCTGGCGACCATTTCTCAATTTTCGTAGAACCTTATATTCAGGAATTAGCCAGATATCTGAGAGTTTGTATTGATAATGCTGTATAAAAATAATGGGAGTAAAAAAGACTGATGAAACTACCCCCAGGGCCAAAAACTCCTGCTTGGTTACTAGCTCTGCAATTCGAGGCTAACCCCTTTGGCTATATGGATGCTAATTCCCAACTTTATGGGGATATGGTGACTAGAATGCTTGGTTCTACGCCAATGATTTATGTTAGTAATCCTTTGGCTATCAAGCAACTTTTCACCAATACTAGAGAAATTACCGCATCTGGTACCTTGAACCAAGATTTTGCCCTGTTCACAGGAAATCAAGGAATACTGCAACTTGATGGTTTAATTCACAAAAATCGACGTAAGCTGCTCATGCAGGCTTTTCATGGAACGCGAATGCAAGCCTGTGGACGACGTATCTGCGAACTTACGCAAAAAATTATGGCTCGACAAGCGATTGACAAACCTTTTATCGCTTACTCAATCATAGAAGAAATTACGTTGTCCATAGGTATAGAGGTTGTTCTGGGATTACCTGAAGGTAAACGCTATGACAAACTCAAGCATTTATTTGTTTCTGTGTTCAAATCCGAGCGATCTAAACTTTTTAAATTTATTACCAAACTACCTTTAGGAAACCGGGATTTAGGTCGGTGGAGTCCAGAAGGATATATGCTTCACCTCCGACAGGAAATTTTTCAATTGCTATATACTGAAGTGCAAGAACGCCGCCAGCAAGCAGATTATTTACGCACTGATATGCTTACCGATCTGATATTTGCTGCTGATGAAACAGGTGAACCATTAAGTAATCAAGAGGTGCGCGACCTTCTATTATCGCCGATATTTGCAGCTCAAGACGCTTCTGGAACTGCGATCGCTTGGTCTTTGTACTGGATTCACCGTTTACCTGCTATACGAGCGCGCCTGCTGGAAGAAATTGATAGTCTTGGTGAAAACCCAGACCCCATGAACATTGTCACATTACCCTACCTAAATGCTGTTTGTAACGAAGCTTTACGAATTTATCCAACTCAGTTGTTTGCATTTCCCAGGTTGGTAAAATCAACCGTCGAGATGATGGGCTACGAGTTGAATCCCGGTACAATACTTATTGCTAATATTTATTCCACACATCAGCGAGAAGATTTATATCCCAGTCCCAAAGAATTTCAGCCAGAGCGCTTTTTAGAAAAACAATTTTCTCCCTACGAATTTCTCCCATTTGGTGGTGGTTCTCGTGTTTGTATTGGCGGGACTTTTGCTTTATTTGAAATGAAACTTATATTAGCAACTATTCTGGCAAATTATGAATTAGAGCTAGTTAGTCAGCGCCCAGAACGTCCCAAATATGGAGGTCTGATTTGTTATCCAGCTAGCGGTGTGAAGATGGTCATACGTGGTCTGCGTCAAAATCAAAGACAATCACAACCATCCGTAGTCGGTTTAGTTTAAGAACTATTAATTATTTAATATTTGTCAGAAAAATACCAATGAACCTACCTGATGGGCCAAAAACTTCTCCCCGATTACTCAATCAATTTGAGACCGATCCCCTTGCCTTCATGGATACTATGGGCGATCGCTATGGCGACATTTTCACTATTATGGCTGATTCAATACCTCTAGTAATAATCAGCAACCCAGAAGGGATGAAGCAGATTTTTACTAATGCAAAAGAGATTACAGCTTCTGGTAAGTTGAATCAAGGTGGAGAATCAGTTGTCGGCAAGTATGGGTTGCTTGCACTAGATGGGTTGCGTCACAGAAATCGCCGTAAGTTGTTGATGTCACCGATGCGCGAAACTCAGACACAAGAATATGGACGGCATATTTGTAGAGTAACAGAAAAAGTAATGAATCAACTGACTATAGGTAAATCTTTTCTTGCTTACCCAACTATGCAAAAGATTACCTTAGAAGTAGTTTTGCCATCATTATTTGGGTTACATCAAGGAGAGCGTTACGAACAATTTCGACAACTGTTTTCTAATTTAATAAGTTACGCTCGGTCTCGCTGGCTAGATATATCTCTGTCCTACCCTTTTCTAAAGAAGGATTTGGGTCGCTGGAGTCCTTGGGGATACTGGCTTCACTTACAACGGCAATTTGACTCACTACTCCACATCGAAATTGAAGAGCGCCACCAACAAGTAAATCCTTTGCGTAGCGATGTATTATCAGAACTGGTTTTGGCTTGCGATGAAATGGGTCAACCAATGACCTATGAATATATCCGAGATTTGTTTCCATCATTGCTATTTGGTGGTCAAGATGCGTCAGCTACTGCTATAAGTTGGTCTTTGTATTGGATTCATAGTGTACCTGGTATTCGCGATCGCTTATTAGAAGAACTTGACAGTCTTGGTGAATCCCTAGAACCTGCGAAGATTATCGCATTACCTTACTTAAATGCTGTTTGTAATGAATCCCTACGAATTTATCCAACTCAGGTTGTGACATTTCCACGACTTGTAGAATCACCAATTGAAGTCATGGACTACAAATTAGACCCAGGAACCGTAGTAAGAGGATGTATATACTTGACTCATCAACGAGAGGATTTATATCCACAACCAAAGCAATTCAGACCAGAGCGCTTTCTAGAAAAAGAATATTCTCCCTATGAGTTTCTACCATTTGGTGGTGGCGCTCGTCGCTGTCCAGGTGAGTTATTAGCACTTTTTGAAATGAAACTGGTATTAGCAACAATTCTCTCACGCTATCAATTAGCGTTAGCACATAAAAGAGTAGAGAAACCTAAAGCTAGGGGCGTTAACTATCCTCCTGCTAGTGGCTTGAAGATGGTAATGCTTGGGTCACGTTAATAAGTAAATAAATTAAAAATGACTTCAGAAAACCAATCTAAAATAAAAAATGAGATACTTGAAGGTAACATCTTAAAACTGATGTTCAAGTTATCAGCTCCTGGCATTCTAGTAATGCTGCTGATTAACATGAATGCTTTTATTGATGCTCTATTTGCTGGGCAATTTATAGGAGAAACAGCAATTGCTGGCATATCTTTAGCTCTACCACTTACTGCTATCATAGATGGTTTTGCTTACTTAGTTGGAACAGGTTCAGCTTCTGTTCTGAGCCGAGCTATTGGTGCTGGAGATATAAAAACTCAGTCCAAAATTTTTGGCAATTTAATTATAATGGGTATTTTTATATCCTTTTTTATTACTATAATTGGCTACAGCTTTAGTGAAGAATTAATTAAATTAATGGGAGGAAGTGGTCAAGTAGCTTTTGCCGGTTCTGAATATTTTAAAACTTATATACTAGGCTCAGTATTTTATATTTTAGCAGTAGCTTCCAACCAACTTATTAAGTCAGAAGGTAAAGTTAGATTAGCTATGACTTTTGCAGGTATTTATGTCATTATTAATATAATTTTAAATCCTATATTTGTTGTAGTTTTTCATTGGGGTATCCGGGGAATTGCTCTTGCGACTGTTATTGCTATGATAGTATTTTGCATAATAAACTTTATATATTTCTTATCTGGTAAAAGTTCTATTCCAGTTAATCCTAGAAAGCTTGCTCTAGCAATAAATTTACTTCCGGGAATTTTATCAGTGGGAATGTCAGCACTACTGGCTAATGTTATGGAATTAGTACAAAATTTTGTTGTTTTTAAATCTATCTCCTATTATGGAACAAATAGTGATATAGCTTTCTACGGAGCAACTATAAGATTGACTTTATTAGCATTCATTCCTTTAAATGGATTTGTGCAAGCATTACAACCAGTGATTGGCATAAATTATGGAGCCAGAAATTATGATAGAATGAGAAAAGCTTATTTTACTTTTAGTATTTCTGTAACTGCTTTGGCTGTATTATTTTGGTTGCCAATGCAATTATCACCAGAAACATTTTTAAGTTGGCTATTGCCAAATTCGACTTTCACAAACAATGATTTACTCAATTTTCGCGTTTTGAGTTTATTAATACCAACAATATCTTTTGTTCCCTTTGGTTCAGTTCTATTTCAGTCTATAGGAAAGGGAAAAACTGTTTCTATAATAATTATTTTAAATAATATAGTTTTATTTATTCCACTAGTGGTAATTTTATCAAAGTTGCTAGGTGTAAGTGGTGTATATTATGGAATAGCTATTACGGATTTTTTACTGATGGTTATTGCACTTCTATTAACATTTGTTGAGTTCAAAAAAATGAATATAAATTATCTAAAAGATAATCCCTATTAGACTATCAATATAATTCCAATTTTATTGATTTTAAATTTTAGTTTTTACATCTGCATATCTATTCACTCTAAAGGTCACAAAAATGCCTCCAAAACATAAAGGTGCTATCGTAATTACAGGAGCATCAACAGGTGTAGGCAGAGCAACAGCTCTTATGCTTGACAAAAAAGGATATCGAGTATTTGCATCAGTCCGTAAAGAAAAAGATGCTGAATCTCTCAAGAGTGATTCCTCCGAGAATTTGACACCAATTTTCATGGATATTACAAAACCAGAAGAAATTAAATCTGCGGCAGATATTGTTTCAAAATCTATTCCTGATGAAGGATTAGTAGGATTAGTAAATAATGCTGGTCTGTTAGTTGATGGGCCACTGGAGTTTATTTCGCTTGATGACCTGAGATGGCAATTTGAAGTCAATGTTTTTGGGCAAATAGCAGTGACGCAGGAATTTTTACCGTTAATCCGAAAAGTTAAAGGTCGGATTATTAATATTGGCTCTATCGGAGGAGTAATTTCTGGGCCATATATCTCTGCTTTGTGTGCTTCCAAGTTTGCGTTAGAGGCATTTACCGATGCTTTGAGAATAGAATTACATCCTTGGGGAATCGAAGTTATCTTAATTGAACCAGGCTCAATTGCATCTGCGGCTCCCGATAAAGTAGAGGAAAGCTTTAGAAAAAATTTTGCTAATATGTCACCTGATGCTAAAGCAATGTATGGAGATACATATAAATTTTTTGTAGAAGATTTAATTCAATCAAATCGTGAAGGGATGCCGCCGGAACAAGTTGCAGATGCGATTATAAAGGCTTTAGAAATCAGGAAGCCTAAAACACGTTATTTCTTGTCTAAGGGGCAGCTAGGTTTAATGCTTGAACTTGTGCTAAAAAAAATTATACCAGACCGTAGTTATGATGCAATGATTATAAAAAGTTTGAATTTAAAAAATCAAATTTGAACTTGTTCTCCTGCATTTAATCCGTTTGAATGCTCAAATTAAAAGTATATTCACTGGAATATTACAGACAATCAACACTTAGTTAATTTATTTCAAAATCATGATTTCATCTGATTCAAAACCTAATAATACAGACTTTCAAATCAGTCCCATAGAATGGGTACATGCTTACTGGGTTTCACGGTGTATCTATGTCGTCGCTAAACTTGGTATTGCTGATTTGCTAAAGGATGGCTCTCAACATTGCGATATCTTAGCTGCTGCAACCAATACACATAGTGATTCTCTATATCGAGTTTTGCGGGCACTCGCCAGTATTGGAATTTTTGCGGAGACACAAACTCGATGCTTTGAGCTAACACCATTGGCAGATTGTTTGCAAAGCAACGTTCCTGACTCAATTCGTGCTATGGCTATTTTCCGAGGTGAAGAGCATTACTATAAATCCTGGGGGAATTTAATGTATTGCTTAGAAACTGGTAAAAGTGCCTTTGAAGATTTGTATGGTATGGATTTGTTTGAGTACAATGAACAGAATTCTAGCCGAGGAGAAATCTTCGACCAGGCTATGACTTCATCAAAAGATTCCTATACCGAACACCTGGAAGCTTATGATTTTTCGTCAATTAATAAGCTAATAGACGTTGGTGGTGGTCAAGGGAGCTTTTTAGCTGCTGTACTCGAAGCTAATCCTACTATGATAGGAGTATTGTTCGATCAGGCAGAAGTGATTAATAGAGCCAAGGATTCACAAGAAATAGCATCCGTTATTAGTCGTTGTCAGCTTGTAGGAGGTAGCTTTTTTGAAGCTCTGCCACAAGGAGGAGATGCTTATGTTCTTAAACATATTATTCAGGACTGGGATGACGAGCGATCGCTGGCTATTCTTCAACGTTGTCATCAAGCTATGATAGAGCAAGGACGCGTTTTAGTGATAGACTACGTACTTCCTCCTGCTAACGAGTTTTCAGGAAGTAAGTTTATAGATATCAACATGTTAGTAATGTGTCCAGGTGGACGTATTCGTACTGAAGCTGAGTTTGAAGATTTATTTAAATCAGCAGGTTTCAAACTTACTAAAATTTATCCAACACAATCGGATGTTAGTATTATTGAAGGAGTTAAAATAGATATCAATTAGATATCAATTAATAATGAAGAATGCTGATTTAAAAGTGCTGAGTTCTGAATTGAAAGACAACCCATAATATGGAAGGTATCAACCTTCTCCTAGTAAGAATATTCGTCTCAAGTTTGCCTTAGAGCAAACGCATCTAAATTACTCTTGACCACGACCAAGATTAAGAATCAACGCTCATAATCAGTATTTATCGCTGGGTGTAGTTTGCAGAACTCAAAGCGATGCCTGCGGCGGGCTACGCCAACGCCTAAAGTTTTAACAAGAAGCATAAGTTAATGAGATTTATTTAGACTCTATTGACAATATGCTGCTCTCGTTGATATAATGCGGCCGCCCTAATCCCAATGCTAATTGGGCGATTTCGGATTTTGGTATTCAACTCGGTACTTAACGCCGGGTTTTTTGCCGTTGAGTGCAACGCCGAATAGCCCGTTGTAGACATCACTGCTACACTCAATTTCTTAGAGGAAAGGCAATCCGGTCAGACTGTGACTGCGTTGGCGATGTCGACCAATACACTCACACTCTGGTCTGTACGATTTTTCATGTGGAATATGCCATTTCATGCAGAGCATCATTTGTACGCATCAATTCCGTTTCACGTGCTACCAAAAGCACATTAGCAATTGAGCAAACACTTTACCCACATTGAACCTGGCTATGTGAAAGTCAACTGGGATATCTTAACTAATTCCTAATTGGGCATGGGGAGCAGAGGGGCGGAGGGGGAAAGACTTACTGTAACTAAGTCCTCTGCTCCCCTGCTCCCCATTCCTTTTGATTTTAATTTGCTCTAGACTCGACCTTAAGGCGCCTTTGTCAGATCATGAAGAATGATTAAAAAAAACGAGTATAGACAAATATGATAAAAATGCTAGCTGAAAACTTGATGGGAATTGCGACAAGCTTACAAATTAATTGGGTTTGGCTAAATGCCAGCTTACAGTTTGCTAATTGGGCACTCTTCTCACTTTTACTCGCTGAGGTTTTGAGAGACAGCTACCATGCTTTGTGTCACCAAGTCAATTGGCTTGCTAAATGGCACAACAAGCACCATAGCGCCTATCGTCGAGATTTATCGATAGTTTCCCTGAAAATTTACCAAGAATCCCAGCTCTATCACGACATTTTAGAGTCGAGTCTACTGCTAGTGGTCTTGGTAGTCGTTGCCTTAATTGTCCAACAACTGGGGTTATGGCTGGGAGTAGCTTATGCTTGCACCTTTTTGTATGGCGCGTCTGTGCGATATTTTCAGGGAAAAATTGATACAGATTACAACCACCTACCCGGCCCTTTAGAGACAATACCATCCATTTGGTGGGTGAATCGGTCTTACCATTGGCGGCATCATTTTGATGATGTCAACGCTTATTACAGTGGTGTCTTTCCCTTAGTGGATAAAATTCTGGGCACAGGACTGTCTCTAAAAGGTAAAACCATCGCTTTAACCGGAGCATCAGGAGCGTTGGGACAAGCGCTGGCGGCTGAACTTGTAAAGAATAATGCTAAAGTTGTCGCATTAACCACTAATCCAGAAAAATTAGTAGAGCAAGTTGGAGTAAAAGTGGTTTCCTGGCAGTTGGGCAACGAAGCCAATCTGAGAGATAGTTTAGAGAAAGTAGATATTTTAATTATCAACCACGGAATCAACGTTTACGCCAGCCGCACACCGGAGGCTATCAACTCCTCTTATGAGGTAAATACCTTTTCAGCATTGCGGTTGATAGATATATTTTTGACAACTGTAACAGGGCCACAAGCAAAAGCAACCAAGGAAATCTGGGTAAACACTTCTGAGGCTGAGGTTTCTCCAGCACTAAGTCCACTTTATGAACTCAGCAAAAGAGCGTTAGGAGATATTGTTACCCTCAAGCGTTTGGATGGGGATTGTGTAATTCGCAAGCTAATTCTTGGCCCATTTAAGAGTCAACTGAATCCTTATGGAGTGATGTCTGCACAGCAAGTTGCTCGTGCGATCTTATTTTTGGCACGGCGTGACTTCCGAAATATTATTGTGGCAATAAATCCTCTCACCTATCTGTTGTTTCCTTTAAAGGAAACTAGTACGTTGCTATACTATCGACTTTTTAGCCGGACAGCAAAAAGTGAACAGGACTTATCCAAACAATAGTCGAAAAGAATGATTTTTAGGTAGGGGCAATTCATGAATTGTCCCTGAGCGCGTGTAGTTTTGCAAAGTTTTATTTGCGATGCCTGCGACGGGCTACACACATCAGCATTTTCTAGCAGCAAAAGTGACAGGACTTACGCAAAATCATGAAAAAACGAACCACAAAGGCGCAAAGGATACAAAGAAATGAGAGTTTCAGAGAGTTATTGCGTAAGTCCTAAGTGAGACTGCCGCTGTTAAAACTTGGTTCTTAAAAGCAATACCGTTCAGTTAAGAAAATTGTAGGTTGGCTAGAACTTTAGTGTTACCCAACAAATCTTCTTAACGGAGCAGTATTGGAATGCAAGTTCCTCCCAAGTAAGTTTATCGTTTTTTAATAGCCATCATCCGAACTACACCATTAGGAGCAAGGGTAAATCCACGTCGTTGCAGTTTAATAGGTTTATTTTCTACTAAGGTAAGTTGATAATTGGATAAAACTGTTGCGAGGACTAATTTGATTTCTAACTGAGCAAGGGCATATCCTAAACATCGCCGACTTCCACCACCAAAAGGAATGAACTCCCAAGGAGAATACTGGCGTCCTAAAAAACGTTCGGGATTAAATTGTTGAGGATTAGGATACAAGTCTTCCCGGTAATGCAAGAGGTAGATACTTGGCATTAAGGTTGTGTCAGGAGGAAACTGATATCCTGCAATATTTATGGATGATTTGGTAATCCGTGGGAAAAGCCCTGGCAACACTGGATACATCCGCAGGGTTTCTTGGCAAACTGCGCTTAAGTAAGGAAGTTGGGCAATTTCCATCGGGTTTGGATTTTCTCCCAAGCTGTCGAGTTCCTGCTGCAATTTTGAGAGGACATCTGGATTTTGGTGAATTTGATAGAAAGCCCACGCTAGCGTTGTTGCAGTAGTTTCATGTCCAGCAAATAAAATTGTGAGCAATTCATCTTTTAATTCATCGTCGGTCATTGCTTGCCCATTTTCATCTCGTGCTGCCATCATCAAGCTCAGAACATCACCCTGGTTCTGATTGTTCTTTGTTCTTTTCTCTTCAATTTCTGCTTGAAGTAGCTCATGAATATAGTTTTGTCTACTTTTCATCTGCCCCCAAGGAGTCCATTTTCCCCAATCTTGTTGTAAGAATCGGAAAAATAGCATACTGGAGCGCAAAGGAGAATCAGTCATATCCAACCAACTAGTAAGCAGAGGTAAAATTAGTTGATAGCGTTTTCCTTCACTTAAACCAAAGACAATTTGTAAAATTACTTCTAGACTAACTTTCTGCATGGCAGAACGAGCTACAAAAGGTTGATCGATTTGCCATTGACTGGCGATTTGCTCGGTAATTAAGCAGATTTGCCCTGCATAAGTCTCTAGCCTTTCTCCATGAAAGGGGGGCATTAATAATTTTCGTTCTCGTCGATGGCGGGCACCATCTATTAACATCAGAGAATTTCGGCCAATCAAAGGCTCTGCAAGTTTATTACCACGACCAATATCAAATTTAGAATCTTGACTGAAAATTTCTTGAATGGCTTGGGGATGACTAATAATTACATAAGAGCCAAGTCCACTCAGTCGCATGGAAAACATGTCTCCATACTTTTGACTATACTTTTGCTGAAATCCAATTGGGTCGGCAATCCATCCGATAAGTTGCCACCACGAAGGACTAGTAATGCAATTCGGTAATTGACTAAGCATAATATTTACCTATGATTCCACTTCACAATCTCAAACAAATACACCTATTATCCCTGAGCGTTGAAGGTTGTCGGGTATAGTACTGTTGTTTATTCAACCGTATTTAGAGACTGGCTCATAACCGCATTTATTAAGCTATCTAGCAAGCGATCGCGTGATAAAGATGTCAGTTCTTTTCCATACAACATTTCTTGTAAAATCACGTGGGATACCAGCGAACCAAAAAAAATATGAGCCATTGCTTCTGGGTCGGTGATTCCTAATTGTGGATGAGATCCGAAATACTGACTCAGCATTTGCCGACCGCGTAGTACAACGGTTTGAGTATAAAGTTTGGCTAGTTCTGGAAAGTTTTGTGACTCGGTGATAATCAAACGCAACAATGCCAAATAATCGGGATTATCAGCGACTTCGGTTAAATAAATTTCAGCAATTTGACGCAAAAAAACTGCTGGTTCACTATGCAATTTTTCTGTACAAAAAATACTTTGAAAACAAGCAAGCGTCAACCGTTCTATCAACGCTTTAAACAGTCCTTCTTTATCTTGAAAGTGACTGTATATTGTTTGCTTAGATACTCCAGCCGCCGCACTAACACGATCCATACTTGTTCTAGCGTAACCCTCCTTCATAAATACCTGTATAGCTCCTTGCAAGATTTGCTCCTGCTTTGGAGCGATCGCAGGTAAAGGATTTTCTAGTTGGAAAGTAGGGTTTATAGGCATGAAGAGTAAATTTTTTTACGTAATATCTTGTATTATCATACTAGACAGTCTAGTATATGACACTGAATTCAAAATTTTCTATTTACAAAATATTTTTCACAATCCAGGGTGCTACCATGACTCAGACTATACCAACATCCCCGGAAAATCTCAAAGATGCAGTATCGAAGCAGAAAAGCCGCAAGAAACCGATTCTTTTAACGATCGGGGTGCTGTTGGTGGCTGGTGGTATTGGCTACGCGGTGTGGCGCTCTCAACCGCAAGTATCAGCAAATGTACTGCAAGTTAGTGGACGGATTGAGGGTTATGAAACCGAGATTGGGATCAAGCGTTCTGGAAGAATTGAGACAATTGCCGTGCGGGAAGGGGCAGCAGTTAAAAAAGGGCAAGAGTTAATTAAGTTAGACGACACAGACGATCAATTGCTGCAACAACAACTGCTTGGTACTCAAGCGAGAGTGACATCTGCTAGATATGATGAACAGCAGGCAATTTCCGATGTAGAGCGAGTCACCAGAGAAATTCAAGAAATTAACAGCCAAATTAACGAAGCTAAACTTAATTTGCAGCAGTCTCAAGGGGATACCCAAGGAAGAATTGAGCAGGCACAAGCAAATGTCGCAGCAGCCAGAGCCACATTGGTGCAAGCGCAAGCGCAAGTTAAACAGGCAGCAGCAGAAGTTAATTTAGCAAAAATCAACCGCGATCGCTATGCCCAATTGGTAAAAGAAGGGGCGGTAAATCAACAACAATTCGATCAAGCCCAAACCACTCTAGATACAGCAATAGCAACCCTAGAAGCACGACAGGCAGCAGTGAATGCCGAACGCCAGCAATTAAAGGCTACATCAGGGGCGTTAACTCAAGTTAAAACTACAGGTTTCAATCCTGACATTCGCAATGCCCAGTTAACAGCATTAGTCAGAAAGCAGCAACAAAGTTATGCTCAACTTAAATCTGCACAGGCGAAAGTCAACTCTGCCCGTGCCAAAGTCAAAGATGCCCAAGCATCAAATCAGCAAATCCTCACCCAGATTGCAGACTCCAAAAAAGATGTAAATGTAGTTAGTCCCTTAGATGGAATAGTTACAGCCCGGAGTGTTGAACCAGGTGCAATAGTTAGCAATCAGACTAATATTTTGACAATTGTTGACCCTAAAACAGTCTATTTTAGAGGTTTTATTCCCGAAGGCGATATTGGCAGAGTGCGTTTAGGACAAACAACAAAAATCTTCATTGATTCTGCACCGGGGAAACCATTAGAAGGTAAAGTAATTGCCATCGATCCGCAAGCTTCATTTACACCAGAAAATATTTACTTTCAAAAAGATCGAGTCAGACAAGTAGTAGGAATTCGGATCAAGGTTCAAAATCCTGATAGCTGCTTTAACCCTGAAAAACCTTATAGTGAATCAGATTTACCCTGCGCCAAAATGGGGATGCCAGCAGATGCCCAAATTAGTTTGAAGGCAGGAGGCGGGGGACAGGGGGCAGGGGAGCAGGGGAGCAGGAGAGCAGGGGGGCAGGATAGCGCAGTGGTAGCGAGTCCGCGTACTCTTACAGAGAAGCAAGCTACGCGCAGCGTCTCGCAGAGAGCGTCGGCAGGGGGTAGAAGGGAATGAAACAGCAAATTACTACTTTCTCTCCAAACTTACCGCCATCATCTAGTTTGCCAACGACAGCAATCGAAGTTCGCGGTTTGCACAAGCACTATGGAAACTTAGCTGCTGTGCGGGGAATTGATTTGAGTGTTCATAAAGGTGAAATGTTTGGCTTAATTGGCCCTGACGGTGCGGGG
The DNA here is from genome assembly GCA_003326195.1 of Nostoc punctiforme NIES-2108. Taxonomy (GTDB): domain Bacteria; phylum Cyanobacteriota; class Cyanobacteriia; order Cyanobacteriales; family Nostocaceae; genus Nostoc; species Nostoc punctiforme_A. Next base: position 186,196 of record LXQE01000148.1, read on the forward strand.
AAAACTAGTACCTTTCACATTTTGGGCGGTGTGATGGAAGCAACGGCGGGGGAGGTGCAAATATTTAATCAGCCTGCACGAGATGCCCGATTAATCACAGGTTATCTGACTCAACAGTTTTCGCTGTATTTGGATTTGAGTATTGATGAAAACTTGCGTTATGCAGCAGGGTTGCGGCAAGTAGCAGATGATTTGTTACAGAAACGCCGCGATAAATATTTAAAATTAATGAATTTAGAGCGATTTGGCGATCGCTTAGTGGGACAACTTTCTGGTGGGATGAAACAAAAGCTGGCGCTGTGTTGTGCTTTGGTTTCTCAACCAGAAGTATTGTTACTAGATGAACCTACCACGGGTGTCGATCCAGTTTCCCGGCGAGAGTTTTGGGATGTGTTAGGGGAATTATCAGCCGAGGGAATGACAATTGTAGTTGCGACACCATATCTAGACGAAGCTGAACGTTGTCACCGCGTGGCTTTGATGTACAGTGGGCAAATTCATGAAATTGGCACACCCAAAGAATTACGGGCTAACTTAGGCTTGCATCGCTTGGAAGTGCGAACAGCCAACCTGGAAGCGGCAGAAGAAATACTCTCCCAGGCTACTCAGAAAAATATAGTAGATGTGCAAACTTTTGGCGATCGCTTGGATGTCCTAGTTCAAGATATAAATTCTGGCGAAATCCAAGTCCGCGAACTACTGCAACAACATCAGTTACCTTCTCCCAGTATCGAGCATGGCGAACCCACATTAGAAAACGTCTTTGTCACGCGATTGCGGCAACAAGGTTCCGTGCCGCAATTTTTTCCATTTCCTCGTTATCGGAAGAGGGGAGCAGGGGAGCAGCGGGGCAGAGGAGCAGCGGGGCAGAGGGGCAGAGGGGCAGAGGGAGTATTTAATACTCAAAACTCACAACTCAGCACTCAGGACTCAGCGCTAGCTATATATGCTCGCAATCTCAGCCGTGTTTTTGGCAAGTTCCAAGCCGTTAAAGATGTCAACGTCGAAGTTCGCTACGGCGAAATCTTTGGGTTGTTAGGTGCTAATGGTGCTGGTAAAACTACCACCATTAAAATGCTGTGTGGATTACTCGAAGCAAGTGGCGGTGAAATTTCCTTGGGTGGTGAAACAGGAAATCTGCGTAGTGCAAACTTACGGCGGCGCATTGGTTATATGAGTCAAAAATTCACCCTTTACGACGATTTAACTATTCTGCAAAATCTCGAATTTTATAGTGGAGTTTACGGCGTACCTCGCAAACTCCGACGGGAAAAAATTGATTGGGTAATTGCTACCTGTGGCTTGGAAGGACAAGCAAATATGATTACTGGGCAGCTACCAGGGGGTTGGAAACAGCGAGTTGCTTTCGGTGCTTGCGTAATGCACGAACCAGATATTTTATTTTTAGATGAACCAACATCGGGGGTAGATCCGTTGGCGCGTCGCCAGTTTTGGAAGCTGATTAATGATTTTGCCCGCAACGGTACAGCCATTTTAGTGACAACGCACTATTTAGAAGAAGCTGAACAGTGCAACCGGATGAGTTTTATGGTTGCAGGAGAAACCGTCGCCGAAGGTTCACCCAGTTCTGTCAAAGCATCGCAACCGGGACAATTAATAGAAATTGTTGTTAATCAAAACCAAGTAGCTTCTAAGATCCTAAAACAACACTTCGAGTCTTGGCGCATCTCGATTTTTGCTGATAGTTTACACATTGTTCTCGATCATCCCGAACAGGAAATAAATCAACTAACTCAACTTTTAAAAGCTAATCAAATTACCATCAATTCTTTACGTCCGATTCCTTTTTCTTTAGAAGATGCCTTTATTGGTATAGTACAGCGATCGCAAGAATAGAAAAAGAGTATTCAGAAAATTATCCTCCAAAAACCTCCGCGTTCCCCTGCGTTTAAAACACTCTGATTTTAGCCAAAGCCGTACTTAATATATATGAAAAGAATTTTAGCTCAATGTGTCAAAGAAATAGCTCAATTTCGCCGCGATCGCCTGACGTTAGCACTAGCATTTTTATTGCCATTCATTACCTTAGTAATTTTTGGCTTTGCCATTAGGTTAGAGAGTAAAGATATTCCCTTAATTGTGCAAGACTTTAACCGCACAAACCTAAGTAGCAGCTATATTGAAAGATTGTATGCTACTAATCAATTTGTGCCGAAGCAATGGTCTGGTGGCAATCCCACCCGCGATGCAATAGATAAAGGAATTGCTAAAGCCGCAGTGATTATTCCGCCAGAATTTAGCCGTGATATTCAAGCAGGTAGAAGTACAAACGTGCAAGTATTAATCGATGCCACTGATGTTAACAATGCCCGTGTAATTAGAAATAGTATTCAGAGAGTAACGAACTTTTTTATGCAAGAGCATGGATTACTACCTGCTACTAGTATTATTACAGCACGAATGCGTCTATGGTTTAATCCTGGGAGATTAGAATCGCTGTATATTGTGCCAGGAACTTACGGAGTTGTACTCTGGATTTTTCCTTCATTGCTCTCTGCGATCGCAATGGTACGGGAAAAAGAAAAAGGGACAATTTTACAAGTCTACGCTTCTAGTATTAGTGCCACTGAACTATTACTTGGTAAAGGATTAGCATACTTATTAATTGCCATCGTTCAGGCATTATTAGTTATGGTATTAGGCTCAATTATTTTTCAAGTTGGCATAGTTAGCAACCCCATAACATTAGTAGTTGGCACTTTATTATTTCTGACAGATAGTGTTTTTTTCGGGTTACTTTTAGGAGTCCGTAGTAGTAACCAAAATGCTGCTGTACAAGGCGTTTCCCTTGTAGGTTTTATCACATCCTTATTACTCTCAGGTTTTATTTATCCCCTCAACAATATTCCTTTCCCTTTATCACTACTACCTAACATAATTCCGGCGCGTTATTACATCGATATCACTCGTGATGCCTTCGTGCGTGGTACAGGATTTGGCGGAGTTTGGTTTGATTTGCTCATGCTTGCAGCTTTGGGATTAGTGTTTTTCAACGTATCACGCCGAGTTTTAAGCCGAATGCAATTATCAAATTAATCTCTCTGTCTTCTCTGCGGTTCAATAAAAAGGAATTTTATGAAACTTATTCAGCGATTATTTGATAGTCCATTTTGGGCATTAGTGCGGAAAGAGATTAATCAAATTCTCCGCAATAAGCAATTAATTGTTTTGTTAGTTGTCCCGCCAACAGTCCAATTATTGTTGTATGGTTTTATTCTCAATCCCGACGTGCATAACTTACGATTAGGTGTCATTGACTATGCTAACGTCAGTGCTAGTCGGGAGTTAGTTTCAGCCATGACATCAAATCGAATTTTCACCTTAGAATCTGTACCAAGCAGTGAAAAAGCATTGAGTCGTCAGGTAGAAGAAGGAAAGCTAGATGTCGGGGTAGTAATTCCTCCCGATTTTCCGCGTCAACTGGCACAAAAATCAGCAGAAATTCAAGTATTTATTGATGCTGTAAATGCCAATACAGCCGGGATTGCCGGAAATTATATGAATCAAATTATTCAGCAATATAATCTACAATTAACCCAAGGTAAAGTAAATCCCCCAGTTTCACCTGAAGTTGTATTCCTTTACAATCCTGGACTGACAAGTAGTTGGTTTTTTGTCCCAGGAGTTATGGGTTTAGTTTTAACATTAATTGGCACATTAGTATCAGCAATTACAGTGGTTCGGGAAAAAGATACCGGAACTTTAGAACAATTATTAATGACTCCATCTGCTAACTGGCAAATATTACTATCAAAAATCGTCCCTCTAGCATTTTTATTAATGGGAGATGTTTTATTAGCTATTACTTTAGCAACAGTAATATTTCATGTACCATTTCGAGGTAATTTTCTGCTATTTTTGGCTCTATCAAGTATGTATGTATTTGTCGGGATTAGCTTAGGTATTTTGTTAGCTACTGTGAGTAGTTCTCAACAACAGGTAGTTTTGACAGCTTTCTTTATTAATTTACCAATGGTACAAACTTCTGGAGCGATCGCACCCATTGAAGCTATGCCACCTTTGTTTCAAGCCCTATCCCTACTCAATCCCCTGCGCCATTACATTGCGATCGTTCGAGGTATTTTGCTCAAAGGTGTTGGCTTAGATGTACTGTGGATGAATGTTTTGGCTTTAGTCGCTTTTGCTGTTGTGTTATTAACTATTAGTATTAGTAAGTTTCGCAGTCAATTAAGCTAAAAGACAGGGTAATATCATGTCCGCTTGGTTACTTATTAAACATAAGAACCCCAGCCAAAGCTACGCTTCGTCTCCCCTCCTACCGTGTACACACAAGTCAAATTACCCCCCTTAATCCCCCCTTGCCAAGGGGGGAAACCGGAAAATCTAGTTCCCTCCCCTTTGCAAGGGGAGGGTTAGGGTGGGGTAAAACGCTGGTTAATCAGCTATTTCAGACTTGTGCATACACCGTAGCCTTGGCAAAGGGAACGGCTGGGGATGGCGTGCAATGACTGTGGGAATCATAATTAATTAACCGGACATGATATCACAGGTCATTTTTAGGAATTTCCTCACGAAATTCTATGACCAATTGCATAGTTTCCACTACCAAATCGCGTAAATCTCGATTGAGCGCTACAGAGCCTTGAGGCCCAAACCAACGGTCAAAAATAGTGACATATCGCTGATTCCCATTGACGAACCCTTGCATGAACTTAACCAGAGAATAGTTGACTGTATCCAAGAATTTGGAGTTATTTTCTGGCACCATGCAAGCGATACCTTCTCGTGAATAGGGGCGATCGGGTACGATCGCAAAAGCATCTGGATTTTTTTGCTGTTGCAGCCATCCCTCTAAAAGAATGCTATCGGATGAGAAAGCATCAATAGTATCTTTTTGCAAAGCTGTGTATCCCTCTGCCCTAGTTTTAAAATATACCAGTTTAGCTTTGGGTTGTACACGAGCGATCGCCTGCTCATTTGTGGTTCCCGACAGCACACCAATTCGCTTACCAATAAGTGATTCAGCAGAACCTAAATTACTTCCCTTCTTAACTAATAACTGGGTTCCAGTCGCACCGTAGCTGACAGAAAAATCTACTTTTTTATCTCGCTTCCATGTAAAACTACTAGCATCACATACAATATCAACTTGTTGATTAACTATTTTCGGAATCCGTTCAGATGGGCTAAGACCAACTAATTGCAGTTTAATTTTTTTTCCTGTTTCTTTTTCTAATTGCTCTTTAATCAGAATCAGCATGTCTACAGAATAGCCATTTAACTTTCCTTGACTATCCACATAGGCAAAAGGTAGCGCATCTCTACTAGTACCAGCTGTTAATACTCCTGTTCTAGCAACTTTTTTCATCACAGTCTCAGCAGCTACTACATTAGACATGAGCGTTGCAAACATAAGACTTAAAATAGGAATAGCAATTTTTTCATACATAAGCTTTAAGAGTAGGTAATTTTTTCAAAAATCAAATCTGATTTATATATCAAGCTCAAGAAGTTATCACTATCAAGTACATAGTAAGGTTATCTAGTAACTATTCTTTACATTAGTATTCTTTCATCACTCTGGTGAAAGAAAAATTGCAGCCAACTTTAAGAGAATGTTTGAAAAGTGGGTAGTTGAGTAAAACAAGCTCTCAGGGCATAAGTTGTAGATACGTATACAGGGCACCATTGAGAGTATGAGTAAAAGCTACTCTAGTAACCTGACAATTCCTCAATTCGAGTTACAAGCGTTCGCACTACTAGTCTGTCAAGAACTAATTGACGGATAAGTAAATCTTTCAATTTTTCTTCTTTCCTTCTTCCTTAGCGCTCTTTGCGTCCTTCTCCTAAGGGGAGACGCTAACGCGAATGTGGTTCGTTCCTTTATCCATCAAAATGTATTTGACAGACTACTAGGCTCAGGTTGGAGAGTTTCACCATCTCCAAGACACTATGCAATAGTGCAAAGCACCCGCCAAAAGCGATCACAAAACTACATAATTCGGTAAAATTAGGTAAAGAAATTTTTGCGCTTGTTAAACAAAGGTATCAGCAAACCCATGCAACTGAAACTCAGTGCATCTCGACTTCCCTTCGCCCCCCTCTTGTTAATCGCCCCCTTTTTCCTATGGGGGACGGCAATGGTAGCCATGAAAGGAGTGATACCCCATACCACACCGCTATTCATGGCAGGTGTGCGTCTGATACCAGCAGGGATGTTAATTCTGATTGCAGCAGCATTCATGGGTAAACCCCAGCCGAAGGGTTGGGCTGCATGGTTGTGGATTGCTTTATTTGCCCTAGTAGATGGAACGCTGTTTCAAGGCTTTTTGGCGGAGGGATTAGTCAGAACTAGTGCCGGATTAGGGTCTGTGATGATTGACTCGCAACCCTTGGCTGTTGCCTTGCTGTCGTTGTGGCTATTCCAAGAACACATTGGTTTTTGGGGATGGCTGGGGCTAGGCTTGGGAGTCACAGGCATTAGTTTAATTGGCTTACCTGATGAGTGGATTTTACATTTTTTCGACTCAGGCGCAAATATGACAATCGGCAACTGGCAAGATTTGTTTGCTAGTGGCGAGTGGTTAATGCTGTTAGCAGCACTATCAATGGCAGTGGGAACAGTGTTGATTCGGTTTGTGTGCCGATATGCTGACCCTGTAAGCGCTACAGGATGGCACATGATTTTGGGCGGATTGCCACTATGGGGAATTTCATCAGTTGTGGAATCCCAGCAGTGGGAGAATCTGGGAGGATCTGATTTCATAGCCTTGGGTTATGCTACCGTATTTGGCAGTGCGATCGCTTATGGGTTATTCTTCTACTTTGCCTCTAGTGGCAGTCTTACGAGTCTTAGTTCTCTCACCTTCCTGACACCCGTCTTTGCGCTACTATTCGGCAATCTTTTTCTCTCAGAAGTCCTCAGTCCGTTGCAGTGGGTAGGAGTATTTCTCACTTTAATCAGCATCTATCTCATTAACCAACGTGATACTTTAGGAGGACAAAATGACACAGTTACTGTCGGCGAGATAGCAAATATACAGGAACCAGTTTTAGAAGCATCTACTAAAAAATTGAACCCCATAAGTGTAGCAGTTAGAGAATCGGAACCAGAAATATTACCTTAGCTTGTTAAAATAATTTTTAATTAGTAATCTAAGTAGGGGATGAGGGAGAAATCAATTAAAAATTCAAAATTTAAAATTTAAAATTAAAGAACTTCTGCCTGGTTGTTGAGCGTAGTCGAAACACTGCCTCCTGCCTCCTGCCTCCTTTTTCCCAATTTCCAATTAAAAATGACAGTTAACATTTTGTCGTCTAGAAGCTATTGTGGTATCGAAAATTTGAAAAGCACCTTCAGGCTGAAACTTGCAATATGAGGTTATGCCGTTCCTCAATTCTGATATTTACCTGTTTGTCTTGCGTGGGTTTTTACCCAAATCGCTCAAGTGCAGCTACACCTAACCTAGCACCTGAAATTTTAGAACTTGCACAAGCTAGTTCAACAGTTACTGCTAGTCCAGCTGTTTTGAGATATGGTAGTCGAAAATCAGATGTGCAGAGACTACAAACCCAATTAAAGCAGTTGGGATACTACAAAGATGTAGTAGATGGACAGTATAACGCCAGTACGGAAATCGCTGTAGCTAAATTCCAGAAAGTAAAGGGTTTAAAATTAGATGGGATTGCTGGCCCGGCGACTCAGGAGAAACTGCAAGTAGCTTTGGCAGCTAAAAAGCAGTTTGTCACCTCTCCAATAATTACTTCTCCAATAGTTACCTCTATTGCTCCGACTTCTGCAAATCCCCAAGCATCTGAGAGAGGTTTTGTCTGGTGGTTACTATTTGCTGTTGGAGTTCTAGGATGTAGTGGCGTACTTTTTTATCTGCTGAGGTCGTTTCAGAAGGTAAAGCAAGTGCAAAAGTCTGAAATATCAGAGGCTAAAAGTTTGAGTGAAGCTAACAAAGAACCGATTACACCACCGTTACTGGAGACTGTCACTAGTCTACAAACGCCTCCACCACCATTTTCCACACAATTACTGCTACCAGAAAAAACTTCCCGTCTAGCTAAACTCAATATCGTTGATGAATTAATTCAAGATTTACGCAGTTCTGACCCAACGAAGCGGCGCAAGGCTATTTGGGATTTGGGTCGGCAGGGAGATTCGCGGGCTATTCAACATCTGGTTGACCTGATAATTGATGCTGATTCTCAGGAAAGCAGCTTAATTTTGGCAGCTGTGTCAGAAATTGGCATCCGCACACTCAAACCGATGAACCGTGCTTTAGCAATTTCAATTCAAGATGAAAGTCCACAAGTGCGGCAAAATGCGATCCGTGACCTGACGCGCGTTTATGACATGATGGGTCAAATGAGTCAGATGTTGCGCCATGCGCTAGAAGACCCAGATGCCGATGTGCAAGCAACAGCACGATATGCTTTAACTCAAATGAATCGAATACGTGACTTGCCGGAGCAACAGAGTCTACAGGAAGATTCTCATAATGATTCACAATAATAGATTTTTCTTTCAATCTAAAATCTAAGTTGCGCTGGAAGCGAACTAAAGGTGTTACCTAAAATCTAAAATTCGCAGTCAATGTAATAAGCTGAATCTGCTGTCAGCTTAAAAATATTTCAACTGGATTTGGATATTGGTATCTGGCCCTGCCACTAAAAATGCTGCTTCGCTAAATCTGGGCGCTCTTGTGCGAATTTCTGGGTTGCTGGAAAATCCAAAACCTTCGCTTGGGATACCAAAAATATTGCTATTGAGAGTGCTGTCGTTATTTTGATCGTGGAAGACAGCAACGGCATAACTACCTGCTTTCAAGTTATTAAAGGTAATTGGTAAGGGATTTTCAGTAATCTTGGTACACTGCTTTTGTAAGACGCGATCGCCATCGCTAGGAAATCCTTCACTGCTAGCAAATATACTGGCACAGACTTGTCCTTTTTTATTCTTCAAGCCATCAATTTCCACGGTGAGTTTGCCGTTAAAATTTGCCTTGGCACTAAATGACCATACCAAATTTCCCATAACTGCCAATAGCAGCATACTAACTCTTAAGCCTTTAAGCATAAAATTTTCACAAGGTAAAATGCGATCGCTAAATTATTGAAGGAGGCAGGGTAGCGCGCTTGTCTGCGACACGCTACGCGTAGCTTGCTTCCCTGTAAGGGTATGCCAACGGCATAGCAACTCTTAGAGACGCTACCAAGGAGCGTCGGGAAATTTTCCTCCTGCCTCCTGCCTTTCTTAATAAAGCACTAATCAGGCAAAAAGTAGGAGATTTTATACCCCCTACTTTTCCCCGCTTGGGTAGAGAATTTTGCGGAATCAGTTCAATCGACTAATGGTGTCTTAATAGCTCATATTAAGAATATGCCAGAAGATGAACCAAAGAAATATTTACCCTAAATTCTCCCAATTGAGCCTTGTTCATCAGAGAATCCAGTTGCATCACCTTCTTTGAGAAATCCATTGTAGGCTTCCATACCGTGTTCGCCGATATCCAAACCTTCTAATTCTTCTTCTTTGGATACTCTAATACCTAAAGTCGCTTTTAGTGCCAACCAAAAAATACTGCTGAGTAAAACAGTGAAGCCACCTACTGAGACAACGCCCAGCAACTGAACACCAAACTGTCCAAAGCCACCACCTGAAAATAAACCTTTTTCTGGGCCAAGTGTATACCAGGTAAAAACACCAGGGCCAACAGACCATAGACCAACTGCTAGGGTTCCCCAGATACCACAAACTAAGTGAACTGAGGTAGCTCCCACTGGGTCATCAATACCAAGTTTGTCAAAAAATGTTACAGAGAAAACTACCAGTACTCCAGCAATGAAGCCAATTATTAAAGAACTAGCGACACCTACGTAAGCACAAGATGCTGTAATCCCAACTAAGCCAGCCAAAATACCATTGATAATCATTGACAGGTCTGGTTTACCTAAGTACAACCAAGCTGTGATAGTGGCGGCAATTCCACCGGCAGCAGCAGCCATGTTAGTGGTTAGAGCAATATGACTGATTGCACCAGGATCGGCAGCCATTACAGAACCGGGGTTGAAACCAAACCAGCCCAACCACAGAATCAAACAGCCCAACGTAGCAATACTCATGTTGTGACCGGGCATTGCTACAACTTGCTTGTCTTGATATTTTCCAAGACGGGGCCCAAGAAATGCTGCCCCCATCAAAGCTGCCCAGCCACCTACAGAGTGAACCACCGTAGAACCGGCAAAATCCCAAAAGCCTCTGTCTGCTAGCCAACCACCACCCCAAATCCAATGTCCGGTAATGGGATAGGCAATACCTACAAGTAAGAGGCTGAAAATTAGGAAGTCAACAAACTTAATCCGTTCGGCTACTGCACCAGAAACGATTGTTGCAGCTGTTCCAGCAAACACTAGCTGGAATAAAAACTTGGCTGCTAAAGGTACACCAGCCCAATTAATAGCACTGAAGACACCTTTATAAGCGTCTGCTGTGGCAGGACTGTTATCTACTCCTTTTAAGAAAAACCCATTCAATCCAATGAAGTCATTGCCATCACCGAACATTAAGGCAAAACCGATTGACCAAAAGGCAACGGTAGACAAAGCAAATACAATCAAGTTTTTGGAAAGAACATTGACAGCATTTTTCTGGCGACAGAAGCCAGTTTCTAACATACAAAAACCAGCGTTCATGAAGAACACTAAAAAAGCAGCGATCGCTACCCACAGGGTGTCAATAGCAATTTTGAGTTCTGCTGTCGTTGGCGCTGCGGCTGGAGTTTGGGCAACTGCGGCATAACCCCAACCCAATACAATCAGACAAGCGATAGGTAAACAAGCTTGCCAACTGGGAGAAAGTCGCTTAATCAGATTAAATAGCTTGACTTTAGAGTTGGATTGTGAATTGATATCATAATTTTTTGCAGACAAATGCCTCTTTTTTGGTTTCAATTTTTGTTTGTACATGAATTTGAGCATCATCCTCCAAACCATCCTTAAAAAAGGGAAAAAACACTTTAAACAGAAAAAACTACCGTCCGAAGTTAGATCCAGTGGTTTTTGATATTTTTCTTTTAGACCATTTGTTTAAAAACCAGAAACTCAATTAACCTTAGTAGGAGTTTAAGAAACTATTGGCACATCTGTAAATATTTTTTATAGTTCTTCGTAAGAAATTTATGATGTATTTTCTGAAATAGTCAAGTCTTCTTCACTTAATCTTTAATCTTTGAAAAAAGTTGGCTGAGAAAGTGCCTAAAATTGTCTTGAATAATGTCAATAAAAAATCCGGTAGAAAGGTAGCAATGAATCTGTGTAATATACATCATAACTACCGTAAAATGGCTTTTTCAGCTAAAAATGTGATTTTTGGCTCTATTCACTATCGAGGGCACTGACTTCTGGAGTATTAGTCCGATTTTTGTCTTCTTCTGCAACAAATTGCTCGATCGCATAAACATCAGGCCATACTAACGCGCCATGTTCGTAGGCATCGAACCCAATGCGATCGGCTTCGGGATTGACACGTAAGTGTTCCAGCGCTTTAAGACCACCAAACATCAAAAAGCTAAAGCCGACGGTGAAAACTGCGATCGCTACCACACCTAAAATTTGTATACCTAATAAATCAAAGCCGCCACCTAAAAATAACCCTGCCTTTTTGTTAAGGGTTAGTTCTGCTTGGCCTAAGTTCCAAACCCAGTGGACAACGATGGGGTAAGCGATCGCCTCCATAATGGCACTGTAAATTAAGTTACCAATAAAGTCGGTTCTTCCAGCCATTGAACCAGTAGCGATCGTAGTAGCTGTAGCAGTAAAGGCAAACTGGAAGAAGAACAAGGTATAGGTATTGATGGCAGCTGTAGAAGCTGGCGCACCCAATGTATAGCTACCATTAGCACCAGTTAGCTGACTGAGGAAAAAGTATCTATGCCAACTAACCCACCAGCACTTGTACCAAAGGCAATCCCAAAGCCGATTCCCCACCACACTAAGATGGTGACAGCGGCGTTAATAAAGTTTTCTAGTAAGGCGTTAACTACATCTCTTTGGCGGTTGAAACCTGCTTCTAACATAGCAAAGCCGGTTTGCATGAAGAATACTAAAAATCTGGTGATTAGTACCCAGATACTATCAATGGAAATTTGCAATTTCGTTGTAGTTTCAGATAAAGACTGAATAGTGGGAGGATCTGCCGCCTGTACAATTGTCGGGGCAAAAACTGCAAACACCATTGAAGCGATCGCTAATGCCAGTAGGCGATGCGAGGGAGGAATACATTTATTCATTGGTTATTTTTTTCTGCTGTCAAAATGGTAATTGATGTTAGTAATATACTTAGCAACATCAAATAATTTAATAAAGCTAACCAAATTTAGCTTTTATTCAGCACTTTTCAGAAATAATCCTCTCATTCTCCGTATCAGTTATTTATTTTTCTGGAAACACACTTTTTCTAATATTCAAAACTTTGACTAAACCAAAACATAAACATTCCTTCACAGAAATTATGAGACTAGTATTGCAAGGCGGAATTAAAAATTAAAAATTAAAAATGAATACAGCATAAGGGTTTCGTTGATTTAGGATGATTGGTTTATTTCCACCGCGTTGTACTAGTTACTGATTTCACTTTGGTAAATTTATGCCCAAACGGATAAATTCGACTGATTGTCTATTTACTCAAGCCAAAAAAACTGTATCATAAAATACATTTTTTGGTTTTTTGTGATGAAATTAACTCATGATGCAATAAAAAAGCAACTATATCCTTTATTGCTGTGTATTTTCCGACATCATAAATTGGACAATTCTAGATGTTGTTAACTTTTTATACAAACAGTTAATTCTTTGTGACTTTAAAGGTATATCAATTTATCACTGCACTCAAAATTTTGTCTTAAAAGCAACGCAGATTTCCCACACTTATCCTGAGATAGCAGCTTGGTCGAGCTATTTATACAAGATACAGCGTTTTGCAACTACATGACTCACATAGAATTGTTACAACAAGGCTAACAAACCTAATTTCCTTAAAGAAACCGGGTTTAGAGTACCTGTAATATGGGAGACTTGGCAATATTCCCTATAAATCAGATTTAAAATGAGTAACACAATTTCGGATATTGCAGTTAAGACCATCAACGGTGAAGATAAGCAATTAAATGAGTACACCGGAAAGGTACTCTTAATTGTAAATTTGGCTTCCTTCTGTGGTTATACTTCTCAATACGAGGGGTTAGAAAATTTGAACCAAAAGTATGGAGAAGCAGGTCTACGCATTTTGGGGTTCCCTTGTAACGATTTTGGAGCGCAGGAACCAGGAAGCAATGAAGAAATTGTGCAATTCTGCACGAGTAAATATGGTGTTACCTTTGAACTATTTGATAAAGTTCATGCCAAAGGCTCACAGCAGCATCCACTTTATGAGCGACTTACTAAAGCGGTTGAGCCAACGGGAACTGTTGCTTGGAACTTTGAAAAATTTTTAGTTAATAAGCAAGGTGAAGTAGTAGCTAGATTTAATAGTAGTATCCAGCCAAATTCACCAGAGCTAATTACCACAATTGAGAAAGAATTAGCTAAATAGTCATTAGGTAAAAATTTCTGTACTATGAATAATTGACTGTTAGCTCTGAACTGTTAAAATTATTTACTTCCAGACAATTAATTCAGAATGTTCTCTCAATAAGTAGTTTAATTTATTTGTGTCTAATTTGTCATGAACGTTGCAATCATTGGTTGTGGTTATGTTGGTTATAAAGTTGCTCAATATTGGCAACAAGATAAGAATTTTGTTGTCAGTGTAACCACAACTTCACCTGAGCGTGTCCCTGCACTACAATCAGTATCTCAAAGAGTTGTAGTTACCTGTGGTAATGACATAGATAGTCTAAAATCAGTTTTGCACAATCAAGATGTTGTACTTTTGAGCGTTGGGGCAAAAAGTAGAGAAGTTTATGAAGAAACTTATCTACAAACTGCCCAAACTTTAGTTTCGTGCTTACAACAGATTAAGAGTGTAAAACAATTAATATACACAGGTAGTTATGCAGTATATGGTGACAGGAATGGTGTATGGGTAGATGAAGAAACACCGCTTGCACCTCCTAATTTAAATGCCCAAATTCTCCGAAAAACGGAAGATGTCTTGCTATCAGCATCTAGCGAAAATCTCCGTATTTGTATATTCCGCTTAGGAGGGATTTATGGAACTGGTAGAGAACTGTTGAAAATATTTGGTAGATATTCTGGTACAACCCGTCCGGGCAATGGTGAGGATACCACAAATTGGGTTCATCTAGATGATATTGTTGGTGCGATAGAATTTGCCCGTCGCCGTCGTTTGCAAGGAATTTACAATCTGGTAGATGATGCACATCTCACCAGCCGAAACTTGCTAGATAACTTATTTGAAAAACATAATTTACCCAAAGTAGAATGGGATACATCTATCAAGAGTACTCGCCCATATAATGCTTGGGTATCCAATGAAAAGCTCAAAGAAGCTGGATACGAGTTGATTCATCCACAGATAATTTTTTAGCAAGTATTAAAAACTAGGAATTATGCAAACATCTGCTGTAGCTAACACAACTAATTTGACAGCATCTCCTAGCCAGTTTTACAGTTGGCAAAATTATCGTTGCGCCTATGAAGTTCATCAACCAATTAATACAACATCTGAAGGCGTTCCCTTACTATTAATTCATCCGATTGGCGTGGGATTGTCGCGGCGATTTTGGCAACGATTTTGTCGCGAGTGGTATAGTACAGGTCAGCGGAATTCAATTTACAACCCTGATTTACTAGGATGTGGTGAAAGTGATATGCCCCGTGTAGCTTACACTCCTAGTGATTGGGCAGAACAGTTGCAGTCCTTTTTACAAACAGTAGTCCAAAAACCGGTTATTCTAGTAGTACAAGGTGCTTTATTACCAGTTGCTATCCAATTAGTCCAAAAAGAATCAAATTTAATTGCCGGACTGGTACTTTCTGGGCCGCCAACGTGGGCTTTGATGACAACTAAACCACCAGAATGGCAGGAAAAATTCCTTTGGAACGTGTTAGATTCGCCTTTTGGCAGTGCTTTTTATCGCTATGCACGCACCCCAAAGTTTTTACGTTCTTTTTCGATTCGCCAACTCTTTGCTTCTGAAAATGCTGTGGATGCAGAGTGGTTAAATACATTGCTTGCAGGCGCAGAAAATCCTGCTAGTCGCCATGCAGTATTTTCTTTTTTAGCAGGGTTTTGGCGAGATGATTATACTAGTTTTATTGCCTCGATTCAGCAACCAACATTAGCAGTTATGGGCGAAACTGCATCGAGTATTAGCCAAGACAATAAAAAAGAAACGCCAGATGAACGCTTGGCTCACTATCTTGCTTGTTTGCCTGAAAGTCGAGGTATAAAAATAAATGGGCGTAATGTTTTACCCTATGAATCAACCGCTGAGTTTGTAGCTGCGATCGCTCTATTCATTAATGAAGTTTTTTAGCTGATTGATAGTTACATTGTGCCAGCTCTCCCATGATAGGTTATGACTGACTGGAATTGATTACTAAAGGCAAGCAAAATTATGTTATCCAATCGCCGAGGACAACGAGTACCCAATGTCACTTTTCATACTCGCAATAATAACCAGTGGGTGGATGTGACAACCGATCAGCTATTTGCTAATAAGACAGTAGTTGTCTTCTCTTTACCGGGTGCTTATACTCCGACTTGTTCATCCACTCATCTCCCTGGCTACAACGAATTAGCTCCGGTTTTCAAAGAAAATGGTGTCGATGATATTATCTGTATTTCTGTCAATGATGCCTTTGTGATGAACGAATGGGCAAAGGATCAAGAAGCAGAAAATATCACATTAATTCCTGATGGGAATGGTGAGTTTACTGAAGGCATGGGTTTATTGGTAGATAAATCAGATTTGGGTTTTGGCAAGCGATCGTGGCGCTATTCTATGCTGGTTAGAGATGGTGTAATTAACCAGATGTTTATTGAACCAGAGGAGCCAGGAGATCCCTTTAAGGTGTCTGATGCTGAGACAATGCTCAGATATATCAACCCCCAAGCAGTTAAGCCCGAAGTAGTTTCCCTGTTTGCGAAAGTGGGTTGTCCCTTCTGTGCCCGTGCTAAGGCAATGCTCAAGGAACATGGTATCAACTACGAAGAAATTACCTTGGGTAAAGATATCACCACACGATCGCTAAAAGCAGTTGCAGGTGCGACAACAGTTCCCCAAGTATTTATCGATGGTAAATTAATTGGTGGTTCTGAGGCCTTAGAAGCCTACTTCGCTGCTAAATAGGGTTGAGTAGGGTTGCAATACTGGGTAGGTTTTGCCTAAAAAATAGAAAATTGTAGGTTGGGGAGCCACTGCGTTGGAAGGGTTCCCCGGCTTGAAGCAAGTGGCGTTTGAGGAACAAAACCCAACATTTGGTGGGGTTTTTTGGGTTTCGCTATTGCTCAACCCAACCTTGTATAGTCCTATATGGAAGCAAATTAGCAAACCTGCCCCTTGGGATGAAAAAATTAGCTTGTGGATTTAACCCCTGGCACCAGTTACATAAGCAACTGTTAAAGGATGTTGAGGATGATTAAAAACCTGCTCTACAGTACCTGATTCAATCAGTTGTCCAATGCCGTCTTGTACCCAAAATAAAGCGACTCGATCTGCAATTCTCTTGGCTTGAGCCAGATTGTGAGTAACAATTAACACAGTATAGCGCTGGCGCAAACTGATAATTAAATCTTCAACAACGTTGCTGGAAATAGGGTCGAGGGCACTACAAGGTTCATCCAGTAGTAATACTTCTGGCTGCAAAGCCAAGGCTCTAGCTATGCACAAACGTTGCTGCTGCCCACCAGAAAGAGCTAAAGCTGAAGATTGCAACCGGTCTTTTACTTCATCCCATAGTCCTACATCCTGGAGGCTGGTTTCGATAATTGGATCAATTTGGTGGCGATCGCGGATGCCATGCTCTCGCAAAGGTAATTCCAGATTCTGCCATATTGAGAAAGGAAAGGGATTGGGTTTTTGAAAAATCATGCCGACTTGACGCCGCAAGGCAATGACATTGATTTTGGAATTTACCACTTCTAGACTACCAATGCGGATTCTTCCCTGAACTCGACATTTGGGAATCATATCGCTGAGGCGATTGAGGCAACTGAGCAAGCTAGTTTTTCCACAACCAGAAGGCCCAACCAAAGCCAAAATTTCTCTGGCATTGACAGCCAAGTTGACATTAGCAAGGGCAGTTTTTTGTGCGTATTGCAGAGTTAAGTTCTCAATTTGAATCAACGGTTCAGTAACTGCCAAGATGTCCTCCTCTATATCCACCAGTCCTCATCCAGAAATAACTCTGCTGTGTAACCAACGTTGTGCAATCCACGCTGCTGTGCCATTAATCAACAGCAGTAGTAATAGCAAAACCGATGCACTAGCATAAGCACTCTTATCTCCTCCTGAAACGTTCATTGAGAGATCAAAAATATGAACCGAAAGGGTACGCCCAGAATCGAGGAGTGATTGTGGCATTCGGTCTACGTAACCGCTAGTGAAAATTAAAGCCGCAGTTTCCGCAATAGCCCGACCAACACCAAGCACAAATCCCACAATTAAACCAGGAATAGCAGCAGGTAACAATATCTGAAATATTGTAGTTGTGCGCGAAAAGCCAAGAGCGGCGGCTCCTAATCTGTACTCATTAGGAACCGCTAAAAATCCTTCCTCTGTAGAGCGAATCAAGATTGGTAGCACCATACACGCCAGTGTGAGTCCGCCTGAAAGAATGGAAAACCCCAGCCCTAAAACTTTGCAAAACAAGACGTTGCCAAACAACCCGAAGACAATCGAAGGTACACCAGCAAGTACATCTAGACTGCGGCGTACTAATCTAGCGAACCAACTATCACTAGGAGTAAATTCTGCTAGTAAAACTGCTGTACCAACACCAACGGGCAGGCAAACCGTCATACATACACCAATAATTAAAACGGTGGAAACGAGAATACTGGCGATCCCACCTTCTCTACCCGCATTTTCTGGTTCACTAATCAGAAATTCCCAAGATAAATATCCCATACCGTGCCAGAGGATATCGCTGACTATCCATAAAAAGATGGCCGTAACGAGGGCGGCTGTTGCCCAAACTAAGCTTGTTGCTAGCCACTCTCTAAGAATGATACGATTATCTTTGCTTTGTTTTATCTCTGCCATTTGCCTTGACTGATAACTTCAGCGATCGCCACTAAGACCACAATCATTCCCATCAATATCAAGCCACTGACAAACAGCGCACTACGGTGATCCCCTGTGGCATACGCCATTTCTAAAGCAATATTGGCCGTGAGTGTGCGGATGGGGTCAAATAAGCTTTTTGGGGTCTGTACCACATTGCCGCATACCATCAAAATTGCCATTGTTTCACCAATGGCACGACCTGTCCCTAAAATTAAGCCTGTAAATAACCCTGATTTGGCTGATGCAAAAACTACTGTGCAGATTGTTGTCCAACGTGATAACCCTAGTGCAGCAGCACCTTGAATGTAAGAGGTGGGAACTTTTTCGAGGCTAGCATCAGCTATAAGCGCGACTGTTGGCAGAATCATCACCGCCAAAATTGCTATTCCTGCTAATAGGCTTGGCCCTGGTGGATGAATTTTACCAATCAGAGGAACTAGCACGACTAATCCCCAAAAGCCATAAACTACAGAAGGAATCCCCGCTAATAATTCAATGAGACGGCGATAGAGTTGAGCTACCATTGGCGGGGCATAGAATTGGCAAAAGACAGCAGATAAAATGCCTATAGGAGTAGCAATTAGCACTGCACCAGCCATTGCCAAGAAAGTACCCAGCAACATAGGTGAGAGATTATATAAACCTGCTGTGGGATTCCAAGAGGAGTCGGTAAAGAAGCGGGATAGTGGTATACGACTGAAGATTGGTAAGGATTCCCAAAGTAGAAAGACAACAATTAAAAGTGCGATCGCTCCTGCGGTTGTTGCTAAACCTCGTAGTATCCAAATTAACCAAACATCATTGGGCGATGGAGACAAAGTTCTGCTTTTTAACAATGTCACTTACCTGCTGTGATTGTGCAAAGTTAATAAATTCTTTCACCAGTCCTTGGGGCTCGGTTTTGCTGACCAAGTTAAGCGGTCGAGAAATAGGAAAACTCCCGTTTTGTACATTCGCTGTTGTTGCTGCTATACCGTTTACAGGTAGCAATTTGATTGGTACTTTATTGGCGGCGCTATTTTCTGCCGAGCCAATGGAAACATAGCCAATAGCATTCGGGTTTCCGGCTACAGTCTTAATTCCTTGCTCATTATCACCAATCACTACTTGTGCTTTGATGTCAGTATTTTTTAGCTTGAAGTAGTGGGTAAACAATTCCAGGGTAGAACGTCCTTCGGCTTTATTAACAACTGTAATTGCCCCATCCTTACCCCCTAGCTGTTTCCAGTTATTCACCTTGCCTGTGTAAATATCTACAATTTGCTTGTCAGTTAGGGATGGCACGGGATTTTCCTGATGGAGAATCATCGTTACTCCATCACGAGCGATGGAAAACGCTTTTAAATCTTTTTCTTCGGGCTTTAAAGCACGGGAAACCATACCAATATTGGCTACACCTTGACGAGCATCTGTAATACCGCGAGAAGAACCGCCTGATTGCACATCAACTCGCACACCGGAATGTTGCGATTCAAACTTTTTGCCAATTTCTGCTGCTAATGGTGCGATCGTACTTGAACCAGTAAGTACCAATTTTCCTTGTAGCCTATTTGCATCATTTGTGACTGCTTGCGGAGGTTGAGAACAACCTTGCAACCAAATGCTTGTCACTAATCCTATTGCGATCGCCAAAATTTGTGAATGTTTCATCTTCTCCCTTTATTTCTATAGATATTCCAGGTTTTGGTTGAACGAGAGAACACAACAGCCGAGGTTTAAAGCCTTGCCTGTAACTACTTCGACTTGAGGGGCAAGACGATAGAGAAATGCTTTGCCATCTCGCTCCCGCACAATCAATTTGGCTCGACGCAAAACCTGTAAATGATGAGAGAGCAGACTTTGCTCCAAATGCAAAATCGCATTCATTTCTCCCACTCGCTTAGGACTGTCAATCAAAAGTTGTAAAACTGCCAAACGGGTTTCATCTGCCAGTACCTTAAGCTTGTCTACACAATCGATGCTTAAATTTGTACTATTTTGCATTGTCCTGAAAACGATAAGTTTTCCTTATTTTCAGCATAAATAGCAACAATTAGACAGTTGACAATTAAAATTTATTAGCACTTTTTTTACAAATGAGCGTTCATATGAAATTGTATTCATGCTAAGTGTCTCATATTTGGTAACTCTCCGGTTCAATTTCAATGAGGCGCAATGACCTTTTCGCCACGCTGACGCTTTAAAAGAAATCGAAACCTCATCCAATAGCAAGGTTTTGTTATTTATCCGGATTCCAAAACTCGATATTCCGATATACTATGTGTAGTATAAAAGCCGTTATAAATCCGAAATTTCAATTTTATCGTGAGCGTTCTTTTTTTCTAAGCGCCTGGCATAGCCCCTTGCCCTCTGGTGAGGGCATTTTTATTATTAAAACTCTGTTGTCAAGCTATTGGCATCTCGGCTCAATATAATTGTGGAAAGTAAATGTTGTGACGTTATCAGAGTTCAGGGTAACTGAAACTTTGAGAGATTTTAAAACCCTTCATCCAAATAGACCTATCCTTAATATAAGCTTTGTGGGATAATCAAACAATAATTAAAAAATATGTATATTGAATAATGACAAGTCCTCTGGCAAGAATTGAATCACATCCGCAAGAAGCAAAGCGATTAATCGGTATTGATTATGAGCAATTTTTAGTATTAGTAAGTTTAGCGGAAAAATGCCATTTAGAAAAACGTGCAGAAATCGAAAGGAATAAAACTCGTATTATTGCCCCTGGAGGTGGACGAAAACCGGAGATATCTTCATGCATAAGGGATCTGCTTATGCCTAATTTATCTTAGACAAAAACCAATTTTTGAAATATTAGGTTTACTCTTTGACATCTCGAAAACAAAAGCTAATGATACATTTAATTATTGGGTAGAAATTTTAAGAGAAGTTTTACCAGCTTCTCAAATAGAAGAAGTAGAAAAAGATAGTAAAAAATATCAAAATTTACGTAAAGTACTTGGTGAATACGAATTAATTGTAGATGGTGCAGAGCAAGTCATAGAAGGACTTATGGACTACCAAAACCAGAAACAATATTATTCTGGTAAGAAAAAAATGCGTACTCTAAAAAATAAGTTTATTGTGCTGCCAAAAACAGAAGACATTGTTGATGTATATGTTGGTAAATTAGGTAAAACAAGCGATATAGGTTTATTTCGAGAAACACGGCATAAATTCAATGTTGAACAAAAGTTTATTGGTGACAAAGCCTATATCGGAGATAATGCAATTACTACACCATATAAAAAACCAAAAAAATCAGAGATTTCACAACTACAAAAAGAACAGAATAAACAATTATCTTCACGGAGAATTGGTGTCGAACACATGATATGCCGAGTGAAAATATTTCGAGTAGCGAGTGAGAAATTTCGTTTATCTCGTCATCGCTATAATCGTGTAATAATGGCAGTATGTGGACTTGTCAGATTGCAACTTAATTGCTCATGGTTTTTATCTGTTAATAATTGACTTTATCGGGGGGGGGAATGAATTTTTAATCTTTCTATCTTTTCCTTGCTAACTGATAAATTAGCTCAATTAATCCCCCTAAAGTCTTATTGTTGCGTCCACCAAGCGCTTGTGATCGCAAGCCATTAAAATCGCTATAACCATTGTATATTAAGCATTTTAGATTTTCGGATAAGTCTAGTACCAGATGGCAGTTTAGAAAATGCCTCATCTGTTGGTGCAAACACGGTAAATGGGCCGGAACCTTTGAGCGCTGTGTCCAAACCAGCAGTTGTAATTGCTGTTACCAAGGTGTTGAAAGTATTTGCATTGATTGCAGTATCTATAATATCTGGCATTGAGTTTTACCTTAATTCTCAAAAAACTTGATACTTAGAGGTTTACCACACTTGAGTATCTAGAAAATATAAACCTACGCTAGATGCAATTGAAGAGTAAATGTACTGGTCGCACTTTTTGAAGTGATGGCGCTGACGAAATAAAAGTCGAAAGAATCTTACGATTAATAGGCGTGACCTTTGTAAATTACCTACACCGCCACCTTAGAGAAGCACACGACAGGTTGGAGAAGGCATTGGAGGAAACTTCTGACCTCGCCCAATGCAAGCGCCTTGAAGAAGAGGGGGCTTCTGACGAAGAAGATTGTTGGGGCTGGCTGTTTCCCCACACCCTATACCCGCCCCAACAGGGCTTGGTAATGCAGAAGAATTTAGATTGGTGAAAGAAATTTGCGGTTTCGAGCAAATAGTCCGTCATTCTACAATTGACACTGAGTTTTTAAAATGCCTTATATAGAACAAGAAGTATATTTTTAGACCTATGAGCTACCAAACTAGTCATCCAAGTGATACTCAAGCGCTGGAAGCAGTTGTGGAAAAGTTTGGAATTCCCAATTTACATCTGGTAATTGATTTGCGTATTTTACAAGATTTGCGAACCATGTTGGACAGCGATGGCGATCAATTTGTTGCCGAGTTACTGGATATTTATTTAACAGATGCTCCACTGAGAGTGCAGATGATTAAGGATGCTGCCGCCAATGGTGAGCGAACAAAACTACAAAAAGCGGCTCACGCTTTGCGCTCTCCTAGCGTTAGTATTGGTGCAGCGAGGTTGGGAATGATGTGTCAAAGTTTAGAAATTTCTGCCGATAACCAATTATGGGCTGAACTATCTCAAATGATTAATCAAATAGAGAGCGAATATAGAAATGTCGTAAAGTTTATAACGGCTTATGTGAGTTGGGGTAGTAAAAAAGAAGGGGAAAGCACAAGATAGAGGATACAGCGAGATGGAAATAGCCTCGCCTCGGACTTCGCCACGGTAGTATGAGGTGTAGATTGTCAGCATATTGAAGGCAATCATCACCAGAATTGTCCCAAGGAGATAAAGCAAGCTACCAAGCAGCAAGTAGACGGTACCAGGTTGATGCAACTTTGACAGGTAGGTGATCACCAGAAAAAGGCAAGCTAAAACTGTTCCAAACAGCGCCATCAATAAACAACGGATTGATCGCTGTGATATTAATCGACTGCATAGCGGCAATGCCTTCTTTCGGCTGAAGTCGAGCAAGAGCATCATTCATTACAAAAGTCGAGAATGCAAATAAGACTCCAGCCACCAGGGAGCAGCCCAAGGCAGTGAAAAGTTTCAATGCAAAAAGTAATTGGTCAGTAGTTGTCATAAACCCTCCTACCGCGCTTGAGTGCAAACAAGATTCTTAGAGGGTGTTTGCACTCAAGCGCGGTAAGTCCTGTAGATTTTCTTTGGCTTCCTTGAGAAGAATGCAATTTTGTTGCTGCTGAGTGCTATACCCAACATGCCTTCTAGCAGGGTTGCCAAAACAGTTGTCGGTTCAGGAACCGCAGATGCTTTAATCTGATTCGTACTCGAATCGAGTAATTGACTATAGTCTGGTGTAATATTTTGGTAAAGATAAGAGGTCGCTCCCGGAGAAATGAAGATACGACCTGGAGCCTCAACATTGCTGAGAAAAACATCACCTATGCCACTACCTGTGCCAACATCAAAAGCCCCAAATAAATTGCCTGTAGTCGTGTCAAAGTTAAACTCGAAAAACTGATTGCTTGATACACCATTAACAACTTCGTTTTTAGTTCCAATCAACTCCTGTGATGGATTGAAAAAAGAAACATTGAGTGACTGCAAAGCTTTTGTGGCTCCCGCACCACTTTCGGAAATTATGGCTGAGGTAGTGGTTTGATCGTAGCTAAACTCAAAAGAAGCCGAATAACCAGCATCACCCTTCCAGTTAAATGTTAAATCAGCAGCTTGAGCCAGATTAGTAGAAGCAATGATAGAAGTCGCACAGAGTGCTAAACTAGGCGCTATCTGCGCTGTCTTGAGGGTGAAAAAGCAAATCATTAATTAAATAGCCTCCTATTGACAAGTGACTGCAAGTGAGTGTGATCGCGTGCCACTGCGGCAACTCGTTTCAAATCACGGGTATTCCAAGCATCTTCTACTGCTTGCACTTTGATGAGAGCAGTCTCTAATGTTTTGGGTGGTAGCGGTGGTTTAGTTTCCATAGGTACTAGTTACAACTGAGTAAACCGGAACTAAATTTCTACTAACACCATATTTGCTTTTTGATTTTTCTAAAATCTGCCTGAAGATAGATGATCTGATGCGGTGCAAATTCAACCTCAATCCTTTCTAGATCAAAACAGTAAAAGTTTTCACCGCTAAAGATTGTGATTTTCAACTTACAAATAAAGCTGGGATTAGCAGTGCGAAAATTGTCTACGACGCTTGGAGTGGGCAGTTGTTCTTCAAATCCACAAGCGGTGCCAAGCTGGGAAACCAGCTGTTGGTAGAATTGACCAGCACTTTCTAGTCCTTGGCGCAGTTTCAACTTCAACCCCTTCCAGCCTTTGGCAGCTTCATTGAATGTTTGGGAAATATCGTGTATGTCACTGACTTGGGTTTGTATATGTATATTATTAGTGACTGACACAGATTCACGATTTAACACTTCATCCCGACTTAGCCAAGAATCGAAAATCGCATCACGTTCATCATCGGGAGGAACAAACTGATAAACACACTCCCGCTTCCCCCTTGGGCCCAACCGACCGATGTAAGAGAGTCTCAAATCAATCTTGTCAAGTAATTTTTGGGCGATCACTATGGAAGTGAGTTTTTCTGAGATAGTCACATGAAGATAATTTTTGATAACATACCGATGCTTTACAGCCAGTGCTTTAAATTCCTGCATTGCCTCGTTAGAAGAACGCAACTGCTCCCCAGGCGTGA
The DNA here is from genome assembly GCA_003326195.1 of Nostoc punctiforme NIES-2108. Lineage (GTDB taxonomy): Bacteria > Cyanobacteriota > Cyanobacteriia > Cyanobacteriales > Nostocaceae > Nostoc > Nostoc punctiforme_A. The sequence goes on from LXQE01000148.1 coordinate 211,186, forward strand.
GCAACTGCAACAGATTCAGTTCTTCTAACAACAGCACCGACGACAACATCTGCCCCTTGTTAAAGTCGGGTTTCCAAATCGAATTCTCCCCCGCCTCTAAGAGCCTGTCAAGAAACAACTTTTACAATTTATTATCTAGAAAGCTTGCTGAGAAAGCATTTCTGGCTCAAAAGAGGCAAGATTGTTACATGACAAGCTCTAACTGCGCTTTCGTTCGTTTGGCATCACGAGTTGTCAGAAACTCTCGCCCCGGTGTCAAATAATAGTGCATCCGCAGTTGAAGATACCACCCATCGTCATCTTTCTCGACAAGCTCAGGGGTAACATCAACTTCATAACGACGGGATAATTCAGCCTTACGCTGCTGATGTCGTTCAGTTTTCGTTTTCGCCCTTTTATCTTGCAGTTTTTTGAGTTCCGTTTGGGAGAGTTCAACAGAGTTAGCGATCGCTGCATAACCAGCAGTTAATAATGCCCCCGCTTTTTTGACACGTTCGACAATTGTGACTGGCACATTGTGTTGCCAAACCCAATGCCAGAAGCCGCCAGGATGCTGCAAGTCAAATTCTGTAATGGGGATACCGCAACGTAGGGAGACTTTCACCCAAATGCGATTCGGTACTAGGAGGAAGAAAGCGCGTGTCTCTTCTCTGTAAGGATGCTCGTATTTTATTAATACTGATTTCCGATAACTATGCGGAACTTATAGCCAGTTAAAGCGGTGATCCTATCTCGTAACTTAGACAGAGCATCTGTTATTGCTTTCTTGATGAAATGGTAAGCCCAAAAGCGATTGCTAGTAGACACCACAGTTTAAATATATCTGCAATCGACGTTGAGCAAATGCCAGTGAACCAAAAGAGGTGGAGAAATGAATAAACCACCCCGTAAGCGCCAACAAAGCAACCTCTGCTTTATCCAGTGACGACACGCCACCAGATAACCAAGACCTTGAAGGAAACCCAGCTACAGCAACAATTACAGTTAGTGCTGTTGAAGTAACAGAGTTGACCCAAGAGGAGCAAAGTGATTGCTTGCACTTGGAGAGGAAAGTGGAGCAGGCGTTTTTTGAAGCAGGCAAAGCTTTAATAGAATTACGCGATCGCAGATTGTACCGCTCCATGCACAAAACCTTTGATGAGTACTGTTTAAACAGGTTTGGCTACAATCGTTCCCGTTCTTACCAGCTAGTTGATGGGGCAGTTGTTGTGGACATTTTGCCGACAGCAGAGGGGCAAGTTAGACCCATCACAAAGCTTGAACCGTTTGATACTTCAAATAGTGAAGTAGTAATTTAACTGAGCATCTCAGCATTTCTTCTGTCTTGGAATAGCATAAAGTTTTTCGGTGAAGACTTGCCAGATAATGTCTAAGCCTTTATGCAACGCCTAAAGTATTAGTTTTTATGTATTGTTAGTAGATAACAACTACCTTGATTATGGTTGACTATACTTAAGTGCTGCGAGTGGAGGTATACAATGTTGAGTTTGAGTAGATGGAGCGCTTTGTTCAGTATTGCCATAGTTAGCGTTAGTACTTTCTCTTGGAATTGTGCTAATGCTCAAATTACTTCAGATGGTACTCTGCCTAATAACTCCAGCATCCAAAAAGAAAGTAACACCTTCAACATCACCGGAGGAACAAAATCTGGAAGTAACTTATTTCACAGCTTTGGGGAGTTTTCTGTTCCCACTGGCAATACTGCTTTTTTTAGGAATGCTGCGGATATTCAGAACATTATTAGTCGGGTGACGGGAAATTCAATATCTAATATTGATGGATTAATTAGAGCTAACAATACAGCCAATTTGTTTTTAATTAATCCAAATGGTATTATTTTTGGTCAAAATGCGCGTTTGGATATTGGCGGTTCGTTTTTAGCAAGTACGGCAAGTAGTCTGAAGTTTGCAGATGGTTTTGAATTTAGCGCTATAAATCCTCAGTCTGCACCTTTGCTAAGTATTAATGTGCCAGTAGGTTTGCAGTATGGGGCAAATCCAGGAAGTATCCTCAATCAATCTCAAGCAATTGATGATAATGGAGAGTTTGTTGGTTTGGAAGTCAAACCAGAAAAAACTTTGGCACTGGTGGGCGGTGATGTTGTGATAGAAGGGGGGTTTCTTGTCGCCCCATCAGGACGGATTGAGTTAGGGAGTGTTGCTGGTAACAGTTTCGTCAGCCTGAAACCAAATGATACTGGCTATACTCTAGGTTATGAGGGCATTGAGAACTTTAAAGATATTCACCTAACGCAAGAAGCTTTTGTGGCTACCGATGGAAATAGTGGCGGTAGTATTCAAGTGCAGGGTGCTAATGTAATACTTGCAGACGGGTCGTTAATTTCAGCAGTTACTTTAGGTGAAGGCACAGAAAAAGGTTTGACGGTGAACGCCACTAATAGTGTGCAAGTGATTGGAGAATCGAATGATAGTTTGTACAGGAGCGCTCTATGGACGCGCTCTGGCCGAAGCGCAACAGCGGCGGCTGGTGATTTAACGATTAATACTCGTAAATTAATTGTTCGGGATGGAGCAGAAGTCAGTACTCGTACTTCAGGGATTGGGCAAGGGGGAAAACTATCTATCAATGCCTCAGATTCTGTGGAAGTCTTTGGCACTTCAGCTAATGAGGGGTTTTATACTATTTTAGGTACTCTGGCTCTAGGTTCTGGGGCTGGTGGTGACTTAACAATTGCTACAAAACGTTTAGTTGTTAGTGATGGATCTCAGTTAGGAACTAGTACTTTTGGTCAAGGGCAAGGGGGAAAGTTGACTGTTAATGCCTCGGATTCTGTGGAATCAAATCATACTTCAGGGATTGGGGTGATTCCCACTAACTTGTTTACTCAAAGTGCTGGTTCTGGGGCTGCTGGCGACTTAACAGTTACTACAAAACGTTTAATCGTCAGTGATGGAGGTCGGCTAGGATCTGGTATTTTTGGTAAGGGACAGGGGGGAGAATTAACTGTCAATGCTTCAGAATCTGTGCAAGTAATTGGCACTTCAGTAATCAATGGGCAAAAGCGTTCTACTTTGTTGGGTAATCAAACTAAAGGTGCTGGGGCTGCTGGTAATTTGATGATTACTACGCAGCAGATAATGGTTAGGGATGAAGCAAGTATTATAAACGATAGTCTTAGTACTGGGGCTAGTGGCGACTTGGCTATTGCTACGAGGGAGTTGATTGTTCAAAATGGGGGCAGTATCACAACTAGTAGTATTGGTACAAGCAAGTCAAGCAACTTAACCGTCACTGCTTCAGATTTTGTTGAATTGAAGGGTACAGGCATCCAAAGAAATGGAAGTAATACAATTCCGAGTGGCTTGTTTACTCGGTCATTTGATACGGGAGATGCTGGGAACTTAAGCATTGAAACCAAACGATTATTTATATCTGATGGTGCAAGAGTATCCAGTTCTACTTTTCTAGGTAAGGGAGGCAATTTAACTGTATTCGCCCCAGAATTAGTTATGGTGATTGGAACCTCATCTGATAAACAGGTTAACAGTGGTCTGTTTTCTCAAACAGTTGGTACTGGAGATGCTGGAAATATAAGGATTCAAACAGGACAATTGATTCTTCGGGATCAAGCTGAAGTTACAGTAAGTGCTAACGACTTAACCAAAGAATCAATTGTTGACCAAATTACAGCAAGTGTCGCCGACTTAGCTGGGAAACCATTGGGAACCGCAGGTAGTATAGAAATTAAAGCTCGCAACATCTTTTTAGAAAATCAGGCGGGTTTTCGCTCGACAACTGTATCAGGTAATGGGGGTAATATTACTCTCCAAGTGCAGGACTTATTACTAATGCGTCGTGGCAGTGAAATTTCCACTAGTGCAGGCACAGCACAACAGGGTGGAGACGGTGGTAGTATCAATATTAACTCTAAATTTATTGTTGGTATCCCTGAAGAAAACAGTAACATCAGTGCTAATGCTTTTTCAGGTGCAGGTGGAAATGTCCAAATTAATACTCAAGGTATTTTCGGTATTGAGTCACGCCCAAAACCAACCGAAAACAGTGACATTACAGCGAGTTCGGAATTGGGAGTCACTGGCGAAGTAACTATCAACAGTCCAGATACTGACCCCAGTCGCGGCTTAATTCAACTACCCTCTAACCTCGTGGATGCATCCCAACAAATTGCCCAAGGTTGCACGCCCAGAGGAAGACAAAACGCTAGTCGTTTTATCGCTACAGGACGCGGTGGATTACCCCAAAGCCCTAATGAACCGTTGCGAGAACGAGCAGTGATTACTGGTTGGGTAGATTTGCCCGAACAAGTAACACACGGAGTCACGGATAAATCATCTACTGCATCTATGACCAAATCTAGCGATCCGATTGTGGAGGCTCAAGGATGGATTGTCGATGCTAATGGTCATGTTATGCTTGTGGCTCAATCTGTGCAAAGTTCTTCTATTCCTTCTGCCATATCCTGTAGTCAATGATATCAAGTTCGGTAAATCCCTTACGATCAGTTGCACGGTGAGGATGTGGGATGGAGAGTACACCATTGGCTTGCAACACCTGAAGTCCTTCAACTATCTACCCCAGGAATGTCAGCAGATGCAGTTAATCAGTGATGCCTACGGCGGGCTACGCCTACGCATTACACGAATATATTCCGATTCGCTGGAGGAGACAGTCAAAAGTCTGTTGCAGTTATTGGAGAAGGTAAATCGGCCTTATCTTACTGTTGTAGAAGAGAAATTGCTGAGTGTTCTGGAGTTGGAATACGAGAGAAGATAACCTCTAAACAATTTTGGCAATTTGGCATCCAATGTCTTCAAGTTGCAGTTTCAATGGAGATATCAACACAACGGGACAGTGAAGAAGCTGTACGAGGGATAAAGCAAAGCTTTCCGCTTCTGATGTCCCGTGCTATGCCAGTTGTCAAATGAGTGCTGTAGAATGGCTCTACATAATTGATACAGCGCTCAACAGAGTTCAGTTCCCACTCTACAACTGGCTAGAAATGAACAAAACCAAATAGGATTTTAGAAGATGAAAAATGTAGATAGCTGGATTGCTGTATAGTTTGGGTTATGCCAGATTATCCTCTTAAGAGTTGCTCTATGATTGCTCTACCTGGTATTGCTATCCAAAACAAAATATACGAAAGTTCTAATTCTCTAGTTTATCGGGGCATCAGAGACGATGGAGTAGGGATCGTCGTAAAAATGCTAAAGCTTGATTATCCCTCACCTCAAGAACTAACCCGTTACAGACAGGAATATAAAATTATCCGTTCCCTCACAGTGGAAGGAGTAGTGAAGGCATACAGCCAGCTAGACTATCAACGCACTTTGGTAATTCTATTAGAAGATTTTGGGGCAGAGTCCTTAGAGCAATGGATGCACAAGCGTCCAGATATATTCTGCCCGATGCCTTTATCGACTTTTCTAGGTTTTGCGATCGCCCTCACCGAGATTCTAGGCAGAATCCATGCAGCCAGTGTCATTCATAAAGATATCAACCCTGGAAATATAGTTCTCAATCTGGATACCGGTGTTGTCAAAATTATTGACTTTGGAATTGCCACCCAATTTAACCACACGAATCCGACTTTCAAAAGTCCTCATGTTTTAGAAGGGACACTGGCATACCTATCTCCAGAGCAAACCGGGCGGATGAACCGTTTACTCGATTACCGCAGCGATTTTTACTCCCTTGGTGTGACATTTTACGAACTGCTCACCGGACAACTACCATTTCCCACCACAGACGTGCTGGAGCTAGTCCATTGTCATATTGCCAAACATCCTATTCCGCCTAATGAAATAAATACAACGATTCCCAAGCCAGTTTCAGATATCATTCTCAAACTGATGGCGAAAAATGCTGAAAATCGCTATCAAAGTGCCTGGGGCATCAAAGCAGATTTAGAAATCTGTGCTGAACAATTATCAGAAATCGGTCAAATTTCTAGCATTCAACTGGCGCTTCAAGACGTTTCGGGTCAGTTTCAAATTCCCCAAAAACTGTATGGACGGGACAAGGAAGTTGCAATGTTACTGGCGGCGTTTGTTCGCGTAGCGTGTCCGGAGGACAATCGCATTGCTTCTTTACCAAACAATTCAGAAACAACTTCACAAAGTGAACAAAGAGGCGAACCAAAATTCCAAGTCGAAATGATGTTGGTATCTGGCTATGCTGGCATTGGTAAATCTGCGTTAGTGCAAGAAATCTATAAACCAATTACCCAAAAGCGCGGATATTTTATCTCTGGTAAATTCGATCAATTTCAGCGCAATATTCCCTACAGCGCGATCGCAGATGCTCTGCAAAAATTGGTGCAGCAATTGCTCAGTGAACCAGACGAACAAGTGCAACAGTGGCGATCGCGACTTCTAACCGCTTTGGGAAACAACGGACAAATCATCATTGATGTGATCCCGGAAGTTGAATTAATTATCGGCAAGCAGTCAGCTGTACCGGAAATTGGAGCAACTGAAGCTCAAAATCGCTTTCACAGAATCTTTAGGCAGTTTGTGCGGGTGTTTTGTTCAGAATCACATCCCCTGGTGATATTCTTAGATGACTTGCAATGGATAGACTCAGCAACGCTGAATTTAATTGAGTTGATGCTGCTGGATGAGCAAGCCCAATCACTATTTTTGATTGGAGCTTATCGAGATAACGAAGTAAATCCAACGCATCCATTAGTATTAATGCTAGAGAGACTGCGAAAACAAGGGGCAGTGCTTCAGGAAATTATCTTAGCACCCTTAACGCTCTTGCCGTTGAATCAGTTAATTGCCGAGACGCTGCATCGGAATACAGACATCGTTCGTCCCTTAGCTGAGTTAGTTTTGCGTAAAACTGAGGGCAATCCGTTCTTTGTCAGTGAATTTTTGAGAATGCTGCATAGTGAAAATTTATTGACCTTTGATGCACAATACTTAAGCTGGCAGTGGAACATAGCTCAGATCCAAGCCCAAAATATCACTGATAATGTTGTGGATTTGATGCTTCACAAGTTGATGAAACTGCCAGAAAATACACAGCAAATTCTCCGGTTAGCTGCTTGCATCGGCGCTGAATTTAATTTAGATACTCTATCGATTGTTTGTGATCAACCACCTGAAACGATTTTTCAAGATTTACTAACAGCCATACAAGTTGGATTAATTCAACCGCTATCTGAATTAGATGAAAACTTGTTAATTCAAGAGTATAAGTTCTTGCACGATCGCGTGCAGCAAGCCTCATACACCTTAATCGATGAGTCGCAAAAACAAATTGTTCATTTACAAATTGGTCGCAATCTCCTCGGAAAAACTTTGCCAGAGAGACTCTCAGACCGACTGTTTGAAATTGTCGATCATCTTAATCATGGAATTGAGCTTGTCACAGATCAACTAGAACGCAATGAAATTGCTAGATTAAATTTAATCACAGGACAGAAAGCAAAAGCTGCGATCGCCTATAGTATGGCGAAAAAATATTTAGCTATATCAAGAGTTTGGCTAGCAGCTTCTAGCTGGCAAACAAACTATGACTTGACATTAGATTTATATTTAGAAACAACAGAAGTCGCGTATTTGTGTGGCGATTTTGAGCAGGTAGAATCCTGGGCAGCGATCGTTTTACAAGAAAGTCAGACAGTTCTTGATCCCGTAAAAATCTATGACATAAAAATTCAAACTTACATCGCGCAGAACCATCTCTTAAAAGCGATAAATACAGCATTGCACGTTTTACAGCAATTGGGAATTAGGTTTCCCGAACAGCCAAACCAGTTGGATATTCAGCTTGAAATAGACGCGATCGCATCACTCTTTAGCGAGATGCCGATTGAAAGGTTGAGTAATTTGCCCCAAATGGTCGAACCAAACAAGTTAGAAGCAATGAAAATCCTATCAAGGATAACAACCATTGCCCAAGTTGCGGCTCCTAATTTGATGCCTCTATTTGCGTCTAAACAAGTCAGCTTGTCAATTCAGTATGGAAATGCGTCTACGTCTCCTGTTGCCTATGCAAACTTTGGGTTAATTCTCTGTGGGATGGTTGGAAACATCGAGTCTGGTTACAGGTTTGGGCAGCTTGCCCTAAGACTTTTGTCACAGCCATATACCCATGCAATCAAATCTCGGACTGTAACAATTGTAAGTAGCTTTATTATCCCTTGGAAGAAACATGTCAGGGAAACCTTGCCACAATTCCTAGAAGGCTATCAAAGTGGGCTTGAAACTGGAGATTTAGAGTTTGCTGCCTATTGCGCTCATTGTTATTGCTTTCACTCCTTTGCTGTCGGAAAAGAACTCGTGGAACTTGAACGTAAAATGACAAAACATGGTGAAGCAATCCGTCAAATTAAACAAGAAATAGCACTTACCTGGAATCAGGTATATCAGCAGTCTATCTTGAATTTAATCGGACGCTCAGTTAATCCATGCCGTCTAATTGGAGAAGTATACAATGAGGAAAGCAAACTGCCACAGCATGAAATAGCAAATGATGGATTTGCAATCTTCAATGTACATCTTAATAAGCTTTCCCTATGCTATTTATTTTATGAGTATAATCAGGCACTTCATAACTCAGATATAGCAGAAAATTATTTACTTCAGATGACAGCTACCTTTGCTAAGGTTTTATACTATTTTTATGATTCTCTGACTAGACTTGCAATATATCCTGAAAGCTGCGCTCAAGCACAGCCAGAAATCCTCAAAAAAGTTGCGGCTCATCAAAAAGAAATGAAACACTGGGCACAGTATGCTCCGATGAATCATTTGCATAAGTATTATCTAATTGAGGCAGAGAAAGCGCGAGTTTTAGGGCAGTTATTTGACGCAGAAGAGTTCTACGAACAAGCAATTCTTGGTGCTAGAGACAATGAGTACATTCAAGAAGAAGCCTTAGCCTACGAATTAGCTGCCAAATTTTACCTATCTCGTGGTCGGGAAAAGTTTGCCCAAACCTACATAAAAGAAGCTCACTACTGCTATGAGCGGTGGGGAGCAATTGCGAAAGTAAGAGATTTAGAAACTCGCTATCCACAGCTATTTCCTCAATCGTCGGATGCGGCTTCGCCAAACCCTAAAACTTCTGTCACCACCTCCAATCACTCACCCATTGCTTTCGATTTAGCTGCGGTGATGAAAGCGTCACAAGCAATTTTGAGTGAAATTGAACTGGATAAGTTACTCAGTTCTTTAATGAAGATTTTAATCGAAAATGCTGGCGCACAAACAGGATTTTTGATTTTAGAGAACTCAGGGGAATGGGTGATTAAAGCGTCTGGTGAACTTAATGAAGGTGAGAATATATATGCTACACAAGTATTGCAATCTATCCCTATTAGAAATCATCTACCTGAATCAATTATTAATTATGTTATTCGTACTCATGAATGTGTAATCTTAAGTGACGCTACTCGTGAAAGTAATTTTATCAATGAGCCATATATTCAACACTATCAGCCTCAATCCATTTTGTGTTTACCACTGCTGAATCAAAATCGGCTTGTTGGTGTATTATATCTGGAAAATCGGTTAGCTGCTGGGGCATTTACAGCAGAGCGAACGCAGGTCTTAAATCTGTTATCATCCCAGGCAGCGATCGCAATCGAAAATGCCACACTCTATGCAAAGCTTCGGGCAAGCGAAAGCAGGATGACTCAATTTCTAGAAGCAGTTCCGGTGGGCATTGGCATCGTCAATGCAGAGGGTTGCCCTTATTACGCCAATCAACGTGGCATTCAACTCATGGGTAAAGGGATTGATCCTGCTGTGCCGGCGGAGCAAATCTCAGAGGCTTATCAATTTTATGTGACGGGAACGGATCAAATCTATCCCACTGAAAAAATGCCAGTTATCCGGGCGTTGAGCGGCGAATGCACCACCGTTGATGACGTAGAAATTCGCCAAAATACCGCCACCATTCCCATTGAGGTATGGGGCACTCCAGTCTTTGACGAACAGGGCATGGTAGCTTATGCGATTGTAGCCTTTCAAGATATCACTGAGCGCAAACAAGCAGAGAAACTTCTAGCCGACTACAACCAAACGTTAGAACAGCAAATTACTGAGCGGACTTTGCTCCTTTCCCAGGAGATTGAAGAGCGCCAACGAGTGGAGAATGCCTTGCGACAAAGTGAAGAGCAACGCAGGCTGACGATGGACTTCACGCACATCGGTAGTTGCAACTGGAATATCACGGAGAACAAAATAGATTGGAACGACAATTATGCTCGATTGCTGGGGTTAGTTCCCGGTGAGGTTGAGAGCAGCTATCAGGCATGGCGCGATCGCGTTTATCCAGAAGACATTTATCGGGTTGAGCAAGCTGTTACAACAGCTCTAGCAACTCATACTGATTTTGAAGCTGAATATCGAGTCATTCATCCAGATGGCAGTATTCATTGGCTGGTAGGTCGAGGTCGAGGAATTTATGACACAGCTGGACAGCCTGTGCGGATGCTAGGAATAATTCTTGACATTAGCGAACAGCGAAACGCTGCACTGCGCGAACGCAAACGCGCCCAGCAAGCTTCTATTCTGGAAGAACGCAACCGGATGGCGCGAGAAATTCATGATACACTGGCTCAATCCTTCACGGGTATTTTACTTCAGGTTGGAGCAGCAACACAAGTGCTGGCGGATGACCCGGAAGCAACCCAAGTACATCTGGAAATGATTGAGGAACTAGCACGCGCTGGGCTAACAGGGGCACGGCGATCCGTATCAGCACTCCGTCCGCAGCTACTAGAAGAAGGTAATTTAGAGAGTGCCCTGCATCGTATAGTGGCTCAAATGCGATCAACGACCGACACAGCCCTGATTTGCCAAACTCAGGGTACAGCCTATTCCTTACCAACCGAAGTGGAGAATAACTTACTTAGAATTGGGCAGGAAGCATTAACCAATGCGATTAAATACGCAAGTGCTGGCGAAATTAGGGTTGAGTTAGTGTACAACGAAACACAGTTTATCTTACAGATTAAAGACGATGGCAGGGGTTTTGGAGTGGGTAGCATTCCTTTGAGCGGTGGGTTCGGCTTATTAGGAATGAGCGAACGAGCAGAGCGCATTGGCGCACAACTAACAATTCAAAGCCAACCGGGTCAAGGAACAGAAATTATTGTCACTATCAATCGAGAGTGAGAATTACAATGAGCCAATCCACTAAGATTAAACTGCTAATTGTTGATGACCATGCCATAGTCAGAAAGGGTCTAGCAACCATCATTAACCGCGATCCAGAAATGACAGTGATCGCTCAAGCTGAAGATGGGCAGCAGGCGATCGCCGCGTTTCGAGAATACCAACCTGATGTCACACTAATGGATTTACGAATGCCCAAAATGGGAGGTGTTAAAGCCATTATGGCAATTTGTGCTGAATTTAAGCAGGCTCGAATCGCGGTACTCACGACCTACGATGGCGATGAAGATATCTATCGCGGTTTACAGGCGGGCGCTCAAGGCTATCTGCTTAAGGATGCTAAACCTGGCGAGCTTTTGAATGCGATTCGCGCCATTCATAATGGTCAGAAATACATTCCGCCAGAAGTGGGCGCAAAATTATTGCAGCGAATGAGCAATCCAGAACTCAGTGAACGAGAGTTGGAAGTGCTGCGTTTGATGGCACAAGGAATGGGTAATCAAGAAATTGGGACTGTTTTGATTATTGGTGAAAGTACCGTCAAATCTCATGTAAATCGGATTTTGAGCAAATTGGGCGTGAGCGATCGCACACAAGCCGTGATTACTGCTGTTAAGCGTGGGATTGTCAGTTTGTAAGCTGTACTAAAGTTGGTATCCAAATTCCAACTAAAGTTGGAGACAACCTTCCACTACAAGCTGGACGGGTTCGTCCGTCACTGGATTGTACAAAAATGTCAACTCAGAGTGGACGACAAGAGAGGGTCAATTGTCTATATTGAATCCATAGCAATGTTAGCGCAGTTGGGTTGTAAGGCTTAAGTTTGCTTAATACAAACCGAAACATGACTTACAACCGTGATAATCGTTCTTTATTCGTTCTGCCTTCAACCCAAGATCATATTCAAGGTGTACTGAATGCTGCTGTAGTATTCGTCATGTATGGAGATTATGAATGTTTTCAAAGTGCCAACGTTTATCGATTGATTAAAGTTGCCGGGCAGCAATTGAAGCTGGAGTTTGGAGAAAACAATTTAGGTTTTATCTTCCGTCACTTTCCCCAGAAACAGATTCATCCTCATGCTCAACGGGCAGCCCAAGCCGCAGAAGCAGCAGCAGTTCAAGGGCAGTTTTGGCAAATGCATGAAATATTGTTCATTCATCAACAAGAGTTAGAGAATGGCTATCTAGTAGAGTACGCCAATCGTTTAGGACTTGATATTTCTCAATTTTTGCAGGATTTATCCAGGGGAAGGTATGTCGTTCGTATCAATGCAGACATCGAAGGTGGACTGCGAAGTGGAGTGGAGGCTGCACCCGCTTTGTTTATTAATGGAATTCGCTATCTCGATCGCTGGACTGTTGAGCAGATAATGGCAGCCATTGTTGCTGCAAATGATTAAGGTTTTTGATGCTTATCCCAACAAGTATTTCATAACTTCTATACGGACGGCAAGAATTAGAGATTTCAGCAATTTAGCAAGAATACAGAGGCGATCGCAATGATGGTTTTTACATGGAAAAAAGTTCAAAAATTGTTGCTGTGGTTATTTGCATTCAGTGTTGTCGTTGGAATATCAATGCATCCAACACCAGCCACCTCCAAAGAATTACCTCAAGCGTCCAACTCTAAACCTGCGATCGTTCTCGTTCATGGGGCTTATGCTGACGGTACATCATGGCAACACGTTATTCCATTGTTAGAGCAGGATGGCTACAGAGTTACTGCTGTGCAGATTCCGCTCACTTCTCTTGCTGATGATGTGGCAACGACGAAGCGGGTGATTGAGAGTCAGAAGGGTTCTGTTGTAGTAGTTGGACATTCCTATGGTGGAAATGTAATCACGGGTGCGGCGGCTGGCAATCCACAGGTGAAAGCTCTGGTTTATGTTAATGCTTTCGCACCAGATGCCGGTGAAAAGACGAGTGATTTGAATAAAAGGTATGCAGCACCTCCGATTAGTACGGCAATTGTGTCTGATGCTGCAAACTTCCTCTATGTCGATCGCGGAAAGTTTCACGAATTTTTTGCCCAAGACGTATCAAAGGCTGAGGCGCGAGTGATGGCAGCAACCCAAAAGCCGATCGCCAGCGCAGCCTTTGAGCAATCAGTGAATGAAATCGCCTGGAAAACGATTCCTTCCTGGTTTATCGTGACTCAAAGCGATCGCGCCATCAACCCTGAACTTCAACGATTTATGGCTAAACGGATTAATGCTAAGACAACCGAAGTTAACTCCAGTCATGTTCCTTTTATCTCTCATCCAAAAGAAGTTACCAAAGTGATTGAAGCAGCAAGTAATGCTGTGAAGTAATCGCAATTCTAAGAGAAGCAGTTTCTCGGTACATACAAATAGAACAGACCTAATTATGACTCTAGGAGATGCGATCGTGCCGACTCAAAATACAAGTATCACTGAAGTCGATGGCAGTCAACCCTTACTGCATCAACATGGATATGAAATTCAACAATATGGTACTCTTCGTGATTTGCCAATTGTTCTCAACCCTAGTGCCCGCAGCGAAAGCTGTGTTTTAGTCAATCAAATTTTGGCAGATACGATTATTCTCTATCACCTTTACAAGAAACATCACTGGTTGATGCGCGGACATACGTTTTATCAACTGCATCTGTTACTCGACAAACACGCCAGCGAACAAATTGAGTTAATTGATGCACTGGGTGAACGAGTACAAACACTGGGAGGCGTGGCGTAGACGCTTTGCGGCTTGTCGTCAGACATCGCTGATCCGCGCCATGTGGCAGAAGTCACTAAGATTAAGCGTCCGCCCAACGGTGTTGAGGAAGTACCTGTGATGTTGTCGCGGTTACTGGAAGCCCACGAATTGATCGTTGGGGAATTGAGAGTAGCGATCGATAAAACAGCAACAAATCAAGATAGCGGCACTAACGACTTGTTAGTGAGCCAAGTCCTGCGAACCAATGAGACGCAAGTTTGGTTTCTAGCAGAACATTTGGTGGATACACCATTGGTACGCAGTTAAATTCAGCAGATCGGGTGTTGTAAATGAATAACTAACAGTATTTCAGCGATCGCTCTTTAATCAGTTCATTCTTGACTCCATTTATCCATTGTAGATAACAGAGGAAGAGAACTTTATGACTAATTATGACTACATTGTAATTGGTGCAGGTTCGGCAGGATGCGTTGTCGCCAACCGTCTGACAGAAGACAGCGACACAACTGTGTTACTACTTGAAGCGGGTAATCCCGATACGAAACCAGAAATTCACATCCCAGCGCAATGTCTCAGTCTACTAGGTTCTGAGGTGGACTGGGCATATTTCTCCCAATCAGAACCCTACCTGAATAATCGCAAAATCTTTTGTCCCCGTGGCAAAGTCCTGGGCGGCAGCAGTTCGATTAATATCATGATTTATCTGCGGGGTAATTCTCACGATTATGACCACTGGCAGTCATTGGGCAATCCCGGTTGGTCGTACCTTGATGTTTTGCCCTACTTCAAGAAATCAGAACACTTCTCACGAGGCGCGTCTGAATTTCACGGGGTCGATGGAGAGTTGAGTGTCACCGATCTGATTGCGCCTGCTGTGGTATCCCAACGTTTTGTAGACGCAGCAGTGGAACTAGGATATGACCACAATCCCGATCCCAATGGAATGCAGCAGTCAGGAGCAGGACTCTATCAGTTGACGATCAAGGATGGTAAGCGCCACAGCGCGGCCGCTGCCTTCCTGTTACCCATTTTCCAGCGTCCCAATTTGACTGTAACCACAGGAGCGTTGGTAACTCGCTTGTTGTTTGAGGGTACTCGCACTATTGGGGTAGAATACCTGCACAAGGACATGCTACACCAGGTTAGGGTAAACTCCGAAGTGATTTTAAGTGCTGGCGTGTTCGATTCGCCCAAATTGCTCATGCTTTCCGGCATTGGTGATGCAGAACACCTGCAAGCGATGGGAATTCCGGTAGTGGCTGATTTGCCGGGTGTCGGTCAAAACCTCCAAGACCACCCTGTCGTGTCCGTGGCACACGAGGCAACTCAGGATTTACATACGGCAAGCAGCAGTAGTATCGCTGAAGCTGGCTTGTTTTTACATACTCCGGGTAATCTGGATGCCGCGCCAGATTTACAGTTTCTCTTCGGCCCGGTTGTGTTGGCACCGCCTGGTTATGCCCACTCTGGTTTAGGATTTACAAGTTTCGTCTGTTTAACTCATCCTCAAAACATTGGTAGTGTCAGTTTGCGTTCCCCCGACCCCAAAGACACACCGATGATTCAAATGAACTTTCTCCAAAGTGAAACTGATGTGCAAAAGTTAGTTGTCGGGATTAAATTACTCCGTAACTTGTTCGGTGCAAGTGCTTTGGATGAGTTTCGCGGTAAGGAAATCGCTCCGGGTGCTGACAAGCAGAGTGATGCAGCACTCGAAGCTTACATTCGGGACACTTGCAGCACTGTATGGCATCCGGTTGGCACTTGCAAAATGGGCATTGACCCAATGGCAGTGGTCGATCCTGAGTTGCGGGTACATGGGGTTGAGGGATTGCGAGTTGTTGATGCTTCCATCATGCCAAGAATCACCACGGGAAATACGAATGCACCCACCATTATGATCGGTGAAAAAGCAGCTGATTTAATTAAAGCAAGTTGCACTCGACAAACTCTTCTCGTTAAGCACAAAGTACAAAATCCAGCCAACTCAACTTACCTAGAAGTCAGCGATCGCTCCTAACATCTATAAAGGAATACGCAATGACACGAATTACCACACCATTTGGACGGCACTCTACCGCCTCTGAGGTAGCACAGGGAATCGATCTCTCTGGCAAACGGGCGATCGTTACGGGAGCAGCATCGGGTATCGGTGTAGAAACAGCGCGGGCGTTGGCTCACGCTGGAGCCGAAGTTACGTTGGCTGTGCGTAACGTCGATGCTGGGGCAAAGACGGCGGCTGACATCACTGCTACCACTGGGAATAAAAATATTCACGTCGCCGAACTTGACGTGACCGACCGAGGAGCGATCGCTAAATTCATTGCCGCGTGGAATGAACCACTACATATCCTCGTCAACAACGCAGGGGTAATGGCATTGCCCGAACAACACACACCCGAAGGCTGGGAGATGCAGTTTGCCACCAACCACCTCGGACACTTCGCTCTAACACTCGGACTCCACGATGCTCTGGCGGCGGACGGTGCTGCGCGCATCGTGTCTGTCAGTTCTAGCGCCCACATGTTCTCGCCGATTGTATTCGATGATATCCACTTCGCGTTCCGTCCCTATGATCCGTGGTTGGCATACGGGCAGTCCAAGACAGCGAACGTACTCTTCGCTGTCGCTGCTACTGGGCGCTGGTTCAGGGATGGCATTACTGCCAATGCTTTGATGCCTGGGGCGATCGCCACCAATCTCCAACGCCACGTTGGTGGTATCCAGACCCCACCGGATCTGCAGAAGACACCGGAACAGGGTGCTGCCACCTCTGTTCTCCTGGCAACCTCCCCCTTGCTGGAGGGCATTGGTGGTCGCTACTTCGAGGACTGTAACGAAGCTACGATCGTTACCCAGCGAACCAAAGACTACAGTGGTGTTGCTCCCTACGCCCTCGACACGAACAACGCCGATCGCCTTTGGGAGGAATCGTTGCGTCTGCTCGCTTGATCTGGTGTTTTTGAACAGGAAAATCGCGATCGCGACAATAAAGCCATTTTCTCAAGCAGGAGTCATTGCCAAATGACACTAAGTTAAGATACAGCCTTTGCCCCAACTGGTTCCAACAATGAATGAAGGGTTAAATCTACTGTTCTCAAAGCTGTGATGCAACAGAACCAATAACACTTCAATGGTTCATACAAATCCATAATCCCCATCAGATTAACATAATGAAAAAACTAGAAGGAAAAATCGCCCTTGTCACGGGTGGCAACAGTGGCATCGGTCTTGCCACAGCCAAACAGTTTGTTGCTGAAGGTGCCTATGTCTACATCACAGGTCGTCGCCAAGTCGAACTGGATGCTGCTGTAGAAGCCATTGGTAAAAATGTTACGGCTGTGCAGAGCGATGTTTCTAATCTGGCAGACCTCGATCGTCTGTTTGCCACCATTAAGCTTGAAGTTGGACACCTCGATATCATCTTCGCTAATGCTGGCGGTGGACAAATTGCCCCACTTGGAGCAATCACTGAGGAACACTTTGACAAAACATTCAACGTAAACGTCAAAGGTTTGCTGTTCACCGTACAAAAGGCACTGCCACTGTTACCAGAGGGCGCTTCTATTATCCTGAATGCTTCCATTACTTCTATAAAAGGTACGCCAGCTTTCAGTGTTTACAGCGCCACCAAAGCCGCCGTGAGATCGTTTGCTCGGAATTGGATACTCGACCTCAGAGAACGCAAGATCCGAGTTAATGCCATTAGCCCTGGTGTGGTTCCGACTCCTGGTTACGATCATTTGGGACTGAATGACCAGCAGTTGCAAGAATTCGTGGACAGCCAAGCCAGCACCATCCCACTGGGACGAGTCGGCAAACCCGATGAGATTGCCAAAGCCGTTGTCTTTCTCGCTTCAGATGACAGTAGCTTCGTGAACGGCATTGAGTTGTTTGTTGATGGCGGTATGGCACAGATTTGAAGTCCAAAAGATGCTATTCCGATTCTTCCATCCATCGCAACGAGATATGAGGAGATCGACATGACAACAAGCAATTTCGATTTTACTGCCCGCGAAGCACTACGCCTGCTCGGCCCCGATCCCGAAAACTGGGTGCCCGATCGCCCTGGCATCGATCACAATGTCACTATAATAGGTGGCAGCGGCAGTGGTAGTACCTTTGCATTTGCGCTACGGCGTGCTGGGATCGGTCGCGTGACGGAGATCGATGCAGCCGATGACGAGGCTCATGCAGGCGTGTGGTTGACGCGAGCGCGGATGAGAACGCTCCGCACACCGAAACATCTGCCTGGTCCAGAATTAGGCATCCCAGAATTGTCCTTTCAAGCCTGGTACGAAGCGCGACACGGTGCGGCAGCCTACGCGAAGATCGATCGCATTGGGCGAGTGGCTTGGGCTGAGTACCTCAGTTGGTATCGGCATTTCCTGGGTATCCAGGTTCGTTACCAGACGAAGTTGGTGCGGATTGAACCAGTCGCAGGTTTCTTCCGCCTACACCTTGAGGTAAACGGTGTCCCGCTCTTAGAGACTACGCGCAAAATTATCTTCGCCAATGGCGTGGCTGGCACGGGTGGTCCGTACATACCTCCAATACTGGCTGACTTACCCCGCACGTTGTACGCACATACCGCCGATGCCATCGATTTTGAAGCACTGCGCGGTAAGACTGTGGCGGTGCTGGGTGCGGCGGCTTCAGCTTTCGATGCAGCAGGAGTGGCGCTGGAATCGGGCGCGAAGGCAGTACATCTATTTGTACGGCGATCGGCGATCGCATCTCTGTCAGTCCTTCGGGTACGGGATTACCCTGGTGCTTACGACAACTATCCCCAACTACCCGATGCAGCCCGCTGGTTCCAGGCTTGGCACTTTCGTCAAGCAGGAACCGCGCCACCCCCGAACTCGATTAAGCGAGCGATCGCTTTCCCGAACTTTCACATCCATCTATCTGCACCTTGGAAATCGGCACGGAAACTGGGCGATGCGGAAGCCGCCGCCAAAGGCGAACGCATTGCCATCGAGGTGAACGATGATGTTTTCGAGTTTGATTTTGCGATCGCTGGCACTGGTTACTTCGTTGACCCAACAAAGCGTCCCGAACTAGCTGACTTTGCCCAGCATATTGCCCTCTGGCGCGATCGCTACCAGCCACCAGAAGACCTGCGCGACGACGGTTTGGGGGCACATCCTTACCTCGGTAGCGCCCACGAATACCAAGAAAAAGTACCTGGCACTGCCCCTTATCTGAAAGACATTCACGTATTTAATCCTGCTGGTTTGGTCAGCTTCGGATTGCCAGTTGGTGACATCCATAGCATCCGCCGCGACGTACCTGCAATAGTATCGCGCATTAGTCACGACTTGTTCTTTAAGGACTGGGCGCATCATGAGGCACGTATCACAGGCGATATTGCCCCCGATTTTGAGGACTCGCTCTATGCTGCTGCGGTGTGGAAACAACCGATCGAGGCAGCGACCCGCTAGGTCAACAACCTTTTCACCAGTAACAAATAATTCCGGCTGGGAAACGATGTCGGTAGAAAGTGATTGCCATTCCACAATCACTGCTGAATCAAGTATCACTGTTAAATCAATTCACTTAACAGTGTCATTTCAACAGATTGTTTACTACTTATCAAAGGAGAATGTCATGGTTGCTCAAATAAACTCGTCAGCAGCAAAAATTTTGGAAGTTGCAGACGATCCACGTCTTTCCAGTGGGGTGAAGGAATTTTTGAAAGTGCTGAATTCAGGAGGTGTGCCCCTGGAGACACTGACTGCACTCGAAGCACGTCAAGTACTCGTGGATGCACAGGCTTCTGTTCCAGTAGACCTTTCAGGTATTGAAGAGTCTGAGAAGAAAATTATCGCTGACGGTTATTCGATTACGCTCAATATCGTGCGACCGGAAGGCGTCAAAGGCACATTACCTGTTTTCATCTTTATTCATGGTGGTGGTTGGGTGTTGGGTGATTATCCAACACACAAACGCATGGTTCGCGATCTGGTTGTGCTTTCAGGGTTTGCAGGGGTCTTTGTCAACTACACTCGCACACCAGATGCTCAGTACCCACAGGCGATCAATGAGATTTATGCTGCGACCAAATGGGTTGCCGAGCATGGTGAGGAGATTGGGGTGGATGGCAAGAATCTGGCAGTGGTCGGCAACAGTGTCGGCGGAAATATGACAGCAGTCACTGCTTTGAAGGCGAAAGAAAACGGAGGACCACACATCAAGTTACATATCATGATGTGGCCGATCGTCGATGCCGATTTTGAAACGAATTCTTATCATCAATTCGGCGACAAACGGTACTTAACCGTACCCACGATGAAGTGGATGTATGACCTGTACATCCCTGACCCAGAAAAGCGCAAAGACATCTACGCATCTCCCTTACAAGCGACGGTTGAACAACTCAAAGGCTTGCCTCCAGCATTAATTGTGGTTGCAGAGAGCGATATTTTGCATGACGAAGGCACAGCCTACGGACGCAAGCTCGATGAAGCTGGGGTAGAGGTGACAACGGTGCAGTACAACGGCATGATTCATGACTTTGGACTGCTCAATGGTTTAGCCGAACTGCCACAAGTCCGCTCTCTGTTTGTTCAAGCTGCTGCTGAATTGAAGAAACATCTGCAATAGGATGCAATCGATGTTTTTGGGGAAAGGAAAAGACGCTCTTCCATAGCTTTGCTGCTTACCGAGTTAGCGTAGGGGAAAAGGGTAAAGCGACTGTGCTTTGTGCGATCGCCTCATTAATCAATCCAAAGAGTTAACCTATGCTCAAAGGAATTAAACACAACCGCCGCCGCTTTTTGGGAACGGCGGCAGCAAGCATTTTCACAGAAATGGCACTCATGGGTACCGCACACGCAAGCTTCGACAAGCCCAAACGATCTGAATTGAGGTTTACTCCCATCAATCAGATCAAAGCGGGTGTCCTCGACATCGGTTACTACGAAGCAGGGCCGAGCGATGGATCTCCGGTGTTGCTGCTGCATGGGTTCCCGTATTCCATCGATAGCTACATTGACGTTGCACCAATGCTTGCTGCACGCGGATGTCGGGTGATTGTTCCCTACCTGCGGGGACATGGATCAACCCGTTTTCTCGACAGTGCCACACCACGCTCTGGGCAGCAAGCCGCCATCGGTGTTGATGCGATCGCCTTGATGGATGCATTGCAGCTAAACCGTGCTGTGCTTGCTGGCTATGACTGGGGTGGACGAGCTGCTTGTGTTGTTGCGGCTCTCTGGCCTGAACGATGCACAGGTCTGGTGTCCGTCAATAGCTACCTAATCCAGGATATTGCCAAAGCAGGGCTGCCACTTTCACCCGCGATCGAATCTGGTATCTGGTACCAATACTATTTCCAGACCGAGCGCGGACGCGCAGGACTGACGGCTAACAGACGTGAGATTGCAAGGATTCTCTGGACTCGCAATTCGCCGAACTGGCACTTTGACGAGGCAACGCTCGATCAACACGCCAGCGCCTTCGACAACCCCGATTATGTGGAGGTCGTCATTCATTCCTACCGCCATCGCCTTGGACTTGCTGCCGGCTATCCCATGTATGAGGAACTTGAGCAGCGACTCGCCGCGCAACCGACCATTACGGTGCCGACGATCACGCTGGACGGGGACGCAGATGGTGTTGTGCCAGCAACCGATGAGAAATCGACGGCAGCGAAGTTTAGCGGCAAACGTCAGCATCGAGTCATTCCAAACGTCGGTCATAACCTGCCCCAGGAAGATCCGAAAGCATTCGCAACTGCGGTCTGGGAACTCGCATCAAAGAAACGTTAATGGCTTCTCTGGAGCGATGACTCTGCGCCGTTTCACCTTATAAATGGATCGTAATGACAAACTACTCTCAGGTAATTACCTGCTATGAACAGCCACACACCGAGCGCTAGGGACATTATCGGATCGTCACCGTTGATTGCGATTGAAAACGAAGCACCACCCAAGCTGATTGTCGATCCACCGCTTCCCGAACCGCTAGCACAGGGACGCGTCTTCATCCAGTACCGGACGGAAAATTTGCGTGTGTTGCCAGTGTTTGGCAAAGGTGCCCTCGAAGTATCGCCGCGCATCGGTCACATTCACATTACCGTTGACGATGCGCCGTGGCACTTTGTCGATGCCAGTGGGGAAACGATCATCCTGGTCGGACTGGAACCTGGCGTACACAAGGTGCTGATCGAACTAGCTGACCCCACGCACAAAGTAATCACTAGCGAAACTGTAGAGTTCACGCTGCCCGATCCTAAGAAATCATCATGAAAAAACTAGTGGTTTATCGCATTAATTTTGCGGGGCTGCTAGATCCCCGACTTCTTGAAGAAGTCGGGGATCTGAACACCACTAACCTCTCAAAACTTTTGCGATAGACCATTAGACGGGAAAATCGCAGTTGTGAAGGGGGCATCTAAAGGAATTGGTGCTTCAATTGCCAGACATTTGGCAGCCGTAGTTGTCAATTACGCCTCTAGTAAAGAAGCAGCCGATCGCCGTTTTACACTACCATACTATGAATAACCCCGGAAATTCTCGACTACCCCTACCGCCTTTTGATAATGAATCCGCTATCCAAAAAGTCAGAATTGCAGAAGATGCTTGGAACACACGTAACCCTGAACTAGTAGCACTTGCTTACACATCGGATAGTGTTTGGCGCAACCGCTCAGAATTTCTATCTGGTCGTGAAGCGATCGCACAATTCTTGACACGTAAGTGGCTTAAAGAATTGGACTACCGTCTGATAAAAGAGCTTTGGGCTTTTCAAGACAACCGCATTGCTGTCCGATTTGCTTACGAATGGCATGATGATTCCGGCAACTGGTTTCGCTCTTACGGCAATGAGAATTGGGAGTTTGATGAACATGGATTCATGCGATGGCGTATTGCCAGCATCAACGACCTGCCAATTCACCAAAGCGATTCTCCAAAGGAGACGCTACGCGAACGCAAATACCACTGGATATTAGGTCGTCGTCCTGAAGATCACCCCGGATTGTCAGACCTCAATTTTTGAAAAGCCCAACGGTCATATCACCCAGTTTTTATCCTACAAAAAGTCCACTGCGATGAATGCAAACAACGGCATCATCAGCCAGATCAGCCGGTATGCAGTGACCGAAACTATCGATCGCTTTGCAGCCATCCTTCAAGCAAAAGGCATCACCGTTTTTGCCCGCATCGATCAACAGGCTGAAGCCGAAAAAGTCGGACTTAGCCTACCTCCTACACAGTTGTTGCTGTTTGGCAACCCGAAAGCCGGAACTTCTCTCATGGTGGCAGAACCAACGATCGCCCTGGATTTACCCCTGAAAGTACTGGCATGGGAAGCGACTGACGGCAAGGTGTGGCTGAGTTACAACGATCCTAATTACTTAAAACAGCGATTTTCTCTCTCCGATGAGTTGGTGAAAAATATCGCTATCATTGCACCTTTAATCTATCAAGCACTTAGTTCCGCCGATCGCCAATAAGTTGCAGAATTGGCACGCGATCGCACCTTGGCGTTTTTGAAACAGCATTTAGGCAGTGGTGTCAAAGTCTGAAATAGGTCTACTGACCGATAATTCGCCCACCGCGATCGCTCTAGCAACCAAGATATTCTGATTCTGAATCACTGGGAAAACGCTGCATATCGCAGATGGTTTTTAAGAAAGAGAACGGTGAAAATCAACAAGCAAGCAGAAAAACCATGCACATCAACAAGAATGACACCGCAATAGTCGTCATCGATCCGCAAAACGATGTCTTGAGCGAAAAAGGGGTTTCCTGGGATTTGGTGGGTGAGAGTGTTAAAGATAACAACACCGTCGAGAACATTGAGCGAATCTTCAAAGCCGCAAAGCAGAATGAATTCGAGGTTTTTATCTCCCCTCACTATTACTACCCCACCGATCATAATTGGAAATTTGCCGGCAACCTAGAGCAAATGATGCTTGAGGTTAAGGAGTTCGATCGCCGTGGCGCGTTGAGCCTCGATGGATTCTTGGGATCGGGTGCTGACTGGCTCGATCGCTACAAGCCCTTCATTGAGGATGGGAAGACGATTGTGGCCAGTCCTCACAAAGTCTATGGGCCGCAAACCAACGATCTCGTTTTGCAACTACGTAAACGCAACATCAGCAAAGTCATTCTACTCGGAATGTTGGCGAATCTTTGTGTTGAAGCTCACCTACGCGAATTGCTCGAACAGGGATTTGAGGTTCTTGTCGTTAAGGATGCAACAGCAGCTCCTCGGCATCCGAAATTGGGCGACGGCTACAAGGCAGCACTGATCAACTTTGGGTATATCGCCAATGCAGTTCTTTCTACAGATGAAGTTGTTGCAGCAATGCAGTAATGTCAAACTCATTAATCTTACAACACTCATGAAAACATCCGCGTTACTTCTTGCTCTGCCAATCAGTATATTAGCTAATTTTTCCTTACCAGCTTCTGCTGATTCTACTGCTGGCCTCATCCTGAGTACAAAATGCCAGGGTCGGTACAACATTAATATTTGGCAGAATTATAATTCCGGTGAATTGCTCTATCGCGCGACCAGTCCCAACGGTAATTTAAGTTTGGGCAAAGGAACTAAGCAAGCGACAGAAGGTGTTCGAGTGTATAAGTTTCGGAGTGGAATTTATGAATATTGGGTGTGGGATGGCACGTTGGATAACCCGCAGTCTGGAACTTTAGAGGTGTATAAAAACAACCGTATCTTGATGAAACAAGCTTGTAGAAAAAGTTGAATCCTAAGCACGGGTGTTATGAACTTTTTGGAAAATCAGCTAGGGCAAGCATCTTGAGCTACGCTCGCCAAATACGTTATCACTAAAACCCTCTTAGTTAGCCAGTTTTTCTAAAATTCATAACAACTTCTTGAAATCGTACTCACCCGATCAAACCCAAAGGATATGGAAGTGGACACTCAACACTATGACGACATTATTATCGGCGGCGGCAAGGCGGGTAAAACACTGGCACCAGCGCTGGTTGCTGACGGACGTAAAACCGCTCTGGTTGAACGCAGCTTAAACATGATTGGTGGCGGGTGCATTAATATTGCCTGCATTCCTACTAAAACTATGGTGGCGAGTGCCAATGTCGCAAACACAGTGCGAAAAAGTGCCGCTTATGGGGTTAAAACCAATACACCCAGCGTTAATTTAGCAGAGGTGATCCAACGAAAACGATCGGTTGTGCAAGGGATGCGTGAAATGAACTTGCACAATTTAGAAACTGCTTTGGGTCACGAACTGATCATTGGTACAGCCCGCTTTGTTGCCCCCAAAACGATCGCAGTAACGACGGCTGAGGGGAACAATCGCTTACTTACCGCCGAACGGTTATTTATTAATACAGGCACACGACCGTTAATTCCAACCATTCCCGGACTCACTGAAGTTGAGTTTTTAACGAGTGAGTCGATTATGGAGCTAGAATACCTGCCTGAACACCTGATCGTTCTCGGTAGTAGCTATATTGGTTTAGAGTTTGCCCAGATGTTTCGGCGCTTTGGCTCTGGCGTTACTGTTATTGGGCAAAGTCAGCAAATCCTGTCACAGCAAGATCCAGATATAGCGATCGCAGTTCAAACACTGCTAGAACAAGATGGTATTGAATTCTTGCTGAAGGCGAAGGTGTTGAGGGTCGTTCGCGAAGCGTCTCCTTTGGAGAATCGCACTGGTAATGAAACCATCCTGCAAATCCAAGTTGGCGATCGTGAAATTACCCTCCAGGGGTCGCATTTGCTCGTCGCCGTTGGTCGTGCGCCCAATATCGAGAGCTTAAATTTAGCTGCTGCTGGTGTGGCAACCAATACACGCGGATTTATTCAAGTTAACGATCGCTTAGAGACAAATGTACCCGGAATTTGGGCGTTAGGCGATATCAATGGCGGCCCGCAATACACTCATATATCGCTCGATGATTATCGGATTATCAAAGCTAATTTAATTGATGGGGGCGATCGCAATACAGGCGATCGATTGGTTCCATCGTGTCTATTCATCGATCCAGAACTGGCTCATGTGGGTTTGACTGAAACTGAAGCACAGCAACAAGGATATGCTATCCGCGTGGCGAAGGTGGATGCGTCAGCCGTTCCTAGAGCGAAAACACTCGGTCAAACCGATGGACTTTTGAAGGCGATCGTGGATACAGATACAGGTCGTATTTTAGGGTGTTCCCTGTTGTGTCATGAAGCAGGTGAAGTGATTTCGACGGTGCAGATGGTGATGCAAGCTCAGATGCCCTACACCGTTCTGCGCGATGGTATTTTGACTCATCCCACGATGACCGAAGGGTTAAATATATTGTTTTCCAAGTTGTAAAAACTGTGCGTTCGCTGATTTTGAGGTAGTAAAAGGAATTAATGGCTTGAGGGGTAAGGGATAAGACGATTTTTGATCTTAGGGATGAGAAGAGGGAATTTGGGGGTAGTGTGAAGTGAAGAATTGTGCGGGGATGGGGTGCATTGATGAGCGAAGTAGAGGTAAAAATCAACTCCGAGCGGATAGATGATATTCCATTAATAGTGGAATGGCTGAAGCGGATAGAAATAGCCAAACATATCGACCAAAAAATGAAGAAACCGCACGGAAACCACCAAGGAATGAGTTATGGGCAGTTGAGTGTATTATTATTGGGATTGCAAGTGATTGCAAGGCAAGAAATAGAAATAAAATTAGGCAGGCAGATTATTAGAGCCTACGAATTACCAACAAAAATAGCGCGCACAGACACAACAAATTTCAGTGTAAACCACGGTGTACAAAGTGATATAGAAGAAACTCTACTGCGTCACGGCTATTCCAAAGATAAACGCCCGGATTTACGGCAATATCCTCCAGACAGCGCAATTACAATCCTTTGCCGCCTCGCTCACTCAAACCAAGCAATTACAGCAGATTTGGCCTGTGCCGACTCCGGCTTTCTCCCATCTTTACAAGCAGCAACAAATAAGTTTCCTCAATACTTACGGGCAATGCCTCAAAAAGCACAAACTTCAAAGACGGCTAAAAAATCGGTGTTGCTAGATTCGCATGATGGATGATGATACCATGCTAGAAGGAGCGGTGGAAGCCGCAGTCTTTCTTCTAGAGAGCAGCTAAATTTCTTTGCCTAACTTAAAGCGATTGTCCAAGGTTTTTCAGAGCATGGAAAACCATAAAGAGAAATCCAAATGAACTACGACATCAAAGACAAAACCATTTTGGTTACGGGCGCAAATCGCGGCATCGGCAAGGCGATAGTTGAGTCGTTTATTGAACACGGAGCCACCAAAGTCTATGCGGCTGTTCGTCAGCTCAACAGTGTTTCCTCATTGGTTGAACAATACGGCTTACGGGTAGTACCAATTCAGGTTGATTTAGGTGATTCCCAATCTATTGTTGCTGCTGCTCAAACTGCCCCAGATGTGCAAATCGTTATCAATAATGCAGGAGTCTTTCAAGCTGGAACTCCCTTAGCTGAGAATGCGATCGCCGCTCTTGAATTTCAGATGAAGATCAATGTATATGGATTGATCTACATGGCTCAGGCGTTTGCCCCGGTACTCAAAGCCAATGGAGGTGGTGTCTTTGCCCAAATCAATTCTGTTGCTTCGCTCAAAGGTTTCCCCGACTCTGCTACTTACTGTGCCTCAAAAGCTGCGGCCTATTCAATCACCCAGGCATTACGAGAACTATTGAGTGAGCAGGGCACGCTTGTGCTAAGTGTTCACCCTGGCNTGCCCAAATCAATTCTGTTGCTTCGCTCAAAGGTTTCCCCGACTCTGCTACTTACTGTGCCTCAAAAGCTGCGGCCTATTCAATCACCCAGGCATTACGAGAACTATTGAGTGAGCAGGGCACGCTTGTGCTAAGTGTTCACCCTGGCCCGATTGCCACGGATATGGGCGATGCGGCAGGAATGAGTGAGGTTGCACAGCCACCAACACTTGTGGCAGACGGGATAATAAAAGCTCTCAAAGCTGGGGATTTTCACGTCTTTCCTGACTCGATAGCTAAACAAATGGGCGATGCTTATAAGAGCTTTGCCCAAAATGTCGTTGAGGTGTCATCAAGTTAATGACATTGCAGGGTAATGCTCTAGACAAGGAAATCTGGGTATTAAACAGCAAGCCCAAACTCTTCTCGATTGTACAGATTCACTACTCATTCCACTTCATCAGCACCCTATCAACAATCGCAATCCCCCACTGCGGAAACTTCATCAGCAACTTCTTGATCACTATCACCAGCCCTGGATCATCATTCCAGCACTCATGCAAAAAGTCAAACCCCGGATTCTGCTCCGAATTCGCCGCCACTTTGAGTTTCTGCATACGTTCTAGTCGTACATTTGACCGCGCAACTATCGCCTCATACGACCACTTTTCAGGATTTGCCACGGGTGCGGCGGAACAATCATCCTCATGATTTGCTTTTATTTCTCCACCTGAAACTGAATTTTCAACCAACAACGAAGCAGAATAACCCTGTTCTACCTGCCCTTGAGTTTGATTAGCGATGGCTACGCCCGCCGCAGGCATCGCAGAATTTAAAGAAAATTCATTTTGGGCAACGGGCGCGGCGGAATAACCACCTTCATGACAGTCTCGCGGCTCAACGCCACAATTCTGGTTTTCAGCCAACAACGAAGTAGATTGACTCTGTGCAGCATCCGCAAGCGCTAGCGTCGTACAATCCGTTACCGCAGGTAACTCTTCCTCCAACTCTTCCACGCCCTCGACAGACTGAGGCGACGCGCCCTCCAAGGGCGCATGAGCCGTCTCCTCCTCATGCGAATTTCCTGTAAGCGTGTCAGAGATACAACAATCTCTTTTGAAGAGATTGTGAGGTGTTCCTGAGCAGTTCGTGATGATTCACAGAACCCTTGCTCTGACTGACTTTGACCTGAAATAGATGCTTGATTTAAAGCACGTATTTCTTCAGGGGCAGCATCTTGTCGGGAGTCTTGACCAGCTTGAGCAAGGAGCGAGTTTGAGAGGGCTTAGTGATTTTTACCCTCAGTTCCTCTGGCAGGGTATCAACTACTTTCTTTGCAGATAGCAAATCTCTGACCCGGCGATATCCCCCATGTTTAGTTAATTCGTTCTCGCAATAATCCTCAAAGCCGAGGTGTCCACCATCTTGGTAATAGTGGTTGTCTCGCATCCGTCGTAATTCGGTAGAAGCTCAATTCTCTGCTAACCATACCTACCAGGGCAAACGCATCTTATTTACTAATAAAAACTAAGGGAGATTCCAAAATGACATAGATAATTCTAAAAATTGATGGGATGATAAATAAAATAAATAAAATATTTTTAAAAATCTGAATTAGCTTATCTTCAACTGAATGACTAATCATCAATACTAAAATAATTCAATTATGAGCTACGTAAAAACATATTTAGAGAATAAATCAAACTTTTATGTAAAACATTCAACTGAAGTTTTGATCTACTATTTTTAAGCTAGCGCTAAAATGTTTAGTAAATATTTGTTATCCATCGCCGNCAGGGCAAACGCATCTTATTTACTAATAAAAACTAAGGGAGATTCCAAAATGACATAGATAATTCTAAAAATTGATGGGATGATAAATAAAATAAATAAAATATTTTTAAAAATCTGAATTAGCTTATCTTCAACTGAATGACTAATCATCAATACTAAAATAATTCAATTATGAGCTACGTAAAAACATATTTAGAGAATAAATCAAACTTTTATGTAAAACATTCAACTGAAGTTTTGATCTACTATTTTTAAGCTAGCGCTAAAATGTTTAGTAAATATTTGTTATCCATCGCCGCGAGAAACTGTTTATTCTTGATTCCACGTTTGACACGCTTCTCTTGAGTTAAAAGATTGACTGCAATATGTCTAAGAATTGCAAAATTCTGTGGAGCATTATCTTTCCTAATCCTACAGTTATCTTCTTTCAAGGCGACATCCAATACCCAATGTAATGAATTCTCAACTGCCCAATGACTGCGAATAGAATTACCAAACTGTTTAGCATCTGATTCAAGGCTACTAATAAAATAACGGGTTTCGACTGTCGTTTGACCATCCAATGAACGGACAGATTCTACCATCCCAACACTATTAAAATTTGACCAAATTGAATCTGGGTTAAGCCGAGATTCAATTTGAGATAACGTTACGTAATTGCGGATTTCATGACGACCATGCCCGATTTCTTCTGTTTTATACGTGCTATGCTCAATCTCCTGAAAACCTGTGCTTATCCCTGACTGGAGCTGATATTCTCGTGATTCCTAGTCATTAATCTAAAACTATTGAGAATTAGACTGTGAAAATACTTACGCTAGAAGAGTGGAGAACTGACCGTGAAAATTCAGGCAGCCGAGCCGTCGGCTGCCTCTAACTCCCTACTTATAATGATTCTCATTTTCATAATCAGTGAGGTCGAATTTCCTCAAAGCTTTATTTAGTTTGAGTCTTGGTGTATTTTACCCTGATTCAGGCTTGTCAATATTTAGATGCGTTTGCCCTGAGCAGTGACCCTATTGCATTTACTGAAG